>CAWCTJ010000001.1:0-86351 GCA_963798585.1 uncultured Acidobacteriota bacterium
GACTTTTCTTTCGGCGTTCCCAATCCGTTCAACACTTTCTCCAGCAGCGGCATCGCCCGCTCCGGATCGCTGTTCATCAATCCTTGAATCGCCAGCATTTTCAGTTCGTCGTCGTTCTGGCTCTCCGGCTTCGGTGCCTGCCCGGACGATTGCCGCACTTCGATCTCCAGTGCTCCGGCGTCCTTCTGCCAGCGGCTCTGCGGAAAGCGTTGCTTCAGTCCGCGATCGTCGCCAGCGCAGCGTCGCGTTTTCCTAGCTTGTTTTCCGCGTACGCTTTCCAGTACAGCGCCGCGTCCGCCTGCGCCCCGTTCATTTTCGCCACTTCGCCAAACTTCTCTTCCGCCCGGTCGAATCGATCTTCATCCAGCGCGTCCCGCCCGCTGTCGTAGACGTCTTGAACATGTTCCGCGCGTTCCTGTGCCCGCTCGCTTTTCTCCTGCTCGCGGTCGTGGGCTTCGTCCGCGCGTTCTTGCGCGCTATGGTCCGCTTGTATTTCTGCGACGGCTTGCTGCGCCTCCAGCATTCCCGCTGCCCCGGCACGCAGCGGCGTCCGCGAGCGCCCCCGTCAGAAAAAATATTCCTGCCGCCATCCACTTGCCGTTCTTTGTCCATGAATTCTGCACATGCTCATACCTTCTTCCTGTCCTTTTGCGATTTGTCGTTTTCTGCTGGAGTCGCGCGTTGCCGCTGTTCCAGCTCCTCGCCTACCACGCGCACTTTAAACAAAATCCCACCCGCCTCAATTCGTTCCCGCATCGCTTGCAACTGCACCCCGGTAACTTCATCGGGGTGTGCGCTACGTCCAGCAACACCCGTTCGAGATCGTCCAGCACAGTCGCAATTCTGCCGTCGCCTTGCGCGAGCGCTGTTTCCCGGTACAATCGGTTCTCCGTCAGCAAATCTTCCGCGCGCTTCTGCTCCGCGGAAATATCGATCAGTTGCGCTTCACCCTTTTTCCCCCCGGTATTGGAAGCTCCGTATTGGAAAGTTCCGTCAACATCATTTCCGAACGTCCTAGGTGTTCGCCAACTGCCAGCAGCAGAACTTTTTCCCGCATATCCGCCGCGTTACTCGTTTGCGGAATATTCTGGTTTCGAGCACTCCTCGTCCCGCAAAAAACGCCACCACCACCAGCGCCGCTACTCCAGCGAATGCCGCAAAACGACGAGGCGTGAAGAGACCCTGCCACCATGCAACGCGTTCGCCGTCGCCAGTCGCGCCGCGCAAGGGCCGCAACCTCGGCGCAAGTTCCTTCCACACGCGCTGCCCGTACTCGCTGCCCGGATCCGGTACTTCCAAAGTGTCCAGCGCCGCAAACACCGCCGTAAGCTCCTCGTTCCAGACGTGGCAAACTCCATGCGGCAGTCCGTCGCACTCGAGCAGATGAGCCGCAATCGCCTGCGCTTCTCCGCAGCCCTCGCCTTCGCGATACGCCTATGAACTCTTCTTCGCTCGGATGTGTCATCATCTTGTTCCCATCGCTCGCGCTCCCGCCTGCTGGCCTCACCAACGGGCGCCAGAACATTTCGCAATTTCTGCACTGCCCGAAAAACCGTATTCTTTGTCGGCGCCCGAACTCGAATTCAGCGCCTCCGCAATCTCCTCGATGCTGCACCCGTGCCAGTGCCGCATCACAAACGCCGTACGTTCCGCCTGCTGTCAGCGTGTCCAGTGCGTTTGCTCGAGCTGCTTCTCGCAGTTCTGGGTTCCTTGTGCCAGCCGCTCCGGAGAAGGCCCTGCCGTCCGGCACCAAATCTCATCACACTGTTCTCTGCGTTCTCCGGCGCTCGGCGGCTAGGCTCCTCGCGCCGCGCCTCTTCGATTCGTTTCTGGCGCATGCGATCAATCGTATAATTCGCGGCAATCCGGTAAACCCACGTCCCAAAATTCGAGCGCGCCTCAAACTGCCCCAGTTTTTGATACGCCCGCAAAAACGCCTCCTGCACCACTTCCTCCGCATCGTGCCGGTTCCCGGTAAGCCGATACCCCATCCGGAACACGCTTGCGCTGTGCCGCTCCACAAGCACACGATAAGCGTCCCGGTCGCCCCCGAGCGTTCGCTCGATGGCACCGGCATCACCCTCTAGCGGGCTGCCCGTTCTTTCCGTCATCCGCATCCTTAGACAGTATTTCCGGCCCGCGGTTAGGTTGCATTCGTCGCTGGCATCCCGAATCCGGGTAAGCCTTTGTAGGGGCGCGGCATCCGCCAACTCACAGCAGGACGATAATCTCGAATTACCGTATCATTGAGGTCTGACACCGGAGGCACCAGAAGTGATTCCACGTTATACCCGCGAAGAAATGGGTCGCGTCTGGAGCGACCAAAATAAATTCGCCAAATGGCTGGACGTCGAACTAGCCGCCACCGAAACGCTGGCCGAAGCCGGACAAGTCCCGAAGGAAGCCGCGGCCGGCCTCCGCGCCCGTGCAAAAGTTGACGTCGCGCGTATCCACGAACTCGAAGCCCGCGTAAAACACGATGTGATCGCCTTCACCATGGCCGTCGGCGAATCCGTAGGTGATCCCTCCAACGCGCGCTGGCTGCACTATGGCATGACCTCCAACGACGTTGTCGACACCGCGCAAGCTTTGCAAGTGCGCGAAGCCTCACTGCTGATTGAACGTGCCCTCGTCATCTTCGGCGAAGTTCTTGATCTTCGCGCGCACGAATTTCAGCACACCCCGCAAATCGGTCGCACCCACGGTGTGCATGCCGAGCCCATCACCTTTGGCCTGAAAATCGCCAACTGGTTCGCGGAAAATCAGCGCAACATCGCGCGCTTCCGCGATGCCGCCGCGCAAATGGCCGTCGGGAAAATTTCTGGCGCCGTTGGTAACGCCTCCCATCTCGGCCCGGAAATCGAAGAAAAAATCTGTAAACGCCTCGGCCTCACCGCCGCGCCGGTTGCTTCCCAGGTAATTCAGCGCGATCGTCACGCGCAATATTTAAGTTCGCTCGCGCTCATCGCCGCGTTGCTGGAAAAAATCGCCTTGGAAATTCGCCATCTGCAGCGCACTGAGGTTCGCGAAGCCGAAGAACATTTCGGCGGCGAGCAGCGCGGCAGCAGCGCCATGCCCCACAAACGCAACCCCGTCACCTGCGAACAAATCTGTGGCCTCGCTCGCGTGGTTCGCTCCAACATGCTCGCGGCCTTCGAAGACATCGCCCTCTGGCATGAGCGCGACATTTCGCACAGTTCCGTCGAGCGCATCATTCTGCCCGATTCCACCATCCTGGTGGACTACATGCTCGCGAAAATGATTACGCTGGTTGGCGAGATGCGCGTTTTTCCCGCTCGCATGTTGCGCAACCTGGAATCCACGCACGGCCTGGTTTATTCCGGACAGTTGTTGCAGGATCTCGTGGAAAAGGGCATGCCCCACGACGAGGCCTACAAAACGGTGCAGGAAAATGCCATGATCGCGTGGGAATCGGAAGGTAATTTCCGCGAACTCATCAGCCGAGACCCGCGCGTCACAAAATATCTAGACGCCGCTGCGCTGGCCCACGCTTTCGATCTGCAACGGCAGCTGCGCCACGTCGACGCCATCTTCGCGCGCGTCTTCCCCATCCCCGCGACGAAATCCAATTCCGCCGATTGAAGCACGATCGCTTCGAGTGGCATAGGCTTCAGCCTGTGCGCCTTTGCGCAGGAAACTTCTGAGGTGGAAACGAAGGCGTCGCAAAAGTATGCAAGTAAAAACAAAAACGCCGCTCAGCAAAGCTGAACGGCGTCTTGTACTTGCCTCTTCTAATTCCGGCTTGCGCTGAAATTAGCTGCGGAGGCGGAAACCCGAAAAATCATCATCCATCAAATCGCGCCTAAAGCAAACAATTAATTTCGCGGCCTGCATCGTGAGTTGCACCGTGAGTTGCACCTTTCACGCCGCGAGTTTTCTAACCGTTACTCCACGCGCTGTACGTAACGTGCCTCCGTGGTGTCCACCTTGATGCGATCGCCTTCATTGACGAAGGGCGGCACGTTGACCACCAGGCCGGTTTCGAGCGTGGCGGGCTTCATGACCGCGCTGGCCGTGGCTTTCTGTAACGTTGGTTCGGTTTGCACGACGCGAAGTTCCATGGTGTCCGGCAGGTCCACGCCGATGGGTTTTTCCTCGAAAAATTCGATCTTCACGGTAGTGTTGGGAATCAGATAAAACACCGTTTCGCCCAGTTCGTCGCGCGACATTTGCATCTGTTCGTACGTCTCGGTGTTCATGAAATGAAAATCGTCGCCTTCGTTGTACAGATACTCGAATTCGATTTCATCCAGAATGGCGCGGTCCACGAATTCCTCTGCGCGAAAGCGGTAATCGATCATCACGCCGGTACGCAGATTTTTCATCTTGGTCTGCATCGATCCGCGTTTGTTGCCCGGGGTGCGGTGGTCGACGCTGAACACGGTGAAAAGCTGTCCTTCGTGCTGCACCACCATGCCGGGACGGAGTTGTGTGGCCTTAACAGTACTCATAGTGTTGTGCGGCCGCTCGGCGGCCGTTGGCTCCTGATGCGACTGAATTGATTTCGGAAATTCCGGCGCAGTGGGCAACACAGCCCCACGGGTAAGCAATCGGAATGACTCGAGGCACGCTGACGACAATAAACCGTCAAACGCGAATACCCAGTATAGATGGCCGGATTCTGCACGGTCAATGCTGAGCAGGAACCTCCTCAGTGTGTGCGGCCATGATTTGCTCGATTTCGTCGGGCGAACGGGGCAGGTGCGCGCTGAGAAGTTTGTTCCCCGTTTCGGTGATCAACACGTCGTCTTCAATGCGCACGCCGAGATTTTCTTCGGGAATATAGATCCCCGGTTCGTCGGTGATCACCATGCCAGCCTGCAATGGCTGGCATGACGAACCTGGGTCGTGGACGTTGAGGCCGATGGGGTGGCCCAACCCGTGGATGAAATATTGCCCGAGCGGCTTGCCATGCAAATCTTTGCCATGCGAATTGATGTATTCGTAAGCGATGTGGTAGGCGCTTTTGTTGCCTTTGCGGCACAGGTCAGCGCCGGGTTTCAGTGCGGCCAGCGCGGCATTCTGTGCCCCAAGAACAATTTCGTAAATTTCGCGCTGCCGCGGCGTAAATTTTCCGTTCGCGGGAATGGTACGCGTAATATCGGCGGAGTAGCCGGAATACTGCGCGCCAACGTCCATCACCACAATGTCGCCATCCTGAATTTTTCGCGAAAGCTTGTCGTAGTGCAGCGCCGTGGAGTTCGGCCCGGCGCCGACAATGGGAGCGTAGCCCTCGGCCTCCGACCCACCCATGGCGTGAACCTCTACCATCTTTGCCGCGATCTGATATTCAAAAAGACCGGGTCGCATCATTTTCATCGCCGCCAACTGGGCATCGAGAGAAAGATCGATGGCCTGTTGCAAGAATTCCAGTTCGCCGGGCGATTTGATCTGCCGCAAGGTTTCGATGTTGGAGCGAATGTCTTTTAATTTCGCTTGTGGCGCGACCAGCTGCAGCCAGTCCACCACCTGTTTTTCGTGCGGATAACCGCCTTGTTCTCTTTCGTACGGCAGGATGGTATCGAGATTTGCGTTCAGCGCCGCCGAACGCTCGACGACCACACGCATCGCGGAAAAATCCTGCACCGACGCGAAACCGGTGCGAGCTTCGATGCCGGGATCGCTCGGAGACATGCGCAGGCCGTTCCATTTTTCCTTGGCCGGATCCTTGGCGGGCAGAAAGAGGATGTCATGGGGGACATCCGCCGCGGTCGCCGCAGGTGCGTGCTTGGTAGGGAAGATGATGAGGCCGGCGCCTTCTTCATTGTGGCCAGTGAGGTAATAGAAATTTTCTTCCTGGGCGAAGACGTACGCCTCGGAGGCTTCTTCGCGGCCGGTGTAGCCCCACAGAACGACGGGAGCATCGATCTGAGCGGCGAGTTTGGCGCGGCGTTCCGCATAGACGCTGTTCGGTTCGCGTTCGCGGCGCTGCTGTGCGAGGCTTGGGAGGGTGGCAACAGCGGTAATCAGCAGTACCGCGGCAATTTTGCAGACACAGCAGCAGCGAACAGAACTCAATCGACCTCCTCGTTTCGTGCCAAGCAGATTCCTTAAATTGTATAGGAAGCAGAGAACAGCGCGAAATCCAGACGAGTTTTAGCGCCTCAGAGGGACTTACCTGACACGTCAAAAGCATGCTGATAGCCACGCCTCTCTTCCCGGGACCAAAAACTCCAGCTTGCAGGATTGCGTGGCAATGTTATTCCACCGGTTGTGACCGTCCCCCGCAAAGGATTTCCTCGAACAGCCCGATCGAAACGTCATTTCGAAGGGTTTTCGCTAAATACAGGGAATTCCCGATTGAACGCCACGCTCCGTTATGATAACAGTCACCGCGGATCAGCCCGCTTCATTGGCCCAGCTTCGACCGTGCTGTCTGAATGCTCTTCGCCCAAGAGCGTTGCATCGAAAGTCTTATTTCGCGCGACCATCAGAAAAACAGAAGAACGGGTCGGGGAAGTGTCGCCATGCGGGTCGTCCATTGGGCGCTGAAGCGCCGTTGTCCCAATTGCCAGGGCATCCACGTCCTGAAGACGGGTCTCGCGGATTGCTCTGGCAACTCTCGCTGCTCTTCGAGCAGCGCCACTATCGCTGCTGGCGAGTCATCGGCATAAATCTGGTTTGCTAGAGGCCGCTGCTAACCTTCGGGGGAACGATGAGAAAAAATCTAAAGTTCGCTGGACTATACCTAACGGTGGCCGTGTTGACGCTTGCCGTGTTGGAGCTTGGCGTGCTCCCTTCGAGCACTGCAAGAGCCAGGCAATCCGGTGGCGCGAACGCGACGGTGGACCTGAACAGTGCGAGTGAGGCACAGCTTGAGACGCTGCCGGGAGTTGGCGCGGCGACCGCCAAAAAAATTATCGCGGGACGCCCCTATTCTTCGGTGGGCGACCTCTCGAAGGCCGGCGTTTCTGCCGCGACGATTAAGAAAATCACGCCGTCCGTCACCGTCGGCGGCGCGGCCCCGGCCCCCGCCCCCACGAAGTCCGCGGCAAGCAAATCGACGGCCGCCGCAAAGCCGAGCGCAGCGGCCGCGAGTGATGCACCGGTGGACCTGAATAGCGCTAGCGCTGCGCAGTTGGAAGCGTTGCCAGGTGTTGGAGAGGCGACCGCAAAGAAAATCATCGCCGGGCGCCCATACTCTTCCGTCAGCGATTTATCGAAGGCCGGTGTTTCTGCGGCGACGATCAAAAAGATCACGCCGTCCGTCACCGTGGCCGGTGGCGCGCCGGCTCCCGCAAAGCCGGCGGCAAGCAGCGCTGCGGTTGCGCCGAAGCAGAGCGCGGCGAACGCCGGTGGCGCCCAGGTAGATTTGAACAATGCGAGCGCAGCTCAGCTGAAAACCCTTCCGGGCGTCGGAGACGCGACCGCAAAAAAAATCATCGGTAGCCGGCCATATTCCTCCGTCAGCGACTTATCGAAGGCTGGCGTTTCTGCCGCGACGATCAGCAAGATTAGCCCGCTCGTAAGCATTGGCAACGCCCCGGCCGCCGCGAGCGCGACACCGCCACCGACCGCAACGCGATCGACTCCGACATCTTCCTCCGCTAGCTCATCCAGTGCGCCCGCGGCAGCCCCGGCTGCCGCAGCTAGCGCGCCAGCGTCATCTCCAACGCCTGCAGCTGCATCGACACCGACGAAAACGACACCAGCGGCCGCAAGCGCGCCTGGAACTGGCATGGTTTGGGTAAACACGGATTCCGGGATTTACCACAAAGAAGGTTCCCGGTATTACGGCAAAACGAAAGTCGGTAAGTATATGACCGAAGCCGATGCGCTGAAAGCAGGATATCGCGCGGCGAAGAATTGATCACCGCGCAACACGAAATTTCTTGTACGTCGCAGAAAGCAGTCATTCGCAAATTCTTTGGAAAAGGAGACGCCCATGGCCGATCGATTCGAGCAACTGAAAGGGAAGTACCAGTCCGTCCTGAATTTTATGCAATCGCAAGGAGTGCAACTGCAGAATCTGAATATGGAAGGTGACAAGCTGTTCATTCGGGCGTCCGCGCCCTCGGCGGATGTGAAGAACCGGGTGTGGGATCAAATCAAACTTGTTGACCCGGCGTTCGCCGATTTAACGGCCGACATCAAGGCTCCGGCCGCGACCGCGGCCGCCGCCGCAGCGGGAGGTGGCAGCTCGGCCGTGCGAACCTACACCGTGCAGCCCGGGGACAGCTTGTCAAAAATCAGCAAGCAGTTTTACGGTGACGCAAACAAGTACATGAGTATTTTTGAAGCCAACAAAGACAAAATGTCCGATCCCGATAAGGTCAAGGTCGGAACTGAGCTACGGATTCCATAAAAAGTTTTGTTCGATCCAGTTTGTCGGAATGCCCAGTGGAGGGGCACACGTTTAGAAAGAGTGAAGGAGGATTGCTATGACTTGGACAGATCAGTTGGGTGGTCTCTTGAAGCAGTATTCGTCCGGAGGAACCGCGGCGCAGCCCGCTCCTGACGTTCATGCACATTTTGATCAGATGGCGCAGGCCGCTCCCGCCAGCGCCATCGCTGAGGGTCTTTCTGCCGCGTTCAAATCAGACAAGACCCCAGCTTTCGGCGAGATGCTTTCAACGTTGTTCAACAATTCGAGTGGCGATCAGAAGGCGGGGATGCTCAATCAGCTGTTGTCTTCGGTCAATCCCGACACTCTCAAGCAGGTTCTAGGGGGAGCGGGGCTGGCGGGTCTTGGTGGGTGCCGGAGGCACGCAGTTGACTCCCGATCAGGCGCAGAAGCTTTCGCCAGAGGTGGTCCAGCAGCTGGCGACCCATGCGCAGCAGACGAATCCTTCGGTCATCGACTCGGTGAGCACTTTCTACTCCCAGCACACCACGCTGATTAAAACCCTCGGCGGCGCGGCCCTGACGGTTGCGCTGTCAAAGGTCGCCGAACGACAGAGGCAGGCCTGAGAAGTTCAGGTTTCGCTATCCATTGACGACCGAAAATATCAACCGCAGAATCCCGATCTCCAGTGTGACCAGGGCTGCAGTTGCAATGCGAATTGCTGTGTCTGGCGCGCCCTAAATGGGTGTGGGTAAGATGGAAGGTCATCGCAAGTTGCCTTCTATCCCGCGGGAAAAACTTCAGCGCGCACGTTGTGCAACGTAACCCCTGCCAATGGCTTCGTCGAACGGCGCTCTCACTGCACTCTCTGCGACCCTCTTTAGGGGTTGACATCTTACCCGAGCTCGGACATGCTGGGGTTACATGTCTACCCAAAGAACCACAGACCGCCTGGAGCTACTGCAGGGGACTCTGGACCTGCTGATCCTGCGCACCCTGATCTATGGATCGCAGCATGGCCAGGGAATTGCCCGCGCGATTCAACAAACCTCCGAAGAAGAGCTGCTGGTGGAACACGGCGCGCTCTATCCGGCGCTGCAGCGTTTGGAAGAGCGGGGCTGGATCTCCGCCAAATGGGGGACTTCAGTAAACAACCGGAAGGCGCGGTTTTACTCGCTGACCTCGGCCGGCCGCAAACAACTGGTGAAGGAAACCACAAAGTGGAAACGCCTGACGGCAGCCATTGGGCGGATTCTGGGATCTCCGGCGGAAGGGAGCTAAGTCCATGTTCCGGCATAAGCGCAAAGCGCACGATTTCAGCGCGGAAATCGAAGCGCACATCCAACTAGAGAGCACGCGCTTGCGCGAACAGGGCATGTGCGAGGACGAGGCACTCGCTGCCGCGCGGCGGGCGTTCGGCAACGTTACGCGAGCGGAAGAAACATTCCATGAATCTCATCGCTGGCTGTGGTTGGAGCACTTCCTTCAGGACGTCCGCTTCAGCCTTCGCATGATGCGTAAGTCTCCGGGCTTCACCTCTATAGCCATTCTCACGCTGGCCCTGGGCATCGGCGCGAACACTGCCATCTTCAGCCTGATTGACACCGTCATGCTCCGCATGCTCCCCGTGGAAAAACCCGAGGAACTGATGCAGGTCCGGATGCAAGACACGCGATCGCCAAGCGGCGAAACCAATCCTAGTTTCACAAATCCCCTTTGGGAAGAGTTGCGAAATCGCCAGGATTTTTACTCGGGTATTTTCGCGTGGAGCTTGGCTAAATTTGATCTGGCGCAAGGCGGCGCCGTGCACGATGTCAGTGGTCTCTTTGCGAGCGGCGACTACTTCTCGACGCTTGGCGTCCATCCTGCCGCTGGCCGGCTGATCACGGCGGACGACGACAAGCGCGGCTGCCCCGGCGTTGCCGTATTGAGCTATGGTTTTTGGCAGGATTATTTTGGCGGGGCGCAAAACGCCGTGGGCAGCACGCTCTCTCTGGACAACCACATTTTCAACATTATTGGCGTGAGCGCGCCGGGATTTTTCGGGTTGGAGGTGGGCCGCAAGTTTGACGTGGCCATTCCGATTTGCGCCGCCGCCATTTTCGACGGGCCAAAATCGCGGCTTGACCGGCGTTCCTGGTGGTGGCTCCGAGTGGCGGGCCGACGCGATCCTGAAGTCACTCCGGGCCAATTGAAAGCGCGGCTCGGCGTGGTTTCGCCGCAGGTCTTTGCCGCAGCATTGCCGCAGGACTGGGAGCCCAAAGACCAGCAAGATTTTCTCAAACGGACGTTCGAGAGCATTCCTGCCGCGACAGGTACTTCCTATCTGCGTCGGCAATTTACGCAGCCTCTGCACATTTTGATGGGTGTCGTGGGGCTGGTGCTGCTGATCGCGTGCGCCAATATCGCTAGCCTAATGCTGGCCCGCGCGTCCGCCCGCCACAAGGAGATCGCCGTGCGCAGAGCGTTAGGAGCTTCGCGCGGGCGTCTGATCCGGCAATTGTTGACGGAATGTGTGTTGCTGTCCACGGCTGGCGCATTGCTTGGCACTCTTTTTGCCGGTTGGGGAAGCTCATTACTGGTGCGTTTCATCTCCACGGGAGATGACAAAGTTTTCCTCGATCTGTCTTTCGATTGGCGGATCTTGGGTTTTACGGCCGGCGTGGCCGTTTTCACGGGGCTACTTTTTGGGGTGCTGCCGGCGCTTCGTTCCACCCGCGTACCCTTGACGTCGGCGATGAAAGGCAGCGTGGCGGTCGACACTGAGAGTCGCGGGAAGTTCCGTTCCGGAAAATGGATTGTCACTGTGCAACTGGCGCTGTCGCTGGTCCTGCTGGTGGCCAGCGGCCTTTTTCTGCGCAGCCTCGTGAAACTTGTTTCCCTGGATTTGGGTTTCGATCGCAACAACGTCCTGCTTGTTCACGCGGATCTGCACACCGCGAAAGTGCCGCCCGAGCAACAGCCGGCGATGTTCGATGAACTCGAAATCCGGTTGCGCGCGCTCCCCGGTGTGGTTTCCGCGAGCCGCTCGGTCATGACTCCAGTCAGCAACTATGTTTGGAACAACATTCTGCAAGTGGATACGCCGAATCCGCCGACAGGTGACGCCGCGATCGCGTACTTCAATTACATCTCGCCAGAATACTTGGCGACCATGCGTACCCCGCTGCTGACCGGCCGTAACTTCAACGTTGGCGATACGAAAACGGCTCCTATGGTCACCATCGTCAACGAAACCCTGGCGCGAAAGTTTTTTCCAAATGGGGACGCGCTTGGAAAGTATTTCCGTCTGCAACCAGACCCGGGCAAAACCGCTCCGCCTATTCAAATTGTCGGGCTCGTCAGAGACGCTAAGTACGAATCGCTTCGCGAGGAGGCCCATGCGACGGCGTACTTTCCGATTGCGCAAGTCCCGGAAGATTCGCCGGAGCAAGTATTCGAGCTGCGAACGGCGGCGCGGCCCTCGACCTTTGTTCCCTCCGTACAGGAGGCCGTTGCCGGTGTGAGCAAGACAATTCCGCTAGAGTTTCACACGCTCGCCGAGCAAGTGGATGATTCGCTGGTGCAAGACCGCTTGCTTGCCACGCTATCCACCTTTTTCGGTGGCTTGGCTTTACTCCTGGCAATGATTGGTTTGTACGGCGCGCTGAGTTATCTCGTGGTGCAACGCCAGCGCGAGTTCGGTATTCGGATGGCGCTGGGTGCGCCGCGAGATTCCATTCTTCTTCTGGTGCTGCGCGACGTGGTCATTGTTCTTGCTGGCGGCCTGGCGCTGGGAGCCGGCATTTCTTTTGCCGCCGTGGGCCTTCTGCAGAAAATGCTGTTCGGACTTGCTGCGCGTGACACCGTGACGTTGCTCGCGTCGATTGGCGTGCTTTCCGCCGTGGCCTTTTTCGCAGGCTACTTGCCCGCGCGCCGCGCCATGCGCGTCGATCCCATGGTTGCCTTGCGACACGAATAGTGGGTCACTCTAAAACGAGTGGCCCGTTTTACCTCAGTTTTCCTCTCCTGTGGCATCTCCTGTAACATTTTCTGTAACATCGCGCTCGTGAAGCCTTTCGAGTTGCTCGGGCAGACGATTTCTCCAGACGGTGCCGTCTTGAAACTGGTTCGTCGCGGCGACGAGTACCTGATAATCGCCGGCAGCGCGACCCTGATGTCCAGCCGCACGCACGGCTCGGAGGAGGCACTGGCCACGTTGGCCTGCCAACGGCTGCGCAATCTCAAGCAGCCCAGCGTGCTTATCGGCGGGCTCGGGATGGGTTTCACGCTACGCGCGACGCTCGATCTGCTCTCGCCGGATGCGACCGTTGTCGTCACCGAGCTCGTGCCCGCGGTGGTGGAGTGGAATCGCGGCCCGCTCGGGCCGCTTGCGGGACACCCGCTGAAGGATAAGCGCGTGCGCGTCGAGATCGCGGACGTCGCCGTCACACTCAGTTCACATCTCAGCCAGTTCGATGCCGTCCTGCTCGATGTGGACAATGGCCCAGCCGCATTTACCGCCTCAAGCAACGCGCGCCTCTACGACAATCGCGGAATAGCAGCAGCCCACGCGGCTCTCAAGATGAACGGGGTCCTGGCTGTTTGGGCGGCTCGCGACGATCGAAAATTCGCGCAGCGCTTGCGCCATGGCGGATTCGACGTCCAGGTGCAGCGTGTGCGTGGTCGCCTGAACAAGGGTGGTGGCCGCCACACTGTTTTTCTGGGTCACAAATCATAGCGTTGCGACTCTTGATTTCGGCGCTGGTCTCGCCTGTCCGGTAACCCCACTTCCGAGGAGTTGACCGCAATGATGCACGAGTCTTCGGAGAGCGGAACAATCAGGTGTTAGCTGGCCAGGCATTCCAAGTTTGCGTCTTTCTGGGGTAGTGTCTTAATTTCGTGGCGGAGCATCGGGCAGGTCGAGAGTGAACGATGATATTTCGGTGGTTTTACAAGCGGAGGGTAAATCGGGTGTTCGGTCGATTCGTTCCTGAACACACGATCAAAGAACTCACAGGTCGTTTCTCCGAATGGGAAAGTTTCAAGTTATTGCTGCCCCGTGCGATCAACCGGCTATTCTTCACGCCGGTTGTGTCAGAGATTGATGCGCTTCAAACGCTTCAAAAGATGATGCTCGATGCGCTCCGTGACGCACCAGATGTTGCGGGGGATCCGCACCACGCCCGCAACTCACCGACGAAGCCAAATTAGGGCAGAGATTTATTGACGACTTGGAGATTCGACCGCAGTCGAAAAACGGGCTAGGTCCTAGCAAACGCCGCCGGCTCAGACGGTCGACGCAACACCCTATAATCGATTGATCCGATAGCACTTCTCGTAGAGAACCGACTGCAGTCGTAAGGCCGAAGTCGAATCGAACGATAAGGAGAAGATGATCCCGATGCGGCGGAGAGATTTTATAAAACGTACTGCTGCCGTTGCCGTCGCTGCAGAACTTGGCATGGGTAAAGCGCAAGCGAACGTTCCGGCCCACAACTGGGGCAACTACGACTTCGGCTCCGGTCCCCAGGTGGCCGATCGCCTCAATCAGGGGCCGTTCCCGCAATACGCGCCGGATGCGGTCATTCCCAATGACGATGTGGTGATGACCACTACTGTTTCGGAAGACGTCGTGCCGAACTATGGCATGGGGCTGGTCACCTATATCACGGCAGACAGTGGCACAGAGGAAATCAAGTCAGACAATATTCCTCAGGCCATCGAAGACTTGGTTCGATTTCCCTTGGGCCAGCAGCTTTATGTCCGTCCGACCTGGAGGGAAATACAGCCGCGGCCGGGACGCCTGGATATGCCCGACTATCTGAAGCTCGTCTTTGCATTGGCGAAGAAGAATAACAAGCGTGTCGGATTGCGCGTTCAGATGTGCGCACCGGACTATACACACGAAGCGGCGCTCCCGGATTTTGTCCTCGAAAAAGTACCGAAAGTGGATCTGGTGCTTAGCGATCAGGAAAGCCAGGCTGCGGGACAAAGATTTTTGGACAACCCGCATTCCCGTTATCAGCCCCGGTATGACCATCCTTTTTTTCAGCAGGCGTTCAAAGAACTGGTTGGCCTTCTGGCAGCGGAATTCGATGGCAATCCGCTCATCGAGTTTATCGATACGTTCATGTATGGCTTTTGGGGCGAAGGTCACACCTGGCCATTTGCCAACAATCCTTTCCCTGATTACCAGACCGCAGAGCACACCTGGACCAGCATGCTCGAAGTCCAGCTCGAGCACTTTTCGAAGACGCCTCTACTGACCAATACGCAACCGGACTTCAGCCGGGTTGGTAATTCAGAACTGCTAGACCGCACGGTCCGCAGCAACAATTGGATTCGCAGCGATACCATCTTTATCGAGAACGAGCAGATTGAAGCGCTCAGCAATCGTCCGCCTTGGATTGCGGCATTGCTCGAGCAAGGGCTTCCGGGTAAACCTCCAGATCCACGCGCCGCATTTGAAGGAATATCCCCGGCGGAGAACATGATCGCTCATGTGATTGATGTCGGGGCGAATTACTGGTCGCTCTGGAACTTTCACCAGATCAGCGCAAAGAATCTGATGAGCTATTACCAGGCTTATCCGGCTGCGTTCGACCGCATCGGTCGCCGAATTGGCTATCGCGTGCGGCCGTCTTTCATTTGGAGCTATAAGGACGATGGTTACCTGGGGCTGATTGTCGGCTTCGCAAATGATGGCATCGCGGGTGTGCCGGGCGTATTGCGGGTGACCGTGGAGAGTCAGGACGGGAAGATGCTCCAGAGCGGTTGTCTGGACGCGGGTTACCCATTACCGGGCAAGATTCGGCAGGCACAGTTCGTGCTTCCGAACGTCACGGATTGGAAGGGCTTGAAACTCAGAGCTGAGATTGAGGTAAAGGGAATGCGCTATCCCGTGCGGTGGGCTTGTCATCAAAAGCTGAATGATGACGGCTCGCTCACGCTGCGTCCCAACCTCTCTTAGCAGGTCTAGGCACCCCACTTAGCGCGATCTGCCCAGTCCTGGATTGCTGCGGAGTCTATTTCTTATTGAGTGGCCGTTCGCGCCTGCTCATTTTGCGACGTAGGCTCGGAGGAAAACAACGTCGCGAGCCCCTCGGCCAGCGTAGGGTGAGCGAGGACAGCGTCGCGCACTGCGGTATAGGGAAGACCAGCGATCATAGCAACCTGAACGGAAGCCATGATCTCCCCTCCATCGACGGCTAAGGCGCTGAAGCCAAGGATACGATCACCGTTGATTTCAACCAGCGCCTTTAAGAATCCTCGTGTTTCAGAAAGTGTGCGCGCACGCAGCACTTGTTCCATTGGGATTTTGAATAAGCGATATGCAATGCCTTGCGCCTTGGCTTCCTTCTCACTTAGGCCGATGTGGGCGAATTCCGGATCGGTGAAGAGACAAAAGGGAACTTGCCTGCCAGTCGTTACGCGGTTACCGCCGGTGAGATTGCTATGGACCACGCGAAAATCGTCAACGCTAATGTGCGTAAACTGCGGGCTGCCCGCTACTTCGCCGATAGCCCAAACGCCGGGCGCCGTCGTCTGAAGACGCTCATTCACTTTGATGTATCCGCGGTCTGTCAGTTCGACGCCGGCCAACTCGAGCCCGATGCCCTCCGTGTTCGGTATGCGGCCTCCTGCCGCCAGCAGATGACTTCCCTCGAGCGTTCTCTCCACTCCATTCTGTTCGAGAACCACTGTGACCGACTCGCCCGATTTCCCCGATACTCGCTTGAGCTGTGCGTTCAGAAGAATGTCGATGCCTTCGTCTTCGAGCAACTCGCGAAGAGCTTCCGTCACATCTTCGTCTTCACCGATGCACCAAGTGGGTGTTGCGTTCGATCACCGACACCTTGCTGCCGAACCTACGCATGGCCTGGGAGAATTCCAATCCAACGTACCCTCCGCCGATCACAAGGAGATGTTTGGGAACTTCATCCAGTTCAAGCGCTTCCACATGTGTAAGCGGCTGCGCGTCAGCAAGGCCGGGAACTGGCGCTAACGCTGCGCGCGTGCCGGTACTGATGATCACATTGGTTCCGCGGAGCTGACGCCTTGTTCCATCCGGAAGCGTGACCATCAAGGTCCGAGGTCCAACGAAAGCTCCGCTGCCCAAGATGAATTCCGCCCCGCTCTTTTTGTAAATGTCGAGGTACATATCGTTCATGCCGGTGACCATTCGGCGTTTGCGTTCGCGTACTGTGGCCATATCGACCGTGAAGCCTTTTTTGGCGATGCCGAAATCTTCGCTGTTGCGAACGTACGATGCGACTTTCGCGCTGTGGATAACGTTCTTGCTGGGCAGACAGGCGATGTTCGGGCACGACCCGCCAATGTATTTGCGATCGATCACTGCCACGCGTTGTCCCTGATTGGCAAAGGTCCAGGCAGCGATCGTCGATCCCGTGCCGCCGCCGAGGATAACAAGATCGAACTCTTCCACTTTCATATTCTTTGGGCGATTGAGCTCGAAGCAACCCCTTCCATGGTGTTCATACGAGCTCCTTTCTTAACCGTCGTTGCCTTTTCGCCGTCGGTAGGCCGCAACCTTGTGGCGGTTTCCACAAAGCTCCATGCTACACCAACGGCGATGGTGCGATTTGGTGTTGTCGGAGAACCAGAGCACGCAGGTCTCGTCCTCGCACCGTTTCACCAAATGAAAGTCGGCCGTCGCAAGCAGATCGGCGGCGGCATCCGCCACGGGTCCAAGAATCGCCTCGGCGGTATCTTTTCGCCTGACTTTTTCGATCTTCAGCGAGCGCGGCTTGTTCCAAACAAGCCGGGGATGACTCTGGGCGCCAGATAGAAATCGGTTAAGGACCGCAGGATCTCCTCGCCGTCCAGCCTTTCGTTTCTCTACCAGCGAGCGAATGTTTTCACGCAGTGTTCGCGCAGAATCCAAAAGAGATATTCTCGCCGCGCTCGCCCCGGCTCTCCGGGACGGGAAGCCCCGCTAGTTTGAGCCAACGGATGACATCCTCGTCGCGCTGAAAAAAATCCACCACTTCTCCATCCACTCGCATCCGAGTATTCAGAAAATCCAGCGCGAGATGTCCCGCCAGAAACACCGGGCCGGGCTGTGAATTTCGATTCAATCGGGGACCGCGTCAAATGGATAGCTCGAAAGTACTGTAACCGGGAATCGCGTCTATTGACAAGTTACCGATCTTGTGGTGTAACCAGAGAAGGCTATGTTGTGTGGTGTTGGCTATCTTTATCGCAAAACATTTAGGAGGAATTCCAAATGGCTCAGAATACTTCAGCGCAAAGACAAAAGAGCGGCGCGTCCAGCGCGGACTCCCACCGTTCTGTCGTGCCGTTTACATCCATCCACAAGGTTGAAGCGGACGGCGTGCAAGTTTTTTACAGAGAGGCAGGTAGTCCCCAGGCACCGGTGGTTCTTCTGCTGCACGGATTTCCGACTTCGTCATTCATGTATCGCGAGTTGATTCCTCGTCTCGCCGATCGCTACCGGGTAATCGCGCCGGACCTGCCTGGTTTTGGATTTACGGAAGTGCCGGAGAAGCGAAAATATAAGTACACCTTCGACGCGTTGGCTGCGACGGTAGCCGCCTTCACGGAAGCGATCAAAATCGATCGCTATGCACTTTATGTCTTCGATTACGGAGCGCCCGACGGGTTTTCGCCTGGCGATGGCTCATCCCGAACGAGTCACGGCGATCGTTTCACAAAACGGCAATGCTTATGAAGAAGGACTCGGGGATGCGTGGGGACCGATCCGGAAATATTGGGCTTTTCCTAACGCCGAAAACCGTGAAGTCATCGCAAAGAATGTCCTAACGCTTGACGGCACACGCTGGCAGTACACGCACGGAGTGACGAACCCAGATAGCGTTGCGCCGGAAACGTACACGTTGGATATGGCACTCATGGAGCGGCCAGGAAACAAAGACATTCAGCTGGATTTGTTTTTGAATTATGCCTCGAACGTCGCGCTCTACCCGGCATTTCAAGAATATTTCCGTAAATCGAAGCCTCCCTTGCTTGCAATTTGGGGCAAAAACGATCCTTTCTTCATTCCCGCAGGGGCGGAAGCATTCCGCAGGGACATTCCCGCTGCGCAAGTCAAGATGCTCGATACCGGGCATTTTGCTTTGGAGACGCACGTCGTGGAGATTGCTGCGGCGATGAAGGAATTCTTTGATGCGAACGGAATATAGCCGCACAGCAAAAGCCGGGAGACTGCGATGAGCGCTCGAGAACGCAACCATCGTATTAGTGCATGGCGCGTGGGCTGACGGATCCTGTTGGCAGAACGTCATTCTTCCGCTCCGCCGTCTGGGCTTTGATGTGATCTGCGCTCCAATTCCTCTCACATCGCTTACTGATGACATCGCAGCTCTCTCCAGAACTCTTGAAAGAACCACGGGACCCGTCGTGCTCGTTGGACATGCCTACGCCGGGGCGGTCATTGCCGGGCCTACCGACGAGCGAATCAAAGCTCTCGTCTATGTTTCGGCGCTGGCTCCCGGCGACGGTGAAACCGTCGCGCAGGTCTTTTATCGCGAACCGCCGCATCCGGACGCTCCGCATTTGGCGCCCGACTCGCACGGTTTCATTTGGATGTCGGAAGAGGGCTTTCGTAAAGCAGTCGCTCATAAAGCCTCCGCCGATCAAACAGCGATCATGGCTGCGGTGCAACGGCCCATTGCCTTGAAATGCATTCAGGAAGTGGCTTCACAACCAACATGGAAAACGAAGCCCACCTGGTACTTGCTCGCGGAAGAAGATCGCATGATCAAATCGACGACGCAGCGATTCATGGCCGAACGGATGGGCGCGAAAATCCGCTCCTATGCCGTCGATCACACGCCGATGTACACCCAGCCGAATCTTGTGGTCGATGTCATCGCCGAGGCAGTACGCGAGAAGATTTGAATTCTAAATCTTCGGAGTAACAAAGCGCGAACAGTCGCCGAAAACCGTCCAAACAGACTCCGCGGGATTTTTATCGCCAATGAAGCTCATTAAGGAGAATCAATAATGCCGAATTCTGTAGCCATTGTTACTGGCGCTAGTCAGGGAATCGGACGGGCCACCGCGCTCCGCCTGGCGCGGGATTTTTCATCTCTCGTTTTGGTCGCACGCAACGAGGCGCACCTGCAGGAGACAGCCCAAAAAGCGAAGTCCTTCGGAGCGGAAAGTCTGGCCCTTCCGCTCGATCTTCGTGAACCAGCATCCGCTGAAAAAGTCGTCAATAACACACTCGAGCGGTTCGGCAGGATCGACGCGGTTCTGAATATCGCCGGGGCCGTGCCCCAAATCGATCTGTTCGAGATGACCGACGCTCAGTGGGACGACGGCATGGCGCTGAAGTTTCACGGCGCTCGTCGCCTCACTATAAAAGCCTGGGATGCCTTGAAGGCTTCACGGGGATCAGTTGTCCTACTCTCGGGCCTTGCCGCTTTTGATCCCAAGCCGGGATTTGCTGCTGTCGCTGCAACCAATGCAGCGATCATCGCACTCGCGAAAGCCTTTGCAGAGCAAGGAATCAAGGATGGCGTTCAGGTCAACAGTGTTTCGCCGGGCGCAGTCATGACGGGTCGGCGGCAATCATTTTTTGAAAAGTGGGCGCCAGCCAACCACCTCACCGTCGAGGAAGCAATTAAAAAGTATCCGGAGCAATCCGGCATCTCTCGTTTTGGCGAGCCGGAAGAGATTGCGGATCTTCTAGCTTACTTGGTGTCCGTCCAGGCGAAGTGGATGACCGGAGCTTCGCTACGAATGGACGGCGGTGAATTCAAAGGCATTTGAGCTTTTGGGCAGATCGAAGTGCGATGATTTTGCGGGGATCGGCAAATCCTGATGAACGCGCTAATCGGACAAGTGCATCGAACATGCGGCGGACTGTTATGTGTCCGTGTTCTGCTAAAATCGCGGCAAAATGGCGATACCAGAACAGCTGCGATTCGCAGTAGAGGGCCGCAACGAAGTCTCGGCACTCCTGCTGATGCCGGCGAAGCCGCGGCGACTTCTCGTGCTGGCCCACGGCGCGGGCGCCGGGATGAATCATCCGTTCATGGAGAAGTTAGCGGATGAATTGGCCTCCGTGAGCATCGCCACCTTGCGTTATCAGTTCCCCTACATGGAGCAACAGCGGCGCGTTCCGGACGCGCCAGGCGTATTGACGGCGACCGTAGCAGCGGCAGTGCGCGCGGCAATTGAGGTCGCTCCTGGCCTGCCGTTGTTGGCGGGAGGCAAGTCCATGGGAGGGCGTATGACTTCCCAGGCAGCGGCACAAGGCCTGCTTGGAGCCGTGAGAGGACTGGTGTTCTTTGGCTTTCCGTTACACCCGCCCAACCGCCCAGGAACGAAACGAGCGGAGCACCTTGCGGAAGTTAGGACGCCGATGCTGTTCCTGCAGGGCACGCGAGATATTTTTGCCGACCTCAAGCTGTTGCGTCCCGTGTGTGCGGCGCTAGGATCGCGAGCGACGTTACATATCATTGAAACGGCCGACCATTCATTTCACGTGCTGAAAAGCTCGGGAAGGAACGACGCGGAAGTGTTGCGGGAGTTGGCGGAAACGACAGCGTCATGGGCGGAGGAAATGGTCGTGACGCCCGATTGAATCGGAGCAGTGGAGCAATACTTAAAATGTCCAGCAACGCGACCTGCCAAAGAACGCCGCCACACTTAGAAATACACGCCGACCTACCGATGGGAAATTGACAAGCGAGCAATGAGATAGGGAGGGTTGAGGAGTAATCTTACCTGGTCGGGGAAGACTTGCGATCCTCGACGCCAAGTTAGAACGCTGAGCAGAAATGTGGGTAGGAGTCGCCGTCATCAGAGCGCATTTTGCATCGCCGGAGAACAATCATGGCAAGTACACCTGAGGAGCTGACACCCCTTTCGCCTGAAGAACTAAGAAAGATGGATGCCTACTGGCGCGCCTGCAATTATTTGGCGGCAGGAATGATTTATCTGCGCGCAAACGCTTTGCTCCGCGAACCGCTCAAGCCCGAACATTTCAAACGCCGGCTGCTGGGCCACTGGGGATCCGATCCCGGCCAATCATTCCTGTGGGTCCATCTGAATCGGCTCATCAAGAAGTACGACCTGAATGTCATCTTTGTGTCCGGCCCCGGCCATGGCGCGCCGGCCACGCTAGCCAACTGCTACCTCGAAGGCCACTACTCGGAAATTTATCCTGACAAGAGCCGTGACGAAGCCGGCATGCTGAAATTCTTTCGGCAATTTTCGTTTCCCGGAGGAATAGGTTCGCACTGCACTCCGGAAACGCCGGGTTCGATTCACGAAGGAGGCGAACTGGGCTATTCCATTTCGCATGCCTACGGGGCGGCGTTCGACAATCCAGATCTGATCGTCACCGTGGCCGTAGGGGACGGCGAGGCCGAAACTGGTCCGCTGGCGACTTCCTGGCATTCGAATAAGTTTCTGAATCCCATTCGCGATGGAGCCGTTCTGCCGGTGTTGCATCTGAATGGCTACAAAATCGCCAACCCCACCATCCTGGCGCGCATCCCGCACGAAGAACTGAACGCCTTGCTCACGGGCTATGGGTACAAGCCATATTTTGTGGAAGGTCACGATCCGCTGACGATGCATCAGAAAATGGCGGCCACTCTCGAGCAATGCATCCTGGAGATTCGCGCGCTGCAGCAGCACGCACGGTCGACGGGCGACACCACGCGTCCGCGCTGGCCGATGATTGTACTTCGCTCGCCGAAAGGATGGACCGGACCAAAAGAGGTGGATGGTCACAAGGTGGAAGATTTTTGGCGCGCGCACCAGGTGCCCGTCGCCGATCCGGCCACAAATAATCAGCACCTCAAGATCGTGGAAGACTGGATGCGCAGCTACAAACCGGAAGAGCTTTTTGATGCGCATGGCACACTCATACCCGAGCTGCAGGACCTTGCCCCGTCGGGCGCACGTCGCATCTCAGCCAACCCGCACGCGAACGGCGGTTTGCTCCGCAAGGATCTGGATCTTCCGGACTTTCGCGACTATGCCTGCAAATTGCAAGCACCCGGCGCGGAGTACGCGCCGCCAACCGACGTGCTCGCACATTTTCTTGCCGCAGTCATGCGCCGCAATATGACCTCCTTCCGTGTGTTTGGGCCGGATGAGACGGCTTCCAACAAACTCACCGCAATCTATGCGGCTTCGAAGAAAACCTGGCTCGCCGAATACAAACCGGAAGACGCCGATGGTGGCGAACTGGAACCCTCGGGACGCGTCATGGAGATGCTCAGCGAACACACTCTCGAGGGTTGGTTCGAAGGCTACGTGCTCACCGGCCGCCACGGTTTATTTTCCACGTACGAAGCCTTTGTGCACGTGATCGATTCCATGTTTAACCAGCACGCCAAATGGCTGGAGAAATCGAAGAAGGAGGTGAGGTGGCGTGCTCCGGTGCCGTCGATCAACATCCTCATCACCTCTCTGGTGTGGCGGCAGGATCACAACGGTTTCACGCACCAGGATCCTGGATTTCTGGATGTGGTCACAAATAAGAGCGCCGACGTGGTTCGCATCTATCTGCCGCCAGACGCGAACTGTCTGCTGAGCGTGGCGGATCATTGCCTGCGTTCACGGGATTACGTCAATGTGATTGTCGCGGACAAGCAAGAGCATCTGCAGTACCTGACCATGGAAGAAGCCGTATTGCACTGCACGAAAGGCATCGGCATTTGGGATTGGGCATGCACGGACGATTGCCAGGAGCCCGACGTGGTGCTGGCTTGCGCCGGTGATATCGCCACAATGGAATCTCTGGCCGCGGTGGCCATTCTCAAGGAACACTTTCACGATTTGAAGATTCGATTTGTCAACGTTGTCGATCTCTTCCGCTTATTGCCATCAACGGAACATCCGCACGGGCTCTCCGACAGAGATTTCGATTCACTTTTCACCCTCGACAAACCGGTCATTTTCAACTTCCACTCGTACCCGTCGCTTATCCACAAGCTGAGCTACCGCCGGACGAACCACAGCAACATCCATGTGCGCGGATACAAGGAAAAGGGCAACATCAACACGCCGCTGGAACTCGCCATCATCAATCAGGTGGATCGCTTTAACCTCGCGATTGACGTTATCGACCGTGTTCCAAGGCTCACTTCCGTAGGAGCCCATGCCAAAGAATGGTTAAAGGGTCAGATTATCGAGAGCATCCAGTACGCCCACGCCGAGGGCATCGACAAAGAAGGAATTCGTAACTGGACTTGGCCGGGTTAGAGAGGACTAGATCGGACATGACAGACGGTCAGCCGCCGAAAAATGACCTAATTTTCGTGCTTAATAGCGGCTCGTCCTCGCTGAAATTCGGCGTGTACCACCGCGGAGCGAGCGACGAAGAGGCAGTTCTCACCGGAAGCGCCGATGGCATCGGGCATAGCAACGGCAAATTGCAGATTAATTCCGCTGCGGGAAAACCGCTTGTACAGCGCGATAGCGTTCACGAATCGCAAAGCAAGGCCCTCGCGACCGTGGCCAAGGCTATCCGCGAACATATCCAGGCCGAACCCCTAGCCGTCGGCCATCGCATCGTGCATGGCGGACCCAAACTGGTCACGCACCAGTCCATCACGCCGCAAGTTCTGGACGAACTGCGCGCCGCCACACACTTCGCACCGCTGCATATCCCACAAGCTTTGTCCCTGATCGCGTCCGCGCAAGCGCTCTTTCCTTCGGCCGCGCAGTTCGCTTGCTTCGACGATGTATTTCACCAGACCATGCCGGAAGTGGCGTCGCACTTACCGCTTCCCCAGCGATATTTCGACGCCGGTGTTCGACGCTATGGTTTCCATGGCCTGTCTTACGAGTCGCTGGTGCATCATTTCGGCGAGCAGCTTCCCGCGCGCGCCATCTTCGCGCATCTCGGTAACGGCGCGAGCCTTTGCGCGATGCGCAATCGTGTGTCGATCGACACCACCATGGGACTCACTCCTACCGGCGGAATTCCTATGGGCACCCGCTCCGGCGATGTAGACCCGGGAGTTTTGGTCCACATCCTTCGCACCGAGCGACTCGGGGTCGACGATCTGGAGGACCTCGTCAATCATCACAGCGGCCTCTTCGCGTTGTCCGGTGGCGAAAGCGACGTGAAGTCGCTGCAAGCGCGCGCCGCATCCAACGATCCACGTGCCAAGCTCGCGCTCGAGGTCTTCGTCATTTCCGTACGCAAAGCGATCGGCGCGTACGTTGCGCTGCTCGGCGGCGTGGACCTGCTCGCGTTTACCGGAGGGATTGGAGAACATAGCGATTATGTTCGCTCCGCAGTCACCAGCGGTCTGGAATGTCTCGGCCTGGCGGGGGACAAAATAAAGACCGTCCACGCGGAAGAGGAGCAACAGATTGCGCGCCATTGCCGGAGGATGCTGCAAGGGATTTCGGCTTGAACATTAGCGCGGTGCGACGACGACGAAGTTTACCGTAGGGTTGGCCAGGCGCATCGCGGAGGATCAACCAAGGTGATATTCACATTTTGGCGAAATTTGCTTCGCTGCTCAGCGCTGATAATTTTGCTGGCCTTTTTCTGCCGAATCCCAGCGCTGGCGCAAAACCAGGACCCGGGTCTCGTGCGCGTGGACGTAAACCTGGTACTGGTGGACGCAACCGTGAAGACCAAGGCCGGGCAAATCATGGCCGATCTGAAAAAAGAAGATTTCGAGCTGCGCGAAGACGGCGTCGCGCAAACGCTTTCGGTTTTTAGTCGTGACGAGATACCCCTGAACGTTGCGCTGGTATTGGACCTGAGCGATTCGATTGGTCCGTTCCTCGGGCCGTTGCGTGACGCCGCGACCACCGCTCTTGCCGCGCTCAAACCCGAGGATGAAGTGGCGCTGTTTACCTTTTCCACCGAAGCCGAATTGCGCGTGCCGTTTACTCACGACAAGAAAGAGATTGCCCAGCAGATCAGTACGTTCAAAGCCGGCGGAGCCACAAATATCAATGACGGTATCTTTGTGGCCGCCAAGTATTTCCTCGGCGCCCCACCGAAGGGTCGCCGCGTAATCATTCTAATTAGCGATGACGTTGGCACGGACGCGGGAGGACAGGGGACGCAGCGACATCATCACCGAAGCCATCGCCGCCGACGTGGTCCTCTATAACCTGAAGATACCTGGATACAATCCGCCTGGAACCTTCTTGGCCGCGTCCATGGTTCCTGGGCTGGTGAACATTCGCAAGGTCATGGACCAGACGGGCGGAGAAATCTTCGACGTGCGAGATGTCGCAAATCTGGATGCTGTATTTCGCGCGCTGATCGAACGAATCAAGACGCGCTATACGTTGGGCTACTACACGCAAGCCAACGGAGCCGCGGGTAAGGCGCATAAGCTGGACGTTCGCCTCGCCTCATCGTTTGGAAAAAAGGGACACGATTACGTGATCTTGGCCAAAAATGGCTATTACGTTCATTGACCTGCAGCAACGCAAAGCCCCCCGAAGGGGGGCTTTGCGTTTACTTCGTGACGGTAACCACTAGCGGTAGTGTTTTGGCAGCGCTTCCCGCGCCCGCGGAAGCATTTACGCTTACCACGTAAGTTGTCGTCAGTGGAGTTGGAGTTGCGGGTGCCGAATTGCTGGAACCACCACAACCCACCGCCAAGAGCGAAAGCGCCGTCAGGATTGCCAGCGTTCCAAACAAGCGTTTCATGTGCTTGCGGCGGCCGAATGGCAGCAGCAGCCCAGCAATGGCCATCGTGGAGACGACGCCCAGAAAATTCGTCTTTTCGACAGCGCTCGCGGTAGCGACGGCCGCGGTGACGGTGACCTTGACGGCGCCCGCATCGACGCCATCGAGCGTGACGGAGGTCGGAGCGAATGCGCACGTCAGCGTTGCGGGTAAATTTCCGCACGTGAACGACACCGTTTGTGTCGACCCACCGAGAGGAATCACACTGATCGCTGCCGTGCCAGTTTGTCCGGCGGTTAAGGCCAGGGTCGCAGTTTGGGATTGCATGGTGTAATCCGCAACCATTTCCGTGATGGGTCCGCCGGTGGCCGCGGTAAGAACGGCATCGCCGGCATAGTTGGCCGAAAGCATGTGCGTGCCGGCAGCGAGCGTGCTGATTGCCAGATTGGCCGTGCCCGTCGCATCGAGTTTCACCGTACCGATCGTCGCGGTTCCATCAAGAAAGACCACACTGCCGGTTGCGGTGTGCTGCCGGACATCCGACGTCACTTGCGCGGAGAGGTTGATCACGCCACCGACGACAGTATTGGAAACGTCGGCGACGAGATTCACGGAAGGAGAAGTGTTGGCGTTTACGGTTAAATTCCCGCTGGAGTTGGATCCATTCACATTGCTGTCTCCGGAGTAGACGACCTTCACGAGGTGTTGACCAGCGGTCTTGAACGTGGTCGTGAACATGAAAGAATCGCAGTAGTCCGAACTAACGGTGACCGGTGGACCCAAGGACACCGCTGTTCCGGAAGTGTAATCGGCGATAGACACGGTGCCACCATAGGGCGCGCAGCCGTTTGTGCTCAAGACGAGTTGCCCTTCGATGACGACGGGAACATTGGGAACCGCTGTGCCCACGAGGAATACGTCAGCGACGACTGAACCGCTCTTCGTGACATTGACGCTATACGTAGCTTGGCTGCCATTGAAGCTGTTATCGCCCGCGTAGGTAGCCTGCAGTTGGTGCGTTCCAGCCGTCAAACCCGGGGCGAGATTGGGGAGTACGCTGGATTGGTTCGTGGGCTTGGTGCCATTTCCAAAAACGGTTGCGCTTTCGCCGTAATTCAAAGTGAGTGTGCCGGGAGTCTGAAAATCAGAAGTGACGGTATTCGCAGGATTTCCGTCAACCAGCAAAGTGATCTGACCCGATGGATGTCCGACGCCGGAATTGCCCGCCACCGCAATCCAGAGTGGCACCGGTTCACTGTAGGAAACCGATAGCGGCGTCTGTACGAAATACCCGCCGGCGCTGCCGCCCATCAACATCTGGCTGGCTTCCGGCGTCACGGTCACGTGCAGCGCATTGGAAGTGCTGGAATAATATTTACCGTCGCCGCTGTAACGAGCAGTAACACCGTAAGTTCCTCCAGGAACGTTCGGCGATGCGATCGTGGCGATGGCGTTGCTCCCTGAAGTGGCGAGCGCGGCCGAACCTACACCAAGGAAGTTGCCCGCTGCGGCACCCGTGCCCGTGGACTGCAGGGCAACTTCTCCGGTTGGAGTGGAACAGCTAGCGCCGGTGCACGTCACCTGGACCTGGAAGGTAATGGGCGTTCCATGTACCACCGTGGTTGCTTGCCCATTTCCGAGTGCAAGAGTTGTCGCCGAGGCCGCGGTTGCTGCCGCACTGGCCCAATTGTTAACCAGTGCATTCGCGTCGAGGGAACCGATGCCGGTGGCCAAATCATAGCCAGGTCCGGCGGAGTAGCCGACGGTGTATTGACCATTGGTGTCCGGCACCTTGTTATCGCCCGTGGTGATGTCGTGATAGACGCCGGTGGTGCCCGCTAGTTTATAGAACACGTAGTTGGCAAGGCCTTGTGGCTGCGCGCCCATTTTTTGCAGGACCAGAGCCATGATACCCGCGGCCGCTGGACTGGACGCTGATGTGCCGCCTACCGGGTAAACGCCTAGAAATTCCGGATCGCTGCAGCTTGCTTCGAAGCACAGTGCATAACCGGTGTGTCCGGCGGCAGCCAGAGAAATATCCGGGAGGTCGCGCTTGCCGTCATTCGGAACTCCGGTTGCTGTCTGCCAATCGGGCTTGGCGTAGATGGTGCTGACACCGCCGCTGCCCGCCCAAAGCGAGGTAGCGAAAGGATCGTTGCTGCTTTCGTTCCAGACGATCTCCGGGATGTAACTGCGAACCGACTGGAGCGTGGTGGGGTCGGCGTTAACCGTCCAATATTGATCATCCTCCCCCACGTCGTTGAACTGTGTGCCACCGACGGCGACGTTATAGGGGGTCGAAGCGATTCCATTTACGGCTAAGCCTTGCGTTGCGAACAGGCCGCTACTTTGCGAATCGCAACCGGCGCCGCCGTTGTCACCCGCGGAAACAAACGCCGTGATGCCCTGCGCGGCAGCCTGTTGCCACAGTGAATTGTAGAACGCGGTCCCCACACTGCCCAACGTCTGTTCGCAGCCACCGAAACTGGTGCTCATGATGGGCGCGAGATTGTGGTCAACAATGTACGCTGCGGAAATATCGACGCCATCTGCAAAGTTGCTTTGCGAGGCCACCGCGACGATGTGCGCGCCTGGAGCCACGGCGCCAGCCCAGGTAATGTCCAGCAGCGCTTCGATCGTGTCGTCGTAGGATTGCACTTGCGGATCGTCGCCGTTGACGATCATTTGCGGATCGTTGGCAGGAAGACCCATCACATTCCGAAAATCGCGAATGTCCTGAATGCCATCGATTCCATAGTAGGCGTCAACTAAGCTGCTGCGGCTGACGATGGCAATGGATTCTCCCGTGCCGTCAATGCCTGCGGCGTACAGCGGCTTCACGTTGTAGATCGTGGCGAAATCGGCGGGCCCCATGAAGTGCTGGCCGTATTGTCCCTCGATCTTGCCGGTCTTCTTGTTAACGGTAATTTTCTGCCCAATCTTGAGTGCCGGTTTGCTGGGATCACTGTGCAAGCGAACTACGCCCTTCACCACCTGCGCCAAAGCGGTAGGAATCTGCATATCGGTGGAATTGGCGATGTATTTGTTGTTCCGGTAGCTGTAGTTGTGCATCTCCGTCGAAAAAGCTTGTTCCACCTGACCAACAGTCCCGCTGAAAACGATAAAGTGCCGGCTCTGGGATATCTCGTTCACCGTCAGCCCTTGCGTCTGGAGCCACTGCTGCACGGCCGCGGCGTCTTGCGGCGCAACGCCAAATCGCGCGCCATATTGCGCGGGAGTCAGCCACTTGTGAAATGAGGGCGACGAAGAATCGTGTTGCGCGGCAATCAACTCCGCCGCTTGTTGCTCTTGATCCGCGGTCGGCGCGAGCATCAAAAGCATTCGGCCGAGGCTTTGGCCGGCGGCCATGCGGCCGTTGTCGACGCTGGCTTTCACCAACGGCGAAGTCGAATTTACGACCGTGGTGCGCTCTTCATTCTTGACAGAGGAAAAAATGCGAGGCTGCGTCTGCGCCTGAACCGCATGGGCCGCAAACAGAACCGCGAATAAGGCCAGGATATAAATGAATTGTTTGAAGCGGCTACTGGTAACCAAGGGTGAATCCTCCTAAGCTGTCCGCGAAAAGTGCGGTATGAAAACTTGTGATTCGATCGGGCCCACAACTCTAAGAAGAGAGCAAAATCATTTCTTTGCTCAACGACACCCAGAGAAAACGGGCTGATTTTTTTGATCCTTTACTGTTCTGGTGGAAAGTACAGACAGTGAAGCAGGCGTGTTTAGTGCATCGGGACATGCACGGTGGCGAACCGCGAGGTGACCGCAACCGTTAATTCCGCTCTATCGCTGGCGCAACTCAGCCAAATTCCAAGATTCATGCCAATACCTTTTCGTTTCAACAAACGCCGTACCCGCGCGGGTAAACGGTTGAAAAAATGCAGTGCAACGAGGGTTTCATTCTACACACAACTTGTCGTTGCGCCAGCGCAACTATCGCGGAAAAAGCGAAAGGTCCTTCGATGAGGAGCTTCAAACGCTTCTTAGAATAAGACCCGCCGGTGAGAGCAGTAGGATTTTGCCGCGGCGCTTTACAACCGTGCGTTTCTTTTGCCAGTCGCTCATCAACCGGCTGGCCGTGTAGTGAGTAATGTTCGCCGCGTTCGCCAAATCCTCGTTGGTCACGTCAATCTCGATACCACCGGGAACCTTTTTCCCGATTGCACGAGCAAGCCCCAGCAGGACGCTCGCCAGCCTTTCGCGCGCACTGTGAGAACTGAGCGCAACATTCGCATTCATGTACCAACGGACGTATTCCCCGGCAATTGTCAGTGCGTTGTGGATGATCTGCGGAAATTTCTCTGCAAAGGCCCGAATCGTTGTGCGTTCCCACTCCAGAACTTCAGTTTCCTTAACGGTCTCGCAGCTCATGAAGTATGAGCCGCGATCGTGCATTAACGCTACGCCTCCAAAGGTCTCGCCAGGTGCGGCCCAGATCAGAAGAAATTTCCTGCCATCCGGTGATGTGTAGAAGAATCGCACGCAGCCGCTGAGAAGCACGTACAAGCGGTCAGCCGGCGTTCCTTGCCTGGTGACTATTGTTCCGGCGGGAAATCGCCGAATCACGGCGGAGGCAAGGACGAGTTGCTGATCTCGCGGACCCAAGCCCTCCAATAACTTATATTTTGGCCGGACGGTCGAACCTGCGGCACGCGCTTGGAGCATCTGGTCTTCTCCGTCTGATTGAATGACGCTTTGTTGCTCCGTAGTTTACCGCGGACGCCGCCAAGGTGTCGCAGAACATCGGTCGATGGGAAGTTGGCTGGCCATTTGGGTGACGCGAAGACCGGCGTGGTAGGCTGAAGAGTCGCCATGTTGTGACTTTTCTTCGTTCGTCGGGAGCCAGCCAGGGTGCTGAAGCGATTTGCGGTTTTTCTTTCGGTATTTCAATCCGTCCTATTTTTGGCCCACTATTTTTTGTTTGAGACGGTAGTGTTCGCCTGGGGCCCCGGCGTGGACGCCAGAATACTGGCACTCGCGCTGGCGGTTTTATCCATTAGCTTTCTGGGCGCTTCACTGCTGGGGTTTCGGTATTACAACATCGTACTTCGGACGCTCTACAAAGTAGCAGCGGTGTGGCTGGGGACGTTCAGCTATCTATTTATGGCCGCCTGCGTGTGGTGGGTGGCCTATGGCGTACTGTCGGTGGCGAACGTAAATTTTTCGCCGCGGGGATTGGCGGAGGTACTGTTCGGTCTGGCGCTGGCAACGAGCGTCTACGGCGTGGTGAACGCTGGGTTGACGCGCGTGAAGCGAATTACTGTGCGGCTGGCGGGGCTGCCGGACTCCTGGCGCGGGCGCGCGATTGCGCTGGTGAGCGATCTGCATCTCGGCAACGTGCGCAACGCGAGATTTGCGCGGCGCATCGTTCGGAGAATTATGCGCGAGAAGCCCGCTATGGTGCTCATCGCGGGAGATCTCTTTGACGGAACTCCGCTAGATGCTGAGCGCGCGGCCGCGCCATTAGCGGAATTGTTGCAGGACTCGCGGACGCCACTGGGAGCGTTTTTTGCGGAAGGAAATCACGAGGAATTCGGGACGCCCGCGGCGTACCTGGCGGCGATTGCGAAAACCGGCGTGCGCGTGCTGGACAACGAAAACGTGGACGTGAATGGACTGCAGTTGATTGGCGTGCCGTACAAGCATGCCACGCATGCAGAGCATTTCCGTTCGGTGCTGGCGAAAATGGGAATCGATCGCCAGCGTGCCAGCATTTTGCTCACGCATGCGCCGGACCGTCCGCAAGTGGCCGAGGAAGCGGGGATATCGCTGCAGGTTTCCGGACATACGCACCGTGGACAGTATTTTCCATTCACATGGATCACCGCGCGGATGTACCGGCAGTTTGTTTATGGATTGAGCCGGATCGGCGGGTTGCAGGTGTATACGTCGTGCGGCGCAGGGACTTGGGGTCCGCCGCTGCGCGTGGGCTCGCAGCCGGAGATTGTAATCATTCGATTGGAGTAGCCTGCGGCAAGGGCGCAGAATCCCGTTCGTTACCCACCTTTCTCGACGTCGTTAATTTCTCATCATACTGAGCGCAAAGGACTTTAAGTCTATTGTTCTCAGTATCTTATGTAAGATGCTCATTTTGCGTGGGTTACGGTTGCTTATTGATAACTATGTAGTTACCTCAACGTGTCGCTTGTGCGAAGCAGTTAGAAACCGGGGGCGCCGGTGGCTGCGGGGCGCATTTCGGCAGGCGGAATTGCGGCTCGGCCGAAGCGCAGATTGGTGAAGTACACTTGGCTGAGGGACATAAATCCCGTGTATAGATAGCCCCACACGAAGAGCAACAAGAAAGGCACCGTGGCGTAATTTTCACGCAGGACGGAATAGACCACGGTAGCCGCGAAATACAGTCCCAAGCCAACTTCGGCATAAGCGATCCAGCCAGCTTTGTTGCGATAGGATTTCTTGGCGAAGCTTCCAGCTTTTCCCGCGATATTAAATTTTGGCGTGCGCGCAAAGTCGGATTTCTTGCCGACGATCGCTTCGATCACAGCTTGCGCGTTGCGCACGGAGATCCCGATGCCGGTGGCCATCACGAACGGCAAATACAAAAACGTGCGCCACCAGGTTTTGGGGCGAAGTTCGCGCTGCGAGACCAGATAAAAACTGGAGATGGAGCAGGTCGAAGCCAGGAACAATGGCAGGTCGATGAGCAGCATCTGAAACCAGCCCTGATAGAAACGTACGATCATCGCGGGCAGCAGCATGGTGGAGAGAATCACCATCAGCGGATAAGAAATATTGGCGGTGAGATGGAAGAAGGCTTCGGCCTTGATGTAAAACGGAACATTCGCGCGAAAAACCTTGGGAAGAATTTTTTTCGCAGTTTGCATCAAACCCTTGGCCCAGCGCGCTTGCTGCGCTTTGAAGCCATTCATGTCCACCGGGAGTTCGGAAGCACAGGCGATTTGCGGCAGATAAAGAAATTTCCATCCTTTTAGTTGCGCGCGGTAGGAAAGGTCGGTGTCCTCGGTGAGGGTATCGTGTTGCCAGCCGCCCGCTTGATCGATGGCGCTGCGGCGCCACACTCCCGCGGTACCGTTGAAATTAAAAAAAGCGCCGCGCCGGGAACGCGCGCCGTGTTCAACGACGAAATGCCCGTCGAGTAGAATGGTTTCCACGTTGGTCAGCAGCGAATAATCGGAGTTCAGATAAGTCCAGCGCGTCTGCACCATACCGATGCGCGACCCGCCTTCGGGATTCATGAAATAGGGAATGGTGAGGCGCAGAAAGTCCGGCTCAGGCACAAAATCAGCGTCGAAGATAGCGACGAATTCGCCTTTGCTGGTGCGCAAACCATTTTCCAGCGCACCCGCTTTGAAACCTTCGCGATTGGTGCGATGGATGTGCGTGATGGGCAGGCCCTTCGTGGCATACCGGTCCACGCAGTCGCTGGCCACCTGGCGGGTCTCATCGGTGGAATCGTCGAGCACCTGGATGTCCAGCAGTTCGCGCGGATAATCGAAACGCGAAATGGCATCGACCAGCCGCTCGATGACGTAACGTTCGTTGAAAATTGGAAGTTGAATGGTGACGCGCGGCCATTGCGCCACGGGCGGCGGCGCCGGCGGAACATTTTTCGCGTATACGAAATAATCGTAGACCAGCCAGTAGCGATGCAGACCGTAGACCGCCAGCACGAAAAGCACGATGAAATACGGAATCATCATCGCCAGATCGAAGGCGTTGGCGTGGTACATGCCGCTGAAGGTGCGGTCGGTGATTTTGCGCCAGTAATGGCCAAAACCGCTTTGCGCGGCCAGAAACGTGGCGATAAGGTTCAGAAGTGGCACGATTTGCTCTGCGCCTGGCCTGATGAAGAGGTGCGGCAACACTGGCGCGCTGAAATTATAAGGCATAAACGCCGCGCGTGGATGGCGCTGCGATTAATTTCGACTAATTTCGACGGGCAGGCAAATACTGTAGGTTCAGGGAATTAGCACTATCTTCCCGTGGGCGCCGGGTTCCAGAATCTCCCGGTGTGCGCGGGGAGCCTCCACGAGCGGCATCTCCTTGCCAACGATCGGACGCAACGTGCCATTTTCCATGCCCGCTCCGAGGCCTGCATGGATGTCCGCAGTCTCGGCCGGAGTGAGAGCCCATAGCGTAAATCCGCGCACGGCCGCGCGACGGGTCATCAGTTCGCGCGCGTTGATGGTGACTTCCCCGCGATTGCCGACCACGATGATGCGCCCATTCGTGGCTAGCATTTTCATATCGGCAGGAAGATTCACGTTGGCCAACATCTCGACGATGATGTCCACTCCGCGCCCTTCTGTCGCCTGCATAATCTGATCCGTAGTAGCCGGCCTTAGTGTGATCGAAAGCCCGGTGCGCGCCCTCGCGAGTGGCAAGCTCGAGGCCCTTGGCGGTGCCGGCGGTTCCGAAGACCGTGAGCCCAGCGGCGCGAGCCAATTGCAACGTAGCAGTGCCCACGCCACCGCTTGCGCCGTGCACTAAGACCGTCTCCGAAGCGTGCGCCTGCGCGGAATGAAACAGCGCGTGGTACGCCGTGCCGTACGGCACCCAAACGCCGGCGCCTTGCGCAAAGCTGATTTTATCAGGCAGTCGATAGACCTGATCCTCGAGCGCGAGCGCATATTCCGCGTAGGCACCGGTCACAGTCTTCGCAGTGTAGACACGGTCCCCAACTTTTATTTTCTTGATTCCCTCGCCGATGGCCTCGATAACGCCAGCGGCGTCCGAGCCGGGCGTATAGGGCAGCGCGGGTTTGACGGCGTAAGTGCCAGCGCGCATATAGGTGTCGTACGGATTAACGCCCGCGGCGTGTATGCGCACCAGCACCTGGCCCGCGGCAGGTTTGGGTGTGGGAATTTCTTCGAGCTTTAATTCTTCGGAACCGCCGAATTTGTGAACTTGAATGGCCTTCATGTTGTGGCTCCTGCTGGCGAGAGATGCCGCCCTAAAGGGCGGCGCTACAAAACCTCTACAAAAATTGGGCGGCGTAAAATTGGTTAGAAGTGGTCGTCGAGCGTCACCGCGGCGGCGCCCTTCTCCATTTGTCCCATGACTTCCGCCCAGGCCGTCGTCTGCCAGTTGTCTTTTCCTTTTTTCAGCGGAATCCACGGCGGCAGCGGCTGGCTTAAATACGTTCCCAGGGAATAGATATACGGCTCATACATGTTGCGCAGCTTGGTGAGCTTTTGATCGGCGGCTTCACCGTCGCGAAGCTTGAGGCCGTGTTCCGCCAGGACGTCGCGGATGTGACGGAGATTTTCCGCGGGCAGGCGGTCTTGCGGCAGCGGAACCGGCGAGGTGCCGAAAACTTGCGCCAGGTCCGCTACCGCGTGGCGCGCGATGGCGAAGGTGAGCTCCGCTTGCTTCTCGCAAGCGCCGTCGATGCCGACGATAACCAGCGCGCAGGTATCCAGAATGGAGGTAAGCGAGGCCACCCAGGATTGGTTGTCATGCTGCGAGCGGAAATACGCCAGAACCGGATAGGAGAGATGGCTCTCCATAAGCTCGGCGCACCAGCGCTCCCAGTCTTTCAAAAGAACGGCAAGGGCTTCCTGGCCGTGCGGGTAGCTGTGGCGGCGCAACAGTTCACCCGCGGTGGGCGGTGTTCCCGCGCGGGAATCGAGCAGCGAGATATCTGTTTCGCGGGTAGCGAACGAGCCGTAGATAAACGGCAGGTAGCCGATGATCGCGGCAAGAAATCCGAAGCCGAAGCCCGCCTCGGTAACCACCAGAAAGCGCGCCAGCCCGGAACGGGGAATCACGTCGCCCAGACCCAGCGTGAAAAAAGTCGTCCCGCTCAGGTACATGTCGGTGTCGAAACCAAACGTGCCGTTGTTGGTGACGAGCGCGGAGCCGGCGCCGAATTGCATCAAGCCAAAACTCAATACCAGACCCACAGCCCAGATGCCGACCAGCACGAGGAGGGACATGGGCCCGTAAAACCCGAGCAACGTCTCGCGCCGTTTGGGAGCATGGACCACGCTGATCATCAGCTTCCACAGCTTCCACGAGGTGCGATAGAAAAGACGCGTGAAACGAAATTTGCGGGTAACTCGGCGCGGCAAAATAATGGCTTCGAAGGCGTCCCAAATCACAAACAGAAACATGGCGACGCCCAGCAGAAACACGCCGGGTGCGGGAATCATATGCGGCAGGGTATTCATATGCTGCGATTTGGCGAGGGCCGCGAAATCAAGATTGCAAATGCGCGCTTACGGTTATTTCAGCCTTAAAAAGTTTTGAAACCGGACAGCCGAGTTCGGCGTTTTTTACCGCGGTGTCAAATTTGGCCTGATCGGCTCCGGGAATCTTGGCGATGAGGTTCAAGTGGCTCTTGGTGATCGAAAAACCTTCGCCGTCCTTTGCCAGCGTTATGGTGGCGGTGGTCTCCAGCTTTTCGGCGGTCATGCCCGCTGCGCCGAGTTGCCCGGAAAGCGCCATGGTGAAGCAACCCGCATGCGCCGCCGCTAACAGCTCTTCGGGATTGGTGCCCACGCCGCTCTCAAAACGCGAACTGAAGGAATATTGCGTCTGCTTCAGTGTGCCGCTATCTGTGGTGAGCGTACCCCTGCCGTCCTTGATGCCCCCGGTCCAGACTGCTGTCGCTTTGCGATCCATATAGAGCTCTCCTTGTACGTTGCGTAATTTTAGAAATTCCTTCTCGCGCGGCGATGCGCGCCAAATGCCTCGCGTGCCTCGATACATCCGTTAGATTCGTAGTCTAAGAATTCGATTCGCCAGCGCCCTGCAAAGGTATATTGAGATTGCCGGATTTGTCGAGCGGCGAGCGCCCTCTCCCGTCGGCTGCCGGCTACCATTTGTGAAAAATGAAAAACGCTCCACCCGCGATGCAGGCGAATCCCGCACCGTAGTTCCATTTGAATTTTTCGCCGAGATACAAGATCGAAAAAACGGAGAAAACCGTTAGCGTAATCACTTCCTGAATGGTCTTCAACTGCGCGGCATTGAATTCATACGAGCCGATGCGGTTCCCCGGCACCTGAAAACAATACTCAAAAAACGCGATGCCCCAACTGGCAAGGATCACTTTCCACAGCGCCTCGCTGCGATATTTCAAGTGTCCGTACCAGGCGAAAGTCATGAAAATATTCGAAATGGTGAGCAGTAGGATGGTTCGCATCGCGCTCTCTCTGCTCGTGAGGATTTGCAACGCTAGAACTGAGATGTTGGATGCGAGGAAGTTGGTGCGTAGGGTAGGAGGGACGCGAATCTAATATCCACACGGCGAGGACGGCGACCCACGCAGCGAAATACAATAATTCTAAATTAATTTAAGAAACTCTTCGGGAGAGAGCGTTCGACTGCACGAAGAATAGGTAGCGAAGAGTTACCGGTATCTAGCTCGTGGGATGATCGGGAATCACCACCTGAGCGAAGTCGGTGCATCTCTTCGGAGAATGGTATGGCTGCCGTGCTGACGCCTTGAAGAGGAATCTCGACCTTAAGGAGCGCGGTCGGCACAGTCACGCCCCGAAGTACGAGGCAATCGCGTCATACAGCTACGAGCACAGCATGAAAGTGGTCGGTCGAGGATTTCGAGACCGTCTTCTTGTAGCGCGAGAACGTAGCCTTCAATAGCCTCGCGGATATTTTGCACCGCTATCTTCCTTGGTCTTCCCCTGGCTTACGCAACCGGGCAAGACTAGGACACTCCGCCACCCAATAACCGGTCTCTCCCGGATAGAGGATTACTTGACGCATGGAATCGCCTCTGCGCCGAATCTAACACGTGGCTAAACGTTGAGGGAGAGCGAGACCAAATCGGTGCGCTGGTGCGGCTGGATGGGCGGCATCTTGGAGCGGTCGACGCGGTTGTAGGCCGTGTCTCGTTCGACGGGAACGCGGCCAGCGGCACGAATAAGTCGTTCGAGTTCGTTGCGCGGGGTGAACTCCGAGGTACGCGCCCCGGCATCGTGGTAGATCTTTTCTTCCGCGACGGTGCCGTCCAGATCGCTGGCGCCAAAGCGCTGCGCGATTTGCGCGATGGCGGGAGACAGCATGATCCAGTAGGCCTTGATGTGATCGAAATTATCGAGCATCAAGCGCGAAACGGCGATGTTGCGCAAATCGGTATAACCGCTGGCCGCGGGAATGTGCGAGAGCGCGGTGTTGGCCGGGTGAAACGCCAGCGGAATGAACGTCACGAAGCCGTGCGTTTCGTCCTGCAGTTCGCGCAGCTTCATCAAATGATCGACGCGCTCTTCTTCGGTTTCCACGTGCCCGTAAAGCATGGTGGCGTTGGTGCGCAGTCCGGCCTGGTGCGCTTTCCGCGCGATGCTCAGCCACATCTGGCCGCTGACTTTGTGGTCGCAAATGATTTTGCGCACGCGCGGATGGAAAATTTCCGCGCCGCCACCGGGCAGAGAATCCACGCCCGCCTCTTTCATTTGCCGCAGCGTTTCTTCGATGGAAAGCTTGGCGATGCGCGCGAAGTAGCCGACTTCCACCATGGTGAAAGCTTTCAGGTGCACGCCGGGGCAGCGTTTCTTCAGCCCGCGAATCATTTCTAGGAAGTATTCAAACGGCAGATCGGGGTGCAGGCCGCCAACGATATGGAATTCCGTGGCGCCTTCGCGGACACCTTGCTCCGCGCGCGCATAAATTTCTTCCAGCGCAAACGTGTAGGCGCCGGGAGCGTTGGGATCGCGGCCAAAAGCGCAAAGTTTGCAGTGCGCAACGCACACGTTGGTGGGATTGATGTGCCGGTTGACGTTGTAATAGGTGATGTTGCCGTGGCGCTTCTCGCGCACGTGGTTGGCGAGCCAGCCCACGGCGAGCAGATCCGGCGTGCGGTACAGCGCAATGCCGTCTTCCATGGACAGCCGCTCGCCCGCCAAAACTTTCTTGGCGATGGGCTCCAGCCGCTGATCGGTAATGGTCAGTTCCGCCACGCGATTATTGTATCAGGAAGAAGTCCACGTGCGATGGTTTGCTCGCGCCGGCATGAAACACAGAAGCTTCAAACATTTCAAACCTTCCAAACCGCCGCCGCGGCGCCCCAGAACAGCAGAAACGAAATGCTGATGTAGCCGTTCATGGCGAAAAACGCGGCGTCCAGCTTGCTCAAATCGTTGGGCTTAACCAGGGAATGTTCGTAGGTGAGCAGCGCTGCGGCGACGGCCACGCCCAGCCACGCGGGCCACGGGAGCGCAAAACTTGCGGCCAGCCAGCACAGCAGCGCGACGGCACCAACGTGCAACGCGCGGGCGATCAACAAGGCATTCGCGATGCCAAAGCGTTTCGGAATAGAAAAGAGGCCGGCGCGTAGGTCATAGTCCACGTCCTGGCAGGCGTACAGCACATCAAATCCGGCGACCCACAGCGTAACCGCGGCACAGAGAATGAGCATGCGCAGATCCAGGCCGCCGGTGATGGCGATCCACGCGGCGGCCGGAGCCACGCCCAGCGCGAAGCCCAGAAACAGATGCGACCAATTGGTGAAGCGTTTGGTGAAGGAATAGAAAAAAAGAATCGCGACCGCCACCGGCGCGAGCTTCAGGGCCAGCGGGTTAAGCTGCCACGCGGCCACAAAAAACACCGCGACCGCGGCGAACGTAAAGAGCCACGCAAAATTTATGGACAGCGCCCCGGTTGCCAAGGCGCGCTGCGCCGTGCGCGGATTTTCGCGGTCGTAGCGCAAATCCACGATGCGGTTGACGGTCATGGCCGCGGAGCGCGCCGCCACCATGGCCACCACAATCCAGAAAACTTGTTGCGGCGACGGCCAGCCGTGCGGCGGCTGATGCGTGGCGCGTGCCGCGAGCAGCGCTCCCGTCAGCGCGAACGGCAGTGCAAAAACGGAATGCTCGAACTTGATCATTTCAAGCACTGTGCGAATGCGTCCGTGTTGTACCGCGGCGTCAGGCATCGGCTTTTTTTGCCGCTGGGCTGCCCGCCCAGCGGTACATCTCCTCTTGCGGCAAATTGATCTGCGCCAAAACGCGGCAGACGTACTGCATTACTAGGTCGTCAATCGTTTTCGGACGGTGATAAAACGCCGGCACCGCGGGCATGATCACCGAGCCAGCCTGTTGGGCGCGCAACATGTTTTCCAGGTGAATGCGGTTAAACGGCGTATCGCGCACGCACAGAATCAGCTTGCGGCCTTCTTTCAACATCACGTCGGCGCTGCGCGAAACCAGGTCGTCGCTAGCGCCCGAAGCAATGGCCCCCAGCGTCCCCATCGAGCAGGGAATCACGATCATGGCGTCTACATCGTGACTGCCGGAAGCGATCGAAGCGCCAATATCTTTATTGGAAAGCAATTCGATTTTGCGCGGCGGCGCGCCCAAAATGCGCGTGGGTAGTTGTTTCAAGTCCCCGGAAGAAATCGCGAGCTCTTCGGCAAATACCCGTTGCCCGGCTTCGGTTACCACCAGGTGAATACGCGCCACGCGTGCGTCGGCTTCCAAGAGTTGCAGCGCCTTTTGCGCCAGGACCGCTCCGCTAGCGCCAGTCACACCTACGGTGATCGTCTGTGGTTTGCTTTCGGGCATTTCTTTTGCGCGGATACGCAGTTTCTCAGCGAGTCCCGCGCAAGTCAAGGTTACCGTGGCAGGTCGCAAGCGCGGGGAAGAGGCTATACTGGCGGTTCGGGCGCGAACGTAAAAAGGGCGCTGGATAGCGACATCATGCGAAAAAAGAATCTCGCGCAGCTGATGGAAGCCGTTCGAGCGGGGAAGGTGTCTTCCGACGCTGCTGTCGAGCGCCTGAAGGATTTGCCGTTTGAAGATTTAGGATTCGCGAAAGTGGACCATCACCGCGCGCTCCGGCAAGGTTTTGCCGAGGTAATTTTCGGTAAAGGCAAAACGCCCAAGCAGGTAGCCGAGATTGCCAAATCGATGCTGCGCCGCGACAAGCAACAGAATATCTTGATCACTCGCGCAGACAAAAAAATCTTCGCCGCGGTAAAGCGTGCAAATCGCGCGGCAAAATTTCACGAACTCCCTGGCGTCATCACCATCGCGCGCAATCACGAAATCACGGGCAAAGGCACGATTTGCGTGGTCTCCGCGGGCACCAGCGATATTTCGGTAGCTGAGGAAGCCGTGCTCACCGCGCAAATTATGGGTAATCGCGTGGAGCGCTTGTATGACGTTGGCGTAGCCGGCATTCACCGCCTGCTGCAACATCGCGAAGCCTTGACCCGCGCCCGCGTGATCATCTGTGTGGCGGGCATGGAAGGGGCGTTGCCAAGCGTGGTCGGTGGTCTGGTGAGCGTGCCGGTAATCGCCGTGCCCACCAGCGTGGGTTACGGCGCAAGTTTCGCCGGCGTAGCCGCGTTGCTAGGCATGCTGAACAGTTGCGCCTCAAACGTAACGGTAGTCAATATCGACAACGGTTTCGGCGCCGCCCGCGTGGCCAGCTGCATCAATTGCCTTTGAGTTTGTACCGGCCGCCTTTTGAAGCGGGCGTCTGTCTCCTAAAACATGCGAATCTAAAGATTCGCCACTACAAATGTCGGGTCTGGCCGGTGAGCAGAATTTTCATTACCCCGGGTTGCTGGGCGACTTGGATTGCCGTGGAAGCCTCTGCCAGCGGAAACGTGCGCGTAATCAGGGGAATCGGATCAATCTTGGCGGAGCGCAACAGCGCAATAGCCGCAGCGAAAGGCCCGCAGCGCGAACCCACCACGGTAATTTCCTTAACCACAATGGGCCACATTTCCACCGGGGCCGCGCCGTGAAATGTGGACTTCAGAACCAGGGTGCCGCGTGGTTCCGTCATGTGTTGCGCCAGCGAAAGGCCACTGGGAGAACCGGTAACCTCCACAAGCAGCCGATATTTTTCCCTTACACGCCTCAAATCGGAGGCATCGCCGCGAACTCTGCGCGTTGCAATTCCCGCGCGCCGCGCGAGTGCCAGCTTGTCGGCATGTTTCCCGTACATCACCACGCGCGGCAACGCGGTGCGAAGCACACGCGCAATCAATTGCGCCAGCTTGCCGTCGCCCAACACCGCAGCTTCGCGAAATGATTTTATCGGCACTTGCGCAAGGATTTGACAAGCCGCCGCCAATGGTTCGACAAAGACGGCCTGTTCGTCACTGACGCCTTCTGGAACGAGATGCAAATTTTCCAGCGGCAACGCAAAATATTCCGCGAACGCGCCATCGTGCCCGACGAGTCCCAGCACCTTTCGCCGCGCACAATGCGTCAGCAATCCGCGACGGCAAAAATCGCAAACCGGACGATACCCCAATGCCGAGCAATGTATGTTGATTTCGCCGGTCACCCGCCGCCCCAGCCATTTGCTCCGAATTGCCGCCGATACCCCATTCAGCTCGACAACGTCGCCCACGAATTCGTGACCGGGCGTGCCATGAAAATCATGATAGCCGCGCAGAATTTCCACATCAGTATTGCAAATCCCGGCGAGCCGCAAACGTATTAGCGCCCATCGTGGACGCAGCCGTGGCAGCGGCTTAACAATCTCTACCAGTTTTTTGTTGGCAACTTTGAAGGCGAGCACAGCGCAGTGGGTGTCCTTCTAACGTGACGGATCTTCGTGCATTCCACTATGCTACTTTTCGGTTTTTTCCGGCAAAGCGCGCCGCGCGCCGCCGCTGGCAATGCGTTCCATCAACTCAAATTTCGCTTCCAGACGTACCAGCCGCCGATCGACATCCGTATAGGCTTCCGCGAGGTCTTTCACCCGCGCCGTCAGACTTTCCATGCGGTCTTCGATCAGCACGATCTTGCGGATCGCGGCAACCGCGTCGCGCGCCCAACTCACTTGCCGTTCCTTTTATGTTTGAGCACGCGATCGACGTAAGCAATGGTCTCGTCCAGGTTCTTGATCATGCGGTCCGCCGCGTGGTTCGCCGATTTCGCCAGCCCGCGCAGCTCCGCTTCGCTTTCCACCGGCACGTCAAGATACAAATCCACGGCGTCGCGTACTTCCTGCGAAAAGGATTTGCCGCGTAGTTTGGCGCGGCGCGTGAGCCGCTGTTTCTGTCTGGCATCCATGTGGATCAACGCGGTAGCCATATATCGCTCCTATATAACCCCTATATCATACCACTGCGGGGATCCTCGATTCCAGTGGACGCAAACATTCCGGCTCATTTAACGGCGGATGGCGCGTGACAGGAATCATTCGTGACGAAGCGCGACGATGGGATCAACCCGCATCGCGCGCCGCGCCGGAATCCACGATGCCGCCAGCGCCACCACCATCAGCAAAAGGGCGACGCCCAAGAATGTTGCAGCGTCGTACGTGCCTATGCCAAACACCAAACTAGCCAGAAAACGCGCCATCCCGAGTGCTCCTACCAGGCCCACTGCAACTCCAATCAGCGTCAATTTCAGGCTTTGCCCCAGAATCATCCCTTGCACGTTCCCCAGTTGCGCTCCCAGCGCCATGCGCAAGCCGATTTCCTGCGTCCGCTGGCTCACCGTATAGCTCATCACGCCATAAATTCCGATGGCCGCCAGGAGCAGCGCCAATGCCGCGAAGATCGCCACTAGCATCGACGAAAAGCGCCGCGGCGAAACGGAATCCGCGAGCAAATTATCCATGGTCATCACCTGGGTCACCGGCAAGTTCGGATCGAAACGATGCACCGCCTCAATGATCGCGGGCGCCAGGCTCAGCGGATCGGATGCCGTGCGGACAATTAAAAAGCGGGACCATCCGCCAACAAAGTAAGCGTCATATGTGGGCGCGTGGTCGAGACCATACTGCGGTACATTTCCGACGATGCCCACGATCGTGCTCCAGCAAGGATCGGGATCCAGTGAACACAGATCGAAACGTTTCCCAAGTGCGTCGCCATGTGGCCAAAACCTTCGCGCCATCGCTTCGTTGATTACGGTATTGGATCGCTTGAAATCGTCCTCATTCAAAAAGCGTCCCGCGAGCAGCGGAATTCCCACCGCAGGGAAATAGTCGACGCTCACGGTGCGATACTCCGCGATAGGACGGCCCCCGCTATCTGAAACTGGCTGCCCCTCGATGACGAATCGCGCGGCGCTGCGCAGCTCCGTCCCCAGCGGCAATTGTCCGATTCCGCCAACTTCCTTGACGCCCGGCAGCGTGCGGATCTGTGCGGCGAGTTGCTCGAAAAGACGGGACTGGTTCTGCTGGTCCGCAGTCTGCTCGGACTCTGAAAGCCGGTTGTACGCGGCGAAGGAAAGTTGTGGCTGCTCCACATCCATGGTCAAGGCGTGGTCTGGCCGGAATCCGGGATCGACTTCCAGCAAATGCTGAAAGCTCCGCAACAGCAGACCCGCGCCTATGAGCGGCACCAGTGCCATCGCGATTTCCGCGATCACCAGCAAGTCGTGGGTACGGTTGCGCCCAGAAGCGCTCGATCCCCGCATTCCCTGCTTCAAGGTGCCGGACAAATTCGATTTCAGCATGCGCAAGGCCGGGATAAATCCGCAGACGAGTCCGGCGGTCAAGCACACCGCAGCCGTAAATCCCAACACGCGGATATTCAAGCCGGCTTCTCGCAGCACCGCCAACTCGGGAGGAACGAACGCCAACAAAATCTTCAATCCGACAAGTGCGAAGAGCAAACCGAGCGCCCCGCCAAAGAAGGAAAGCAGCGTGCTCTCCGTGAGCAGTTGGCGGGTCAATCGCCACGGGCCGGCCCCCAGCGCCAGCCGAACCGCGACCTCGCGCTCCCGCGCGGCGGTCCGCACTAGCAAGAGATTTACAATATTGGCGCAAGCAATCAGCAGCACCAGCGCCACAGCTCCGAATAGCACCAGCAAAGTGGGGCGCAATCGAGCGGCTGATGGATCCTCCAGTGGCTCGACCACCACACCAAAATTCTTGTGCGCAGCCGGATACGCGATGGCCTCTTGCTCGTGCAGCCTGCCCACCTCGTCACGCGCCTGCGCCAGGCTTACTCCGGGCTTCAGTCGCGCCACGGCGGCAAAACGGTGATGTACGTGTTCTGTGAGGTCGTCACCGAATTGGCCGATAGGTAGCCACAAATCGGCGGCGCGCATGAGTTGCAGGCCACTTGGCAGTACGCCCACAACGGTATAGCGCTGATTATCCAGAGAAATAGTGCGGCCAACTACACCGGGGTCCCCGCCGTAGCGGCTTTGCCACAAGCGGTATCCCAGTATCACTACCGGTGCGCTTCCAGCCTTATCTTCTTCCAGGGAAAACGATCGTCCTACCGCAGGGCGAATCCCCAACATGGGAAAAAGCCCTGAATCGGCGTAGTCGGCCTGAACGCGTTGCGGCTCACCGTCGCCCGAAAGGTTAAACCCTTGGGAAACGGTCGCGTGAGCACCCATTTCAGAGAAACTGGTGTTTTGCCGCCGCCAATCCGCGTAATCTCCCGGAGGCAATCCGCCCTTGGGAACTTGTGGCGGATAGGTATTCCAGATTTCGACAAGCTGCTCCGGTTGCGTATAGGGGAGCGAACGCAGCAGAAGATTTTCAACCACGCTAAAGATTGCGGTGTTGGCTCCGATGCCCAGGGCTAGCGTCAATATGGCTACCGCGGTGAAACCGGGATTTTTTGCCAGCGCGCGGAGCGCATAACGAATATCCTGTAGCAGGTTTTCCACGAAACCTTTTCCTTGTTAGCCAGTTCAAGTATAGCTTGAATACGTGACTTAAATTAACTCAGTGTAGCGGCGAGCGTTTTGATTAACAGTGGTTCCTGCTCGTGGAAAACCGTGCGCAAATCGATCATCAGTCGATCGTCTTCGACGCGCGCGACGACGGAGACTCCAGCTGGCGCACGCCGCAACCGCTGCTCGAGCTGTGCCGCGGAATAGCGCACGCTGGCGAAGCGCAGTAGTTTTGTCGGCAACGTTTGCGATGGCGTGGAACCGCCGCCCGCGAGGGACTCCCCATCAACGATTTCGCTTTCCACTTCGCCGGCCGGCAGTTGCGGGCGGAGTAAGGCAAGAAACGCCTCGCTGCGCAGCTGCAATTCTTCGCTGGTCATGCGCATCATGCGCAGCGCCGGAAGTTCGTCCCAAGCCGCGCGCAGGTAGGCGCTAAGCGTGGACTCCAGCGCTGCGATGGTCAGCTTGTCGACGCGCAAGGCGCGAAACAGTGGGTGGCGCCGCACGCGAGCTAACAAATCTTTTTTGCCGGCGATGATGCCGGCCTGTGGTCCGCCGAGTAGCTTGTCGCCGCTGAACATCACAATGTCCACACCAGCGTCGATGGATTCTCGCACGGTTGGTTCGCTGACGCCGTGCGCGGAAAGATCGATCAAGCAGCCCGAGCCAAGATCCTCGATCAGTGGAATGCCGGTCCCGCGGCTGAGGGCGACCAACTCCTCGGGCGAAGGCTTTTCCGTAAAGCCCACCATTTTGAAATTGGAAGGGTGTACGCGCAGCAGTAATTTTGTGTTGGCAGTGATGGCTTTTTCATAATCGGCAAGATGCGTGCGATTCGTGGAGCCGACCTCACGCAGAATCGCTCCGCTTTCCGCCATAATTTCTGGAATGCGAAAGCCGTCGCCGATTTCAATTAGTTCACCGCGTGAGACCAGAACTTCGCCGCCCTTCGCCAGTGCCGCCAAGACCAGCAGCACCGCAGCGGCGCAATTGTTCACCACGATAGCCGCTTCTGCGCCGGTGAGACGCTCGAGCAAAGGAGCGGTATGAACATCCCGTTTGCCGCGTGCGCCAGCCGCTAAATCGTATTCCAGGTTGCTATATTGTGTGGCCGTGCGACGAAATTCTTCCACCACGCTTGCTGGCAGCGGTGCGCGCCCAAGATTGGTGTGCAAAATCACGCCGGTGGCGTTGATCACCGGCTGCAACGAATGTGCCAGGATGCGCGCCACTTCGCCTGCGATGTGTTCCTCGAGTCCCGCGGGATCCAACTTTAGAATTTTTACCTGGCCCGCTCCAGCTCCGGCCTCCAGGTTGAGAATTCGCGCGCGGAAATCCGCAAGAATGGCGCGCGCGATTTCCAGCACCAGGCCGCGGTCCGTGCGCGCGGCTAGTTCCACCAGGCGCGGCTGCGCGAGCAACTCATCGATGCTCGGAAGCTGCCGCAGCAATTCGGCCTGTTCGCTGGAAAGTACGCTTTTCACACCAGGTTCCCTGCGGACATTTCAGCACAGCTGGTTGGCTGTGGCAACCTGGCTTCACAATGCACGCAATGCATGCAGAAGATGCGCGCGCGACGCGGACTGTTCGGAAGTACAGGACCGCGCGAACGCGAGTGCGGTATATCATCCGTAGCACCGTACGTTCATCCGGTTGACGCTGCATCAGCGTGCTTCTAGCATGGTAGTGCGGATCCCTCCTATGGCCACTATCGACGAAGATCTGGCACAGCTCGAACGCGACATCCGCCAGTTGAAGATCGAGTACGACCAATTTTTCGGTGGCGGCAGAAAGCGCCCGCCCACGGAAATTGAGTGGCGCATCGAACTGCTTGTCAAGCGTTACGGCGAGCGCGGCGGCGAAATGAAATCCGGCCAGCGTTTCAAATTCAGCGGCCTCACGCAGTCCTACGCGAAATATCGTGACATGTTTCGCAAGCGCACCAAGCAGAAAGAAGAAGGTAGCGTGGCGCGGCATTATGGCGCCGCAGCACGCGCAATCGAGGCGGAGCGCGCGCAACGGCACAGCGAACCACACCCCGCACCGGCAGCCACCGCCGCAGCAGAACCAGTGGCTTTTCGCATGACCTGTTCGCAACCCGAAACCGAGGGCGACAAAGTAGGCCAACTTTACGAAGCGTTGATGAGCGCCAAAGAACGCGCCGGCGAATCCAGCGGCAAACTCTCCCGGGCGAGCTTCGACGAGTTCGTGCGTAAGAAGACGAAAGATTTGCAAAAACAGCAGAATTGTCGCGACGTCGAATACGTGGTGGAAACCGTGGACGGCCAGGTCAAGTTGAAAGCCCTGGTTAAAGCCTAGCCTCCTAGTCCGTGCGTCCCGCATTTTTTGATTGCTGTTCCTCTTTATTCCTTCCTCGTTTTCCACAGTTTCGGTCCGCCTATCACGCTTCGCGCGTTTCCACTTTGCTCCATCTTCTGTCACGCTTAGACTGACGCTGTTTTCTTTTGTGGAGGACGACATGGCAGTGGAACGCGCGCTCATCAGCGTTTTCGATAAGACCGGAATTGTGGAATTTGCCAAGCGGTTGGTGGCGCTGAAGATTGAAATTTTGTCGACCGGGGGGACAGCCAAGTTGTTACGAGAAGCGGGCGTGGCCGTGCGCGACGTTTCGGATTTTACCGGCTGGCCGGAAATGCTTGGCGGCCGCGTAAAAACGTTGCATCCAAAAGTGCATGGCGGGCTGCTCTTTCGCCGCAAACACGCGGAGGACCAGAAACAGGCGGCGGAGCATGGCATCGCGCCGATCGATCTGGTGGTGGTGAATCTGTATCCGTTCGAGGCTACCGCGGCGAAGGATGGACTGACCGCCGAGGAGTTGATTGAGAATATCGATATCGGCGGCCCGACGATGCTGCGTTCCGCAGCGAAAAATTTCGAGAGCGTAACGGTCGTTACGCGATCCGCACGATTATGCGCGCGTAGCCGAAGAACTGGAGGTCGCACGAGAAACGTCGCTGGCGACCAAGCTGGAGCTGGCGCGAAAAGTTTTTGCCGCTACTTCCAGTTACGACGGAAAAATTACCATGGAACTCGAGCGGCTTTCTGCCGCGCAAGGCGTCGGCGGGACGGTGGGGCACATTACTTTGGCGCCAAAAACGGCGCTGCCCGAGCGCATTCAATTATCGCTGCGGCGCCAGCAGGAATTGCGCTACGGAGAAAATCCGCACCAGGCCGCTGCGTTGTACGTTCCAGCGGGACGTGCGCCGGAAGGTTTGGCCGCCGCAAAGCAACTGCAGGGCAAAGAGCTTTCGTACAACAATCTGGTGGACCTGGAAGCTGCCCGGAGCCTGGCGGCGGAATTCACGCGACCCGCGGCGGTCATTGTGAAGCACAACAATCCATGCGGCACGGCGGAGCAGGAATCGCTGGTGGAGGCATATCGCAAGGCGCTGGACAGCGATCCGATCTCAGCGTTCGGCGGCGTGCTGGCTTTCAACCGCGTGGTCGACGCCGCGACGGCGGAAGAAGTAGCGAAACTTTTCGCTGAATGCATTGCCGCGCCCGGTTTTGACGCGCGGGCCAAAACGATTTTCGCGGCAAAGAAAAATTTGCGTTTGCTGGAATTGCCCGCCAGCGGCCTGGAGCCGGAACGCGAGCCGCAACTGAAGCGCATTCTTGGCGGAGTGCTGGTGCAGGAGCCAGACCTCGGCGAAATCAAGGATCACGAGTTGCGCACGGTCACCAAGCGCGTGGCGACCGCCGAAGAAATGAGCACCATGCGCTTCGCGTGGAAAGTTTGCAAACACGTGAAATCCAACGCGATTGTTTTCGCACAAGCTGGCGCCACACTGAGTGTTGGCGCGGGGCAAATGAGCCGTGTGGATTCCGTGAAGATAGCGGTAATGAAGGCAACTCAATCGTTGGCGGGAAGCGTGGTCGCGTCCGATGCATTCTTCCCGTTTCCTGATGGCGTGGAAGAAGCGGCGAAAGCTGGTGCGACTGCGGTGATTCAGCCGGGCGGCTCGGTGAAAGATGCGGAAGTGATTGCGGCTGCGGATCGCCTTGGCATGGCGATGGTCTTTACTGGTGTGCGCCACTTCCTCCATTGATGCCGGATGGCGCGGTGGCTGGCGAGGGAATCTCAATCCGAAAAACCTGGAACGCCGCGTTTTGAAAAACCGGCGTCAACACCACCAAGTGGCTCGCCGTTAACTCCTGCAGCGGATCGGACATGGCCTGATTTTCAATGAGCCATCGGGCATTGATAGAAGCCAAGAAGGCTGCCGATTGCGCGGGTGTGTCGTCTGGGGCTAGCCTTCCCACGTTGCGATTGGTGAAGAGCGCCATAGTGCGCGTAGCCGGGAAAATCAGCACATCCGCTGGCTGCGTGTTCGCCATGATATAGGTGAAAAGTTCGCGGGACTCGGGGTCTCGCACGTCAATCAAATGTTCTTGCGCGGCGTACCAGCGGAAAGCGCCCAGATAGGTGATCGTGATAAAGACGAAGAGAGCCGTCGTCAGCGCCGCTCGGCCGGGGGGCGCAAACCGCGACGTTACCTGAAAAAGCTCCGCAAGACCGTAAGCAAAATACAGCGGCAGGATGGGAAGCAGACCACGCAGGCCAATCTCCGCGGTCCACAGCAGCAACACCGCCAAATATCCCAGCAGATAAAATTCCGCGAGCGATCTGCGGCGCCACAGGTTCTTGAGAAATTCCGCGGCTGCGAGCGCGGTAAAGACCAGCGCGAAAACAATCTGCGCGGGTTTGCTCGTGCCATTGCGCCACACGTAAGACAGAGTTTTGCCGTAGAAGAGAGCGTGCTGCCAGGTCGCCGTCGCCGACAGCTGCACCGCGCTCATATAGGACTTGGGCGAAATAAGTAAAATGTTTTGCAGCAAGATTAGACTGCCGGTCATGGCGATTACTGCCAGCAAGAAACGGCTGGGGCGGCGAAACTTGCACAGGTCCGCCAGAATCAGAGCTGGCAACAAGACAATTCCAATGGTGCGCGTTCCATACGCAGCGTAAAGCAGTAAGGATAGAAGCAAGGCTGCGGCGGGACGCCAGGAGCGCGGATCGAGTTTTTCGTAAATCCGCCGCGCCGCGAGGAGCGCACCGAACGAGAACATCAGGTAGGGAAATTCCGACATCAAATAATCCCGCTGTTCCCAGAACACGATGTTAAAGCTCAGCAGCAGAATTGCGGCGGAGACTGCCCACGCGGGTATCTCGCCCTCAAGCAACAAGACAAACGAGACTAAGAAAACACCGAAGCACAGCACTGTGACAACTTTCATGGCGCGCAAGTCAAAGCCACGAAATTTGTAAACAGACGCGAGGATCAACGGATATACCGGCGGGTAACCATGCGTAGGGGCCGCCCACAATGCGTCGGGATTGGGGATGTACTTAATGTCCGTGTAGGGATGGCCGTCCACCAAATTTGCCGCGTGCATCAGGTAGGCCGCGAAGTCGTCCAGCGCGAAGGGATGGCCCGGCGTCAGAGTGGCAATGTAGACGACGAGTACAGCGACCACGGCAACCCAACACCAAACCTGCCGCTGCAAAGTTGGAGTTGGGGATTCAGCGTGCGAAAGGTGAATGTGGATAGCCCTCGTTTTGCGCACCTTACTCACTGCGCGGAGAAACAGTCTAACCGTTCCGCTGCTCAGCAGCATGCGCCACCCTGTGGGCCGAAATCTGAGAACGATGAAGCCACAGCCCATGGCATCTGGGGCCAGAGCCGAACAGCGACACAGAGGACAAAACCAGCGGGGGATACAAAAACAGGGTGTCATTAACAGGGTGTCATTCGGGTGGCGGCGGGCATCGAAGTGCCTAGTCGTAAGAGAATTGTGTTTACAAGGAGCCGGCGATGGCTGCGAATAACGAAGGGACGAAAATTGTTTTGCAGGTGGGAGCGGAGTTGCGGGTTAAGAATAACGGCGACGTGATTATGGATAATCCGGCGCTTGAGCTGGCGTCTGAGGATGGCGCGGCGGATGCGGTGTTGTTGTACCGGTTCGATGCCAAGGCTGGGGAGCATATTTTCCGGTTGCTCGATCCGGTGGCCGATCATCAGCACACAAAGGTGCATCGGCGCGGGGACTAGCGGCGAGGCGTGATTGTAGGCAGGAGCGCAGCTGGTGGCGAACCGAAGGTATCCCCGCTGAGGCGTGCCAACCACAGAGAGATCCTTCACTATACAGGCCAACCCGTTCGCAGCGAGCGAACGGGAGAGAAAAGGCGTTGGCCTGTTCCGCTCAGAATGACGGTTTTCATGATTCGTGCGACGAAAATTTTGCGTGCCAACGAATGGTGGTGTTGGGGGCATCTTAGGGGGAGGAGTTCGTCGTGGGTTCAGTGGCTTAATGCATTGAGGAAGCGGAGAACGAATGGTTTTGACCGGGTTTGTGGCGCATGGGATACTTTCTGTTTCGGGGCAGATATGACCTTACGACCTATAGCAGCGATGCTTTTGCTGGCGGGCTTTGGCTGGTCCAGTTTGGCGGCGCAGATACCGCCGCAGCAGACACCGCCGCAACAGGCCTCGCCTGCGCGGACGGGCGATTCACAGACGGCACCCTCGGTTACCGTTGCGCCCGTAACGAAGGATGGTGCGACCGACCACGCTGCTGATCATGCCAAGGCGGACAACGCAGGACGCGCGGACGCCTACTACTACTTCACGATGGGGCACATCTTCGAGCAGCAGTATGAAGCGAGCAGCCGGGCGGAGTACGCGACGCAAGCGATCGATGCTTACAAGAAGGCCTATGCGCTCGATCCTAAGTCTCCGGTAATTGGCGAGCGGCTGGCGGAGATGTACTGGAAAGCGCAGCGCATCCGCGACGCGGTGGATGAAGCCACGGAAATCCTGAAGCGCGACCCCAATAATTTGGCCCCACGACGTCTACTGGGACGGATTTATCTGCGGAGCTTGGGCGATTTCAGCGTAGGGAACAGCAACTCGGACGCGGTGACGAAAGCCATCGAGCAATACCGCGAAATCTATCGCGTAGATCCGGATGATACAGAGTCGGCGCTGTGGCTGGCGCGCCTGTACCGTTTGCGAAATGATCCGGACAAAGCAGCAGAGGTCTTGCGCGGAATTCTGAAGACGGATTCAGACAATGAAGCCGCAGTGGAGCAATTGACGCAGTTGCTGCTGGACGAGGGCAAGAACGCCGAAGCGATAACGCTGCTCGAAGGCATCACGGCGCACGCTAATTCGCCCACGCTGCTCGATTTGCTGGGCGATGCTTATACGCAAGGTCACGATTTGGCAAAAGCCGAAGGCGCGTACCGCAAAGCCATGGACCTCGATCCAGCGGAGTTGAGCCACCAGCGCGGACTGGGACAAACGCTGCTGGCGGAAGAAAAATACCAGGAAGCGCTCACGGTTTACCAAAAGCTTGCCGATGTGATGCCCGACGATTCGGACGTCTACCTGCGTATCGCGCAAATTTATCGCGAGCTGCACCAGATGGACAAAGCCGAAGACAACCTGGTGCGGGCGCGGCAGCTCGCGCCGGGCAGTTTGGAAGTGATGTACAACGAAGCGATGTTGTATCAGGCACAGGGGCGGTTTGACGACGCGATACGTGTGTTGTCGGACGCGGTGACGGGGATTAAAGGCCAGTCCAGCGTGCTGCCCACGCGGCGGCGGTCGCTGGCGATTCTGTACCAGCAGCTGGGGCAACTCTATCGCGACACGCAGAATTATCAGGCGGCGGTTTTTACTTACGAAGAACTCGGTCATCTGGGTGAAGAAGAAGACCGGCGCGCGCGACTGCTGATCATGGATACCTATCGCGTGGCGAAAGATTTGCCCAAGGCTTTGGCGGCCGGCAAGGAAGCGGCGGCAAAGTATCCGAACGATGGCCCGATTCGCGCTAGCCTGGCGCTGCTGCAAGGCGAAAATGAGCAGACGGACGAAGCGGTGAAAACGCTGCGTGCGCAGTTGACGGGCGCCGCTGGGGCGGACCGCGAAACATACGTCAATATCGCGCAAGTGTATGAGCGCGGGCGGCGATACAAAGAGGCGGAAGAGACCGCGCGTACCGCCGAGGCTTTGCCCGGACCGCAGCGCGACAATGAGATGGTGTGGTTCTTGCTCGGCGCGATTTACGAGCGCCAGAAATTATTTGATCGCGCGGAAGAGCAGTTTAAAAAAGTCTTGGCGGTAAATCCGAACAACGGGCAGGTGCTGAATTACTACGGCTACATGCTGGGAGATTTGGGCTTGCGGCTCGACGAGGCCGAGGAGTTGGTGCGGCGCGCGCTGAAAGACGATCCCTTCAATGGCGCGTACCTGGATAGCCTGGGCTGGATTTACTTCAAGCAGAACAAGCTGGCGGATGCGGAAGCCACGCTGCGGATGGCGGAAGAACGCGAAAGTCACGATGCCACCATTCATTCGCATCTGGGCGACGTGTACGCGAAATCCGGCCGTGGAGAAAAAGCAGCGGCGGAGTATGAGAAATCGCTGGTGGAGTGGAAGCGGGCGCTGCCGGCGGACGTCGAGAACGATAAGATCGCCGAAATTGAGAAGAAACTCTCGCAGTCCAAACACCGTCTGGCGCAGACGGGGAGTACAAACAGCGCCCCGAACGACAAGCCGTAACCTCCTACATGAACGAAGTGCGCATTCCCGCGTTTGCAAAAATCAACGTGCGTCTGGATGTGGTGGGTAAGCGTCCGGATGGTTTCCACGAGTTGCGGACGATTTTTCAGACGATTTCACTGCACGATGATTTAGTGCTGCGCCGGACGCGCGGAAGCGCGATCGCCCTGCGGGTAGAGGGGAATGCGGCGCTGGCGACGGAACCAGTCGAGAAAAATCTGGTGTATCGCGCGGTGGATTTGCTGCGGCGCGAATTACGCGTGCGCGGCGGGGTTGAAATCTCGCTACGCAAGAAAATTCCGGCAGGCCGTGGCTTAGGTGGCGGGTCGAGCGACGCAGCTGCGGCGCTGTTGGGGTTTCTGCGGCTTAGCGGCAAGAAATTAGACGCGGCGCGGCTAATGGAGTTGGCGGCGTCGCTGGGCGCGGATGTGCCGTTTTTTTTGCATGGTGGGCGGGCGCTGGGCGTCGGCAAGGGCGATGAGATTTATCCTCTGCCGGACGCGGCCAAGCAATATTTATTGATTGTCTCACCGCGCGAGATTCATGTGCCGACCCCTGACGCCTACAAATGGCTGGACGCCCAGCCCCTATATTTCACGGCGGACAGCAGCGGCGACGCGCGCAAAGCGTTGACAAAAGCCGCCAAAGCATCTAATATTTGGGGGTTCTGTGCTCTCTGTTGGAGCGCGCAGGGGATCGGCCCCTTAAGTAATTTTGCCAACGATTTTGAAGGGCCGGTTTTCCAGCGTCACCCGCGATTAAAGCAGATTAAGCGGGTATTGCTACAAAACGGAGCTGCAGAAGCCTCGCTGGCGGGTAGCGGTTCGGCGGTGTTTGGAGTTTTCCCGAGCCCAGCGACGGCGCGCCGAGCCGCTGTTAGGTTTCCGCACGATCAGACCTTCGTTTGCGAAACGATTTCGCGCCGCAGGTATCTCCGCGCTGTTTCTGGCGCGCGTGTCAGGTAAGCCGCAGCGTCTTAATTCGCAGAATTGCGTTGCTCGTTTTAGTCATGACGCCCGTTTCGGTCATGACGTTTGGGCAGCGTGATCTCCAGCGCGTCGTGCAATTCCGCCAAGTGTAGTGGACAGTGGGCCCGATTAATTTTTGTGCAGTCGTTTAACGACTGCCTGGAGCGCGCGCGTCTTGAACGACGACCGGTTCAAAATTTTCACGGGCACGGCCAACCCCACGTTGGCGCATAGCATTTGCAAGCATTTGGACGTGGAGATTGGTCAGGCCAAGCTGGGACGTTTCAGCGACGGCGAGATCCATTTTCAGATTTTGGAAAATGTGCGGGGCGCGGACGTTTTCGTGGTGCAGCCCTGCCATTATCCGGTGGACAACCACCTGCTCGAGCTGCTGGTGATGATCGATGCGTTCAAGCGCGCGTCGGCGTGGCGAATTACCGCGGTGCTGCCGTATTACTGCTATGCGCGGCAGGATCGCAAAGACAAGCCGCGCGTTCCGATCTCCGCGAAGCTGGTGGCGGACTTGCTCGAAACCGCGGGAGCCAGCCGTGCGCTGACTTTGGATTTGCACGCGCCGCAGATTCAGGGATATTTCGACGTGCCGGTGGATCACCTTTATGCCGCGCCGGTGCTGGTGGAATATTTCAAGCAGAAGGAATTGCCGAACGTGACCGTGGTTTCGCCGGACGCTGGGGGCGTGGAACGGGCGCGGTTTTTCGCCAAGAAATTGGGTGCGCCGCTGGCCATTGTGGACAAGCGCCGCGTGGACATTGACGTCAGCGAAGTGATGAACCTGATCGGCGACGTGCGCGGCCGCAGTACGCTGATCGTGGACGACATTATCGATACCGCGGGCACGCTGGTTAAGACCGCGGAGGCGCTGGTGAAAGAAGGCGCTACTCAGGTATACGCGACTTGCACGCACGCGGTGCTGTCCGGGCCGGCGGTCGAGCGAATCGAGAAGTCGGAGATCAAGGAAGTGATTGCCACGGATTCCGTGCCGCTGAGCGAAGCGGCGAAGAAAATGGGGAAGATTAAGGTTCTGAGTATTGCGCCATTGCTGGCGCGGGGAATTCGCTCGATTCACGAGGAAACGTCGATCAGCGAACTGTTTATTCTGAAGCAAAGGCGTAAAGATTATCGTCGAGATCCCGAGCGCAGCGAGGGATCTGCTTTTTTCTCGGTTGGTACTGGCTTTCGGTTTTGTGAGTTTGATTTCATAGATTTAGGACGGGAAGGAAACTGGACATGGCTCAGGCAGAAAAAATCGTAGTGGAAGGCGCGGCGCGGGAACTGCGCGGCAAGAATGAAGCACGACGCTTGCGGCTGACCGGAAAGCTTCCGGCGACGCTGTACGGCGGCAAAGGCGAGGCCATCTCGCTCTCGGTGAACGCCAAACAGGTTGGCGCAATTCTCCGCTCGGAGAGCGGCCACAACACACTTTTTCAAGTGGATCTCGGTGGCAAGCACGAGCCGGCGATTTTGAAGGACTGGCAAGTGGATCCGGTGACAGGAAAGCTTTTGCATGTGGACCTGTTGCGCATCGCCATGGACGTGCGCATGCGCGTGATGGTTCCGGTGCACACCTTTGGCGAGCCCAAGGGCGTGAAGGTGGAAGGCGGCGTGTTTGAAGTGGTCACGCGCGAAGTGGAAATCGAGTGCTTGCCCGCGGACATTCCGACGGAGTTCCGCGCGGATGTCAGCAACCTGGCGCTGAACGCGGCGTTGCGCGCCAGCGATCTGCCGCTGGATAAGGAAAAGATGAAGCTGCTCACGGAGCCGGATCGCGTCCTGGCGCACGTGGTAGCGCTGCGCGTCGAGGAAGAGAAGCCCGCCGATGTGGCTGCTGCTGCGACTACCCCGGCCGAGCCCGAAGTCATCAAGAAGGGCAAGAAGGACGAGGAAGGCGAAGAAGGCGCGGAGGCCGGCGGCAAAGCGGAAAAGGGCGGCGACAAGGACGACAAGAAAAAGAAGTAAAGCGGCGCGTCGTCGGTGCGCTGGCGTTCGCGGAAAAGCTTATGCGCCTCATCGTCGGACTTGGGAATCCGGACCCGGAGTATCAGTGGACGCCGCACAATCTGGGTTTTATGGCGGTGGACGAATTGGCGAATCGCAGTGGGATTCGCGTTTCGCGACCGGAAGGCAAGGCGCTGGTAGGGCGTGGCAAGCTAGGCGGGGAGGAAATCATTCTCGCCAAGCCGCAAACGTACATGAACCTCAGCGGCATTTCCGTGAAGGAGTTGCTGGGGAAGTACGAGTTGCAGCCCGCGGATTTGCTGGTGCTGTTTGACGAACGCGATTTGCCCTGGAGCATGATTCGCATCGGTGAACGCGGCAGTCCCGGGACGCACAACGGGGCCAAGTCCGTGACCAGCAGCGTGGGGACGCAGGAGTTTCCGAGGTTGCGCCTCGGCTGCGGGCCGGATCATCCGGTGCACGATTTGGCGGCCTATGTTTTGCGGCCGATGAAGAAGGCGGAGCTGGAAGTAGCGTCCGAAATGGTTGCGGAAGCCGCGGACGCCGTGGAAATGATCTTGCAACATGGTTTTCCCGCGGCAATGAACAAGTACAACCGGCGCAAGCAGGCGGATGAAGGACCCGAAACGCCCGACGAGAAGTAGACGACGAGAAGTAAAAAAAGATTTTCCGAGCTTCGTGCCCGGTTACAGAAGTCAACGACAGAGAAGAGGTCACATGGAACAGGAACGACTATACGATCTGATTTTCATCGCTCGCCCGGCGACGCCGGAAGAAGACATCAAGAAGGTCATCACCGGTATCGAACACACCTGCGCGGAAAAGGGCGGGAAGATCGAGAAGACCGAGCACTGGGGAACGCGCCGGCTGGCTTACAAAGTAGCCAAGCATCGCGAAGGAATTTATGTGTATCACCAGATTCGCACCTCGCACGGCGAGCTGATGGCGGAGCTGGAACGCCGCCTGCGCGTGCAAGACGTGGTGATTAAATATTTGACCATCCGCCTCGACGAAGATTTGAAGCTGCAGAAGAAGCTGGGTGATCGCCGCGAGAAGCGTGCGGCACGCCGTCCGCGCCGTACGCCTTCGGCTCCTCCGGTTGGCGGTGGTGGGCAGATCACCCACCGCGGCATCAGGAGCGTCACGCGGAGAATGTGGCCTGAAGTTCGGAGTGAAGTTCTTCGCGGCACGCAAACATTTTTACGAGAACGTAGGATTGACCGCGGTTTAGCCGCGGTTGCCGAGAATAAAGAGCACGCAGAATAGAGCACAGCAGGGATTGGCTGTGCCACAGAAATCGAAAGGGTGGAAGGTAATGGCAGACGAAATCAAACAAGCAGCAGCGCCGAGCGCCGCGCCACAAACCGGTGGGCATTCCGGTGGCGGGCATTCCGGCGGTGGGCACAGCGGGCCGCGTCGTGAAGGCGGTCCGGGCGGTGGCGGACACGGTGGTCCGCGCCGAGACGCGGGACCGGGTGGCCCAGGGGGCGGTCCGGGAGGACCACGCCGCGGCAAGCGGCAATATTTCCGCAAGAAGAAAGTTTGCAAGTTCTGTGTGGAAAAAATGGACCTGATCGATTACAAGCGCGCGGACATTTTGTCGCAGTTCGTGCAGGAACGCGGGAAGATTCTGCCGCGCCGCATGACGGGCGTGTGCTCGCGTCATCAGCGGTGGCTGGGCGTGGCGATCAAGCGCGCGCGCAACATAGCGTTGCTGCCGTTTGCCGGCAGCGCCAGCGGCACGCAACAGCCCCGCGCCGTCGTTGCGGGTGCCGATGCCCACAAAGCCGAAGCTGCGAAACCCGTAGAAGCTGCGAAGGCCGTCGAGTCCGTGAAGCCTGTTGAAGCGGCGAAGCCGGTCGAAGCTGCCAAACCAGCAGAAACACCGAAGGCGGTTGAAACCGTCAAGGCTGAAGGATAAGGAGCAAGAGAGCGAACATGGAAATCATTCTTCAGGAAGATATCGAAAAGCTCGGGCATCGCGGAGACATCGTCACCGTGAAGCCCGGTTACGCCCGGAATTTTTTGCTGCCGCGCAAAATGGCCATCGAAGCCACCAGCGGAAATATGAAAGCGCTGGAGCGCATTCGCACTTCGCTGGCGAAGAAAACCGCCACGGAGCTCGAGAGCGCTCAGAAGCAAGTCGAACTCCTCAACGGTGTGTCGCTGAATTTCAAGCGCAAGACCGGTGAAAACGATCAAATGTTCGGTTCGGTGACCTCCGGCGATATCTCTGAGGCGCTGGCCGCGCAAAGCTTCAAGGTGGACAAGCGGCAGATTCATATCGCCGAGCCCATCAAGGCTTTGGGCGACTACACCGTCACGATCAAGGTGTTTCGCGACATCACCGCTACCGATCAAGGTCCACGTCGAAAAAGAAAATGTGGAATAGTTTGGCGGCATTTCATTTCCGCACGAAGGGGCGCAGCCGTTCGCGCCTCTTTTTTTTGTTCGCGCACAAAATAATTTTTGCAAGTGGGAAAAACTTTTGCACTGGATTTCCGAATCGATGCACAGCCACTCCGATTGACGCGCGAGAAACTTCCCGCACAATGCGCGCAGTGTTCGGGAAATATTTGGCAGGGGAACTGCCGAGCTCAAAGATAAAAATCTTCCGACTTGTCCCGCGCAAGGCATTGTGATACATATAGCGAAGAAAAGGCGAAGCATTAGGAAGTTCTATGCCTGTTGATACAACCCTCGAAAAGCCGCTGCCCAGCAACCTGGACGCCGAACGCTCCGTGCTCGGCGCGATTTTGCTGGATAACAACGCGCTGAACGCCGCGATCGAGAATCTGCGTCCGGAAGATTTTTTTCTGGACCAGCACCGCCGGGTGTTCACGCAAATGGTGGCGCTGGGGGAAACGCAGCAGGCCATCGATCTGGTTACGCTGACGGAAGAACTGCATCGCCGCGGCGATTTGGAAGCCTCGGGCGGCGCGCCGTATCTGGCGTCGCTGGCCGATGGCATGCCCAAGGTTTCCAACATCGAGCATTACGCGCGCATCGTTAAAGAAAAGGCGTTGCTGCGCAACTTGATTCACGCCACGCACAAGATTCAGCAAAACGCGTTTGAAGGCGAAGATGGCGCGGACGCGATTCTGGATAACGCCGAGTCCTCGATTTTTGCGCTGGCGGAAGACCGCGTCAAAGCCGGCCTGATTCCCATCAAGGAGATCGTCCGGGACAATTTCGAGCGGCTCGAAAAGATTTTTCGCGAAGGCAAGAGCATTACCGGAATTGCCACCGGTTATGTGGAACTGGACAAGCTGCTTTCCGGTTTGCAGCCTTCGGAGCTGTTGATTCTGGCGGCGCGGCCTTCGCAAGGGAAGACGGCGCTGGCTTTGAATCTGGCGGAAAATATTGCGATCCGGGCCGGGCAGGCGGTGGCGATTTTCAGCCTGGAAATGTCCAAGGAGTCGTTGCTGCAGCGGCTGGTAGCTTCCGTGGCGCAAATTGATGCGCATAAGTTTCGCACCGGACATTTGAGCCGCGAAGACTGGCGGCGGATGACGGAGGCGCTAGGGCAGATTTCCGCGGCGCCACTGTGGATTGACGATGCGGGCTCGAACAGCGTGCTGGAAATTGGCGCCAAGGCGCGGCGGCTGAAGAAAGAGAAGAATCTGTCGCTGGTGGTGGTGGACTATTTGCAGCTGATCACCAACCGCGGGCGATTCTCGAACCGCCAGGAAGAAGTCTCCAGCATCTCGCGCGAGCTGAAGGGATTGGCGAAAGAGTTGCAGATTCCCGTGCTGGTTTTGAGCCAGTTGACGCGCGCGCCGGAACGCGAAGAGCGCGCACCGCAGTTGAGCGATTTGCGCGAATCGGGCGCCATCGAGCAGGACGCCGACGTGGTGATGTTCATTTACCGGCCTAATTTTTTCAAGCTGGATGCGGCGCCGGAAGAGCGGGACCAGGCGGAGATTTTGATCGCCAAGCAGCGCAATGGCCCCACGGACAAGGTGCGCTTCGTGTTTCGCAGCCGGTTGACGCGCTTTGAAGAGGCCGCGCCGGATGCATTTGCGCAGTTTGCGCCGGACAATCAGTAGAGCGTGGCAGCTCAGTCTGGCAGGCAGACATCGATTCACGATGCTGGGCACGCACAGACTGAAGTCTGTGCCACCAGTGCGTCAGTCCGCGTGCACAGTCGTCATCGCGCCACGGTGCCACCGGAGCGACGTTGCGCCGTAGCTTCCTGTACTGCTGTATTGGTCAGCAGTTAGCCATGCCTGGGGCAATCTTAGGGCTGGCTGCCCGCTTGCAATACCTGACTGCTGTTGCCTTTCTCGCGGCAACCAATGTGGCTGTCGTGACGCGCGGCACGAATGTCGTACACTAAATTTTCTGCTTTAGGAGAGCGCGTCAAAAAAATTCTCTATGACTCGCAAATCGAATGATTCCGCGCCCGTTGCACAGCCGTCCAGTGTGGGCGGAAGTTTCGCTCGCCGGCTTTGGCGATAATTTCCGAGCGATTCGCGATTATGTAAATCCCGCCAAAGAAAAGCGCAAAACGCCGCAGAAAAGTGTTATCGATCGTGAAAGGCAATGGATACGGCCACGGCGGTCCGCAAGTTGCCAAGGCTCTCGAAAAAGCCGGGGTCGGATTGGTTTGGCGTCACCTGCACCGAAGAGGGGATCGCGGTTCGCAAAGCGGGAGTGCGCAAGCCGGTTCTGATTCTTACGAGTTTTGTTCCCGGCGAAGAGCAGCGCCTGGTGGCGCACAATCTCACGCCGGTGATCCATCGCTGCGAACAACTTGCACTACTCAACAAAGCTGCCGCACGGCGCACAACGCGCGAGCCGTTTTCGTTCCATTTGAAAATTGATACGGGGATGAACCGCCTGGGCATCGCCACCGGCGAGTGGAATGTTTTGCGCGCGCAACTTGCCAAATGCAAGCATCTGCGGCTCGGCGGAGTGATGACGCACTTCGCGTCGTCGGAAGTTTTCAACGATTCGGTTGCGGGGCGGCAAACGCGCGAGCAAGAAGAAAACTTTTACGAAGCGCTGAACCGCCTGCGCGCGCTGGGCATCGACACCGGAATCATGCACTTGGCGAACAGCGCGGCGATCGCATCGCGTCCAGAGACGTGGGCGGACATGGTGCGGCCAGGCGCGATTTTGTACGGCTACCATCCGGGGTACGATCCAATGGAACGGCGTGCGGAAATGGAAAAGCGCATGCCGCTTAAGCCGGTGATGAGTTTGCGTTCGCGCATTATCAGCCTGCGCGATGTTCCGCCCGGCGCGGGCGTGGGTTACGACGCGGCCTTCATTGTTCAGCGTGCTTCACGCATCGCCGTGCTCGCGGCGGGTTACGGCGACGGTATACACCGATCGCTGGGCAATCACGGAAACGTGCTGGTGCGCGGCGTGCTTGCGCCGATCGTGGGCATCGTTTCGATGGACGTGACGATGATCGATGTTACCGATGTGCCGGGTGTGAGGTCGGGGACACCGCCACGATTTACGGCGTTGCCGGCGAAAAGGTGCTTTCCGCCAGCCTGGTGGCGCGCAGTATCGGACGGTAACGTCGGATCTGTTATGCGCGGTGACGCAGCGCGTTCCGCGGGTGTATCTCTCTTAGCCAGTCCTGAAGCGTGGCGCAATCCCTTGCAGTTATGAGAACATATACGTCGCGGGAAGTATAACGCCTCCTGCATACCGGCCTGAAGATCCCTGGAAGTTGCGGGCTGGCTGTAGCGATTTTGCAGTGATCGTTGCTCGACTGTGAGGTCGTATGCGCCCGTCCATTCCTGAAAAGCGCGACAACACACAATCCGTGCTCCAACAAAATCGAAATACCAAAGAAGGAATGGGTGCGGCCGGCGCCGCCGAGAAATCCGTGCGCTTTGAAATAGCAGAGTCTGGCCCAGCGACTTGGGCGCTGCGCGGTATTTTCCTGCTGGCGGCTGCGGCCGTTTGTTACGTTTTACAACCTTGGGGGCTGCAGAAGGCGTCCGCGGCTTTGACGGGCTTTTTTTTGCGGCGCTGATATTGGTGGTGGAGTCGGGTCGCGGCGAAGCGAGCCGCGAAGCGTGCTGGGTGCGGCTATTGGGGCCGCTTGCGGGATATTCGTTGCGCTGCTTACTACGTTGTTGATCTCTCGGACCGCGGAGCGGAGCCCGGCAAATCCTGCCTGGAGTATCTGTCGCTTTTCGCGTTCGCCTACCTGGGAATGATGATTGGGGCCAGTCTCGGAGCGGACCTTTTGCGCGGCGGGGCGGATTGCCGGCGCCGGAAACGCCGCGCGTTGAAACGCTCAAACTGCTGGATACCAGTGTACTGATCGATGGGCGCATCGCGGACATTTCCGACGCGCATTTTTTGGATGGCGTGCTCGGCGTGCCGCAATTCGTGCTGCGCGAACTACAGATGGTGGCCGATTCCAGCGATCCTCTGAGGCGGCAACGTGGCCGGCGCGGACTGGAAGTTTTGCAGCGCATGCAAAAAATGGACCTGCTGGATGTGCGCATCCTTGATGATGTCGCCGGGCGCAGGGCGAAGTGGACGACAAGTTGGTGGAGCTGGCGCGGCGCACCGGGGCGAAAATCGTCACCAACGATTTCAATCTGAACAAAGTGGCCACGGTGCAAGGCATTGCGGTGTTGAATGTAAATTTGCTGGCCAACGCCATGAAACCCACGGTGCTGCCGGGGGAGCCGATGCGCGTGCTGATTTTGCGCGAGGGCAAGGAACCGAACCAGGGCGTGGCGTATCTGGACGATGGCACCATGGTGGTGGTGGATAGCGCGCGGCGCATGATTAACAAGAGCGTGGATGTCGTGGTTACTTCGGTGCATCAAACGACCGCGGGAAAAATGATCTTCGGGCGCCTGGACGAACGCGCGGAGCAAAACGTATTGGCCAAACAGGCGGCTGCAGGTGCGGGCTCTGGGCGTGGCGACGGTGGGCAGCATGCCGCTGACGCTCCGCCGATTGGCCGACCGCCTATCACCGGCTTGCCGGAACGCGGCGACAACTAGTACTACTTCTAGCATTTCAGTATTCCAGTCTGAAATCTGGGCACGCATTGTTCTGCTGCTTGCGGTTCGGGTACACTCGAACGTTCGGGTGCAGGCTGTGAATGTTGTTGTGCCTGCGTCGCTGTCGCGGTACACAATCATGAGCCGCATCGCTGCCATTCTTCCTGCTGCTGGTCTGGGAACGCGCATGGGCGCGGAAACGCCCAAGCAGTTCCTGGAGCTTGCTGGTACGCCAATCGTGATTCACACGGTGCGGCGCATCGCTGCCTGCGCGTTGATCACGGACATCATTTTGGCTACGCGCGCGGATGTGGTGGCTTCGCTAGAGGCCAGCCTGCGCGCCGAGAAATTCACGCAAAACGTGCAGGTGATTCGCGGCGGCGATTCGCGACAGGAATCGGTGGCCCTGGCGCTGCAACGTGTGCCCGCGGATGCTGAAATCGTGCTGGTGCATGACGCGGTGCGGCCGTTTGTAACGGTGGAGCAGATTGCCCGGGTGATTGAAGAGGCGCGGCGCTGCAGCGCGGCGATTCTGGGAATTCCGGCGATGGATACGGTAAAAGAAGTGAAGCGCGCCAGCTTGCCGGAGGACGTGGCGCTGATCACCGGCACGATTCCGCGCGAACGCGTGGTGCTGGCGCAGACGCCGCAGGCTTTTTCCGCGCAGTTATTGCGTGAAGCATTTGCACGCGCTGCGAGCGGACGGGGTGAACGCTTCCGACGAGGCGGGTCTGGTGGAGCGCCTGGGACACGACGTGCATGTGGTGCTGGGATCGGAGCGCAACATCAAGATCACCAAGCCGGCGGATATGGACCTGGCGAGGTTTTATCTGGAACGCGAGCGCGACGAAGAACCGATGAGCACGCGTTGCGGTATCGGTTATGACCTGCACCGGCTCGAAGCAGGGCCGCAAGCTCATTGTTGGAGGGCTGGAGCTGCCGTTTGATAAAGGTCCGGCGGGGCATTCGGATGGCGATGTCTTGGCGCACGCGTATGTGCGATGCATTGTTTGGCGCGGCGGGGCTGGGCGATATCGGCACGCATTTCCCGGACAGCGATCCACAATGGAAGGGCGCCAACAGCCTGATTTTTCTGGAGTACGCGGGCAAGCTGCTGGACGAAAAACACTTTGCCATCGAGCACGTGGATGCCGTGGTGATTCTGGAAAAGCCCAAGCTGGGGCCACATTTCCCGGCAATGCGCGAAATCATCGCGACAGCGCTGCAAGTGGCTCCGGAGAAAATTCACCTCAAAGCAAAAACGAATGAAGGTGTGGACGCCATTGGACGCGGTGAAGCGATTGCCGCTTGGGTTGTGGCCACGCTGAGCCTGCGCTAGTTTGTTGAAATTACCGCGATGTCTGAAGAACCATTCGATACTCAGTCCGCAGAGCAGCTCGATGAACAATCCGATGAGCGAATGCACGCGGACACCGCTTTAGGCAATCGATTCTCTGGCAGCGACGTGGTGGAGATTCTGCGCGAGCGCAACTGGCTGGTTGGCGAAGCCTCGCCTGAGCAGTTGACGTGGTGCGATCGCGCGGCGTTTTTGTTGGGGCCGCAAGTCGCTGATCGCGCGGAGTTAGGCCATTTTCTCGCGCTTGTTTTTTACTACGATGCCGCGGAGGCGCTGACGCGAATCGAGAGCCACATCGTGCTGTCCCGCTACGCGGCGCGCGACGTTTTGCGGCGATTCGCGATGGAGTTGCTCGATGGCGCGCCGCTGACTCCCGAGCGTTTTAGCGAAATCATCACGGCGATGAAAGAGAGTATGGAGCCGCGCGGCCGCGAGCTCTTTCATCCGATTCGGCTGGCGCTGACCGGGCGGGCGGGGGAAGGAGCGTTGGACCGTGTGATTCTGCTGCTTGATGCGGCTGCTGCGCTGCCCTTTGCGGTGCCCGTGAAATCCGCGCGTGCGCGAATGTTGGAGTTTTGCAGCCAGTTGGACTAAGTGGTGGTAGGGGGCTGGGAATCGCGAAAGGTTGTGAAAACAAAGGAACTTAAAGTCCCTGTGTTTTCACAACCTTTCGCAAGTGTTCATTCTGCGAGAGTTAGAGGCCATTTTCAGTTATAAGGCAATTACTAGGGTTGGGTTGGAATTTGCTGCAGGCCTGACGCACTTCTCTACCTCATGATATTAACAAATCGCCATATACCTTGTCAAGTACCATTTTGGGAATATCTATTTTGCGTGGCCATCGCGTTGGAGAACGGTAGACTGGTTGGCCTATGGATCGTTTGACGGGAATACATGCGGTACGCGAGGCGCTGGAGGCTGGGCGGGCGCTGGACCGCATTGTTATTGCCAAGGGGCGGCAGGACACGCGGACGGAAGAGATCGTGCAACTGGCGCGGAAACAGGGCGTACCGCTGCGGTTTGAAGATCGCGGGCAGCTAGACCGGCTGGCGAATTCGAAAGATCATCAGGGGATCGTGGCGCTGGCGGCGGCGCGGCCGGCGTCGACGCTGGAGGAGATTATCGAAGCGGCGAAGGGTGCGGAGTCGATAAAAGGGCTGATTGTTTTGCTGGATGGCGTGGAGGATCCGCATAATCTTGGGGCGATCATTCGGACTTCGCTGGCCGCGGGGGCGCACGGCGTGGTGATTCCGGAGCGGCGGGCGGCAGGGCTTACGGATACGGTTTCGCGGGCGTCTGCTGGGGCGCTGTCGCACCTGCCGGTGGCGAAAGTGACGAATTTGGCGCGGAGCATGGAAGAGCTGAAGGAGGCGGGTTATTGGCTGATTGGGCTGGATGAAACGGCGGAGCAATCGTACACGGAGGCGGATTACACGTCGCCGGTGGGGATCGTTCTTGGTGGAGAGGGGCACGGGTTGCACGAACTGACGCGCAAGCGGTGCGATTTTGTGGTGTCACTGCCGACGATTGGGCCGGTGAAGTCGTTGAATGTTTCGGTGGCGGCTGGGGTGGTGTTGTTTGAGGCGCGACGGCAGAGGGTGGCGAAGGCGAAGAGCCCTGCCGTCAAATTCATAAAATAAAAGCGCCGGGACCCTTCGAGGTTCAAGGCAAGCTAAAGCCTGGCCGCCACAAATTCGGCGCGACCCGCAGCGGCTAAAGCCGGTTTTGTGGTGTTACGTTTACGGCCCGACTGAAGTCGGGCCCTCCCTTCAAATTCAAAAATAAAAGCGCCGGGACCCTCGAGGCTTAGGGCAAGCTAAAGCCCGACCGCTGTAAGAAAAGGCGCCGTCTCGGACGCGCGGAAAAAGCCGCAGGGCTCAGAAACGAGCGCCCTGCGCTACAGGAGGCCCTGCGCTTGGTACAGTCATTTGTCGTATTGGATTAGGGAGAAGATGTCGAAGCCTTGAAGCTTGGAACGGCCGTTTAGGAAGGTCAATTCTACGGCGAAGGCTGCGCCTTCTACCGTGCCGCCGAGTTGCTGGATTAATTTTGCGGTGGCGGCGGCGGTGCCGCCGGTGGCCAACAAATCGTCGCAAATGATTACGCGTTGGCCGGGCTGGATGGCGTCTTCGTGAAGTTCCAGGGTGTCCGTGCCGTATTCCAGCGCGTAGGTGATGCTGGCGGTCTTCGCTGGGAGTTTTTTGGGTTTGCGCACCGGCACGAAACCCGCGCCGAGGCGATACGCCAGCGCCGGGGCAAAAATGAAACCGCGCGCTTCGATGCCCGCGACGATGTCAATGGTGTGGCCGTGATAGTGATCGCAGAGGCGGTCGATCATCAGGTGAAAGCCGGTCTGGTCCTTGAGCAAAGTGGTCAGGTCATAAAAGAGGATGCCCGGCTTGGGATAGTCCGGCACTTCGCGAATCAGCTTTTTCAGCTCGTCCATCAAAACTCCTTAGCTTTCACTGCGACAATCAGCAAAACACAAAAGAAGGGCACGACATGTCGTGCCCTTACGGTGGCAACCGGGAACTAGTCGTCGCGCGCGATTACAAAATCCTCGGTGAAGCGCGCGTCGAGTTCGGCGTAATCTTCGCGTACTTCGCTTACCGAAGCAAAACGCGGGCCGCGCTCCAGAATGGAGCGGAACTGCGCGAGTTGCGACGCCGTCCCAGCGGCGAAAACTTCGACGCGCCCATCGCGCAAATTGCGCACGAACCCGGTCAAATGCAGATCCTCGGCGGCGTGTTGCGTGAAATAACGAAACCCCACACCCTGCACGGCGCCGGACACGAAGAATCGCTTGGCTTGTTTCGCAGTGCTCACGGAACAAGAAATTGTAACAGAGACGCGCAATGTTTCCAGGTGGTGACGGAGTCCGCGGGTGCGCTAGAAGCAACGGGAGGGAGTGAGCTACACTCGGGGCGTAGTGTAAAAGAATGACGCAGGAGACTTTCGTGGGGTGCGCGCGCATCCAACGTTTTATGTTTCACTTTATGCGCTTCACAAATTATTTCACTTCCGGATGTATGGCCCATACCGCACGGTGGGCATTTCGCGCGTTGTTGTTGTTTGGTTTTTTGCTGGCCGCCGATTCGTTGCTGCGTGCGCAACAGCCACCGGAAGGACCGATGGCGCCGCCTCCGGAGCATCGCGTGGCGCGCATTGGAAATACGTCCGACCCTGGCGAGCCGCCGACACTTCCCATCGACCAAGTGGTTAAGAAATTGACGCAGCAGGAAGACAGCTATGCTCTGGCGCACACGCACTATACGTACCGAAAAACGATTCGCATCCAGGAGTTCGGTCCGGACGGCCAGCCTGCCGGGGAATATACGATGGTCACGCAGCCGGGGCGCGACGAGGACGGCGTTGCCGTAGACAGAATAATCGAACGGCCGAAGTCGACACTGCAATACATGCAGCTGGAATCCGAGGATTTTGAGGCGATAAACCGGATGCCGGCGTTCCGCTGACCAGCGACCAACTGGGTAAATACGATCTGAAGTACCTTGGCAAGGATCAGCTGGACGAAATCAGCTGTTACATTTTTGAAGTGAAGCCCAAGGTGGTGGAGCGCATCCACGGGTATTTCAAGGGAATGGTGTGGATTGATGACAAGTATCTGGAGGTGGTGAAAACGTACGGCAGTTGGGTGAATGATCTGGGGGATATGAAGTCTTCGCCGCAAGTTCCGTTTACGCTGTTCGAGACGTACCGCGAATTTGTGGATGGCAAGTATTGGTTCCCTACGTATGCGCGCTCCGACGAGACACTACATTTGAAAGAGCACGAGGTACCCGTGAGGATGGTCATTAAATGGAGCTGATTTCAAGCCGCTGGTAGCGGGCGCGAGTTCTGGCGGGACGGGCATGCTACTCCCACCGCTGACTGACGCCGGCAACCCCGGGCCCTGCCGGGACCTACCTCTCCTGCAAAACCGCCGCAGTAGGTTGCATTCATCGCACTACAAAAAAGCCTCGGATCACGGCTGGAGTTTTCGTAAGGCCGCTGGCAACTCGCTGAGCGAGGAAAGCAGGACGTCCGGGCGAGATCGTTTTAGTTTTTGCGCCGTAGGGAAGGGGCCCATTACGCCAATGGTGCGCACTCGGGCGCGTCGAGCCATGCGCATGTCTTCGCAGGTATCACCGACATAAACGCAGTCTTGCGGGGACAGGCGCATGGTCGCAAGGCCAGGCGCAGCGGCGCGGGATGCGGTTTTTTCTCAACCGTGTCGCCGCTGCAAATGTGAACAGAGAAGGTGCGCAGCAGCCGGAAGTGCCGCAACTGTTGCAAGACGCGGTCGCGGTCGCCGCCGGTAACCAAGCCCAGGCGGTAATGTTTGCGCAAGTCCGCCAGCAGCTTACGTGCGCCACCAATTAGCTGCGGCCTTTGCGTGGCGTATTCCACGCGCCAGGCGAGGTCAGCATCCGCCCAGCGACTCTGGGGCAGGCCGGCGGCGCGGTAGACGTTGTACCAGTTGGGCGAATAGTGGAGCGCGAGGTGTTCCAAGCCCCACGCGATTTTCATTTCGCGGAACATGGCGAGATAGGCCGCAGAGTCTGCCGCATAGGAGTTCAACAGCGTGCCGTCCCAATCGAACAGCACGCCCAAAATCTTGCGTTTTTTCGAGCGAGGCATGGCAGTTCAGGGTAGCAGAATGGGGAATCGGCGAAGGCGAAGTGACCTTACGAATGCTCGCAGCCAATGACCTCAGGGTTAAAACCCCTGGTTTAATGGAGTTTTTCGGCACGACTGAAGTCGTGCCCTCCCAGGATATTCGGCTGAAGGGGGCACCCTCACGAGCGTTATTTATGAAGCGGGCGCTTAGGGATTTGTGGGGAAATCGAAACGCGTGGGAACGCCATCGTCGCGACCGAATTGCAGATCGTCGAAGGAGGCGGCGATGCCAAACCAGTTCGGCATGGCGGCCGGTTCAACGCGGCGCACCTGAGCCACGGTGGCAATCACGACGTTTCCGCAGCCCATAGGGCGGCTTACCAATACAATCTCCAGTTCCACAGTCGCTCCCATAGGGAGCAATTTGGGAGATAGAAAATAAACCCCTGTGGAGCTGAGATCCCGCGTCACAAGCGTGATAGGAAAGTCTTCGGCAACGCCGCTAATGCTGCGCAAGCGCAAGGGAAGCTTCAGAGTGGCGCGGGGGTATTCGCGGTGTTCCGGATGCACGCCGACAGCGTAAGTGGGTACGCGACCGAAGCGCCGGGGCAGTGTGGAAGCCAGCAGGGGAGCAACGCGTAGCTCCGGGGTACGTAGAACGTTGCCGGGCGACGGAGCCGCGCTGGGAGAGGATGGCTGCGTGCTCCCAGCGACTGCAATGTCAAATGGAGTTGCGCGGTTTGTCGCGCTCATCTCACCCCTCAAAAGCCATACTTTGCCACGCTTGCGCCACCGGCGGACGCTGCGGACACTAGATAGCTTAAACTGGAAAGCCTGGCCCAACCAACTTGCCGAACCAAACCGAACGACTAAGACGGACCGCTAAGATGGCATCAGATGCGCCAAGCGTCACCTGTGGAAATCATAAGAAGTGTCCTAACTTCAAACACTTGGTAATGGTACCAGTGGGCCAATCATTGTGCTGTGAAGAATTGTCCTGGGAAGATCGCACGGGGCCCTGCGATGGCATGAAGTTCCGGCCGCAAGGTTCAACCGATGATAAACCAGGAAAGCCTATGGCGGCGTTCGATGGAGGTTTTGCGCTTTGCCGCACGTTTGCGGATAGATTACGCCTACGGGCTGCGCTATTTTGAACGCTGACGAAAATGCGCCAAACAAATCGCAAGATCCCGAATCCTACTTCCGATCGCGTCGAAGAGCGCTATTGGCAAGCGGCCACAGCGCGCGACCGCCGTGCGGATGGAACATTTTTCTTGGCGGTGCGCTCGACGCGAATCTATTGCCGACCGTCTTGCCCGGCGCGACGGCCATTGCGGCGCAACGTGGTATTTTTTCGCACGCCGCAAGAGGCAGAGTCGCATGGCTTCCGCGCGTGCCTGCGTTGCAGGCCCAACGAGTTAGCCGCTTCGAGCGCACTGGTACAGCAGGCGGCGAAACTTCTGGCAGAGGGAAGTGAAGATCCCGTGCGCCTTTCGGGTATCGCCGAGAAGCTGCACACATCGCCAACGACATTGCGGCGCGCGTTCGCGCAGGTCACTGGGTTGACGCCGCGGGAGATTGCGGAGGCACTGCGCATCGATCGCTTTAAGTCCATGTTGCGTGCCGGTCACTCGATCACGGCTGCCTTATACGAAACGGGCTACGGTTCCGCGAGCCGCGTGTACGAACGCAGCAACGCGCAATTAGGGATGACGCCCGCGGCTTATCGCAAAGGAGGATTGGGAATGAAGATCAACTACACCATCGCAAAATCACCGTTAGGGAAAGTGTTGGTAGGGTCCACGGAAAAAGGGGTATCCGCTGTGTATTTGGGTGACGACGACGCAAAGCTAATCGCTTCCCTGCGGGAGGAATATCCGCGCGCGGAAATCGCGGCGGCCGAAAAATCGTATGGCCGATGGGTCCAGGAGATCGTGGGGCGCATTGAAGGGCGACAAGCACAGCTGGATGTGCCGCTGGACTTGCAGGCCACGGCGTTTCAGCGGCGGGTCTGGCAGGAACTGCAGAAGATTCCGCGGGGAGCCACGCGGACGTATTCGCAGGTGGCGCGCGCGGTAGGCAATCCTAAGGCGGTGCGGGCGGTGGCTCGGGCGTGCGCGATGAATCCGGTGTCGATTGTGGTGCCGTGTCATCGCGTGATCCGCGAAGACGGGAAGCTGGCGGGGTATCGTTGGGGACTGGAGCGGAAGGAAGAGTTGCTGGCGCAGGAACAGAAAGGCTGAGGACCCTCCTTGGTTATGCAGGGCTGCGCGGTAAAAACCAGAAATGCAGCCTCAGGGGCTAAAGCCCCGTTCGTGGTGATTTCTTCACGGCCCGACTAAAGTCGGGCTCTCCCGGTCTCGCTAAGAGGTGGGTTTGACGCGGGTTACGCCTTTGGGCCAATCCTGCTTGAATCTGCTTTCCGAGACTTTTAGATCTTCTTTCATATCGGTGTAGTGAAACAGGAAGTAGTCGCCGGCCGTGGCTTCGAAAAATTTCTGCTGGATGGGCAACCAGGACGCTTCGCTGATCCACATTTGAATTTTGGTGATTTGCTTACGCACTTCTTCGGATTTGGGCGTTAATTCCAGCAGGGCTACTTTTCTGCCATCGAGTTCTTCTTCTCCGGTAAAGACCACGTCGTAGTTTTTTTGCACCTCGGCGCTCCGGGTGCCGAAGCCCAGCAAAATATATTGATCGACCATCGAGCGGTTCTTGCCCAGGTTATATTCCTCAACGCGATTGATCTTGGGCGTGTAGACAAAGAGGGAATCGCCGGTTCTGAGGATGGTACGCGGGTCGGGCGCAGTGATATCGATGCGCATTTTGTCGTCTTTGCGGACATACAGGTTGCCGGTTTCCGTGGAAGTGTCGTTGACGACCGCGGTGAATTTGATGTGCTCGATCTTGGCGGTGAGGGAGCGGAAGCCCCGCGCGGAATGATCCATGAGGCCAAGCACTTTGTCGACGTTGCGGGGAGCGCCTTGCGCGGAAATTAGTGGCGCGAAGAACAACGCCGAAAGAAAAGCCGGAAGTGCCAGGCACAATCGTAAAGATTTCAAACGCATCCTCGTTGGGACGGGGTTGTTGGGACACCTGCGCTGCACGGCAATCGTAACATGGGAAAGAGATGCGAGGACGCGGAGAAAAGATACTGTGGGGCTATTTGCCGCCGCAGCAAAAGGGGGCTTGCCTAGTGGTGAACGTCCACGTCGTAAGCAATGACGGTTCCGCTTTCGTCGCGTACGGGCTCGATTTTAGAGATGGCGAAGCGGCCGTTTTTCAGCTCTGGCAGGGTCTTTTTTAGGGCATTATGCAGGTCGTTCTCGAGCGCGGGCGTTTGTACGGGCGGTGCCAATAGCCGCGCGTCCACGCGGTAGGTATCGATGCCCGAGGCGCCGGTCAGATGCTGGACTTCACCAGGATAGGCGGTTACACCAACTTGCGGTTGCTCGTGGAACCACGGACGCGGCGTCAGCAGAACGAAAATGAGAATCAGGATTACAGCCAGGTCATACTGCCAGGTGCCACGCTCGTAGGTCCAGAAAAACGTCCGGGAGAAGATTTGTCCGATGCTGGCCATATTTAGTCCGCGGGAATACCGTCGACGATCACGCCGTCGCGCATGTGCACCACGCGATCGAAATAGACGACGGCCTCGGGATTATGCGTGATCATGACGATGGTCTGCCCTAGATCTTTGTTCAACTGGCGGAGCATTTGTAACACTACATCGGAGTTTTTGGAATCCAGATTGCCGGTCGGCTCGTCCGCCAGCAGGATCTTGGGTTCATTGATGATGGCGCGCGCGATGGCCACGCGCTGCTGTTCGCCGCCGGATAGTTCCGAGGGTCGATGATGCAAGCGGCCGACCAGGCCGAGCATTTTGGTGGTCACGTCAAAGCGATGGGGATCGAAGCCGTCGCCATGGATATATTGTGCGATGGCAATGTTGCCTTTGGCTGTGAGCGTGGGGAGTAGATTGAAACGCTGGAAAACGAAGCCGATTTTGTGGCGGCGGAGTTTAGTGCGTTCGGCATCGCTCATGGTCGAAAGGTCGTTGCCGTCGACGAACACTTTACCTTCAGAGGCTTTCGCCAGCCCGCCGATCACGTACAACAGGGAAGACTTCCCACATCCCGAGGGGCCCATCACCGCAACCGATTCGCCGGGTTCCACCTCAAAATCCACGCCGCGCAGTGCGGGCACTTCCACCTTTCCCGCGCGGTACCGCTTCCACAGCTTCTCCGTCTTGAGTATGGGCTCCACGCCTTTTTTTGTCGGCCCCTTGTCCTCAATCGTCAGACGTATCGTAGTATTTCGTAGTGTATCTGCCATTTTCTCCGCTGCCTAGCCGCGCAGCCCCTTTTTAGCGTTCATCTGCGCTGCTATTGCGTTCCACCAGTGTGCTTAGTTACAACCCGAGTTTGCACATTTAGTCGTAGGACAGTGCCTCGACGGCGTCTTTACGGCTGGCCATCCACGCGGGATAACTGGCGCCAAAGATGGCGCCGGTCAAGGCGATTACGCCGGCGCGGAAAATCCATCCTGGGGTGATTAAGATTGAGAGCGTCGGGAACCCGGCAAGAAACGCCGCGCGCACCCCGTAGCTGATGGCCACGCCCGCGGCAATGCCGAATAGGGTTAACGCGGCAGATTCCATGAGCAAGCTGCGCACGATGAACTTGTTATCCGCACCCAGGGATTTCAGCACGCCAATGTCGCGGGTGCGCTCGATGACGGTGGTGTACATGGTCAGGAAAATGACCAGCAGGCCGATGGCTACGGCCAGCGCGATCATCGCGTCGATGAAGGTGCGCAGGCCTGGAATGTTGGTCGAAGTCATCAACGACAGAAAATCCTTCAGTGGACGCACGGTGTAGCCGGGGAGCAGATGGCGCATTTCTTCGGTGACGTCGGCGGTGTGTTCCGGGCGTGTGCATTTCAGAAGAAAAATTGAGGCTTTGTCGTGGGCGGCCACCAAATCCTGCAACGTGGGCAGCGGAACGAACAAGCGCGCCCCTTTGCCGTGTTCAATGATGCCGACCACGTGCCAATCGTGATTCAAGAGGGAATAGGTGTCGCCAACCTTAATATGCTTGGATTTGGCGGCCCAATCGTCCACGAGGAGGTCGTCGGGGCCTTCCATGTCACGACCATCCAGAAAAACGAACCCACCGGAGACCGCGCGAAATGATTCAGGATCGATGCCCCAGATGGTGTCGACCCCGCCGGCGGAACTGAATTGCAGCAACGCCGGAGCGACGGCGTGTACGTATTTCAGTTCGCTAAGTTTGGCGCCGATCTTAACCGGCATGGGCGAGCCGCTGAAGTTCAAGAAAATCGAGGCCGCGGGCGGCTGCAAGACAATGTCCGCGCCAATACCTTCGATACGTTTGGCGGTTTCGGTGAGCAAGCCGGAGGTCAAGCCAACGATCAGGACTACCAGCGCCACTTCAACGCCCACGGCCAGTACGCTGATAAGCGTACGAAGCGGCCGATGCAACAGATTGCGGAGAATCAGTTCCCACATCATGGTTTCTGATCCTCTTCACCGACATAGACCAATTCAGATCCGGGCGGCTGGTCTAGCTGAAAGCGCGCCGCGGGAATCGGAGCATTCAGGATTATCTTGCTGATTTGCAGATCGAGTTTGTAATCGTCATGAGGCCGGTCGATCGTGATGGCGTGCGCGAAATCGGGCGGGGCGTTAATTGCGGCTACGTCGGGCGCGGGAGCTGCGGCATTCGATGGCGCGGGGCTATCCGCTGCCCGCCAGTCGGACAAATGGATATCCGCCATCAGCACGCCGTGGGGCGCGAAACTTTCGAGGCGCGACACTTGCAGGTCCGCGCGATCGAACCATATTTTGCGCAAAATTTCCGTGCGATACCCTCCTCGCAACACCGTCAGCACGTAATAACGTCCGCTATCGTCATTAAACTCCTCGAAGAGTACTTCCTCTTCCTTGCGAATTTCCGGCCATAAAAACGCTTCCAGCATATGCTCGGGCCGCAGGTTCTCGATAGGCTTATCGCTCGTGCGCCCCGCCGCTACCTGTCCAACAAGAAACTTATTCTTCGACGGGATGAATACGCGGAAAGTTTCCCCATCGCTGGCCATGTCGAAGGCCGTCTTTCCGATCACCGGAACTTGTCCGATCACGCGAATATTTGCCGGGCGCGCGATCAGCAGAAACGCTTTTACCTCGTGATACTCCTGGATCAGGCCGCTATATTTCGAGCCGGCGGTTGGTTTCAACTCCACCGTGGCATTCACCGTTTGTACGCTGCGAGCGAAGGCATTATAGCGCTCAAGCAACTCCTCGCGCGTCGCGTCTTTGGCTACCGGTTTCGCTGTTCCTTGCGTGACCGTGGTCTTCGTGACCACATGGCTGCCGGCGCAACCGCAAGAAATCGCCGCCAGTGTCGCCGCACCCATGCATGCTAACGTCCGAAATCGCAATCGTTGCCATCCCAATTCAAAAAATAAGAGCAATCTCGTCGCCAGCGAGCCGCGCGCGCTGTTACTGCTGCGGCCTGAGTTACTGGGGCCTGGCGATGTATACATCAAAGGATTGCAGCGCCGGGCGCACCCGGCGAATTACCTCGCTGCTCCATAGGGTCTCGCTGAGCAGTGTGAACCAGCCATCTTCCGGCTCGCAGATCGCGCAGAATCCATACCGCGCATAAGCCCCTTGATACGCGTCCAACCCGCGCTTTGACAGTTCGCCCTCCAGCGCGGCATCAGGAAGCTTGGCCGCCGCGCCGGCACGCATTCCAAAGGTTTCTTTCTCAAATCGCTCAAATAGTTCCCGCAACTGTTCCTGGGTGGGTGCTGGCACCACCAGGCAGCGACCCGCAGCCTCGCGAAACGAAATTTTATGCGTCCCGCAAAATTCCGCCACGCGCTCCACATGGCTGAAAAAGTCCAGTACATACATTTCGCCCGCCACCAGCGCAGGCACGACCGCCGACCAGATCTCCGCGGCCTGGGCTCCGCGAACCGGTTCGCGATTTTCCGTCTCCACCAGTTCAAGGCCCACCGCTTTTACGCCCGGCCCAAGATCAAGGGCCTGCACGTCCAGCGAGAATGGCGGCAATTCGAGTGCGTTGCCTGCGCCCGGCACCGTTGCACCGTTGGTGCTCATTCCTCGGACTCCGCGTGCGGAAACTTGCTCTGAAATTCCGGCGATTGCTTGCGCACGTCGAGCCAGTCAAAAAATGCATCCGGCGTCTCCAGCCAGATGCGGAACCAGGACGCCATCTCTTCTTTTTCGGCGCGTTTCTGAGCTTGCACTTTGTGATTGCGCGCGATCATCTCCGCGCGCCGTTTTCCCAGCCGCGCCACGTTCAGTACGCGTTCCACGGCCGCGGGTTCGCCATGAGCCTGGAAGCGCCGCATCAATTCATCGAGCCGCATCAGACTGACTTCGGCATCCTGCAGCGTTGTAAAATGCAAAATATCTTCAAACTCTTCTTCGTACTGATCTTCGGCGTCTTCCTGCAGTGTGAGCAGCAATTTGTAACCCGCGTCCTTCAAAACGTCGGTGATATATTCGGTGCTGGTTTTTCCCGCCTCGCCGTGCGTGGCGATCAATCTGCGGCGCAACTGATCGATCTCCGCCGGCGTCCAGTTCGGAGTCTTGATTTCACGCGCGGCTGCCAGGATCAACTCTTTTTTCGAGTGCTCCTTTTTTGCGTGCTCCTGGTTAGCGTCTAAAGTGTCGGTCATCGTGTTGCGCCTTTGCGCCGTGCTCCAGTCGAGTGGCTAGCTACTGCTGGTGCGGGCGGCTCTTCCTCTGGACCACCTTCGAGTAAGCGCCGGTACTTCAACACATTTCGATTGTGTTCCGCCAGCGTGGCCGAAAAAAAATGCCCACCATGGGTGTTGGCCACAAAATAAATGTACATTGGTATCGGCCGGTTGCAACGCGGCGCGCAACGAAGCTTCGCCCGGATTTGCGATTGGCCCCGGAGGCAAACCGGAGTGTTCGTAGGTGTTGTATAGAGAATCAAATTTCAAATCTTTTCCCGAAAGTGAGCCACGATATTTGTGCTCGCGCTCCATCGCGTACACGACCGTAGGATCGCATTGCAGCGCCATGCCTTTGTCCAGGCGATTGGTAAACACCCCCGCCACCAGCGGCCGTTCTTCCGGGCGCGGAGTTTCGCGTTCCACCAGCGATGCCAGCGTCACCACCGCCAGCACCGGGCGCGCGTCTGTCGCGATTGTGGCGTTCGCGCCGTTTGCCTGCGTTCCTGCTGAAGTATTCGCCGTAGCTCCGTCAGTCTTGATGGAGGCCCACTCTTCCTTGAATTTTCTCACCATGTCAGCGGTCAATTCCGTGGCCACCGGATGTCGCGACAAATGGTACGTGGCCGGAAACAAGAACCCTTCCAGCGTAGGCGCACCGGGAGCAATGTCGCGAACCAGAGCAGGATCGCTGGCCGCCGCCAGAAATTCTTCAAGCTTCATGAGCTTGGCTTTTTCCAGTTCCTTGGCGATATCGAACATCGTATCGCCTTCGCGCACGGTGAAGGGCTGCTGGTAAACATCACCCTTCACCATCCTCCAGAAAACGTCTCGCGTACTGGCGGCGTGATCAAAAAAATATTCTCCGGCCTGCACGGTCCGTGAATGTTTTCGCCGCGCATAAATCTCAAAAGCAAACTCACTGCGAATCACGCCTTCGTTCTGCAGCAGGTGCCCCACCGTGCGACTGGACGCCCCGTGTGGCACGTCTACAAAAACGCCTTCTGCGCCAAATCGCTGATACGGTTGCGTTATCCCATACCACAGCCAAGCTGCGCCAACCGCGGCAGCCAGGAGCGCCAGCAAAAACAATGTAAACAGAAATCTCAATCTCGCCCCACCCGGTGATCACCTACGCCCCAAGAATCGCCGCGCCTCGTATTGAATTTACGAAGCTGAGTTTTCGGCATTACGTTTCTTTGTCTCCGACCTGCTGCCGTTCCAGATATTCTTTCAAAATTACCGCCGCCGCCACGGCGTCCACGCTGACGCGGCCCAGATCTTTTTTCGCGGGGCTGGCCTGGGCTCGCGGGAGATTTGATCACCCGTCCCTGCACTTCTTCGAGCAATCGCTCGGCTTCCCAACTGGTCAGCCGTTCATCGACCATTTCCACCGGCACGCCGACTTGCTTCCGCAAACGCTGCGCGAATCCTTCCGCTTCCTCGGCCATTTCTCCGCGCGTACCGTCCAGGCGCAGTGGCAGGCCCACCACGATCTGCTTCACGCCGTGTTCCCGCGCCATCTCCCGCAGCCGGCGCATATCCTCATTACGATTGATACGTTCGAGCGTGCACAACGGTTGCGCCAGTCCCACGGCCGAATCTGCCAGCGCAACTCCGATGCGCGAACGCCCATAATCGAGGGCCAAGATGCGCACGGAAACGGCCTCAGCTTTTGCGGGGAGAGAATCAGTCACCTCTCTATTATAGCGGGTATTCGCGGCCTCATGCTTGCTGTGAAGGGCCCCAATCGGTGCGTGTTGCTGAAGAGCAACGAGTATGCAGAGTTTCTGGAGGCTATTTTTGAAGCTGGAGTTTTCGGGAGCTAAGGTTTTCTGCCGCGTGTGCCGTTTTGCCAGCCTTCCCAGTAACCCAAGGCCTTCAGCTGCTGGTCCAGACCGGTCTCTTTCAAGACGCCTTCGATTTCCGCGCGACTCTGGCGCTTCCCAAACGGCGTGTTACGGTCCGCCAGTCCCCAAGCCGTCAGCGCGGCGATCACGGTATTTAATTTTAATTCCCGCATGTCCACCTTGTCCAAGGTGTCCGACGCGGCATGATAATTCTGAAGATAGTTGGCCACTTCCTGGTTGGCCACCAGGTTGGCACGCCCTGCAATAGAAAATCGAAATTGTCGGTCCCGATATCCGCGTCTTGGGTATGCCGGTCGACGTCCCACGATTTAGTGGCTGCAGCGCTTCACGGACCGGATCTTCCATATCGTGCCGGCCGCCCAGCGAGTAACCCGTCACCCGCCCCACTCCGGAGTCGAAAATTACCACGGCGCGAATTTTATCCAGCTCCGCGTCGTGCGACTTTACGTAGGCCCACGAACCAAGCATGCCTTCTTCTTCGCCGCTAAAAAGCACGAAGCGGATGGTGCGCCTCGGAACCAGTCCCGTGGCTTTGATCGCGCGCGCCGCTTCGATCACCATCGCCGCGTTGCAGCCATTGTCCAGCGCCCCGGTGCCCAGTTCCCAGGAATCCAGATGCGCGCCCAGCAGAACCACTTCGTCCGGTTTTTCGTAGCCGCGAATCTCGCCGACCACGTTTTCTTGTTCGATCGGCCCGCCGATTTTGTTGTTCATCGTAAACCGCGCGCGGATTTTCCCAGGGTGTGCCGCAATCAGGCGCGACAGCCGTAGCGCATCTTCGCGTGCCACTATCGCCTGCGGAAGTTCTTCGAGCGCGCCGTCGCCGGTATTGGTGTGCCGGTAAAGCAGCAGTCGTTCGCGTTGGCTGGTCCATAGAATGGCCGCGGCTCCAGCCTTCATCGCGCGTTCGATAATGTCCGGCGCGCGCAGGTATTCGGCGAAAAGGTCCGCCCAAGTCACGCTGACGTCGCCATTCACCAGCAACAGCGCGCCTTTCAGCGGACCTTTGCGCATTCGCGAAGTCCGCCTCCGAGCCGTAGCCGACGTCCACAATATTTGCTTCGATGCCGCCCGCGGGCGTCGCCGGAGACCATCCTACCGCCGCCAGGCGTAGTGGGAATTTCTCAATTGCCGCGGCGTCCAGTCCCAAAAGCTCTAGCTTGGTTTCTCCGGCGGCCCAGGTCACGGGCAACGTATATTTTTCCGTGTGCACCGCGATGCCTGCGGCGCGAAACGCTGCTACACCCCACTCCACCGCCTTCGCCATTTGGGGCGAACCCGAAACGCGTCCGCCAATCTCATCGGTGAGCCGCCGCAAATTCTCTTCCATCGGCGACGGTCCCATCACCAACGGCAAAATCTTGCTTGCCGCCTCCGCGCACGAGGAAACTTCCGTCGCCGAACACGCCCACTGCCCCTGCATGCCCTGTGGCGGCTTCAACGGGTCCGATTTCATCTGCGGCAACTGCGCGGAAGCGAAAGGAACATACATCAGGCACCCAATCAGCAAGCAGAAAATGACCGCACTCTTCACCAGCACCACGGAAACACCTCGTTTGTAAGACGAAATTATCGCACGCAGCCGCTGGAAAGAAATTGATTTTCGTCCGGCACAATATAAGGTCGTGTGAGCTCGAAGAGGGACCTTTCGCGGCAAGCCCATCCGGTAGAACAAAAATCGCGTCTTTAAATTCGCATTTTATTTCCGCCGAGCACGCAATCCGCAACTTTGGCGACCTTCACCATTTCTTCCACATCGTGAACGCGAACGATGTGCGCTCCGCCAAGATACTCGCGGTCACCGTCGCGGCGGTCCCCCAGATACGCTCTTCCGGGGGCGCGGCTTTGCCTTCGCGCGATAATGTCTTGCCAAGAAAACCTTTCCGCGACGTGCCCACCAGCAGCGGATAGCCAAGCTTGGCGAGCTGCTGGCAATTTTCGTAGCAGTTCGTAATTCTGCGCGAAGCTCTTGCCAAAGCCGATGCCTGGATCCAGGATGATTTGTGATTTTTTGACGCCCGCGCGACGCGCGATTTCGAGAGAATGGCGCAGTCCCCGCAGCACATCTTTCAGAACATCGCTCGCGAACGCCGTCTTCTGCATGGTCCGCGGTTCGCCGCGCATGTGCATCAAGATGAGTGGCGCTTGGTATTTAGCCGCCACCCCCGCCAAGGCAGCGTCGTGGCGCAGTCCAGACACATCATTAATAATCTGCGCGCCGGCTTTGAGCGCCGCTTCCGCCACCGCCGCTTTCCGCGTATCCACCGAAATCGGTATTTTCATCCTGCCGTGCAGTGCTTCCAGTACGGGCAGCAACCGCCGCAACTCTTCCGCAGCTGTCGTCTCTTGCGAACCCGGCCGCGTGGACTCCGCGCCGATATCGATCAGATCCGCGCCAGCCTTTTCCATCGCCAGCGCCTGCTTCACCGCATCACGCACATCGAGAAATTTACCGCCATCGGAAAAACTGTCTGGCGTCACATTGAGCACACCCATGACCAGGGTGCGCTCGCCGAGCACCAGCGTCCCCGACCGCAGCTGCAATTTGTATTTTTTGCGTCTTAGCACAATCCCAGCACAATCTCAGGACAAAGGGAGGAGTACCACTGATTCTTAATCCAAATCAAAATCGCGAATCGGCTTCCCAACGGGCGCGTCCTTGGCCTTTTTCATCGCTTCTTCAAACTTCTTCGCCAGGATGTCTTCTTTGTTGCTCTCTTGAAACCAGGAATCAGCGAATTTGTCTTCGCGCTGCCGGTTCTGGTCGGCAAGGATTTTCTGCGCGTCGGTCAAATCCACGTTTGGCCCGGGCCTCACGGCGCCTCATGCGAAAGCACGGCGCCGAAAATTGGATCCACCACCAACTTCGCCTGGCAGCACGGACAAGTCACATTCAGATTGTCGGTATTTTGCTTCGCCATGGCGGTAGTCTAACGCAATTATGCGGCCGCGTGCACGCCGGCAGCGTGCGAGGGGCAGCCACAAAAAAGAAGCGGCACGACAAGTCGTGCCGCTCTTGTTTCCGTTACTACCGACTGAGTCTTATGCTTTCGCGGGATTTTCTCCGCGCGTAAAGCCCGGCGCCGGCCGCAACTCTGGCCGCACCAGCTTGGGATCCGCGCTGGGCGCGGCCTGCGGGGGCTGTGGAGGCGGAGTACGCGGTTTCTCCGGCAGCGGCTTGTTCTCCATCAGCAACTGCACTTCCGAGCCGTCGATCACTTCGCGATCCAGCAGCGCCAGCGCGATATGCTCCAGAGTTTCCTTGTTGTTGTTGCAGCACCGCGCGCGCCTTGTCGTAGCCCTCGCTGACGATGCGCTTCACTTCTTTGTCGATCTGGATGGCGGTGTCTTCCGAGTAGTCGCGATGTTGCGTAATTTCGCGGCCCAGGAAGATGGCTTCATCCTTCTTGCCGAACGCCAGCGGTCCCAGCGTGCTCATGCCCCATTCGCAGACCATGTTGCGCGCGATTTCCGTAGCGCGCTCGATGTCGTTGCCCGCGCCGGTAGTAATGTGTCCCAGGAAAATTTCTTCCGCGGAACGCCCGCCCATCAGCACCGCGAGCATGCGTTTCTAGATAGGTCCGCGTGTAGGTGTGCTTGTCGTCGATCGGCAACTGCATGGTCAAGCCCAGCGCCATGCCACGCGGAATAATCGTGACCTTGTGCACGGGATCGGCGCCCGGGGTCATCGCCGCCACCAGAGCATGTCCCGCCTCGTGATACGCCGTATTCTTCTTTTCTTCATCGGACAAAATCATGGAGCGTCGTTCCACGCCCATCATCACTTTGTCCTTGGACATTTCAAAGTCCACCATCAAGACGAATTTGCGATTTTGCCGCGCGGCCCAAAGAGCCGCTTCATTCACCAGGTTGGCCAGGTCTGCGCCAGAGAATCCAGGCGTGCCGCGCGCGATGATTGAGAGGTCCACGTCGTCGGAAATAGGCACCTTGCGCGTGTGTACGCGAAGAATTTCTTCGCGGCCTTTCACATCCGGCCGTGCTACCACCACGCGCCGGTCAAACCGGCCCGGCCGCAACAGCGCAGGATCCAGCACATCCGGCCGGTTCGTTGCGGCTATCAAAATCACGCCTTCGTTTGATTCGAAACCATCCATCTCTACCAGCAACGCGTTCAAGCGTCTGCTCGCGCTCGTCGTGACCGCCGCCCAAGCCTGCGCCGCGGTGACGTCCCACTGCGTCGATTTCATCGATAAAGATAATGCACGGCGCGTTCTTCTTTCCCTGTTCAAACAAATCGCGGACGCGGCTCGCGCCCACGCCCACGAACATTTCCACGAAATCCGAGCCGGAAATGGAGAAGAAGGGCACGTTCGCTTCGCCCGCGATGGCCCGTGCCAGCAAAGTCTTTCCCGTTCCCGGAGGTCCGACGAGCAGCACTCCCTTCGGAATGCGTCCGCCCAGCTTCTGGAACTTCTGCGGATCTTTCAAAAATTCAATAATCTCCTGCAGCTCTTCCTTGGCTTCATCCGTGCCAGCCACATCTTTAAACGTCGCCTTCTTCTGCTGCGCTGAAAGCAGGCGCGCCCGCGACTTCCCAAAGCTCAGCGCTTTGTTTCCACCTGCCTGCATCTGCCGCATCAGGAAAAACACAAATCCCGCGAGTAGCAAGAGCGGCAAGGCGTTCAGCAATATCAACACCCAGTCGCCGCTGTGCACTTCTTTCACTTTGATTTGTACCGCTTTGTCGCGCAGCGTCTTCATCAAATCCGGCGCCGCTTCCTTGAAGATTGTCGTGTGGAATTTGCGGTGATCTTTGTTGTACTCGCCCTGCAGCTCATAGCTGTTCGGCGAAAGGTACAGGGTCACCTCTTTGACGTTGCCTTGATCTACCTCAGCCATGAACTAGCTGTAGCTGGGCTCGTCTTCCCGCGCCTGCGCGCCATTGGCGGACACCAGCTTCCAAAGCATCACGCCCAGAAAAACGATTGAAATCCAAAATAAAACTGTTTTTGCCGTGGAACTGGAATTCACGTTGCCCTCACTCAATCCCCAACCGACCGCGGAATAAATTGAATAAATCGTTTAGTAAAATTTCAGCACTTCGATTTTAACGCTACGAACCCTGGCGCACTTCCGAAATTCGCAACTTACTTTTTCCGCCCCTTGACGGTATTCACCGCTTTGCTTCCCTTGCGACCGGCATTATTTCCATTCTTGCGCTCGCCAGCGCCCATCGGCGAAAGCTGCTTGCTGTTTCTGCCCGTGCCGTTCACCGCCGCTAGCCCGTAACCCACCCACATATCCTTAGATGCAGTACGGAAGCCAAAGTAATCGGGCTCCAGATCAACCCGCCGACGTTCCGGCTTGTCCAGCAACACCGCCATGCGCAACGATCGTGGCTTGCTCTCGCCGAGCCGCCGCAACAAAAATTCCTGCGTCACGCCGCTGTCCAGTACCGCGTCCACCAGCAGTACGTCGCGCCCCTTGAGCTCCGGCCTGACCCCAAAAAAAACTTCGCGCCGCGCATGCCCGCCCTGTTCCACGTCGCGTACGTCTTCTCGTACGAAATGGCAAACCGTCGGGGTCGTCAGGTGCCGCACCAAATCCGCTGCAAAAATAAATCCGCGGTCCAGCGTAATCACCACGTCCAGGCGCCGGCCCTGATTTGCGCGCGAAATCTCTCGTCCCAACACCGCCACGCGGCTGGCGATCCGCGCCGGCGAAAAGGCTGCGCTCAAAGTGGTTCCTCGTCGATCACTAAACCGCTTCGCGTTTTCTCGTTGGCCGCAAACTCTGCCGCCACCGGAAATCCGCGGGCCCAGGCAATTACGCCATCACTTGTCAGCACCGGCCAGCCGTTCCGATCCCAGCGGCTGATCCCTTTTTTGTTCAGCAACCGCTTAAGTTTGTAAACCCCGTTTCGTCCCGCCGGTTGCAGTCGGTCGCCAGGACGCCAATTGCGCAACACCACAGGGGCTCGCAGTTGGGAGCAATCCAGGACCGCTAGCGTATTACTAGTTTCGCTCCTCTCGCGGGGCCAGTCAATCGTCCTGAAGCGAAATGCGCACCTCAGTGAGGGGATGCTGACAGTTTCGCCGCCAGCGCCCAATGCTACCTCGCGCTCATACTCGATCGCCGTTTCCGGATCCCCGCGTGAGTTGTCGGTTGCGCGAAATACCAACGCATCTTTTTCTCGGCGCACTTCCACGCCGCCGGGCAGCCGCAGCAACTTGCCATTTTCTCCGCTCTGCGCCAACTCCAACACACTGGCCACATGTCCTGCGCCCAATTCGCCTTTACGGGACTGCAACTCCTTAACGATTCTCCTTACCATTCGCCCGCGCAGTGCCGGCGCTGCCCTCTGCACCAGCTCGCCCACCCCATCCGCAGTTCGCCCTGTGCGGATTTTAGTCCCGCGCTAAGTTCGCTCACCGCCGCGTCGTCCAGAAATTGTTCGTCTTCCCGCGCGCGTTCCGCCAGCTCCGCCAAATGCGCAATCACTTCAGGCTGAAATTTCTTTTCCAGCAAAGGGATGAGCGTCTTGCGAATGCGCGCGCGCGTTTTCGTAGTGTCCAGATTCGTGGCGTCCTCGCGCCATCGCTGCTTCCGAGATTTTAGATATTCACGTAGTTGCCCACGCCGAATACTGAGCAGTGGCCGCAGCACCGCTCCAGACACCGCGTGAATCCCGCCCAGTCCCGCCAGCCCCGTGCCGCGAAGAATGTGCGCAAGCACCGTCTCCGCTTGGTCATCCGTGGTGTGTGCTGTTGCGACGTGATCC
>CAWCTJ010000002.1:0-107070 GCA_963798585.1 uncultured Acidobacteriota bacterium
AACTTGTATTCTGAAAATGCGAATTCGTTTTCTCGAAAAACGAACATCGCTTTAGGAGGACGACGGTAAAAATTGAGCACGTTATCTCTTCCAGCCCAGCTGCCTTCCCGCACAATTTCCAGCACAAAAACCAGAGTCGCTAAAATGACGCTGTGGCCGCTTGTGGCCGCGACATTTTTCATGGTGTCCGGCGGCACATATGGCACGGAAGAAGTTGTCTCCGGCGCGGGGTACGGCCATGGGATCCTGGTGCTCTTGTTTTTGCCGGTGCTGTGGTGTTTGCCGACAGCGTTCATGATTGGCGAACTTTCGAGCGCGCTGCCATCGGAGGGCGGGTATTACGCGTGGGTGCGGCGCGGGTTGGGGAATTTTTGGGGATTTCAAGAGGCGTGGCTGTCGCTGGCGGCAAGCATTTTTGATATGGCGATTTATCCGACGCTTTCGTTTTTATCTGAAGCAACTTGCGCCGTGGTTTGGCGTGGGCAATCACGGAGTGCTGGCCGGGCTGTTTGTGGTGGTGAGTGCGCAGCGCTGAATATGGCTGGCGTGCGCGTGGTGGGAATTACGTCGTTGTGGCTGTTCTTTTTGCTTTCCGCACCGTTTGCACTGGTGGTGGTTTTGGCGCCGTTTAAGGTGGGGGCGCTGGCGGATGCTCATGCCGTGGCCAGCACGTCTGGCGGTTCGGAGTTGGGGCTGATCGGCGCTGTGCTGGTGGCGATGTGGAATTACATGGGCTGGGACAACGCCTCGACCATTGCGCAGGAAGTCGAACGCCCGCAGCGGACGTATCCGAAGGCCATGATTGCGGCCGTGGTGCTGGTGTCGCTGACGTACGTGCTGCCGTTCCTAGCGGTTTATTTTACCGGCGCGCCGGCGAGTTCGTTTAGCGGAGATGGTTCATGGGCGCAAGTGGCGGGACGGCTGGGCGGAACGGTTTTTGGATTTGAGTGGCTGCGATTTTTGATCGTGGTAGGCGGCATGATGAGCGCGTTTGGCATGTTCAACGCGCTGGTGATGAGCTATTCGCGGCTGCCGCTGGCGATGGCCACTGACGGTATGCTGCCGAAGTTCTTTGCCAAGGTGAGTGCGCGGACCAAAGCGCCGTGGGTGGCGATTCTGGTGTGCGCGTCGGGGTGGGCGCTGTGCCTGGGGCTGGGATTCAAGCGGCTGGTTACTCTGGACATCATGCTCTATGGTGCGAGCTTAATGCTGGAATTTGTGACGCTGGTGGCGTTGCGCATTAGCGAGCCGGAGCTGAAGCGGGAGTTTCGCGTGCCCGGCGGGATGGCCGGCGCGGTGATGCTGGGAATTTGTCCGCTGGCGTTGTTGAGCCTGGCGATGGTGGAAAGCGAGAGCGAAAGCGTGTTGGGGATGAACGGGTTGGTGTTTGGCGCGTTGATCATTGCCGGAGGAATCGCGTCGTATGTTGGGACGCGTCGATTGCGCACGCGGACCGTGGCGCCGCGCGAGTTGCAGACTTCGGCTGGTGCGGCGGATTAAAAGCGGGAGTTTACGTAGTGCAGCGTTGTGGACCATGGCGAACGATTTAACCATGCCGCATTCGCATTCGCGCAAAGCGTCGGCAATCCGTGAGTTCTTCGTACCCAGCCACTCCTTCAGGCCTTGGGCGACAAAGTCTTGGAACGAATCGCCGCCATCAGCTTCACCGTAGTCGAGACGTCTATTCCGTAGCGTTCGCCACCACGCGCAATCGGGCCGCCGATGGCATCCAATTCCAGCTCGCGCCCGGCGACCACATCTTTCTGCATGGAACTGCGCATCGCCGGGGGCGCGCTGGCGAAAACCGACTGAATCTGCGCCGCGGTAATCTCCGCACCGCTCGCGTTCGCCACGGCGCAGGCCTCGGCAATCGCGGCGGTCAGCTCCTGTTTCCAAGCGGCGTCCGCCAATATCTCCCCAATATTCTTGCCCGATGCCGAGGTCACTAGGGCAAACGGCGCGAGGAAGCAAAGCTTACCCCACAGCAGCGTCTGCTCATTCTGAATGAACTGGCAGGCGAAGCCCAGGTCGCCCAACCGCGCGACGATTGCTCCTAGCAGATGCACTCCGCTGGCGGCGAGGTTGAAGCGCACGACCGGGGAGCGTGGATGAATGGTCCGGAGCGAGCCTCTCGGCCTCCACCGCGATGGTTCCTGGAACCACGCGCTCGTTCTTAAATCGCGCGCGCAAAACCGCGACGTGGTCCACGCCATTCAACAAGGGCACGATGCAGCCGGGCGAGGCTTGCACCGTTTCGAGAGCAGCCGAAAGTTGATACGTCTTGGTGGCAATCCACAACACGTCGACCGGCTGCGTCAGCGTGGCGACGGCTTTTGCGGGAGCGGAAGAACGCCAGAAGGACGTTGAGCGTCAAGTTCGCGGGATAGTTCGCCAACTTCTCCGGTCGCACCAGGACGGCAACGTCCTCGCCAAGCGATGACAGCACGGTGCCTACCAAGCCCCCGATGGCCCCGGCTCCCAAGATGCATGTTTCATGTCAGCACCTTTACGAAACTATACGACGAATTACCCCTCGGATACGCTGCGGATCTGCGCGGTACGGTAGAATCGTGCGCGTGACAATCCCTGATTACAACGATCGGCTGCGGGTGATCTTGGTGAATCCGCGGAATCCGCTGAATATCGGCGCGGCGGCGCGGGCGATGAGTAATTTTGGATTTTTGCGGCTGCGCGTGGTGAATCCCTACGAGACGGGGTATCGCGAGGCGCGGTCGGCGGTGGGGGCTTCTTCGGTGCTGACTGAAGCGGAGGAGTTTGCTTCGTCGGCGATGCGGTGGCGGATTGCACTTTAGTGATCGGCACCACTGCGGTGGGAGAGCGGGAGTTGCATCATCGAGTTAAGGCTTTGCCGGAGGCTGGGAAGATCATTCGGAAGCGGCTGTCGTCAAGCAACGTGGCATTGCTGTTTGGCTCGGAACGCGTGGGGCTTTCAAACGAGGAGCTGAGTCATTGTCACTGGTTGCTGCGCATTCCTACGCGGGTCGAGCATCGATCGATGAATTTGGGGCAGGCGGTGGCGGTGTGCATGTATGAATTAGCGCGAGACGTGAAGCGCTCGGCGCCCAAGGTCGCGTGACGAAGAAGACGCTGCCGGCCGCACAGCTTAAGCCCGCAACAGCCGGGGACATCGAGCGCATCAGCAAGGCGTTGATCGAGGCGCTGCACGCCTGCGGGTATTTGACGCCGCGTTCTGGTAAGACTCCGGAAGAAAAGGTGCGGCGCTTGCTGCGGCGTCACAAGCTGACCGGCGAATGACGCGGACTTGTGGCTGAGCATGATCGGGCAGATTTTGTATCGGCTGAAGAACAAAAATCCTTAGGGGCTCCTAGGAGCGTCAGGAATTGGAGACGCGACGGGCGACCACGCGGGTAATGGGCTTGCTGAAGATGGCGGGGCGATCGAGCACTTCGCCGGCGAAGGAAAACGGGGCGTAGCCCAGGGTTTGCAGTTCGTTCAGGGCGGCGTTTGGGTCGCCACCGTCGGCGGCGACCATGTGGTTGTGTAATTCGAGAAATAGAATCGGTGAATGGCGGGCAAAAGTTTCGCCACCGCCGCGCAGCGCCGCGGCTTCATGGCCTTCCACATCGATCTTAATGTGCGTGGGGGCGCCAAACTCGGAGGTCATTTCGTCAATGGTGACTGCGCGAATTTTGGTGAGTTCGCTGGCCGCGCGCCCGGCGACCAATTTGAAATAGCCTTCGGAAAAAACTCCGGAACTGAGCATCTGCAACGCACCGCTGGTGTCGCTGACGGCGGCTTGCAGCGTGCGAATTTTTTCCTCGGCATGGTTCAGCGTGATTTGCCGCGCAATCATCCGGACGGCCATGGCCGAGGGGTCCACCGCCACCGCTTGGCCTCCGAAATGTGCGGCCACGAGACTGAAGAGACCATAGTGGGCGCCGATGTCGAAGAGGAACATCCTGGCGTTGCAATAGGAAAGGAAATTCTGAAATTCCGCGCGCTCTTCTGGTTCGGCGACTTGCGCTTTGCAGGCCACTTTGTAGGCGTGCGGATGCATGGCGATGCGCACGTGAGGCGAAATTTCCAATGTGTTGGTGACGCCGACAGAAAAGCGCGCGCTGTCCCACATCCATTCCACGGATTTGGAAGGCGAGCGCAGCCAGTTCCGCAGCGGCCGCGGAACGGTGCGGCGGACCAGCGCCTTCACGAATGCCTCAGGCATGAAGTCAATTTTCCCACTGGGGCGCAGCAGACCCGTGCGTTGCGTCCGTTGGCGATGACCACAACGTATCGTAGAGCACAACGTATCGTAGCAGAGGCTTGAGACTTCAGAACTTCAACCCAGCTCCACTGGCTGGCCTTGCCTGCCCACCAGATTTATCGCCGGATGGCGATAGGAATCGTTGACGCAGTTGGTTATTGCGCATGTGAGCACACCCCTTCCCGTACGAATTGATTGACACAAAGTCAGACAGTATTCTTAGGCCGCCTAGTAGTACTGGACGCTAGGGACTGCCGCGAACGCGGCGACCCTTTCTCTCACGGATGTGAGGGCAGTCCGGGCCCGACGCACGACGCGTGAAGCGAGGCAGGGCACCTGCGAACTGGCTTCGGATAGCCGGGCGCCAGAGTTAGCAGGAAACGCAAGGAGAGAATAAGGTCATGAGAGCTGCCCAAAAATCCTTCTTTCTGGTGTATATCGCGGCGATTTTGGCGCTTGTCGCCGGTTGCAGCGGAGTGCCTGCCTCTAGCTTGTCGACGACTGGTAGCACGAGTGCGACAGGTCCCTTTACGATCGGCGGAACGATCTCAGGGCTCGCGGGCAGCAAGATGGTTCTCCAGGATAACGGCGTAGATACCCTTAACATCAGCACGAACGGCACTTTCACATTCCTGAGCTCCGTCCCCAGCGGCGGCACCTACGCGGTAACCGTGCAAACGCAACCCAGCAATCCGACACAGACTTGCACCGTGACCGCTGGTAGCGGCACGGCCACTGCGGACGTCACCGGAATCACCGTCGCCTGCACCACAAACCCGGTCACCGCCACTATCGGTGGCATGATTACCGGTCTCGTCGCTAACACGAGCGTGATCTTGCAGGACAACGGCGGCGACAGCCTGACGATTAATGCGAATGGCCCTTTCCAATTTAAGACGCCGGTAACCGGCGCGGATCTTTACGCCGTCACGGTTGTAACGCAACCGGTCGGCCCCAACCAGATTTGCACGGTGACGAACGGAAGTGGAGTTGCCACCGCAAACGTGAATAAAGTTGCGGTGACCTGCGTATTGAGCTACTCGATTGGTGGCACCGTTACCGGTGTTGTCGGCACGGGATTGATCCTCGAAAACAGCAGTGATTCGGAACAGCTCACGATCAGCCCGGCCAATGGGAATCAGGCCTTCACGTTCAAGAACCTCGTGCCCACGGGTACGGCCTATACGGTAACCATCTTCGCGCAGCCCACCGGGCCGACGCAGACCTGCACGATCACCACTGGTACGGGCACAGGAACCGCCACCTCCAATGTCACGAAGGTTGCGATCGTTTGCCCTGCGGTGACCTATAGCGTCGGGGGAACAATTGTTGGTCTTGCCGGAGTCCCACCGCACAACGGCCCGATCACGGACAGCAGCTTCGTTTTGCAGAACAACCTGGGCAATACCCTAATCGCCACGGAAAACGGACCTTTCACGTTTGCCACGCCCGAGGCTCTGAACGATCAATACGAGATCTCGGTTTTTCACGCCCCCAGCTCCGAGGACGAGGGCTGCACGCTATGGAACTATAAAGGCGTGGTGACCCAAAGCATCACCAATATCATTGTCGACTGCGGACATGATGACTGGACGTGGATCGACGGCACAAAGACGGCTGTAACGATTTCGCAGCCGGCATATGGCTCGTTCCCAACCAGCGCGCCAACAGCCATCCCGAACCCTTTTACCAACACCCCTGGTGCGCGCTACGGTGCCGCCGGGTGGACAGACACATCGGGCAACCTCTGGCTCTTCGGTGGCAGATGGGTGGGAGTTGTCGGGGAACACCTCGCCGGACACATTGCCTGACGTAATGAACGACCTCTGGGTCTGCGTAGCGACCTTCGACTACTGCCAATGGCAGTTGGTCGGCGGCTACGACCCGACGGTGGTTCCCCCCATCCCGCCATCTACGACGCCCAGCACGGTCGGCGCGGAAGTCATAGCCAACGCGCAGAGTGAGGGACAGGGCGGATACTTTGCCACGCCCGGCATGCCTCCGGCAAGGCTGGGCGCAGCCACCTGGACCGACAAAGCCGGAAATCTTTGGCTCTTCGGGGGTTCGGACGGCGCACGCTATCGGAACGACCTTTGGGAGTTCAATGCCAGCGCTTATGGCGGCAACAATTCCGCCACGTTCACGAACAGTGTCGGGCAGTGGAGTTGGCAGAGCTCAAGCACTCCAGCCACCGTAAATCTCGACCAAAACGGCATCTACCCGCCGAGCGCGAATCCCTATCCGGGCGCACGCGTCAACGCGCTCACTTGGACCGACGCTGCCGGAAACTTCTGGCTCTTCGGCGGATATGGCAAAGACGGCGCCGGGACATTGGGATTCCTCAACGATATGTGGAAATACTCGGGTGGCACCTGGACGTTCGTTTCCGGCTCCAGCCTGGCGAACCAGATTGGCATCTACGGGACTCCGGGAATGCCTTCGACCACCAACGCACCTGGAGGACGCCAAGAGGCGGCCGGCTGGGCGGATGCTAACGGTAATTTCTGGCTCTTCGGAGGAGAAGGCGAAGACTCAAAAAATCCGCCGACGCAAAACGGAATTCTCGACGATCTCTGGGTGTACAACATCGCCAACAATGAGTGGACGTTCGTAATGGGCCACACTACGGCGAACCAGACAGGCGCTTATGAAGCCGAGACGGTTGTAGGCCCAGTGAGCACGATTGGCGCAGCCAGCACTTGCGGCCTTACCGTTGGCCTGACTGTGGACGGAAATATTATCTGCTCCCCTGTCGCTACGACTGGCGCACTTCCCGGCTCGCGCTGGGGTGCCAGCGCCTGGACCGACGCAGGTGGAAACTTCTGGCTCTTTGGCGGATGGGGTCTCGATTCTACGGGAACCAACGGCAACGGCGCCCTCAACGATCTGTGGGTCTACACGCCCAACTCGAGCGCAGGCCAGCCGGGTACGTGGACTTGGATCAAAGGCTCGAACACCGGGAGCCAAAACGGAGTTTACGGCGCCGCAAACACGCGCCCCTACTTTACGTATTACATATGGACTCCCGGCGGCCGCAGCAATGCGACGCGCTGGGTTGACGCGAACGGTCAACTCTGGCTTTTCGGCGGTCAGGGTTACGATTCCACGAGCACGACCGGGAACGGCGACCTGAACGACATGTGGAGATACCTGCCCTACCAGAATTGATTTGCGGATTCGCGGCAGGTGACGTGAATAGCATTTAGGCGCAGCGCCACGTGTTGACCGTTTCTCGCGTGGCGCTCGCTCTTCCTACAGCGTGGCTTGAGGCTGGCCGTAGGCCTACACTCCGCTACTTCCGGCAACCAAACTAAACAATTATTTTTTGAAGAGGTTTTCGAAGGCTTGGCGTGCGTCCAGAGGCCGAGACGGAGCCATGGGAGCGGTGGGGATGTTGTTGGGTTGCGTGTAGGTGGTTGGAGCGGTGTCTTTCTCTACCGTGGTGCGGAAGGCGTAGAAAGTGCAATTGTTCTTTACGTCCTTGGGAGTGATGCGCTCGGGGATAGGCTGCGTACACTCGAAACGAACCCCGGTATCGAAAAAGCGGCATTGCTTGCAGCAGTGGAGCTCGAACTGACACTTGGGACAAGTACCTTCGGCATCGAAGCCGGGGGTGAGAACCGCGCCGCAATTAGAACAGCGGGCGCGGGTCACTGTGCCAACCATGCGCGGGGTACGGGGCCCGAACTGGTCGGCGCCTCGCGGACCACCGGCGGGCGGCTGCTTACGAGGCTTTTCTTTTTTTTCTTTGTTTTCCGCGTCACGATAGCCGCGGTGACTGTACTTGCGATCCACACAAACCTCCGTCCGCGCGATTCGACGGACTGCCACAACTTGCTGCCTAACTTCGAGTGAATACGGTCACGCCATGCGAAATGATGGAACGCGGCGATATGGGACATGCACGCCACGCTGCATAGGACTGCCGACGCAACTGTTTCCGGAACCGGTCAAACTACTGCTCACACAACTTTTCGAGGTAAGGAGCCACAACTAGGGCATCCATCACACTGCGCACCACGCGAAAAATCTTACTGCACCATAGGTAGTACGGATTGCTACACTCGGCCGGACGGCGCAACCAATCCCTGAGGTTTGCTTGCAGAGCTGCGTGCGTCCAGGAGCAGGAGACAGGACATCTATGTTTGTAGTCCTCTGGGAGTTCGATGTCAAGAGCGAGTGTGAAGAGCTGTTTACTTCCGCGTACTCGGCCTCCGGGGAGTGGGCGCGGCTTTTTGCCACGGACGCGAAGTTTCGCTCCACCACGTTGCTGCGCAATATCGCAGTGCCGCTACGCTTTGTGTCCATGGATGTGTGGGAGAGTCGCGAGGATTATGAACATTTCTTGCAGTCGTCCGGCGAAGCGTATCGAGAACTGGACGCGCGGTGCGAGGGATTCACTACGCGCGAACGGCATTTAAGTTCGTTTGATGCGGATTTGGGTTAGCTCGGTGTTGGTATTTCTTTGCAGACCGTTGGCGTTCCCAGGATTCGCTATTAAATGAGCTTCACCAGGCCGTCGGGCGGGAGATCGGGCTGCAGGAATGACCTCGGTTCCCCTGCGGCGCTTAGGACGGCTTCGGCGGCCAGGTAGCCGCTGCGGACCGCGCCCTCCATGGTGGCGGGCCAGCCGGTGGCGGTCCAGTCGCCGGCGAGAAACATTTTGGCAACGGGAGATTTTTGCTGCGGGCGCCAGCGGTCGATCCCGGGCTCGGGCGAGAACGTGGCGGTGGTTTCCTTGATGACCGTGGCTTTTAGCAGCTGTGCGTCGCGGGATTTTGGCAGGGCCTGCCGGACCTCGTTTAGCACAATATCGATAATTTCCTGGCGAGACTTGGGAATTAGATCGTAAGACGCGCTGATGACCATTTGCAGATATTGCGTCGCGGCAGTAGCACTTGCGTCGGCATCGCTCGCGCCGACGGCTTTTTTCGGGACACTGGAATCGGTGTAGAGCATGGATTTGTTGAAGATCCATTGTGTGTGAGTGTCCAGCAGGGTGACGAAGGGTTCGTCCATCACTTGACGGTCGAACCAGAAATGCACGCCGGTAATGGGCGAGTCCTTGATATTGCCGAGATTGCTGAAGGCTCGAAAGCCCTCGCGCACCGAGTCCGGCAGAAGTTCGCTTAGCGTGGTGTGCGGCAGAGCGAAGACATAGGCGTCGGCGGTTTCTATTTTTGCGTCATCGAAACGGACGCCGGTGATTTCGCCATTTTCGATTGCGATGCCGCGCACCGGAGAGCGCAACATGACTTCCCCGCCCTTCTGCTCGATGGCTAATTTGCAACCGTCGTACAGATCGGCGAGTGGCACCGTGGGAACGCCCATGCGGTATCCGGTGCGATTGGAGAGGAAAGCTTTCCAGAAAACGTCTACGCCGAAGCGCGCGTCGGTGCGATCGAGTTCTTCATCGAGAGCGCTGACCAATACGACGCGCCAGAAACGCTCGATCGCGCCCTTGGTTTGTTTGCGGCGCGCGAGCCAAGTGAGCATGGAGATGGCCGGTGTTTCATCGAGGTCCGCGGTGTGGCCCTTGGCGCGAAGGATATCCAGCATGGCGCGGGCGATGGAGAACTTGTCGCCCAGCGTAAGCGGCGCGAACGTCGTAAACGAGCCAGCCATATGAAACGGCGCGGGCAGCATGCCGGCCTGCATTGCGCCGCGACGGCCTTGCGGATCAACAAACGCCAGACGATCGAAATATTTTATTTTGTTGCTTGAGCCCACGCGGCGATAAAAATCTTCGAGGTTGGTGCAGCAGCCCAGCGTGACGTGCTGGCAATTGTCCACATGCTCGCCGCTCGGTAAAACGTAGGAAGTCGCGCGGCCACCGAGAAATGGGCGCTGCTCGAAGAGACGAACGCGCCAGCCAGCCTCAGCCAGCGCGACGCCGGCTGCCAGACCCGCTAGTCCGCCGCCGATCACGATCACGTTTTTCAAGGATATTCTCTTCCGTCAGGCGCCCGAAACGGGCTTTGGCGATGAACAGCATTTTTTCTGCTTTGCTGAGGCGCACGCGTTCGCCAAAAACGGCGAAATCCACGGATTCGATGCGCGCCAGTAGCGCGCTGTACGTGTGCACCAGTAGCCCAGAGCGTGCCGCGGCTATCCTGGTCGATCAGATTTAGCAGCGCGGCGCCCTCTTCGTAGTTTTGCCAAGCGCGGTCGGCTTCGAAGCGCAGCAATTCCCGCACGCCCAGGGTGGCTTCGCCGCGCGCGAAGTCGGCTGGGGCTACGTTGTATCTCGCCAGATCTTCTTCCGGAAGATAGACGCGGCCCACGGCGTAGTCTTCGTGAACATCACGAATGATGTTGGTCAGTTGGAAGGCCATGCCGAGTTTTTCGGCGAGGTCCACGGCGCGGGGATCTTGGAAGCCGAAGACGTGCGGTGCACGTGAGGCCGACGGTGCCCGCCACGCGATAGCAATATTCCTTGAGGCGCTCGAACGTCGGATACAAGTGAATCGTGAGGTCCATCTCCGCGCCGGAAATTAGATCGTGCAAATAGCGTGTGGGGATTTTGTAGCGCTCCAGCGTGTCGGCTAGCGCCGGTAAGATGGCTAGCGAGTCATTAAGAGGCGCGTCAGCCAATGTCGTCGCCGCCGTGCCGTCGAAACTTTGATCTACGCCGGTAACCGCTTCGTCCAATTCCGCGCGCCACCGCGCCAGGCCACGCTGTTTTGCCGGCAGGTCCGCGCCTTCGTCGGCGACATCATCGACGAGACGGTTGAAGGCGTACAAGGCGGCAAGTGCGTTGCGTTTGGGTTTCGGCAGCAGATAGAACGCGTAATAAAAATTGCTGTGCGAGGCGCGGGCTATCTGTTGGCAAGCTTCGTAGGATTGCGCGACGTCTAGATGCTGTGGTGCGCGGGACATTGCGACCTAGGTGGTTGGGCGCGGCATTCCCTCGCGGCTCGGGATAAAGCTGCGCCCCTACAAAGGCGGCGCTCGCGTCAGAAGTCGCGGTGAACTTGGCGAATACGCGCTTGGCCGAGCAGGCGAACTTGTTTGCCTTTGGTCACGACCGGGCGGTGATGCAGCGTGTCGTAGCCGCAGGCCTCGATGGCATCAAGGATGGCCAAGCCGCCGCGGCTGAACATGTCCAGGTCAATGCTGAGGCGGCCGTCCACTAGTTTTGGCAGCGGCGCTCCTGCCGCGAAAAGCTCTCTCGTGCGGCAAATCAAATCCTGCATCAGGTGCACATAGCCCTGATGAAAACGCCGCGTCACGATATCGTGTTCGCTGACGCCGTGCGCCGCGGCGACGTCGAGCGGAATATAGATGCGGCCTTTTTCCAGGTCGCGGCTGACATCTTGCCAGAAATTCGCCAGTTGCAACGCGGTGCAGGTGGCGTCAGAAAGTTGCTGGCGCTGCGGCGTCGCGATACCCGCAGAGATACAGCACCAGGCGCCCAACGGGATTGGCGGAGTAGACGCAGTAATCGATCATCGCGTCCCAGGTTGGATAGCGCTTCACCACCTGGTCCTGGCGAAAAGCCTTTAGCAAATCGGCGAAGGGCTGCTCGGGAATTTCTTTGGCTTCGATGGTCTGACGCAGTGCGACGAAGACCGGATGCGCAGGGCGGCCGTCGTAGCAGAGGCGCAGTTCGCGCTCCCACCAATCCAGAAGTTCCAGGGCCCGAGCGGTATCCGGAATTTCATCGCCGAGATCGTCGGCCCAGCGGCAATAGGCGTAAACATTATAGAAATGCTGATGCAGCGATTTAGGCAGCAGCCAGGAAACCACCGCGAAGTTTTCGTAGTGATGCGTGGCCAGCCAGCGCGTGTAGGCCTGCGCTTCGGCCGCGCTGCAGCCGCTCGGCGGAAGCTTTTCGCGCGATTTCTAGTTCACCGGGACGGAGCATTTTCGAAGGGCTATTCCTCGACGGCGTTCCAGAAACTCAGCAGTCTGGTGAAAACCCACAAAACTTGTCATTCCGAGCGGAGCGAGGAATCTGTTTTTTCTGGCTGTTGCTGAAGAAAGCAGATTCCTCGCTCCGCTCGGAATGACAAACACCCAGGCGTTCAACCAGGCGCGGTTAAGGGCGCACCGCTACTTTAATTTCTCCGCTGCGCGCTTTCATGCGCTCGAAGGCTTGCGGCAAAGCGCTCAGGGCAATTTCTTCGGTAACAAAATCGTGCGCGGAAATATCTCCGCGACGAATGGCTTCAAGGGCCTCGCGGAAGAAGCGCGGCGTGTGATGGAACGGTGAAATCAGCTTGATTTCCGAGTAATGAATCGTCGCCGGTTCGATCTCCACTTTAGTACCGCTCGGCAAGCCGCTGAAGAAATTCACTACGCCGCCGCGACGCACCATTTCGAGAGCCTGCCGCCAGGTGGCGGGATTGCCCGCGGCTTCCACCACGGCATCCGCGCCGCGCGCTTCGTCGGTGAGCGCGCGCACCGCGGCAATGGCGTCTTTGCCCTCCGTCACATTTATGGTGGCGAAGGCGCCGAGGTGCCGGGCCACGTCGAGAGGCGCGGAGCGGCGCGCCAGCGCGATCACCTTTACACCGCGACGCGAGAGCATGCGGATGAATTTCAACCCGATGGGCCCACAGCCGATGACCACAACCGTATCGCCGGTACGAACTTCCATTTCATGAATGCCGCGCAGCACGCAGGCCAGTGGCTCGGCCAGCGCGGCGCTAGCGTCGTCAACCGAGTGCGGAACTTCCAGCATATTCTCCGTGACGATGCGCGAGGGAATGCGCATGTACTCGGCGTACGCGCCATTGTTAAACAGCAAATCTTCGCAAAGATTTTCCTGTCCCCGGCGGCAGTGGTAGCAGCGCAGGCACGGCGCGGAGTTGGCCGCCACCACGCGCATGCCAATGCGCCAGCGGGGGTCCACGCGCTTTCCTACCACCGCTACCTCGCCGACGACTTCGTGGCCGAACACCGCTGGCGGTTGAATCATCTTGGCGTGATAGCCGCGCTTCCAGACTTTCAGGTCGGTGCCGTCCGTCAGCGCCAGACGCACGCGCAAAAGCACTTCATCGGGCTTGACGCCGGGCACATCCATCTGCTCGATGCGCAGATCTTCGCTGCCGTACAATACTGCGGCAGTCATTTTGGAAGGGACAGCGATGCGCGGTGAAAGAACCGCGGCAGCTTCTTCGCCGACTTCCGGCCGTTTGGGAATTGAGGTTCTGGTGCTCATACGACGTTTTCAACCCTCAGTTGCTGTCGAAGTTGCAAATGGCCGTTGCTAGCTATGGGTAATTAAAATTTTTAGCGATTCTTCCGTGGGCCGAGCCGCCAGTTCCAGGGCCTCCTGAATCTTATCCAGCGGAAAGCGGTGCGAGACGATTTCCATTACCGGAAGTTTCTTGGACAACACCAGGTCGGCGGCTTCTTCTTGGATGTCCGCGGCCGCACTGTAGCTACCCAGAATCTCTTTTTCGTCGATGCCAACGGCCGAGGCGGGAAATTCGATTTTCGTTACCGGGTCATTCGCGGCGAATAACAGCACGCGCCCACCAGGCCGCGCCGCTGCCAACGCATCGATCACAACCGAAGGATGGGCTACCGCTACCAGAACCGCATCCGCCCCTCTGCCCCCAGAACGGGCTTTCATCGCTGCCACCAGCTTACCATCGGTTGGGTCAAAAGACTCCAGTGCGCCTAGCGTGAGGCTCTTTTCACGGCGCACGGCCATAGGGTCGCTGGTGTACAGGTGGGCGCCGGAAAGTTTGGCCACCATCAGGAGTTGCAAGCCGATGGGGCCGCAGCCGGCGATCAATACCGTTTCGCCCGCGCTGATGCGGGCTTTCTGCACCGCTTTAACAATGGTGTTGATGGGCTCGATAAAGGTGGCTTCTTCAAAGCTGACGTCATCGGGCAGGGCCACGATGCCACGCTCGGCGACCCACGGCATGGCTTTTACGTACTCGGCGAAGCCACCACCATTGGGGGTAAACCCTCCGGTAAGGCCCGTGGTTTTGTATTGCGCGCATTGCGAGAAGAGGCGGCGTTCGCAGTAGAAACACGTCCCACATGGAACATGATGGAAGCTCATGACGCGATCACCAACGCGCCACTTGGTTACGCCAGCGCCGACGGCCACAACTGTGCCGGCGAGTTCGTGGCCCAGAATTTGTGGCGGCGGCACGTAGGCGTGGAAGATTTTTTTGATGTCCGTGCCGCAAATGCCGCAGGCGGCGACTTTGATCAAAACCTCGTTCAGACCTACTTCTGGCACCGGAACTTCTTCCACGCGCACGATGCCCTTTTCACGATAGACGCCCGCGCGCATGGTTTTGGGGATGGCCGTGGGTTCTACGGGGGACTTAAAGGTGGACGCGGTGCTCACTGTAGCCATCCTTGTTTGCGGGCCACGGGCATTCGCGGAAGAGGCGGCCCAATCGCGCGCTACCGCGGTGCGGCGGGCGTCCTCTGCCAGCGCTGGGAGAAAACGATCCAGAAAATCCGCCAAGGATCCGGCGGCGGCGCGGCTATGACGGCCAAAGCGTATCAGGAGGGGCAGGCGATATGGATGCAAAGCCAGTTCCTTGAGCAGCCCGCCGACCTTTACGTGTCCGCGATCATCGGCGATTTTCTGAAAGTCCAGCGGCAGATCTTCTTCGGCGATGTCGCTGATGGCGCGGACGGCCACGGCGGGGATTTGGCGATCTTGCGCCGCGGCCAGAATGTGCGCGGATTCCATTTCGACGACGTTTCCGATGGTAGCCAACGACTCCTTTTCGAGCGAGGTCGCGATGATGGTTTCGGTAGTGAGAAAAGTGCCCACGGCCGTTGCCGCGCAGGAAATCGCCACGCTTACGAATTCCTGGTCGATAAGAACCTTCAGCGTGGCGTCGCGGGTCATGACCGAGCGCGCAACCACGGTGGTGCCAAGCTGCAGGCCGGCGTCGAGTCCTCCCGCCAGGCCGGTAGAGATCCACATGTCGTGCTGTTCCGGTGGGACGATGTGCATCGCCTGCGTGGCGCTGGCCGCACCCATACCAGTGAGCAACACGGTAACTTCGTGGTTTCCGATGTTGGCGCGGTACATGTCGAAATCGCGTTTGCGCCCGGAATTATCGTAGTCGTACGGCACGAAGGGATGGCGCGACTTCCACGGATTGAATTCCGCGTCGATGGCAAAGGTGACCAGAAAGCGCATAAGCTTATCGGAACCTGTAGCGTCCGGGCTTTAGTCCCGGCACTTTTTTGCGGGCCGCACCGCGCTTTCCAAAATCGTTGCGCGCGAACCCCTAGGCCGCAGCGGCGTGTATAATTTTTTTCGCGCGGCGCGGCGAAACGTAACCGTTGGCCTCATACCAGCGTACCGCGCGTTCGAGCGCGGCGGCTACCGACGCCGGCCGAAAACCCAGTTCGCGTTGCGCGCGCGAGGCATCCACGAACATCAGGTGTTGCGCAATCTTCACGCCCTCTATCGGGATCTGCGGCTCGCGTCCCACCAGGCGAGAGAAGGCCGTCTCCGCATAGGCTACGCTCAACGCCAGGCCGTGCGGAATTTTTAGCTTCGGCGCGGGCAGGCCGGTGATTTTTGCCAGCGTATCCAGCAGCCCTTTTAGCGTAAGATTTTCCGCGCCCAGCAGATAGCGTTCGCCGATTTTTCCGCGTTCGGCGACGAGCAGGTGCCCCGCGGCGCAATCTTCCACACCGACGAAATTGAGTCCTGTTTCAACGTAGCCGGGCATTTTCCCGTTTAGAAAGTCGACGATGATTTTTCCCGTGGGCGTGGGTTTCCAGTCCCAAGGGCCAACAGGCGTCGTGGGCATCGCTATGATGGCCGGCAAACCATTTTTTGCAGCCGCCACAACTTCGGCTTCCGCCTGCCACTTCGATCGTTTGTAGTGGCCGATCATTTCGCCGAGCTTGGCGTCGGTGAATTCGCTGGGAAGATCGCCGCCGTTGGCGCCGGCGGACGGAGTGGCGATCTACGGCGATGGTGGCCACGGTACTGGTATAAATCAGGAGCTCGACACCCGCTTGCTTGGCGACGCTTAGTAAATTTTTTGTGCCGCCAACATTCGAGTCATAGATATCTTGCGGATTTTTCGCCCACAGGCGGTAATCGGCGGCGACGTGGTACACGTGGCGAACGCCAGCCATGGCGCGCTGTAGCGATGCGGCATCGCGCAAATCGCCGGTGACGTACTCCAGCGGCAGGTCAGCGATGGCGCGGTTGCTGCTGGACGGCCGCAGCAGCACGCGGACGGATTCGCCACGTGCCACAAGCTGTCGAGCCACGTGACTGCCCAGAAATCCAGCCGCGCCGGTGACTAGGGTTGCGACCGCAGCGGTCACTGGATGGCAACCTTTTCGGAGGAAACCGCCGCGTCGCGCGAGTCGCGCACAACCGGGTTGGCCGGTATTTGAGCCGCTGCTGGCCGCGCGCTAATTGACGCGGGGAGAACCTTGCCGTCTGGCGCGTCAACCGAAAATTGCACCAGGCGCGAAAACGACGCCCACCAACGGTTCTCGATAAGGGTGCGCGCGACGATGGCCGTCTCACGCTGCGTTTTCGCGGCATCGTTCCCCGCCGTGATGATCATGCCGTCGAAATTCACGGCGCCTAACTGCTCCATCAGGCGATTGATTTCGTGAAGTTCCGTGTCCCCTTCGACGACCACGTGCGCGCAGATCAAAAAACCAGAAAGCTGCGCGGCGCGGATTCCTTCCATCGCAAACGCAAAGGCTCCGTCTCTCTTCATGCGGCGATCGTGCGTGTGCGGCGCGCCGTATAGACGAAGCGTGAGGTATAGGCGCGCGTCGGGGCGAAATTCGTGTATGCGGCGGCGCAACTGTGTGCCGTCGGTCTCGAGGAAAACGGTGCGGCCGGCCTTCCGGAACTGTCTGGTGAGATTGCCGATGGCCGGATTCGACAAAGTATCGGCCAACAAGGAATTGGCAGAAGCCGGATCCACAGCACCGGCGAGCCAAAGAACCGGAGCGACCGAGGCTTTAGTGTGCTTGCCGATCGCGGTGGAATCGCCGATGTGCGTGGAGAGCTTTCCTGCTCGGTGCGCGGCGGTATGTGACGGATCCGCAACTACGATGCGGTGCAAAGGCAATTTCTCTTTCGCGCCTGGAAGAGCTTGCGCGAGACGGAATTTTAAAAGGGTTGCTGCAAGACGGTATGGCGTGCGCATCGCGTGACTCAAAACCCGCTGCGCAGCCGGAACTCGCTGGGCTGGAATTTTACGGCACAATATTCGCCGGACTTCAGCGCTTGATTGTAATAACGCGCCAGGGCATAAACGGGAAACGAATTGCGATAGAGGTGATATTTCAGATAGAACACACCGGGGAAACCTGTGCCGGTAAAATCATCTTCGCTCCACGAGCCATCGGAATTTTGCTGCGTGGTGAGATAGTTCACCGCCTTGGTGATGGCGGGATCGGACGTTTCGGCGCCGGCGAGTAAACCGATCAAGCCCCACGCGGTTTGCGATGGCGTGCTGGGACCTTGGCCCTTGGTGTGGAGTTCGTCGTAGCTGCGGAGAGACTCGCCGAAACTGCCGTCGGGCTTTTGTACCTGACGCAGCCAGCCCACGGCGCGCTGGCAAAAATCCTGCGTGGTCATCGAAACGGTTTCCAGCGCGCGCAATACGCCACTGGTGCCGTAAACAAAGTTGACACCCCAGCGGCCGAACCACGAACCGTCGCGGTCCTGATCCTTCAGCAAAAACTTTACGGCGCGCTGGATCGCGGGATGTTCCGCGGGCCAGCCGAAGCGGCCGAGGCACTCAACCACGCGCGCGGTAACGTCGGCGGTGGAAGGATCGATCATGGCGTTGTGATCGGCGAAGGGAATGTTGCACAAAAACTTGTGATCGTTGTCGCGGTCGAAAGCGGCCCAGCCGCCGTCGCTATTTTGCATGCTGAGCAGCCACTGCAAGCCGCGGCGGATGGCGCCTTCCATGCGCGCTGGATCGGGAAATTTCACGCGCTGCAAAGCCATCAACACGAACGCCGTGTCGTCCACATCTGGATAGTAATCGTTGCGAAACTCGAAGGCCCAGCCGCCGGGTTCGGCGTCTTTATTCTTGATTTGCCAGTCGCCAGGACCGAGAACCTGTTTCGAGAGTATCCATTCCGCGGATTTCACCAGTGACGGATGATCTGGAGCCACGCCCGCTTCTTCGAGCGCCACCATGGCGATGCAGGTGTCCCACACCGGCGAAACGCACGGCTGCAGACGAATGGTTTCCTCTTCTTCGATTTCGAAGTTGGCAAATTCTTTTATTTCGCGCCAGGTTACTGGATCGTCCGGACCGTGGCCCAGCGCGATCAGCGCGAAGATGGAGTTCATCATCGCGGGATAGATCGCCGCTAAACCTTCGGTGCGCTCCATGTGCTCGATCATCCATTGCTTGGATTCGCGGAGGGCGCGAGCGCGTAGCGGCTTCCAGGGAAATTTTTCATACAGCTTCAGGCCGCGGTCGACGGCCAGGAAAAAATTCTTCCAGGAGATGAGCTGGTCGCTCCAATCAAAGGCCGCCGTTTTGTGATTGGGATCTTTGAATAGCTCGTCGACGCGGGCGTGCGCGGGCAAGCGGAAGTCTGGACGAACCGCGGAAAGAATACCCATGGGAATTACGATGCCGCGGGTCCACGAAGACATTTCGTAGATGTTTATATAAAACCAGTTCGGCAGCAGCATCAGCTCGGGCGGAATGGACGGGACAAGTTCCCAGCCAACAGCGCCAACCAACGCAAGATAAAAACGGACATACGAATTGGTGAGTTCGAGACCACCCAGACGATGAATCATTTCTCGGGCACGCGTCAGGTGCGACGAGTCGATGGAATCGCCCGCCAGTTTTAGCGCGAAATAGGCTTTGCACGTGGCGTTCAGCTCGGAGGGTCCGCCTGGATAGATGCTCCAGCCGCCATCGGGAAGCTGGTGTGCGCGAACGTAGTTGGCGAGCTTGGCGATTCGCGTCGGCGCGGCTTTGCCTAAAACGAAAAGATAGTAGATGTAATCGGATTCGAGGGTGGTGTCGGCTTCGAGCTCACCCTGCCAGTAGCCCCGTGCGTCCTGCAAAGAAACCAGATGGGAAGCGCCGCGTTCGATGGCTTGCTCGAGGCGTGTTGCGAAGGTCTGCTCTTTCCAAGGTACGGGCGCCGGAGCGACAGGAATTTCCTCACCTAATCTTGCAAATGATGCCATCAATGCTCCCCCCGGAGCGGTACATCGGGTGGCAAAAACGACCTAATTGCTGCAAGTACTGGTCGTTCAGCCAACATGATCCTCATTACTGGACCGAACAGGGCTTCCTAACTACTGTGTTCCTGTGCACTTCCGGATGCATTGGCGCGACGGAAGCGGCAGTAACACCAGTACTATTGAATTATCGCCGCCTTGGGACTGTCGGTCAACGGTTAAGATGCTATTAAGTTCAAACGGGTCGCATGGATTTTGGAGTGCGGCGCTCAAATGAGTGTGGCGGGGGGCGCTTCTAGAGCGCGTTTCACCAGGACGGCCAGGGGTTCCGGCAGCGGATCGCCCTCACGCGGGTTCACCGAGGGCTTTTCGCGCAAGAGTTTCGCCGGGAGCTTCATCCATGACGGTTCGCCACCGGCTGTAATGGCGCTGCCGCGGATGACTAAGGCGTCGGCGCGGTCGAGCGCCGCGCGGGCGGAATCCTTGAAGTCTTCTTTGGCAGGATCGAGCACGGCGAAAAATAGTGTGGGCTTGACGAATTGCATCAGCGAATTGCTTTCGATAATGAGCGCTGTGGGCTTGGGCGTATTTTCATGGTCCACCGAGTTCTTGGCTGCGGAATCTGGCGCGGATATTTCGCCACTAGCTTGACGGTCCAGGGCTTGACGGCCAAGGGCTTGACGAAGGATCGGCAAACCTTCGGCGAGGAAACCCTGCTTGGTGCGGAGCCAGAACGAGTGCTGAGCACCAGCGGCAAGGAAGCGTGAGCTATCGGTTCCAGTGGCGGCGGAGTGCTCCCAGCTGATGGCGCAGATGTGTTCGTCGGGGGCGCAATCGCAATCGTGCCCGTTTTGCGCGCAGACGCCGTGGCCGTATTGCGTGATTTTTCCGGCGATCCAGCGGGTTGCGGGAAACGCGGCGATGATGTCGCAGACAAGTTGCGTCTTGCCGATAGTTCGCGTGTGGCCGCCGACGATGATTACGCGCCAAGGATTATTTATTCTAGTCATGATCGATAGCAGATCAGCGTTGCGCTTGCTGCTCTAGCTTTTTGATGCGCGCGGCCAGCTCCGGGAGCTTGGATTGCCAGGCGAAGGCCACTTTAAATTTATCGAGTTCTCGGGCCGGAGTGCCCCAAACAGTTTGGCCGCTGCGGATGGTCTTGCCATTTAGGATGCCGGATTGGCCGCCGGCGATGGCGCCGTCTTCGATGGTGCAATGCTCGCCGAGTCCGCATTGGCCGCCGAGGATTACGTGGTGACCCAGGGTGCAGGAACCGGAGATGCCGGTTTGCGCGGCGATCACGGTGTGCGCGCCGATCTGCACGTTGTGGCCGATGTGCACCAGGTTGTCGAGCTTGACGCCTTCGGCGATGCGCGTATCGTCCAGCGAGCCGCGGTCGATGGTGGTGTTGGCACCGATTTCCACGTCGTCAGCGATTTCGACGATGCCAAGTTGCGGAAATTTGCTGTAGCGATTTTCGCCGAAGGCGTAGCCGAAGCCGTCCGCGCCGATGACCGCGCCGGCGTGGATTTCTACGCGGTTGCCGATGCGCATGCCGTTGTAGAGCGTGACGCGCGGATGAACGCGGCAATGTTCGCCGATCCAACAGCCCGCGCCGATTATCGAGTGCGCGCCGATTTGTGTGTGCTCGCCGATGTGGACGTCTTCACCGATCACCGCGTAAGGGCCGATGCTGGCGGTAGGGGCAATTTTCGCCAGCGGCGCGATAATGGCGCTGGGATGAATGCCGCGCGCAATCGGGGCGCGCTCCATTAAGAACATCGCGGCTTTGGCGAACGATAGTTTTGGATTTGCTGCGCGCAACACGGTTTTTCCGGCGAGCGGAATTCCTTGCGGGGCGATCACGCACACGGCCGCGGAAGATGTTACGCGCGCGGCGTGTTTGGGGGAGTCCAGGTAGATGAGGTCGTGCGCGCCAGCGCGCTCGGGGGCGGCGACCGAGGTTATCTCCAGGCTGCCGTCGCCTTCGAGCTGTGCTGCGATGGCTGTTGCCAATTCTTTGGCTGTGCGATTCACGGTGCACCGCTTTCTTGAAGATGTTTCAGTCAACTCATGGAAATTCTTGCTTCGGTGCTTGCGCCTGGGCGTCAAGGGCGCAGCATGCTGCGCCCTTACAAAATATCTCGCCGCAGGGTTAACTGAGAAATGGGTAGAGATTCCTTTCTCCATCGGGGCGGGTCTTCCAGCGCGCGTGCAGCCAGACCCATTGTTCCGGGTGCTGGCGGATGATCTCTTCGATTATTTTGGTGAACTTGGCAGTATTTTCCGCAATGTCGCGCGCGGCATCGCCGGTGCGAATGAGTTCGACGGGCGGCTCGAAACGTAAGCGGTACTTGCGAATGCCGGGATCCCAGAAGGCGTAGCCGGGGACGACTGCGGCGTCGGTGTGCAGACGCAACGCGCGCGATGCCGGTTGAGGTGCATGCAGACGTTCCGAAGAAATCCACAAAGACGCCTTCTTGGGGCATGGTGTTCTGGTCGGCGAGGATTCCTACTGTGCCCTGCTCTTTCAAGATTTTCAGCATAGCGCGCGCGGATTCATTCTTGAAAATTGGCCGATTGCCGGAGAGGCAGCGGTAGCGATTGACGAAGGCATCGATGCGCTGGTTGTCGATGGGGCGCGCCATATAATGCAGCGGGAAACCATAGAGCGCGTGGGCGAAGGAGGAGAGTTCCCATGCGCCGATGTGACCGGTGAGATAGAGGACACCTTTGCCCTGCTGTCTGCCAGCCAGGAAATTTTCGTGGCCGTCCAGGATGACGAACTGTTCGATGTTTTCCCTGGTGTATTTGGGAAGGCGCGCGAATTCGGCCGCCATCCAGCCTAGATTACGAACCATGCCACGGATTACAGTGCGGCGTTTCTTATCGTCCCAATCGGGAACGCCAGGCGAAGATTAAATTCGGCGGTCTTGCGCAGTTTGGGCAGCACCGCGAAACATGCGCGTGCGACGGTCGAGGCCATGGCGCGGGCGATGGGGCGTGGCAGGGCGCCGAGAAATTTTACCGTGGCGATGGCTGCGGCGTATTGGAGCCAATCCGTCATTCAGGAAGTATTCCACGGTAGTGGGTTATATGGTGAGCGATTGGGGTTATGGGAAGCGACTAGGGGGTGGGGACCCCCCTAGGGGTTTTGTGTAAGTGTTCATTCTAGTGGAGTTAAAGTCCTTTGTTTTGATACGGTTTCGCAAGTGTTCAATCTGCGGGGGTTACGGAAGATTTCTGTTAACCAAATTGACACCCCCCCTTTCGGGTCTAGTCCTACAGCGCTGCGACCTGCAAAGAGATTGCCAAGTTATTCAGTAATTCGGATCTTTGGGAGAATTATTGCAGGCGTGAGGGCAAAGTTCTTTACCTGCAAATAGTACCTTAATCGCTACGTAGTCGTCAATATATATTTTGAGAATCCTCTGGCGGCGCAAGCAGAAGGCGGACGCTCGCAATGGCGGGCGATGTTAGACTCGGCTCTCTGTGAGCGATACGCCGACAAGTTCATTCGAACGTGATCTCGACCGCAATGAGGCAATGGATCCGGAAGGATCCCCATCAGCGGATACCCTTTTGACCAAGATCGGCTGGGGTGTCTTAATTATTTTGACGCTTTACGTGTGTTACTTCAGCCACTTGGGGGCGATGGGATTCGTGGGGCCGGACGAGCCGCGGTATGCCTGGATTGCGAGGGCCATGGCGGAGACTGGGGATTGGGTTACGCCGCGGCTTTACGGGGTGCCGTGGTTTGAGAAGCCGGTGCTGTATTACTGGGGCGCGGCGCTGAGTTTTAAGATTTTTGGGGTTTCGGAGGCGGCCGCGCGGCTGCCTAGCGCGGTGTCGGCGCTGCTGGCGACGCTGGCGCTGGGGTGGCTGGCGTGGCGCGCCTATGGGACGGCGACGGCGCGGTGGCTGCTGTTACTGCTGCCTACGACGGCTGGGATGATCGGGTTTTCGCATGCGGCGGCGACCGATATGCCGTTCAGTGGAATGCTGACGGTGGCGATGGTTTGCGCGGCGGTGGTGTTGGGATTGGATCGGAAAACCCAGACTGTGGGGAGTCGGAGTTCCGTGGCGCTTGGGGCGCAGCATTCCCTCGAAGCTCGGGATAAAGCTGCGCCCCTACAAAGCGGCCGCGGCCGAGTTCGAGGGCTTTATCTGACGCTGGTTCTTTTTGGATTTTTTCTTGGGCTGGCGGTGCTGGCCAAGGGTCCGGCGGCGATTATTCTTTCTGGAGGCGCGGTTTTCTTTTGGGCGATTTTCACCAAACGGTGGCGCGACGCGTTTCGGCTCTTGCATCCGGTGGCGATTGTCGCTTTCTGCGCTACGGCGCTGCCCTGGTACATTTTGTGTGCGCGGCGAAATCCGGATTTTTTTCGCGTTTTTATTATCGAACACAATTTTAAACGATTTCTTACGCCGGAATTCCAGCACATTCAGCCGTTTTGGTATTACGTGCCGGTTTTGTTGGTTGCGTTTTTGCCTTGGACGGGCACGCTTTTGTGGTCGGTGGTTGTTGGGTTGAGGTCTTTTATTCGCCGGACGGATATTGCTGTGGACGGGCGCGTAGAGACCAACACGATGGAGGCGGTGGAGTCTCCGGGGCCGGACGGTGGGGCGGAAAAAGCCGCGGGGCTCAACTGCAAGCGCCCCGCGCTACAGGAGCGGCATTACGGCGTGGATGTGCTGAGTTGGTTTTTGATTTGTTGGGCGGGATTTTGCGTGATTTTCTTTTCGGCGTCGCAGTCTAAATTGCCGGGGTATGTGCTCCCGGCGATTCCGGCGATTGGTTTGTTGGTGGCGCGGGCGTACGTCTTGATGTCAAGCCGTCTAAGCCGTTCGTTTCGGATAGCTCATTTTGCAACGAGTTTTGTGATCCTCATCGCCAGCTTCGGCTTTAATGCGCGGGCGGCCGGGCACCTGTCGGCGACGAACGCCAGATTTGCAGGGGCAGTAGGAGTAATGCTGATCCTGGTGGTAAGCGCGAACTTGTTGATGGCGATGTTCGGTGTGCGTGAATACGGTGAAAGCCACGACTTGCTGGCGGCGTCCGCCGTGGGACCGATGTTGACGGGGATGATGTTTGCGAACTTATTCTTCCCGACGATTTTCCACGCGGGCCTTTCGGCGAGGGGGGTCGCCGAGGAGCTAGGGCGGCGCGGGATTCCGCCTGGCACGCTTAGCGTTTCGGGGATGAAACGTGGAATGGAGTACGGCTTGAGTTTCTATTTGCACCGGGAGATTAAGGAGTGGGATGCGAAGTCGGAAACTGGGGGGTATTTGTTGACGCCCGCGAAGAATTGCGAGGAGGTTGTGGGTGCGCAGTACTTTTGTGAGTTGCAGCGGTTTGATTCGGAGGGGACGGGGAGATTTTTGTATTTGGTGATTCCGATTGCGAGTGGGAAGTGAGTGGGCGTGAAACCTGTATGTGCCGCCCCTACGGGGCTCGCGCGATGCTTCCTCACGGTACCCAGCCCTGACGGGCTGGGCTAAATTGTGCCGCACCTCCGGTGCTGGTTTGTTGCACGACGCCAATCGGGAGATCCATCCCCGCCAAACCCTCGAGATGGAAAAGTTGCCACTCCCAGGGACGATCAGCGACTGGGTTTGCCGGTGGGATGCTTCGTCACCGTACCCAGCCCTTGCGGGCTGGGCTAAATTGTGCCGCACCTCCGGTGCTGGTTTCTCGATGAGGGCAGATTCGGATTGTGCGGCGGTGGCCGCAGCTAAACTGCCTGCCGAAAAGGCCAAAAGCACGGCCTTCGATGCTAGGGAGCGTGGGCAGCCAGGCAAAAGCCTGAGCGCTTGGGCGCGTTGCCAGCCAGACAAAGCCTGAGCGCTAGGAGGCGAAAGCGGCGTCAAGCCCTTCGCGCAAATCGCTCAGGGTAAACCGCCGCACTCCAAAAGTGCGTCGCGGTTATTTGGAGGGTTTGCCGGTGGCGGGGAGGTGGAGGAGGAAGAAGGTGACTACGCGGTTTTCGTAGACGCGTTTGTCGTCGTCGTTCATGCCTACGAAGTTGCCGTGGGGGATGATGGCTTGTTCGCGGGGCTCGGGAGCTTTCAGGAACATTTGGCTGGTGATTTGGGCTAGTTCGGGATCGTCAATGGCCTGGATGAAGAGAATGGGGACGCCGACCATGGCACCCAGTTTTCTCGAGAGCGGCAATTCGGTGCGGTAGGAATAGTTCATCCAATCGAAACTGGTTTCGGCGGAGGTGACCATCAGTGGGAAACCGCCCAGGCCACTGCGTTCCACGCCGATTTTCACCATCTGCTCGGGCTTGTCATATACAGAATCCAGGACGAGGGCTTTCACGCGGGTGTCGTGTTCGGCTTCGCGAAGGGCTGCGTAGGCGCCGAGGTTGTAGCCCCAGACGCCGAAGCTCATGGGATCGATATCGGGACGGGCGGCTAAGGCGTCAATGGCGGCGCGCAGTTCGTCGGCTTCTTTATAGCCAAAAGTGGTAGTGCCAGAACTGGCGCCGTGACCGGCGAAATCGAATACGAAAACGTTGTATTGGTGGTCCTGGAGCGCGGAAACCAGGGTGAGCAGCTCTCCGCGGCTGGATTCATAGCCGTGACACAGAATAATCGTGGGGGCGCGGCGCAATCCGGGGAAAAAATAGCCTTGGCGGGTGCCGCGGCCGGGGACATCGAATTCCACGGCATCGGGACGCCCCGGAAAGCTTTGCAGATTGATTTCGCTGCTGGTGCGCTGCGGCTTGATGATGCGATAGACGAGAAAGCCGGCGATGGCGGAAGTCGCTAGAACGGCGAAAAAGGCCAAGGCCAAGATGGCCATGGCCAACTTGGTGTACCAGCGCGTGGGGTAGCGCAATTCAAAGAGAATGGAGAATGGTCGAGCCATTGGGCTTCCGGTTGCTACTGGTCTCCTTGGTGCTGCGCCCCGCGGCTTGCGGGGCGGCTAGGCGCAAAAACTTGTCCATAAAACTCGCAATAATCGATGCTAGCATGGCGGTTTGGCCGTGATTTAGGAAGCCGAGACGATTGTGTCGCATCAATATCGTGCCTTTTGGGAGAAAGACCACTGGCGAGGGCAAGGCCGAAAGCGTCCGATCCCCTCATGGTCGGGGCAAACAGAAGACGGCCGCTGCAAGGCAAGGCACGGGTCTGAAGACCCGCCACTACACGGACAGCGAATGGGCTATTATGGGACTTCCGTTATGCAACTGGTTTTATGGAACTGGCGTTATGGAACTGGCGCGGGTTTCCCTGCGTCCCACCTTCGATGAACATCGTTGATCTCCGGCAAACTACCGCCCGCCAACTGGATTCGCTGCTTGAGGAAGAGGCTCGCCACTGGCGGGATGAGTTGCATTGGGATTATCGCGGAGCGCTGGAACTGATCAAACGATTTCTGGAGGCGCATGCGCTTTCAGGATGCGTGGCGTTTGAGAACGGGACCGCAGCCGGGTATTGCTTTTACGTGCTGGAAGAGCAGAAGGGGCTGATTGGCGGATTGTATGTTTCGGCGAAATTTCCGCAAGAGAGCATTGGGCGTCGGTTGCTGGACGAAATGCTGTTTGGCATGCGGGCAATTCCGCATCTGGTGAGGATTGAAGCGCAGTTGATGCCGTTTAGCGGGCCGGTGGATGAGCCGCTGCGCGATCAGGGATTTCATCTGTACACGCGGCAGTTCATGCTGCTGGACCTGGCGAAAAACAAGCCGGTTACTCCAAACATTCCTGGCGGGATGCGTTTGTCGCGCTGGCACGACCGGTACTTCGACCCTTGCGCGAAATTGATTTACCTTTCGTACGCGAATCACATCGATGGAGAGATTAACGATCAGTATCGCTCGCGGGCAGGGGCGTTGCGATTTCTGAAGAATATTATTTTGTTGCCGGGATGCGGAAATTTTGTGCCGGGTGCGTCCTTTGTGCTGCATCAGCCGGGCAGCGATGACTTGATTGCCACGGTGCTGACCAGCGAGGTTTGCCCGGGGGTAGGGCATACCACGCAGATTTGCGTGCTGCCAGGGTATCAGGGCCACGGACTCGGGCGAATGCTGATGCAGGCTGCGGCGGAGGCGTTGCGGGCGCAGAGATTTAAGGAATTGACGTTGACGGTTACGGCGGAAAATCGGACGGCGGTGGAGTTGTACGAGAAATTGGGATTTACGACGATACGATCGTTTACGGCGGGTGTTTGGCCGCGGTGATTCAGCGAGATTGTTTGTATTCGCCGTGGCGAAGGGCGTTTGGTTATTTCTTGCGGGCTTGCTCGAATTCGTCGCCGGGTTGCCATTGCACTTCGGCGGGTTGCGTGGCGGCTTTTGTGCCGAGCGCGAATCCGAACTGGGTGATTTTTGCGAGGCCTTTGAAATTCCAGTCGGCGTGGTATTCGTCGCTGGGCTGGTGGTAATGATTCTCCACGTAGTCTTTGGCCTGCGCTGCGCCCCAGGCGGCATCATGTCCTGCAAAAAGTTCTCCTTCGCTGATGGAAAATGATGGGATGCCCACGCGCGCGAGGCTGAAATGGTCGGAGCGATAGTAGTGGCCGGCTCCGGGTTGGGCATCGGGGCGAATGGCGAAACCGAATTCCTGGGCCGTGGCTTCTACCACCGGGTAGAACGTGGTGCGCTCCGCGCCGGTGACTTCAACTTCTTGCGGCTCACCGATGGGCGGGAGCGCGTCGAAATTTAAATCCAGCGTAATTTTGCTTGCTGGAACGAAGGGATGTTTACCGAAATATTCGGAGCCGAGTAGTCCCTGCTCTTCGGCGGTGACGGCGGCGAAAATCATGGAACGCGGCGGCGGATTGCTGCTGCTGGCGGACATGCGCGCGAGCTCCAAAAGAATTCCGCAGCCGGTGGCATTGTCCACAGCGCCGTTGTAGATCTGGTCGCCCTTGCGGTTGACGTCGATGCCCAGATGATCGTAATGCGCGGTGAAGAGCACGGCTTCGTTCTTCAGTGTGGCATCGCTGCCCGGGCGCATGGCGACCACGTTGCGCGAAACAAATGGTCGCAGTCGGCTGACCACGTGGGCTTTGAGCTTTACGTCGAGAGGAATGGGCTTGAAGTCGCGCGATTGCGATTGCTGGAATAGTTGGTCGAGATCGAGCCCGGCCATGTGGACCAATTTTTTCGCGGTGTCGGTACTGATCCACGACGCGGCTTGCAGTTTCGGCGTGCCGTCAAGCTGCAAGTAGGATTTTTCATTGCCCCACGAATTGCGAACCACTTCCCAGGGATAGCTGGCCAAGTCGGTGCGATGGATGATCAGCGTGGCGACTGCGCCACGGCGGGCGGTTTCTTCTAATTTATAGGTCCAGCGACCATAGTAAGTAAGCGCTTGCGCCTTGAAGAAATTCGGATCGTCAGAGACGGGCTCGTTTACAAAGAGCAGCGCCACTTTGCCTTTTAAGTCCTGGCCCTTGTAGTCGTCCCATTTGTATTCGGGCGCGGTGATGCCGTAGCCGATAAAGACGATGGGGGCGTCGATATCAGAAATTTCTTTTTGTGCTTCGTTGTTGGTGACGTAATCGTCGAGAAGGGTGAGATTGAGTGGGGCGCCGGTCGCCGGGACCAGCTGAAACGTGGTGTCTGGGAGGGTCTTTATAGCAACCATCGAAACGTTTTGAAAGAAGGTGCCGTTGTCGCCAGCGGGCTGCAAGCCGTAGGAAGCGAACTGCTTCCCAATGTAATCCGCAGCTAGTTCACCACCGGGTTGGCCCATGCCGCGGCCTTCGAGGGCGTCGCTGGAGAGATACTTTACGTGCGCGCGGATGTTTTCGGCGTTAGCAACGGGCGAGGAGGTCATCTGACCGCGTTTCTCCGTGGGCGGGGCGTTCTGCGCTACGGTGCAAGTTGCCGTGAAGGTGAACGCTCCTAGAGTGATGACCGCCAGTGTACGCAAGAGCCCCTTGTACCTCACCTGTTCCTCCATGATCCGGTTCATGCTTGTCCACTTCGTGTGGCTTCCTCGACGCGCAAAAAACGCACAGAATGAATTCCGTGCTACTTTTCGTGCTACTTCTTGGTGCGATCTTTCAGCAAATTTTTCAGCTCGCTCATAAATTCTTGCACATCTTTGAAATCCATGTAGACGGAGGCGAAGCGGACGTAGGCGACTTTGTCCAGTTTTTTTAAGCCACGCATGATCATTTCGCCGATTTCCGTGGTGGTGAGTTCACGCTCGGTGGCTTCGTGGACCACGCCTTCGATTTCGTCGACGATGGCCTCCAGCTTGGGCGTGGCTACGGGGCGTTTTTCGCAGGCTTTCAGCAAACCTTGCAGGATTTTCTGGCGCTCGAAGCGTTCGCGGCGGCCATCTTTCTTGATGACCATGTAAGGGATTTCGTCGATGCGTTCGTAGGTAGTGAAGCGGCGAGCGCATTTCAGACATTCGCGGCGGCGGCGAATGGTGTCCCCGGTGCGGCCTTCGCGAGAATCAATTACCTTGTCATCGATGTTGGCGCAAAAGGGGCACTTCACTCGCGGTTATCTCCTCGCTCACGCCTACCAGCCACTCCCGCAGGCAATTCGTGCGGTAGTTCGTGTGCCAGTTCATCCAGCGTCGCCTGCGTGGAACCCAGCGGCAGGACGCCAGCTTCTTCCTGTTTTTCCTCTTTGCCCATTTCGCGTAACTGACCCAGCGAAAACCCTTCACGCAGCAACAGCGGCACGCCCACCACGGAGCACGCCGCAAACGTTATCACCCATATGACCAGCGCCGCCACCGTGGCGGACTCGCCGTCCACGTTGAAAAGCGTGGTGAGCACGAGTATGGAAGCCAACTGTGCGCCGCCGCCCACAGCGGGCAACTGTACCGCAGAGCCGACCAGGGAGAAAGCCAAGACCAGCATGGCGTCGCCGAGATCCAGGGCATGCAACGTTCCGGCAAAGCTATGGACGATGAGGAAGTAGACGAGCACGATGAGAAACCAGTGCAGCGCGGAATAGAGAACCGCTAGAAACAAATCGGTCCAGGATTTTATGGTTTGTACGCCGCGCGCGAAGCCGAGCAGAATTCGGGCAATGGTTGCGCGCCACCCTGGGGTGCCGGTGCGGCCAGCTAGACGCGACTCTAGCCAGGTGGCGCCGTGCAGGCGTAGATATACCAGTAACACAATGGCTCCGAGTACTCCGGCGAAGAACAACATGCCGGTGGTTCGTGCGGCGGCTTCGAATTTGTTTGCGGTCGGACCAGTGTGCGCATGGGATTTGAATAAAATGAGCGCGATCGACGCGATGACCGCGGTGCTGGCGATGTCGAAGAGGCGTTCAAGGACGTAAATTCCGAAGATGTCGGCGACCGGGAGTTTTTCTTTGCGTGCGATCAGGAGTGGCCGGACGGGTTCGCCGGCGCGACCGAGCAGGAATACGGCGCCAAAACCGGCGAGGGTCATTTTCAGAATGGCGGCGAAGTGGGCGGTTCCGAGATTGTGCTGGAAGACTTGCCAGCGCAGGGAGCGGATGCCGTAGCAAAGATAAATCAGGACGAGCGCGAGCGCGAGGTAATAGAGATTGGCGCTGCGGATCGCTTCGAGTAATTTGGCGCCACTGAAACTTCCGATGTGGGAAAACCCGTTGGCTTGGTGAATGACGAACACCAGGACGACCACGACGAGCAAAGCGAGCAGTATTTTCCGCGACCTGGATGACATGTTTAATGAGCGTACTGGCCACAGCCAGAAGCGTCAAGGCGCGGGGGCGACATGTAGCGCATTGGCTTGTGAACTGCGCCCGGTGTGGATAAGATGCGAGGCACAATGACAGGCACGGTGGTCCAGAGTTTCCGGGAACATTTCGACTGCACTTTACGTTCCATACATTGCAGGCCGAGGTTAAGGCCCGCGGGGTCCCGTGAAAGCTGGACGCCGCGCGCTAACCCCTTGCACCGTAGCAGGATACGAGGCTGATGAGACGTTGGAGCAGGATGCCCAACTGGTCCAGCAATGCCTCCAGGGCGACGGGTCGGCCTGGGAGGAACTTGTGCGCCGTCATACGCGGCGTATCTTTAACATTTGCTATAGGTTCACCGGCAATCGCACCGAAGCCGAGGACCTGTCGCAAGAAGTTTTTCTCCGGGTGTACCGCACGTTGGCCAGTTATCGTTCGGCCCACGGCGGCTTTGCAACATGGATGACCAGCGTGACGCGCAATCTACTGATCGACCATTATCGTAGAACCAGAAGGGATCGCCTCACCGACTCGCTCGATGACGCGATGCCGGTGGTGGAAAACAAGCAGTCGTCCGCGCGGCGTCCCGACGAATTAGCGTTGCTCGGGGAACTAAGCAGTCAGATCCAAGCAGGGCTGACCAAACTTTCCCCGGAATTGCGCGAGGCGGTAATTTTGCGCGACTTGCAGCAGCTGGAATATGGCGAGATACAACAGGTTTTGTCTGTACCGGAAGGAACGGTAAAATCAAGGATCAACCGCGGGCGCATCGAATTGGCCCGCATCCTCCAGCAGATGGGAGTTCGCCCATCATGAGCGAGGAGCACACAATGAATTGGACTTGTGAACAAATCGAAGCGCGGCTCGGCGACTACGTCGACGGGCTGCTGCAACCGGCGGAACGCGCGGCGTTCGAGGCGCACGCGGCCCAGCATTGCGAGCGTTGCGCGCCGCTGATTAGCAGCGTGACGCAACTCGTCAGCGATCTTCACGGCATGGAATTGCTTGAGCCGCCGCCGCGGCTGGTGTACGCCATCCTGGACAAGACGCTTGGGCCGCGCGACACCGTGGTGGCTGCGCCGGGATTTTTTGGATGGTTGCGCGGCATCGGCATGCCGCGCTTCGCGTACGGTGCATTGTCACTCTCCGCAACATTTCTGGATGATCGCCAGCGCTTCGGGATTTTCCTGGCGGCATCCGAAGCTGGCGGATCTACAGCCGGCGACGATCGCGCGCAACGCGGACCGCCAGGCGCATCTGGTTTTTGCGCGCGGCTCGAAATTCGTGAGCGACCTGCGGGTGGTATACGAAATTCAAACGCGTTTGCGGCAGGACAATGAATTGCCCACTTCCAACGAGGATACCGTTCCGGCCACAACGCCAAATCAAGCGCCCGGGCGTACCGACGGCAGCAAGCCCGCCGGTCCAAATCAACAAAACCGCGCGACAACCGTGAATCATAATTTCCAGCTCTTGGCGACGACGTTTACTACGCGAGCTTTGATGACCGGAGCTCCCTTTCTTACCGGTGCCTTGTCCGCGGGAAGCCTTTTTCCGGGAACCAGCGGGAGGAAAACTCGATGAACTGTGCCGTCCATACGGATGTGGACGCCGTAGCGTATTGCCGGAATTGCGGCAAGGCGCTGTGTTCGGTGTGCGCGCGCCCGGTGCGCGACGTTATTTACTGCGAGGACTGCCTGGCGGCGACGCTGGGACTGCCAAGCGCGGCCCCTGCGGCAGGAACGAGCACAGAGGGAGTTCCAGCGATCACCGCAGGCACGCAGGGCCCTTATGCGCCGAACGTGCCACTGGTGGGGCAAGGCACTCCGATCGTTACGGGCGTTCCAGCGGGGGCTGTGGCGGTACCGCGCACCAGTAACGCCAGCGTGGCCTTCGTGCTGGGATTATTTCCCGGGCTCGGCGCGGTGTACAACGGTGAGTACAACAAAGCGCTGATCCACATTGTTGTTTTTGCTTCCATGATCGTGGGTTTGAACAGTGATCTCGGCGATGGTGCGACCACCGCCCTGGCGCTGCTGTTGCGGGGTTTGTTATCTATATGGCCTTCGACGCTATGCGTACCGCCCAAGCCCGCAGCATCGGGCAAACGCAGGTCGATCCTCTGGAAAACTGGAGCAGGGAACGTCCCATCGGCCCGATCATTCTGATCGGATTAGGCGCGTTGTTTCTGTTGAACAATTTTTCCTGGTTCTCGTTTTATAGGGTGCAGCGCTTGTGGCCCTTGGTGTTGATTGGCGCCGGCATCTTGATGTTTCGCAATCGTCTCGGCAGGGATTTTTAGGAGCTCATGAATTATGCGTGATAACATCAATGGCCGCATGCAAATGCCCGCGCTGCACGATTCGCAGCATGCGCGGCCCGGCGGTGCTCATCACCCTCGGGATTCTTTTTCTTCTGGACCAGACGCACGGCAGTTATTTCGCGTTCCGTAACACCTGGCCGATGATTCTGATAGTGATGGGCGTGATCAGCCTCGCGACCGCCCTAGCGCCGATGGAAGGGCACATCGAAACGCCGGTGAGCGGCGCGCCTGCCCCCACCTGCCGTTGGACCGCAAGGTCCGCTCCCTGGTCAAGGCAGGTAATCCCTATGGCCTATAGCCCTCGCAACAGCAGTGGCCTGTTCAGTGGATTGGTGCTGCTGGTCTTTGGCGGATTGTTTCTGCTGCACAATTATGGCGGATTTGAGTTGGGCCGGCTTTTTACGCATTGGTGGCCGTTGCTGATCATCGCGTTGGGACTGATCAAGCTCTATGAACGTACCGCGGGCGCGCGCTATGTGGAGCCGGGGGCCGCGCGGGTTACCGGCAGCGAGATTTTTTTGATCGTGGTGGTCTTGGCGATCACAGGAATTGTGATTGGAGTCGAAGAAGGAGAAAAACATATTCCCGGGTGGAGCCGCGACCTGATGGGAACGTCTTATCCCTTCGATTTGGACATCGCGCCCAAGACGGTTCCGGCGGATTCGCGCATCACCATTCGCGGCAGTAACGGAGACATCAGCGTGCGCCCGGGCGAGACGGCAGAAATCAGCGTCTCCGGCAAAGCCAATGTGCACAGCTGGAGTGAACCAGACGCGCAGAAGCTGGCCAAGCCGGTGTCCGTGGCGATCGTGCAAAACGGCGATGGCTACGAAGTGCACGCCACGGGAATCCACGGAGATGATTCGCGGGTGGGCGTAGACATGGACGTCACCGTTCCGAAGCGTTCGGTAGTAACGATCCGCAATGACAAGGGCAACGTGACGGCCTCAGACATGGAAGAACCCCTCACGGTGAATAATGGAAATGGCGATGTGGACATTCGTGACAACGGCGGTGACGTGGACATCGACACCCGGCACGGCGACATAAAGGTTTCCGACACCACGGGAAACGTAAAACTGGAAGGCCACGGCGGCGAAGTGGAGGTGGTGAACGCCACCGGGGGGCTGACGCTCAACGGAGAATTCTTTGGTCCGATACGCGCCGAGAAAATCGCCAAAGGCGTGCGTTTCATCTCCAACCGCACGGATCTAACCTTGACCCAACTCACCGGCCACATGGAGTTCAGTTCCGGCAATCTGGAAATCGCCGACGCTCCCGGAAATTTGACGCTGCGCACCAACAAGTACGATATCGACATTGAGAATGCCGGCGGCAAAGTGGACGTGCAGAATCGCGATGCCAGCGTGGATGTGCGATTTTCTTCGTTGCCAAAGGATGACGTGCAGATCATCAACTCAAATTCGTCGATTTCGCTGAGCTTGCCGGGTTCTTCGAGTTTTGAAATTGTGGCGGATTGCCACTCTTGCGATATTTCGTCCGACTTCGAGGGCTCGGGGCTGAAGCAAACTTCGCAGTCTGGAGATTCGCATCTGGAAGGCAAGATCGGTTCCGGGCGCGGACCGAAAATCGTGCTGAAGACAAGCTACGGATCGATCTCGCTGCACAAGACCAGTTCCATGGAACCTGCGCCGGCACCCACGCCGCAGCGCCGTGCCAACGCCGCCCTCGCCGCGCTCGCCAAAAACTCCCTCGCCGGCAGCGCCGAAGCCTTCCACGGACTCAGAAACCTAAATTCGCTCGCCCATTTCAAGGGTGCGTTTCCGGACTCTGTTTCTCTGCAGCACCATCGTTTGATCGCTTCCTTGCAGACAAAACATAGCGGACAAAATCCAGAATTCCCGAAAAACGGTATTCTCGATCTACATAGTTCTGGATCACGTAAAAAGCAAAATAGTAAAATCGGCAGAAGCTCCACACCGCCACTGCAAGCAACAAACCAACCCTGATCGACGGATTCTCTACAAGCAACAGCGCGGCGCAGGTCAGCCCCAACAACAGAAAAAGAGCGCCCTTTATCTTGATCCAAGTGGGGCTCGTAAGATCCTTATGAACCGGCATGGTGTTCATTCAGTCCAGGACTTGAACTTCGCTCTATCGCTGCGCGAGGCGGTCCAGTTCTTCGTAAAAAGTTGGGAAAGAGACGCCAGCGCAATCGGCGTCGCGGATGATGGTCTTCCCTTCCGCGGCCAGGCCGGCGATAGCGAAGGCCATGGCGATACGATGGTCGCCGTGCGGCTCGATTTCCGCACCGTGCAGTTTGCCGGCTCTGCGGCCTTCGACGCGTAAACCATCGGGGCGTTCTTCGACCGCGCGCCCATGCGGCGCAAATTTTCCGCTAGCGCGGCAATGCGGTCGCTTTCTTTTACACGCAGTTCCGCAGCATCGCGAAATTCAATTCCCTCTTCCGTGAACGGCCCGAGCGCGGCCAGCATGGGCAATTCGTCGATCATAGAGGAATGGTGTCACCACTGATGATTCCGCCTTTCAGTGGGGCGCCTTTGATGGCCAGATCGCCGACCACTTCGCCGTGCGAGGTGCGCAGCGATGGCGTTTTTATGTCCGCGCCCATGGACAGAAACAAATCCAGAATAGCGGTGCGCGTGGGATTCAGGCCGACGTTGTGGATAAGCAAGCTCGATTCCGGAAACAGCGAAGCGGCGGCGATAAAGAATACCGCGGAAGAAAGATCACCTGGAATATCCAGTGCGCGGCCGGTGAGCGTGCGGTGTTCATTGCCCGCGCCCAATCCGTGCACCGTGGTGGTCAGACCATGGTGTTCGATCTCCGCGCCAAATTCCTCCAAGGCGAGTTCCGTGTGATCGCGCGTGCGCGCCGGCTCGATGACTTTGGTGACACCTTCGGCAAAGAGTCCCGCCAGCAATACCGCGGATTTTACCTGCGCGCTGGCCATCGGCATTTCGTATGAAATGGCATGCAGTTTTGCCCCACGGATTTCCAACGGGGCGAATTGATCTTCGCGGGCCGCAATCTCCGCGCCCATTTGGCGCAGCGGGCCGACGACGCGCTTCATGGGGCGCTTTTGCAACGAGGCGTCACCGGTAAGCGTGGCGGAAAAATTCTGTCCGGCGAGGATGCCTGCCAGCAGTCGCATGGTGGTGCCGGAATTTCCAGCGTCCAGCGCTTTGCGGGATGGCTTAGGCCGCGCGGCCCGTGTCCGGTGACGCGGACCACTTCTTTTTCGATTTTTACTTCCGCGCCGAGGGCACGCATACAAGCCAGTGTGCTGTGGCAATCAGCGGCGGCAGAAAAATGGCGGAGTTCACTGACACCTTCCGCGATGCCGGCCAGCATGCCGTAGCGGTGCGAGATGGACTTGTCTCCGGGCAGTTCAATGCCGCCGCTGATGGATTTTGCGGGATGAATCGTTTGCTTTTTCACACGACGATTTTAGCACGGCGCATTCGCGGGACACCTTCGTCGCGGACTGTCCGGTGGGACAGTTTTCGTGCAGACACTTAGCGTCAAATGAGGCGAAACTCCGCTGGTCTGCGCTGCGTATTATTAAGTGAGGAGAATTGTTATGTCAGGGCGCAGTAGGGCCATACATTTGGTCACCAAAGCGGCGATGGGGTTCGCGGCGCTTTTTTTGGTGAGCGTGCTTTTGGCGGCGATGCCGGGCCATCACGCTCCGACCGTCGGATCTGTGGAGAATACCGGCGCAAGTGTCAGCCCCGCGCCTCCGCAGCAAGAAGCGGATCAGGGCAGCATGCCCGGGATGAAAATGCCCGGCGACGAAAAGTCCTCCGAAGTCCAGGCCGTGGAAGATATGAGCGGCGGGCATCACGATGCTCATAGCTCGCACATGTACATGACGGCGATGCGGCCGCAAATGCCTGGGGATGAGCAGCGCGCCAAGGAAATTGTCACGCAGTTGCGCGCCAGCCTGGAAAAATACAAGGACTATAACGTTGCCCTCGACGAGGGATTCAAGATTTTTCATCCGGAATTTCCGCAGCCGGAATATCACTTCACCAACTACAAGAATGGATTCCTCGAAGCCTTCACTTTCGACCCGGCGCGGCCCACATCCCTGCTCTATAAAAAAACCGCTATGGGCTATGAGTTGGTTGGTGCGATGTACACCATGCCGAAGCGTGCCACCGAAGATCAGTTGAATGCCCGCGTGCCGCTGAGCATCGCCATGTGGCACCTGCACACTAATCTATGCATGGCGCCAAGAAGTGAAGCCGGGGCGGTGGATTACACCAAGTTCGGCCTGCGCGGTTCCATCGCCACGCAGGAAGCTTGCGATGCGGCGGGTGGACATTTTCTTCCGGTGGTTTTCGGCTGGATGGTGCACGTGTATCCGTACGAGGATTCGCTGGATAAGATTTTCGCGATGCACATGCATATGGATTGAACCGCGATTCGCGCCGCAACCTGAAAGCACCCGACTCTGGCATCCCCAAAAAGCACCCGCCTCCCCTCGAAGCTCGGGGTAAACAGAAGGCGGCCGCGACTTGATCACTCGAATTGCTTGCGGAACTCGGCGAATTGTTGCTTTAGCGCGCTGACTTCTTCGCGAAGTGCGATCACTTCTGCTTCCAACTTTTTAATTTTTTCCTGCGGCTCGGTGGCGTGCGTGGCGTCGCGTCCGGCTGCCTCGTTCGCTTCCCCGCTGTCGGTTTGAACATCGCCGGATAGCAGATGCGCGTAACGTGCCTCCTTCATGCCTGGTTGGCGGGCCAACAATTTTACAAGTGGTGGTTCGCGGCGCATCAGGCGCTGCAGCGTAGTCTGTACCTCGCTCAAATCTTCAAAGGGGTGCATGCGTTCGGCGCGGCTGCGCAGTTCGCCCGGAGTTTGCGGGCCGCGCAGCAGCAGTTCGCAGAGGATCGCGGTTTCTTTGCGATCGAAATTGAAAACGTCCGCCGAGGCGATGTTCGAATTTCGCCACGCGGCTGTCGCTGGCCGCGGAGCGGGCTAATAATTGGTCGTCAGGCCGCGCAGGGCTTCCCGAACAGCGTCTTCATCCAGATGCATCAGCGGGTCGCGGTTGGATTTTTGGTTGCACGCGTTCATCAGAGCGTTCAGGAGAGTGGATAATACTCCGGAGTGGTGATTTCTTTTTCGATCAGCGCGCCAAGGACGCGGGCTTCGACATCAGTCAAGGTGAAGTTCACGGAATAAATATACAGGATGGGCGTGATGCGTTCCCAACGCCGCTAAATGCCAAGGTTTTGTAGGGGCACGGCACGCCGTGCCCAGGGCGGCGAAGTTACACCGCGGGCGGAGCCCGATACTAGAACTGCTGGGTCATTGGCACTACTTTGCCGATGACTCTGGTTTGATTGCTTCGCGGTACGGTGCCGCGTAAGATTACAGGTTCATGCCTCCGGTCCGGCCTATCTTGTGCGGCACGCTTCGCTTGCCCCGATTCTTCCTGCTGAGCGATCATTACGCTCCTGCTTGTTCGCACGCCTTTACGGGCCAAAACGCGCTAGACGACGACCGCGCCGAAGTGGCGGCGGAATCCACGGAAATCATGGCGCTCGCCGATGTGCGGCCTGGCATGCAAGGCTACGCGTACACGATTTTTGCCGGTGACCAGATCGAGAAGTTCGATTTGGTGGTCATCGGGGTATTGGACAATTTTCATAGGTCCGCGGCAATCGATAATCCTGGTTCAACTCAAGGGCGAGAAAGTGGAGCACACCGGCGTGGTCGCGGGAATGAGCGGCAGCCCGGTATACCTTGAAGGCAAGCTTGCGGGGGCGCTCTCGCTGAAGCTGGGAGTATTCACCAAGGAACCGATCGGCGGGGTGACGCCGATTCACGACGTGATGGATCCGCTGGCCAAAGCTGGCGCCAAGTCACCCCAGCAGCAACGGCTACGGAACGGTGCCGGGCAAGACGCTACCATGCAGAATTTTTCTCTTCCGCCCCAAATGGCAAAGAACGGTTTGCCTTCCGGCTCGGCGCTGGAACCCATTGAAACCCCACTGGTATTTTCGGGATTTCCTGCGGCTTCTTGCGGCCTTTTACCTCGCAGATACAGAGTTTCGGATTCGTGGCCGCGCAAGGCGGTACACCGCGCCGCGCGCGATGATGGGCAACTGGTGGCAGGAGACATGGCCGGAATGGTTCTGGTGCAAGGCGACGCATCTATTAATTCGGCGTGCACGGTGACCGCGGTGCGCGGGGATCAACGTTTTTCTCTGCGGCCACCCTTCTTAAGTTTGGGCAAGTGCAATTGCCAATGGCCCGTACTCGCGTGGTGACCACCCTTTCTTCTTCGCTGGCCTCGACGAAAATCGTGAATCTGGCTGGAAACATTGGCACGATTACCGGAGATCACATAACCGCGGTGACCGGAAAGCTTGGCCCGCTCGCCCGCGATGATTCCGCTGGATCTGACAGTTAGCGCTCCCGCAGGCGAAAAGAAATTTCATTTTGAAGTTGTCAATCATCCAAAACTCACTCCTCTGCTCGTGGCGCTAACGATTTTTAACGGCCTTTCGCAAAACAGCGTCTATGGCGAAGGAACCACGCTGCATCTTTCCGGCGAAGTCCGCTTAAAGGGTCACGCGCCGGTAGAAATTGAAAATACCTTTGCGCCGGGCGACTCGATGAGTCCGGACGGATTGCCGATCGCGTTAACCATGCAGTCGGTTTTCGCGCGGTTGTTCACCAACACTTTTGAAGCCACCAACGTGGAGCACATCTCGCTGAAAGTAGAAAGCGTGCCCGGCCGGCAATCCTACAGCATCGATAGCGCCTGGCTGGAAAAGGGCGAAGCCGCTCCGGGGGAAACGCTGAAGGTGCGGGTGATGCTGCATCCTTATCGCGGTGCGGCCCATGTGGAAGAAACCACGTACGCGTTCCCGACCAGATAGCGCGCGGAACCATGCTGCGCGTACTGGTGACCGATGGCGGAAACTTTGAATCGCGCGTCGCGGGGATTTTCTTTGGCCGGCGCCGGCGGCGTGGGTGGCATCGATCAATTGATCGCCCTGCTGAATCGCGAGCGGCGCAACGACCGCGTGTACGTGGGGCTGTTTACTCCCTCGCCGACGATGCTGTGGGACGACAAGGAATTGCCAAACGTGCCGCTCTCGGAAATCAACGTGGTGGATGGTCGCCCGGCTCCCGGCAGCGTGCAAATGTTGCGCGAATCTCTGGCCGGCGAATCTTCCATTCCGCTCAATGGCCCGGTATCTGGCGTGATTTCCTCAATCTGCAGATTCGGTGAATCGTAAATGACCAGAGCCTCCCAGATAGCCCGCGCTGCGCAGCCGCGCCAAACGAAAGATTCGCGACGGCGCGGATTTTATTCGCCCCCGCGATCGTCGCCGGTGCGGCGGTCGTGTTTTGTTTATTGCTGTGCCTGGCCGCGTCCGCGGAACACACCCGGCGCTGGCGGCAATCTTCTTACGACGAATTTGTAAAGGGTACGGCCCACGGCGTGGCGGTCCGCAGCGACGGCCGGCTAGAACTGGCGCCAAAGTTTACCTGCTGGCAGATGCGGACGCTTCGTATCTGTGGTCTTTGCGCTTGGCGCCGAACGGCAGCCTGTATGCTGCGGGCGGTTCGCCGGCTCGCGTTTTTCGTTTTGATGGCACGGGAAAACCGGCGGTGGTATTTGAGTCCACGGATCTCTCGGCGCAAACCATCGCGTTCGACGCCAAGGGCGTTTTGTATCGTAGGCACGTCTCCCGACGGCAAGGTCTATAAAGTTTCCACCAGCGGCGAGAAGTCCATCTTTTTCGACCCGAAGTGCAAATACATCTGGGATCTGCCTTTGGAGCCGATGGAACGTCTGTACGTAGCCACTGGCGACAAGGGCCAGATTTTTGCGGTCGCGCCCGATGGCAAGAGCAGCGTTTTTTACGCTAGCGACGAAGCCCACATTCGCGTGCTGGCCTTCGATGCCAAGGGGCGATTGCTCGCGGGAACCGAACCGAGCGGCCGAGTGCTGCGCAGTCACCCCGCGCGCCGGCAAATCGAGCGAAAACAATTCCGGCAAGAAAGATACGGAAGGCAACAAGGGGCAGCGCCGAAGGTTATGTGCTATATGAAAGCTCTAAACGCGAAGTGACCGCGTTGACGGTTGGCGGTGACGGAACGATTTATGCCGCAGCTATCGGAGAAAAACAACGTGCTGCCGGACAAGGGCCCACGACGATAATCGCCACACCGCAGGGAACGACCACCTTCACCAACAGCGGAGTCATCTACCTCGGTCGCCGCGCAGACGATATTCACGCCGTTCCCCGCGATAATCTCCAGCAGCATCTATCGCATTAGCCCGGATGGCGCTCCGGAAGAGTTGTGGACTTCGCGCGAGGACGTTGTCTATTCCCTTGGCATGGCCCAGGATGGCCGGCTGCTGGCGGGAACGGGCAACAACGGCTCGTTGCTGGCCATCGACAGCGTGGAGCTTACGCGCAACTGGCTAAAGCGGGCTCGGCGCAAATCACCGGAATCGTGCGCAATGCCGAAGGAAAGATATTTCTGTGCACGGCAAATCCGGGGAAGCTTTTTTCAGTCGGACCAGAATACGAGCCCGAAGGCAGTTATGAATCGCGTTCCTTCGACGCGCAGAATTTTTCGCAATGGGGACGGGTGGAGTGGTGGACCCTCCGATAGAAAATCGGCCACGAGTAACACGAAGACGAGCCAGCGCGCTGAACAGCGAGCCACGACTGGAATTTTTTGTGCGTCGCGGAAACACCGAAGATCCCGGCGGAGAATGGTCGCGCTGGTTCGGGCCTTATGCGCAATCGGGTTCGGCAGTGATTGAAGCGCCGCCTGCGCGATACGTGCAATGGAAAGCGGTGATTCATGATGGCCGCCCGGGTGACGGCATTTATTGGGTGAGCATCGCTTATTTGCCGCGCAATGTGGCTCCGGTGATCGATGGCATCGCCTTGCAGGAACCCGGCGTTCGCGCCCAGAGCACATTCATAGTCGCCGCTGGCCAGCAACAAAACGTCACTTTGAAAATGCCGCCCTCCAGACAACACCAACGGCGTGATCATCACCCAAAGCGGACCATCTCCCGCGCTTCGAACAGCCGCCACAAGGGTTCATACAAAAGGGCTACGACTCGGTGTTGTGGAACTGCGCACGACGCCAACGACGACGAGCTGCAATATGCGATTTATTTTCGCGGAGAAAATGAACACGAATGGCAATTGCTGAAAGACAAACTGGATCAGAAATATCTATTCCTGGGATACCACCGGCATGCCGGACGGCGGCTACTATCTGAAAATCGTGGCCAGCGATGCGCCATCGAATCCGCCGGTGTGGCGCTGACCACGGAGCGCGAGAGCGAGCGTTTTGAAATGGATAATACTCCGCCGGTGATTGAGAAGTTGGAAGCTGCCGTCGTTAAGTCGGCGAAAACCACGCCAACGGGTTCCTTGACGGTGAAATTTGCCGCGCGGGATGCTGCGACAGCATAGAACGCGCGCAATACAGCGTCGATGGCGGCGATTGGATTATCTGCGCGCCAATCGGCCACATCAGCGACGCGCGCGAAGAGAGCTACGAGTTCGCGGTTTCGGGCCTTGGTGCCGGAGAACATACCATCGCAGTGCGGGCCTACGATCGTTTTGAAAATGTGGGCAGCGCTAAAACCATTCTTGTAGTGCCAGCTACCACGCACTGAACTTCGCAGAGATGCGTTCGTAAGGCGCAACGTGGTGCGCCCCAGCTTGCTCAAGCGTCAACACACGATGCGATGCCTACCTGTCCGTACAATTCAAAATTTAATTGGCGTGACGGTCAACTTGCGCTGTATTGCTTCCAGGGGCTGGCGCGCGCGGAACTCTTCGATTTCCACTCCAAAGCCGATGCGCCCGTCGCCGTAGGGTTCGATTGCGAACATGGACTACGCGGGCGGTGCAGCGAGTCTCTTCGGCACCCCGCCGGTGACTTCCCCGGGCATGCGCAGCGTAGCTTCAATCGGCACGCCAATCTGCAGCGCCGCAGACGACGCGAAGAAAAATCCCCCGCGCGAAACGTTCAACGCTTCGGTGAAATGCTCGGTCTTGTCGGAAGACAAGCCGGCCGCGCGAAAACGCAACGGTGTGCGCAAATTGTAGCGAGTGAGCTGACGTCGTTCGGAACCATGCATATCGTCCTCCTCCGCGCGAGAGGAAGGGTCTTACGCGGTTCGCGAGATTGAGGGAGGGTTCTGGTAAGAGTAGGCAAGCAGTGCGTAGGCGTCAAGCGCGAACGGGTCAAATTAGGCATTTTTTATGCGCGGAACGCGTGAAGCCGCGGCGGCTCGTCCGGTTTCACTTCTTCTTCGCGGCGAAGATATCTTCGCTGTAGGATAATGCCTATCTACGGGTGCATAAACCGCAATGCGACTGAACAATACAGCGTGAGCGAGCCGAAATTCGAAGCGAAGACGGCGCCAGCGTCCGATTGGCCGACCATCGTGGCGGCCCACGCGCGCATCGCTCCGCACATTCACCGCACCCCGGTACTCACAAGCACTTCTTGGATGAAATGGCCGCTGCGCGCTTGTTTTTCAAGTGCGAAAATTTTCAGAAGACCGGCTCGTTCAAGATTCGCGGCGCGAGCAACGCGATTTTCTCCATGAGCCCGCAAGAAATCGCCCGCGGCATCGTGACCCTATCGAGCGGCAACCACGGAGCGGCGGTGGCGTGCGTGGCCGCCTGGCGCGGCGTGGCAGCGTACATCGTGATGCCGCGCAACACGCCGAAAGCAAATGCCAGGCAGTGGAGAACTACGGCGGACAGCATCACCTTTTGCGAACCCACGGTTTCAGCGCGCGCCGAAGCTGCGGCGCGCGTGCAGGCGAAAACCGGGGCCGTGCTGGTGCATCCCTATGACGACGATCGCATCATCGCAGGCCAGGCGACGGCAGCGAAAGAGTTGCTGGAAGAGCTCGCCGATCTCGATGCCGTGTTTGCGCCAGTGAGTGGCGGCGGGTTACTCAGCGGGACCTGTCTTGGGAGCGCAGGGCATGCGCGCAGAGCATCAGAGTGTATCGGTTGCGAACCCGAACGCGCCGACGATGCTTACCGCTCGTTGAGAACCGGCACACTGCAGGCGCAGGAAACCAGCGACACAATCGCTGACGGTTTGCGTGCTTCGCTTTCACCCCGCACCTTTGCGATTTTGCGCGAACGCGTCTCCGGAATTTTGCTCGTCAGCGAAGAGGAAATTATCGCGGCCACGCGCCTGGTGTGGGAGCGAATGAAAATTATTATCGAGCCATCGTGCGCGGTTGCGGTCGCGCCATTCTTGAGAAAGGGCGCGGTCGAGGCGCTGGGTTTACCACCACGTAACGACGGCGGCTTGCCCAAGCTAGGAATAATTTTCTCCGGCGGAAATTTGGATCTATCTTCCCTTCCGTTTTAGTCGTAGCGGCAATGGGGGCAGTGCCGCGCCCCTATACATTTCCAGCACCACGCGAAACTGCGCGTGCCCGCTCAGCCATGCGTTCGTAAGCTTCGCAACTTCGCGAACGGAAACTTTTCGATCATCGGCCGCACGCCGCTAAGCACCGCCATCCGCATAGTGTCCTCCGAATCCGTAGGAATGCCCGACGACCATCCCTGAACGCTCGCTTTGCCGAAAATCAGCGGAGCGGATGAAGCTCGAATGGTCCGGCGGCGCTCCAACAATCACCAGCCTGCCGTTCTTCCCCAAACCCGGTACCAAAATCCGACATAGATTTAGCGCTGGTAGCAGTGGCCAAAATCATCTTCGCTCCGCCCAGTTTTTGCAATTCCGCGGCGGCGTCGATGGCTTGGCTGTCGATGTACGCCATGGCTCCTAGCTTCTTGGCGAGCTCCCCATTGTCCGGACCGCGCCCGATCGCCACCGTCCAATATCCAAATTTGGCGGCAAACTGCACGCCCAGATGCCCAAGCCTCCAATCCCCTGCACTGCCACCAAATCTCCCGGCAGCGCGCCGCTGTGCCGCAGCGCATTAAACGTGGTGATTCCCGCGCACATCAGCGGACCAGCGTTCGCAAAATCCAGACCATCGGGAATCGCCGCCACGGCTTCCTGCGGCGCAACCATGTACTCGCCGTAGCCGCCATCAAAACTGGCGCCCGGAAATTTTCATGTTCGCGCACATGGCAAAATCTCCGCGTCGACAAGACAAGCACGTACCGTCTTGCCCGCCGTGCCAGCCGACGCCTACGCGCTGTCCCTTTCTTCCACGTGGTGACGCCGGGGCCAACCGCATCGACCACGCCCGCCACTTCATGGCCTGGCACACGCGGATACTAATCCAGGGAAATAGCCCGTCTTTCGTAACGAGGTCGCTGAAACAGATTCCGCAAGCGTGGACTTTGATAAGCACGCCACCGGGGCCTGGTGTCGGAATGTCTCGTTCCACAATTTCAAAATCAGCATTGGGCTTGGCAACTTGCGCTACCTTCATTTTTGCCATGACGTATCTCTCCGTGAAGCCAATGTGTATAGCCGAAGTTTTGAGGCCGAGGCGCCAAATGTCGACCCGCAATCCGGCGTGCGCAATCTTGGATGCACCGGAAGGATCTTAGTTTCAGTCTATTTCGCGTTGCCGCCCAAGCGGCTAAATAATCACAAATCTCTGGGAACCAAAGTGGTCCCTGGCAAGGAAATATAACAAGGGAACACGACTTGCCCTGAAGGGCGCTAAAATACTCGTCGACGGTCAGGCGATTTCTTTGAGATCCGCGCAACCACCCGCGAAACGCCGGGTTAGATAAAGCATCTCGGGGCTGGCCGTAGGCATCCGAATCAGCATTCACCACCGTATGCTCGGTAAAACTATCGCACTCAGTTATGCGCCTACAATGTCGTGACAGAAATGTTACAGAAGCAGTTTGGCCGGGCGTGCTACAGTAATTTCCGATTGATTTCCGTGGACGCACGCTAGGGGATGCTCCATTTTACAAATGTTTACGGCCCGAACAGCCCCGCTCGAAGTACGCACCGCCGCAGCGGGATCCAAATTCTTCAGCACATCCCAAGCCGAGAACGGATCAAAAATGAAAAGCTTCTCACAACAGTCTAGGCCTTGTTTTTCGGCGACCGCATCTAGCGTCGCATCGCTGATCTCGTCGTGCCTGTTATTCCTTGCTTTGACTACGCCTGCTGCGCAAGCGCAGACCTCCAGTTCTTCGGTGCAAGGCCCACGCGCGCGGGTTACCCAGGCCGTCGACGAAAAGCAATTGGTGCGGCTCAAAGGCAATGTGAACCCGATGACGAAGGTGGCGGTTGATCAAGGCGCGGTGGATGATACGCAGCCCGTAACGCGTGCCTTGATCCTGTTGCAGCGCAGTCCGCAGCAAGAGGCCACCCTGCGCGAGCTGCTCGACAACCAACAAAACAAAGCTTCCGCCAATTTTCATGCCTGGTTAACGCCGCAACAGTTTGCTGCACAGTTTGGGCCGGCAGACTCGGACGTTCAGGCAGTGACGCAATGGCTTACGACCCACGGATTCAAAGACGTCAAAGTAGGCGCCGGAAAAACCGCGATTGAGTTTTCTGGAAATGTGGGACAGCTGCGCGAGACATTTCACACCGACATTCACAAATTCATGGTGCGCGGTGAAACGCGTAATGCCAACATTAGCGATCCGCAGATTCCCGCCGCACTCGCTCCGGTAGTCGCGGGCGTGGCAGGGCTGACCAATTTTCGCCCGCGCGCGCACATCCACAAGCTAGGAACATTCCGGAGAACCAAGGCGACTCATGAGGTGAAGCCGCTGTTTACGTTTACGGACTGCGGAATGACCGGTTCGATGCCCTGCTACGCTGTCGGTCCCGGAGACTTCGCCAAGATTTACAACGTACCCTCCGCCATCATCCCGAACGGAACGAATGTCGCGACGCCCGCAGGAGCCGGGCAAACGATCGTCGTAGTCGGCGATTCCAATATTAATCCTGATGACTTCAACCAGTTCCGAAGCTTGTTTGGCTTGCCGAACATTCCCATCATCGTGATGGTGAACGGCCCAGACCCGGGAGTGAGCGGGCCGGACGGAGATGAGATCGAAGCAGACCTGGATACGCAAGTTTCTGGCATGGTGGCGCCGAACGCGCAAATCATTCTGGTCGTAACCGAGCAGCCAGATTCTGGCGTAGGAGCTGCTGGCGTAGACCTCTCGGTGCTGTACGCCGTCAACAATAACTTGGCGCCCGTGGTGAGCAAGAGCTTCGGGCTGTGCGAGGCTTTTGAGGGTACGTCCGGAAACCAGCTGGAGAATGCCTTGTGGGAGCAGGCTGCGGCACAGGGTATCACCGGAATGGTTTCCGCCGGCGATAACGGTTCCGCGGCGTGCGATCCATCAACGAGCAACTTGGATGTGGCCGCGTTTGGCCAGGCTGTCAGCGGTGATGCCTCCACGCCGTTTAACGTGGCGGTTGGTGCCACGGACTTCAACAGCAGCTTGCCAAACTACGGCACAACGTTTTGGGGACCTAACGCCCCCGTGACGCAAACATCGGCCCTCGGATACATTCCGGAGATTACGTGGACCGAATCTTGCGCGAGCGGTGGGGTGAACGCCTGCACGACAGCGATTATCGACCAAAACTCGGAGGGCTTGACCTCGACCGGCCCTGACCTGGTGGCAGGAGCCGGCGGCCCCAGCAATTGCTCTGTCTCGACTGAGGATGCGGATGGCGATGTCACCTGCGATAGCGGGTATCCGAAGCCTAGCTGGCAGACTGGGTTGGGAGTGCCCAATGACGGGGCTCGTGATATCCCGGACGTTGTGCTTTTTGGCAGCAACGGCGTCAACGGGAGCTTCTACATTATCTGCGAGCAAGACGCGAATACCGGGACCGGAAGCAGCACCAGTTCCTGCGATCTCAATTCTCCATTCAATGATTTTCAGGGCGTGGGCGGAACGTCGGCCTCCTCGCCCGCGTTCGCAGCCATCATGGCGCTGGTTAATCAGAAAACGGGGCAGCGGCAGGGCAACGCCAACTACGTGCTGTATCCTCTGGCGAGCAAGCCGGGTGCGACCTGCACTTCCGCTGCGAATCCCGCCAAAACTTGCGTTTTCTACGACACTCCGGCGGGCTCGAACAATTCCGTGGCATGCCAGGGTGAAACGTTCGGCTGCAGCAACCAGAGCGACGCGTCGACCTTTGGGATTCTCGTGAATTCCGACGCAAACGGAACTCCGGTGAATCCGATAACGCCGTCCTACAACACCACGGCCAATTACGATTTAGCGACCGGTCTCGGCTCGGTGAACGTCGCGAATCTATTGACCAACTGGGCTACCGCGACGTTTCGGCCTACTACCACAACGTTCTCGTTGAATGGCGGTACGCCGGTGAATACCACACACGGAACAGCCGTCCCTGTAAGCGGGGCGGTCACGCCGACATCGGGAGCAGGAACACCCACCGGCTTCGTAGAACTGGTTCAGGGAACGACCGTGCCCGGCCCAATCATCGATACTCTCCCGCTTACCAACGGCTCCTTCACCGGGACCACGAATATGCTCCCCGGAACCAACGGAACACCTTACACCGTGACCGCGTACTACGGCGGCGATGGTACGTTTGCGGCGAGCACTGCGAGCACCACCGGGGCGGTAAGTAGCGTAGCGAAGGAACCGAGCGAAGTGACCGTGAATTTGGTTACCTTCGACGCCAACGGAAACCCGACGATCAGCGCGCCGGCCAGTACGACGCTGGCGTATGGCTCGCCATACATTTTGCTCGTCGCAGTCACCAACACTTCAGGGACCTTGTGTGTTCCCCCGCCGTTTGGCACCAGCGTTCCTGCGTTTGGCTCGCCACTTCCTTGCCCGACCGGAGCAGTGTCACTGTTTGACAACAAGAATCCTCTCAAGAATTTCCTTGTGCCAAACACTTCTACGCAAACGAACACCGCCAACCTGAATAACTCTGGCTTTGCCGAGGACCAACCCATCCAATTGATCGGTGGCACCCACCCCATAACCGCAACCTATGCTGGCGACAAGAGTTTTATGCCCCAGCCCGCAAGCAACACGCTCACGCTGACCATTTCACAGGCTCCGACAACAACTACGGTAACCCCAAGTATGACCACGATCGTGGCGGGTACCATGGTGACGCTCACGGCGACCGTTTCTTCGAACAGCAACAGCGTGCAAGGGCCGACGGGAGCGATTCAGTTCAGGAACGGGTCGAGCGCTCTCTCGAACCCCGTCATGTGCGTGCCTGCGGGCGCCACTAACACTGCGGGGGCGTCCTGCACAGCGGCCCTTACAACGGCGCTCTCATCCTTGGCTCCCCAGTCAACGCCTTGGCAGATGCCGCGCTTTCGCACCGGGCCGATGTGGATTACGACATTTGTACTGCTGCTCTTGTTCCTGCTGACGCTGCATCGCGTGGCTCCGCGGCGGCGGCTAACCTTCGCGTCCATCGGGCTGTTGTTGTTCGCCTGCGCTGCCGCTGGAATTGCCGGATGCGGAGGCGGTGGCGGCGGAGGAGGTGGTGGCGGAACTGGGCATGTCGACACCATCACCGCGGTGTACGCTGGCGACACAAACTACGCCGGGTCGACGGCGCCAGGTGTTGGCATAACCATCCAGTAGGTCATCGCTGGGCGAAGAGGCGGACGCCTTCCGCCCGAAGTGCGGTGCAATTTGCCCCATCACAAAACAAAAAGAGGCTCCGAATTTCTCGGAGCCGATAATCGCATCGACCGCCTAGAAGGCGGCTGCTAACGGTCTAGCTAGTTGATCGTAGGGGGAAAGAAAACGTTCCAGAAATGCGGAGACGGCGACAGAAATTCCACGGGAACCAGGCAGCCGTCGCTGGTGATTTGCGGCGGCCGTACCACTCGGGCGTCCACCGTTTTTTGCGTCTTGGGATTTTCTAGGGAAACCTTGGCGCCTTCGGCGAGCGGTTCCGGAACCACCATCATGGCCCCGTTCTGGCTGACGGTATGCGTGAAGCCGGTCATCGAGGGCTTCTCGGCAATGTGCACAATTACCGCCATGCGCAGCAATACGCGCTGGGCCCGGCGTCGCTCTTCCGCGGTTGGCGGACGTTGCGTCAAGGGTCGTACTGCAGTGGGGCCCGCTAGCTTTTTATCCGGCATCCCGCTCACAACTCCAATCCCCAGAAGTCCATCTCCGGCGCCACCAATTCGATCCCGTATTCCCAGCCGTCGGGCCGGGGATTGCCCTTCCAAACCACCACTGCGGCATTGCTGCTTTCCGTAGCCAGGTTGGTGAGCGCGAGGCGATGTTCCAGATCCAGCGACTGCTCCAACACCACCATGCAGCCGTAGGGATTGACCACGCGGGTGTGCGCTTCCACGCTGATGCGCGGACCGCCTTCGTCATCCCATTCGAGACGCACGGGCACACGAGAATTCATGCGCCGACCCCGGCGATTCTCGTTATGACGCGCACCGACAGCTTTAGATTCCCGCAGATTTAGGCCCATTATTGCCTCAGTATGTCCATGCTAAAGTTGGCAAGAATAAGGGTCAATGGTACAGATGTCAGGGTGGGCGGAAGAAGCAGCTGTCCGAAGGGACAGGCCGCTTGGAGCGTGGCGGCTTGACGCCCCTTTACGGTCTAATCCGCGTCAAGGGTGCAGCAGCAAAGCGGCGTCAAGCCGCCGCACTCCAGATATGATAGCAACAGCGTGAAAAATCTAATCGTCAATGCCGACGACCTGGGCTGGACCGAGGGGGTAAATCTCGGGATTGCCGAGGCGCATGGCAACGGGATTGTCACCAGCGCATCGTTGCTGGCCAACGGCCAGGCGTTTGCCTCCGGCGTGGAGCTGGCGCTGGAGCGGCAGGGCCTCGGCGTGGGCGTACATCTGAATCTCAGCGATGGTGCGCCGATCGCACCGAAGGAACTGATTAGCTCGGTCCTAAACGACGAGGGAGAATTTGCCGGGGGGCCGGAGTCCATCCTGATGAAGCTGGCTCGGCGCGCCATTGTGCTCGAAGAAGTCGAAGAGGAATGGGACGCGCAGATTTGCAAGGTGCGCGAGGCGGGAATTACGCCGACGCATCTTGACGGACACAAACACGTGCAAATGCTTCCGGGACTGTTTGAGATCGCCTTGCGGCTGGCAAAACGCCACGAAATTGGTGCGATTCGCGTTTCGCACGAAACTTCTTCCCTGCGCTCGGCGCTCTCGGCGGGAGAACAGCGCCGCGGCGGCAAGGTGATGAAGCAGGGCGTGCAGGCACGTGGGCTAAAGTTTCTGGCGCGCGACGCTCACGAACAGGCGGAACAATCGGGCATAGCGACAGCCGATTATTTTTGCGGCATCGCGCAAACCGGTGAGCTTACGCGCCAGGGGCTGGCCAGTCTGCTGCGCGGTTTGCCGGAGGGCACTACCGAACTGATGTGTCACCCCGGATATGTCGACGACGATTTGCGGAAATCGGAAACCCGCCTGCAGGATTCGCGCCGCTTGGAGGTGGAGATCCTTACCGACCGGGAGATCCGAAATCTTGTCGCCGAGCAGGGGATTCGCCTGATAGACTATAGTTTCGTAGCCCAGGAAGCATAATAGCAACAGGCGCAAAAGCCGCATACGAGGCAGAACTGCGAACAATGGCAAGCGAAGCGAGCATCCGCTACTCCATCGTCGTGCCCTTTTTCAACGAGCAGGAAAATATCCCTCCGCTGTATATGAAGCTCACGGAGGTGATGGATTCCGTCGGTGAACCCTACGAATTGGTGTTTGTAGACGACGGCAGCAAAGATAATTCTTTCAAAGTGCTTTCCGATATTTACGAGCACGACCGGCGCGTGAATCTGGTGCGCTTGCGGCGGAATTTTGGACAGACTGCCGCGCTGAAAGCCGGGTTCGATTACGCGCGCGGCGAAGTGATTATTTCGATGGATGGCGATTTACAGCACGATCCAGAAGAGATTCCGCGATTCCTGGAAAAAATTGAGGAAGGATTCGATCTGGTTAGCGGCTGGCGGCACAATCGGAAAGACCACTGGCTGATGCGGCAGATTCCCAGCCGCGTGGCCAACTGGATGATGGCGAAACTATCCGGCGTGGATTTGCACGATTTTGGTACGACGTTTAAAGCCTATCGCCGCGAAATCATTCAGGAGATTCAACTGTACGGCGAGCTGCACCGTTTTATCCCCGCGCTGGCGGCGACGAGCGGCGCGCAGATCGCCGAAGTACCGATCGAAAACTTGCAGCGCAAGAACGGCAAGTCCAATTACGGCATTGGGCGCACGGTGCGGGTGTTCCTGGATTTGCTGATGGTGAAATTTCTGCTGGATTACTCCACGCGACCGCTGCAATTTTTTGGCTTGCTGGGCCTGGCGGGCGCCAGCAGCGGTGTTTTGATCGCCTGTTTCCTGGCGTTTTCCAAGTTTTATAACCACGTGACCATCATGACCGAGCATGGCCCGCTGATGCTGCTGGCCGTGGCGCTGTTCGTGAGCGGCATTCAGTTCATTTCCATGGGCCTGTTGGGCGAAATCAGTGCGCGAACGTATTACGAATCGCAGAACAAGCCTATTTATGCGCTGCGCGAAGTGCGGAGCCACCGCAAAGAAGCTGGGGACTCCGCGGAATCCACGCGCCCTTCCGGCAATTCCGAACGCTAAGAAAAATTCTTCAAACCTTACTCGTGAACGCAGCAATTCTTCTCGCTTGGAAGAATTCAGAGAGGCTCCATGAATCGTGAACAGTTCTATGCCGCCATGAGCGGCGAAGGCACGCTGGACTACGAAAAATATCTGCAGACCAAGACGCTGCTGAGCTGCCAGTCTGCGTTCGGCGAACTGTGCAACGCCGACGAATTGCAGTTCCAGCTGGTGCATCAGGTGGAAGAATTATGGATGAAGCTGATCGCTTACACCCTGCTAGATATTGATGATTACTTGCAGACGGAGAACACCAATCGTGTGATCACATTGTTTCGCCGCGTGCATTTGGCGCAGCGAATGATGATTCAGCAGGTGGCGCTGCTGGAAACTATGTCGCCGAAGGAATATCAGGCCATCCGCACGCGGCTGGGCAACGGCAGCGGGCAGGAATCGCCGGGCTTTCGCATTTTGCTGCGGATGTATCAGCCGATCTGGAATTCTTTTCAGGCGAACTATCTGGACAAGCATGGACTCACGGTGGAAAAAATCTACGACACGGAGTACGAGCACGGCGACGCCTATGTGGTGGCGGAGGCATTGGCGGAATTTGACGAGTTGTTTCAGAAATTTCGCTACGAGCACATGCAGCTGATTCACCGCACGATTGGATTTGGATCGAAATCGTTGAAGGGCCGGCCCGTTGAAATTCTTTCCGAGGGTATGAGCCACAAGTTTTTCCCGGAGTTGTGGGAGATTCGCGGACAGATGACCGATGCATGGGGCGCGGAGTACGGCGTGAAACGGGATTCGCTGGGCGGGCATCACTAAGCCCCTTCAGCGGACAAGACGCTTCTTTTTCGCGTGGGACTATGTGGCTTCGTCGATTTGGCGGTAGCGGCCGCGGAAGAAAAGTAATGGCTGGCCTTCGCTGAGGTCCACGGTTTCGACTTCGCCAAGAAAAATGGTGTGATCGCCGGAAACGTAGGATGCGACCACATGGCAGGTTAACCGCGCGAGTGTGTCGTCGAGCACGGGAATGCCGCTGGGCGAATAGCGAAAACGGATGTTTAGACGATCCTCAACGTCTTCATTCTGCCCGGGCTGGGCAAAAAACTCCGCGAGCGCTTGTTGATGTTCCTTGAGCACGCTGACGCCGAAGCGTTTTTGTTCTTCGAGGTACGGCAGCATCAAGGCACGCTGGTCGACGCAAACGAGAATGAGCAGTGGATTCAGCGATACCGAGGCGAAGGAATTTGCGGTCATGCCATGGATTTTGCCGGGTTCGAATTCGACGGTGATGACGGTAACGCCGGTGACGAATTGTCCAAGAGCCTGGCGGAATGCTAGCGCGCTGGGAGCTGAGGTGGTCATGACTGCAGTTTCTGACGATATCACAGTGCGTTGGGTCTGGGATTCGCTGCCTCTGAGACCTCTGATTCCCGAATCATTGTCAATCTAAAGGAAGTTAAAGTGTAAGAGGCGAATCCCGTGTTGCGGATTCGCCCCTGGTTGCATTTCCATTTTGGGAAGCCCGACCGGGACGGAGCCCGGCTGCCACATAAGTAACCTGCAAGTCGCCTATTGATCTTTCTTTGGCGGCTTGTCGTCCTTGGGCTTGGGTTGCGGCTTGTCCTTGGACGGCGGCGGAGTTGCCTGTTTTTGCGTTTGCTTGTGTTCTTCTTCTTGTTTTTGTTCTAGCTGTTGCTGTTGTTGTTGATGCTGCTTCTGGAGATCTTCCAGTTGCTGCTGGTGCTGCTTCTGGAGCTCCTGCTGCTTGGCCTCGTCAGCCTTCTTCGCCTGCGCTTCCTGATTTTCTTTTTGCTGCTGCTGTTCAACCTTTTGGCGTTCTTCGTCCTGTTGCTTGCGCAGGTCGGCGTTTTGCTGCTGATGCTGCTGTTCGAGCTGTTCGTCCACCGGGTGGGCGGTGGGCGGGGTGGCAGTCTTTGCGACCGGCTGCGCGGGTGGTCGGTTCGGGTTATTTTGCGGAGCCTTAGCTACGGGCTCGGCCGCAGGCTGTGCGGGCTTGTTGGTGTTGGCCGGGGTGTTCGGCGGGCGGTTCGGATTCGTCGCGTTGCTTGGCTGTGAAGCAGGCTTGGTGGCGTGCACGGTTTTTGGCGTGGCGGGCTTGGACGGCGGAGCGACCTTCACCTGGCGCACGGGCGCTGACGAGGCGGTGCGGACAGGCGTTATCTTGCGGGCTGCGGCCATCGAAATGGGGTGGCCACCGTTGGATTGGATGGCAGCCTGGCGTTGTGTAAAGGACGGGGGAGGCGGTGGTGGTGCGGTCTTCGCTACCACCGCGCGGGCTTGCACGGAGGCGGGCGGCTTCACCGTAACGGCGGCACGTCCGCCCAGCACGGCGGCGCGCTGCGGGACGGCTGGCGGCGTCATCGCGGCGACGGGGGCGGACGCGACCGCGCGTGCGTCGACCTGAACAAAGTTTTTGGAGACGGAGCCACCGGAGGTGAAGGCCTGCGGATTCGTAGCAACTACAGCGCCTGGCACTCGCTGGTTAACGTAGGTGACGTTGGTAACGTTGACGGTTTTATTAACAACCACGGTGTTGTAGTAGTTGTTGACGACAGTGGTATTCACCGTAGTGTTGGAGACATTCACGTTGGTGACGTAGTTGCGGCTGACGGGGTACGAAGGCACAAAAACCTCACGCGGACCGAGGGGGAACCAGGCCACGTTGACGCCAGCGGCGAAGGCACCGCCGCCACCACCAACCCCAACCCCGATACTGAAGCCCGGACCGCCAACCCAAGCCACCAGAGCCGGAGCGTAGACGGGCCGAACGTACACGGGCCCACCATAGACAACAACTGTGGGACGAGGAGGTGCGGGAACCCAGCCCCACGCTCCGCCGACGTTGACCCAGCGACCGTAGTGAAATGGCGCGAAACCCCAGGGCGCGTCATCAACCCAGGAATAGCCCCAAGGCGCGATGTAGGCCCAGTGGCCGTAGTGATAGGGCGCCCAGCCGACCATGGCGGTATGCGGGAACCAGATAGTGCCGTATTCGGGGACGGGCCGCCAGCCACCATTGTCGTCAAGGTCGTCATAGCCGATGGCGTCGTCGGAAACATACCGTGCGGAGATGGAAATGTCTTCGTGATGATCGCGCTGCTCGCTCCATTGTTCAAGGCTGTCGGGGCCGCCATCGTCGTCGACGCTATCCACATCGGCGTCTAGCTCATCAGTTCCAGAAAAAGTGTCGAAATCGCCGGCGTTCACCGCGTAGGCTGAGCCACCGCCAGTAACCTCTCCTTGGCCGCTGCGATCTTCGATGACGGTGGTGTCCCCCGCATCATTGATACTGATTTCGTAAATGCCGGGCTGCACGATGGTAAACGCGAGATTGGGAGTATCAACTTCGAAATCTTCATCGGCACCCAGGCGCTTTACGCGGATGCGGATGGCGCCGGAAGTGAGCTGAAGCTGGGCGATGTTGTCCGTCAAATTGAGGAAGGAAAAGCCGGTGTTCTGCGAGAGGTTAATGGATGCGGAGCCGATGTGCAGAGCAGCGCGGGAGCCGACGTCCGACCACAGCTGGTCGCCAGTGGTGACGGGCCGGTTGACCGTGGCTTCGATCCAGTCTTCAGTTCCCGCGGGTTGAAAGGAAACAGAGCCCTGCGTATAACTGAGGCGAGCGACGCGACTGGGTGGATCGTCTCCTTCATCTTGAGCTGCTGTGCGCGAGGGCACAGACAAAGACATAATCATTGCCATGCCGACGAGGCTGGCAAGTGTAAGAACATGTTTTCTCATTCAAATCTCTCCTGAAGATTTGGGCAAAACGGATATCAAAACCAATTCGCAGTCGTCTGGGGATCGTGCGAAAAGGCAAGTACCCGTAAGCTTAGCATGTGACAAGGCCACGCCGGGATACGCTGGCTGTTTCCTGCACGTCCTATTTGGAAATCCTGGGCCGTAGCACTATTCGTAGAACACTAGTGCGGGCGAAGAGTCGCGCGAGAATCAGGCGAGCGTCATCGCCATCATCACCGCAGAAATAAACAAGCCCGCTGCGCCGGGATCGGCGAGCGGGCTTGTCCAACGTTCTAATATTTACTCGGATTAGTGACGTCCGCCGCCACCGCCGCCATGTGAACCACCACCGCCACCATGCGATCCGCCGCCACCACCACCGTGCGGGGCGCCACCGCCGCTGCTGCCGCGACTCGGCGCTGACGGCGCGCGACTCGGCGCCGAGTAGGAGCGAGACGGCGCGGAATAAGCGCGGCTCGGTGCGGAGTAGGAACGCTGTTGCGGCGCGTAGCCGCGATTGGCGTACGAAGGCATTGAGCGCTGCTGTGGCGTATAGCCGCGATTACCGTAGGAGCTTGGCGCGCGACTGTTGTTCATCGTCGGGCTACCGTAATTGCGTGCTCCACTGGTCGAGCTTGCCGACCCCCGCGCCCATTCCGGACGATCACTCTGATTCACGCGCGCGGTTTGCACGGACCCCGTCGACGTGCGGCCGTAACTGCCGGCGCCTTGCGGTGCATTGCCATGGTCCGTGACGTTGCCTTGTGCCGACCAAGTGCGCGTGGAGCTGCCCGTGGAGCGGGCAGTTGTCGCCGAGGTCCCGCGGTTGGCAGGGGCCGAAGCAGAATTGAGTGATCTCGAGTTCACCGACCGCGTAGCCACGTTTGACGCGGCGGCCGACGGAGTCGTGCGCGTCATGACCGAGCGATTCTGTACGGAGGCCGGTGGAGTAGCCACGTGTGATCCCGATCTTGGTGCCGCGCCCGAGTAGCTTGCCCTGGTGGGCGAAACGCCAGCACTGTTCGTGACTTGCGCATTCCTAAGCGAGGCTGCGGAAATATTTGCAGCGCCGCGATTGATGTGTTCGCCGTTTGCAAACGCGTTGCTGGATGCGGCGGTAACGGCATGCTCGTTGTGCGCATAGGCATAGTTGGAGGCATGCGTGTTGTTTATGGCACTAGTGTTGTGGATGACTGTGTTATGGATATTGATGCTGTGAACGTACCCGTACCCTGCGTGGTACCAGGGATGGTACACCTCGCCGAAACCGAGGGGAAACCAACCGATGCCGCCGCCAAAACCGAAACCAAAACCAATGCCGAAACCAAAGCCGCCGCCTAGAAAGCCGACAAATGCGGGGCCGTAGTACGGTGTGGCGTAGATCGGGCCTGGAATCCAGCCCCAGCGGGAGCCGTAATAACCCCAACGGCCGTAGTGGTAAGGTGCATAGCCCCAAGGCTCATATCCGACCCAGCTCCAACCCCAAGGGCCGACATAGTTCCAGGCGCCATCGCTATAGGGAGCCCAATTCGGTCCCACGTTATTGGGATACCAGACTGGGCCGACGTCCGGCTGTTCGCTCCAGGTTCCATTGTCGTCCAAGTCGGCGATGCCGGGGACATCGCGATTGACGTAGCGTGCCGAAGTGGAATCGTCTTCGCGCAGATCGCGATCATTGGCCCAACGGTCGAGGCCATCGGGTGGCGGCGCGCCATGCGCGCTGTATTGAACGCTTCCATTATCCGTGCCAACAAATTCGGCACGCTCACCCGGATGAACGGTGTAGGTCTGTCCGCCCGCAGTGACTTCACCTTGTCCGCGAATCACGGTGATGCGCGTGCCGTCACCATTTTCGCTGACGTCGATGCGATAAGCGCCTGCTTCTTTCACCATGAAAGCTAGATTCGGCGTATCAACCTCATAGACATCGCCTTCGCGCATTTCGCGTACGCGAAAATTCACACTGCCCTCGGGCAAGCGTACTTGGGTAACGGGACCATCAAGATTTAGAAAGGAGAAAGCGGTCAGATTGCCCAGGTGAAACGTGGCCTCCCCGGCTTGCAGCTCCGCGCGGGAGTCTTTGTCGACCCAAATTTTGTCACCAATGGTGACGGGACGATTCTTCGCGGCGTTACCCCAGTCGCCTTGTCCCCCGGGTTGCAGCGAAACGGAACCTTCAAGATAGCTGATGCGGGCGGCGCGGTTTGGCGGCTCTTGCTCGGTGCCTGGAGCACTTTCGGCGATCGCAGGGGCGTTGGAAATTGACTGCTGGTCCGTGGGGGCCGGGCTTGCTGGACTTTGGTTATTCGCAGGAGCTTGCGCGGCCGGTGCTTGGTCGCTGCCCGGATAGGGCGCCACATCCTGAGCCAGCATCTGGGGCGCGGCGTAAAAGCACAGAAGACCGATGAGGCTCAGCGACGTCAGAAGTCGGCTTGTAGCGGTTTTCGTGGTCTCCAACATAGGTGTTAGTCCCCTAATCTCTAGCAAGAGCGTAAAACAACAGCCGGGTGTGCATTTTCTAGTATGCACCTTATGTATCCCAATCGGTAGAACCCCGGCTTGGGAAAAAAGTTGTCCTTCCGCCGGTGCCTATTAGATGCTGAGAGTTACCTCCACAGAGCTACGCATACTGTGTCCCAATGCTACTATTCTAACCAACCAGACCGGATTTGTGGCCACCCGCCGGTCCTAGTACTCGTTCCTCTTACGGTAACTAGCCCCAAATCTGTCCCTTCGAACAGGCGCTAATTACTCTGCGGTTCCCTAAACTCAACGCTTGTGAGGGATGCTGCCCTCTGGGAGAATGACACGATATGAAGGCTCAATGGTTCACACCATCGGCGTTGGCACTCGCAACAGTCACACTCACAGCAGTGGCATTGGCAACGCCGGGGACCACGCCGGCGCAGACTTGGCGCCAGGTTGGCCCTCCAGGCGGCACGGTGATCACTCTGGAAGCGGACCCGCACGATGTGAAGAAGATTTATCTGGGCACGTCCGATGGACATGTGTTCGCGTCCGTGGATGAGGGAGCGCACTGGCAACTGCTGAGCCGAATTGGAACGGGGCAAGACGACGTTGTTACGCACATATTGATCGATTCGCGCGATTCAAATCGTTTGTACGCCAGCACCTGGACGCTGTATTCAGGCGGCGGTGGCGTGTACCGCAGCGACGATGCGGGGCACACCTGGAACATTATCGGGCTTCCGAAAGAAACGGTGCGCGCGCTTGCGCAGTCGCCAACGCATCCTGATGTGTTTCTGGCGGGATCGCTTACCGGCGTGTATCGCTCGCTAGATAGCGGAGCCAGCTGGGTGCGCATTACTCCCGAGCATCACGACGACCTCCGAAATTTTGACTCCGTGGCTTTCGATCCGCACAACGACGACATCATTTATGCGGGCACATACCACTTGCCCTGGAAGACCAGCAACGGCGGGAAAGACTGGGTCCCAATCAAGACCGGAATGATCGACGACTCTGACGTGATGACCATCATCGTGGATCCGAATAATCCCGATAACGTGCATGCCACAGCTTGCTCGGGTATCTATCACAGCATGAACGGCGCGCAGACGTGGACGAAATATCAGGGGATACCTTTCGCGTTTCGCCGCACGCAACTGATCCGGCAGGATCCGCGAGATTCACAGACTCTATACGCGGGAACTACCAGTGGCCTGTGGAAGACCACGAATGAAAAAGATTTCAAACGCATTACGCCGGGTGATTGGGTCATCAACGCGATCATCATCGACCCGAAAAATCCCGATCGCTTGATTCTGGGCACGGAACGCGAAGGCGTGCAAATCAGCGAAAATGCCGGGGCGACGTTTACTTCATCGAACCTGGGATTCCATCATCAGCATATTCTCGATGTGGCGATGGACAAGGACAACGCACAACGGGCGCTGGTGGTGCTGACGTTTGATAACGACGCTTTCCTAGTAACCAAGGATGGCGGTACTTCCTGGGCTCCGCTGGGGCCTGGACTGAAGCGCACGGATTTGCGGCATGTGTATGCCGCGCCGACGGGATGGTGGGCTTCGCTCACCACTGGCGGGTGGATGAAGTATGACGAGACCACCAACAAATGGGTGAAGGCAGGATTCTTCATTCCAGAGCCGGTGGCGACGCCTGTTGCGACTGCTGCACCCCCGACGAAAACGCGAACGGGCACCAAGACCGCTGCTGCGCGGCCAGCTCCCAAGGCAAAAACTCCTGTTCCGCAACTCTCGGCGTTTTTGGTCAATGACATGGCGTTTGGCAGCGACGCATGGTACGCGGCGACTACCGGCGGCGTGCTGGTTTCCAAAGATAGTGGTAAGAATTGGAAATCCGCGGCCAAAGACGATTTTGTGAAACAGCCGGCACAATCCCTGGAAATTTCCGCGGATGGCTCGCAGATTTGGGCCGTCTCTCAGAAGAACTTGTTGTACACCGCGGACAGCGGTGCGACGTGGACCGCCAAGGAACTTTTGTTCGCGGCGGCAGGCAATCTGAAATTGCACCGTTTGGATGATTCCAATTTGTTCCTCACCTCAAACATGGGGTTGTACTCTTCCCACGACGCGGGACGAAGCTGGAACCGCTCGGACGTTCGCGAACTGCAGTTCCAGGATGTGGCGGGCAGCGGCAATGCGATGGTGGTTTCGCTGCAAAAACACGGGCTGCTAGTCTCGTTCGACGCCGGTAAATCGTGGCAACGGATGAACGATCCTTTGGCGGACAGCTACTTCCCAGTGGTGCGCATGCGTCGCAACGGCGGGCTGGTGGCGGCGTCGGCTACGGAAGGTTTGCTATCGCTGGAGCCGGGGGCGCGTTCGGCCAGTGCGGCCGTGGGCGTTTCGCAGGTGACGCCGCCGGTCGCGAATGGGATGGAGCAACCGAAGCAGTAGCTGCGCGTAACGGCCGGCTTCTTTATTGAACCGCGGTTGGGCGATTTTCCGTCGCCTGGCCGCGGTTTTTTTGTTTCAGTGGCGATTATTGTTGAGACCAATTTGATAGCCGATGCCGCGAACGGTGCGGATTAGCGGACGGTCATGGCCGGAATCTACTTTGCGGCGTAGATAGTTGATATAGACGTCCACGACGTTGGTCATGGTATCGGAGTGCAAGCGCCAAACTTGTTCCACGATGGCGGTGCGCGCCACAGGTTGGCCGGCGTGGCGCATGAGAAACTCCAGCAGCCCAAATTCCTTGGGACTGAGTTCGATGGGACGGCCGCGTCGCTGTACGGTGTGCGCAACGCGATCGAGTTCCAAATCCTCAACTCTTAGAAGCATGCTGACGGTGCGGTTGCCGCGGCGCAGCACCGCGCGGATGCGCGCGGCCAGTTCGGCGAAGGCAAAAGGCTTGGCGAGATAATCGTCGGCGCCCGCGTCCAGGCCGCGCACACGTTCTTCCACGAGGCCCGCCCCCGTGACGATGAGCACCGGGAGATCGGGCTTTGCGGAACGGATGCCGCGCAAAACGTCAAGGTCGGTGGCGCCTGGCAGGTTCAAGTCCAACAGCACAATGTCATAAGGCTGTTCGGAGGCCAAGCGCTGGGCTTCTACACCATTCGAAACGATTTGTACGGAGAACTGCTCTTGCAGCAACCGCTGGTGAAGAAACTCCGCCAGCGGCGCGTCATCTTCAGCGACAAGAATGCGCATCGGCTCACACGGAATACACAATCAATTTGGAAGGGGTGATGCGAGTGTGGCGTTACGCGGCGTAGCTGTCAATGACGCTGCGCCGGTTGTTGCGGAAACACCACCCCATCGGGTTGATGAAAAAACGAGCGATGGCCGTTGTTACGAGCGGCTACGGATTGCTTTGGCAAAGAGACAGACACAAAGATTCCTCGAACGCACACAGTCCGACGGGTTGGAGGACTCTTATTGGCCAGTTTCGTGCATCAGCTTACGTTTTGCATTCGTTGCGCACGTGTTTTTCCAAGAGATGCAGCAATAGTGCGGCCTGGGGCGGCAATGGAAGAGCATGCGAGGGTTCGGTTCCAGTTCGAAGTGGATTAGTGTCGCAGCGGTTACGAAAAATTGCTCCCATAAAGGAATTAGGTACCGAAATGAATCTTTGGGCAGCGGGCCCGGCCACGGCGTAGTAACAGGATGCATCGCCCGAAAGCTCGAAAGAAGGATGAACGGACCATGCCAAACCAAGCGCAACGCTTTGTCTTGCTCGACCGCGACGGAGTTATCAACCGACGGATAATGGGCAGCTACGTCACCTCCTGGGAGCAGTTTGAATTTTTGCCGCGTGTCCTCGAGGCGCTGCGATTTCTCTCAGAAAACGGCTATGCCGCGTTGGTGATCTCGAATCAGGCGTGTGTCGGTAAGAAGTTACTGACCACGGCCCATCTGGAAAGGATTACCCAGCGCTTCTTGACCCAGGTCGCGCTGGCGGGCGGAAATATTAAGCAGGTGTATTACTGCGTCCACGTCGCGAAAGATGATTGCAACTGTCGCAAGCCGAACCCCGGCTCGATCCATCGCGCACAACTCGATTACGCTTTCGAGCCGCGGACAACTTATTTTGTCGGTGACTCCCCGGAAGATCTGCGCGCCGCAGGCCGGGCAGGTTGTCCCGCGGTGCTGGTGCGACGCGATGCGTTCCTTGAATCGCGCTTGCCCGGCGAGTCCCAGCCGATGGTGGCCTCGAACCTTTACGAAGCCGCAACGATGATTGTCGCGCGGCAAGCGCACAGCCACGGATGGGCCGAAAGCGCTGTGCCGAGAAGACATTCCGATAGGTATTTACACGCTGCACCGAGATGAGCGGCCGCATCGCAAAATCCAACGTCCGTTTTACCTTTAGTCCGCCCGTGCTATCCTTTAAGAGGTTCCGCATAACGCTTTCGAGGAGAACTACCATGGAATGGACCACCCCAACGCACGAAGAAATCGACCTGAATTGCGAGATCAGCTCCTACGCCAACGCCGAACTCTAGTCGCTGCCGCAAGTTCCGATAACGCTGGTTGCGTTAGAGTTCGTCGCGATTCTGCAAGGCTGGCGACCCTCTCGCCTGCCGCTATAATTTCATTGGTTCACGCTGCTAGCTCTTCTTTGGTGTGTCTCTAGGCGCCCGATCTCCGATGCGAATTAAAATTCTAGGCTCCGCGGCCGGTGGCGGCTTTCCGCAATGGAATTGCGCATGCCCGAACTGCCGCCGTTTCCGCGAAGGCAAATTTCATGGCTGCGCCCGCACGCAAACGCAAATCGCCATTGATGCCAACCCCGAATACGCCAATCGCATGTACTGGACGCTCGTGAATGCTTCGCCCGATCTCCGCTCGCAAATTCTTGCCACCAAAGAGCTGCGCCCCTTCGCCGACGGCAAGAGTTCCACGCCAATTCGCGAAGTGTACCTCCCAAGCGCCGATGTCGACTCCTTGATGGGCTTACTGCACTTGCGCGAATTTCAAGGTTTCCGCATTTTGGCAACCCCCGCCATTCGCCGTATTTTGTCAGAGGAAAATTCGATATTCCGCATCCTCGGCCGTGCTGCGCCTCCCGTCGAGTGGGTGTCGTTGGAGGTGGCCACCACGGTCGTCACCGAGAAGCATCACAATCCCGAGGGTCCTCCGTTGCTCTTCTCTCGCGCCGTCTCGCTTGGCGGCGAATATCCGGAGTACGTCAGTGGAAAACTTCGCGCCTTCGCTTCCCGCCAACGAAGCAGTCATGGGTTTTGTCTTTGATTACTGCGGCAAACGGCTCTTCATAGCGCCCACGCTGCCCAACAGCAACACCGGCTGGAAAGACTGGGCCGCCTCAAGTGACATCGTGCTCATCGATGGCACCTTTTGGAGCGACAGCGAATTGCTTGTCACCGGACGCAGCAAGAAAACCGCCCGCGAAATCGGCCACCTGCCGCTGTCCGGCCCCGGCGGTTTGCTCGACCAGTTCCCCAAATCGTCCAAGGCCAGAAAAATCCTTGTGCACATCAACAACACCAATCCCATCCTTGACGAAGATAGCGCAGAGTACCGCACAGTGCTGGATGCGGGCTTCGAAATCGCCTACGATGGCATGGAGTTGCAACTGTGATGCTCGCCGCGGAAAAACACGCGCTCCCGGAACCCCAGTTCATCGCCGGTTTCCACGCCATCGGCGACGAACGCTACCATCACCAACATCCGTTTCACACCATGATGCATGAGGGCAAGCTGACGCGAGGACAGCTGCAGGCCTGGGCGCTCAATCGTTACTTTTATCAAAGCCGTATCCCGATGAAAGACGCTGCCATTATGGCGCGCAGCGAGGATCCCGGATTCCGCATCGCGTGGCGCAAGCGCATCGTCGATCACGATGGCGACGGCAGCAATACCGGCGGCATCGAGAAGTGGCTGAAGCTGGTCGAAGCCACCGGCCTGCCACGCATGCAGGCGGTGCGCGGCGAAGGCATTTTGCCCGCCACGCGCTACGCTGTCGACGCCTACGTACACTTCGTTTCCACGCGCTCGCATCTTGAGGCCGTGGCCTCTTCGCTGACCGAACTCTTTTCCAAGCAGCTGATTACCTTGCGTCTCGATCGCCTCAAGCAATATTACCCGTGGCTCAGCAGCGGCCTCGATTACTTTAGCGGCCGCCTGACGCAAGCGCCGGAAGATTCCAACTTCGCGTTGAACTGGGTGGTGAAACACGCGCGCACGCGGGACGAACAAGAGCTGGCGTACGCCGCGTTGCGTGCCAAGTGCGATATCCTGTGGGCCCAGCTTGACGCCCTTTACTACGCCTATGTAAATCCCGGTTGGCCCCCACCCGGCGCCTTCCAACCGAGCGATTTGTAATGACCGACACGCCCGCGACACTCGATCCGCAAAGCAAGCCGCGCCTGGCCCCCGGTTGCCGCCTGAATGACGATGGCAAGCAACCGCGTACCTTGTTGATGCCCGAGCGCGCGCTGCGTCTGCAAGGCCCGAGCCTCGAAATCATCGAGCGCTGCGACGGCCAGCACACCGTCGAACAAATCATTGCCGAACTGCAAAAAATTTACAGCAAAGCCGCCCCGGAAAAAGTAGCGCAAGACATCCAAGGCTATCTAAAATTACTCCGCGACCAACGCGCCCTGGACATGTAGCGGTCGCCTTCTGATTTCCCCGACCCTGGAGGGGAGGCGGACGCTTTTGTTGCTCATGAATTCGACTCCGTCCAATCCGCTGGCTCTGATCGCCGAACTAACGCACCGCTGTCCGTTACATTGCGTCTACTGCTCCAACCCGCAAGAACTGCAATCCCGAGCGACAGAACTTTCTACCACGGAGTGGTCACGCGTATTTAAGGAAGCCGCGGACCTCGGCGTACTGCAAGCCGACTTCACCGGCGGCGAACCGCTGGCCCGTACCGACATCGTCGAACTAATCCGCGCCGCCCGCACCGCCGGCCTGTACGTAAACCTAATCACTTCCGGACTGCCACTCGACGAAGCAAAACTTGACGCCTTAATCGACGCCGGACTAGACCATTTTCAACTCAGCTTTCAGGGCGCGACGGAAGAGATAGCTGAGGAAATCTCTGGCAGCAAAACCCACCCGCAAAAGTTGCGCGTGCTCGAGTGGCTGAAAACGCGCCGCGTCGCCGTAACCTTAAACTTCGTAATCCACCGGCGCAATATCCATCAGCTGGAAGAAATGCTCGCCATAGCAGAATCCTCCAGCGCCACGCGCATGGAATTCGCCCACGTGCAATATTACGGCTGGGCCTTCGCCAATCGCGCCGCATTACTTCCTACGCGCGGGCAACTCACCGCCTCGCTGATAATTCTCAAACAAGCGCAAGAACGCCTGCGCGGTAAAATTCGCGTCGAATATGTCATCCCGGATTATTATGCGAAATATCCTAAGCCCTGCATGGGCGGCTGGGGCCGTAAGCTATTCCTGATCGCGCCGAATGGCGATGCCCTACCATGCCATGCGGCGCGCGTAATTCCCGGATTGTCTTTTGAAAATGTAAAAAATCGCAGCGTGGGCGAGATCTGGAATACCTCCCCTGCATTTGAACAATTTCGCGGCCAAGCCTGGATGCAGGAGCCCTGCAAGACCTGCGAGCGCCGCGAGCAGGATTTCGGCGGCTGCCGTTGCCAAGCATTTTTACTGGCCGGCGATGCAGCCGACACCGATCCCGTCTGCACCCTTTCGCCGCAACGCGCTAAAGTCGACACGATCCTCGCAGGCATGAACGCAACGCCCGGATCGCCGATTTTGACGAGCCGATCTGGCTCTACCGTCCAAACCCGGCCTGAAGAAGTTGCGAAATGTGTAAGCGTCCGCCTCCGAAGGCGGCAGGTAGAGCAATTGACGAGCGCTCATTCCCAGTAGCATTATCTTAGAGCGCGGGCGAGCGCATACTCGTTTGCGCGCGTTCCAAACGCGCCAGCAAGCGTCGCAACGTCGTCCAATCGACCACCAATCGGGAGCCTCTCCGTGGGCAAAACACGCCAGAAACAAAAATCGCAACCCGCCGCGCCGCACAAACCCGCTGATAATCATTCGGCGTCCCACGGCAAACTCACGGACGCGCAAATTGCCGTGCACTGGAAAGAGGAAGAATATTTTCATCCCTCCGCGAAATTCATCGGCCAGGCGAACCTCAACGATCCCGCGGCAGTTGCGCGCTTCGATGAAAAATATTTCCCCGAATGCTTCCGCGAATACGCCGACCTGCTCGACTGGGACACCTACTGGCACACCACGCTAGACACCAACGATCCACCCTTTTGGAAATGGTTCGTGGGCGGTAAACTAAATGCCTGCTACAACTGCGTCGACCGCCACCTCGCCAAATATAAAAATAAAGCCGCGTTAATTTTCGTTCCCGAGCCAGAACACGAAGCCGCCACGGTCGTCACCTACCAGGAACTCTACCGCCGCGTAAACGAAGTCGCGGCCATGCTGCGCGATTTCGCCTCATTAAAAACCGGCGACCGCGTCACCATCCACATGCCCATGATCCCCGAACTGCCCATCACCATGCTGGCCTGCGCGCGCCTCGGCATTGTGCATTCCGTGGTCTTCGGCGGATTCAGTGGCGAAGCCTGCGGCTTGCGAGCCGCTGACTCCGGCAGCCGCGTTTTGATTTACGCCGACGGCTACTGGCGCAACGGCAAGTGGATCGATCACAAGGGCAACGCCGACATCGCCGTGGCCACCGCGGAAAAAGAAGGCCAGCATATCGACAAGGTCTTGGTCTGGAAACGCTATCCCGGAAAATTTTCTTCCGACGCGCCGATGATCATGGGCCGCGACTTCTTCATCGACGACGTTCTGCACGATTATCACGACAAAATTGTCGAGCCTGTATCGCAAGACGCCGAGGCCCCGCTCTTCCTGATGTATACCAGCGGCACCACGGGGAAACCAAAAGGCTGCCAGCATCGCACCGGCGGTTACCTGGCGTACGCCGCGGGCACCTCCAAGTTTTATCAGGACATCCATCCCACCGACGTCTATTGGTGCATGGCGGATATCGGGTGGATCACCGGCCATTCGTACATCGTCTACGGACCGATGGCGCTCGCCGCCACCAGCGTGCTCTACGAAGGCGTCCCGCAATTCCCCGACGCCGGCCGCCCCTGGCGCATCGCCGAGCGTCTTGACGTTAATATTTTTCACACTTCCCCCACCGCCATCCGCATGCTGCGCAAAGCCGGCGGCGACGAGCCGGCAAAATACAACTATCACTTCAAGCACATGACCACGGTCGGCGAGCCCATCGAGCCCGAAGTTTGGAAGTGGTACTACAACGTAGTTGGCAAAGGTGAAGCCGTCATCGTCGATACCTGGTGGCAAACCGAAACCGGCGGGTTCCTCTGTACCACCAAGCCCGCGCTCGACGCCATGAAGCCCGGAAGCGCCGGCCCCGCAGCGCTGGGAATTTATCCCGTGATTTGGGACGAAAACAAAAAAGAAATCGCACCCGGCGTGAACGCCGCAGGAAATATCTGCATCCGCAATCCCTGGCCGGGCATCATGCAAACCATCTGGGGCGATCCGCAGCGTTTCGTTAAACACTACTACGAAAAATATTGCAAAAATCCGCACAGCAAGGATTGGCGCGACTGGCCGTACTACGCCGCCGACGGCGCGCTACTTCCCGCCGACGGCTATTTCCGCATCCTCGGCCGCGTCGACGACGTGATCAACGTAGCCGGCCATCGCCTCGGCACCAAAGAAGTGGAATCGGCCTGCCTTACGGTAAGCGAAGTAGCCGAAGCCGCGGTCGTTCCCGTGGTTGACGAAGTAAAAGGTCGTGTGCCGGAAGTCTATGTCGCGCTAAAGCCCGGCATCCTTCCCAGTAAAGCCATGCAGGAAAAAATCATGTCCACGATCGAGACCATGATCGGCAAAATCGCGCGCCCGAAAAAAATCCATATGGTCCCAGACATGCCCAAAACGCGGAGCGGCAAAATCATGCGCCGCGTTCTGGCCGCGATCTCCAACAACATGGACACCGGCGACATCACCACGCTGGCGAATCCGGACATCGTCGCGCAAATCCGCGAACAGGTCCAAGGCCGCCTAGCCGTCCCGTTAAACGAAGGCCCCGCCGACATCAAACTCTTCGGCGTCGACTCTTAGGTTTTTTGCCGTTGTAGTGGCGGGTCTTCAGACCCGTGCTTTTGACTTTGTAGCGGCCGGGCTTTAGCTTGCCCTGAGATTCGAAGGGTCCTGGCGCTTTTTCTTGACGCTTGATCTTGTGGCGAAGGGAATCCCAATGCTCGGCTCCCAAAAACTAGTCGCCTTCGTTGCCGTCACCGACTACGCGAAATCTCGTACCTTCTATGAAGGTACGCTCGGCCTGAAATTCATCAGCCAGGATAATTTTGCGCTGGTCATGGAAGGCAACGGAACCAGAATCCGCATGGCGAAAGTCCCAAATCATCAACCCGCGCAATTTACCGTCTTAGGCTGGGCAGTTCCCAACATCGAAAAAATGGTGGAAGATTTGCAGTCGCGCGGCGTGCAATTCGAGCGCTTCGGTTTCATGCCAAAGGACGGCCCGCCCATCTGGACCGCGCCAGGCGGCGACAAAGTAGCCTGGTTCAAAGACCCCGACGGAAATATTCTTTCCCTCAGCGCCCACGTCTCCGACGGCGGATAATCTAGCCCTGCCCTCCGCCCAGTTCGCGCACGATGTTGCCGACAAATCCCTTGGCGTCGCCAAACAGCATCAGCGTTTTCTCAAGGTAATAGAGTGGATTATCGATGCCGGCAAATCCAGGACTCATGCCGCGCTTGATCACCATTACCGTGTGCGATTTGTCCACATCGAGAATGGGCATGCCGAAGATCGGGCTGGACGCGTCCGTGCGCGCCGCAGGATTGGTTACGTCATTCGCTCCGATGATCAGCGTCACGTCGGTTTGCGGAAAATCGCCGTTAATCTCGTCCATGTCCAGCAGGCGGTCGTACGGAATATCGGCCTCCGCCAGCAGCACGTTCATGTGGCCCGGCATCCGCCCAGCCACCGGATGAATCGCGAACTTCACATCTACGCCGCGCTTCGTCAGTGCATCGAAAAGTTCGCGCACCTTATGCTGCGCCTGCGCCACAGCCATCCCATAACCCGGCACGATCACCACTTTGTTCGCCGCGGAAAGAATCGCCGCCGCCTCTTCCGCGGTAGCACTGCGCACCTGCTTGGCTTCCACAGCGCCGGTCGCCGCCGCCTGCACTTGACCGAACGCGCCGAAAATCACGTTCGTAAACGAGCGATTCATGGCCTTGGACATAATCACCGACAAAATAAATCCCGATGATCCATCCAAAGCGCCGGCAATAATCAGCAGCTTGCTGTTCAACACAAATCCCATGGCCGCCGCGGAAAGCCCCGCATACGCATTCAACAGCGAAATCACTGTGGGCATATCCGCGCCGCCAATCGGGATCACCATCGAAATGCCAAATAGCAGCGGAATGCCAACAATAAACGGAAAAACGTGCGTGGCCTCCGGATGCAACACCAAATAAATTGCCAGTCCTATCGCCACCGCCAGCAAAGATAAATTCACAAAATTCTGTCCGCGATAGGTCAACGGCCGCTGCGGCAGAATTTCCTGCAACTTCCCTGCCGCCATCAAACTCCCGGTAAATGTCAGAGAACCCAAAATCACTTCCATGCCCAGCACCGCCATCATGAAGGGCGGCACGTCCGGCGCGCGCAGATAGTACTCCGCCGTACCTACTAGCGTTACGCACAGCGCGCCGAACGCATGGCTCACCGCGGTTCGCTGCGGCACCGCCGTCATCGCCACGCGCCCCAGCGGGACGCCGATGATAGTGCCCAGCACCAGCGCGATGGCGATCCACTTGTATTCGACGATGCCGTGATGCAGCAGCGTGCCGCCAATGGCCAGCAGCATGCCCACTTCTCCGGCCATCACGCCGTGCCGCGCTGTCTTCGGCGAACTCATCCAGCGCAGCGACAAAATGAACAGGGCGCTGGCGATGAGATAAATCACTTCAATAACGATTTGCGGAACCGCAAAATTCTGGCCGATCACGCGCGCAGGCTCCTCAAGACTTGCTGCCCCGGCTGGATTTGAACATCTTGAGCATGCGGTCGGTAATCAAAAACCCGCCAACGATGTTGCTGGTGGCAGCCACTACGGCGATGGTACCGAGAATCGCGGCCATGTTGGATTTGTGTTCGCCGGCCAGCACAATGGCGCCCACCACGGCGATGGCGTCTAGCGCGTTGGTCAGCGACATGAGCGGCGTGTGCAGCAGCGGGGAAACGTGCTTAATCACTTCAAAGCCAATAAACCCCGCCAGCATAAAAATAAATAAATTGTCGAGCAGATCTCCCGACATCGTCCCTCCTACCCTCGAATCGTGTAAGCCTTTGTAGCGGCCGGGTTTTAGTCCCGGCGCTGTTTTTGTACCGGCCGCCTTCTGAGGCGGGCGTTTGTTCTTTCGTAGCCGGCTTGTTCCCGCTAAAACACAAATCGTCGCGCGGCAACAAACGGCGCCCGCCACAGAAGGCGGCCGCTACACCGCTGGCTGCAACGCCGGCAACGCAAAAAATTCCCGCACCCGCGAATTCACAATCTCCCCGTCGCGCGTCAACAACGTATCCCGCACAATGTCATCTTCCAGATTGCATTGCACCTTTCCATCTTTCACCAAATGCAACAAAAACGCCGTAACGTTGCGCGCGTACATTTGGCTGGCGTGATACGGAACTCCACTGGCTACGTTGATGCGCCCGATAATCGTCACGTCATGCCGCACCACCGTCTCCCCCGGCACCGTCAACTCACAATTCCCGCCCCGCTCCGAAGCCAGGTCCACAATTACCGATCCAGGCGCCATCTTCTTCACCATCTCTTCGGTTACCAGCACGGGCGATTTTTTCCCCGGAATCACTGCCGCGGCGATGACGAAATCGCTCTCCGCCACCACACGACCCAGTAGCTCGCGCTGCTTGCTGTAGAACGAATCGTCTTGCGCCGTGGCATAACCGCGCGCGTCCTGTGCGTTCGCCGCTTCGATCGGCAGTTCGATGAATCTTCCGCCAAGGCTCTGCACTTGCTCCTTCGCCGCGGGCCGCATGTCGTACGCCGACGCTACGGCGCCGAGCCGCCGAGCAGTGGAAATCGCCTGCAACCCCGCCACCCCCGCGCCAATCACGAAAACGCGCGCCGGCGTGATCGTTCCCCCGGCGGTCGTGAGCATCGGGAACATGCGCGGCAGCGCGTCGGCGCCCAGCAGCACCGCCTTATATCCGCAAACGGTGCCCATGGAGGACAGCGCGTCCATGCTCTGCGCCCGGGTGGTGCGCGGCATCAATTCCACGGAAAAGGAAGTGACGCCGGTACCTGCCAGCTTCTGCAAAACACCCGGCTCGCCCAGTGGCCGCAAAAACCCAATCAGCACCTGCCCGCGCTTGAAAAGCGCCAAATCGGCATCGCCCGTGCGATCGTTCGAGCCATACCCGAGTACCTGCACAATCACGTCGGCGCTGGCAAAAACCTCCGCACGGCTGGCGACGATCTTCGCGCCTTTCTCCACAAATTGAGCGTCCGTATAGCCAGCAGAATTGCCGGCCCCTACTTCGACAACTACTTCGATCTTCGCTTTGGCCAGGATCGGAATAACTACCGGCACTAACGCGACGCGTCTCTCTCCCGGATAACTTTCTTTCGGCACCCCAATAATCACGTGGCAGTTTTCCTCATCGGCGGGAAGTGAAACATCCCTAGGCGGCGCGAAAGAGCATAGCACCGCCCAAGCCCGTTCGACCAGTACTCGGTCACGAACCGGTAATCGCTATTTCGTTGGGAAAATGCCTTCGGCAAATCATTCCGAGCGTCGCTCTTTTTACCGCCGGCCAGTTATCGCCCCGTGCCGCACTGCGTCTGCAGCGCGGCAAGTAAATCGCTATCGAGCATCGCGCCGCGCCACTTTGCCGCGCACACTTGCGCCGGATCCAATCCGAGCGCGCCGCGCAAATCCGCCCCGGATAGATTCGCGCCCGTTAAGTCCGCGCCCCGCAAGATCGCTTCTGGCGCTGTCACGCCACGCAAATCTGCGCCCTTCAAATCCGCATCCAGAAAAATCGCGCCCTTTAGCTGCGCGCCGCTGAAATTCGCGCCCGCCGCCTTGGTGGAAGAAAAATCCGTCTTCTCCAGATTCGCAAACGACAGCACCGCATTCGCAAGTTTGGTATCGCGCAAATCGGCACGCGAAAGATCCGCGCGCAGCAATTGCGCGTTGCGCAGATCAGCCGAGTACAGCGAGGCTCCGGACAGCTTAGCGCTAGCCAGCACCGCGCTTTCGAGAATGGCGTAAGACAAATCCGCGTTGCGCAGTTCGGTACTGGTAAGGTTCGCCCGCGTGGCGTCGACGGACACCAGCACCGCGCCTTCGCCCTGCGCCCGGTCCAGAATCACGTCGCGCAAGTTGGCCTCGCGAAGATTTGCTCCCCGAATGTCGGCTTCCGACAGATACGCGCCTTCCAAACTTGCGCGCCACAATTTCGCGTTAACCAGAAACGCTCGGTAACCGCGGACGAAGTGCAAATTCATTTCGTTCAGCCGCGCGCCCTGCGTAGCGGCCGCGGATTCCTCGTTCCATTTCCCCTTCGGTGCGGTCGAAAGCGCCGCCTCCGTGATGTCTGCGTACGGACGATAGCCCATCGATTGAAACACGCGCGCCGGCAGCCGCCGGATGTTCACGCGCGAATATTCCGGGGCCACATCCGCATCCGCGGGCAATCCCAGAACCACGCCCAGCGACAGCGCCAGCACCACGCCACCAGTGATCATCGCGGCCCGCGTGGTCAGCAATACCAGTCGCGCAAGATTGTTCATCTTCGGAAACTGTATCTCGCCGGGTCCGAGCACCCTGGTAACAATCGCCGGCAGGCACAACGCCGCAGCCACCGACACCGTAAATAAAAATACCTGCAGAATCGTGCCATGCAAATCCTGGCGGACCAGATAGCGCAGCCAGAACATAAATAGCGTGGCCGGCACCACCCAATACGCCAGCGCGGTCGAAAGCACCGTTTCCAGCACCGCAAAAGGCGAACGCGAATCGCGCTGCCAGCGGAAATGCCGCCGCACCACACCCATCAAATACCAAGGCCCGTCGCGCTCCAGGGTTTGCCCATCGGGAAATACCGCTGGCAGCGCCGCCATATTCCCCCACAAACGCAGCAGCAGAAAGTGAAACCGCAAATACAAACACACCAGCAAGATCGGAGCTCCCAGATAAAACCCCATCATGGGCAGCGCGCGTCCCACGCGCGGAATAGGAATCGCCGGTCCGTTCACCAGCAGGCGCACATCCGAGGTGAAGCCGATGAGCAACAGGCACACCGCGCTGATCGCTAGCGTACTGAAATAAAACCAGCGCGCCACGCGCGTGGCTTGCTGAATGGCCTTGCTGCTGTCAAACGTCGCGAGCAGCGTCTCGGGCAGCAGCGCATCAAATAAATTTGCGCCGCCCAGTCGTCCCACCCACATGCCTTCCGCGCCATAGAACGTTGCGCCCATCAGGTTAGCGCCATGCAACTCCGTGCCGAGCAGCGTGGCGTCCCGCAAGTCCGCCTGCACCAGGCTCGCGCCACGCAGATTCGCCATGGAAAGGTCGGCGCCCTGCAGCTTGGCTTTGTCGAGTATCGCGCCGCGTAGATTCGCACCGGTCAAATCCGCGTTGGCAAGATTTATTCCAGAAAGGTCTGCGCGCCGCCCAGACTCTCCGCCCGATTCCACCCAAAGTTTGTGCTGGTCCAGCACTTCCGCAAATTCGATCAGCGGCAGCTCGACGGCTACATCTTCAATCGCGCTGGTAAACGTTTCTAGCTCGCCCAAAGCACCCGTTGCATCCGTTACGCCCGTTGTTTTTGTCGTGCTTGCTACGCGATTTTCGGCGTCTGCTTCGCTGGTCTCAGCATTCCCCGCCAACGCGGCATTCACCAAGGGCGCTGCGGCCTCTGGTGCTAAACCGAATTCCTCGGAAGCAGCAGCCTTTGATGACTCAGGAGGGTTAGCGACGGCGGATGTGCTGATACTGGCGATTGCGGCGCTAGATGTGGCGTTGCCAAACGTAGTGAACGCAGACACCGAGCTCGCCGCTTCTTCTGTGTCCGGACTTGCGGATAGTATTAGCGGAGCCTCGTTCACCCCGAGCTCCGCCACACGTGATTCTTTAAACTGCGAGACGATCTCCAAAGCCTTCTCCCCCAGGTGCCAGTGCGCGGCAAACCGTTGCGAGACGGCGCAGCTACGATTCGTGCCGCTGCCCGCACTGCAATCCGTGCTTCTATTTTGTATTTCAGCAGCCCACGCCATGCGCAGCGAGGGCATTTGTCGAGATCGCAGCTGCGAGTCCATAGACTGGCGTGCTCGACGACCACGCATTTTCCGCTGGGACTTCCATACTGTCCTAAGACAGCGAGAAAATCTCCTGCCCAAAGGTACAGGCGCGGCGAGGCAATAACCTCGCCCTTTTCCAGGCAGATAAGATCAGAGGGAACTAGACTGTTGGGGGAATCAAAGAAAAAAGAGCCGGGGCGCTTCGCTGAGGGGCCAAGGTACCCCGGCTTATCCTGCCCGCCTCCGCAGTGAGCGAGCAAGAAACTCGTGTGGAGCTAAAAACGCGTCGCGACGACTAAATCGAAGCGCCAAAACAGACGGTAATTAACGACCGGCAGGTTTTTCCTTACTTCCTTACTTCCCTACTTCCCGACGTTGTTATTTCTCTTCGTCGCCGCGCAGAAATTCGTAACGTTCAATGGCCGCGACCACGCCAATGGCGCCTTCATCACGCGTTTCAGTACGCTGCACGCGTCCCAGGCATCGCACACGAACCGGGCCGGCCAGGGTAATTTCGTTGGGCAGGGTGAGCAGAATCTCTACCGCGGAGCCTTCGCGCACGTCTTTGGTGAGGAAGAAATAGACGCCACGAGAGCTTACGTCGCGGGATTCCGTGCTGGTTTCGCCGACGGCGGCGCCAGTGGTCCAGCGCACCGTTAGCGGCAGGCGCATAGTGAAGCGTTGGGTGGTGCGACGTTCGGTGCCGGTCAAGGAAAACCTCCGCTATTGAAAGCAAAGTGTAGCCCCGCAGGGGCCAAGGAACAATAGGACTCAAGATACAAATCGATTTGCGCCAGATTAAGTACTTCTGTACTAGGACGAAGGCAGTTTATAGGACCAACCGCCTAATTTGTGAGGATATCCTGATACGTTCAAGTGACTAGCCTTGCGAGCTATCTGCAAACTGGCCGATTTCCCTTCCAACGCATCAGGAGTTGCCGGGCAAGCCCGAATTTGGGCTCGCCTGGGGTCAGCTGCACCCCGATTTGATGCCATAGTGCACCGTAATGGGCGCGTGGATTCCCAACAAGTATACCGTGTTGCGCGCTTTATTTTGCTCCTAGGCCCGGGCCGGGACCCGCTTGGCACGCTTGACGCCCTTACTGTCCTTGATCCAGCTGTAAATCGAGTAGATGCTGGCGACGATGGATATCGCGATCAACGGCACGAGGATGTATTTCAGGGTGTCCGATTTGGCCAGCGCGATAATCGATCTTCCGTAGTAGATCGCAAGCGCGCCTTCGATTGCGAAGCGCGCGAATCTGGCCCCCGCGATGATGGCGAAGAGTTTCTTGCGCGGATAGTCGAATGCCGCAGCGGTGGCCACGACGGCGGTAAAGGGAAAGGGTGGCGGCATCATGCTGGCGATACCTACCGCCCAGCCCGCGCGCTTCTCGACCTGGCGCTGGACGTACTTCATGCGCTTGAGGGAGACGCGCTTGCGGATGCTGGCGCCGCCCTTGCCGCTCAGCCAGATGGTAAGCCAGCAGCCCAGCACGGAGCCTGTGGTGGCCGCCAGGGCGTACACCGGGACCATTTTGTGGTGGTGTGCGCTGAGGGCGATCAGCAGGATATCGTTGCCAAACGGGATGATCAGGAACGTGGAATCGAGGAATCCGACGGTTAGGAGGCCAAACACGCCGGCGTGATAGGCCAGATGTCCTAGAGCGCGAAAGAAGTCGGTCATGAGGTGGGGGGCATGCTGGGCTAGTGGCTGATTGTATTTGATGCGAGGGGTCGAGGAAGGAGTGATGTGCGGAGGAGTGACCGCGGCGAAGCGACAAGTTAGGGGAGGAATGAAAATGGGGTGAGGCACCCCCACCCTGTTTGTGAAACAGATAGATTCTAAAGGGGTTGGACAGGACTGTCATGAAAGAGAAAGATTCTATTGGGGTTACTTGATGCGATTCCAAGAAATTTAAGAATTTGTTCAGAGCTACCAATACTACCCCTACCCCCGGGTGTTTTTGGCAAAGAGTGCGCAGTCTTAACAAAACAAAGAGGATGGGCGGAGTTACGAATTGAAAAGAGTGTGTAAGTTATTGAAAAGAATGGATCGCGTTTTTGAGCACAGACGAAGACGTGTGGTAAAGAAGTGAGGACGTAGTGAGGCAGCAAGGCGATAGGTGTGGAGTCGGACGAGGAGATGGCAGATAGGCGAGACATTGCCCATGCTAGCGTTGGTAGGGTACTTTGTCAACACATAACTTTAAGGTATCGCGTTCGAATGGCTTGAGCGCGGATTTGGGTCGTTTTGTAAGCGTGACACGGAGGAGCAATCTTGTGAGCAGACGAGAAATATCATTGAGCCTTGGCGGTAAGTTGCTGCAGCAATGCGGGAAGCCTTCGGGCTGGCTTGGCAGATTGAATCTGAGGAATATGAACCGTCGCCATGCGGCATTGACGGACTGGGGATTGCAGCATGTCTCGATCGGGAAGCACGACACGATTCTGGATGTGGGCTGCGGCGGAGGGATGACGATTCACAAGCTTGCGGAAATCGCCGCAGAGGGCAAGGTCTACGGGGTCGATTATTCTGAAGCGAGCGTTGCCACATCCAGTGGGACAAACAAGCGATGGATCGAGATGGGCCGCGCCGAAGTACGGCAGGGTTCGGTGTCACAGTTGCCATTCTCCGAACAGACGTTCGATCTGGTCACAGCGGTGGAAACACACTACTTCTGGCCGGACTTGCCTGCGGATATGCGCGAGGTCTTACGCGTGCTGAAACCTGGAGGAACGCTCATCATCATCGCCGAAACGTACAGAGGTGGGAAATACGACAAACGACTGCAAAGGCTGGCAGAAGTTGGGAAGTTCATAGGTTATGCGCATCTGAGTGTTGATGAGCATGCCGAACTCTTCGCGAAGGCTGGCTATTACGATGTTCGGGTGGTCGAGGAATACGATAAGGGCTGGATATGCGGCATAGGCAGAAAGCCGTCGTAATTGCGGGTCATCATACAGCGACTTGACATATGCCATAACATTGTAGAACGTAGCAGGAATGATCCCCTCTTTCTTGGTAGTTACGAGATGAAGTTACGTGCGGGACCCTCTGGCCTTCATGTCTTTGAGCGTAAGACGGGCTGGAGCGTCCTGATTGACGAAGTGCGTGTTCCTCCAGAGCAATGGACACGGGCTCCCCGGCAGATTTCGGTCGCGCTTACAAACGCTTGTGATCTGGCTTGTTCTTACTGCTATGCGCCGAAGCGCTCTGGGACGATCGCTTCGGATCGACTGTCGCCTGGCTCCGCGAACTGGACGAAAACGGATGCTTTGGCGTGGGATTCGGCGGCGGAGAGCCGACCCTGCACCGTAGCTTCGTGGAGGTTTGCCGGCAGACTGCGGCGCAAACAAGATTGGCCGTGACGTTTACGACGCATGCCCACCGAATTACCCCGGCGCACCTCGACAGCCTGAGGGAAATGTTCACTTTGTCCGTATAAGCATGGACGGAATTGGTGCCACTTACGAAGCACTACGGGGAAGAGCGTTTACCGCTCTTCAGTCACGCGTCGAAATCGTTCGAGAAATAGCGCCTTTCGGAATCAATTATGTGGTCAACGCCTTGACGTTTGCAGAGCTCGACGCCGCGGCCGATATTGCCGCCGAGTGGGGAGCGAGCGAGTTCCTTCTTCTGCCGGAGCAGAAAAAGGTGATGGACACGGGATCTTCGACGAGGGGACGCTTTGCGCTCTTGTAGATTGGATCGGCCGTTACCGAGGCGTGATTCCAGGTAGCGATTAGCGAAGGCTATTCGAGAGACGTTTGCTGCGGAGCTCATTCCTGGATCGGGGGCTTGGCTTGCCTACGCGCACATCGACGCCAACGGATTCCGAACGATCCCCCTACGATAAGAAAGGCGTTTTGATCGGCTCGAGTGGAGTGATGGATGCATTGCGACAGCTCGAAAACTGGCCGGCGGAAGGAAACAACCATGAAGATTTGGAAAGAGGTACGGATCGGAACATTCTGAGCAATCTGGTTATGATCGGACGCTTTAAGAGCGTAAAGGGTGCCTCAGAGGCCAAGAGAATCATCGAACGGCTCACAGAGCAGGTAGGGCAGACATAAAGGCTGGGTTGATGCAAGGAGGGCGACCCGCCCCAGCGTTTCACAGACCACATCATGGAGCTGTTCAGGGGAGTCGAAACGTACGTAGTTGTGAGCCGTCCGAGTTGTCGCAGTTCAACGACGACGTTTCCGTCGAACTGCGGGGGGAAAAGGTTGTTCTGACGACCGAGGAATATGATGTTTCGGCATTTCTGAAAATCATGGTCAACTCAGGTGCGCGGGTCGAAGTGTTTTCAGGTCACGACTATCCGATGGCAGAAGAAGCGGATGAGGGATAACGGAGTGACACGATGGCTCGTGAACTGGGACAAATTCGAAAGTCTGCCCGGCGCGGTCGATACCAATTTTGAGAATATCTGTCGCGCCGTCATTCGCATCCACTACGGCCGGTATGGCAATTTCGCCGCACGTGCGGCGCAGCCAGGTGTCGAGTTCCACCTAAAACTACACGCGTCGTGTCAACTGGGAGCGCCGGGCCGGTCGTACGGCTGGCAGTGCAGGTGGTACGGGTTGAAATCCGGGACGCCAATCGGATCTGTGCGTAAGAAGAAGATTGAGGAATCCATTCGGACGACGGAGCGTGTACTCCCCGAACTCACCGATTGGATTCTTTGGACGCGCTGGCCGCTGACTAAAGCGGATCAAGAGTGGTTCCATAAGTTAAAAACGAAGATGCGATTGGATTTGTGGACCGCGGTTGACATTGAGCCTTACCTAGGTGGTGATGCAGCATTCCTGCGAAACACCTATTTTGGTGAATGGGTTCTCACGCCAGCAAGACTCTCCGCTTGGCACGACGAGTCGGTGGCGGTTATCCGTAAGCGATGGCTGCCGGAAGTACATCAGGTTCTCGATGCGGAGCGTCGGCTGCGCGAAGCGTTGGGAGAAGTTGCTTCGTGGAGTTCGCTTGGGCATCTCTCAATTGATTTAAGAAAACGTGCGAACGACTTAGCCGAGGACCAGAAGAATTCAGCCGTGTCGGTTGGGAATTTGGTCGAGCACGCGGCGTTCGTCGCCAAGGAATGGTCAGCCAAGCTGACGGAAACGCAGGAGGCGCTCGAAACGGGAGATCTTGATCTTCTTCGGCAGTTGCTCAGCACTCGGCCCGAAATGGACCAGCAAGTAGCGGCTCTTCCACATCAATTGCGGGCCCGGAGGCAACCTTCGGCTTTGAGCGTCGCAAACGTTGAGTTGCGGACATCGACAGGCTCAAAGACTCCTGCAAGGTGTAAATCGAGCCGTTGGAGAACGACTAATCGTAGTGATTGCGGACGCTGGCTGCGGAAAAACGCGGCTATCGGCGCAATTAACGGCACTTACATCTAACCGGCCAGCAGGAGTATTTTTACACGGCCGTAACCTGAATGCAGGTGACAGTCTTAATGCGCTCACCCTCCAGACTTTCCATGCAGTCGGGCGCGCCGGTGCCCAGTACAGGAAGCTGATTGCCGCCGTGGATGCCGCGGGACAGCGAGCGCGGCGTCGGCTCCCGATTGTTATTGATGCCCTTAACGAAGCGGATGACCCGCGGGATTGGAAGGAAATTTTGGCATCGCTCCAACAAATGCTGCGGCGCTACCCATACGTTCTGGTGGTCTGCACACTAAGGAAGGCATTTGCCAATGTGTCGGTACCCGATGATGTTGAGCGCGTGGAGATCGAAGGGTTTGGCGAAGACGCCGTGGACGCGATGGTGCGTTATTTTCAATACTACAGGATTACGTTTGCCGATGCGAGTTACCACCGGAAATGCTCAAGCATCCGTTGACTTTGCGGCTCTTCTGCGAAGTCACCAACGCGAAACGAGAAAATCCTGTAGGAATCGAAGCTGGGCCAGGTTCGCTGTCCAGTCTGTTTGATCGATATTTGGAGCAGGTAACACAGCGGATCGTCGAACTTGCCCCCCGAGGAAGGCGGTATGATGGGAACGAAGTGTCTCGGGCACTCGACGAGATTGGCATTGCGCGAGTTTTGGAAGAGAACGAAGAACCCTGGATGTGGATCGCTGCCGCAAACTTTGGGAGAGACGGGCCGGCACATGGACGGAGAGTATCGTTAGTGCCATCGAGTCTCAGTGGTGTAATCCTGTGCAGTCCGGCAGAAGTTCCTGGGAGGTGGAGAGCTTTAGGGGCGGCTTCGACCTGCTGGCTGGACATCTATCGGCGGCCGCGATTCTAGCGTTGCCAGAGTCCGTCCAGGTTTCGAAACGGTGGGCAAAGGATTCCCTCAGCCGTAGGTCCGCGCTATGAGTGGACAGCGATGGCACCCTCTCGGACATGGCGTATTGTGAGCCTTGGTGCGGGCTCGCGCGAGAATGCGCGAAAGCTTTGGGCGATTGTTCGAGACGCCCCTGCGGCAGAAAGCGCTGGCCGCGCGGGCGCGGACCCTGAAGGGAAGTACCCGATGCCGGAAACGATTGCCGAGTTGACCAAGCTGGTTGTGGCGGCACGACGAGTACGCAGGAGATATTCAACCGGCTCTGGAACACGAGGGGCGTGCCGCACTATCCCTTGAACGCTCGTTTCCTGGACAAGGTTCTGGGTTCGATGAGCATGGCAGATCGTGACTTGCGTTGGACGGACTGGCTTCGCCGTGAGTGCAGGGATATGTTGGGCGAGTCCGTTGGCTGGAAAAACGGTGGCGTTCGGGCGTGACCGGGACCTCCGAGTCGGACGCGTTGCGTGCTTGCTGGGTGATGTGGGTGTTGACCAGCAACGTTCAGAGTTACGGGATCAAGCGACCCGCACTCTGTATTGGTTCGGGCGCATGAACCCCGAGGCACTCTTCGAGCTAACAGTGGATTCCCTCCTTGTAAACGACCCGTACGTGTGCGAGCGCATGCTAGCGGCCAGCTACGGCGTTGCTATGGTGCTGCAGAACGGCGCGGATGCGAATATCTTTCGAAACGAACGGCTGCCCAGATTCGCCAAGAGGATTTTCGATTTGATGTTCAGCGAACGAGCGCCTTTTCGACTACGCATTCACTCCGGCGGGACTATGCCAAAGGAATCATCGAGGTCGCATTGCGTTGGCGCTCAGATCTTCTCTCGAGCAACGATAAAAAGATGATGCGGCCGCCCTTCACTGGCGGAATCAGAAATTGGAGGCGGCGACCGGACCACGACGCAGGCAAGTATAAGGATGGGAACGCTCCGCTCGGATTTGATTGGGAAAACTACACAATGGGTGGCCTTGCGCGAAACAGGTCCACCTATGACTTCAAAAATCCCGACTACCTGCGCGTAAAGGAAGAGGTACTGTGGAGGATTCACGACCTCGGATATTCGCTTGCCCGTTTCGGAGATATCGACGCTCAGATTTCTCGGTCTCGGAGTTTTCGCCAACCAGAACCCTGCAAAGCAGATCGCTATGGCAAAAAATATTCGTGGATCGCATTTCATGAGCTGTACGGATACCGGAGTGACGAGGGCCTGCTAGAGGACAAACCGTGGAAGGGCGTGGAGCCCCATCCTGACGATGCCGACATTGATCCTAGTTTTCCCGACGCCCCAGAAAGCGACAATTTGTTGGAGGTCGATATCTTAGGAAAGCAGTATGCGGATTCGGTGAAGTGGGTCAGCGATGGTCCAATTCCGCCCGTGCGAAGTTGGTTTGTTTGTAAGAATCGCCGCATTCCGAAAGACGAGTGGGTGCTCGCGCATGGTGGGGTCTACGGCCACGATCAAGTAGTTGGACGTACCGGGTACTTGCGAATCCGCGCGCATTTCATAGCGAAAGTAGATCTTGCGAAACTGAAGCGCTTCTTGAGGACTCGGAAAGCGGAATTTGAGAACGAACGTGACGCGCAAGATGTCGAGGGATTCTTTGCCGGCGAATTTCCTTGGCACTCACGAATTCCTTATGCAGGAGCCGAAAGAGTCCGACTACGGGCGGGACGCCGGAAGGTTGCAACTGGGCGGATACCGCTAATGATATTTTCTTTGGGTGAAAAAGAATTTCGTATTGCTGGAGAGGAGCCCGGGTGGCGTTATGAGACGGTGTACGAATCGGTAGAGATGGTTCCATTAAGTCAGAGGAGCCGCTTTGGCGAAAGAAGCACGCTTGAACGCCCGTCGGTGTTGGTGCCGTCGAGGCAAATCGCTGAATTTGCAGGATTGTGGCTGGATGTTCTGAGTTGGAGCATGATTGACGAACTGGGAAGGCCTGCTTCGTTTTCCTTGAGTGCGCAGCGTAACCTAAATTCTGGGTCATCGCTGCTCGTTCGAAAAGACATCATCAGCGCCTATATGAAACACACAAGGTCGAAGTTGGTTTGGGTCGTGTCGGGTGAGAGGCAGAGGCTATCGAATTCGGGCATGAACGCGGCCTATAAGCAATACTTGCAGGTTTTTTTATTGGGGCGCCGCGGACCTGAAAAGGTTTATGAATTAAGAGATCGTCACCCGCATCGGGCCTGACGGTTGTGGGACAATGGCGTCCAAAGGCGGTAGTAGACTGCTGTGGCGCAACGGCGGAAGCCGGGCACGACATGTCGTGCCCAGTGACGGCAATACGCCGGCAAGATGCCGGCGCTACTGAGAAAACCCAGCGCGTAGATTTCTTTTTTGGTGGTCCGTTACGGCCCGACTGAAGTCGGGCCCTCCCTACTTTGCTGCGTACTACTTCGCTGTGTAGATCGGTGCTCCCGGGTTAGGTGTGGTCGATTAGGCGGTGGTGGATGGCGTAGAGGGCTAGTTCTAGGCGATCGGAGACGCCTAGCTTATCAAAAATATTATGGAGATGGTTTTTCACGGTTTGTTCGGAGATGAAAAGTTTCTCGCCGATTTCTTTGTTGCGGAAGCCCTGGGCGACCAGTTGGACAATTTCCTTTTCGCGGTCGCTGAGTAAGGGCTTTTCGCGGCGCGGGCCGGACTCGGAAGATTTGCTGAAAGCCTTCATGACCTCGGCGGTCATGCGATTGTCCAGCCAGATCTCTCCGGCGTAGACGCGCTGGATGCTCTTGACCAGCAAATCGGTGGCGGATTGTTTTAGCACTACACCGCGGGCGCCGAGGCGCATGGCGCGGACTACATCGCGATCATCCTCGGCCGCGGTCAGCACGATTACGCGCGTGGGCAGCGTGTCGAAATTTACTTCTTCGAGCACGGCGAGGCCGTCTTTATCGGGCATGCGTAAATCTAGCAGCAGAATGTCCGGCTTGAGCTTGGCGAGGAGCTTGATGCACTCCGTGCCGTTCTGGGCTTCGCCGACGATGGTCATTTCTTCGTCGGACTCGAGCATCTTGCGGAGGCCGTCGCGAAAAATGGCGTGGTCGTCCGCCAACAGGACGCGAATTTGTGATTTGGTTTTGGCCATGGTCAGGCGAGCGGTATTTCGATAGTTAGACGCGCACCATGGCCCGGGTTAGATTCGATCGTCAATACGCCCCCCACGGTTCGCGTTCTTTCCTTGATAGAGATTGGTCCCAATCGCAGGCGGTCCAGTTCATCCCCCGTAAATTTGCCCGCGAAACTAAAACCTTCGCCGTTGTCATCCACCACTAATGTCAAGCGGCTATCGTCCTGCGTCAGTTTTACCACGACATGGGAAGCCTTAGCATGCTTTTTTATGTTGTTGAGTGCTTCACGGTAAATCTGGAAGATCTCGCGGCAGATGCGGTCGGGAGACTGGAGTTCGGCGGAATCGATCAGGAGATCGAGGGCGAGAGAGGATTCGTTGCGAAAACGCTCGGCGAAACCGCGCATTAAATCGACTAAATCGGCGCTCTGGACGCGTAGCGGGCGGAGGTCCGTGACCATGTGGCGCAGCTCCGCGCCCTCGTTGCGGACGGTCTGCTGGAGGTTGGCGAGACCGCTGACGGCCTGGTCCGGGGTGGTGGGGACGCGGCGGCGCAGGACGTCGAGCTGAATTTCCACGCTGAGGAGGGTCTGGAGGATGCCATCGTGCAAATCGCGCGAAATGCGGCTGCGTTCCGCTTCGATAGCGCGGGCGCGGAGATGACGCAGCAGGAAAATGTTTTCGAGCGATGGACTGATGTGCAGGGCGATGCGCTCGAGCCAGGCGAGGTCGGCCTTCTCGAACGGCTTGTTGCCCTTGCGGCCATTCAGCAGGAAGAAGCGGCCAACTGGGGCGCCAGCCTGGTCAAAGGCAACGGTCATCAGCGAACGAATGTTCATCTCGGTTTGCGTGGGCCCGGGGATGCGGGGCAGATTTTTGAGCGGGCGGCCGTCGCGGCGGTCCCAACCGAAGCCAGAGCCTGCGCCGATGAGATTGTTCCAGCAGAGGGTGGCCTCCAAATCGTCGAGGAGGAAGCCATCGGTGCGAGAGAGCGGAAGAGTGTCTGGAACGAGACGCTCGCTTTCGCCGGCGCGCAATCTCCAGAGGAAGATGCGCTCGAGGTCGGCGTCGCGATATAGCAGCAAGGCCTCTTCGACGGAAAAGGCCATGGCCAATTCTTCTAAGAGGAGGCGCAGGGATTCGGCGAGTCCCTGTTCCACGTTCATAGTGCTGCTGATGCGTGAGAAAAAGGCGTTCTCACGGGCAAAGCGGCGGCTCAGGTCGCCGAGGAAGGCGAGACCAGCACCACCAGCAAAGGTTCCACCGGTGATGGCCAGCCAGGACACCACGCGCATGAGGCGCACCTCGCCGGTGCCCACGGTAGACAGGACCAGGCCGAGAGACAGCAGGCCAGCCAGAGGCAGCGCGCCGTCAAGACCCCAACGGATGCCTGCGGCGTAACAGATGAACAAATACGGAAACCATACCGGCACGGAAGAAGGGCTGAGGTAAAGGAAGAACCCGAGGGCGAGAATGTCGCAGGCTAGCGGCAAGTGCCAGCCGCGATTGCGCAGTGCGCGTTCGAGGCGCAGCACGAGAATAGAGAGCAGCAGATACGCTATGAGAAAAGCCACGGAGCGCTGCATGTCCCGCGACGGCCCGAGCTCAAATAGCGCGAGGATCGCCAAAACAATAATGATCGGGCGCGCATAAACAATTTGGCGCTCGAAATAGCGTTGGTCGGTCGGATGGGGACTCATGCGCGCAGACGCTTTGCTTTCGCCCTAGTTTAGCAAGGGCACAACCGTTCGAAGCACGACGTTTCCATGGTCGTGGGTGCGTGGTGCTCTAGAGGGTACGGAGTTAATGATTCGGCGGATGGGGTGCCGAGGGCGTAGCGAGGGCGCCATTGCGGTTTCCGGCTGTGCTGGGGGCGCATAGACCGGCATGCGGCGTGAGGCTGGTTCAGGTTTGCGGTGGCATGGTGTCCGTCGCCACAGCGGACACCCCACCGGGCGCCCCTTCGCGCACCTCGTCGCTCACTACTGTGAATCTGGTTAATTCGGTGAAACCGAAAGAGGTGGTGATGGCCACGTCGGCAGCGTCGCGGCCAACGCCCATGAGCACGCGTCCGATGCGCGGCACGTTGTGGCGGGCATCGAAGGTCCACCAGCGGCCGCTCAGAAAGACTTCGAACCAAGCGCTGAAATCCATCGGCGCCGGCGGGACGTAAATGCCGATATCGCCGAGGTATCCGGTGGCGTAACGGGCTGGAATATTCATGCAGCGGCAAAAAGTGATGGCCAAGTGCTGAAAATCGCGGCACACACCATTGCGCTCGGTATAGACGTCCAGCGCTGTTTTTGTGGAGCGGGCGAATTGGTAGCCAAACTGTACTTTGCTGTAGACCCAATTCACGATGGCCTGCACGCGGCCCCAGCCCGGCGCGGTGTTGGCGAAAAGATCGGTGGCGATGTGCGAAAGACGGTCCACTTCGCAGTAGCGGCTGTTCATCAGGTAGATCAGATTTTCTGCCGGCAACTCTTCAACCGGATGCTGTACGGCGTAGTAGTCGATGGGGTCGGGCTGACCGGAATCTTCGATAAGCGTAGAGTTCCAGAGTCGCACGCGGCCTTGGGGGGCCAGAAAGCGGGTGCAGAGATTGCCGAAGTGGTCTGCGTAGGTCTCGGACGTAACGTGCGGCTCGATGTGGAGTTCGTCGGGCTCGCGCAAATCGGCGGCGCGGGACGGGTACACGCGCAGCATCGCGACGATGGCGACCGGCTGCGTGACTTGAAACTCAATGTCGTAACCCAGGCGAATTAGCATGTTGCCATTGGATGCGTGAGTACCGAGAAACGAGGCGATTGTATTCTTTCTCGCGCGATGGCAAGCGAAAATTTGCGATGCAAAATGTGATTGCATTGCATCGAGATTGCAACGCGGCTAGCATGGAGCGCGTTCCAGCCGATTGGAAGAGGTACGCTGTGTACAAATTTGCTCTGCTGATGCTTGCGCTGTTCATTCTTGACGCAAAATCCGGCGTGGCCGCTGCTGATGGTGCTCCGATGAAAGTAGGAATTGTCGGTCTGGTGCACGGGCACGTGGACGGTTTTCTGAAAGGTGGCGCGCTGACGCCAGCCGGTGGAATTCTAAACCGGCCGGACGTGCAACTCGTCGGGATTGTCGAGCCCGACCAGAAGTTGTTCGACGCCTACGCGCAGCAGTATCACTTTCCCGCAAGCATGCACTACGGCAGCATCCGAGAAATGGTCTCGCAAACGCATCCGCAGGCGGTACTGGTGTTTACGGCGACCAGCGAGCATCGCAGGGTGGTGGAAGAGTCGGCGGCTCTGGGCGTCAGCGTAATGATGGAGAAGCCGCTGGCGATTAGCTATAAGGACGCGCTGGCCATGCAGGACGCGGCGCAGCGCGGCAAGATACATGTGCTGGTGAACCTCGAGACTTCGTGGTACCCCAGTAGCACGGAAGCGTTTCAGTTGCTCAAACAGGGCGCCTTGGGGCCGATTGTAAAAACCGTGATTCGCGATGGGCACGAGGGGCCGGTATTGATCAAAGTTCCGCCTCAATTCCTCGCTTTCTTGATCGATCCGAAGCAGAACGGCGGTGGAGCGCTGTACGACTTTGGCTGCTACGGCGCAAATCTGATGACTTGGCTGATGGATGGCGAGATTCCCGTGTCGGTGACGGCAGTCACCAAACAGTTGCAGCCGAAGTTGTATCCGGACGTCGACGATGAGGCGGAGATTATTGTGAACTACAAGAACGCGGTCGCGATTATTCAGGCCTCGTGGAATTGGCCTTTCGGCGTGAAACAAATGGATGTGTATGGGAAGACGGGTTATGCCAAGACCATCGATGGGGTGCGGGTTGAGGTGCGCAAAGCGGGCGACTCAGAAGCCCAGATGATAAAAGGACCGGCGCTCGCAGCGCCGGACGACGATCCGTTGCACTATCTGGCCGCGGTTCTGAAAGGCGAAATTCAGGAAGGCAATAGCGTGTCTTCTCTGCAGACCAACATGACGGTGTCAGAGATCCTGGATGCGGCAAGGCAGTCGGCGCAGACTGGCAAGACCGTCACACTGCCCCTTACAAAGTAACTCTGACTTCGGGAAATAGCGCGCAGATGGCGCTGGCGGAGAGGCTAGCGGCAATGCTTTTCCGGGCCAGCAAAGTAGCGTAAACTGTGTTCCTGCGGTGGGAGTAGCTCAGCTGGTAGAGCGTCGGTCTGTGGCACCGAATGTCGCGGGTTCAATCCCCGTCTCCCACCCCAATGTTTTCGTGGCGATTTCGAATCCCGGACCAAAACTATAAGCAAAATCGTTGGAAAGCTACGAACTGCTCGTCCGAGCAAGCTGACGAGCTGCGTTCTCGTACCTATTCGGATGATGAATACGTCTTAAAGACTGACGTTTTTAGTTTCGCTGCTTGTTGTTCGCATTGTTAGAATCAGGACAAACATGCATGCGTATTGGCTTTGGATTAACGGCAGCGTTATTCGTGGCGTGCGCAACGCCGCACACGCTATCCGGCCAGCAACCCGCCTCACCTACCCCCGCGAGCAACGTCACTCCAACCCAACCGCAAAAATCTGAGGTGGAACCGAAGCCTCAAGTATCCATGGAGGATACCGTAGACGCCTTCAAGGTTCGCGTGAACCTCGTGCAGGTCCCCGTGATTGTGCGAGACAATGCTGGCAAATCGGTCGAAGGTCTACGCAAGGAAGATTTCCAGTTGTACGACAACGGCAAATTGCAGACCATCAGCACGTTTGCCGTCGAGAATGTACAGTCGCGCAAAGAACGCACCGAAGTAGCACAGAAAACCCAGGAGAGCGCGGGGGAAGACGCTGCCAGCAGTTCGGCGACGCTGCCAGAAAACTTCGTTGCGCTGACGTTCGATGACGTTCATCTCAAGACGGAGGATGCCGGACCTCTCCGAGTAGCCTCGGCGAAGTTCATCGATTCCATGACGCCCGTCGACCGCGTAGGCATTTTCTCCACATCAGGACAATTCACGATGGACTTCACGAGCGACAAAGAGGCGTTGAAGCGGAAGTTGATAGGCCTGATTCCGCGAGGAGCGATAGACACCCGCTCGCATGACTGCCTCGATATCACCTACTGGATGGCCGATCAAGTGGAGAACAAACATAACTCGCAGGTTGCTCAGATCGTCCGTCAAGAAGTGTTGAACTGCGAATTTAGCGGGGACCCGGCCAGCGGCGCTGCGGTCGCCGCGGTAGTAAAGGCGGCGGTAGACATGGAGTTGAATGCCGGGGATGCTGACAGCCGCCAGACCTGCAACCAACTCGAGCAGGTGCTGCGACTTCTGTCTGCCAAGCCCGGCGAGCGAATCCTGTTGTTTGCATCCCCGGGATTTCCTCTGGCAACGCTTACCTTCCAGGCGTCGCAGATTAGTGGAGCACGCCAATCATGCCAATATCGTGATCAACTCACTGGACGCGCGTGGACTGTACACTCCGGGTCTGGTGGGGGACATCGCGCAGGGAGTCCCAGACCCTCCGTCAATGCTGGGGACGAAAACGATCAACCGCTTAGCGGAACAAACCGACAAACAGTTTGTGTTAATGGATTTTTCTTATGGCACCGGCGGCAGGTTTTTTCATAATTCCAACGATCTGGAAGGAGGCTTGAAACAGTTGGGAATGATGCCGGAGGTCTCCTACGTGCTGGGCTTTTCTCCGCAGAATGAAAAAATGGACGGGCATTTCCTCACCCTCAAGGTAACGCTATCCGATAAACGGGACTACGCTGTTCAGGCGCGGCGCGGCTACTATGCTCCGAAAAATGAGGAGGATCCGCAGGAAGCGGAAAACCAGGAAATGAAAGACGCACTCGTGTCGAGAGACGAGATTAATGACCTGGCGTTGACGCTGCAAACACAGTATTTCAAAACCGGTGATGGCGGAGCGCGGGTGAGTGTCGTTTCGCACATTGGTCTGAAGGATTTGCGATTCCGCTTGGCTGACGGACGACACAACAACGAGTTGAAGATCGCGACCGTCGTTTTTGACGACAATGGGAATTATGTGACCAGCAGCGGAAAGATCGTAAAATTGCTCCTGCTCGACAGCGCATTTGACGGATGGCGCAGCACAGGACTGATGGTGAAGTCGAGTTTCGATCTGAAACCGGGGAAATATCTGATTCGCCAGGTTGTCAGAGATTCTGAGGGCGCTCAGATGGCTGCGCGTAACGGCATTCTTTCCATACCCAACTAGACATTCTTTCGCTGAACGTGGTCTCCGACCGAACTGGTTAGCTGCCGATACAAAATTTTCACGATGCGCTGAACCGCTTACCCCAAATCGCGAGCGATTTCAGATTCCAATTTGGCGGCCACAGTGCGCAAACTGGAAACGGCACCAGCAACCAATCCAACGCCGCAATTCTCGGCGGCCAAGTCAAACGAGAACTCATGTTGTTGTGCAGGCCCGTCGAGTAGTTGGGCTTGGACGGAATACACCAGTTTCTTTTGGTCTTCTGAAAGACTCAGGCGGTCGAAGGTGTGCAACTCATGGCCGCGGTAGAAAACGACGTTCGACACCAGGCAGGTCTGTCCTTCCCATCCTTGCGCCGAAGCCGAGCCATATCCGTCAGGGCCAATGCAACCGCCGAGCAGACCCGGCACACCGACACCCGTTCGTCTCGCCCGATTGTTGGCACTTCTTAAGACACGATTGCGTGCCTTCGCCCGCAGTTTCTTCGGGTCGGACTCGTTGTTTGGTGGGTGTTTTTGATAATGTTCGAGAACGCGGAATGTCAGGTCCAGCGCTTCGTCAGGCAGGGCCTCAACAAGCGAATGCAGCGCGGCGCGGTCAAACATTTTATTGTAGGCTCCTGATTTGGAAGAAGGCTTAGAGCAAAGAGTCGAGTCAGCAAAAATCGAACTCAGTTCCATTAAGCACGGGAAGCACCTCGCCCCAACTTGGGTGATTCATGTATTTTTACCTCGTACTTGCCTTACGGCGATACCGAACTGGGTTTGTCTCTCGTCATCGAATTTTGTTTCCGAAACGCAACGATTGCACGAGTTCGGCGAACGCAGGGTTCCGAGGCGATGCGGAATGAGCATTGAATCGACCGTGGGACAAGTTTCTCGATGCTTTCTGAAGAGGATGTACATCGAACGCCCGATTTCATCGGTTCTTGCGGATGTTATGTTGGTATCGGAAGTTGAAGAAGGTGGTTTAACGCTACTGCGCACTCCCCGAGCGCTCGCGAACGCTCTATTTACGCTTGCAGATTAGCCGGAAGCTGCTGTTCGATATCGCAATCTGGGCCCGGAAGCATCCAAGAGGCATGTAACTTGCGTGACGCCCTACAGTCTTCCCGTCGAAGAATGGTGAACGTGGTTGACGGTATAAGAATATTGACGACCCGCGTCCGCAGATATTCGAGAGATAATTGGAGTTACCTCACTTCAGGAATGGAAATGGAGCAGCTGTGGACCCAATTCAAAATCGAGGCGGAGGAAAGTTCGAGACAGTATAAACGGGATCTCGCTGACGATCCGACAGACCACCGGCAATCGTGGCGGCAGCCTTTAAACATTTTAGGTACTTTGTTTCTAAGCGTCCTAAGAAAGCTATCGCCGGCCCGTCGAGTGTTCTTACTTCTCACCGTTATTCTGGCTGTTGTCTCCGTCATCGGCTTCCACTTTTTATTTGTTACACAAGAAGTCGAATTTATTTTGGCGTTTGCCGGGCTTCTCGCTCTGCTGGTTCTAGTCCTCGGTGATCTCGTCTCGATGAAGCGAGACGTTGAGATTGCCCAGGAGATCCAGCGTCGGTTGGTGCCTCGCAAGCCTCCTGAAGTTCCCGGCGTTGATATCGCGTTCGCAACGCGGGCCGCCAAGACTGTTGGCGGAGATTATCACGACGCTTTCCTTCGAACGGGAGACGGTCCTCTTTTAATCGCCGTCGCTGACGTCGCGGGGAAGAGTATACCTGCAGCAATTATGATGGCGACCTTTCAGGCCAGTTTGCGGGCGTTGGCGGGTTCCGGCGGATCGCTGGCCGAGCTCATGACCGGCTTGAATCGGCAAGTGTGCGCTAATAGCCAGGGCGGCCGATTCACGACGGCCTTTCTTGCGGAACTCAACCCGAAGACCGGAGATCTGCGCTACCTGTCTGCGGGCCACAACCCGCCTTTTCTTAAACGCGAGGATGGAAGCGTTGAGAGATTGCAATCGGACAACATTCCCCTGGGAATCGAGCTCAGAGAACGCTACCAAACGGGCGTCACGAGCCTGCAACACCGTGATCTGCTGGTGATATACACGGATGGCGTGACCGAAGCGAGAGACAACAAGCGAACGGAATTCGGCGAGGCCCGCTTATTATCTGCGGTTCAAGCGTGTGGCAAGGAAAAATCTACCCTCACACTTTCAAATATTATGCGCATTCTCGACGATTTTGTCGGTTTAACTCCGCAACATGACGACATCACTTGTATGGTGGTCCGACGAGTTTAGATTACATCCGGGCTTCAAAACGGATAACTTTTACAGGCTCGAAGTTATCTTCCAGTGACGAGAGTCGCTTACCGAGCGGGGCTGAAAAATCGCACGTCACATATCACGCATCGATAAGGCCAGTATCTGAATACTGGGCAGAAGAATTTTTCGAGAAAGCCAGTGCGGCGGGTACGTTGTATGTAATGCTCACCACAATTGGGACAAACACCACCAACCTTTGAAAGTACGATGTCCAACATTATGTCCTGCACTTTCGACCGACTAAAAACTCAGTGCTAAGCCGCGCAGCGACTAGATTTCGACAGCTTCGGCCATCTGACTTGGCGGTGGGCCAAGGGCAACTTCCACATCGGGCAAACTACGAAGGACCGACAGGGCCGCCGTGCGTAGTCACCCCCGTTGAATGGGCATGGCCACCACTCTCAATCCGCAACAATTTTAATTTTTGGCCGGCCCAAGGACCATCCAGCAATCGCTTTAGATGTGAGGAGAGAAACATGGAACGTGAGGTTCAACCACCAGCTAGTGGGGTTGAATTAGGTCCTAGGACTTTCGCTCCAATGCGCAATGGTTGTCGATCGACTTTCAGTAAACCCTCGATTGATCGGAATAGTCACCTCGACAAGCGTCCCCAGAGCCTCGACATTCTTAATTCGCAGATCACCGTCAAAGTCCTTGACTCTTTGCCGCATGCCAGCGATTCCGATACCAATCGAGTCCTGTCGTAATTCCAGGATCCCCTCGGGAACACCTTTGCCATCGTCGCGAACCGTAATCAACACCTGATCGTCTTTGGTCGCGACCGTGACACAACATTTCTGCGCGCCGGAATGCCGGAACACGTTGGTAAGCGCTTCCTGAACGATGCGGAACACCGTGGTTTCCAGATCTTTTGAAAAGCGCGGAAAATCATCCGGGTCGAATGCGACGGAGGTCGCGATTCCGCTGCGTTTGGAAAGGCCCTCGGAATACCACAGAAGCGCAGCGCGAAGTCCGATTTCATCAAGCAAAGGAGGATGCATCAGGTGAGAAAGACTGCGCACCTGCTGAATTGCTTTGTCGATTAGCAAGCTGGCTTGCACGAGTTCATCCCGCTCGCCCGAGGGTCGCCCGCGCAAGTGGATCGCATCTACAACCATCTTGGCCGCGGTCAATTCCTGCCCTAGACCATCGTGCAACTCACGGGCAAAGCGACGGCGTTCTTCGTCTTGCATCGTAAGCAGGTGCCCTGAAAGAGTATCCAGTTCGCGATTGAGAATCTCGAGCTGACGGCTCTTACGGTGCAAGTCCGCAAAAACACTGACTTTTGCACGAAGCAGTTCGGGAATTACCGGGACGGAAATGTAGTCCACTGCCCCCCGCTGGTATCCCTTAACTCGGTCCACATCCGTCAAATGCACTGCGGAAATAAAAATGATGGCCGTTTTCTGAAAGCGCGGATGCTGCCGAATCATATCGGCCAGCTCAAAACCATCCAACTCCGGCATGCTCACGTCCATGAGCACCACCGCAATGTCGTTCTTCAGAAGATGCTCAAGCGCTTGTTTCCCGGAGCTTGCTTTTATTAGATTCTCATTCAAGTCGCTGAGGATGGCCTCGTAACTGAGCAGCTTGGCGGGCTGATCGTCGACCATAAGGATATTTACTTTTTCGTGATCGCTCATGGGTCCTCAGTCGTTCGAGTCTCGCGGATCCAACGGTGAAAAAATAAATCGCCTCTCGCTTAACGATGTAACCACATACGCAATGCGGCCAATAATTGATCCGTATTCACGGGTTTGGCTAGATACTCGGAAGCGCCCGCCTCCAGGCACTTTTCGCGGTCACCCTTCATGGCTTTGGCGGTGAGCGCAATGATCGGGAGACGGCGGAAGTCGCTGTTTTGACGGATCACCTGCATCGTCTCGTAGCCATCCATCTCCGGCATCATCACGTCCATTAGCACGATAGCGAGATCAGGCGTGGATTCGAGGATATTGATGGCCTCCCGTCCTGTACCCGCTGTGAGTACGGCCATTCCACGACGCTCCAGCACGCTGCTAAGCGCGAAGATATTCCGTACGTCATCGTCTACCACTAAGACCTTCTTGCCCGCGAGCGCTTCGTCGGACCTGTGCAAGCGCTCCAGCATCTTTTGTTTCTCGATCGGAAGTTCGTCGACAACCCGGTGCAAAAATAGTGCCGTCTCGTCTAGCAATCGTTCCGGAGACTCGACGCCCTTGACCACCACGCTGCGGGCGAGCGAATGCAATTGCGAATCTTCTTCCGCGGACAACTCTTTTCCGGTGAATACGACCACTGGCAGATCACTGGAGTCTTGCCGTTCGCGAAGCCGCTCCAGCACTTCGAAACCGGACATATCTGGAAGGCGCAAGTCCAGCACCATGCAATCAAAGGACTGCGCTTGGATGGCGGAAAGCGCCTCACTGCCGGTTGCGGCGATGGAAACGTCAATGTCGTCGTGGCCTAGCAGTTCGCGAATGCTGAGCTGTTCAGCCGGATTGTCCTCCACGATCAACAATCGCTTGCGGCGCGCCGAGGAGTATTCCTTTATGCGCGTGAAAGCAGCTTCAAGTTGCTCGGGCGTGGTGGGCTTGGTTACGAAGGAAAACGCTCCGCGGGCCAGGCCGTGCTGCCGATCCTCGTCGAGGGTCAACATTTGTACCGGGATGTGGCGAGTGCCGGGATCCTGCTTTAAGTGGTTTAGCACCGTCCATCCGAGCATGTCGGGGAGGAAAACATCCAAGGAAATCGCCGTCGGATGGAACTCACGCGCGAGAGTCAGTGCTTCCGTTCCGCGCGCCGCGATCAGTACCTTGAAGCCTTTGTCTCGCGACAAGTCCCTGAGAACGCGCGCGTAATGTGGATCGTCTTCCACGATAAGGAGCACCGGATCGTCGATTTGCAGCGTTTCGCGGTCGTCAGGAACCTGCTCTATGATGCGTTCCTGCATGTTGAAGGAAGACAGCTGAAGAGTAGTGGTAAAGGTGGCTGTGTTGTCCGTTTCCGTGGTCCCGCGGACCGAGGACCCCATGTACGTTTGCGGTAGGTACAACGTGAAGGCGCTTCCTTTCCCCGGCGTACTGCGCAACTGAATTTCTCCGCCCAAAAGCTGAGCCAGTTCGCGGCTGATGGCGAGTCCAAGACCTGTGCCACCGTACTTGCGGCTGGTTCCCGCATCAGCTTGCTGGAAGGCCTCAAAGATGATCCGTTGTTTATCTACAGCGATACCGATACCGGTGTCCGCAACCTCGAAACCAACAACCGATCCGGCCGTGGAAAGAACGGGATGAGAGGTTGTCCAACCTTGTTTAGCCGCAAAAACGGAGAGTCGAACGCTCCCTTGCTCGGTAAACTTGAAGGCGTTCGAAAGCAAATTTTTGATGATCTGTTGGAGACGCTTCGAGTCAGTGACTGTACTCCGGGGAAGTTGGGAGTCGGTAGTGACTTCGAATGCAACTCTGCGATTTTCCGCCTCGTGTCGGAATGGACGGACCACCATGTCGATCAGGCTCGAAAAAAAGATTTCTTCCGCCTCGACGGACACGGTACCGGATTCAATCTTCGAGAGGTCAAGAATATCGCTGATAAGGTTCAACAAGTCGGTTCCCGCCGCCTGAATCGTACGCGCGAACTCCACCTGTTTGGCGGTTAGGTTGCCCTCGGGGTTATCACTGAGTTGCTGACCCAGAATAAGCACACTGTTGAGTGGCGTGCGCAACTCATGAGACATGTTCGCCAGGAATTCGGATTTATATTTTGAGGTGAGCGCCAGTTCCTTGGCTTTTTCTTCCAATGCGCCGCGGGCCTGCTCGATTTCCTGGTTCTTGCGTTCGACTTCGACGTTCTGTTCGGCTAGCTGCTGAGCCTTTTGCGCCAACTGTTCGTTGGTTTGCTGCAATTCTTTCTGCTGCGTTTGCAGTTCCGTGGCCAACTGTTGGGACTGTTTGAGCAGTCCTTCTGTCTGCATCGTTGCTTCGATGCTGTTCAGCACGATACCAATGCTGGCGGTGAGTTGCTCGAGGAAGGCCAACTGCGAGTTGGTGAACGTGTTTACGGATGCCAGTTCGATTACGGCCTTGACGCGATCCTCAAAAAGCACCGGCAAAACAATGATGTTCCTGGGGACCGCCTGGAATAAGCCAGTGCGAATTGGAACCGTAGACTCAGGAAGATCGGACACGAAGATGCGCCGCTTCTCAACTGCGCACTGCCCGATAAGGCCTTGCCCGAGCTTCAAGTGCTGCGGATGCCCCCCTTCTCCAACATCCGCAAACGCCGATAGCAAGACCATGGTCTCGACTTCTTCACCGGTCATTTGGTAGATGATGCCTTGCTGCGCGCCGACCAGCGGTGCCAACTCGGAAAGCAAAGTGCGCCCCACAGTCGCCAAATCGCGTTGACCTTGCAACATACCGGTAAAGCGAGCAAGGTTGGTCTTCAGCCAATCTTGTTCGGTGTTGCGATCAGTGGTCAGCCGTAAATTGTCGATCATTGTGTTGATGTTGTCTTTGAGGTCGGCGACTTCGCCACTCGCTTCCACCTGAATGGACCGCGTGAGGTCGCCCTTGGTTACCGCCGTGGCGACTTCCGCGATGGCGCGCACCTGATTGGTCAAGTTATCCGCCAAGAGGTTGACGTTGCCAGTCAGGTCCTTCCATGTGCCGGCTGCGCCCGGCACGTTGGCTTGTCCGCCGAGTCGGCCCTCGACGCCAACTTCGCGCGCCACGGTAGTCACCTGATCAGCGAATGTCGCGAGCGTGTCGGTCATGTTGTTAATTGTTTCGGCGAGCGCCGCCACCTCGCCTTTCGCATTCACGGTGAGCTTCTGCGTGAGTTCGCCATTGGCGACGGCCGTTACGACTTTCACGATTCCGCGCACCTGCTCCGTGAGGTTGGCGGCCATAACGTTCACGTTGTCGGTGAGATCTCGCCAAGTGCCAGCAACACCGGGCACCTGCGCCTGACCGCCAAGTTTGCCACCCGTACCAACTTCGCGCGCCACGCGGGTTACCTCGGCAGCAAATGCGTTGAGCTGATCGACCATCGTGTTAATCGTGTTCTTCAACTCCAGAATTTCACCCTTCACGTCAACCGTGATCTTGCGCGACAGGTCGCCGCGCGCGACTGCGGTGGTGACTTCAGCGATGTTACGAACCTGTCCTGTCAGGTTGCGCGCCATAGCGTTCACCGAGTCCGTGAGGTCCTTCCAGGTCCCGGCTACACCAGGTACGTTGGCCTGACCACCCAAGCGCCCCTCGGTTCCGACTTCACGCGCCACGCGAGTTACCTCAGCAGCGAAGGACCGTAACTGCTCGACCATCGTGTTGAGCGTCTCTTTCAACTGCAAAATTTCGCCACGCACGTCTACCGTGATTTTCTTTGACAAATCCCCGGTGGCTATGGCGGTGGCGACTTCCGCGATGTTCCGCACTTGGCCCGTCAAGTTGCTGGCCATGAAGTTGACGTTGTCTGTGAGGTCCTTCCAGGTCCCGGCCACGCCGGGTACCTGAGCCTGGCCTCCAAGCTTGCCGTCGGTGCCAACCTCCCGCGCCACGCGAGTGACTTCCCCGGCGAACGCATTGAGCTGGTCGACCATGGTATTGATGGTGTTCTTCAGTTCGAGAATTTCGCCCTTGACGTCTACCGTAATTTTGCGCGAGAGGTCGCCACGCGCCACTGCGGTGGTTACTTCAGCGATGTTTCGTACTTGCCCGGTGAGGTTCCCGGCCATCGAGTTTACCGAGTCGGTTAAATCCTTCCACGTCCCCGCCACGCCCGGGACATTGGCCTGACCGCCGAGCCGGCCTTCGGTACCCACTTCGCGCGCGACGCGCGTGACTTCTCCGGCGAACGCGTTGAGCTGGTCGACCATGGTGTTAATGGTTTCTTTGAGGAGAAGGATTTCCCCGCTCACGTTTACGGTGATCTTCTTTGAGAGGTTGCCGCTGGCGATGGCCGTGGCCACTTCGGCGATGTTCCGCACTTGGCCAGTCAAGTTGCTAGCCATCGAGTTTACGGAATCCGTGAGGTCCTTCCAGGTTCCCGCCACGCCGGGCACCTGAGCTTGACCGCCAAGTTTGCCGTCGGTACCTACTTCACGCGCCACTCGCGTGACTTCGGAGGCGAAGGAGCGCAACTGATCGACCATCGTGTTGATGGTGTCTTTGAGCTCCAGAATTTCGCCTTTCACGTCGACGGTGATTTTTCGCGACAAGTCGCCACGCGCCACGGCAGTGGCGACTTCCGCAATGTTACGCACCTGGCCGGTTAAGTTGCTGGCCATGAAATTGACATTGTCTGTGAGATCCTTCCACGTACCCGCGCCAGGGACTTGAGCTTGACCACCCAATTTTCCTTCAGTGCCAACTTCGCGAGCCACGCGCGTGACTTCACCGGCGAACGCATTCAACTGGTCCACCATCGTATTAATGGTGTTCTTTAGTTCCAGAATTTCACCCTTCACATCGACCGTGATTTTCCTGGAAAGGTCGCCGCGCGCCACAGCCGTCGTTACTTCAGCGATGTTTCGCACCTGCCCGGTGAGGTTCCCTGCCATGGAATTTACAGAATCGGTAAGATCCTTCCATGTTCCAGCGACGCCCGGGACGTTAGCCTGACCGCCCAATCGGCCTTCGGTGCCCACCTCGCGTGCCACGCGAGTCACTTCTCCGGCGAAGCGGTTCAGTTGATCCACCATGGTGTTAAGAGTTTCTTTGAGCTGCAAGATTTCGCCGCGTACGTCGACGGTGATCTTGCGCGAAAGGTCTCCGCTGGCGATGGCGGTGGCGACTTCCGCGATGTTCCGCACTTGGCCCGTCAAGTTGCTGGCCATGAAGTTGACGTTGTCTGTGAGGTCCTTCCAGGTCCCGGCCACGCCGGGTACCTGCGCTTGGCCTCCAAGCTTGCCGTCGGTGCCAACCTCCCGCGCCACGCGAGTGACTTCCCCAGCGAACGCATTGAGCTGGTCGACCATGGTGTTGATGGTGTTCTTCAGTTCGAGAATTTCGCCCTTGACGTCCACCGTAATTTTGCGCGAGAGGTCGCCGCGCGCTACGGCGGTCGTTACCTCGGCAATGTTGCGAACCTGGGCGGTGAGGTTTCCCGCCATTGCATTGACGGAGTCGGTTAGATCCTTCCAAGTGCCAGCCACACCAGGCACGACCGCTTGGCCGCCGAGCGCGCCATCCGTACCGACTTCGCGAGCCACACGTGTAACTTCGGAAGCGAAAGATCTCAGCTGATCCACCATCGTGTTGATGGCCTCTTTAAGCTGGAGGATTTCGCCGCGTACGTCGACGGTGATTTTGCGAGAGAGATCTCCGCTAGCGACGGCGGTAGCCACTTCCGCAATATTGCGCACCTGACCGGTCAGGTTGCTGGCCATGGAGTTGACGGAGTCGGTCAGATCCTTCCACGTGCCCGCGACTCCTGGCACTTGAGCTTGGCCGCCGAGTTTGCCGTCGGTGCCAACTTCACGCGCCACGCGCGTCACTTCCGCGGTAAAAACGCTTAACTGCTGAATCATCGTGTTGACGATTTGGGCGGAGCGAAGGAATTCCCCTTGCAAAGGCCGTCCATCGACGTCGAGGCGCACAGTTTGCGTCAGGTTTCCCTGGGCCACGGCGGCAATTGCACGAGTGACTTCCGTGGTCGGCCGAAGAAGATCGTCGATGAGCGTGTTTACGGAAACTTCTATAGCGCCCCAAGATCCTCGTGAATCCGGAAAGCGCGTGCGCTCGCGGGTTCTTCCTTCCTTGCCCACGACCTGCCCGATTCGCTCCAAATCTTGCGCGATGTGCTGATTCGCGATAGCGATGTCATTAAAGGTATCGGCAATTTTTCCGGGCAAACCGACCCACGAACCGGGAAGCCGCACACTAAAATCGCCGTTACGCATCGTCCGCAGGCTTTCGAGGATGATTTGAAACTCAGCTGGGTTGTCCGTGCGAGATTTGCGGTGTCCATTGGTTGGCCGGGCGGACTCTGTCGCGGGAACAGGATTTTCCACCACAGAAGCGCTTCGGTCAGATTTCTTCACGTTGGTCCCCTTGGCTCAAAAACGGAGTTCGGTAGTGACAGTTTTCCGGTGTGACGGATGTTAGAACTGAACCGTTAGCGCCCCATTTCTACCATTAACGAAATAGGGTCGCCCTACAGTATTCCCTGTATTTGGATCGCTCCGCGCACAGAAAGTCACCAGCGAGGATCCTGAGACCGTCGGATGCACCGGACGTCAGTGACAAAAGGAAGGTTGGCGAAACGTGAACAAGACGTGAAAACGCAGAGAAAGGAATTAGCCCGATCTTTGCATGGCATCGGAGCCCCGCCCTTGTTCAAGGACGAGTTGATCGGATTTTTCGTCTATTCGTTTATTTTTTAGAATCAGGTGACGGCGCATCGATTCCAAGCGCCGTAGCTAGGTCGATCAGGTGATCTTGCTCATCCACGAGAATCTTTCGAATTTGCTCGGCCAAAGCGAATTCTTCAAGAGCTTCGCATTGTCTTACGCGCTCGCGATAATTGCGAATAGTCTCCATTTCGTTGTTCAAATCGAAGTGCAAAAGCTCCTTGGCGTCTTCTGATATTTTGACTTCCTTAGGCACAACAGTGGGCACCGCTCCAAGATAGTCGATCTGCCTGGAAAGGATTAGGGCGTGCCCCAATTCCTCTTTGGCATGCTCTTCCAGCTGATCCGCGATGTTCATATATTGCGGACCTTTCAGTACCTGTGAATACACCACATAAGCGATGATGGCCTGATATTCACGGGAAAGATCACCGTTTAGCAGGTGAGCCAGATGTTCGCGTGTAAGTTGATCGTTCCCTTTCGCATCAGTCGCAGTTGTTTTCGACATCAGAACTCCTCAGTGATTTCGATTCGCGTCCGTTTTAGGTAAGGAAACAGTTTTTTACTATGTAGACGTGTTGGAAGTGACTTTGCTAACCCTTTGGCCGCGGAGGCAACGGCGGAACTGTGCCTCTGACGATTGCACGGATAGATGGGCGGTATCGGAACTGTCTCGCACGCCTTTGGTCGTCGGGTGCGGTTTCCATCTTGCCTTCAAAGACAGCCGAAGCGCAGCAATCCCATCAATTCTCGCCGCGCTAAGTTTCTAGGAAACCAGCGTTAGACTCTGGTGCCTCGCATCAAGTGACTTAGCATCGTAACGAGGAAAATCACCAAGAAGACGAAGAACAGAATCTTTGCGATCCCAACGGCAGCAAACGCGATGCCGCCAAAGCCCAAAATTCCAGCGATGATTGCGATGACCAAAGCCACTAGCGCGTAATAAAGCATATTTCCTCTCCTGGTTTTTGAACGGCGCAACAAACCTTGCGCGATTCAGTTTGGGAATTGCCTCTGACTACCTACCGATAGTTACACAGTCGCAACGAGCAGCCTATCCGGGAATTACCTTATATCGCCGGAGGTGTTGGGGTATCACGCGACTCGTTGACGCGGCAATCTCGCCACACCTTGAGCATTTGGTGGCTGTGCAAATTCGGGAAGACGCCTGCTATACTTCGCTTTCACCACAAATATATGGCCTACACTGAGTCAGGGTCCGCTCGTTCCGTCGCAGCTGTGAATCCGGCACCGAATTCGGGGCGCGACATAGAGAACTCTCTTGTCGAAGCCAACCGTAGATTGAAATCAATCCAAATCGCCAACGAAGTGGCCACATGGACTTGGGACGTTCCTAATAATCGCGTGGTTGCCGACGAGAATATGGCTCGGCTGTTTGGGATAAGCGCGGAGGACGCCTTGGGCGGCCCAATCGAGAAGTATTTCCTAGCGATTCATCCAGACGACCGAAGCAACGTTCAAACCGCGATTTCTAAGGCACTGGAGGGCCCGAACGATAGATACGAGACATCTTACAGAGTCGTTCGAAACGACGGAACTTCTTGGGTAATTGCGCGTGGCACCGTGGAACGTGACCTGGAAGGCAGGCCCAAATATTTTCCCGGTGTCGTCATCGATATCTCGGAACTAAGAGCGGCTGAACGACGGGCTGATGATCTACTGCTTCGTTTGAAACAGCAGTCCACAATTCTGGATATCACGCTGTCTTCCATTTCGGACTTCGCTTATATATTTGACCGTGATGGGCGCTTCGTTTTTGTAAATCAGGCCTTATTGAATTTGTGGGGGTTAAGACTTGAGGATGCGGTCGGTAAGAATTTCTTTGAATTGAAGTACCCCGACGAACTCGCGACGCGCCTCCAACGGCAAATTCAAGAAGTGTTCGAAACGAAAACCGGATTAACGGATGAGACGGAATACACAAGCCAAACGGGAGCAGGAGGCTATTACGAGTACATATTCCGTCCTGTCCTGGATCGGGAAGGAAACGTCGAGTTGGTCGCAGGTTCCACCCGTGATATCACCGGGCGCAAACGCGTCGAGGAAGAGCTTCGCCAGAGCCAGGAACAATTCCGCAATCTAGCTGAGTCCCTGGAGAGTCAGGTACAAGCCCGCACGAATGATGTGGTGTCGCAATCCGAACGTCTTAGCGAATTGTCGGTTCGACTTATGACCACGCAAGATGAAGAACGCAGACGAATCGCTCGCGAAATGCACGATAGCGCGGGCCAGACCATCGCGGCGCTTTCCATGAACGTCAGCCAGATCTCCAGGCAACTTGCCGGTGCCAATCCGCAACTGCGTGAACTCGCGAACGAAGCTGAAAGTATGCTCAAGGAGTTGGGGCAGGAGATTCGTACGACATCCTATTTGCTGCACCCGCCCATGCTGGACGAATTCGGCTTGCGGGTCGCATTGGCTTGGTACGTCGAGGGTTTGCAAAATCGCTTGGGTATTGAAGTTCAGCTGACATTGGGAGAATTCGAACGGCTGCCAGTCGAAATTGAATTGACTATATTTCGCGTTGTACAGGAGTGCTTAACGAACATACACCGTCATTCGGGTAGTAAGTCCGCGCACATTAAGCTGTCCTCCGACCCCGCCAACGTTGTCGTTCAAGTACGGGACTTCGGACGTGGCATCTCGGAAGAGAAGCTCTCCACCATTCGCAACCGTGGTGTCGGCGTTGGACTTCGCGGAATGCGCGAGCGGGTGCGACCATTCGCGGGCGACGTTCAAATCGATTCGCAAACCGATGTCGGTACCACGATTACGGTCACGATTCCGCATTGCCCCAGAAAACCAGAAACAGATTAAGACAATCTCCGTCAACCAGCCCAATTCCAACCAATGCTTATGTTGGTTTCTTGCCTGGGTCGGAGGCCGTCTGATCGACTGTTCCTGCGTGCCGTCTTACAACTGATCAGATCGCGCGGATAACTTTGGGTTCCGTTGTACGATGAAGTCATGACAGAGATTATTTGCCGCGGTTTGCTGTTTGACCTGGATGGCGTGCTGGTGGATTCGACTCCCGCGGTGGAGCGCGCGTGGCACGGCTGGGCGGTCGAGCATGGGTTCGTTCCCGCGGAGGTGGTACGGCGGGCGCACGGCCGGCCGAGCCTGACAACCATTCGCGAGCTACTGCCCGACGGCGACCACCAGAAGGAAAATGCCGAGATGCAGCGGCGAGAGATCACGGATGTCGAGGGCGTCGTGCCGCTGCCGGGAGTGCTTGAGCTTTTGCGGAATTTACCGGCGAGCTATTGGGCGATTGTGACTTCCTGCACCAAGCCGTTGGCGTTTGTGCGCATCGCGGCGGCGGGACTTCCCGAACCGAAATTTCTTGTGACCTCGACCGATGTTCAGAATGGCAAGCCACATCCCGAACCATATCTAAAGGGCGCGGAGATTCTGCGACTGTCGCCGGCAGAGTGCGTGGTGGTGGAAGACGCGCCCGCGGGTATCCGCGCGGGTAAAGCGGCAGGAGCGCGCGTGCTGGCGGTTGACCACCTCCGACGACGCCGAGCTCGCCGCAGCCGGTGCGGACTGGATCATCGACGATCCCAGCAAGGTGTCCATTTCGCATCGGACGGAATCTTCGCTGCTGTTATCCATTTAATTCGCCAATTTCGCGGTCATTTTTTTCAACTCGTCTTCGCGCGGCCTGACCGCTTGACCCACTCCTGTACCAACGGCCAGTAATCTTCTGGCGAGTACGGTACTTCCGCGGACGCCACGTTGCGCTGGCAATCGCTAAAATCGAATTGCCAGTCACGAGCTTCCGAGTCGACGCTGCACCATCGACGCTTCAGGCAACCGCACCGACATTTGGGCCAGAGTTGGGCCACACAAGGATCCGAACAACATGGGTACTGGGCCGCAGGTTCTCGAGCAGGAGATTCTTCCAGGAAGTGGTCCCGCCGTTGCGCCGCCGCAGAATTCCGGCGACCTGCCCGCCGCGCACGTGGCGGGTTCCCGGGGAGCCGCGGAGCCAGCGCCGACCACGCAACGCACCATTCATACCGCGCAACTGATCACCATCATGCTGAAAGCGCAAAAGCATGTGAGCGATCTGATTTTTTCCCCGGGTCGCGCGCCGCAGATCGAATCGAACGGCCAATTGATCCAGCTGAAATTCAAGGGCCTGGAAAAGCTGACGCCGTACGACACCAGCTACATCGCAAACGAACTGATGTCTGGCACGGAGCACTGCAAACGGAAACTGGAAGTGGACGGCTCCGCGGACCTTTCGTATGGCATTCAAGGAGTGGGGCGTTTTCGCGTAAACGTTTTCCGGCAGCGGGGCAGCATCGCGGTGGTGATGCGCGTAATTCCAGACAAGATACCGAGCTTTCAGGAATTAAAACTACCAAAGTGCTCGAAGAATTGGTGAACTTGCGCAACGGAATCGTGCTGGTCACGGGGCCGACCGGTCGGGCAAATCGTCGACGCTCGCCGCAGTGCTCGACAAGATGAACGAAACAAGGCGTATCCACATCGTCACCATCGAAGATCCTATCGAGTTCCTGCATCGCGCACAAAAAAGGCACCATTCATCAACGCGAGTTGTATAGCGATACGCCACATTTCGCGCTGGCTTGCGCGCCGCTCTGCGCCAGGCCCCGAAAGTGATTCTGGTGGGCGAAATGCGCGACCGCGAAACCATCGAAATCGCGCTGGAAGCCGCGGAGACGGGCCACCTGGTCCTGTCCACACTGCACACCATCGACGCTTCCAAAACCGTCGAGCGCATCGTCGGACGTTTCCCGCTGAGCGATCAGCATGCCGTACGCACCCGCTTCTCCAAGGCATTTCGCTTCATCGTTTCGCAGCGCCTGATCCCCAAGAAGGACGGCGCCGGGCGCTTGGCCATCGTCGAGATTCTGAAATCCACGCATGCGCACCCGCGAATATGTGGAAAAGGGCGAGAATGAAGGAAAAGTCACTGCTGGACGCCATGCGCGACGGCTCCACCGAGGGCATGCAGCATTTTGACGGGGAGATCCAAAAGCTTATCCGCGCCGGCAATGTGGATATCGAGGTTGGTCTGACCTATTCCACGAACGCGGGAAACTTGCGGCTGGAGCTGGCCGACTTCCTCGACGGCAAAAAAAAGGGCCCATGGGGCTGCACGCTGCGCCCGCCGTGAAAGAAGCACTAAAAGACGCAGAGGTGGAGTCAGCGTTATTGAGCTACCGCAGGCTCTGCCAAGGGTTGTTGCGGGAAGTATCCTCGAGAGTTGTCGCGCACTTCCTCCGTGCCTCCAGCCGCGTACTCCTTCCAAACGTACCTACCTAGGCAAATAACCGGGCACTTGCTTGGCGTG
>CAWCTJ010000003.1:0-346532 GCA_963798585.1 uncultured Acidobacteriota bacterium
GGAGGCGAATATCTCACGATTTTCGCCTCCTTAGTTTTTTCGCTACCTTTCTAAATCATTCGTTTTCAATGTGCCGTCTGGGTCTGTTTGTTGGGGTTCGGGCGGTACACTCAACCTATGCCTGCACTGATAGACCTCCGCCACGTCACCGTCTGGCGCGAAAATTCCACAGCCCCGGCTCTCGACAACGTCAGCTTGCGCATTAACACCGGAGAAGACGTGTGCATCTTCGGTCCCAATGGCTGCGGCAAGTCCACTCTAATCAAGACGATAACGCGGGAGTGTTACCCCGTGGCGGCGCCTGGCTCTTCGATCAAAATCCTTGGCCGAGAACGCTGGGACATCTTCGAGCTCCGCAATCTACTTGGGATCGTGTCGCCGGACCTGCTGGGGTCCTGCACCAGCGACGCTACCGGTCGTGACGTGGTCATCTCCGGCTTCTTCAGCAGCACTCGCATTTTTCCCCACCACAATCCATCGGCGGAACTAATCGAGCGGGCGGAGAGCGCTTTGCAGAGGGTCGGCGTGGGCCACCTCGCCGACCGGCCCCTCACGCAAATGTCCTCTGGCGAGGCTAAGCGCACGCTGATCGCCCGAGCATTGGTTCACGATCCGCAAACCCTGCTTTTTGACGAGCCTAGCAATGCTCTGGATATCGCCGCACAATTTCAATTGCGCGATACGATGCGTGATCTGGCGCATTCCGGGATTGGCATCCTGCTGGTTACCCACCACGTTTCGGAGATCATCCCGGAGATTGACCGCGTGTTACTGCTTAAGAATGGCCGCATCGTTGCCGACGGCCCCAAGCACACTATCCTTACGGCCGCACGGCTCTCCGAGCTTTTCGCCGTACCCCTACAGATCATCACCGAGGATGGATATTTCCACTTACGTTGATTGGAGCGCTGGCTGGGGCGCTTTGGGCTTTTTCTACCCTCGCGAGTCGAGCGACTAGCCGCTGCTGTGCAAGCTTTCAAAACTCTGCAAACACTTCTGCGCCGTCTCGAGTTCCGAAAACCGGCTGCCTTCTTGTTCAACCAGGTAATACTCCACCCCGCCGCCATTTTCCGCGGCCGCAAAAATGCCCTTCCAGTCCGCCACGCCCTCCCCAAAGAGCACTTGGTATCCTTTATCCGCTCCGGGAGCCCAATCCTTGCAGTGAATTGAGCGTATGCGCCCGGGATTCGCGCGAATCCACGCGACCGGATCGGAGCCTGCGTCGATGCAGGTGCCAACATCGAGCTGTAGCATTACAGAGGGTTTTGTTTTCTCCGCCAGAATTTCCATGGGTCGGCGGCCGTCAATGCGCGTGAATTCCACCTTATGGTTGTGATAGCCGGCCCGCAATCCTGAGGGTGCCAGCTGATCTGCGGCGGAATTCAGCACCTCTGCCAACTTGGCCCATTCCTCCAAGGTGGTCTTCGGCTCGGAACTGGCCATCACCACATACTTGCTGCCGAGAATCAGATTCTGGTCCCGTGCCCGCGAGAGGTTTTCGGGTTTGAAATTCGCGGCGCTGTTGTGCGTCGAGTAGCATTTGACGCCCAGTTCGTCGAGCACTTTCCGCATTTGCTTGGTTTGGTTCTCGGTCCAATCAAAATACGGCGCGAAAAATTCCACGCATTGGTAGCCCATCTTGGCCACCGCGCGGACCGTGCCTTCGAGATCGCGCTTCAGCTCTCCCCGTACGGAATAAAGTTCCAGCCCAACGGGAATCTTCCGGGGGCTGTTGGCAGCGCCAAGAGAGCCGGGCGCTGAAGCAAGGGCCGGAATTCCCGCCGTCATGGCCAAAAATTTTCGACGCGAAAATTCGTTTCTATCCATAGGTTCTCCTGGAACACACGGCGGCATCCCACCCAAGTCAGCTAAGCCAATGCGTACAAATACTCCACATGCGACGCAATCGCTCCGTCCATGCCCTTCACCGCGGGATTGCTGGACTCAATCAAGTAATATTCATTCGGTGCGTGCGCTCCGTTGCCATGCCCCAATCCAAAATGCCCAGCCGGCAGCTTCAACGGCTCTCCGGTGAATATATAACCTGGCCACGAACCTGCCAGCCTCGGGAGTAGCACGGGATCGATACCGTTCTTGCGATAGACTTCCGTACTCACCAGAATAATCCTGGCGTCCGCCGGCGTGCTGGTCGGATCGTATCCTCCGCTCATGTGCACCTCGATATCGCCAAACCCTTTCGCGGCAAGGTGCGCCTTAAGCGCCGCGAGCGCGCCCTCGGCGGTCATGTCCGGCACCAGACGCAAATCCATTTTCGCCACGGCTTTTCCCGGCAAAATAGTTTTCCCGCCAACGCCGGTGTAGCCGCCGACTAAGCCCTCGATATTAATCGTCGGTCGCGACGCGAGCAGCTCTAGCGCCTGCTCCCAGGTCACATCGTGCACCCAGTGTTCGACGCCGAGTTGCTTCTTCGCATCGCTTTCTTTCAGCCGCCGCGCCGCTTCCGCGATCATTTTTTTGTCCGCATCCGAAAGCGGGCGCACCTTGTCCGTATATCCCGGAATCGCGGGGTCGTTTCCATCCGGCGTTACCAGCGTAGCCAGCGCTTCCACCAGATGCCACGCCGGACTATCCAGCTCCGCCTTGGTGCTCGAGTGCACGTCGTGCTTCGGGCCGCGCCCCCATTTTTCTCCGCTGGAGATCAACTCCAGCTCTACCACGCCTTTAGCGCCCAGGTACAGGCTCACGTCGCCGTTCAATCCTTGCGACGCATACGGCATGAACACGCCGTCGCACTTCTTCATCGCCGCCAGCACTTCCGGTTTGCGCACCACTTGCGGAAAATGTGGCGAACCAATTTCCTCTTCACCTTCAGCAACAAACACCAGATTCACGGGCATTTTCTTGCCGGCGCCCCGGATGGCATGCAGCGCGGCCAGGAACGTGGACTCCGGTCCCTTTTGATTTACCGCGCCGCGGCCCACCACCACTTTGCCGAGCCCCGGTTTATCCACCAGCGCGGCTTCGAACGGCGGCGACGACCACTCCGAAGGATCCACCTGCTTCACGTCGTACATGAAATAAACACCCAGCGAGCGTGGCGCACCCGCGTCCAGCGTGGCAAAAACTCCGGGCTGGCCGTCGGTCGGCATCTTGGTCACGCCGCTGAAGCCGGCATCCTTCAGCATATTCATCATCAACTCGCAGCCTTCGGTCATGCCGCGATTTTCGGCGGCAATCGATGGCTGCTTGAATCCAATCCTGCATGCGCTTCAGCGATTCGTCATGACGCTTTGCGATTTCCGCGTTGATCGCGTCCATATCACTCGGGCGCAGCGCGATGCCGCCGACGTTGGCACCGCGCGCTTTTCGCCCACGCCAATGCCGGCACGCTCCCGCCACCGCGTCGGTCAGCGCCGCTGCCGCCGCGCCCTGCAGGAATGTCCGCCGTGTGCCGTCCATCTCGCCGAGCTTCAAATCCACTTTGTCCGCCATTCTTCCTCCTGCTTGGGCTGCACGCAGACTTTGCGAGCATCCTCAGCGCGTGAGACTACACTGGTATCGTCGCTTCATCAACCGCGACCATAGCGTTCAGAGATGGCGCTTCTTTTTGCCCTGAATTTCCTCGCCGCCGTGTCGATTTTTCACTTTCTGGAACGACTATCCATTGCCAGCGCATTACAATCCACCGTACAGGAGGGCATCATGAAATATCTCTGTCTGATCTACGCATCGGAAGTCGATTGGGGCAACATGCCGAAGGACAAGATGGATTCGCTAAACAAGGAGTATTTTGACTTTACCAACGACATCAAGAAAAGTGGTCAGTACCTCGGCGGCGAAGCCTTGCAACCAACGCAAACCGCTTCCACCGTTCGCGTTCGCAACGGCAAAATTTCTACCACCGACGGGCCTTTTGCGGAAACTAAGGAACAACTTGGCGGCTACTATCTGATTAACGCCAAGGACCTGAACGAAGCCATCCAAGTAGCCGCGCGCATTCCCTCGGCACGCGATGGGTCTATCGAGGTCCGGCCCATCCTGTCGTTTGCATAGCGTCTGCGAGAACTTTTCCATACAAATAACCCAGGAACATCATGCCCAACGATGATGGCAACGCCACGAACGGAGCAACCCGGGCGGAAGAGCGCAACGAGTTCATCGGCGCGCTCTACCGCTCGGATTCCCGCCGCATTCTGGCCACGCTGATTCGATTGCTCGGTGATTTCGATATGGCCGAGGAGGCCATGCACGATGCCTTCACTGCCGCGTTGCATTCCTGGCCGCGCGATGGCGTTCCGCAAAACCCACGCGCCTGGCTGATTTCCACTGGCCGCTTCAAGGCCATCGACCGGCTGCGGCGCGGCGCGCGCTTCAACGCCGCGCTGCTGGGCATCGCCGAGCAACTGGAGGCCAGCACGCCATCCTCCGACGCGTTCGATGATGATGCCTTGCATGGATTAGAAGACGATCGCCTGCGTTTGATTTTTACCTGTTGCCATCCGGCGCTCACCCCAGACGCGCGCATCGGGCTCACCCTGCGAGAGGTTTGCGGCTTGGAGACGGAAGAGATTGCGCGCGCGTTTCTGATTCCGGCGCCGACATTGGCGCAGCGCATCGTGCGCGCCAAAGGGAAAATTCGCGACGCGCAAATCCCCTACCAGGTTCCGTCGCGGGAAGAACTTCCCGAACGCCTGGATACCGTGCTGCACGTCATCTATCTGGTTTTCAACGAGGGTTACTCGGCGTCGGCTGGCGAGTTCCTGACGCGGCACGATTTGTCCAGTGAGGCCATCCGCCTGGGGCGGCTCTTGACCGACCTGTTGCCCGAGCCGGAAGCCATCGGGTTGCTGGCGCTGATGCTGCTGCACGACGCGCGCCGAGCCTCGCGAGTTTCTTCGGATGGTGAGCTGGTTCTGCTCGACGAGCAGGATCGCACACTGTGGAATCAACAGCAGATTCGCGAAGGCTCGGCATTGGTCGAGCGCGCACTGGCCTCACGCCGCTTTGGCCCCTATACCCTGCAGGCCGCTATTGCCGCGGCACACGCCGAAGCGGTGACCGCAGAGGCCACCGACTGGCGCCAGATCGCCGGACTTTACGACGTACTGTTGCGCACCGAACCATCGTCGGTGGTAGAACTCAATCGCGCTGCCGCCATCGCCATGCGCGATGGACCCGCAGCCGGGCTAACGCTGATCGACGCTATTCTGGCGCGCGGCGAACTCACCGAGTATTACCTGGCGCATTCGGCACGGGCGGATCTTTGCCGGCGCCTCGGTCGCGTGCCGGAAGCCATCGCCGCCTACGAGAGGGCCCTGTCGCTAACGCGTCAGGGTCCCGAGCGTCGCTTCCTCGAGCGCCGCGTGGCCCAGCTTCGGCTCACGTCGACGAATCCTTAGATTCAAAGTCGACGCAACGATCTCTTTCCATCCCCTTACCACCCCCTCGGGGTTTTTTGTAAGTGTTCATTCTAAGGAGGATAAAGTCCTTTGTTTTGATACGGTTTCACAAGTGTTCATTCTGCGGGAGTTAGAAGCGCCGCATGATTATAAAATAGTTACCTCCTTTTCTACTGATTTTCGCTAACGGTCCTTCAGTGGAGTTTCATTTTGGGGCAGGCGCCAATCAGGAGATTCAACCCGCACAAGGCGCAGCTGGCGTTCCCAGGGAAAAGTCGCAGGGCTCCGCCCTGTGCTACAACGATGGCGAATGACTGTGTTTTCGGGATAGTCGATACTGAGGCGTGGTTCTCTACAAAAGGAAGTGTACAGGAAGATAACTTACCTGTCAAGGAGAATTCGAGCGATTCCTGGCAGAAGTACGGAGCAAAGGCGCCCGCCTCCACCACGGGACAAGCAGGAGGAGGCCCCTACAGAGTCAACCTGTTTGCGACAAAGCACGTCGGTCGCACAAAAAAATCGCATCGCAAGCATCAATGGTTACAATAGGAAGTACGGCCGATGCCGTCCCCGTCAAGGCAAACCCATTCCCCAGAGGCTAGGATGACTAGATGCGATGTAACGATTGTAGGTGCCGGTCCGTACGGCTTGGCTGCCGGCGCACACTTAGCGCAGATCAAGGGTCTCGAAGTCCGGTCATTCGGCGAACCGATGGAATTCTGGAAAACTTATATGCCCGCGGGCATGTTCTTGCGCTCGCCGTGGAGCGCCTCAACGTATCTCCGATCCCGCCGAAGCTCTTACGATTGACCAATTTAACGCTCTTCAGAAAGACAAAGTGCCTGTCCCAATTCCTCTGGACACTTTCGTCCAGTACGGACTGTGGTTTCGCCAGCAAGCCCTTCCCGGGCTTGAGACTCGCAAAATTCGGCGTGTCGAGCGCGATGCCGCCGGTTTTCGCGTTACTTCCGAAACCGGTGAATCTTGGACTTCCACTCGCGTTATCATCGCCGCGGGTCTTGGTTCTTTTGCTCAGCGCCCTGAAGTCTTCTCCAAGCTATCCACCCAGTTCGTTACCCATTGCTCGGACCAGCGAGATGTTGATCGCTTCCGCGGTCAACGCGTCGCCATTATTGGCGCCGGCCAAAGCGCCCTGGAGTCCGCAGCCTTGGTCCATGAGGCCGGCGGAAAAGCCGAAGTCATCGCGCGCCAAGAAAGTGTCCACTGGCTTGGTTGGCGCGCAAGACTTCAACGCCGCTTGGGTCCCTTCGCGAAATTGCTGTACGCGCCAACCGACATCGGGCCTGCCGGGGTCAGCCGCATCGTCGCGATGCCCAATTCCGTGAAATATTTTCCCCGCTCCGTGCAGAACAGGTTTCGCAAAAGGTCGTTGCGGCCCGCCGGCGCGCGTTGGCTCATCGAACGCACCAAAGACGTCACCATCTCCACTTCCCGATATGTCACTTCCGCGGAACGTACAAGGTCAAGCCTTACAACTCAAACTCAACGACGGCACCACGCGCGTCGTCGACCACGTACTCCTTGGCACCGGCTACCGCGTGGACGTTTCGCGCTACCCGTTCTTGTCGCCCGAAATCACGCAATCCCTCCGCATGACCGATGGGTTCCCTCAGCTCCGCGCCGGCCTCGAATCCTCTGTCCCCGGGTTGCATTTCCTGGGCGCGCCAGCGGGTTGGAGCTTTTGGGCCCCTCATGTACTTCGTCTGCGGCACGGACTTTGCAGCCAAAGAACTCGCACGCGTTATCGCGCGGTCCCCCAAGCAACCTCGGGGAGCGCCGAAATAAATGTCAGGTCCCATCCAAAATCCGAACGGCCACCAGCAACCGGTCGTCGGCGCACTGGTTGTTGGCGGAGACTTCCACGGCCTGGCCATTGTCCGCAGCCTGGGCCGCAGAGGCATTCCCGTTGTGGTGGTGGACAACGAGCATTCCATCGCTCGGTTCTCGCGCTACACCACCCACTATCTAAAAGTCCCGGGTTTGCATCAGGAACGGCAAACAGTTGACTGCCTCTTGGACATCGCCAAACGCATGAATCTCCGCGGCTGGGTTCTCTACGCCACCCGCGATGAACACGTTGCGGCCTTTTCGCGCCACCGCAAGGAACTATCCGAATGGTTTCGCATGCCCACGCCCGATTGGGAAATCGTCAAATGGGCTTGGAACAAATGGAATACCTATCAGTTAGCCGAGAAAATTGGCCTGAGCATTCCCAAAACCTTCTGCCCGCGCGACCTTGCGGAGCTTGCCGCGCTGGACATACAGTTCCCCGTCGGCGTAAAACCCGCCGTGAAAGAAGATTTTTTCTATGCCACCAAAGCCAAAGCCTGGCGCGCCAACTCTCGCGAAGAACTAACTTCTGTACTTCGCCCGCGCCACCGAATACTCCAAGGGCAACGAAGTTTTGATTCAAGAAATTATTCCCGGCGACGGCCACCATCAGTATTCGTCCTGTCTTCTCTTCAAGGACGGTCGAGCCATCGCCAGCATGGAAGCCCGTCGCTGGCGCCAGCATCCCCCGGAATTCGGCCGCGCCGCCACCTACGTCGAATCCATCGACCACCCCGAAGTCCGCGAAATGTCCGTGCGCTTCCTGAAAGAAATCAACTATTACGGCCTGGCGGAAATAGAATTCAAGCAAGACCCGCGCGATGGAAAATTCAAACTCCTCGACGTCAACGCTCGCACCTGGGGCTTCCACGCGCTCGGCGAAGCCGCCGGAGTCGACTTCTCGCATCTCCTGTTCGCCGACCAGATGGGCCAGAACGTTCCCGAGTGTCACGGCAACGCCGGCGTCGGCTGGATGCGCATGGTCACTGATTTTCCCTACAGTATTCTGGGCCTGATGAATCGCCAATTAAAATGGACCAGTTACGCGCAATCGCTTCGCCACCTGGGCATCGAATCCGTCTTCAGTCGCGAAGACCTGGCTCCCAGCCTCGCCGAATTCGCCATGCTCCCCTACCTAATCGTCAAAAAAGGATTCTAGAATCGCCTCAGCCACAACTGCCGCCCAGCTCTCGCAGAAAAATCGCCACTGAAATAACCTGTAAAGAGCACTCCTTTAACCGCCTTGTTTTGCCGCCGTAGCACTCGCCGCCGATTCAGGAGCTTGACGTCGGCGCCGGCCGCTCAGCAGGTAAAGCGCGGCCCGCAGCTCAAACAGGGGATCCTCCGAGGGTTCGATCCCGTCCACGCGTGGGATCGGGTCGTAGATGATGTTCTTCTGTTCGTGGGCATCGTCTGGGACCGCCGCGGTTAGCGTGACCTTTCCAAAATTTATCGGTGGCCGATTCGCTGGCCAGTGAATGGTTGCGTCATTCAGAACATCGCCCGGCGCGGCAATTTGTATCTGGATTTGGAAGCTCACTGGGCCTGCCGAAATACGCTGCGTGAGTTCATCGAAAAGAAAATTTGCACCTTTGGCTTTGGCAGTTGCTTCGTCCAGATGCGCTTCGCCGGCTTCCGGTAAGATCCGGTAGCGCCCATATTGCGAGACGCCATCTTTGTTCGTAAATCGAAAAGCCGATATGGCGAAGTACGATTGCCTCGCAAAGCTGGATGGAACTGGCATGGGTTGTACGAAGGCCATCGCCGCAGGATGACTTCCCAGAAACGCCTGAATCGGAGTGGGCGCCGGCTTCGCAGGATCGCTGGCGGCAATGGCACGCAGCAGCTCGAGAAACTCCTGCCCCGTCCGCACAGGGAAGCCATCCGCAGAGTGACTGATGATATCCGTGTGCACTCGTTCCGCGAGGTGGAATCGAATCGCGAGTCCATGCGGATTTGCATTTGGATCGTTGTCGGGAATCAGAGGAATTCCCGTGGAGTTCGAAAAGCGCACCGTCACCGGCGTGGACTCGCGAGAAACATGAGGAGCCCGCGTCAGCGAAGACGCTTCCGCTGCCGGCGTGAACGTTCCCGTCAGTAACATCCCCTTTGCATGAGCCGGGCGAAAACCTGGGTGCTCGCCAAAAACAATCTCGAACTGCTTCAGCAGCTCGTTACTTAACGCTATGATTTTTTCATCGGATGGCAGTGGCATAAGCGGCTCCTTAATGAATCTCCCCGAGTTGCGGTCCTCAGGTTTCCCTATTTGCGCAGCCAATTGTTACAGCCTCACGCCAATTTTGCCAACCCGCCCGGTCGACTCTAGGCGGTCGCGAACCCTTGAGCAGCGACAAAAAGATACCCGTGTTCTTATCGACTTCATGTCACGGCAAGCTGTTCCGAACCACTCGCTTTTTTGACCTTCGGGTACATAATAAAGTCATATTTGCTTCGAAGGTTGACCCCTGCGTCTAGCTCAACCGGCCTTGATGGAACGTATCCCAACCGCAGGCATCTGGAGATCGTCATGAGATGAATCTGCATTTCGATACGTGCAAAATGCGTCCCGATGCAGTTTCGAGGACCTGCGGAAAAAGGGATCGTCGCCAGTCGATGCCGATGTTTTGAATTCTCCGGTCGAAAACGATCTGGGTTGAATCGGTCCGGCTCCTCCCATAGATCGGGATGCCGCTGTATGAAGTAGGGTGGAACATAAACTTCGGTTCCTGCCGGAACGAAATACTCGCCGAGCCGATCGTCACCCAACGCTCTACGGCTCATCGACCAACCGGCTGGATACAAGCGCATGGCCTCTTCGATGACTTGTCGTGTATAGAGAAACCTGGGCAGATCCTCGAATTCGATAAGAGGTCGTCAAAGTGTCGAGCTCGTTGGCTAGCCTTTCTTCGACTTCCGGGTGCTGCGAGATCAGATACCAGGTCCAATTCAGTGTGCTCGCCGTGGTCTCGTGACCCGCAACGATCAAAGTGAGGGTCTCGTCGATCAGTTGGCGATCCGCATGGAGCTGGCCGCTTTGCGGATCGCGCGCCCGCATCATTATGCCCAATGCATCAGTGGGCCGTGCAAAATCCTTTCGTCTTCGATCGATGACTTGGAGGATGACCTTCCCTAAAGTTCGGAACGAACGTGCAAACGCCATGTCGCGAGTCTGTTCCATGGAGAGAATTTCAAAATGGGAGCTAACTCCCTCGTAATCCTCGCCGAAAATGAAGCGGAGCACGACCTCGAGGGCCATGCCGCTGACGTCGCGCGTGACATTGACACTTTCTTTTCTCTGGGCCGCCAATTGCCATTTCCTGAGGAGTTCCGAATTAACGGCCACAATCAGTTTGATTAAGGTCGCGATTGATTCATGATTGAACGCGGGTTGTATCATTCGTCGCTGCCGCTTCCAGAGTTCCCCCTCGCTTACCATGAGGCCATTACCAAGCAGCAGGGCGACGCGTTCGATAATCCGGCCCTTCACGTAGTTCTGCCAGTTCTCTACGAGCACATGGTGAGCAAACTCGACGTCCCTGGTCACATAGGCGCTGGCACCATATACGGAGGCCTTATAGATGTCGCCGAAGATTCTGAACTGACGACCCATCCACTCCAGGAGGTCCTCGGTGGCTCTATATTCCTCTTCGGGGACCAAGCGGTATGCGTCCGCCGTTAAGATCCCAATCCCGAGTCTTCCGTTTAGCAGCGATTCCCATTGCGCCTTCCGAGTAGCTGAGACTCTACACCCCACACCCTGTCATGTGTCAACGGACAGTAGGTCGTGCGGTAAAGTTCTGCAACATGGGCTTATCGGCCGTGTGGCAGGTGCTCCATACATCATCATTTTACTTCGCCACTCTGTAACTCCCTGGGAATCTGCCTCTTTCAAAGCTGTAGCGGTTCAACCCGTTTGGAATCTGTCCCTTTCAGGTGCGGCGGCGGGTACAGCTTAACTTTAACTCCACGGCTGCTCGGGCGCGTCCGAACGAACGTGGGGGTTCGGCGGGACTTGCGCATCGTTTTGGCCGAGCAGAATCTTCACTAAATCTGATAGAGTGGGCCCTCGCAAAACCTCGATGATCTTTGAGCGGACCAGAAAAGGGTGTTCCGCAAGATCGGTAGGATGGAGGAATCATGTTGCGGGATCTAGTCGAAGGAGTGCTGTTCTACCGCGATGGGGACAAGACATTCTTTGAGCCTAAAGATTTTCCATGGGTCGCCGACATAGAAGCGGAATGGAAAACCATCCGCAAGGAATTAGACGTGCTTATGGAGCACCGTGAGCAGATTCCGAACTTCCAGGATATCTCAAAGGCTCAGGGGGCGTTAACTGAAGGCGATCAGTGGAAGACATTCAGTTTTTATTCGTTCGGCAACAAGAACAAGGAGAACTGCGAGCGATGCCCGGAGACCGTGCGCATATTGCATCGCATTCCCGGGATGAAGAGCGCCATGTTCTCGATTCTTGCACCGCACAAACACTTAGCTCCACATCGTGGACCGTATAAGGGCGTACTGCGCTACCACCTTGGGTTGATGGTGCCAGGGCCGCAAGGCAAAAGTAGAATACGAGTGGGGAGCGATGTGCGGAGCTGGGAGGAAGGGAAAAGCTTGATCTTCGACGACAGCCACGAGCACGAAGTTTGGAACGACATCGATTCACATCGCGCGGTGCTCTTCGTTGACATGGTGCGCCCGACTATCTTTCCTCTGTCGCTAGTGAATCGCCTAATTATCTGGATGCGTGGCCGGTATCCACTCTAGAAGTAACGAAATAACGAAAGATCGCCGACTGAGCCGATCGATGTTGGTATCAACGTCCTTGAGATTCAGAGCAACTGGTCTCACGAAATTACCTTGCCCCTTTCGAGGTACTCGATTAGTAGTTTTTCCCGTGTGAGAAACCAGGCGATCCGCCGGCCGGCGAAGGCTACGGCTGGTTGTGGGCGACGGGTCATCACCAAGCCCCGCGCGGAAGCGCCCCCTACCACTTCATCCAGGTTGTCTACCTCATAGCAAAGGTGATGGAGACCACCACCGCGTTCCAGAAATTTTTCGACGGGGGATCCGGGATCCGCCGGTTCAACCAGTTCGACGCTGGGATCACCTGGGTGGCTCGGGTAGATGAACGCCACGCGCACGCGTTGCAGAGGATCGTGCCAAGTTTCTGACCAATGACTTCCACCTACAGTTCGGCAGAAGCTCTCCATGACAGCGTCGATAGAAGCCACGACGAACCCGGTATGATGAAAGCGATTACCAACTTGATCAGCGGACATCGAAGTGATGAGCCGAGATGGAATCTGGCTTTACGACAACACAGACTTCCCATCTCAGAGAATTATCCCGGTACTGTCCTGGCCGGGCGCCTACTCGAGAAATTGCCAGCTTCATTGGCACGTCTATCTCCCTTTCAATAGCCTGTCATCCCGGCCCGTTATCCCTGGCGCGCTCTACTTTTTGGAAACCGGTTTCAGTCGTCTGGAAAATTCTTTCAACGGGGTGTCTGGCCACAGCGGCACACCGCACTTGGCGATGGTAATTGCCGGGTTGCCCTGGACCACCGTCATCGCCGGTATCGAGCTGGTTACAACGCTCCCCGCGGTGACCACCGCACCCTCACCAATCTCTACGTCCGGCAGAATGATCACACCCGGCCCAATGAAGACTTGTTTCCCAATCCGTACGCCGCGGCGCGATTCTTTAAAGTGTGCGATAACAATCACACCAATCCCGATGAAAGCATCGTCCTCAATCGTGATCAGCTGCGGGTAGCTTGTTTCGAGAACCACATTGTAGCTAATCCAGACATTCCTTCCGATGTTTACCCCGCGCGCACGATGCAGCGACACTCGCAGACTCTGTCCGCCCGGGAACGTCATGGTCACCATCTGAAGGATTCTATTCAGTAATCCTCGAAGTGGATTCTCCTTCATTTGTTTTCCTGCGATATTTTGCCACGCTGCAATAGAAACTGTTTCACAGCGTCAAAGGTTTCCAGCTCCAGCAACTCTGGCAAATCAATCTGTACACCGAATTCCTCGTCCAGAATAGCCAGAAGCGTCACCCCTCGCAATGAGTCCCAACCGGCCATGTCGTCGAATTTGGCAGTCTTAATCTCATCGCGGGTCGCGCCGGGAAGAGCTGACGCAAAGCAGCGCATCAAACGATCGTCATCAACCACTGGCAGATACCTCCTCTACGTGATGCGGCATTTTCGGTGCCTTCGTTAGGAAGGAAGACCTGGATAGCCGCGGATTTGCTTCGACAGGTCCGTCCACCAATTGCTGAAGAAATTCCAACAGCGGACCATTGCGAGTTGTCGCCTGCAACTCAAAAACAATTTCATCGGCAGCAAATTTTTCAAACAGATATTGCAGGCAATGAAACTCAATCCGACGCGAGAAAGCGCGGCAACTCATAACCCAGCTTTCGACGACAAACTTCTTCTCCGCCAACCTTCCGATCAAAACGGCAATTCTTCCCAACTTACCAAATTTATCCTCATAGTAGACAGTGAGCAGGCACGTCCGGGAATCCTTGAGAAACTTCGTCCAAGCAGCTTCATCATATCGTTTACCGTTCAGATTAAATTGGTTGGTCTTGTTGATTAATTCGAAGCTGCGCGCGTCCTCGACCGGTTTACCCAAGCCGAACTTCAAGCGCCCTTGCGCTTGTTCTAGAAACTCGTCCTGGGAGTTGTGCCGTCCTCCTGCTGGTTCCCGGAATGCGCCGGAGTTACGGATACTTTGCAATCGAAAAGAGTCCTCTTCGGAAATAGCAGTTTTCGCGAAAGCGATCCCGCAGTCGGGTCATCAGCCCCAAAAACGCAGCATAGTCTTCCTTCGGAAATAGTAGGCATTCCATTTTCGGAAAAGCATTCTGCACCTCAGCAACTTCCATCGGGCTGTCATCCACGAACACTACCGATTCTGCCAGAACGTTCCATGTCTTTAGGATACGTTGGACCGATTCCGACTTCGGTCTCCAGTGGGCCTCGATGGGGAATACGCTCGTCTTTGAAAGCAGCAGATCATCTCGTTCGAAAGCTTGGTCAACTAGGGCCGCATCATTCTTGCTAGCCACGGCAATTAGGATTCCAGCACTGGCAAGGGATGCCAGGAACTGCTGGTAAAGTCCGTGAAGTTGCGCATGCTCCGCAAGGTGCCAATGAACACCTTCGACACCCACTTCACCAAGGATTCCCGCCCACAACGTGTCATCCAGATCCGTAATCAGCCCTTTCTTGGGTTCATGCCGAGATACGAGCTCAGCCAAGAGCTGTCCAATCACGGAAGCATGGGAGGTCTTATAAGGAAACCCCTGCGTGATCTCAGTTCGGAGGTCAAGCCTCTTGCCCATGGGAGAGTTTTCGTCTAGACGCTGCCCATTGACCAACGATATGTGTCGGCCGACAGAAATCGTCTCAGCAAAGGATGCGAGATTCCGGCGGAGATTCAACTCGAAAACGCTACTTCGTAGTGTGCCGGTATAAAAAAGCGGAGGAAGGGGAAGCGTAGGCATACAAACGTACGGTGGGAAGGGTCGAAGAGATTCGTTGCAAAGCACGCATCAGCCGTTCGAGGCTCTGACTCACGGAGTCCACAATATCGGCCAACTTCTCAACCTGCCAGCCGCCCAGCGTTCGGAGGCCCAGCCGCGTATCAAGGTCTGACCATTCGATCACGACTGCAAGTGCGTCGTGCTCTTCGGGCCGCAACCGTTCCAAGTTCCCGACTAAGATCGCCGAATAAACCAGAATGCAATTCGACTCGGCTTGTCGGATGAAGATTACGCAGATGCGCAGCGAGAAAGGTTTCCAGATGAAGGGGAGTGAAACCACAAGCCAAAAAGACTCTCAGCGGTCGTGCGTTCTCTTCGATCGGTTCCTTAAGACGTTCAAGCGCATCAATGAGATTCATGCGCTACCCACCCCCAGGTAGACGCTCATAAGGAGTGTCCTTCTACCGCCACAGGTGGTCCACTTCTCCTAGGTGTATTTTCGCCAGCTTTCCGCACCATCGATTCTTACAACACTTTCCCCGCTTTGAGATTTCTTTCATTTTTCCGGAAATCGAGTGGACGCAACCCTCGCAGCTAGGTTGCCGATTTCCTCTGGGACATCAAGCGGACCGCGTGTTGACCATTCTCTCGCGTGCTTGAGCCCCTAAGGCCTTCACGACTCTACACCAAGTCGGTGAATTTCAGAAAGGTCGCGGCCATAGGAACATCTCTAGTGTTAACAGGCGGTTAAAGGCTACTTATCTGTTTGGACCGCCGGCAGCATTAGGATACTTTAGTGACAGCTGTGTTCCAGAGTTTTGGCTTAAAATGAGATGGTCAACGTGAAGGAGCGCGAATAATCATTGCTCATTCTGTCCGGCGCGAAAAGTAAGTCCAGCGATTCGCACCTAGCTAGTTTTGCAACGTGTCTCGGGGCTCCTGTTCGGCTTTTGGATTGCCCGACGCCGGCCGAAGTATTGGCGGAGCCCGAGGACTCGACATCTCTGGCCGTGATCGCTCTCTCTGCGGGCACCCTCGCCGAATTGTACCGAGAAGAACACTGCCGCGAGATCCTTAGGAATAAGATATTGCGCTTCCGCAAGATATTCCTTTTTGCAGCGCGGCCTGGGGTGCACGAAGAAGTTTTCGCGTGGCTGAGTTGCGGCGCATTGCCAAGCGTCGAATCTGTGGCCGGGGCGGAATATGGTGAATTTCCCGTGCTTGGCAAGCCGTTTTCGCGACAACTCTCCGGGACGCAGTATCCGCGGCCCGAAAATGTCCTGAGTTGCAACGTTTTCGCTGCCGTGCCAGCATCGGCCGTACCGCTTATCACCGTTTCCACGAAACCTACCCTTCTGTCTCTGAAAATCGGCGAGTGCAATTTGTTCGCCTCTACCGTTACGGACATCCCGGACCCCCAGCAGCGGGTCATGAAGGAATCCGACATTGAACCGCACCTCGATGCTATCTTGCCATTGCTCTTGTTCGTTCGTGCCGCGTACGGTGATTCGTGCTGGCAAGGCGGCTACAAAGGCGCCCGGCTGATCATCGACGATCCGGTGTTGCGCCGCAGGTACGGCCTGCTCGACTTCACGCGACTGTTCGAATCGATGCGGCAGCATCGTTATTCCGCAACCGTTGCGTTTATTCCCTGGAACCAGCCGCGCACCTCAAAAGCTATGGCAGGATTTTTCGCGCAGGCAGAAGAACGGTTTTCCATCTGTGTGCATGGATGCGACCACGCAAACAACGAGTACGGCAGCCTTGACACAGATCTCTTGGAACGAAAGTCGCTCCTCGCCATGAAGCGTATGCGCCATCACGAACAAAGAACCGGCATAGGCTTCGAACCCATCATGGTTTTCCCGCAAGGGCGTTTCTCCACGGCATGCTTTCGAGGGATTGCGCTCGGCTGATTTTACTGCCGCAATTAACTCAACACGTTTCGTGGTCGATCGCGATACTGCCCCGGTCTCGCTTTGCGAACTTCTATTGCCCGCCTTTAATAATGTCTATGGATTTCCCGTGTTCCTCAGGCACTACCCAAAATCTCAGTTCCCATTTCTGTTGGACCTTTTTCTGGGCCGCCCAGCATTCATCGTCGAACACCACGAGTTCTTTCGACGCGGCTTTCCGGCGATGGAAGCACTGGTGAATCGCCTGCAGCTAGCCGAACCTGATCTGCTTTGGAGTTCGCTGAGCGAAATCGTCGAACGAACCTGTTGGCAACGTGCCGTAGCTCCGGATAGCTGGGAAGTTCGGTTTTTTACTGATTCGTTTTCCATCACGAATAATTCCTCGCGGCCTGCTTCCTATCGCTTGCTGAAGGAGGAACCGGAATCGGACAGCGTCGTGTCTCTGATGCTCAACGGTTCTGTCCTGCCGTTCAGCCGTCATGATCGCGGCGTCGCAATCTCCACCACGCTTTTGCCCGGAGCGACAGGTCGCGTGCAATTGCACCGCCAGCGCAAAGCGCCCTCCTCGGTACCTGCGCGCCGCGGAATCGGATACGAGGGGAAGGTGCTACTACGCAGGGCACTATCGGAATTTCGCGATGAAGTTCTTGCGAAGCACCCAGCTGTGCTTGCTCCCGCGAAGCGCATCGTGAAGCTGCTTAAGGCTACCCCCGATTCCGATCCGTCAAAGTCCGTCTCCCGGAAACGTGTTCCGCCTATCTAAATCATATCTTTGGTCAGCTTCTTTGATTTCGAAATGAGAGTAGGACACCAACTGGATGGGCAAATCGTTGCCCTATGCGGCCTGGAGCCAAGCAAACTTGCTATCGACTTTGGCAGCAAGAGTTTGCGGCCGATGGGGGCACCACCTCCTCAATCCCACTTATGCAAGACTTACTGGGTGAGGAAGAATTATCTGGAAGTCAGCGTGGCGTGGTGTTGCGGTCAAAACTATATGTAATATGACCTTTTTCGAGGCGAGCGTACGCGACGCGAGCGCGTTCACTACCCGCTCCGGTAACGCGAAGCGTACCGCCATCGTCGATCAATTGCATTTGGCCGCGAGCGCGCCACCACTCGTCGACTTCGTGCGGCAAGTGGGATCCAAACGTTCTGTTCCGCGCGCAGCTCCGAAAGGTAGGCTAGCAGTTCGCGGTAGGTCTGCAGCGGCTTTTCATCCACGATGTAGTCCGGATGCACGATGAAATTCATCAAGCCATGCTTTGCCCAAAATCAGACTGGCTTGCTTTTTCCAAAGGTCCAGCGTGTATTCGCCAAGAATGTGAAACAGCGAATAATCCTGCGTGGCGGTCACCGGAATTTCGAGCGTTTTGCCGATGAAATACGGGAACACCGTGCAGCAGCCGCCAGACTGCGGATCGAGGTGCGCCACGTTCGGCACCGACATGTCGTAGCTGAATTCCAGTTCCGGCAGCCAATCCAGATTGCGATACAAAATCGCGGCCCGAAATCCCGTCGCGCCATATTGCTTGCGATACTTCCGAATCAGCGCCGCGCGCCGCAGGAATTCATCGCGCTTGGAGTAGAGATGGCCATCGTGATTCAGGTCCTGCACGGCAATCTCAAAGCCGCGGTCCCGCAGGCTGCTCAAGTACGATTCCGGCACTTCATAACGTTTCTCCGGAACCACCTGAAATGACGCTTTTATTCCGAACTTGTCATTGATATCCATCAGCGTCGCACAGAAATCCCGCCCCCGCGTGGTTTCGACGTCATGGGTCATCAGTGCGCAGCCAGCCTTACCTTCCGGCCAGAACCAGATGAACGGAATTTCGGTCAGGCCTTTAGCCTTCATTCCCGCAGCGAGGCAGTGCTCCAGAATATCTTCCACGCTGCTGTCCACCGGCCAGTGCGGAAATTTCCGGTCGTCCCATCCGCGGAGATAAACTCTCTGAATACGCCGGCGCACCGGAACCGGGAATAATGGACGCAGCGAATAGTACGCAAACCGCAGCGCCTTACGCGGAAACGGCTGTGTGCCGTTGAGATTATGGTCGATGGCGTAGCGCTCCAGCCGCAGATTATCGATTATGCTGTTCGGATCGAAAGGCAGGCCAACGTGCGAATCGTTGATCGTCACATCGCTATCGGTTTCGTAAAGACCAGGAACCAGCTCCTGGCTGCGAGTGCCCGCAGCGCTTCGGCCGTAACAGACCGTGTTCGGGCCAAACCTGAAATAACCCGCCTCCGGGGACAACTCGCCCCGCAAGCTGAAATCAGCCAGGTTTTCCGCACATCTGTAGCGCTCAAGAAGCGCTCGATTAAGCATGCTCGACCTTCGACATCGAACCAGGTGCACGGCTGGGACCAATCGCACCTGCAGTTAAGTCTTTATTGCTCAGAGAACTGTAAAAGTACAGCACCTAATATTACTACACTGAAATAGAATTTTTTTTCCTTGAAACTCCTTGAGGCGCGCAATATTAACACGAAAGTTACAACAAAATCATGGCGACTTAACGACGACCTTGCGGCGCGCGGAAGATGCTGGCTGCCCTGCGCAAAACCCTTAGTACTCACTCTCGCGCCACCGCCGTCTACGCATAGTTGATCGCCACCCCCATGTGACCACTAGCCGATGTGGCGATAAAGAAGCTTGCCGCTCAACGCCAACAATCTACTCGGCATATGCGAAAAAAACCGTTTGGCCATTTTCAGTTTCCAACCCTCGGCCACGTCCAGAGATGGGGCGTCGGGATACCTCCAATAGATCAATCGTCTGTGGATCGGCACCCAGTGGTCCTTGAACGCCAGAAGTCCGGTGTTTTCCTCTTCTGTCCGGCCCATGTCAAATTCGAGCGCCCCACTTGATTTTGCGGCGACAATGGCGTGCCACAATAGCCACGGTGTGGCCCCTAGATTGTTGAACTGCGCATCCGAACATCCGTATTTGAAGTAGCTTATGTTCCGGAATCGCAGTGTAAGAATGGCGGCGATGGGGCGGTTATTTTTGTAGGCGATCCGAATTTCCAGTGCATTGCCGTGGCAGGAAATCAAGTTCTGAAACCAGGCACGCGGAGGAGGAGGCAGACGATGCCGGCTGCGGGTAATCACAAACAGCCGATAGAAGTCGTTTAGCAGTTCGTGCTGAGTTCCCACATTTTTCGATCATCTCGGCGCGCTCGGCGCGCTTAATCCGACGCTGAACTGAATCCTTATCAAAACTTCGGAAGAGATCGTCTTGATTCGGCCGTAAATCCATCACATGCAGAAAGTAGCGGCCCGAGGGCCGAAAACCGAGCGCCTCACCCGTTTGACAGAAATCCTCGCTCGCCGGACGAAGCTCCAAGTACTCCCAGCGATGCTCGCGCCATAGCAGCTTGCGATTGGCAAATCAGCGTCTGTATTTCTTGCGCGGAGTCGCAAATCGGCTCGCTATGATCTGAAAAAGGGAGCGACACCAGACGATGTCCGGTGAGCCAGCTTTTGACATGACAGAACAACAGCCCGTTCTCTATCTCGGCATCCGGCGCGGAAGTGGTGAAGACCACGGGCTCATATCCGTAGGTGCGGAGTAACGCTTCCAGCCAAGCCCGTTGATGAAAGATGGAGGCCTTAGGGTGGTGAAGAACTAAGGCGTCCCACCGGCGGTCCGAAAGCGGGTTTAGAGTGTGAATGGCCAATGGGTCAATCACTAGTACGGGCAGACTCTCGGGCACCACGCCATTTAACGTTCCCGCTTGCTTAACGCCCTCTCGTAGGCTGCGAGGAGATGCGGGACCGAATGTTTCCAAGCAAGTTGTTGCTCGGTGCGACGCCGTCCAAAATCGCCCATCTTTTTTCTTTCGTCCGGATTATCAATCAACCAGAGGATACATTTTGCAAAGTCCTGCACCTGATCCTTGGTGTCGGCATACAGAGATGCTTCCTGCGCGCTGAATTTACCCTCTTTAAAATCAAATTGCACGATCGGCTTGCCCAGCGCCATATATTCCATGATTTTGATCATGGTGGAAATATCGTTCATCTCACAGGGTTTGTCCGGATTTACGCAGATGTCGGCGGTTGACAGGATGTCCAAAAGATCCTTAAAGGGGATTCGTCCGGTAAAATTGACGGTATCCTCAAGATGCTTGTCTCGAACCATCTGCTGGAGGCCAGGCAATCCTGGGCCGCCCCCGACGCACGTGAAATGGATATCTCGCCGGCCCATGTTTTTGAGGTGCAGCGCGACGTCCAGCAGGATGTCCAATCCCTCCTGTTCACTCATGTTTCCCACGTAGCCGACCAGATAGGGCTTGCCGTGCTTCAGAGCGGGCACGGCAGGGACGGCCCGCAACTTCTCGAGATCGGGGCCATTGCGCACGACGAACACATCCTGTGGTGACTTGCCTCCTCTGGTGGTGGCTAGCTCTTTATAGCTGTCGTTGGTGGCCATGACCACGTCACTGAAGCGGTAGGTCATTTTCTCGAGCCAAACCTGTATTTTGTAAAATGTTCCTGGCTTTTCGTATTTCGAAAGATAGAGTTCCGGGCAAGCGTCGTGATGGTCGAAGATGTATTTGACCCCGAAGAGCTTGAAGGGCAAAGCGACCAAAAAGATGTCATCGGGAGGATTGCAGCCCTGAATGACGTGAAAACCACGGCGTAGAAAGATCCATGCGGCGTACACAAATTCCCAAAACAACGCGAGGCCGTATTCATACAAATAGCCGAGCGGATCATTCCCTTCTTTGGGCGTGGGGTGGCGGTAGATATGCACGCCTTCCAATAGCTCATACCCGCGTGGGCAGTGCTTGCGTCGCGGAGACAAAACGGTGACTTCGTATCCGTTGGCGCGCAAGGAAGTAGCTTGGTTCCATACACGCGGGTCGGTCGGAACGGTCATGTTCTCGACGATGATGAGGACTTTTTTCTTCACGATCGGGGTATCACTGCTTCAGAGCTGCTTGTAAAGCGCGGCGAGGGCGCAGAGCATCGTAGCTTGTCCCCAGTGCAGCGTCGGAGTCTTGTTGACGATTCGTGACGAATACCGGCGATAGTAGAAATAGCCGGTGGGATCCTGCATGTTGTCGATGGTCCAGTTCGCGACATTCAACGCCAGTGATAGGCTTTCTGGATCCTGATCCTGGAAGAAAACCAACGTGTCGATGGCCTGGGACGAACACTGAATATCGAGAGGCAGCGTTTTGTAGTCATAATATCTGGGCGTTCCGTCGGGCAGGAAAAATGTACTTTTCCAATACCGGTAGCCGGCATTCAGTTTTTCTTGAAAACGGTCATCTCCAGTGCCTATCCTATAATACTTGAAACAGTCCAACACATACGCTGTGTGAAAACTGTCGACCCAGTGCACGTTTGAACCTTCGCCGTAATACCAAGAAGCATTCGCCCGCTGATGATTGGCGGTGTATTGCATCGCCTTCTGTGCCAGGGCGCGATAGGACTCGTTGCGCGTGTAGGAATAGGTCCTGGCTAAAAGGCTGGCGCCCAGCGTATTGGCATTGTGGACCCAACTTTCCAGCGAGGGAACATAGCTAATACACACCGCGTCGCCTTCAGAATACGTAGCAAGATCGCGCAAGATATGTTCGCAGGAACTCACCGCCACATCGAGATATTTTTCGTCTTGAAAAAGGTCGTAGGCGTCCAGAAAGGCGTGACCGATCAGCGAAGTCCAAACTACGGTGGGCATGCCCTTGGGCATATAAAAGCCCCGCGATTGATAGTCGAAGTGATTGCCCCAGCAAGCGCCGGAATGACCTTTCGATTGGTTCTCGACGAGCCACTGTAATGCAGACTCCGCTTTATCTCCCCACGATTTATCGCCCGTTGCTTGTTGCAGGCGCATGAAACCTTTGGCCAAAAAGCCCATGCCTTTCGTGGAACGGCTCTTCGGAATCCCCAAGAGTGGTCGGAGATTCAGGGGAAAGCGCCGCACCGTCTGTTGCAGCACAATGCGTAGGTATTTCGTTTCGAAAGTGAATGGGCGGAGAAATTTCGCGCTCAGACCGTCAAAAGTATCGTAGCCGCGATAATCGTTCTTCTCCAGCCATTCGTTGAGCCGAACGATGGACGCCCAGATGCGCGCCTTTGCATCGCTGTTTCCGGCCTCAGTTTTCTTACCAGCAGATACCGTCATACTTGCCATTTTCGCTCCTGCGATTTGTAATTCGGACAAAATCCACCAAACGCTGATCCTCGCGCAAACGCTCGAGGACCGCGGTAAAGTCGGCATCCTTATTGCCAATGACCACGGTTTGCGCGTGTTCCAGGACGGCATCGATGCTTTTGACCATGAGCCGCGAAATGTGCGGAATGCGGTTGAGGATGAAGTCGCGATTGGCGCCGACCAGGCTGGCCATCTGCACGTTCTTGTCAAAAATGCGCAGGTCGTAGCCTTTGCCGATCAGGTGTTCGATGACTTCAATCATCGGGCTCTCCCGTAGATCGTCGGTTCCGGCTTTGAAACTAAAGCCTAGTATTCCGACGCGCCGGTGGCCGGCGTCCACGATCATTTGTAAGCCGGTGGCCACCTGCACCTCGTTGCTGGGCAGGATGGCATTCATAATGGGCAGATCAAGATCGAACATCTTGGCCTTGTAGGACAGGGCGCGGAGATCCTTGGGCAAGCACGAACCGCCAAACGCGAAGCCCGGCATAAGGTAGGCAGCAGAGATATTCAGTTTTTTATCCTGACAAAAAATCTTCATCACTTCGTGCGCATCGATGGAAGCTGATTTACAAAGATTTCCGATCTCGTTCGCGAAGCCAATCTTGAGCGCGTGCCAGCTGTTATCCACGTATTTGACCATCTCGGCGGTTTCTAAATCCGTGCGGATAAACGGCGCATCCAGTTTAGCGTACAGTGCCGTCAACAGCTCGCCGCTGGCGCGATCGAATTCGCCGATCACCGTCTTCGGAGGCGCATTAAAATCCTTTACCGCCGAGCCCTCTCGAAGAAATTCCGGATTGTTGCACACGCCAAAGTCCACGCCCGCGCTTTTGCCAGAGTATTCCTCGAGCGTCGGAATCACGATCTGCCGCATGGTGCCGGGCAAAATCGTGCTGCGAATGACTACCGTGTGACGCGCCGATTTCTCTTTAATGGCGGCGCCAATCAGCTCACAAACGTGCCGTATGTGCGTCAGGTCCAAGTTGCCGTTGGACTGGCTGGGCGTGCCCACACAAACAAAGGACAGTTCCGTGGCACGGATCGCTTCGACTTGGTCGTCCGTGGCGCGGAGTCGACCGGCCTTGACCATCGCGGCAACGATTTCACCGATATCGACCTCGACGATGGGTGACTTACCGGCGTTTATGAGGTCCACCTTCGTGTGGACGGGATCGACGCCGACGACTTCATGACCCTCTTGTGCGAGACAGGCTGCGGAAACCGTTCCGACATAGCCCATTCCGAAGACGCTGATTTTCACGCTAAATTCCTTTCACAGCGGGACGCATATATATCGCGGACCGACAAGAATTTCGCAAGCGATAACAAAATTGACGCGCAACTTAAGCCAGAATCAGAAGTCTTTTGTTGCGGAAGCTTTTCAGTTTCCTCAGCCCTTGTTCCGGGGTCGGAAGACGATCACATTTGGCAGCGCAGGCAAATCAAATTGCCGCGCTTCGATCACGTCGAACTCGCGCTTGATCAAGTCTATCTTGGCGGTTACGCGGGTTTTGATCACGCCCGGCCGATGATCTCCGGCATAGAGGCGGACAATAAACACGCCAGTGCTTTTTAGATTTTTCGAGAATTTCTCCAGAATCGGCAGGACTTGTCCGTAAGGGACGTGGTACATGGACTCGCGAAACAAAATGATATCGAACTCCTGGCTGGGGTGGTAACCCAAGAAGTCAGAGTTGACGAAGCTGTTTTTGCCCGCTCGACCGTTCTCCTGAGAGCGCCTCACGGCTTTTGCCAGGGCCGCTTCGGATATATCCACGCCGACGTAGGTTTGGTAGACGTTCGCAGCCAGCTCATTCGCGGTGTTCCCAGGGCCGCAGCCTAAATCCAGAATATTGCCGTTGTGCGCGTACTTTTCAAGGTACGGATAGACGCAGTCGCCGGCCGTGTTGTCAATAAAATCCCATTTCGTGCTGGAAAATTCCTTATCCCACAAGCGCTTTTTGATGCCCGAGGGGCCGTAACTCATGAATGAAGCCTCGGACAAACGTCAACGTCCGGTCCACGATATACATTTCATGATCTCCGATTTAAAGTTTACCTGCTAACGCACTTGCTGCCTGCATCTTTTGTCGCTGGCGATTTCGCAGTGGTCAACCGAGGCGTTCACGTTTTGCGGAGACACCCACAGCAAGGTCACCTGACGTTCATCAGGCCAAATTCCTACGACTTAGTTGCTATCGCGGCGAAGGCCTACGCCGGGAGGCGGCCCAGGAGATCCGTTGGACTGAGGGCACGGTTCAGCCAATCACTGGCAAAATCGCCGCGACCTCTATTGGGGTGCCGATCACTTGCTGTCGGCCGGCGCATATGCGGTTGCGACTAAATAGTCGCGCCAGCGAGGAAGCATGTGCAGCGGATAGCCCAGCAAAGACAATGGAAGAAAGAGCGGATTCGTGGGCAAATGGTGCATCTGTGAATATTCCACGCTGCATTGGGTGAATCCGGCCTTCTTCACCTGCCAATCGAGATGATCGCGGCTATACTCCAACACATGAAGCAGAGCCGAGTCGTCATCTGGATATCGAAAATTATCAAAAATGTTTATCCCCAGCGCCATATACACCACGTTTCGCAGGCGGTAGAGATTTGGCGTGGTGCAAAGGATGACGCCGCCGGGCCGCAGAACCTTCCGGAGGTTTTCCAGCGCGATGTAACCCGGTATCGGCAGGTGCTCGATGACCTCGGAAAAAAAGACGAAGTCAAATTTGGCGTTTGAGGGCAGTTCAGATTTGCATAAGTTCCAATGGATCGTTTCTACGCCCTGCCCCGCGATGTACGTCAGATGTGGCCCGGGAAGATCCGCCGCGACGCCGTGGTCATTCCACAATTTGGTGGCGATAAGGGCCAACTGCCCTCCACCTACATCCAGGACATCAACGGGATGAGGTGGGGCCAAAGCAGCAAATCGCCGAGTGAGTTCTTTGTAACGTGATCGATATCGTCGGTGGTAAGCTCGTCCACCAAACTGGAATTCGTCTTGACAGACGTAGCGCTCGTACACGGCATCGAATTCATGAGGTTTCCACGGGCGTGCCATCAAATAACGCTCCTTGTAAAACTGACTACGCATTCAAGCATTTGGGTTCTTGTGGTTTCTGCCGGATAACAAGAACATATAGGCGTCCCGATGCCGGCCTTCGCGATAGTTGATTCCGCATCTCAGCGGGCAATCATATAACATGGCGACGCTGCTTCGCGACGGCATCGAGCCTTTGCGTTCTAGCACATCTTTACTATAATCTCGACTCAAGTGGCTTTCATTTCTCACCCGTCTTGGCCAAAGGTTACTGGCAAGGTCGCAAAGTATGAACCCGAAGCAGCTAATACGGAGTTCACTGTCTCGCATCGGAGTTTCTGTCACGCGGTTCCCTGGTCCCCACATGTTGTCGCGCAAAGTTGCCGAGTTGATCCGGGACCACGACATCAACATTGTTCTCGACGTAGGAGCCTTCCACGGCGCCTACTGTAAGACCTTGCGGACCGAGGCAAAATACACCGGATTAATAGCGAGCTTTGAACCATGCGCCGCATCCTTCCGTGTGCTCAGCGCCACGATGCGCGCGGATCGGAAGTGGCGTGGATACCCGTTCGGATTGGCCGACCGTGATACCGCCGCCACGCTGAACGAGTACAGCCAAGGTGAGATGAGTTCGCTGCTCACCCTTCGCGATGAGGGGGCGCGCGCCTACGAAGTAGGAACGGACGTCAGGGCGACCGAAGAAATTCAGCTCCACAAAATTGACACGATTTGGGATGAGATTACGAACGGCGTCGAACCCCCGCGCGTGTTCCTAAAAACAGACGCGCAAGGCCTAGACACTACGGTCGTACTTGGCGCGAAGGGTCATCTTCAATATGTGCACGGCATTCAGTCGGAGCTGCCTGCTGTCGAGATTTACGAGGGAATGATCCCGATGGCTGAGGCGCTGCAGTTGTACCGGAAGTTCGGGTTCGTCCCGGTCGGATTTTATCCGCTGGGAACACGGGATGCTTATGGTTTAGCACCCGAGTTTGATGTTGTTTTCAAGCGTGCCCGTATTGCGGCGGCAAACTAGTGCGCTGGTCGGGCGCACGCCGCTTGGCCACTCGCTTTTTCTTGTGATTTTCTAACAGCCATCTCTCCGCGTGTTAACCTCGTTACGAAACTGCCCCCGGGCGATACTGTCTGCTCTAGAGATTTTGCGTATCTTGCTGATATAAATGGTGTTACGGCAGATCTTTCATCAACGTGCATTAAGGTGCTCGGTCCGACCACGCCCTTAAACGCTCGTGGCGGGAGACGCTCGACGGTGGTGGGTACAGGTACGCGCCCTGCTCGCGAATTGGACTCATGACCAGTAGGATTCGCTTGAACTAGGCGCTACTCTTAAGCGTGACGGTGCAGCGAAGTTGGGGGACAATTTCGACAGTGCACGGATGCTGGGCGGTGATGCGATGGGTTCTGATGCCAGCATCGGTGCACGGACAATATGCCCCCTAAATATCGCGCTGACGCCAATAGGTGATAAGTCTCGCTTTCGCCCTTCACTGGAGTCTTGGTTCCCGGAACGCTAAGGAGTTGTGCTGACAATGAAACGATCTCGCTCGCGTCCAACATCCATTTTGTCGCCCTTGCTGATGCCGTCTGGAGCCCAGGCGCAGACTGGTCGATCGGTGAGCAAAAAGTGGTTCGGTTTGGGGTGCTGACTCAGCGCGGAGCCTATACAATGACAAGATTCTTCCTCATTTTCTTTTTGCTCTCCTCCCCCTGTTTCGGGCAAGCATGGTCTGGCATCATCTCATCCAGCCGCGCGATTAACTGGGGAAACGCCGGACTTCCCGCGGCCTTGCCGGACGGAGAAACCACTCCGAATCCCTGGACGCCGCCAAATCGCACACAGTGCGGCTCAACGATTTCTGCGGGCGCTTCTGCGGCCACGATTAACGCGGCGCTTGCAGCATGTCCGACCGGAACCTACGTGCTTTTGGGAGCTGGTGCGTTCACATTAAATAATGCGGTTATCTCTATGTATGCGCAGAACGGAGTTACGCTGCGTGGCAGCGGAGCGCAGTCCACAATATTCAAGCTGACGGGTAATTCACACTTCGACTTTAGCTATGCGGATTATGGCAGCGGGAGTTGTTCATGGTCAGCGGGATATTCTGCCGGAACCACCTCGATTTCCTTGACTGGCTGCTCTGGACCTACTTTGAAAGTGGGGGAAATACTAACGCTTCAACAATGCGATACGGGCTATAGCGGCTCAGGTTGCACGACCGGCGCGGCTGCCGATAACGGCTGGTTATACATCTGCGGATTCAATACCGCCTGTCAGCGTGGCGGGGAGGGCACGGGAAATCTTCCCGAACAGACCCAAATTGTCTACGTGACAGCAGTATCCGGTACTGGCCCCTATACCGTTACTATTTCCCCGGGTCTCTACATGCCGAACTGGAGCAGCGGGAACAGCCCGATTGCAAGCTGGACGCAAGGCGCGCATACCGTTACGCCCTACGGCAACGGCCTCGAAGATATGACCATTGCCTCCTCCAGCGCGACGGGCAACGAACTGGTTTACCTCGATGGCGCATATGCCTCGTGGGTCAAAGGTGTCAGATTCATCGGTTCTGGAGCGATCACCCCTCTGTTTTTTCAGGGGTGCAAAAATTCCCTGGTACTCAACAACTATACTTTTTCTGACCCTGCGATTGATTCTATTTACCCTCCAGCCATGCAGGAAGGCGCGGACTCCGACAATCTGGTGATAAACAACATTGGGACTTCTGGCGAACCTTGGGAAGGCACCGGGGAGATGGAGGGCGACGTTTTCGCCTATAACTACTCGCGGGATTCGTTCACGGCGTATGTAATCGACACCTTCGAGCACAATGCGGGAAACGCTCTTAATCTTTACGAAGGCAACTTGACGCCTTCGATTCAAGAGGACGATACCCACGGCACGCACGATTTGAGCACCCTTTTCCGTAACGGCGTCTTAGGGTGGGAAGCTCCGTATACCACGGAAAACCTTGCTGGTATAACTCTCGATTCTTATAACCGTTTCTCCAATATCATAGGAAATGCCATTGGAGATTCAGGAAAATTAACTTGCTACACATCCTCTATGGGCGTCCCATTGCTCTTCGTACGTTTACTCTCTAGACTCAACCTCCTCCGCTCATAACGACCCGCTGGTTCAGGCTTCCGTCCTGCGCTGGGGAAATTGGGACAGCGTAACGGGAGCGGCCAGATGGTGCGGCAACTCTTCTAGTTCGAGTTGGTCAGCCACCTGCTCGTCAACTTCGGAGATTCCCACGACTCTCACTGGGAATGCAGTGCGCTTTAATAACCCGGTCCCAGGAAATACCACCTTACCTTGTTCTTTCTTTCTGGCGGGCTACGCGTCAACCACCTGCACTGCGCATCCGAGTGGCGGAACAGGATTCAACTTCTGGAAGGTCTGCACAAGTTGGACCACGTTCCCGACAAGTTGCGCCACGACCTCGACACCACCTTTCCCGGCGGCGGGACCGGATGTGACGGGTGGCCCGTACATCGCAGGACATGCCTACGACATTCCAGCCTCCATCGCGTGGCAGAAATTGCCTATCGATACGACCTACCAGACCTCCTACAGCGTCACCGGGTCAAGCTGGTCGGGGGGTATCGAAACGCTGACAGTTAGCGGACTGCCAAACGTCACGCACCTCATGGGGCCATTTCAGATCTCCGGCGGAGCGTGCAGCACGGGAACAGGTGAAGCACTCATGACCGCTTCTAACTCGGCAACGATAAGTTATGCGCTGGCAGCAAATCCAGGTAGTTGCGCAGGCGGTACATTCAAATTTCCGGACATACGCCAATTTGACGAGCGCGTGTATGAGGCCGATCCGTCACAGACAAGTACACCCACCGCCAACCCTAATCCTCCGACGGGGCTGACGGCAACGCCTCAGACGAACTAGTGTCCAGGCCTAGGGTCGCGGCTGTGGACGGAAGTTGTATGTTCTATGATCATCGAAGCGTTGCAGAAGGTAATTTCTCCTGGGCTGTGGCCCAAAGCTTTAGATAGCGGCATAGTTACCAATCAATTAACAAAAAGAGCACCTAACTCGCTTAAAATGAACACTTGCGAAAGGTTGTGAAAACAAAGGTACTTTAAGTCCCTTTAGAATCACAACCTTTTGAGAAACCCAGGGGGTATGCCCAGCACGTCGAGAAACCCCACGACGGTATCGGGAATCTCGCAATCGCGACTCAAGCCCTTTGTCTGGAACAAGATACACGCCACCACTCACATTCGGGCTTGCAAGCGTCTCGCGGCGACATCAAACAGCTCCTTGGCGGTGACCGCCTGGGAAACGTCCTGTGGCCATTCCAGCGCGCTGGATGCGACTTTGAGGCCGGTACCGAAGAGAACCGGCTTGCAGCCCGCCGCTCGAGCGGCCTGCACATCGGTTTCGGAGTCGCCGATGAAGATGGACCCAGCCAAGTCGATGTGGAAATCGGCAGCGGCTTGGTCAAGCAGGCCCGGTTTCGGCTTTCGGCACGGGCAATTCTCGTCGGCGCGATGGATGCAATAGTAGGCGGCGGCCAGTGGCGTGCCATCCGAGAGCAGCGCTTGCTGCAGCTGCCGAGTAATTTCTTCGAGGCGCGCGGCATCCAGCAGACCTTTGCCGACGGCCGCTTGGTTGGAAATGACGATCATCGGCAAGCCCAGAGATGCGAGTTGCTTCAGCGCTGCGCGCATGTCCGGGACGAAAATGAATTGGGACCAGTCCAGGACGTAGTCATCCGGTCGGCGGCAATTGATGACGCCGTCGCGGTCGATGAAGATCGCTGGGCCTTTCACCGCGGCTTTTGGTCCAGCGGTGGCCTGTTGTTCAGCGAAGAGAATTCGCAGCATGATGAGCGATGTTTTTCGGGAGGCGAGCGAACGATTATCGAGGTAGCTCTGCGGCAGCCTCGAACATCAATTCTTCGGCGAATTCGCAGATCAGGTGGCCGGTCGAGAATGTGGCACTCCTGGATGCGCGGGGTTTCATCCGTCGGGATGCAAATGATGCAATCGGCAAGATTTTTCATTTTGCCGCCGCTTTTTCCCGTTAGCGCCACCGTGTAGATGGATTTCGCTCTGGCGGCTTCCAGCGCGCGCAGTACGTTGGGCGAATTACCGCTGGTGGAGATGCCTACCGCAACGTCGCCTTCTTTGCCGAGCGCTTCGAGCTGGCGGGCGAAGACGAACTCGAAGCCATAGTCGTTGCCGATGGCGGTAAGAGATGATGTGTTGGCATGTAGGGCCAAGGCTGGTAGCGCACGGCGCTCCTTCATGTATCGCCCGGTGAATTCCGCGGCTAGGTGTTGAGCATCGGCGGCGCTGCCGCCGTTGCCAAAGAACATTACCTTACCACCGGCGCGCAACGACGTAACGATTTGCGTGGCCACGTGGACCACCTGGTCGTGAAAAGACTCGTCGGCCAGCAGAATTTGTTTAATCTCGATGTCGCGCTGGATGCGGACGCGTACCAGTTCTTGCAGTTTCGTGTTCTCTAGAGTTTTCATAGTTGCTCCACAATTGCGAACTTTCCTTATGCTTTCGGGATCCACTGCGGCCTCGGCGTCTCAACAGTCACGCGGGTGCGCCCTTTGGATCGGAAAGCGTTTCATCCAGTTCCACACTGGCCAAAACCTCTTGTGCGCTCTGATAGCGCTCCGGAGTGCCGATGTCCACGCAACTGCCCGGATGGCTGAAGGCCCGGATATATTTCCCCTCCCCGAGCCAGCGGGGAAATAGTTCTTCCTCGAGGGACATGCGAATGCCCGGCGCCGCTTCGTTCAAGATGGGTTTTGTGGCCATGTAGATTCCTGCGTTGACGTAGAAATTCCCGGTTGCAGTTTGCTTTTCCTTGAAGCCGAACACTCTGCCGCTCGAATCGGCCGAAACGAGGCCACAGTCCACACGACCCTCGGCTGCAACGACGAGCACCGACATGTCGGCTTGCGCCCCGTAGAAGTCGTTCGCAAACGCAGATAAATCGGCGTCCGTGTAGCTATCGCCGTTCATGATCAGCACCGAATCCGAAGCGATCAGATCGATAGCGTTGCGCAACGCGCCGCCCGTTCCGAGCGGAGTCGATTCGACCGAGTATTCCAAGGTGACCCCACACGCGCGGTCACCTAAGTGTGAGCGAATTAAATCTCGCTGATAGCCGACGGCTAGAATTGCGCGCTGAAAGTCGTGCCGCCGCAACTGGTGCAAGAGCAGTTCAAGAAATGGACGATCGCCAATTGTTGCGAGCGACTTGGGAGTTTCGCCGGTGACGCTTCGCAGGCGCGTGCCGGCGCCACCACACAGGATGATGGCCTCAGGTGCGCTGGGCATAAATTTCGCTCCGGTCGCTGGCGAGCGATTTGTCGTACGCGACTTCCGGCTCGTATACGACGACGTCGCTGCCGCGGTCGGAGAAGGCAAACGGCACGCACAATAGATTCTTCAAACGCAGCCGCAATGCGTCCTTCTTTGCCGGCGGGACGAAGAACAGCATAAAACCGCCGCCGCCGGCGCCCAGGAGTTTTCCTCCCAGCGCTCCGGCACTGAGTCCGGCTTCGTAAATCTCATCGATGCTGGAATTGGAGATTCTTTGCGTCAGACTTCTTTTTAGCTGCCAGCCTTGATGCAGCAATCTGCCAAATTCATCGAGCGAGCGGTTTGGGTTTGTGACGATGGCTTCCGCCTCGTCCACCATTTGGTGCATTTCTGTCAGTTCTTTCTGGCGATTGGGCGTGGCCTTGAGCTGTTCTTTGGCTACTTCGGAGGCCGTGCGGGCAAATCCCGTGAAGTACAGAGCCAGGTGTTCCTGGAGCTCGGCAATTCTGCTGAGGGGGGCTAGGATGCGCTTTACTTCGATGGCGTCATTCTTGTGAAAGTTGATGCGATTGAAACCGCCGTGGGCACAACTGGCCTGGTCCTGCGCGCCGACTGCTTCCTGGAGCAAATCGCGTTCGACGTGGATGGCTTCGGCGGTTAGCGCGTGTTTATCGCGCATTTGATTTTTGAGCGCGTAGAGCGAAAGAAGAAAACCGACGGTAAAGGCCGAGCTGGTGCCCAGGCCAGTGCGGGCAGGCAAGTCAGCGACGTGATGGACTTCGACGCCGCCGTCGATGCCCATGTACTCGAGACAGGCACGCACCGAAGGATGTTCGATCTGGTTGTTGCGAGCGACGTTCTCCACTTTCGAGTAAGAGATGCGGCTGTGGTATTCGAAGAAAGGCGGCAGCCAGCGCGTGGTGATATAGCAGGACTTGTCGATGCTGGTGGATAAAACCGAGCCGCCATGCTCGCGATACCAGACTGGATAATCGGTGCCGCCGCCGAAAAACGAGATGCGCATGGGAGTGCGAGTGATAATCATGGCATCTCTCCAGACATTCGGGTTGCTGGTTCAATGGATCCGACGATGAATCGCGATGGCAATGGCCCTCTCATTTTCCGAAATTGTCCGCGAAGCTACGATTTTCCAGGCGAAACAATGTTTGATCCCATTTTCTGATTAAGGACCATTTCAGATTTGGCAGCATGATTTGCGCCTTGCGGGCCAGATGCCAGCCAAATAGGGTTCTGATCCAGGAATATTTCCAGGATAGATAAGGTGGTTGCAGTTCGCCACCGAGTTCCTTGGCCATTCGCTGGGCTTCCTCGACGATGTCCATTCGTTCCGGATAGAAAAAAACCAGCCAATTTTGCAGATAGGTTACGCAGGCAGCGCGGGTTCTTGCACTGTCTTCGAGAGAGCGGAGATAGGAAATGTGCAGCTTCATGGAGATCATCTGCGCTTCGCGTTTTTTGTCGGAATTTCCGATGTAACTCAGGCTGCTGGCGCCGGAGGCGCGATAGTAGACCTTTGCTTCCGGAACAAATTTGACGCCATGACTGGCGAGGAGAACGCGGCAGAAAAATTCGCCGTCATCGTCGCCGAGCAATCGAGTGTCCCACGGGCCGGCGGCTTCGACTAGTTCGCGGCTGGTGAGCCACGACGCGGTCTGCATGTAAAGATCCTGTCCCATCTTGCGGGTCAGCCATTCGGCAGGCTGGAGATCGGCCCAGAGAGAACTGGGAGCGAATCTTGTGCGGTGGTAGCGGTAGAGAAATTGGCCCCAGCTTCCCGAGAGCAGGACGCGTTTATCCGGCGAGGGGCCGAGAGCTTCGAGCTGGCTGGCAATCTTATTGGGATTAATGAGATCGTCGGCGTCCAGGTATTGGATGTAGTCGCCCTTGCTGAGCGAATAGGCTTTATTTCTGGTGGCGGCGGCGCCTTGATTGGGGTGCGTGAAGACTTTTACCTGGTCGGACTCGAATTTGCGGGCCACGGCGAGGGTTTGATCTTTAGAGGAGTCATCGACCACGATGATTTCTTTGTTAGGCCAAGTTTGTGCCAGCGCGGATTTGAGGGTCTCCGAGATCCACGTCTCGGCGTTGTAGGCGGGAATCAGAATTGAGACGAGAGGCTTCATGGTCGTTGCTTTCCTGAAATTGCAGCGTAGGCGTTACGGGTGAGCTCGGCAACCGCGTCCCAGGAGTGCACAGTGTTAGCGTAATCCTTAATGTCCTGGCGGCGTGTGCGCAAATTTGTGTAAATGTCGCTTAAGAAGTATGTTTCGAGAGTTTTGGCCAGGTCGGAGGGGTCGCCGGGCTTGCAAATGAAGCCCGTTTTGCCTTCGACGATTTCTTCGCGGAAGGAGCCGACGTCGGTAGCGACCACGGGCAGGCCGAAGGTGTAGGCCAGGAAGAGCACACCGCTTTGGAAAATGTCCTTATAGGGGAGGACTAGGACGTCACCGGCTTTCAGATAGACTTCCATTTCGCGATCGGGGATGAATTGGAACTTGAGGGTAATTTCGCCGGGTTTGAAGTCCCGGCCGGCGATTGCGCGGACTTCGTCGAGGTAAGCTTCGCTGCCCTTTTTCGGTTCGCCGGCAATAATCAAGCGATATTTCGGATCGCTTTTCACGAGTTGCTGGAACGCCGCGAGCAGATGCTCGAGGCCCTTGTAGGGCCTGATTCTGCCGAAGAAAAGAATGGCTTTTTCGTCATCCTTAACGCCCAGTTGCTGCTTTGCCTCGGAAGGCGTGAGGCCGGTGTCCGGGAAAGCGTTGTTGATGGGATGGCGGATAACGGTGACGGACTTTGCGGGGACAGCAAAATCGTCACACAATTCGGTTTTCATTTTTTGCGTGTGGACAAAAATGTGATCAGTGAGGCGATATTGGATTCGGAGCGTCAGGCGATTGAGGAACGAATCCTTGGCGTCTCGCTTGGCCTGGTTCACATTGTGCGCGGTGAAGGCGATTTTTTTGCCGCAGAGCCGATAGTAGAGCATGAGCAGAGTGCGATCGAAATACTCGAATTTGTTGTTCCAGAGAATATGGAAGATCGTTGGTTTGGATCGGGCAGCGAAGCGAAGTAATCGCGCGTAGTAGACGAGGACCTTCTTTAGCTTCGGAGCGAATTTTTCTTTTTGATCCTGGTGGCCACGGAAATTTAGGAAGCGCAAATTGGGAGTGACGTGCAGCTCCGGGCTGTCTTCGTTGTCGCTGCCGATTTCGTCGACGTGTACGCCTTTGGCGATAAGCGCCATGGCCAGGCCGAAGGCATAGGGGCGGTCTTGGCAGCCTGTGAGCAAGCCAATCTCAATTTCCTCCCGTAAATTGGGTGCTCCCTGGTTCGGAAGATTAAGCTCCTTGGCCAGAGACTCTTCGGCAACGCTACCAGTCCGCATAATCACGCACACTCGGCTTTCATTTTAGGCAGGGCTCTTCGCAGTGTCTACTTGCGGGGCCCGATTGTTACCAATAGCAAGAGCTTTTGGGGGCGGAAGGTTTGGCTTCGGACCCTGCCGCACGGCCCAATACAGCACTTGAGTGGTGTCCTGGGCCTTGGCGTCCCAAGTTAGGCGCTCGCGTGCGTAGGCCATGGCTCCGCGGCGTAACTGCTGGAGCAACTCGCGATTGTGGGCCAATTCGGCGAGAATTTTTTCGATCTGCGCCACGATGTCGCTTTCATTCGTAAGCGGCACCTTGTATCCCACGCCTGGACGAACGATATCGCCGGGCCCGCCGAAATCGGCAACCACCGGTACGGCGCCGGAGGCGAGAGCCTCAAAAACGATGCCTGCACCGTTGTCACGGATGGAGGGAAACACCAGCAAATCAGCGGAGCGCAAGCGACTGAGGACTTCGGCATGACTGATCCAGCCGCAGAAGGACACAGCCTTCTCGATTTCAAGGGATTTTACGAGTTGCTCAAGACGGCCTCGCTCGGGACCGTCGCCGATGACGGTAAAAGAGGCCAAATCGTTTCGCAACAAGGAGGCAGCCCCGCGCAGGGCAAGGTCACAGGCCTTCCGGGGAACCAAACCACCAACGAAAACAAGATCAAGTTTGGCGCCGGGGCTCGGGGTGCGGGAGTCAGGCAAACATAGCGAGAGACCGATGCCGGGTTCCGGAACAAAGAACAATTTGTCGCGAAATCTGGCAAACTCGGAGCACGTTTGGGACGAAGCGGCGATGATGGCGGTGGCGTTGCGATAAGTGGAGCGAGCGAAAGGCGCATAGCGATACAGGTCGCGGAGGTTGGAGACCCATTCCCTTTGGTTCTCCACCTGGCTAAAACCGGGCGGCCAGGGCAACCCACCCGTAATCGGCCCGATCACGAAGGGTATAGGCCCCTTGCGCAGGAAGAAAGCGAAAGGACTCGGCAATACCGCAGCCATGGGTAAGATGCGCAGAACGACATCGAACTCTCCGGCAAAGATGCGGCTGCGCAACTGTCGCCAAGCGTACCATTCAAAGGCAAGAGAAAAAGGAAACGTCAGAGCGGTCAACCACTGTGTGTCAAAGTTGTTCTTTAGGAAGGTGCGAAAGCACCAGTCGAAGAAGCGATTCAGCAATGGCGTCCGCACCACCTCGATGCTCGCAAACGGGGCCTTCGCGCCGCGTACACGGTCCTCGACGTGCGATCCGATAACCAAAGCGACGTCATGGAGTTGGGCGAGCGCGGCAGCATGACAATAGGTAACAAAAGGAATGCTGACACGCGTAGGATCAGCGTCCGGCGCTAACAGCAAGACCCGCAAACGATTCATAAATGCTCTCCCTGTTCGAAAACTCTTTTCAAGCCCGGATTTGGTGGCGAATTAAGTTGCAGTTGCTTCGCGTCTAAGCATGCGTTGCGGCAGCAGGTCGCGAAGCAGGTTAACGGTTTCCGTGAGGGGCCTAAGACCCCGGTGAAGCGCGATCACTCCGAGAAAATACAGGCCGAAAAATACTAAAGAGACGGAAACCATCCTTACGAAAGCGCTCAAGGTGCTGGACGGCGGGGCAAAAAAGGGCGCTGCCCGGACGATCAGAAAAGTAAGCCAGCCCGCCGCAACGGATGCGGCAAAAAATTTCCAGATCACGGCGAATATCGGTCCCATGCCCATGCCAATGGGCTTTCCGGCGTACCAGAAACCGGGAAACATCAGAACGAAATACGAAATGGTCCAAGCTAACGCGATCCCGGAAGGGCCCCAGTGCAAAGCCAGCAGGAATAGACTGGCGGTACACGCAAACTCGAGCAAACCCCATTGAAACCATCGCTCGGGGCGGCCAATGGAAAGATGAATCCAGCCATGGGTGTTATACAGCAGCATGACGCCGATTCCGGGACCGAATAAGGCGAAGATGCGGCCAGCTTCGTCCCAACCAGGCCCGAAAAGAAAGCGGATCAGATCCTGTCCCACCAAAGCAAAATCCGCGCCAACGCCCATGCCAACGAGCGCCAAAACCGCAATGGCGCGCAGAAAGTAGCGCTGGAATTGTTCGCGGTTCCCGTTGACACGGCTGAGCGTACTGACGACCACGGCGGACATGGGCCCGAGCAATTGCGTTTCCGGCAGAACGAATAGGTCGTACGCCCGCTTATAAAATCCGAGCGCTCGGTCGCCAAACCGCCAGCCGACAAGGAGATTGTCCGTATTGCGAGTAAGGTAGCTGAAAGCAAAATGTGAATAAACGTTCGTCGCGAACTTCAGCCCTGAAACGGTGCCCGAAGCGCGACTTGGGCGACTCGGTATCCATCGGCACACCCACCAAGCACCTGCTGCCGCAACTGTCGTCTGCGTTACACTGCCCCAAACCAGCGCCCAGTAGTGCCAGCCCGCCTTCGCCAAGACGATGGAGACGATGACTTGGAGTAGCACCCCAGCCAAACTGATGATTGCGGTACTCCTGAATTGCATGGCGCGCTGCAACAGCCCGATGTGGATATACCCAAAGCAGCCAATCACAATCGTCAGCGACATGCCCTCAGCTACTTGTGTTACCGCCGGGTTGTGATAGAACCGCGCAAGTAGCGGACCAGAGCCAGCAAACGCCAGAGTAAGAATCGCGGAGATGCCTAAATTAATCCAAAAGAGATTGCTCGCTAGAGACTCTGTAATCTCCTCGCGCTGCATGATCAATTCCGTGAAGCCATTCAGGCCGAAGCTCCGAAACAGGAGGCTAAAAGTGGTTACCATGGTCACGATTCCGAAATCCGCCGGGGTGAGTAGCCGCGCCAAGATAACCACTGATCCGAGTGTGGCTGCGAAGCTACCCGCCTGACCGGCAACGCTGGTCCCTACGCCGCGAACTGCCGTGCGGCGCAGTCCGTCGCCCGTGGCGATGGGGTGGAAATTGCCGTTGGAGTCGAAGGGTTTCAATGCTGCACGTCCTTGGAGCGATATCGCGCGACGAGATAGAGCAAGTCTAGCGAGTTCCAGGCCTCCTTAGGCACAGGGCGCCGCGACCTGTCGCGCCAAACGGATACTCCTCACGGGAGCGTGCGCGACGGGGCCTTCCCCGTCGATCGCTGCATTGAGAGTCTGAGAGCTTTGGAGTCCGATATGGCCGACGGCAGCAATGCCGCTGGCACTGACGACGGCTAGTAAGAGAAAAATCCAGATTGGATCCAGCATTCTGAATCCAGCCTCGGTTATGCTGTAGACAACGCGACTACGAGATACGCGAGCATCAGGCTGCCGAGGGCCTGGTTCAGCCGGAATGCCGCCACGGCACGCCGATATCCGCTTATTAAGCATACCGGCGATCAAGCACACACCCACCCAGCCTAAATTCAAGTAAACCTCTATATAGCCGTTGTGCGCTTCATTGAGACCCGTAGGATCCCACCAACCTGAGAGACCTTTCCAAACCTTTGTAACGTCAGGCGAGATCCAGAAACTCTCAAAGCCATCGCCAATAATCGGTTATGGAGACCGCAGAAATCACGGCCGCCCAGATGTCCGTGCGGCCGCTCAGGTCGGACTGTCTGCCCAGTGCATGAGTCACACCCTCTTGACCGGCAAAGAGCAGCGAGAGTGCCCCCGCGAGCACAATCATCGCAGCGAGCGCGTGAACCCGAGCGGGGCGGCGTTTGATAAGGGGCAATTCCGTGGCAAAATGAACGCGGTACCAAGAACAAAGCAGGCGAACGAGGTGGCGGAATTGGCCATCTGCAGAAGCGCGATCCCAAATCCGAGCAGCGTGAGTTGTGCGAAGAGGTGTCGACCGGGTTCGGTAGGGTGCTTGTCTTTAAGGAGGGTCAGAAGGCGCCATACGGTTCCAAGAGCGCAATAAACGAGAACGATAATTCCAAGTATATTTTTATTGGTAGTAACCCCAGTATTCGCGGGCTCCCCGCCGGGACCGTATCCCCTGCCTAAATAGGGGTAGCTGATGAAAAGCACCGAGGTAGGGAATAAAAGGAAGCCAACCCGAGAAAAAAGGCGACCAAGGACTCTCCTGGGTTTTCCTCGGTCACAAGAACGAGTACCATCGCCAAGTCACCAATCGCTTTAATCCAGCGCTTGAAGCGCGACATCAGGATAGGGACCAAAGCTACACTAATCAGGCAGTAAAGAAATAAAGAAGTAGCGGCCCGTTCGCGGTGAGGAAGGCGGCGGTGCGCCTGCCCTCCGGATTAGTACGATTATGGCCGTTAGCGAAAGAATACCGAGAACCATGGCATCAAGAGGGCTGCCGTCAAGTTGAACATTTGTCCCGGCCGTTGGGCTGAGGCCTAACCATGATGACGGGGCCCTGGACCCAAGTATCCAGAGCCAAGCGACAGGCAACCAGAGCGCTTTGGATGGGTGGACGGAATTATCTCGATCAAGAAAATAGAGTCCGGCGATTCCGCAGACGCAAATCAGGCTGGCGAGTGAAGGGTTCATCCTAGCTTACTTCCCTAGAACGATTGACTTCTTGAGCTCGCTTCATTGTGCGTCCACGAAAAGCCGGTGCAACAGCTCTAGCGAAAGAAGCCGGTGAATCTCGATAGTGTAATTGCGATTTCCTTTGAGATGGCCACTGACTACCGCCTCGACGCCTTTACGGTCTACATGCGGACGGGCGAGCGATCTCGGGTCGAGCAAAATCTCTTGGACGTAGTTGGCTAAAATGGTGCGGTACCACCAGCGAAAATGGAAGAGCTTGTGACGGCCCATCCAGAGACGCTCCAAGTGCAGAGGCGCAAAAGCGTGATCGACCTTGGCGACCCATTGTGGCATGCCGTAATCATAGGCGTATTCGGCCTTGAAGGTGAACTCCAGATAGGCGCGGTTGAGGGCCTTGGCAACGGCATTGTAATGCCCGAGACCGCGGTCCGTGCGCAGACGGGCTAACGCCGGACTGCCTTCGCGAATCAGGCGCATGCGCACGTCTTCGCCTTGCTCAACTTTGGGCGCGCGAAAGACGGCGCGGACGATTTCGTTGTCGAGATACGGCGAGCGCAGAGTCAGCTGGGTCTGCTCCAGCATCAGGACGCCGAAATGATACGCAGCCGTCTGCGTGAATGCCACCAGGCTTGTGCGATTGCCGCGCAGCAGGCTGCGGTAAGTGTCAACGCCACGCGATATTTCAGCAAACATTCCAGGGCTGAAGGGCAAAGGGGACGGCAGCACGGCTTTGAACATAACCGCCTTGCGAATAATTTCGCTGCCGAAAGTACCTACCATGCGCACCGGCGCAATTTGCCGAGCCATTTCGTTGTTCCACAGATCGACGGAGCGACTGATATCCACGCAGCCGTCGGTCAGGTACAGCGTGCGTTCGGCGTAGTGCGCGAATCGCGAAAGAGCCCGCTCATCATCGGTAATGACTTGGTAGGGCTGGCCGCAGATTTCGGCTACGCGCCGCGCCAGGTACACGTCTTGATTCTCGCGATACATGCTGCCAAAGGTGTAGCAAGGCAGGTCGCCGGAAGGAGCCTTGCGCCACGCCATGATGATGCGCGTGTCGAGGCCGCCCGTTAGCGAGACGCCGATGCGTTCTTGGCCATTGAAATAGCGCGGGAGGCGCGTGGTGAAAGCTTCGCGCAGTTGCTTATAATAGCTTTCTTCGTCAAGAGGCTCTTGCTCTTCCCATTCGCGTGGCTCGAAGTAGGCAGCTTTCTTCTCTAGCACTCCCGCGCGAAAGCTCCAGGCCGAAGCTACGGGCAGAGCGTGAATTCCGGTAAAGAGCGTGCGATTTTCCAAAACGCAGCCGGAAGTTATGAATTCACCGATCCCGCGCGAATCCATGCTGCGCAGTTCGGGACGAACTGCCAGAATCGCTTTAGCCTCGGCGGAAAAATAGAATGCGTCTTTTGCTTCATGGAAACACACTCGCTGGAGGCCAAATCGATCATTGAAAAGTGTGGCGGTGCCTCGGTTGAGATCAGCGACAATTCCGTGGAACCGGCCATTCAGATTTTTGAGAAAATTGGGATCCTCTTCATAGGCGTGAGCCAGGTAAGAAGGCCCTTCTACGTCGCAGTTGTGGCCTCGCTCTTTGAGTTCGCGAGCGGCGCCCGGCGCTGGATATTCTTCCCCGGCGAAAATAAGAACAACGTCGCCGCGCTCATTGCGGACCGGCATACCATCGGAAAAGGAGTCTTTCCGCGCTGCCCACCCGATGTACAAGCCTAAATTCTCTTCAATATAGGTCCCGGTAACATAGAAGGACTCGTGACGCAGCGTCTCGAGCATGCGCAAGAGTTGCGGCTCCGCCCACGCCCGCGGCATTTTAGTTACAAGACCAACGATTCCTGGCATGTCAGCTCAGTTCAAATTCGGAGAATGTGAGTTAAGACGAACATTCGTCATGTGCATGAGTCAGACACAAATTAAAGTTTGGAGCCGGCGGGAGGAATTGAACGCTCCATCTGCCGAGTACGATTCGGCCGCTCTGACGTTGAGCTACACCGGCTTAGGGTAAAATTGTTTACTTCTGTGCGCAGTCTCACTAACAGCGTGATCACATTGTGGGGAAGAAGTCCGAGGAGACCCCGATGCAATTTCAATTTTATGCTGACCGCCCCCTTCGCTGTCAATGGGACATAAAAGCGCGGAACTAAGATTTCGCCGAATCCGTTGCGAATTTTGAATTCGCGCAGGGGCGTGTGCTGTTTGTTGCCATAATTAAACATCCCATAAGTCAGGTAAGAAATTTTCTTTTCTTCGCACAGTGCTACCGCTTTGGCAATCAGTGCGTTGGCAGGTCTTTTGTCGCTGTGACTTGTCTTCGGAAGAAACGTCAAAATGGAGGCTATATCCCCACGATATACGAGCTTTAGCACGCCGACTAATTCTTTGCCAAAGTATGTGCAGATGTAATCGCTGCGGTCGAGATAGTCGACCTGGTCTCGGCCCACCTGCTCAAGAGTCTTGCCATAGTGCGTGAAGGCCTTCCCCTGCCGAAGACTGGATTCGTTATTCAATTCGAAGAGATCTTGCACCAGGGACGAATCGAGCTTCTTCACCTCAACTACGACACCCCGCTTTTCCGATCTGCGGACGTTTTTGCGAGTTTCTTGAGGTAAGCTGTCCCACCAATCCTTGAAACTGGTGACGCGCGCGGCCGCGATGCTGTCCCATTCCAACGCATACGGATATTTGGGCTCGGTGGCCGGCAACTTTTGGGAAAAGGTAAAAATGTCGGCGTGAACGCCATCCCTTCCCTGAGACTTCAGCGCTTTGACACAGAGGGCGGGATCTTCCACCTCAGTTTCCAGCCACTGTTCGTTGTTGACGTAGGCGACGCGAAGCCATTTTCCCCTAACGACGATATGTTTGCCTCCAACATTTACCGCTGGAGCGGGGAACCATTTTCCTTTGTAGGCTATCTCGATGATCTCATTCGGCATTCTTGGCCTCGCCAGCAGACACTAGTTTCTTTCCGGAAGCTGCCAGCACGAACAACGCGTCCTTCTACAACATTGAATTTACTGGACGAAAGCGGCGTTGCATGACCGATTTCAATCGTTTCAATTGTTCGCTTGCGCCGAAGGGCCATCAGTTCCTTGGGTATGGATCTCTCGACTCCGCGAACTGTGTTCCAGAAATACGCTGTCAGGAGCAAAAACCCACCGATGAAATACGGTTTGTGCGTCATTTGATAGACGCCTCGGAAAATCTCCCATACCGGATGATTTCCGAGGAGATAGTCTTTGCGGCCCGCGTGCAGCCTTTCGCGGAATCCGCTGTGCAATGCGCCGCTCTGGCTGCGGTGGTGCACGAAGCTCTTTTCAACGAATGTTCTTGTTTCCCAGCCCTTTGCTCGCGCGCTTAGAACCGCGATCAAATCGATGCCACCTGATTTTATAGCGGGATACCCGCCGATGGCTTCAAAACACTCGCGGCGGAACATCTGGCACATGCCGGACACATGCTCAATGCCAACGAATTCATAGTTGTAATTTGAGTTTCCTTTTTCTTGGAAGGCTGTGCCACCTACACCTAACTTTGGGTTTTCCGCAAAGCGCTCCATGAGAAACGCGAAATAGTCGGGATCGAAGGAAACGTCCGCGTCCAGGTTACCGATGACGTCGTACTGTAATTCGCCGATTCTCGCGACACCGGTACTTACGGCAAAAGCTTTTCCCGCAAAACTCCTTTCGCGACGCTCGGGCATTTGGATCAGTTCAATCCAAGGGTAATCCGCCGCATACTTCCTGACGAGCTCCTCGGTGCCATCCGTCGAGCCGTCATTTACGATGACCCATTTCGCGGGCGGAAGCGTCTGCGCCACGACGGATTTTAGAGTCAATTCGATAAACGCCGCCTCATTTCGCGCCGGCGTTATCAAAACGTAGCTGAGAGTCTTGGTCATGGCCAAACAAATAGGCGGCGATTACTGGATTGCAGTCCGTTTGATGTGCAATTCGCACAAAGGATAATTCTACTATGACGTTTCACGGAGCGAGGGGCAAATGAGCCGTTTGACGCTCAACTCGCTAAGAGCTGTTTCAAACCTGAACAGGGATCGGGTTATTTTGCTTCGCAGCCACAGACTGTTCCAAGAAGCGTGCGGTCTCAGCCACGACCCGAGCCTGTTGTTCGGGCAGAAGCTGGGGAAACATCGGCAACGAAACGATTTCCGGTGCGATTTTCTCGGTTACGGGAAGATCGCCGGTCTTGTATCCGAGATGCGCATAGGCCTTTTGCTGGTGCAGGGGCACCGGATAATGGATTCCGCTGTCGATCTTGGCGTCTGCCAGATGCTTCTGGAACGCGGCACGGTCGTCGACGCGCACCACAAATAAGTGATACACGGGCCGCGACCCTTCGGGCGTAAAAGGCGTGATCACTCCATCCGTCCTGCCAAACAATTCCTGGTAGCGCTTGGCCGCCGCTTGCCGCGCCTTGTTCCAGTCTGCAAGGTGCCGCAGCTTGACGGTTAAAAATCCTGCCTGCAGCGAGTCCAGCCGACCGTTGTAGCCCTCGATATCGTGATAATACTTTTTGGCTTGGCCGTGATCGCGAATCATGCGCATCTTGCGCGCCATTTCTTCATCGTTGGTAGTAACGGCTCCCGCTTCGCCGCACGCACCGAGATTTTTGCCGGGATAGAAGCTGAACGCGGCGGCGTGCCCGATCGAGCCAGCCTTCCTCCAACGATTTTCTTTCTTCGAGAAATACTCCGCGCCATGCGCCTGGCAGGCGTCCTCAATAACGATTAGATTAAAGCGCTGCGCCAATTCGAGAATCGCGTCCATGTCCGCAACTTGTCCGTAAATATGGACCGGAACCACCGCGGTGACCGGCGACTTCGTCTGCGTGTGAATCAGCTTTCCTGTCGTCGCGTCCACATGACACGCGCGCTCGAGATATTCCCGAAGTTTTGCCGGGTCCATGCAATAGGTTCGCTCATCGATATCCACAAACGCGATGTGCGCGCCCGCCTGCGTAATGGCTTCCGTGGTTGCGATAAACGTATGAGATACGGTGACCACCGTGTCGCCTTGCTGCACACCAGCAGCCATCAAGGCGAAACGTACTGCGTCCGTTCCACTGGCGAGTCCCACACAATGCTGGGTGTCGCAAAACTTCGCAAATTCGCGTTCGAACTCTTCGACCATGGGCCCGCCGACAAACCCGGCGGTGCGTAGAACTTTCTGGCACACGGCGAGAAGCTCCGCCTCAAGTTCCACGTGCGGCGTGATCAGGTCCAAAAACGGGATTTTTTCGTTGCTTGGCATATTTGGTCCTCGATTAAAGCGGTGATGTTCTGAAACAGCCTGATTATCTTACTTCGTAAGGTAGCGCAAAATTCGCGCGGGATTGCCCGCCACTACGGCATTGGCAGGTACGTCCTTGGTCACCACGCTGCCAGCTCCCACCAGCGCGTTTTCGCCAATCGTGACCTTCGATAGGATCGTGGAACCTGAACCAATCGATGCACGCTTTTTCACCAGGGTTTGCTCGACTTTCCAGTCCTGCTCGGTTTGCAGCTGGCCGTCCGCGGCGGTGGCCCGGGGATAGGAGTCGTTGATAAACGCAACGTTGTGGCCGACAAACACTTCGTCTTCGATCTACCACACCTTCGCAAACGAATGTGTGGCTTGAAATCTTGCAGTTCTTGCCGATCTTGGCATTTTTCTGAATCTCTACAAAAGCTCCGATTTTCGTACCGTCGCCAACCTCACAGCCATACAAATTGATGAATTTCGAAAGCCGCACATCTTTTCCGAGCTTTACGTCTGGGGCTATGCAAACGAACTCGTTCATAGCTGAATGATCTTGCCTTTCTGCTTGAGGGACTCGTCCGCGGCTTCCAGCATCTTTACGATGCGCAAGCCCGCCTGGCCGTCATTAAAAGGTGTCTTGTTGTTCAGGATGCAATCAACGAAATACCCTGCTTCCACCTTTAGCGCTTCCACCTGTTCGACCTTGGGCGCCCACATGTCTCCGGTGCGATAGCTGACGAGCATCTGGTACAAGCCTTCCGGGTTGCCCATTTGCACGCCCTTATCGTACAACTTGATCTTCTCGTCGACCTCGATATCGTTCCAGACGAGCATTTTCTTTTCGCCGCCGATGAGCGTGGTGCGAACTTTGACGGGCGAGAGCCAATTCACGTTGATGTGGCCAATCACGTTATTGGGATAATAAAGCGTGAGAAACGCGATGTTGGCGATGCCGTTCAGGTGTCCTTGACCGGTAGCGACCACCGCCTCGGGCTTCTCCTCAATCACATAATCCATGATCGACAGGTCGTGCGGCGCCAGATCCCAAATGACATTCACATCATGCTGGAACAGTCCCAAATTGACGCGGGTTGAATCATAGTAATAAAGCTTCCCGAGCGTGCCGTCGTCAATAAACGAGCGAATTCTCTTCACCGCGCCGGTGAATAGAAACGTGTGATCCACCATGATCTTCAGATTCTTGCGCTCGGCCAGCTCGATCAATTCTTCGGCTTGCGCGGTAGTGGTGGTGAAAGGTTTTTCAACGAATACATGTTTGCCGTTCTCTAAAGCGGCCTTGGCGAGCTCATAGTGCGTCCATACCGGGGTGACCACGGCAATTAAATCGATGTCAGGCGAATTTAGGAGCTCTTTCGCATCGCTGGTGCAATGCATGCCCGGGTGAGCGGCCCTCACGCGTTGTAGCGACTTCGGACTTTTGTCGCAAACCGCTACCACCGTGGAATGGTCTTGCCCGTGAAAATTCCGGACAATGTTGGGTCCCCAGTAGCCGTAGCCAATGACGCCTACTCGAAGCACGTTTTCTCCAAGTTCACTCCGGTCCGAGAAGTTTGGGGAGGGGCCGGTAATTACACTCGTCGCCATATTATCCACCTCGTCTTCAGAATCTGATTCGAGATACTGAACAACCGTTGCGAAATGAACAAGGCTCGCGCCAATCGACGAACCCGGAACAAAAACTACGGCGTGCGGCAGGCTTGCTTAGCGAAAGAGCGGCTAGCAGACGGCGAGGGATCTACCGTCTCAATAGGCGCCATCGCCGGTGAGTACGGCTCGAGGTGTGTCGAGCAGTATTTTGACGTCCAGCATAGGTGACCAGGTACGCGAGTATTGAAGATCCAAGCGCACCATTTCATCAAAGGTCGTCGAACTGCGTCCGTGGACTTGCCAGAGGCCAGTAATACCGGGTTTGACTTCCAGAAGACGTCGGCGGTGCCACACATCGTAGGCTTCCAGCTCGTAGGGGATTGGAGGCCGCGGACCGACCAAGGACATTTCTCCTATGAATACGTTCCAGAATTGCGGCAGCTCATCCAAGCTCGTGCGACGCATAAACCGTCCGATGGCGGTCACGCGCGGATCGTTGGTGATCTTGTAGACCGTGGCTTTCTGGCCCTCCGCCGGGGCGGCGTCGGCCTTACCGGCGATGAAGTTTCGCACGTAATCCTTGTGGATGTTGTCGTTCGTCGAGACTTTCATCGACCGAAACTTCAGGAAAACGAACTGTTTGCCGAATTGACTGACGCGCGGCTGCCGAAAGAAGACCGGCCCTGTTGAAGTCAGCTTGATGATCGCCGCCAGTGCGAGGAACAGCGGTGAGCAGAGCACCAGCGCTATTCCACTTCCAACGATATCCATGGCTCTCTTGATAAGCAGTGAGGTCTTTTTCTTTTCCCCGTCTTCCAAAAGGTCGGGGTACAAGCGGAGCCGAAACGGATTTGCCGGTTCCATCGCCAGCCCAACTGTCCGGGAAGGCGTAGAAGGCAATCTGCAGTTTGTCGACTTGGTCTCTCTTGAACGAACGGTGTAAACCCGCCGCAATCTTCAATTCTATCGTCTTGATCGCGGCGCTGGCTTCAGCGTTTCCCAGTTCGGTGAAAATGGCGCCAACAACGCTCTCAGATTCGAACCACCCGGCAAGGTCAGTTTCCCGGATAACCGCCGCCACTACTCCAGCAACCTTCTCCATCAGCGGTTTGTCCGTGGTACGTGCCGTCGTGCCTTTGCAATCCACCAACATCAGCAGCAAATGCTTGCGCGAACGCTCCGAGCGTTTTCTTTCGCGGCACAGCATGCGGCGAAATTCTTCCTCGGAAACGAAGCTCGCAACATGGCCGTTGCTCGTCTTCTTCCCGTTGACGGACGCTATTTTCACTTCCGTCGCAATGGCCGGCAGTACTGCGGTGCTGATGCTCACTTTTATGCCCTCGGTTCCGTTTCGCACGTTGCTCCCACTATCGACTGCTCTTTCTAAACGCAAAATCTTTCTTCACACTGCAACGGCTTCTGCCTCCGAAACCCGCACTGCGGGGTCCGAATTCGAGCAGATCGGCGTTACCGACATAGAATCAATTTCCACGGCCACGGAGCGTTGCAGAAGGCTCACGGAAAGCACGAACTTGTGCCGACCTCTCGACTCCACCAAAATCCCTTCCAACCCGCGCAATGGGCCCGATCCGATCTTTACGCGGTCGCCAATCTCGACAAACGAGCACGGCTGGTTAGGCACTCCGGAGAACACCAGCGTCTGGATCGCGGCGATTTCCGCCTCGTCCACCGGTACCGGTTGGCGGTTATAGCCGACGATCTGCACCACACCAGGGGTTTTGAGGATTGGAAGCCGATACTGAGCATCAAACCGGCAGAACAGGTACCCGGGAAACAGAGGTAGTTCGACCTGTTTGATGCGGTCCGACCAACGTTTACGATCCTTGCAAACGGGCAGGAACCATTCGTAATCGAGACCGCTCAGATACTCGGCTACGACCCTTTCGTGGCGCGAGCGAACCTGAAGCGCATACCACAGAGAAGGCCCGGACTGAGCTTCTTCCGTCGCCGACCTGAAGATATTTGTGCTTTCCAGCGTCATATAGTTTTCAATAACAGCAAGCTACCGCCACAAAAGTCCCTAATCGTCTGGCAATATCTACGGGGGGAAGTGCACGACGGATGCCACGTGGGGCGGGAGTGCTGGATTCCCGTAAATGCCAATTAAATCAACCTATTACAAGAGACTCGCCAATCCTAAGACCTGCTCTGAGGTCAGGATTGCGGCTCGCAGGTGAACATTGCTATCCCAGAGTTGCAATTCTTTTCCCTGTGCTATCTCACAGAAAAAACGGGACATACCAGTAGTTCGCGCGCAGTTATCCTGTATTTACCTTACGTCGTTTCACCACCGATGGATGTGCGCTAGGACATCTTCAGCGCGTGAATCGCACTTGTCATTAACGCGCCATGAGTGCCTGGGCAACGATCAAATAATTCGTTCTCACATTCTTGTTCCGCGGACGCCCGGTTTTGACACGAGAGCTTTTGGACAACTTCCTTCCAAACGTCCAATCCGACGCCCATGAAAGCTCCAGGATTGCTGTAGGATAATTACAGTCCGCATTCTCACCAGGAGACCAGCTCAGTTGGGCGATACCGCACGTAGCATCCTCAAGCGTCTCAGCCTCTATGGTTTGTGGATATTGCTGTCGGTCGCGATCTTATGGGAACCCTGCACGGCATTGGTTCGTTATTCACTCGGGAACGACAGTGCGTCCCACATTCTTCTCATACCACTGATCAGTGCATGGCTGCTATATTTCGAGCAAAAGCGCATTTTCGCTTCACTCTCGAATGATTATGCGTCCGCCGCGATCCTTATCTTGTTTTCGATCGGAGCCAGCCTGTGGGCGGGGCATTCCGTGGCGGCCTGGTCTACGTCGGGGGTTCTTGGCGTCCAGATCTTAGCCTCTGGTTTTTGCATGGATTGCCGGCTTTGCTCTCCTCTTCGGTCGCTCCGCCTTGAAGAATGCCAGCTTCTCCCTGCTGTTCCTGCTTTTAATGGTGCCGCTTCCCGACAGCCTCCTAAATTACGCAATCTATTATTTGCAAGAAGGGTCTGCTGATATCGCCGGAATGATCTTCGATCTGGCCCGAGTACCCGCACTTCGTGACGGCTTCATTTTCCGCCTGGCGCACCTGAATATTGAAGTAGCAAAGGAATGCAGTGGTATCCGCTCGAGCATAGCGCTGTTGATTCTGGCTCTGCTTGTCGGCCATCTTTTCCTGCAAACACTATGGAAACAGGCGCTTTTCGTCGTGCTTGGCCTTGTGATGATGATCGTCAAGAACGGCATTCGCATCGCCACACTTACAATTCTCGCGCAGTACGTGGACCCCGGCTTCCTTGAAGGAAGGCTTCATCATGAAGGTGGGGTGGTATTTTTCCTAATCGGGTTGCTGCTTTTGTATCCGGTCTTTTGGCTCCTGCAGCGCAGCGAGAAGCCAATGGGAGCGCTCGGAAGCGCGCGAGTGGCCTAGGTACTCGAAATAGAGTCTCGTGGAAAGACTGGAAAGGCCGTGGGGATCCGTTTGGCGTCGCGCGGTGGCACTACTTTTGGGTGGCCGGATAGCCGTAATAGTAAGTCCCGTAGGAATCGCCCTTATCAACGCAGTTCAGCACCACGCCTAGCAGATTCTTGTCGCGAAACTCAGACGACGCTTTTTCCGCCATCGCGCAGTCCGTTTGCCCCGCTCGTACCACAAAGAGCACGCCATCACAAAGGTCGGCAAGCATGCTTGCGTCATGTACGGGCAATGCCGGTGGCGAGTCCAGAATGACCCAATCGAATAGGGGAGTGACACGTTCGAGAAGGCGCTTCATGCGTTCGCCAAGGAGCAGCTCGCTAGGATTCGAAACCGGGCTACCACCAGGTATGAAAAGCAAATTACTTTCTGAGCCCTGCTGGATCACCGCGAATTCATCCGCCTCGCCTCGCAAATAGTCCGTTAAGCCGGGAGCCACAGGCGCGCCAAGAACCAAGTGCAGACGCGACGCCCGCAAGTCGGCATCGATCAATAGCACCCGACGATCGTTTTGCCGCACGATGGAACTCGCCAGATTCGCGGCGACGAACGTTTTTCCTTCTGCTGGGATGCTGCTCGTGACGACAATCTTCTTAATCTTCTGCGTTCCGGCGATCTGGTAGAGGCGCGATCGCAGTGTGCGGAAGCGCTCGGCACCGATTTTCTGCGTGTCCCCGCCGTGGAAGACGCTGCTTCGTGGATCAGGATTCCATTTCGGATGTGCGCACTTCTTAACCAATTCTTCGAACTGAAGCGCTCCAGAATTCCCACCGGTTCGAAACTCTGGACGAACTTGCAGAACGCGCTCTGGCTCGATGACCGGCGGGCGACCAAAATCTGCGGCCACGTCCACCAGATCCGTTGCGGAACCCGCCGCCAGCTTCGACGACCGCTCTTCCGCTGCTTTTTTCAACGCTTCGTGAATCCGGCTCATCGTTTCCTCAAACGCCTGCGCTTAATCCAATCACTACTGGACGTTGGGCTGTTGTTTCAATCCCCTGCTTGCCAAACTCGCCGCACGCTTCGCTTGTCCCGCGACTACGTCCAACGCGGGAATGGAGACCAGCAGCGGCAGCTTCAGCCCAATTTCTACGTCGCGCTCGTTGTGCAGCGACTTATCCAACATTGCAAGCAAATAGAGAATTCCAAGGCCCACCGCGAAGCCGCCACCCAAGCCCCCGCCAGCAAAAAGCAACTTGTTCGGGAAGGAAGGTTGGCTCGGAAGGCTGGGCGGGTCAAAAATCTTGAATTGCTCGCTCTCCTCCTGATTTTCCAGGTGATTTGCCAATTCGGATGAGTTGTGCTTTTTCAGAAGATCGTTGTAATCCTCAGAAGCGGTCTGATAGTCGCGGGTTATATCCTTAAATTGTTGTTCCACTACGGGACTCTCTTGAACGCGTCCCTGCAGCACTCTGATGTCATTCTGAATCTTGGCCTGCGCTTTGGTCAGGTCTATGATGTTCTGGTCATCCTGCCGCACCTTTGCGCGAAGTGTTTGCAACTGCGGAGGTTCCGGGCTATTGGCTTTGGCGGCAGTAGGTTCTGGCGCGCCAGCCTTTTGGGCCTCCATGTGCTTCTTCAGCTCTTCGATGGCACGTTTTGTTTTCACAACATCGGGATGTTCCGGCGTGTATTTCGCCTCCAGGCTGACGAGTTGATCCTGCAAAGCAGTCAGCTGCTGGTCCGTGGTCTCAGGATCGGTGACGCCAACAGTCTTTTGCTTGAACGCCACCTCTTGCTGGGCCAGTAGTGATTCGTTAAAAGTCTTGTCTTGTTGTGCGCGACTGAGGGCCTGGGTATTGGATTCGAGCTGCGTATTCATACCCGTTAGAAGGCTCAGATTCGACTGTTCCTCTTCCGGCAAACTTCCAAGATTTTTTCGCTTGAATTCTGCTAGCTTCGCGTCCTCGTCGTCGAGCTTCTTCTTGGCTTCGTCCAACCGTTGCTGAATGAATTCCGTGGTGTCCTTGGTCTGAAGCTGCCGGTCCCGGGCATTTTGTTCCATGAACATCGAGGTAATTTCCGTGCAGATTTGCTGTGCCAGCTGGCCATCATTAAAAGTAACGCTGACATAGAAACCGGGTATCTGCCGGTTCTGCGTTCCCGCCATGGGTTCCAGCGGTGTCACTTTCACCGAAGAGCGCAGCCGGTCCACCAAGTCTTCCATATGAGCTTTGCCGCGCATATTCGGATATAAACCAAATTTCTCGATGATCGGCTGTAGGCGACTGTTACTGAGAATCTGCTCTTGCATCGATGAGAGGCGGCGGCTCAAATCCTCGGTAATCACTGGCTCGACCAGCTTTGCAGAAACGGTGGGCGACTCTACCAGCACCATCGTCTGCGACGTATATTTCTTCGGCAATACCATTGCCGCCAGTATCCCCGCCGCGGCGAAGAAAATCGTCGTCAATGGCAATATCCACCACCAGCGCTTAAGGACGCGCTTTACGTCCGCAAACGTCATCTGGCCGTCACGAACCATAAATCCCGCTCGCCTTCCCGCAATAAACAGAGCTGCACAGCCTCAAAAAACACACATCAATCCGCCATATTGTTTGCACGGCCCCTGCCAAGCGCCGATACTACTTTTTCCACCCTTCCTCAGGCACTAAAACCAACAAAAAAAGCTTCTTACCTAGCTCCTGGCAAGTCGAATTCCACCTCGCGCCGCGGCAAGCGCTGACTCCACCACATAAAAGTGGAATTGTTATGCCCACAATATCCGTAAAATTCCCCTCTCTCAAGTGCTTTCGTAGCCACCTATGCAAACCGAGGGGAGTGGCCGCTCCTGCCGTCCGCGCTTTAAGTATACTATTTGCAACAGTTTTCATAAAGTCGGGGAAATTCAGCTTCCCTTCTTTCGTAACGGGGCGCAAAATTGCATTCTTGGAGTCTCGGTCCTCCGCGGTAGCCCTTGGAGCCGTTCGATTCCCAACTTTAAACACATGATGCCACGCACTCGCCATTTCGTACTTCTGTTCATCCTCCCGATTCTTGCTCTTGTGATGTTGAGTGCCTGTTCCCGCGATCCCAACGTTCGCAAGCAGAAATTCCTGCAGCAGGGCAACCGCGATTTTGACAAGGGCAAATACGCTGAGGCCGTGATCTCCTATGGTCGCGCACTACAAATCGATCCTAAATTTGCCGAAGCGCACTACAAACTGGCGCAAAGCTACGCCAAGCAGGGGAGCTGGGCCAGCTCGTTCCAGGAGCTTTCGCGGACGGTTGCACTGCAGCCGGAAAACTGGGCCGCGCAGTTGGATATAGCCAAATTGTTTCTAGCCGGCGGTAAATTCCAGGACGCCAAGGATCGCGCCTCGCTGGTCCTCAAGAACTCACCTACAAACGCCGACGCCCAGATCGTTCTGTCGCAAGCCAACAGTCAACTGGGCAATCAAACGGACGCGCTGCAGCAAGCCAAAGACGCCATCGCCACACAACCCGACAAGCCAAACGCGTACATCAATCTGGCAATGATCCAGGAAAAGGCAGGCGCTTTGGCCGATGCGGAAGCCAGTCTGCAAAAAGCAAAATCCCTGGATTCGACGACGATCGTCTCGCTAACCTTGCTTGGCCATCTGTACGAAAGGCAACATCGTTGGGCAGAAGCCGAGCAGCAGTTTCAGGCGGCCATCCACCAGGATCCCAAGAATCCCGCGCCGCGAAGTGATCTGGCGGTCCTGTATCTCGCTCAGGGCCAGGAGGCGCAGGCCATTACCGTCATGACCGACGCCAAGCAGCAATTGAGCAGTGACCCCCGCGCCTATCGCATGCTGGGCGACTATTATCTTTCGCGAGGACAGTCCGCAAAGGGTCTCGCCGAATTCGAATCGCTCTCCAAGCAATACCCAAACGACATCCAAACTCGCAAAGCGTACATCCAGCTACTGATCGTAAATCAGAAATTTGACGACGCAGGACGCCTGAACGACGAGATTCTCAAAGCGGCGCCGCAAGACACCGAGGCCCTCGTCACCAAAGGTCAAATCCTGAATGAGCAGAAAAGATGGGATGACAGTATCCAAGTTCTGCGTCAGGCGTTAAAGAATGATCCGGATAATGCCGTGGCGCATTATCAACTCGGCGTCGCCCTAGCGCAAAAAGGCGATCCGCAGCAAGCAGAACGCGAATGGACTGAGGCCACGCGCTTGCGCCCAAACTTTGCGGAAGCCTGGCGCGCGCTTGGCTCCAACGCCACCCAGCGTCGTGATTGGAAAAATCTTGAAATCATAGCCAACAAGCTTGAGACCATCGCTCCGCGAAGCCCCGAAGGATACTTGTTCCATGCCACGGCCAGTCTAAATCAAGGCGACGCTGCCTCGGCGGAGGCCGACCTCAACCACCTCATTCAGCTCGCCCCGGAGAACCCGTTAGGTTACGTGAAACTTGGGCAGTTGCGCATGATCCAAAAGCGCGCAAACGACGCGGAAACGTTCTATCGCCAGGCTCTGACCCACGATCCCCATTCCTTTGAGGCCACGGAAGGCCTTGTGCAAGTCGCTTTCGCGCGAAACAAACCTTCCGACGCACTTAAGATCGTCCAAGATCAATTGCAAAGTAATCCCGACAGTGCGCCGCTCTACGTTTTGCTCGCACGCGTCCAGCTCGTCAATCACCAGGCGCAGGATGCCGAACATTCTCTGCTGCGCGCCGTCGAACTCGATAAACAAAATGGCGAAGCCCTAATGATGCTGGGGCAAGTACAGACTACGCAGAATGAGACCGATGCAGCCATCGCCACCTACCAACGCGCTGCGCAACTGCTTCCGAATAACCCTCGTCTCTACCTTTCATTGGCGGGCGCATACGAAACAAAGGGCGACTGGCAGCAGGCCCAAAACGCTTACCAAAAGGTTCTCTCGATCCAGCCAGATGAACCTTTGGCATCCAATAATTTGGCGTATCTGCTGCTTGAACATGGGGGGAGCGTGAACGTCGCGTTGACGCTCGCACAAGCCGCTCACAAGGGTTTGCCGAATCTTCCTGCCATCACCGATACGCTCGGCTGGGCTTACTACCGCAACGGGGCATTCTCCGTCGCCGCTCCCTTATTCGAAGACGCCACCAAGAAAGTCCCAGGTAGCCCGAGCTATCACTACCATCTCGGCCTTACCTATCAGAAATTGAATGATGCGAACCGCGCGCGCGCGGAGCTCGAAAAGGCCATCAGCCTCAATCCTAAATCGCCGGTTGCCGAACAAGCTCGCCAGGCGCTGGGGCAGTCGCCAGGAAGCAGCTAGCTGGTGGAAAGCGGCTGCGACAAAAACAAAAAGGAAAGAGTAAGTCGGATGGCGGCTGAGGTTTTACCAATTCCACTCGCCGAGAGCAAAATTGTCTCTCTCGGCACTAAAATCTGGCAATGTGCGGTTGCCGGGGCGGCGTCGCGGCCAATCTACAAGACCTCCGCAGCCGCGGCGTACGCAATTGAATTCCCTCAAGTCGCGGTTCGCCTATTGGATTCCGGCGATTCTCGTTGCCGCCTTAATTTCCATCCTTTCGACGCAGTACTTCAGCGACCAGCAAACTGCGATTGTCATCGTGCCCATACTCCGCTTTTTTTTCCCGCACGCCAGCGCGCACGCCATCCGCCTGATGCACATCGCGATCCGCAAACTCGCACACATCACCGAATTTGGCATCTTCAGCATCACTGTTTTTCGCGGAATTCGCGGCGGGCGCCAAGGTTGGCGCTGGACCTGGGCGCTGGCCACCTTTGTCATCGCGGTTGCCTACGCGGGGTTTGACGAATGGCACCAGTCTTTCGTGCCCCTCCGCCACGCATCGACCCGCGACGTGGCGATTGACGCCTTCGGTGCGTTGCTCGCGCAGGTCCTCGTGTGGCTATTCGCATCTTGGAGAGCGCATCTGAGACTAGCTTCTAGAACGAAACAGCTGGACTAATTGGCTCTAAACCTCAAACGCGTATTGGCATCGAAACCCAGATTATTCGGACTGACCGCGCTTCGCGATCACGGTACAACCGCCTCCGCGGTGTTCGAGTGCGTGCTCTCTACCCCTTCGGGATTCACCGAAGTGGTCACGTAGTAGTACGTCGAACCACTAGCAACCGTATCGTCGGTATAACTTAGACCCGTAATCAAAGATCCGTTCAACTTCGTAAATGGACCAGCGCTAGCTCCGCTGCGGTATACGTTGTATCCGGAAACCGTCGACGCGCTGGCATCCCAGGAAAGCATCACCGAATGTACGACGGCCGCAGCGCTTCCCGAGAGCGGCACGGTTACCGATGCATCGCTCGCGTTGCTCGCCACCTTTAATGATCCCGTGTACGTCCCCGCAGCTGTCGGATCGAAATTCACATCGACCGTCGTACTCTGGGAAGTCCCAAGCTGAATGGGAGCGCTTCCACCCGTCATGCCGAATGCTGTTCCGCTCACAGAAATCTGCGAGATCGTTACGGGGCTATTTCCCGTGTTTGTCAGCGTTATTCCTTGCGAGACCGCCTTGCTGGTTGCCACCGTGCCAAAACTTACGCTCGAAGGTCCTACGGAAATGGCCAAATTGGCTGCAGCGACTTCACCGGTCACCGGCAGCGCCGCCGTAACTCCTGCCGTGTTTGTCGACACGGAAACTGACCCTGTAAACGCCCCCGTCGCCTTCGGAGTGAATTGCACAGTAAACGTGCCGCTCGTTCCCGGATTCAACAGCGTAGAGCCCGAAAATCCGCTGATGCTCAACCCAGTACCGGTGGCGGCCATCCCAGTGACCGTCAGTGCCTCTTCGCCGGTATTCGAGACGGTCAGCGATTGGGCACTTTGTACGCCGGCAACTGCGGAGGAAAAACTAATGCTGGACGGCGTCACTTCGAGCCGTGGCGTATCCACCAACGAAGGCGCGTTGGTCGCCATCGGCGTTACCATGCAGCCATACAAAAAGGGGATGATCGCGACCACACTTGCGGCCACAAAAATCAATTGTCGGCGCACATTATTCGGTTTAGCTTCCGTCAACCGACGCGTCCATCCGGCCTTTTTCACGCTCATCTCCAAGCAAAGTTCATTTCAACCCGGAGCCAGCTTATGAGCACGCGGCGCCTCAAAGATAGTGTCGTGGAGTCCAAAATGGGTACAGGGCTGCAACCTGTACTCAAGGCCATACCGTCTTTGCTGTAGATTTATAGGCGGGTTCTAACTGCAGCTCAAGGCGCTTTTAGGGGAGTGGTCGGGAGGGGACGTCCCACCTAATCCCGTGGCAGTTCGTCCCCAGGTACTTCTCGTCTGCATCCTACGGAATGATGGCCGTCGCTTCGTTCGAGTAGCTGCTTTCCTCGCCGCTGGCGTCGACCGCCGTCGTTACGTAGTAGTAGGTCGTGCCGCTCTGCACCGTGGTATCTACGAAGTCATCCGGCCCCACCAAGGAACCATTGACGCGTACATAGCCGCTTCCGCTGGTCGTGGTGCGGTATACGTTGTATCCCGTAACCGTTGACGTGCTGCTTGTCCAACTTAGCTGCACACTATGCTGCACGACCTGTGCAACGCCCGTGCCGGAGAGGCTCACGGCGGCCGGCGACCCGCTGGCATTGCTCGTGATCGAAACGCTTCCGCTGTCCGCGCCCGCTGCTGTCGGACTAAATTGCACGCTGAACGAAGTGCCCTGTCCCGGGGACAGCACGATTCCCGAGCCCGCGCCACTTAGCGCGAACGCCGTTCCACTGACGGAAATTTGGGAGATCGTTACGTCCGCATTTCCAGTGTCCGTGAGCGTCACCGTCTTTGATGTCGTGGTTCCATCGTTTACGCTCCCGAAACTCAGGCTGGTGGCACTTACCGATAACGTATGGGTCGCAGCCACGCTGCTACCGCTCAGGGTCATCGTCGCCGGAGAATTAGCGGCGTTGCTGACCAATGACAAGCTTCCCGCCACCGTGCCCGCTGTTTGCGGCAGGAACTGTACGTTGAATGAGCCGCTTTGACCTGCAGACAAAGTCGTCGGCAGCGAAAGCCCGCTGGCGCTGAACCCGCTCCCGCTGATGTTCGCTTGCGTAATGGTCAAGCTTTCGTTGCCCGTATTGCTGATCTGTATCGATTGTGAATTGGTGGTCCCCGTCACCACGTTGCTGAAGCTCACAGTCGACTGTGAGACCGCCAAAGTAGCCTGCACGCCAGATCCCGTGACGCTCACCGTGTTTGTGCCCTGGCCGCTAACGATGGAAACTGACCCGTTCACAGCAGTCGCCGACGTCGGACTGAATTCCACGTTGAGCGCCGCGCTCTGGCCAGGCGTCAGCGTCAACGGCGTGCTTACACCAGTGACCGAAAGGCTCTGCCCGCTCACACCGATTTGTGAAATCGTGGCCGCGCTGTTTCCCGTATTCGTGATGGTAATCGTCTGATTGGCAGAACTGCCCTTATTCACATTTCCGAAGGTCACTGCACCCGGGCTCACTGAAAGCGTGCTGGTCGCCGCGATTCCCGTTCCGCTTACGGCCACGGACGCTGGAGAGTTCGGCGCATTGCTCGCCACACTGATACTGCCGCTTGTATTGCCTGCGGCTTGTGGCGCGTATAACACGTTAAAGGTGCTGCTCTGCCCCGCGGCAATCGTCAACGGCATCGTTACGCCGTTCACGCTTACCCCTGCGCCTGTCGAAGCCAATTGCGTAATCGTCAGGTTCGCCGTGCCGGTATTCGTGATCGTTACCGGCTGAGATTTTGACTGGCCATCCACCAGACTGCCAAAACTGATGCTCGCCGGCGAAACGCTGATGCCGGGCTGCACTCCTGTGCCTGATAGTGCTAACCCTGGCGCGCTGCCCGGCGCGTCGCTGGATATTCCCACCGTGCCGCCTACAACTCCCGTGGCCTTCGGCGCAAACGTCACCTGCACCTGAGCGGACTGTCCGGCGGCCACAGTTGCTGGGGTTGCCAACCCTGTCTCGCTGAAACCTGTACCCGAGGCGAATACCTGTGAGATATGGACCGCTGCTTGTCCGTTATTTGTTACCGTCGCAGAAAGTACGTTGCTGCTTCCGACCAAAACATTACCAAATGTCAGCGTCGAAGGATTCAGCTCCAAATGTCCAACCGGGGTGGTGCTCCCCGTTCCGAAAAGTCCAACCGTCGCCGGCGACGCTGGATCGTTACTGATGATAGAGATGCTGCCACTATCCGTGCCCGCAGCCGTCGGCGCATACGTCACGCCCATAACTGCGGATTGGCCCGCGCTAATTACTTTTGGCGTTGCAATTCCCGTAACGTTGAACGGCGCACCAGCAACCGTAATCGCCGAAATCGTCAGGTCTGCGGCGCCCGTATTTGACAGCGTAATGTTGGAAGTAGTCTTGCTTCCGAGCGTTGCACTACCCACGTTAAGACTCGAAGGGTTCACCACCAATTGTGGCTGCGGCGTCGCGGCCGTCGCTGAAACGGGGATTTCCGCGCTCGTGGCTGTTCCTGCACCGTTGAAACTTAGGGTTGCGGCCGCCTTGCCAGGTGCCGCACCGTTGAACCACACCAAAAAGCTGCTAGTCTGCCCCGGGGCCAATGTCATTGGAAACGTAACACCGGAAATCGCAAATTGATTGCTCGACGACACGATTTGCGTAATCGTGGTGGAGCTTGTGGCGGTGTTTGTGACCGTCGCCGTCTGAGAAGTTTTCTTTCCAGTAGGCACATTGCCAAAGTTGAGGCTCGCTGGAGTGAACTTCAACGACAGTTGCGCCTTGGTGCTGGGCTCTTGGCCACTGAGGTTCCCGACGCAACCCGCGGTAAAGCTCATAACCGAGACCGCCAGCAGTATCGTGAGCAGTGCCCCTACTCGGGACGTCACCTGGTTCTCGAATGTGCTGTCGCTTTGGCGCTTGAACCGGGACCATTTGGTGCTCATTGCTGTTCCCCCCTGGCATTTACAAGGGGAATAGTATTGTGAGTACTGGAACTATGCTACTGGTGAGCAGTCCAAATTCGGGACAGGCGGCAATCCTGTCCGCGAGACCATTTTTGCCCCCGGTCGTATTGTTCGATTGTTCTCATAGACTTATGACTATTATTATCAGCATCTTGCGCTCTTTTCGAGTTGTCCAAACGGGCACCTTTGACCGCCGAGCACAACTGTCCTTGCCGGGCGCGCTCAAGACAAGACCGGCCACACACGGGGCGCGGTACGTCGCTATCGTACTTCGAGGTCTAATTTGGGGGTATTTGAGGTCTAGATCGTAGAATCGCCGGGTCGGGCTCGAGCCGTGGTTTTTCGGGAAACCAAACCGGCATCTTGTATCTTGTAGATCAACGAGCGGTAACTGATCTTCAGCGCTTGCGCCGTCTTCCGACGGTTCCACTGGTGCGCCCGTAGCGCCTCCAGAATGACATTACGCTCCATCTCCCGGATGGCATGCTTGGCCAGATGCTTCAGTTGTAGTCCGTCTTCGCCGCTCAGACTTGCTTTCACAGGCGCGCTGGACCGTTTAGCTGGCTCAAATGCGGCCGCGGCGTCCGGGCCTATCAGCACGTAACGGGCGATTCCGTTTGAGAGCTCCCGCACATTTCCCGGCCAATCCAGATTCTGTAGGTAGTCAAGCATCCCAGGAGGGAACGGCTCGGCGGCTTTCCCAAATTGCCGCACATGATGTTTGCGGAAGAATTCGGCCAGCACTGGAATATCCCCGCGGCGCTCGCGCAAACCAGGGACGCGGAAGCGCACAACATTAATGCGATAGAAAAGGTCGGAACGAAAATTCCCCAGCGCCATCTCCGCTTCCAGGTCCTTATTTGTGGCACAGATCAGGCGCACATTCACCGTTCGCCCGGTCTGCGCCCCCAGTCGGCAAAAACTCCCGTCTTGCAGAAAATGGAGAACCTTACTCTGAAGACTTGGACTGAGATCCGCTATTTCATCCAGAAATAGCGTGCCTTGATCCGCCATCTCGACGCGCCCTGGTTTGCTCTGTTGCGCCCCGGTAAACGCGCCTTTCTCGTAGCCAAAAAGTTCGCTCTCCAACAGCGTTCCCGGGATAGCCGCGCAATTCACCTTCACAAACGCCCCGCCAGCGTGGGCCGAATTCGCGTGGATCCATTGGCCCAACGATTCCTTACCAGTTCCCCCTTCGCCACAAAGCAAGACCGGAACGTTGGCCTTGCAAACCTTCGTCGCTCGGCTTCGAATCTCCTGCATCACCGGAGAATTACCAAACAGAACGTCGTCCGGCGGCATCGGGTTGAGCCGGTCGTTGACGCTCAGTTTTGCAAGCGCTTGTGCTGGTACGGGAGACATGAGCAGTTCTGGTGCGGCCTCTAGCCAGGTAAAGAGTGCACACCATGGACCACTTCCAATCGTGCAAAGGGCGGAACTCCAATGCTTCCGTTGTGCAATAAATGTCTTATAATCAAATATATAGCTAAATAAATTGCGCGCTGGTTGTAGTACTAGGGAGTCTGAGTAGGTAGGAACTTTGGCCCAGTGTTAGAGAAAAACTCTGCCTCACTTACGGGAACCTTTTTCTCTCGTGGTTCCATCGTTTCTTGCAAGGCGGGCTATTGACAGAGGTCGGGAAGAGCCCATTCCTCAAACGCGTGTGATGACCCAGGAGGTTAGTTCATTCGCCCCGCACAATATCGTATCGCTCGATTACCGCGGCGACACCTAGCCGTTCGCTTTCATCTTCCGTACGTCGCTCTACCCGAACCACCTTGCCCATGGCGCGCACCAGTACTTCGGAACCGTGCGTGATTTCACCTGGCAGCGTCAAGGTGATATCCAACTCCGACCCGGCTTGCAGGTCCTGATCGATCACGAAATACAGTCCACGGGTCGAAATATCGCGCGTTTTCCCGTTCTGCGAGTCCGCCACGTGTTCCGCCGGCACGCGAATCAGAATTGGCAATGTTAGGTCGTATCGCCGCGCCGTTCGCCTCTCCGTCATTACACCCATGTACCACTCCATGCGCGACCGGCGATCAGTGGCTCGCGCTATCTATGATTTTCAATCAACTTAAATAAAACTGAATAAAACCTTAAAACCTTGTGCCGCGGATAGGCTCAGCGCCCTACTCTCGACGTGCTAACGTGCACCTTGCACGCTTGTCACTCGATGCCCTGCAATCGCCGTCCCAGGATTGTAAGATTCCCTAGATTAAGACCGAACGTCTAACAGCATACTTTCCATCTAACTTGTGCCGAACAATAACGCGCCCACCCCTGCGACCGCAAGGATGATTTATCGATCCGTGCTTGCAATAGTAAAGTGCCCGGAGTTATTCCAGCCGAACGCCGCCCACGCCAGCGGGCTCTTCGGCGACGGCGGGTGCACGCCGCGTACGCGTCGTACCCAGATTAAACTGCCGCATCTTGTAGAGCAGCGCCTTGTAGCTGATGCCCAGCATCTTGGCGGCGTCCTTGCGGCACCAGCGGGTCTTCTCCAGCGCCGCGGCAATCGCTTCCATCTCGGCTTCATCCTTCAGTCCGCGCACCAGCGCTTTAAGTCCCTGTTCCCGGGGCGGCGCGACGGGCTCTTGACGCGGAGAGGTGCGCTGCCGCGAAGCCGACATCTCGATCAATTCGCGGAGGCTGCCCTCGTCGTCTTCCAGAATCATGTAGCGCTTCACGAAATTTTCCAGCTCGCGCAAATTTCCCGGCCAGGGATAATTCATCGCCGCATCCATCAAATGCTTTGACGGCGTCAGCGGCCCTTTGCCAAATTTCTCCGCATACTTCTCAAGAAAATGCCGGAACAGCAGCGGAATTTCCACCGTTCGTTCCCGCAGCGGCGGCACCAGAATCGAAAGCACATTCAACCGGTAATACAGGTCTTCGCGAAAACGCCCATCCTTCATCGCTTCTTGCACATCCACGTTGGTCGCCGCCAGCACGCGCACGTCGGTCTCGATCAGGTGGCGGCCGCCCAGCCGCGAGTACTGGTGATCCTGCAACACGTGCAGAAGCTTGGCCTGCAAGTGCGTACTCATCTCCGCGATTTCATCCAGGAAGATCGTTCCTTTGTTCGCCAGCTCGAATTTTCCCGGCTTGGCGCGCACCGCGCCGGTAAATGCTCCTTGCTCGAATCCGAATAGCTCCGACTCCAGCAACTCGCCCGGCAGCGCCGCGCAATTCACCTTAATGAACGGCAGGTTCCGCCGCTTCGAACGCAAGTGAATCATGCGCGCCACAACTTCCTTGCCCACTCCGCTTTCGCCGCAGATAAATACCGGCACATCCACCGGCGCGATTTGCAGAATCTGCTGCCGGATTCGCACCATCTGCGGACTCGCCGCCAAAAAGCTCAAATCCTCCGTCACTTGGTCGCAATATTCGCGCAGCGCCTGGTTTTCTGTGGCCAGTTCCTTTTTTTGACGCGACTTCAGCATCGCCGCATCCAGCTCCGACTTCTCAAACGGCTTGGTCAAATAATCGTGCGCGCCGATGCGGATCGCTTCCACCACCGTCCCCACTTCATTCGAGCACGACAGCATGATCACATTCAGTGTGCGGTCCACTTGCATCAATTCTTTCAGCGTGTCCAGCCCGCTCATTTCCGGCATCAACACGTCCAAAATCACGAAGTCCGGCCGATCGCCCTTACTGACCTTTTCGATGGCCTCTTTTCCCGTGCTCACCGTCTCGACGTCGTAGCCGTCCACTTCCAGCAACGTCTGCAGATACTTCCGTATGCTCGGCTCGTCATCCACCACCAGAATCTTGTCCTTAACCGCCATGGCCGTGTCCTTTCCCATCCCCAAAAAAATTCTCCTGCCGATGCCGTCTTTCCTAGCCAGGACTTCTCAGCCCTGATCCATCGGCAACAAAAATGTAAACTTGCTTCCCGCGTTCGGCTCGCTCTCCACCCAGATCTTCCCGCGATGCGCCTGGATCAGGCGCTTGGCAATCGCCAGTCCCAGTCCCATTCCCGAGGTGTTGCGATCCACGCGCACAAAATCCTCGAATATCTCCTGGTGATGTTCCGCCGGTATCCCTGGTCCGGTATCCGCCACGCTCACTTCCACGCTGTTCGGCCGCGGCAGCTTGAACCGCCGGCGATCCGATGGCGTAGTGGTCGCCGTCACGCGGCGCTCCCAGAAATGCGGCGCGGCGCAAAGCGTCACGCTTCCTCCCGCCGGCGTGTGCTTCAGGGAGTTGTCCAATAGATTTGCCGCCGCTTGCTGCACCTTCTGATAGTCAAACTTAAAAGTGGGAATCGAGGGATCAAACGTCACTTCCAGCCGCACGCCCTTCCGCTGAAACGCCTCCGACCACCGCTTGGTCAGCTCTTCCAGGCAATCCCGCAGATCATTGTCGCGCAGTTGCAGCACCAGCTTGCCGCTCTCCAGCGCCGAGTAATTCAGGAACATCGAAACCAGCCGCACCAGCCGCTCGCAGCTGTCCTTCGATTCCTCCAGAATGTCGCGCTGCTTTTCCGTCAGCCGCCCCAGCGACCCCGTAAGCAGCAAATCGTAGTAACCTTTGATTACCGCCAGCGGCGTCTTCAATTCATGCGCCGCTGAAGCCAGAAAAACGGTTTTTTGCCGGTTCACTTCCTGCAATTTCAAGTAAGCAGCCAGCAGGTTCCGGTAAGTAATCTCGCGTTCTTGCAAAAGTTCCTGCACCGTCGGGTGTTTTCCCGGATCACCGGCGGCGCCCGCCGCAATCTGTTCCGCCAGTTGCACCACCAGCCAATCCGAATCCGGCATCCAGCGCATGTGCGCGCGGTATTTCGTGTCACCCAGTTCCAAAATCATTTTTACTTCGTGTTGCCCGCCCTCAATCTGACTGAACACTTCGCTAGCATCGACGCACAAAACATCCGAAAACAAATTCAACCGCAAAGGCTGCGAAAAGCCTCGCGTCGCGAGATGCTTGCGCGCTTTCCCGTTGGCGAGTAATAATGTCCCTCCACGGTCGGACACTAGGTAGGATTCATCGACGGCATCGACCAACCCTTGCACCAGCTCAATGGGCAGAGAAAGGCCCCGAGGTTGCTCGGCGTCGAGGGGTGCTGCGGTTCGGCCAGTCATTTGGCTTCACCAGCCTTGTCGCCAGAGTGGTAATGTTTTTCCATTGTGCGGGCCTCAATGCTCGCAAAGGGTTTGCTGAGTGTCAATGGTAAAGGCGCTTGATTTGCACATTTGGGGAAACGAACTAGACACCGCCACACCTCGGATGCCCACCGAGAGACACTCCGCTTTCCCTGTTTTGTTAATGGCAAGCGAATGCTAGACTTACAAGCGATGCGCGGCTCGGTGTCTGGCATCGTGAGTGCACTGGTCCGTACTAGTTCCGTAGTACTACGAGACAAAATTTGCAGACTCAACTCAATATGAAGGAAGGCCAGCGCTTGGACTACTCCCCAACCCGCCGCTCGCCTCGTATTCGCCTCCAAGTCCCGGTTTTTCTGCGGGCTACCGACGTTTCTGGCGCCGAATTCGTGGAATTGACCAAGACGCTTAATATCAGCGCCACCGGAGCCTGTATCGCCTCGGCTCATCTCCTACGCAGGGATCAAGTCGTGCACCTTACGATTCCCGCCCCCTCGCCCTCTCCCTCCAGCGTCGTTCCCAGCGAAACCCCTCCCATTTCCGCCAAAGTGCTCCGGCAGGATGCCGCCGGCGACATGCGCCTCTTCGGGCTGGAGTTTCTCAAGCCTCTTGAGTAGTTTGGTATCCAGTTTGTCCTAATCGAGGCAAGGCTCTAGCCTTGCCTGGGGCGTTCCATATCTACCCCGCATCGCCAAGTTCTTTCCCATCTCCGCTATCTACCTTTCTTGTAATAAGATGCGCCCGATTTTGACCCCTGGATGCCGTTCTGGGCTGGGCGTTGATACTGGTGTGATTGGACTCGCGCTTGCTTCCAAGACGTGATAGAAAGCCCTATGTTCCCCCAACCCCCGCGGGGATAGGCGAGATCAGGTATAAACCGGACATGCATAGCCCCGGCGCCCCAGCGCCCTCGCGCTTGCCGATAGAAGATTCGTACCTGGACCTGTTGGCCGATACCCTTAGCGGCCTAGAGTTGCCCGCGCGCGGCCAATTTCTGCAGCGCTATTTTCATACCATCACGCAACTCGACTTGCAGGAAACCCAATGCGTTCAGTTGTGGGATGAAATGCTGCTCCGCCGCCGCGAACTCAGCGAGTGTTTACATCGCCCCGTAGCGCTCAAAACCGCGCTCGTTGACGTACTCGCGTCCGCCGGAATGTTCCGTGTGCCCATCATCATGGAATATGACGCTCTCAAAGAACTGCAGTTGAACGCTGTCACCGACGCTCTCACCGGTCTCTACAACCGCCGCCTCTTCGGCGAATCTTTCGAAAAGGAATTGAATCGCGCACGTCGTTATGGCCAGCCGCTCGGCCTCGTAATTCTAGATCTTCATCGTTTCAAAGAAGTAAACGATACGCACGGCCATCCGCGCGGTGATGAAGTTTTGCGTACCGCCGCCGCCACACTAAAGAATGCTCTGCGCACCTCGGACTCCGCCTTCCGCATTGGTGGCGACGAATTTGCTCTTCTCCTGCCGCAGACGGACGCTCCCCAGGCCATGGCCCTCAGCCGCCGTGTTGAAATGATTTTTGCGGAAAACCTAAAGCCCCTGCAGATCACCGTGGGCGTCAACATGGATCACGGCGTCGCCAATTTCCCGCAGGATGGCGAGCACGCCGATCAGTTGATCCGCGTCGCCGACGAGCGCCTCTACCGCCTCAAGCACGCCAGCCACGGTCGTAGTTCCGGCTCGAGCGCCGCATCTCGCGCAGAATCCACCGGCACGCGCACCGAAGTTGCCACTCACGAGAAGATGCATCGTCGCAGCGCGTTGCGCCGCACCGCCTTGAAGTTCCGTCGCAGGCACCTCCCGCACCTCAGTCTAAGTCCGCCGCTGCAGTTCCGGAGCCGATCTCCAGCTGGCCAGCTCCGGGGCCAGTACCGGTTGGTCCCCGCACTTCTGCGCTACCGCACGGCATGGAAATCGCAGCAGCCGCGACCGCTTCCGGAATGGCGAGCGGCCAAAGCGACATTCCCAATCCCTCTCCCAATATTTTCACCGTCGTGCGCAAAGCCGAACGCGTCTCCATGACCGGTACCAACGCTTACGCTGTGCTGGGCGATGAAGCATCACGGCGCGCCCGCGTCCTGGACCTCGGCTTCGGTGGCGTAGCTCTCGAGATGGAAGCCGCCGAAGAGCTTCCCGCCAATATTTTCGCCGTCCTCCACGTGCCGATTCTTCCCCCGGTCCGCGTCAACCTCAAACAGGTCTGGTCGCAGCGCACCGCCCAAGGCACCTACCGCGTCGGCTGCACCTTCGTCTCCTAATATCCCCCCCGTTGGATCTTGTGACCGGGAAACCCGGAAAATCCATCTCAAATGAAGCTTAAGTTATAGGGCAATCCGCTGCACTTCCGTCGGATAAGAGACCCAGCCTGTCCATTAATAAAAGAGGTTGACCATATGGCACTGCCTCGCCAGTACCAAAGGAAAAAGGGGTTGCTGTTTCCGAAACTTTTCATTCGATAGATCCACTCAACGCTCCACGACGGTACGAGTTCGTCTGCCACCATCACCGCGCAGCGATCTTTAAAACCAAACTGTGGGTTGAAACGCTGAAGAAGTCACCTGGTGACGTATCCATCGCGCTAGCTGGTTATTTCGGATGTTAGAACATTTTGATTTAGAATACAGTGTGCTCAATCGCCGCCGGATCAACTAATCACACGCCAACTGACGTTGTGCCCAAGGAGTTGAACCCCATGGCCGCCTCTTCCACATCGAATCCCATCACATCGAGTCCCGTCACGCCGGCTTCCCCTCCGGCGCCTCCGCCCGAACACGCTGCCACGCCGCCGCAACACCGCTGGCCCTGGCTAAAATATCTAACGCCTGCACTGGTGTTGCTGCTTGCCGCGGCAGTGATCTTCACCGTCACGCGCGACTGGAACGCCTGGGAAGGCGGGCGGGTCGAGCAAGTGACCGACGATGCGTTTGTGCGCGGCGACCTGACCCCGCTGAGCACCAAAGTTGCGGGTATCGTGCGCGACGTGAAAGTCTCTGACTATCAGAATGTCCACGCGGGAGATTTGCTGGTCGAATTGCAGGACGACGACTACCAAGCCCAAACGGCTCAAGCTGTCGCCGCCGTGGAAGCGGCCAAAGCCGCCATCGAAAATAATCGCAAACAACGCGATCTGCAGGATGCCCGCATCGATAAAGCGCTGGCCGGGGTCGAGCAAGCCAAGTCGCAAATTGCCGCCGCCGAAGCGGGCATCAATGCGGTGCACGCTGACGTGGTGCGTACCAGTGCCGAACGTACGCGCCAGGAAGCGCTTGCTCGCAAACCATGCCACCACGCAGCAGCAGCGTCGAAACCGCGGTGGCCGATGAGCAGCGTCTCGCTGCGCAAGCTGCCAGCCGTGAAGCGGACCTCGCCCAAGCGAAACCGCGCTGCGCAGCAACGAAATCGGCGTCGAAACCGAGCGGCGCAGCAAAGCGGTACTGGAATCGCAAGACCTGCAACTCATGGCCGATCTTCACGCCAAAGAAGCCGCCCTTACCGTTGCGCAAGTGAATCTGGCTATACCAAGATTCACGCGCCTGCGGATGGCACCGTGGGCGAACGCCAGGTCCGCGCCGGACAACTGGTTTCTCCCGGTACGCAAGTTTGACTTTCGTCGCGGAAACCAAATGGGTGCAAGCGAATTACCGCGAAACGCAACTTACACATATGAAAGTCGGCGACTCCGCGGAAATTCGCATCGACGAGTATCCCGGTCAAACGTTCCGCGGAAAGGTTCTGGAAATCGCTCCGGCCAGCGGCTCGCAATTCAGTCTGCTGCCGCCAGACAATGCCACGGGAAATTTCACCAAAGTGGTGCAAAGAATTCCCGTGAAGATCGCGTTCGATGACTCCGCGCTAGCTGCCAAGTTGCGCCCGGGACTCTCCGTAACCGCCACCGTGCGCACTTCCCGCTAACCGGAGCGTACGCCATGGCCACGCAAACCGCAGCGTTACACCCGCCCTCAAAAGGACAAATCGCCAGAGCCATTGCCGGAGGTTTGCCGGCGGAGCTTTCACAAAGCCCGCTCGTTGGAATTTTGGGCGTAGTGATGGGTGCGGGAATCGTCACGCTTACCGGCCGCATGCTCACGCTGGGCACCGCAGATCTGAAAGGCGCGCTGGGCATCGGCTACGACGACGGCGCGTGGATCGGCAGCGCTTACAATATCGCCCTGATGTTCATCGGCCCGTTCACCGTCTACGTCGGGGGGCTGCTCGGCGCGCGCAAAGTTCTGTTGCTTGCCGCAACTTCGTTCACCGCTGATTTGCGCTTATCTTCCGTTCATTCACAACTACAGCCTGTTGCTCACCGCGCTGGTGCTCGCTGGTCTGACCTCCGGCACTTTTTATCCCCTAACGCTAACGTTCGCGCTAAAAAATATTCCGCCGCGCTTTCTTCCGTTCACACTGGCGCTTTACGCCTCCTCGGTGGACGGCGCGGTGAACATCGCGCCGATCGCTCTACGGCTGGTGCCGCGACCATCTTTCCTATCATTGGATGTTCTGGGTTTCCGCAGTGCTTACGCCCATCATGGCCCTGTGCATTTATTACGGCGTTCCGGCTCCGCCGCCGAGAAAGTCCGGTGCAACACCGCCAAGCTTCGCCGGCTTCCTCTACGCCAGCGCCGGCTTCGCGCTGTTGTTCGCGGCCTGGACCAGGGCCAGCGGCTCGATTGGTTGCACTCTGGACTGTTCAACGCGCTTTTTTTCGGTGCCGCGGTTTTCTTGCTGGGCTCGCTCGTACGCCGTCTCCGCAGCCCTAATCCACTTGTCGACCTTCCGTACATTCGCCTATGGAACACGCAAGTCTTAGGCTTCGGCCTAATTCTTTTTCGCTTTTGCTTGCTCTCTACTATAATCCTCGTCCCCCAAGCGCTGGCCGTGCACGGCTTCGAGGCCGACCAAATTGCGCCGGCCGTGATCTGGACCGCGGCTGCCGCAAATTTTGATCGCCGTAATCGCCGCGCTGCTGCTGCTCTACGGGCTCGATTCGCGCCTGCTCATGGCCACCGGCTTCGCTTGCATGGCCGCGGCGGCGCTGCTCAACGCCCAATACACCAGCGCTTGGTCGGCGCCGGATTTTTATCGCTCCGAACTGCTCATGGGCGTGGGCCAATCTTTCGCCTTCATCGGCATTGTCTCGACCATCGTGCTGCAAGCGATCTTCACCGGTGGCCTCACCAAGCCGCAAGACGCGCTCACTTTTTCCGCCTTCTTCCACGTTATCCGCCTCCTCGGCGGACAAATTGGCGTGGCGTTCATGACCCACTTCATCGCCATGCGCGAAGAGCTGCACTCCAATCTTCTCGGTCTGCATGTGCAGCAAGGCAGCTGTACTACCGACTCCGCCATCCGCCAACTCACCGCCGGCCTCTACGGCAAATCCTCCGGCCTCACTGCCGCCACCGGCCGCGCCGTCGGACTCATCAGCGCCCGCGTCCGCCTGCAGGCTTACACCCTCACCTTCATCGACGGATTTCACCTCATCGCCTGGGCCTGCGTCGCCGCGCTGTTGCTCATCGCTTTGCTAAAAAAATCGCCGTTGCATTATGGCGAACTAGGCTTCCCGGTCGAGGAACCCCTTCAACTCAAGGAACAAAATCATGAACTCACGCGCCGCTCTCGTTTGTGCCTTAACTGCTATTTATTTCTCCGCATCGCGTTGCCGCGCAGGAAACAACTGCGCCCGCGCCCCGCCACATCAGCCTCGACGAAGCCGTGCAGCTGGCGCTGAAACACAACCACCTCGTGCGCATCGCCAGCTTCCAGGTGGAAGAAAAAAAGCACGCCAAGGATGTCGCGCACAGCGCCTACTTCCCGGTTCTCCGCAACGACAGCAGCCTCTTCGCGCTTACCGACACGCAATTCATCGGCATTGCCGCGGGAAGCCTCGGCACCGTCGCCGGCGCACCGTTCCCGACCACTACATCTGTCATTAACCAGGGCGGCACAACGCTAATCACCAGCGGCACCGGCCTGACCCAGCCGCTCACCGATCTCTGGAAAATCAAGCCCGCCAACGACGTCGCCACAGCCGAACTGAACGCCAACGCGCGACCAAGCGCACCAAACGGAAAACGCCGTCGCCCTGAAAGTTCACCAGATTTACTACCGAATCCTCGATCGCCCAGGCGCACCGCGAAGCCGACCAGGCAAAAATTCAAGCCAGCGACGACCTGCAAAAGGAACGCCTGCAACAAGTGAAATACGGCAGCACGCTCGAAGAAGAAGCCATCGAGAGCCGCGCGCAATTTCTTGAGGCCAAGCAGGATCTGCTCACCACCGAATTGCAACTCTCCGACTTGACCATGCAACTGAACGACGCCATCGGCTTGCCGCTGACCACTCCGCTGACCCTGGATGCCAGCGTCCGCCAGGTCGGCGCGACCTGCGAACGCGAAGAGTGCGTGCGCGTGGCACTCGAAGCGCATCCGGAAATCGCCGAAGCCCGCGCAGCAAATCGCAAAAGCCGAACGCCGCCGTCCGCCTCGCCAAACGCCAATACATCCCGGACGTCGAAGCCTTCGCCCGCTACAGCTATCAGGACAACGTGCCTTTCCTCGCCCGCAATTTCGGCACCTTCGGCATGCACTTCGGCTACGATCTCTTCGACGGCGGCCGCAGAAACGCCGCCATCGCCGAACACAAAGCTCAGCTCGCCCAAGCCGAAGAAAATTTAGCCCGCATCAAGGAAGAAGTAGAACTCCGCGTGCAAACCGCTTTGAACAAGCTGGAACGCACCCGCCAGATGGTCGCGGTCTCGGAAGAGCTTCTGTCCCTGCGCACCGAATCGCAACGCGTCACCGCTCAGCAACTGGAAAAAGGCGCGGCGCTGCGTTCGCAAGCCGACGCCGCCACCGCCCACGAACTGGACGCCAAAACCCTGCTCCTGCAATCGCAACTCGAGTACATTCAGGCCCGCGACGAAATGACCGAAGCCATAGGCCAAACCCCCGAATAGCCCAAACCCCGGAATAAAGTCATCCTGCGCGCTGCGCGCTCAGCATGCGCCGACACCGCTTGGGAGTGCCTCTCATCCCGATCGTTCGAATGAATACCATACAGTAAATTACCTTGACAAGTATCCGCACCCACGCTAAGATGTCCCATGAATCTCGCCCCATCTCGTCTTTTCCCTACCTCCTTACATCCCTACTTCCTTACTTCGCTTTACTCTGAGCGCTCCGCGCGATGGGCCGTAACTCCATTAAAATCACACTCTTTCGTAACCGTCACCACTAAACCCAATAGAATCCTACTCTTTCATCATGACCCCGGGGGGGGCCCCAGTACCCACGTAGTTACTAAACCAGTCCAATCTAAATCTCTACGTGCACTCACAACCCGCACAAAAAGGACGCCTTATGTCTCGCAAACCTGATCCATCCACGCTCTGTCAGCACCACTCCAAAGACGGCAAACGCTGCCGCATGCCGCTAGCCCCACACAGCACCTCCCTCTGCGCTTTCCACGCCCACGCAGAAGCAAAACGCTCCCGCTTTACCCTGACGGAGGAAGGGCGCCAGTCCGCCGAAGCAACCGTTCCTCTTGCGAAGGAGGAAATCGCCGCCGCACTCCTCGACGGCGCCAGCGATCTCAGCACCGCGGCCGCCGTCAACCTCTTCCTCGCCAATCTCCTCACCCAGGTCGCCCACAACCGCATCGCCCGCAAAGACGCCATGGCCATGGCCTACATCGCCCAACTCCTACTCAACAGCATCAGCGTCGTGCACCGTCAAGCCAAAGACGCCCAAGCCGCCAAAGACGCCGCTCCCGAACCCATTATCCATTTCGTGCCCCGCCCCTGCCGTCGTCGCCACGTCGACGACTCCGATGTCAACCTCCCCGACGATCCCGACGGGATCCCCCAGAATTGTCATTCCGAGCGAAGCGAGGAATCTGCTTTTTCCCGCAACTCCAACGCCCCCACCAACAGCCCCAACGCGGCCGGCCGCACCAACGGCCACGCGCTATCTCCGAGCCTTCGTAGTGGCGAATCTTTAGATTCGCACTCTTCTTCTCCCGCGCCATCCCACAACACAAATGTCACACCGCCGCCCGTATCTAAAATCTGTCATTCCGAGCGAAGCGAAGAATCTGCTTTTCAGCGCCCATACCGGATGACGACTTCTAGCCCGCGCCGACCACTGCCGTACGCGGAGCAAGGAGGCCATAGGCCAAATGCCGGAATAAGGTAATCCTGCTCTGAGTCGTTCTCTAGTAGGGAACTTTGGTTCAGCGATTAGTAGGTTTGAGTTTGGCCCAGCCCCGCGCGTCGAAGTCTCGGCGCTTGCGGACGCAGGCGCGGAGCAATTCGGGCTGACTCCAGGGAACATCGTGATAGGCGCAGCGCAGATAGGAACTGGAGGGATCCCGCAACCATTCTTGTGGGAAGAGAGCGATGGTGTCCTTTTTTGTGACCACGGGCGCGGGCGGCAATTCAGTGCCAGTAAGTGCCGAGACAAGCGCGCCGGGCAGGTCGTGGCCGGCGCCGAAGCTGAGATGCCCGACCTGCGTGGCCCGCGGATTAACCTCGATGAGGTAAGCATCGCCAGACCGCGTGTCGAGCATAAAATCAAGGCCATGAATGCCGGAGAGTTGCAGTTGGCGGACCATTTTTTCGGCGGTGGCAACCATCTCGGGATGGTCGATGCGCCGCAGCACCGTGGCATGTCCGGCGGCGTGACCTTTCTGCAGGACGGCAAAATGGAGGCTGGCCAGGACCTCACCTTTCCAGCACGCCAGGGCGGAAGTGGCTTCCTGGCCGGCAACGAAGGATTGCGCGTTTACCGCAGAGCGGGTACGGCGCAGCGAAGGCCACACCAAAGTGGAGTTGCGGTTGAACAAGGCTTGCTTGATGGCGCGCGCGAGAAGCGGAGGAGCTTGCAAGTGGCGGAAGGCGCGCTGAGCTTGTTCAGCGTTGTGGACGATACGTACGCCGTAACCACCGGTGGTGCCGTTGGCTTTCAAGACCGTGGGAAAGCCAACTTGCGCAATCCACTGACGGAGACCGTCCGAGTCCGCGATGACCGCGGTTTGCGGGATGCGGACGCCAGCTTCCCTGGCGACTTGCATAAACGAGGCGCGATCATCAATGGTGGAAAAATACTCCGGTGCACCGATGGAACGTTCGATGAGTTGAGAAATCGCGGAACCAGATTTGTGCGAACGAAGTTCTTGCGTGTGAAGGCAATGAAGATGCCAGGTGGCTAGATCATCGCCGGAAACCAAAAAATCGGGATTGGTGGCGCGGATGGCCCCGGCGAACGAATGCAAAGGCGCGAGACCTTGGTAAGCGAATGTGCGATTGACGACGGTGGTTTTGGAAATCGGATGTCCTGACGGGCAAAGGGCTTCCACGTGGCATCCGGCGTTCGCGAAAGCTACGGCCAGGCGAGCGGTGGGGAACCAGCGAGATGTGGTCACAATCAGGACGGTCGGTTTCAACTGGGTCCAATCTCTGTCGCAAAATTGCGAGCAATGTCCCAGGACGCAAGAGCAGTGAGCGCTGTGGCTGGGAGTTACTTACGTACCACTCTAAAGCGTACCAATCTTTTGAAACACGACCTGTCACCTAAATGTAAAGATTGACTGGCGGTTGTCCCATAAGGAAAGTGTATTTTTGGCGTACGCGCGCGAATCCGGCACGCTGTGCATACTAAGAGTGCGAGAGAGGTTCGTGAGAGGAGTTTGGGATGGGCGCAAATGACAGCTTTGTCGGCACGTGGAAACTGGTGTCCGCCTCGAGTACCACATCCGCCGGGGCGCGGAACGAAACTCCTTATGGTCCCGGCCCCACGGGTTTTCTTACCTATACCGGGGAGGGCAGAATGAGTACCGTAATCAGCTACGGCGGGCGAAAGGCGCTCTCTTTCGGCCGGTGGGCCTTGCGCTGCAGGAAGAACAGGCCGAGGCATTCAAGACTTTTCTGGCCTATGCGGGACGATATACGTTCAGCGGCGACAAAGTAACGCATCACGTCGAGATCTCGTCGATTCAGAACTACGTGAATAAGGACCTGGTGCGCAGCGTGAAATTCGAGGGCGATCGGATCGCATTGGTGACGCCACCGACGCCGGTGAACGGAGAAATCCAAACCGTCGAATTGATTTGGCAGCGTTTACCGGCGGGCTCCTGACAAGCGTATCAGGAGCTCGGGCTTCTTAAAATTCTTTTGCCATCGGGTAGGATTCTGCAGCTCGAACGAGGTTTCAGAGAATTACCGGAAGACTTTCCAGACCCCTGAATCCAAACGTAGCCGCCCACTCGGTCGCGGGCCGGTGAGCTTCATCTCCGGAAAACGCTGCACCAGATTCAGGATCGCAATCTGTCCCTCTAACCGCGCGAGTTGGTTTCCAATGCAAAAATGCGGGCCGGCGCTGAACGCCAAGTGTTGATTGTTCAGCCTCTTCAGATTTAACTGGTCCGGTTCTTTAAATTGTTTTGGATCCCGGTTCGCCGCGCCGAGCATGCACAGGATCGACCATCGCTTCGGTATGCGCTGGCCGCAAACCTCGATATCTTCCTTGAGCACGCGAGCCGTGAATTGCACCGGGCTCTCATAACGCAGAATCTCCTCCACAGCCGAGCGGATCATCTCTGGTTTCTCGCGCAATTCCGCTGTCTCTTGCAGGGTGCTGCAGGAGCGTGTACATTCCGTTGCCGATCAGATTTCGAGTGGTCTCGTGCCCGGCGAAAAGCAGGGCGATACACTGCGCGTATAGCTCTTCTTCGGTCAGCACTTCTCCCTCTTCCTCGATGTCGATCAGCAGGCTAATCAGGTCGTTTCCTTTATTGCGTCGCCGTTCCGCCACGGCCTTGCGGAAAAAATCGGTCAATGGCAATGAGCGCATCTTGCGCCGCCCGCGCCTGCTCGACCGTGCGATTCCGGATTGCCGCGAAACACCGCGATGGCCCGCGACCAATTGACGAAGGTGTCGTGCAATTCCTGCGGCACTCCCAGCATTTCCGAAATGATGCGTACCGGCATGGGATTGGCGAACTCGCGCATGAGTTCGACTTCCGAGCCATGCTGCAGCGGCTTTAGCATTCGATCGACGATGGCCTCGACTTGAGGACGCAGGCCTTCGACCGCCGCTGGAGTAAAATCCTTTGTTGAGTAGCTTGCGCAGCCGCGTGTGCTCGGGCGCGTCCATAAAAATCAGCCACAAGTTCAGCATGCGCGCGAGTTCGGTGAACTCAGACTGGCGGCTCGAGCGGCAGGGGCAATAACATCTGCCGCGCGCGTTTTGCAGAAAGTCTTGGGTCTTTCGCAATCGAGGAGCACTCGGCGTGGCTGAAAATCGCCCACGCGGCCCATTTCCCGCCAACATCCAACAAATGCAGCGGACCTTCCTCGTGCATGCGGGCGTACATGGGATAGGGGTCTTGCAGGGTTTCGCCGCCGAAAGTAATTTTTTGAACGCTAACCTTGGACAACCTGAAGCTCCCCGCCAACAGAGTTTCCGTCACTCAGAAATCCGCAACGCCTTGATGCTGATTTTAACACGCTTGTCCGCAGGGCTTGCCAGGATGCGCGTCTGGCGAGGCCTTCGCCCCGCTATCAACAAGGCGCATCTAGCCCGGAGGATTGGGTCCAGCCAGGAAGCCACCATCGAGAACCAACGACTGGCCCGTCATGAAAGCCGCGCGCTCCGAACACATCCACAGGACGGCCTCCGCGACTTCCGTCGGCTTTCCGAAACGGCCGAGAGGATGGAGACCAATCGCGTATTTATTCACCTCCGGCGCACCAAAGATGCGATCACCCATCGCCGTTTCGATCACCGCAGGACATACCGCGTTTACCCGAATTCGGTTCCGGGCATTTTCGAGTGCGGCGGTTTTGGTCAGTCCGATAACTCCGTGTTTGCTCGCGCAATACGTTGCAGCTCCCGCAGAACCCATCAGACCCGCGATCGACGACATGTTAACGATGGCTCCGCCACCGCCTTGCTTGAGCATCTGGCGAATTTCGTACTTCAGGCACAGCCAGACGCCTTTGAGATTGATGGCGATGGTGCGATCCCAGTCTGCCTCGGATTGGCTGATGATGGGAACCCAAACACCTTCGATTCCGGCATTATTGAAGGCGACATCCAAGCGGCCAAATTTTTCGACCGTTTTCTTAACGAGTGCTTCGACGTCAGAAGCTTTCGACACATCGGCTTGCACAAACAGGGCTTCTCCGCCCGCGGCACGGACTAACTCAACGGTTTCCTTTCCTTCTACCTCGCGGCGTCCCGCGACCACGACTTTGGCCCCCGTCTTTGCGAAAAGTACCGCGGTATCCCGGCCAATGCCCGAGGTCCCGCCGGTCACCAGCGCAACTTTGCCTTCTAATTCCCTGGTCATGATTTCCTTTCACAAAGCAGATCGTTCTAGACGAGAAGGCAGAGTCTAGGCTTGGCGCGAAGCTCGCGTCAAACGGGTCCGCTCAAAAGCGTGATGCGTAAATCTGAAAAGCTTGATGAACTTGCCGGGATTATCGTTCATTGGGAACCAGCAGGCCGCTGCAGCCAAATCTCCCGCCAATAATTGAATTCGCACCGCGAACAGCCGCCAAAGGCTACGTGAGCGCAGCCGCACATGGAACCCTCGAGATATACGGTGTTGCGTAGCTGGCGCATCTCTCCCGTGCCATCGACGATCAATTTATCGATGCGCTGCGCTACGCGTTGCTCAGTACCGCAAAGCAGTCGCATTTCTGGCGAGAACCAGAGGCCACGGTTGAAGGATTTGGGGTTCAAGGTACGGGAAATGCTGGCCATCGAACGTACCTGCACTAATTCACCGGTCTTGAGGTGCAAGCTTTCCGCGGGCGTGGCGTTGTTTGTTCCGCGGCCGAAGGGACCGAGCAGAACGCGACGAATCCTCCAGAACAGCCATATGGAGATGCGGTGCGCCATTTCGAGGACGGTACAATTTTTCGCCGCGATTTCGTCGAAACATTTGGAGAAACGTTCGCGACGCGAAATCTGGGGCGCCGCGCGCGAAAGTTCGCTGGCCTGGCAAAAATAAGTATTCGCACCTGTGGAAGTTTTCAGTCGGGTCAGCAACTGTTCGCGGCCGGCCAGGTGCGGAACTGGCGGAGCGCCAGCATCCGATACCTTTTGCAGCCAGGCTTCGCGCCAGAAAATCATGCAGGCCTTCTCGCAGCCATCATGCGCGGCCCCGGAACAGCGCAGATTTTCGAGGAGCACGACATCGTCTCCCCGGAAGGCGCGCATGGTGGAGCTAGTTCCCGAGGAGCACGTCTTCACCACGCGCCGGAAAACCTTGAAACGCTGGCCGCAAAATTCCGCCATTTCCGGCATGAACGGCAAACTGTCTAATGTTCCGTGGGCATCGAGGGTCTGGAGGATTAGTTCGGGACTTTTCACTTCGACGAGGTCGCCGGGGTAGAGTCTTCTGGTGGGTTTCATTAAGAGCTAAATACTCCTCGAGCCATGCCAGTTCACTTGCAAATCAGAATGAGTCCACAGGCACTTGGGGGCGGGCGAGCGCAAGATCTGCGTTGGGGACGTGCCTCGCTTGCAGGGCGTCAAGTTGCAAGATCCGCGAAAACTGGACACCGCGAATTATAAATATTACGAACGGTGGAAGCCAGTTCCTGAGCCACCAGCCGCCGCTGCAACCGCCGACTCGCCTTTAGGCGTGAATTCGCCGGCTGGCCTCGTAGCGTCCGGCACGTCCACGATCGGCGGCCAATGAGGTTTCCCGAGCAAGCCGCTCTTGCGCAGTAATTTCTTGCATACCTTCACGCTCATGCCCAGGGGAGCCCACATCGTTTCTTTCTGGACGACAAATTTGCGAAAAGTCTGCGTAATGCGCCAATTACAGCTGAAGCCATTCGGGAAGAAACCGAGATCGCCGGCCGCGAAGCGGCGTTCTTGGCCCGGTCCGGTCGAAATAAAAGCTTCGCCAGCCAGCACATAAATGGTTTCGTCTCTGGTGTACCGCCAATGAAAGACGCCGGGAGTGCAGTCCCAGACGACGACGTTGGCGGTCCAGTCGCGGCTGGTGACCAGTTTCTTGCTGCGCGCAGTGGGGGTGCCCCGCACAATCCAATCGGGGTTTATCGGTTCGGGTTCGAGATCAACGTTCTGCGGATCCAACAACAGCATCAAATCGTGCATGACAAAATCTCCAAAGGTAACTGGACAGGATTCCCTCTGGTAGGGCTAGGCGCGAAATGGTAGCCGTAAAGGCGCATGGACTACAATGCTTTTTTTCACATTTTTGTTAGAACATCTCGGCACTTGTGTTACGTGGGGATGAACGAGGATGCCGGGCGGAACCGGCGGCACGTTAATCGTTCCGCGGAAGTTCTTGGCCAGAGGAGTCGGTGGCGCGGTGAGGGAGCGCTGGAGTCGAAGTAAAGAATCGCTTTTGGCGCAAACAAGGCTTCTCAAGAAAGTTCCACGAGAGGGCGGCGAGCGCATAAGATGCCACAAAAACGAATGGCAGGATCAATAGAGGATGACGTTCGAGGTGCAGCGTTTGCGCGATATCCGATGGGATTTTGTGCAACAGGTAGAGTCCATAGCTGATGGTTCCGGTGTAGATGAGGAAGCGGTTGCGCAAAATCGCCTGCAGCCATTTTTGTTCGGAATGCAAAGCCAGAAAAATGAATGACGCAGCCATCAGCGCCACCAAAGAGAACGTGAGCCAGCGCGTCCCCACGGCCTCACTGAAATAAGTGGCCATCGCGGCAGTGAGGAACAAGACCCAAGCGTGCTTGACGTACCTGGCAGGCGCGACGTCGCTAGAGCGCAAGAGCAGAGCGAGCAGGGCTCCGGTCATGAGTCCAACCTGCCGGCAGAATACGTTGGAGTAGATGTAGACATGCTGACTGGACAGATAGAAGGTCAGCGCGGGTGATAGAAGTATCAGGATCGTAGCGGTGCTGCGCAATAACTTTATGGAACTGTAGCGCACGACCAACGGCCATAGCAGATAAAACTGTTCTTCGATGGCCAGGGACCACGAGACGCCAAGGGATCCGGGGGCCAAGGTGGACTGAGGGAGCAGGAAATTTTGCAGGAAGAGCGGGAAGGCCCACCAAGGCGACGACCTTGCAAAAATCGACTGGGCGTCCGCTGGGCGCAACAGCGGGACGACCACAAACATGAAGAGTAGAACTGCGTAGTAGAGCGGCAAGATGCGCAGTACCCGCCGGGCATAGAAATTTCTGAAATAGTGTTCTGATGGTTTGGTATCGAGAAGAATCCCAGTGATTAAAAAGCCTGACAAAACGAAAAACAGATCCACGCCCATCCAGCCGTTGACGACGAAAGGCAGCAAATGAAGCTCGGGATATTTTTCGCTGGTATTCACCAACATGACGAGCAGAATGGCGATGCCGCGGACGGCGTCGAGTTGTGGAACTCTGGATTGCATGTTGCGCTAAGAAATGATCATCGCTGAGTGCAGTCGTGCACACGCCAAGGCAATGAGCAGGCGGCAGGTGCTGGGTTAGACTTTAAACTATTTGGGGTGGGCTGACATTGCCAAGTTAGCTGATGCGTGGTCGTCATCAACGAGAAATAGTTCCGTGGTGGTCTGAGTGCCCAAAAGTCGCCAAAGGAGTGTGAAAAAACTTTCCCAAATTAGGCAATTCGCTTGTTTCGGACGAATATCGGCAGCCATTAAGCCATGCACGAACCAGCGAAACGCCTCCTCTAAGAGTTCCTAACCGCGTTCCCATCGCATTCACCGTTTGACACAAATAGCGCTCACTGCTTGAGAAACAGATGGATTCAGCCAAGTAGCGTGACACAGCTTCGAAGTATTTTGATTGCCTCGTATGTAATTGAAAAAGATATGGTTAGCGTTGGGCTTGGGGGATCCCTCGCATGCCATCCCGATCGGTCGGATGCTAGGGCAGAATGGTCACCAACCTGCGTAAAGGAAGCTATTGATACATGAGATGTACGTGGCGAAGAGTGCGGTTCAGGGGCACATTTTCGCTGTTTGTTCGTCTGAAAGTCCCCAGCGAGTGAAGCGCCCGTAGTGCTTCCTTGCGAACCGCGACAGGAACTTTCGGCAGGAAATTCTCTGACGGATGCGTTTGCACGAGGCCAGCAAGAGGGCCACACTATTTGAGGAGCGTTAGGTTAAGCCATGTTAGAAACCGCTATTATTGGTGCTGGTCCCTACGGACTTTCGATCGCAGCGTACTTGCGGAGCAGCGGGATTTCGTTCCGCATATTCGGCCGCCCGATGGATAGCTGGCGCGATCACATGCCGAAAGGCATGATGCTCAAATCGGACGGATTTGCCTCCAATCTGTACGATCCGGATGGGGCGTTTACGTTGCAACAGTATTGTGCGCGAACAGGGAATCGCTTACCATCACACGCACACTCCTGTGCGGCTCGATACCTTTGCGAACTATGGACTGGCGTTTCGAGAACGTCTGGTGCCGGAGCTGGAAGAAAAGAATGTTGTGAACGTGACGCGCTTGTCCGAGGGATTCTTGCTGCGATTGGACACTGGCGAGGAACTGCGCGCTCGGCGAGTGGTTTTAGCCGTAGGGATCACACATTTCAAATACATCCCTGACGTGTTCGCGAATTTAGGGCCGGAATTCGTCTCGCACAGTTATCAGCGGCATGATCTCACGCCGTTTCGCGGCCGCAACGTTGTAGTGGTCGGCGGCGGAGCCTCGGCGATCGAATTGTCCGGTTTGTTAAAGGAAGCGGGGGCCGACGTGCAGTTGGTGGCGCGCCGGAAAGAGCTGGTGTTCCACACGGCGCCGACGCCAGGCAAGCAACGTTCGTTGTGGCAGCGGATTCGGAATCCGCAATCGGGACTTGGGCCGGGAATGAAGTCGCGCTTCTTCGCCAACTCGCCGGAGTTGTTTCGCTTTCTACCGGAGAAGAAGCGGCTGGAGCTCGTGCGCACGACCTTGGGTCCCTCCGCGGGCTGGACCAGCAGGAAACAAGTGGTCGGACTTGTGCCTCTGCAGCTGGGCTTGACGCCAGTTAGCGCCGCGGTGGTGGATGGTATGGTACATCTGAAGGTCCGCGCGGCGGATGGCAGCGAGCGCGAAATTATAACCGAACACATCATCACCGGCACGGGCTACAAGGTGGACATGGAGAGACTACAGTTCTTGAGCCCGGAAATTCGTCGTGACTTGAAATTGGTGAATTCTGCTCCGGTGCTTTCCGGTAGTTTTGAATCCTCGGTCGCGGGTTTGTACTTCGTGGGACTGGTGGCCGCCAACACATTTGGACCGCTGATGAGATTTGCTTTTGGGGCGGGCTTCGCAGCGCGGCGCATCAATAAAGCGATGTTGGCGGCGCGGTCACGAAATTCCGTGTCGGTTCCAGCAGCAGGAGTGGTGGCTGCCAGAAAAAACGAAGGAACTCCTGCGCTGTGACGTTGCGTGGATAAATGAAGAGAGAGACGATCGCAATTCACGCGGGGTATGACGGCGATCCCACCACCAAGGCCGTAGCGGTGCCAATCTATCAGACGATTGCGTTCGAATTCGACAGCGCGGAGCATGGCGCGGCGCTATTCAATCTGGATGTTCAGGGCAACATCTACACGCGCATCGGAAATCCCACGAACACGGTGCTGGAAAAGCGCGTCGCGGCGCTTGAAGGGGGAGTAGAAGGGCTGAGCGTCAGCTCCGGAATGGCCGCGATTCACTACGCGCTGGTCAACATCGCGGAGATGGGCAACAACATCGTCTCCGCTTCCGCAGCTTTACGGGGCTACCTACACGCTGCTCGCGCACATATTACCCAAGCAAGGAATCGCGGGGCGATTTGCCGTGAGCGATCATCCCGACGATGTCGAAAAGCTGATTGACGAAAATACGCGCGCGGTTTACTGCGAAAGCGTCGGCAATCCAGCGGGTAATGTTGCGGACATCGAAGGGCTTGCAAAGGTGGCGCACAAGCATGGCGTGCCGCTGATCGTCGATAACACCGTGGCTACGCCGATTTTGCTGCGCCCCATCGAATATGGCGCGGATGTGGTGGTGCACTCCATGACCAAATTTATGGGAGGTCACGGGACCACGCTGGGCGGGATGATCGTCGACAGCGGAAAATTTCCCTGGCGGAAATATCCCGATAAGTTTTACATGCTGAACAAGCCGGAAGTTGCGTATCACGGAGTGGTGTACGTCGACCAGTACGGCGACGCGGCTTTTGTGGCGCGTTGCCGAACGGTTTGCCAGCGCAACACCGGGTCGACCCTGGCGCCACTAAATGGGTTTTTGCTGCTGCAGGGCGTCGAAACGCTTGCGCTGCGCGTGGAACGTCACGTGGCGAACGCGCGGAAGGTGGCGGAGTATTTGCGCAGCCATCCCATGGTGGCATGGGTTAACTACGCGGGATTTCCGGATAGCCCGCTGTACGCCATGGCGCATCGATATCTCGGCGAGAATGCTTGCTCACTGCTGACCTTTGGCGTGAAGGGGGGCTTCGAAGCCGGCACAAAGTGCTTCGACGCGCTGCGTTTGTTCAAGCGTATGGTGAATATGGGCGATGCCAAATCGCTGGCGTGCCATCCCGCGTCGACGACGCATCGTCAGCTGACGCCGGAGGAACAAGCGAAAGCTGGAGTTACGCCGGAGATGCTGCGCCTTAGCGTGGGCATCGAGCATATTGACGATATTCTCAGCGACCTGGGTCAGGCGCTGGAACATGCGAAGGCCTGAGGTCGCCGACCTCCTGGAGTGGAAATAGCCTTGGGAGACACATCATGCCACTGGTGATTAATGGCGGCCGCGCTCCCGAGCACTGGGCAGGACGGCAGGATTTGCGCAACGGCGCGTTTGCGGCCAGCAAGGGCTTGGAAGCCGCTCACGGCTGTGAACATCGCGCTTATCAACAACATGCCAGATGCGGCACTCGAAGATACCGAGGCACAATTTTTCTCGCTGCTCGAAGCTGCGTCCGGCGACGTTCCCGTTCATGTGCAGCTTTACCACCTGCCTGATGTTCCTCGCGGAGACCGCGTAGAGACCCATTTGCGCAGTCACTATTTGCCCGTCGAAGATCTATGGAACCGGCGGCTTGACGGGGCGATCATTACCGGCACGGAGCCGCGACAGCGTAATTTGCGTGACGAACCTTACTGGGAGACCCTGGCGGGCGTTTTTGACTGGGCCGAAGAGCACACCGCGTCCACGGTATTGTCCTGCCTGGCGGCACATGCCAGCGTGCTGCACAGTGATGGCATCGAGCGCGACCCCCCTGGGCGACAAGCAATTCGGCGTCTTCGAATATCGGAGAGTCCGTGACCACCTGCTCACCGATGGGTTGCCGCAGATTGTGCGATTCCCGCAGTCGCGTTGGAATGAAATCAGGGTAAGCGCACTCACCGATCACGGGTACGACGTTCTAGACCAATCCGCCGATGCCGGGGTCAATCTGTTCATCAAGAACAAGGGGAACAGCCTCTTCGTACATTTTCAGGGGCATCCGGAGTATGGTTCGCAGACGTTGTTGAAGGAATATCGGCGAGATATTCGCAGATTTCTGAAACAAGAGCGCGCGACTTATCCTTCCATGCCGGAGGGATATTTTGACTCGGAGGCCTGCGAACTGCTGAGTGATTTTCGCAAGACAGCCGAAGCCCGCGCCAGCGAAGAAACTGTTCGCGAATTTTCCCGAGTCTCGTCTGGTGGACGGGTTGCGAAATGCGTGGCAGTCTTCGGCCGCGCAGATTTATCGTAATTGGCTGAAATATTTGTTGTCGAAAAAAACTGGCGTTTCTCCAATCGCTTCCCTTGTTCCAGCTGTTCGTGCGTAACTCCTGCCCATGTCTGAAGAACCGTTAGCAGAAATTCTGACGCGACTACCATTGCGCATCAGCGACGTTGCCAGGCCTTGGGCAGAGCGTTCGCCGGAGCGTTTGGCGCTGGTCGAAGCTTCCGGCTCGTGGACCTACGCACAACTTGAGGCGGCGATCGAGCGAACCGCGGCGTGGCTGCAAGAGCATGCGGTGCGCCCCGGCGATCGCGTCATGCTCGTGTGCGAAAATTGCCGAGCATTCGTGGCCATGTTGCTGGCCTTGGCGCGCTTTGGGGCATGGCCGGTGCTCGTGAATGCGCGGCTCTCGGCGCGCGAACTGGATGAAATTCGTGAACACTGCGGTGCGCGTCTGGTGGTTTACACCACGGCGGTCTCACCCCACGCGAGGGAACACGCCAAGCGGCATGGCGCGCCGATCATCGAAATTCCCGAATTGGGGCCAATGGGTGTTGGGTCAGTGAATGAAAATGTTGCGCCAGAACCACTGGATGGCAACGTCTCCGACAACGTGGCCGCGATGATTTATACCTCAGGAACCACCGGGCTTCCCAAGGGCGTGATGTTGACGCATCGGGGTCTGCTCTTTGTGGCAGACGTGTCGGCCAAGATTCGCTCGCTGACCCCAGAGGACCGGCTGTACGGTATTCTGCCGATGTCTCACGCCGTGGGCCTTTCCGTGGTGCTGCTCGGCGCATTGCACAGCGGCACAACACTTTATTTGTCGCCGCGTTTCGATCCGGTAGCGGCGCTGGCGACCATCGAGAAGGAGCGCTTGACGGTGGTGCTGGGCGCTCCAGCGATGTTTTCTCTGCTGCTCGAGTACACGAAAATGAAGGGTATTACCTCGCGGAAATTTCCCGCACTGCGCATTATTTCTTCCTCGGGTGCGCCGCTCCACGCGGCCGTCAAGGCGGATATCGAAAAACTCTTCGGTTTGCCGCTGTACAACGGTTATGGAGTAACGGAATGTTCGCCAAATATCTCGCAGGCAGTCGTCGAGAAACCGCGGACGGATACCTCCGTGGGACGCGTCTTGCCAGGAGTCAAAGTTAAATTTATCGGACTCGACGGCCAACCTGTTCCGGAGGGCGAAGTCGGCGAATTGCGGGTGCGCGGGCCGAATGTGATGAAGGGCTACTACCGCTCCCCGGAAGAAACCGCCGCCGCGATTGACGCCGAAGGATGGTTCAATACACGCGATTTGGCGCGCATTGAAGATGGCTTTCTGTTTATCGTGGGACGCACCAAGGAATTGATCGTGCGCTTCGGTTTTAACGTGTATCCCGCGGAGGTTGAAGCGGTTTTGAATAACCATTCACAAGTGGTGCGTTCGGCGGTGATTGGCCGGACCGTGGAGGGCGTCGACGGAGGCGAAGAGGTCATTGCGTTCGTGCAAACGGCGCCCGGATCACCGCTCACCGCCGAGGACATGGCGGAACATGCCGCGCAACATCTTGCGCCTTATAAACGGCCTTCGCAGATTTTGTTGGTTCCCACGATGCCGCTGACCCCGACGGGGAAGGTGATAAAGGAAGAACTCGCGAAAAGCTTGCCATCCGGGGCACGAAAGACATAAGTCGATCAGCGGTTGGCGCCAAGCAAAACCGCGATCTATACATCGACTTGGATCAAGGTCGGCCCGGCGTTCGCGAAACCGTCGCGCAGCGCCGCCGTGAACCCTTCCAACGAAGAAACGCGGGTTCCCGGCACGCCCATTCCCTTGGCTAGCGCTATCCAGTCGAGATCGGGACGGCCAATTTCAAATAAATTGCGGGCGCTGGGTCCGGGCTCGCCGAGGCCGAGATTGGAAAATTCGCGTTTCAGCACGCCGTAGGCGCGATTGGCGTAAACCACGGTTGTAACGTTAAGACCTTCGCGCGCCATGGTCCACAAAGCTTGCAGGGTGTACATTCCGCTGCCATCAGCGGATAGACACAACACACGACGATCTGGGCACGCCACCGCCGCACCCACCGCAAGCGGCATGGCTATCCCGATAGAGCCGCCGGTATTTGCGAGCCAGTCGTGCGGACCAGCACTGGCCGTGGCTTCCATCAGGCCGCGGCCCGAAGTCATGGACTCGTCGACGACCACGGCGTGATCAGGCAGAACTGCGGCGACAGCGGCGGCAAGGCCTGTGAAACTGATTGCACCATTGGGAAGGGACGGACGAACTATTTTTGCCTCAGAGCCAGAGGAGCCAGAAGAGGATATTACGTGGCGAATTTGCAGTGCACCCACAAGGGCATTCAGAGCAGCAACGTAATCTTCACCTGGATTAGCCAGTACCTGAATTTTGCAGTTTGGTGGCGTCGGTAAGCTGTCCTTGGTCGGATGCGCGAAGTAGGATCGCGGCGCAGCGGCGCCAACCAGAATCATTTGGCGAAATTCTTTAAGCAGTGTCGCGGCTTGCTCAAAGATATAAGGGATTCGTTCGACGAGGGGCGCACCTGCGCCGCGTTCCATGCGCGCAAAGGGATAGGGAGCGAGCAGCCTTGCGCCCGTTGCGGAGGCAATTTGCCCGGCGGCGGCAAGGCCCGCGCCATAAAGAGCGTTTCCCGCGAGCAATAGACAGGTTGGCACACCGGATTTAAGCATCGCCGCGGCATGCTCGATGTTGCCGCTTTCTGGCCGCCTCGCGGCGGGTAACGTTGGAAGCAGCTTTACGATCCCTCCCTCACTCCACGCGAAATCCGCGGGCACAATCAGAGTTGCAATGTGTCCAGGCGCAGTACGGGCGGCCACGATGGCCTCTATGGCGTCGGATCCAATTTCGGAGGAAGACGAAGAGGTGCGGAGCCAATGCGAGTACGGCTTGGCGATGGCCTCGATGTCAGCCTTCAGTGGTGTGTCGTGCAAAAGATGCTGCGTCGCATGTTGACCTACGATATTAACGATGGGTGTGTTCGCGCGGCTGGCGTTATGCAAATTAGCGAGGCCGTTGGCGAGTCCCGGGCCTAGGTGAAGCAACGTGCATGCCGGTTTGCCGGCCATGCGGGCATGGCCATCGGCAGCCGCGGTGACGACGCCTTCAAACAATCCGAGCACACAGCGCATTTGCGGAGTGCGATCGAGAGCCGCCACGATATGCATCTCTGATGTGCCAGGGTTCGTGAAGCAGACTTCCACGCCAGCGCCGAGCAACGTCGCAACCAGGCTTTCCGCTCCGTTCACGCGATTACACCTTCGTAGGATTCAAGTGCCAGGAATTTGCTGAGGAGCAAAAAGCTATTCGATTGACCCCATCCCGCCATGCCCATCGATTTGATCATCGCGGGATTGTTAGTCTCAAACCGCTTCTCGCAAATAGCGAGACAGTACCGCGGCGAGATTCTCAAAGTGTGTGGTGATGATTCCGTAATGATCTCCAGGCGTCGTTTCCACGGTGAGTTTTCCCACCAGTTTGCCCCAGACGGCGACAGGGTCATTGGGAAATTCCGGACTCTCACGTGCGGCGACAAAAGCGATCTTGCCATCATAATATCGCGGCCGGTAGCGTTGCAGCGCCAGGTATCCGCTGTCGCGCACGCGTTGCATGGCTGCGGTGGACCATATGCCGGTCGGGGGATGCCGATGCAGGCGGCCGCGTTCGTCGCGCGAGAAGTGCGATAGCCGCTCCGACGGCCGCAAAAAATAGGCAGCGGCATCAGGCACCGGTAGCTGCAACATGTTAGAGGCGTGATACACCGTGGCGCGCACTGCCAGCCGCACTCGCTGTTCCATAGGCACATAACGGCGATGTGGATAGGATTCGAGCAATGCGAGTAAGGCCACGTGTTCTCCCGTTTCTGAGAGACGCCGCGCCATTTCCAGCGTGACCAGGCCACCGAGCGAATAGCCAAGCAAAAAATAAGGGCCTTTGGGTTGCAAGGCGCGGATGGCCTCAAGATGGAATTGCGCCATATCCTCGATGCGATCGAGGGGCTCATCCAGCCCGTCGGTTCCTCTGGCCTGCATGCCATAAATGGGATGGGGCGAATCGATATGTTTCACTAGTTGGAAAAATTCCATGGCGCTGCCGCCAAGGCCGTGAGCGATAAACACCGGTGTTTCCGAAACGCCTGGTCGTAGCTGCACCAGAGATGGCAATCGCGGACTAAGAGATTGTTCAAGCAGTGCGGCCAACGCCGCAATGGTTGGCGCGTGATAGATCGTGACGGGCGGCAGTTCACGCCCAGATATTTTGGCTATTTCGTTAAACAGCTCGACCGCGATCGAAGAATCGCCGCCGAGATCAAAGAAATTGTCGTCGGGAAGGATGGGGGAGTGCTGCAGGAGGCGCTGCCACATCGCGGTCAGAGCTTCAACCATGGCGGACGAGGATTTAGTCTCCACGATTCACGTCATCGGCCGAAATCAGAACCACACACACGATTCAAGGCTCCTTTGTTCAGTGCCAATTCCCAGGAAGCAGAATACCTATTGTCCTAGGAATGCGCGAATGCCCAGTACAACTCGCGAGCTTTCTTGTACAAGGGGCCAAATTCGAGTTTACGGTCATCGATGCGAGTTATGGGGACAACTTTTGAATAGTTTCCTGTAGAAAAAATCTCGTCGGCGGATTGCAGATCTTGGTACTTCAGAGTTTTCTCGATGACGGTCACACCGTTTTCGCGCAGCAGGCCGATCACTCTTTGCCGGGTGATTCCCGCGAGAAAAGTTCCGTTCGGAATCGGCGTATACACCACGCCGTTCTTGGCCATGAAGACATTGGAGGTGGCCAGTTCCGCAACATTGCCCAGCATGTCGCAGACCACGGCATTGTCCACGCCACGCGCCTGGGCTTCAAATAGCGCTCGCGCATTGTTGGGATACAAGCAACCGGCCTTGGCATCTACCGGCATGGTCTCCGGCGTTGGCCGGCGAAAGGGAGAAAGTGTGATGGAAAAACCCTTCGGCTCGCGCATCGGCGCTTCATAGATCGTCAAGCACCAGTGCGTGGATTCCGGTTCGTGCGCCTGCACCCAAGGCCCTTCTTTTTCCGCCCAATACATGGGACGAATGTAGAGCGCGGTCTGCTGATCGAAGCGGGCAATCCCTTCACGCGTCAGTTTCATCCAGGTTTCGACCGAGATACTCGGTTTTAGGAATAGCTTCTTGGCCGAATCATTGACACGCGCACAGTGCAGATCCAAATCGGGGGTGACACCTTCAAAGGCCCTGGCGCCATCGAAGACGATAGAACAAAGCCAAGCGGCGTGCGTGCGGACGCCCATGATCGGCGTATTTCCTTCGCGCCATTGGTCTTCGAAAAAAGTCCAGGTCTTCGACCAATTCGCTGCCGCAGTCATGCAAGCGCTCCCTTGCCTCAGTCTCTTCAGGATATTGCGATAATCGAATCCGTCTCAGGACACTGTGTTTGGGACAGCGGCATCGATGGATTTTTTGAGAGCCGTCGCCAGATGCGTCACGAACGGCTCGACCAGCATACCCGCGGGATATACCGGAAGCACCACGACTTGTTCTCCACCTTGCGCCAGATCACTCCACTTCGTCCCCGGTCTGTCGAATACGCGGTATTGCTTCAGTGGGCGAAAGTCGGTGACTACTCCCGGAAAGGGTTGGGGCTTGTAGATGAAGCAAGCGTGATCGTTAGCCCGCCAAATCTGGCCTAATACCAGGGCCTCGGAAGCTCCTGATGATTCGTCTTTCTTAAACTTTGCGAGGAGCATGCCGCGCCATACCGGTACCCGATTGCGTAGTGCTTCGACCTTCTCTTCAAAGAATTTGCGTTTCCCATCGAAGTCGAGGCGAAAAAAATTGGCGGCGTGAAAGTAAAGTCGCTCGACCTCATGATAGGCTCTGCCCCAAAGCGATGGGACAGGGATGTTGTACCAGTTCGTGCTGTCGAACAGCGCCAACAAAGAGATTTCTTCGCCTGCGGCGCGAAATAGTCGCGCGACTTCGTATGCCAAAGTGCCGCCCATACAATAGCCGCCGAGAAGGTAAGGCCCGTGCGGCTGAAACTTCCGAATTTCCTTGGCATACAGCCGGGCCATATCTTCGATGGTAGTCAGCGGAGGGCAACTGCCATCGAGGCCTTGAGCCTGCAACCCATAAAAAGGTTGGTCTGGCCCTAGATGGCGCGACAAATCACGATAGATGAGCACGTTTCCGCCGGCGCCGTGGATGCAGAAAAATGGCGGACGGGAACCATTTGGCTGAATGGCCACGAGTGGCGACCAACCTGATGTAGATGTAGAGGTCTGCTCGCTTAGGACTCGTACAAGATCTTCAATCGTGGGAGCTTCAAAAAGCGTGGCCAGCGGTAGTTTGACGCCGAAGACCTTTTCGATGCGCGCGAACAGGTGAACTGCCAGAGAAGAGTCGCCGCCCAGATCAAAATAATTTTGGTCGATGCCGATAGGATCGATGCCGAGAAGATCTTGCCAAATCTCCGTGAGCTTCGCCGTCGCGGAACCGCTTGCCGTCATTTGGGCTGTCGACAAATTGCTCATAGAATTGCCATCGTCCATCATTCACGGCCTGCTACTGTGGAGCGCAGGCTAAGACAATCCGAACATACGCGGATTCGATGCGGCAAACCCTCAAAGATTGCCGTGAGCCCTACAAATATACCTCGTTTTGATGGTACTTTGTGCAATCCGCCGACCATTCTTCCTTTTAGGTAAGTCCATAATAATCAATATTATATGTAAAATATAGCGTGTTTCAGTCAGGGCCAGCGGCTCTCTGGAGGAGAAATGTTTTCTCAATCTGACATGCGATGGCTCGACGACGCCTTCCTCTTTCAGGGCGAAGACGTCCGTGCCGGGGCCGTCGGCTTGCGATCGTGGCAGGTGGTCGCGAGAATCGGCTGATTACCATAGACTTTAGACATGCCCGAAACGGCTGCCTGGAATTCTGGTGCGGCTAATGTTGCCCTTGGTGAGCGCGAGGTTCACGTGTGGAGGGTCCCTCTCGCTCGCAGTGCTGCCGAAATATCCCTAGCACGAGGAACCTTGTCGGCGGACGAAACTCTCCGAGCGGATCGTTTTTATTTTCAGCGTGACCGCGACGCCTTTATAGCAACGCGGGGAGCACTACGGCAACTACTGGGAAGGTATCTTGGACAACCCCCAGAGGAATTGGCATTCGATTATGGAGCTTACGGCAAGCCAAGCCTGCGGCAAGTCTCGAAGGGCCTAGCAATAGAGTTCAACGTTTCGCATGCGCATGGTTTGGCACTGGTTGCGTTTTCGCTGGGGCGTCAGTTGGGAGTCGACGTAGAGTTCCTTCGGCCCGATATCGCCAGCGAGGAAATCGCTGAGCGGTTTTTCTCTCCGCAAGAAGTTGTCGAGCTGCAGTCGCTACCCCCGACGAAGCGCACGGAGGGGTTTTTTCTCTGCTGGACGCGCAAGGAAGCCTACATAAAAGCTATCGGTGACGGTCTGCAGATTCCTCTGAAGAGTTTTCATGTTAGCTTAACGCCTTCGGAGCCAGAGCGTTTGGAGAGCGTGGATAGCGAGCGCTGGAAGCTACTTTCACTCCGGCCTGATGCTGCGTTTGTAGGCGCGGTAGTGGCGGAAGGCCAGGATTGGGAGTTACATTGCTGGGACTGGACGCAAGAAAGCAAAGTGTGACGGAAGCAACTATGCAGGAAGGCTCATTTTACCGCCGGTGTGTAGCCAAAGATCGCTTTCAACTCCAGATAGTCCTCGAGGCCAGCTTCACCCCATTCTCTGCCGTTTCCTGATTGTTTGTAGCCCCCGAAGCAGCCGGCGAAATCGATCCTGGCGCCATTGATATGCACGTTGCCGGCGCGAATGCGTTTCGCAACTCTCCTTGCGTGATCGACGTCGCCAGAAGTTACGTAACCCGACAATCCATAGACGGTGTCGTTGGCAATGCGCACGGCATCTTCTTCGTCTTCGTAAGGGATTATGGAAAGTACCGGGCCGAAAATCTCTTCCCGCGCGATGGTCATATCGTTGGCGACGGCAGTAAACACAGTTGGCTTGACGAAGTAACCTCGGTTAATGCCGTCTGGCCGCCCCGGACCGCCAGTGACCAGCGTGGCGCCTTCGGCAATTCCTTTGTTGATCAGCGCTTGGACCTTTTCGAACTGTGCTTTGCTGGCCAGCGGACCAATGCTCCCTTTCGCGACTGGATCCGCGACTTTCGTGCTTTCAGCCGCCAGCTTAGCCGCTGCCGCGGCCTGTTCCAGTCTTTTACGTGGAACTAGCATGCGGGTGGGAGCATCGCAAGATTGCCCGGTGTTGCGAAAGCACGTTAGTGCACCTTCTTTTACGGCGTTCTCAAAATCCGCGTCCTCCAGAATAATGTTGGCGGATTTTCCGCCCAGTTCTTGCGTAACGCGCTTCACCGTTAGCGCGGCGGCGGTTGCCACGGCGACGCCGCCGCGAGTCGAGCCGGTAAAGGAAACCATGGATATATCGGGATGCGAAGAAATCGCGGATCCCACCGTGGGCCCGTCGCCGTTCACCAGATTAAAAACTCCGGGTGGCACGCCGGCTTCGTCCAGAATTCGCGTGAACAGATATGCAGAAAGCGGCGCAAGTTCGCTGGGCTTCAGCACAACAGTGCAACCCGCCGCGAGGGCTGGCGCCACTTTGCAAGCGATCTGGTTCATGGGCCAGTTCCACGGCGTAATTAATGCGCATACTCCTACCGGTTCTTTTCGCAGTAACGTGGAGCCTTTGGATTCTTCAAATCGGAAATATCCCAACACTTTCACAATTTCCGCGAAGTGCGCCAGGCCCGCGGGAGCCTGCGCCGCCTTCGCAAGCCACAGGGGAGCGCCCATTTCCTCCGAAATAGTTTCGGCCATCTCGTCCATGTGAGATTGGTAGACAGCGACGATTCTTTGCAGCAATGCCACACGTTGTTCAACGGTCGTCTCGGAATACGACTCAAAGGCGCGTTTGGCTGCCCCTACAGCGCGATCCGCGTCTGCCGCGGTACCGAGAGAAATTGTGGCGATGGGTTCCTCGGTGGCGGGATTAATGACCGGAAAATCATGCGAAACGATGGGGTCCACCCATCTGCCATCGATATAGAACTGCCTACAGTTCTTCATTACCGTTCCCCCATGGTTAATTCATCCTGCTTCTCAATCGGTTGTGAGCGCGGCCGCCGGGATTGTCGATCATGCAGAGTAACTTACGATGATTTTGTTGAAATGCGCCCGGGATCTCGCAGTCGCGTCGCGTCTGTCAACAGCAGCATCACGAAACGGATCACTTGCCTAGCCGCCAGAACGAACCAGGCGGGTCTGCCAATTGAAGGCTGCGCCGAAATTTCCCACATGGACCGTAGCATACTCAGACGTTCGCGGTGGCTCACGCGGAATTTGATACCCTTGGCCGCGATAAGGTTGTGCGTCCATCTCTCCATATAGGCGGAGCGAGCACCCTTGAAGAGGCAAGCGAAGAGCGAGAGAGGAATCGCATGTTGGACGACGGCATCGTTGACAAACCAGGGCAGTTCACCACTTTGCATCAGATTGGCGAGCAAGAGCGTGTCTTCCGCCCGCTGTGCGTCGGGATCGAATATCTTCCCGAAATATTCGTACGCACGCGGCGAATTGCGAACCCCGCGGTATTCAGATATCGAATGTGTCCATCTGGTTGCAGCATGTGCTTCTGGATGGTGATAAGCCGCAACTCTTCTGCGCGGCCTACCAGTGTGGAGCAGTCACCAATTAGGCGGAGTTGAAAATAATGATGTTCGGGATGCTCGTCCATGACTGAGGAAAGCTTGGCTAGGCAATCATTTTGCAGTTTACAGTCGGCGTCCACAAATATCACCACCGAACCGCGGGAATTCTGAATTCCGAAATTTCTCGCGGGAGAAATTCCTTTATGGAGCTGTCGCACGATCGTTAGCGGGTAATGGCTGCTCGCATTGCGGATGAATTCAGGCGCGACGTGGGTACTTCCATCATCTGCGATGACGACTTCAAAGCTAGGCGCATCCGTTTGTTGCGCCAGGGATTGCAAACAAAGATTAAGCGGAGTCCAGTCGTTGTATACCGCGATAACGATGCTGATCGACGGCACGGTGCTTGGGAGAGAGTCGACGTCAGACACGAGCCCACCTGATCGCTTTGCCGCACACAGTCGCCAGGCCATGGCGAGAATAGGTCGCAGACGGATGCGAACAACTCGGAAGTGCTTGAGAGTGTGGGCTCATGACGAGAGGTTGGATCTAAGACACTCCATCTCTAGCAGTGAAAACGCCGCTTAGTTCTCGAAGGTTCGCGGCGCGATGGGGCGCGCAGCCATCCGAGAGGTTCAAGGATTACGCGGATTGCGCGGGGGTTGCAAGGCCGGTACGCTCAGGAAATGCCGACAATGTGTTGGCGACGATATCAGCCATACCCGACACGCGTTCAGGGATAAATGCTTGCAAAAGTTTGACAAACAACCTTCTCACTCTGCCAACCGGAGGACGAGGATTCGTGGGGGCTTTAGCTCTTGCCGTAGCTGTCTTTGTACCATTCCCAAGTACGCTGCAGCCCTTCTGCAAACTGTACCCTCGGTTCATAGCCCAGTACACTGCGTGCCAGTGAGACGTTTGCTTGCGAATTGCGAATGTCACCGTTGCGCGGAGGCTCGTATTTCGCGAGGATCTTCCGCCCAGTGATCTTTTCGAGTTGCTGCAAGACCTGGTTCAAGCTAATGCGTGCACCCGTTCCACCGTTAAACACCTTTCCTGAGGCATCGACGGCCTCGCAGGCACGCAACGTCTCATCCACAATATTATCGATGAAGGTGAAATCTCTCGTTTGCTCGCCGTCGCCAAAGACTACGGGAGTTTTTCCTTCGAGGACCGCGAGCATAAAGCGGGACAACACACCGGAATATTCGGACGTAGGATCTTGTCGCGGACCGAAGACGTTGAAGTAACGGACACAAGCGTTCTCCAGACCATACACCCGGCCGAAGACTTGCGCATACAGCTCGCCAACATACTTGGTGATACCGTAGGGCGAAATCGGCGCGGCCGGCATAGACTCTACTTTCGGCAACGTGGGCGTTTCGCCGTAGGCCGCGGACGATGCCGCATAAACAAAACGCCGCACTTTCGCGTCGCGAGCCGCTACCAAGACATTCAACGTCCCATCGATATTCACCTGATTCGATTCAATGGGATCTTTTACCGAACGTGGCACGGAGGTACGCGCCGCTAGATGAATGACATAGTCGGCGCCTTCAGCGGCCGTCTTGACGGCCGTAAGATCCGTGATGCTTCCGCGCAGAAAATGAATTTTGTTTCGGACGGCGGCCAAATTCGCTTCTCTGCCAGCGGAAAGATCGTCAAGCACCACGACGGTTTGTCCGCGCCGGACAAGTTCATCGACGATGTTGGACCCTATAAATCCTGCACCGCCGGTAACCAGGTAACGCATCCTATGATTACTCCAATGCCTAGACGTTCAATTACGAGTGCGGCTGAGTGCCGCAAACCGATATTTCGCCCACATGCAGGTTATTTTCGTTCGCGCGTGGTTGAAGGAGGATTCGCCCGAAAACGAGACAGCGCCTCTCCGAGATTTTGCAGGAAGGCTTCTGAATTGTACACGTCCGTCTCGATGCGTTGGCTGCCCGTCGGCGCCACCGGCTCGACTTCGTCGAGCTGAAACTCGCGAGCGACGTCCTCTACGGTTTTTGCCGTAACGACGCGCTGCTGTTCAACGTAGGAGTTTACCAGCGCGTGTTCGCAGAGCAAATTAACTACCCTCGGAATTCCAAGAGAGTAGACGTGAATCGTCTCAACGGCTTCCTTGCCGAAAATGGGATTTCCGGTGGCTCCTGCGATTCTTAGACGTTCCGCGATGTAATCAAATGTTTGTTCGGGGGTGAGCGGCGCTGTTTTGCAGCGCAGCGTGATGCGTTGGCGAAGTTGCCGCAGCTGCGGTAGCTTCAATTTTTCTTCGAGTTCTGGCTGGCCGGACAAAACGATCTGCAGCAATTTGTCGGTGGAAGTCTCGAGATTAGTGAGTAGCCGAATCTCTTCAAGGACCGGATACGTTAGATTTTGCGCTTCATCAATGATTACCACTACCGTTTCACCCGCGCGGTACCGCTCCAGCAGCCAATGATTCAGCTTCATCAGTTGCTGGCTCTTGTTACGCGATTCGCATGGAATTTCGAATTCCGCCAGAATGAAGTCGAATAACTGATTCGAATTCATTCGCGAGTTGAAAAGAAACGCGGTGCGTGCGGTGCGCTGGTGCAACCAATCGAGCAAGCGGTTGATCAGCGTGGTCTTCCCGGTACCCACTTCGCCGGTCAGTGTAATAAAGCCTTTTCGGGTCTGAATGCCATACATCAACCCCGCCAGAGCTTCCTCGATCTGTTGGGTGAGGAACAGAAAACGAGGATCCGGGTTGACGTTAAACGGGTTTTCTTTCAGTCCGAAAAAGCTCTTGTACATGGTCCTTAGTTACCTGATAAATCCGCAAAACTCAATCGCGCCGGCGAGCCGCGCGAGCGGTCCGTGAGATGCCTAACTCCCGCTGGCTTTCAGCATTCATCGCAGAACCAGAGGCCGTGTGTGCCATTGGATATTCAGGGTGATCTGGCTTTGCGTATAACTGCCATTGCAACCTGGAATTGTGCAGCCAGATACCGTGCCACCGGTTTGAACGCGCCCGGTATATGCAATCGAAAAATTGGCATTAGGGCCGAACGGCCGGCTGAGTCCGGCGCCACCAAACCAGGAGTTAAAGACTGTCGCGGAATTCGCCTCCGCAGCGCCGGAGACTAAATCGCTGTTGCGTGCGAATCCAAAGTTCGCCTGTCCTTGCCACAGCCTGGTCAACTGACGAGACACAGTCGCTTGGACCTGATCGGTCTCAAAACCCACAGAAACGCCGCTCCCGGCGGTCACTGCGTGGCTATAGCTCACGCCTAGATCGACGTGCGAGAATCTGTAATCAAGGGTGGCTCCGCCGGCCCCGGACGTTCTCTGTGTCACGTTGCCGACGGGCACTCTAAACGTGGTGATATCGGGACCGCCATACACTTTGAGAGCGAGACGGCCAGTAATCTTTTTTCCGTAGGCAACATTAATTACATTATCGTTGATGGCCTGTGGTTCTCCGATGTAAGTGTAGCGGTTGAAACCGTACGTCAAACCGATGGTGTCTGTCTTGTTCAACTCGTAGTTATAGCCGATATTGGCACCGGTGTTGTCGTTTTCAATGTTGCCCGCGTTGACGAATCGCAAGATGCCATAAGTCCCAGACACATTCACTGAGGACCGAGGACTTATTTGGTAAACCACTTGGGTTGTGAAATTGTTGCTGTAGCGCTGGCCTTCAGCAGTGAAGAGGGATTGATAGCCGCTCGTGAGGCCAGTTTGCGGTATGCCAGAATAGCCGCCACCAGGCAGTCCCAGACTTGTCCCACCGCCAAATCCAAATTGTGATTCTGGAAGATAAGAGAACTGGTCGAAGAATTGTACTTGCCAGCGTGCCCATTGAAAGTTCTGCGAGACCCCCAATTGCTGGTAATTGCCATTTCCCAGGGTCGAGTCCGTCGAGAACGTTCCGCCTCCCGAATAATTCACCGTAAGCTGCGCAGAGCGCCACGCCTCCAAAAGACTCACGGTCGCTGCCAGATAGTTCGTGCTGCTCCACCCGGATGACGCTTCACCCGGAAGGCTGCTTTGGATCGTGTTCGAGTATTGGAATCCAGGCTGCCAATAGCTGTGCGGACTTTCCACCACGCCTAACGTCGGATTCTGCACACCGGTAAGCGGCCGAGAGTCCGGCAGGAGTTGATCCGGCGAGGGCTGGTCATCGCCCGTAGCATTGCCCAACGGCGGATAGGCGCGCGCAGCCGGTTTCGGCGTCGCATCGCTAGGACTCGGACTAGTGCTCGGATCCTGCGCGCGCGTCACCACGGGGATTAGGCTTAAGATCGTCAGCGTTCCCCATCCAGCCAGAAATGTTGTCCAGCGTCTCGTCATGACTTCCTTAAGGCACCACAATCACGTCGCCGGGCTCCAAGGCGATGTTCTCTTCCGGCTTGCGGCCGGCGAGCACTTCTTTGTAGTTGAAGGGATGCTTTACCTGTTTTCCGTCTTCAACGCGGAGCACATAGATAGCTTTGGTCTTCGCAAACTGCGTAAAGCCTCCGCTGCTGGAAAGCGCTTGCAGAACGGTCATGGCGGGAAGTAGCGGAAAGGCCCCTGCGTGCGCAACTTCACCGGTGACGTACACACGGCGGCTGTTGATCTCACTAACGGTCACTGTGACCTGCGGGCTGGTGATAAATTTCTTGAGCCCTTCGCTGATCACATTCGCCAGTTGCGTGGCAGTAAGGCCGGCGGCTTGCACGTCGTTCAGGAGCGGCAACGAAATCTTTCCGTCTGGGCGGACCGGAACGGTTCGCGTGAGCTCCGCTTCCTTCCAAACATCGATGCGCAAAACGTCCTGAGCACCAATCTTGTACTCTTCTACGGAAACGGCCGCCGGCGAAGGAGCCTGCTTGGCAGCAGCATCCGGCGTTTGTGCTTGTGCCCAGCTCGCCCACAGCATCATCGACGAAGCCAGCACCAAAATTCCTGATAACTTCATATATCGTCCTCCGCCTACAACTCTTCCGTGCCGGTTCCCGGCACGTCAATCTGCTTAATCTTATACAGCAACGACTTATAGCTAATCTGTAATTCTTGCGCGGCGCGCTTGCGGTTCCAGTGCGTACGCTCCAGGGCCTTTAGAATCAACTCTCGTTCCGTTCGGCGCGAAGCCGCCCGTGCCGCTACCTTTAGCGAAGACATCCTCGGTTCATCGCCATCGTCCATTCGCGGGGCGGGTCGCGGCGCAGCTCGTAACTCGTTCAGTGCCGCCCTGGTATCGGCTAGCGCCACCATTTTCTTTACCAGGTTTTCCAGTTCGCGGATGTTCCCAGGCCAGGGGTGAGACATCAAGATTGCCATGGCTTCGGTATCGAGCACCAAGGACTCTCTTTGCCCCACAGAGGATTTAATCAGAAAATGCTCAATCAATGCCGGGATATCTTCCTTACGTTCGCGCAGAGGAGGCAACCGCAAGCTCGCGCCGTTGATTCGAAAATACAATTCCCGCCGAAATTGTCCTGCCTCGACCGCTTTACCAAGATTTATTGCAGTTGACGAGATAAGCCGGACGTTGCTCGCACGGGCATGTTTCGGTTCGCCATCTGGTAACACGGACGCCAAGGCGCGTTGTGAGGCCAAATCCAGCTCCTCAACTCCGTCGAGAAACAGACATGCGGGATGTTCGCCGTTTGCTGCGGAGTGCAGACCGTCCTGCACTTGCCCCAGCAAGCGCGCAGGGTCAAGCGTCGCACAGCTGAGCTTCTTCAGCGGGACGTCATGAGTTCTGGACATCCGATGAATAAGCCGCGCGTAAGCCTCTTTACCAGTGCCGCTCTCTCCAACCAGAAGCACCGATATGTCGGTAGGAGCTATGTCGGCTACCATCGCGTTCACGGCCAATATTGCGGAGCCTTGGCCAAGAACGAAGCCCGCTTCGACAGGTAGGTCTAATACCGAATTGATCTGTGGGTTCATGGCAGAGCTTGCTTACTACTTGCTCTTTTCTACTGGGCAGACTTTCTTCCGTCGACTTGGACAGCTCGGGTCGAGTAAAGGAGTGCAACTGTGTCACCATGGGGGACCTAGTATCGAATTCCCCTAAATGGCATCTAACGATATCATAATAATGCACTTAGACGGAGATTGTCAGGCGAATTCCATGTCTAGCCCAACGGGTGAGCCCTCATTTTGTTCCCACAAGTGGCAAAGTCTTATCCCTTTGCATGTCTGGCAAAAAGGGGTTCAGGGGTCACCCGCGAACGGATTGCGACGACGTTGTACGCAGGGCCTTCAGTTGCGTCACGGGCTTTCCGTCGAGTCTCCGACGGAAAAATACGTGCAATCCGGATGCTGAAAAACCAGCGCGCTCACGCTGGCCTCCGGATCCATCATGTAGCCCTCGGTAAGCTGCACGCCAATCTCTTCCGGCCGCAACAGCTTCCACATTCCTGCCTGATCCTCGAGATTTGGGCAAGCCGGATAACCGAAACTGTAACGCTTGCCCCGGTAGCGCGATGTAAAGCGCTGGGCCATGGTCAGGTCCGGCGAATCAGGAAATCCCCAATCTTCGCGGATGCGGCGATGCAGCCATTCCGCGCAGGCTTCCGCCGTTTCAATCGCCAGCGCCTGTAATCCGTGCGACTTGAAGTAGTAGCCTTCGTTCTTGGCTTTCTCTGCGCGATCGCGAATGCCTTCGCCGGCGCTCACCACCAACATCGCCAGGTGATCCCGCTCGCGGCGGCCATTTGTTTCGCGCGCGGGCAATATGTAGTCGCTCAAGCAAAGAAAATCGCCCTGGCGTTGCCGTGGAAAGCGGAACGTGTGCAGCGCGTCCTTCGCGCCCGGTGCGAACAGAGAAATCTCTCCGTCGCGTGCTTCCGCTTCGAAAAACTGCCACACGGCGCGCACTCTCATGAACTCCGCGGCCTCGTTCTTCACCTCTTCCATGCTGTCGTATAGCTCGACGGCTTTCGCGTCGCGCTCCGCGAACCGTTTTGCGAAATCGCCCCGAAAACCCAGGTGCCGGCCGTATAGCATGAACGGATTGATGTAGCTCCACAGCTCACGTAAATCCGGCACCAGACGCACTTTACGTTCGAGCGATTGCACTGCCGGGATAGGCAGATCCGTTCGCACCTTTGGCGAGTGCGTTACCGCTGGTCCAGCCGCCACGGAAACCGTGGTGACAATTTCCACGCCATCGCCCTGCGAAGTATGCGCGCGCACTAGCGTTTCGCGTGTCGCCGGATCCATTAGTTCGTTCATTAGGCGCAGTCCGGTCATGGCGTCTTTCGCGTAGCACACCGCTTTGCCGTAGCTCGGCGCGATTTTTTGCTGCGTGAACTTTGCGGAAAGCGCGGCACCACCCACCAACAGCGGTATCTCGATGCCCGCGTCTTTCAAATCGTTAGCGGTAATAACCATCTGTTGCGCGCTCTTCACCAGCAATCCGGAAAGTCCGATGGCATCAGGCTTGTGCATTCCATAGGCCTTGATCAAGTCTTCCGGCGGCACCTTGATGCCCAGATTTACAACGTCATAGCCATTATTTTTCAGAATAATCTCGACCAGATTTTTCCCAATGTCGTGCACGTCGCCCTTCACGGTTGCGAGCACCACCTTCCCGCGCTTCGCGGTGTCCGCTTTCTCCATGAACTGTTCGAGGTGGCTGACCGCCGCTTTCATCGCTTCCGCGGACTGCAGCACCTCTGCCACAATCAACTCGTTAGCGTTGAACAGTCGCCCAACTTCGGCCATCCCGCTCATCAGCGGACCATTCACGATATCCAGTGGTGCCGCTCCCTCAGCGCGTTTACGCTCCAGGTCGTCGATGAGTCCGTCGCGCGTGCCTTCGATAATGTAATTCGCCAGCCTTTCGTCGATAGGCAAATCCTCGGCACGAACCTTTTCTTTTTTTGTCGCGGTGCGAAAATGTTCCGTGATGGCCTGAATGTAATATTGATTGATGGCCGCGCGCTGCTCCTTCTGCTGCTCGCGCCAATCCGCGGGAGCATTTTTCAGTAGCTCAGCCTTGGAATGATCCGCGGGCACATCCTTTGGCGGGTGAGAAAAGAGCAGATTTTCCGCCAGTTGCCGTTCGTGCTGAGAAATCGAAGCGAAGCGCTCCAGTTTCTCGGTATTCACAATCGCCAGGTCCAATCCCGCTTTCGTGCAGTAATACAAGAAAACTGAATTCACCACTTCGCGCGCCCCGGCAGGCAGACCAAAGGACACGTTGGATATTCCCAGGATCGTGCGCGTATCTGGCAGCGCCTGCTTGATCAGCCGGATACCTTCCACCGTTTCCACCGCGCCGCCAATGTAATTTTCGTCGCCCGTGGCGCAAGGAAACACCAGCGGATCGAAGATGATATCCTCCGGGCCCAACCCGTATTTTTCCGTCAGCAGCTTGTACGAACGCTGCGCAATCGCCAGCTTGCGTTCGCGCGTAAACGCCTGCGCCTGCAGCTTATCTTCATCGATGCAGCCGACCACCACAGCCGCGCCAAAAGTATGCGCCATTGGCACGATGCGCTCAAATTTTTCTTCGCCATCCTCCAGGTTGATGGAATTGATGATCGATTTTCCCTGGCAGTACGTCAGCGCCATTTCAACGGCGGTTGGATCGGTAGTGTCGATCATCACCGGAGCCTTCACCTTGCGAATCAACTTTTCGTAGAAGGGCTCGATGTCCGCCTTTTCGTCGCGCTCCGTGCTCTGCAGGCACACATCCACCACGTGCGCGCCTCCGCGTATCTGCCGGCGCGCAATCTCACTCGCTTCTTCCCATTTCTCTTCCGCTACCAACCCTTTAAATAGCCGCGATCCAATCACGTTGGTGCGCTCACCCACCAGCAGCGGCCGCGTCTGATCGTCCGCCTCGATGGTCTCAATCCCCGAATAGATCGCGCGGTGCGCTTCGGCCTGCAGAATTCGCGGCTTCTTGCCTTCTACCATTTGGGCAATCGCCTGAATGTGTTTCTCGGTGGTACCGCAACATCCGCCGACAATATTCAGCCAGCCGTGATCGACAAATTTCTCCAGTTGCGCCGCCAACGTGCTCGGCGTCTCCAGATATTTCCCGTCTTCATCCGGCAAACCCGCGTTGGGATAACAGGACACGTACTGCCCAGTTAGCTGGCTCAGCGTGCGAATGTGATCCGTCATGAATTCCGGACCTGTCGCGCAGTTCATGCCAAACGCCAGCGGCTTCGCATGCCGCAACGAAGCCCACATCGCTTCGACCGTCTGCCCGGCGAGCATTGTGCCCATCGGTTCGATGGTCACGGAAACAATCACCGGAACTTCCACACCAATCTCACGCGATAACCGCTGGATGGCCAGCAGCGCCGCCTTGATGTTCCGCGTATCCTGGCATGTCTCGACCAGGAGCAAGTCCACTCCGCCTTCGACCAGCCCTTTGGCTTGGATGTAATACGCTTCACGCAGGCCCTCAAACGTGACGCCACCGGTAACGGTAATCGCTTTGGTGGTGGGTCCCACCGACCCAGCCACAAATCGCGGCTTGCCGGCAGAACTGAATTCATCGGCAGCCTGCCGCGCCAGTTTCGCCGCCAGCACATTCAGTTCGTGCGCATCGTTCGCCAGACCATACTCCGCCAGCACAATCGGCGCGGAGCCAAAACTATTCGTCTCCACAATGTCCGAACCCGCGGCGAAATATTTGCGGTGAATGTCCAGCACCACATCCGGCCGCGTGCGCACGAGGTTTTCGTTGCAACCTTCAAGCGCAGCTCCGCCAAAGTCGGCAGCGGTCAGGTCGCACTGCTGCAGCATCGTGCCCATCGCTCCGTCGAGTACCAGGACTCGTTCGGAAAGCAGCGCACGCAATGCCTTGCCGGATTCGATCAAATCACGCACGATTCAGAGGCCCTCGCTAGCCTCTTCTCGATACACCGCCGCCGCAAAAAAATCCTCCCCACAATGTGCCTGAAAAAACAGCCTGACGGACTCACGCGGCAACCTGCAGGAATGTCACAAATACCCAGCCACCTGTATTTTACGCGGCTTTGCCCCCGAACCGAACCGTGTTCCATCCAACTAGTGCTTTTTACGCGCGAATGGCGTTTTGAGCTTGCCGGGCGACACTTACCTCGATGTTATAATCCCCTTTAGCGGCTCTGTCGCCGCAGCAGTGCCAGGCCCCAGCGCCCATGCTCTTTTACCCTGCCGTCGCCGGTCCCGTAGCTTCGCGAACCGGCAGGGCTAGCTACACTGTGCGCTCTTGGGACGGCGTTGCTGCTGAGCGTTTCGTCGAAATCCTGCTCCGGCCCCAGCCGGGGAGAAAAGAAGCGTAGATGGCACGTAGCAATTCGACAACACTCGCTCCCAACGTCCTTGCCCCTGCGGCCCAGATTAAATACGCTGAATCAACCGTGGCTACCAAACGCACCGCCGCCAAACTAACCGCTTGCATCCTCTCGCCGCATCCCGTGGTGCTCAGCGAGTTCGAGCGATTGCTGGCCAAAGCGCAGTTCAAGGTTGAGGTCAAGCAGCTGGAATCCACCCTGGCTCCGGATCTGCGCAACCTGGAAATCCCCAAGGCCCAGGTCTACGTGATCGACGCGCATGCCGCTAAGCCTGCCACCGGCGCGCTGCTCGCCAATATTCTCGAACGTTTCCCCGAAGGTCGTCTGATCGTCGTTGGTGAACAGCACAATGACGCCAACAGCTACTCGCTGTTGCGGCTCGGCGTCAAAGGCCTGCTTACATATGTAGAAGCGCGTGACCAGTTGATCCGCGCTCTTCCGCTCGTCGCCAGCGGTGGTTTCTGGGTGCCGCGCAATTTGCTTTCCGGCTTCGTCGACTCAATCCTCAACGGCCAGGGGCGCCGCCTGAAGACCGACACGGTAACCAACCTGAGCCGACGCGAACAGGAAGTGCTCGATTCGCTGCTCGAAAATCTCTCCAATAAAGAGATCGCCAGCAAGCTCAACATCGCCGAGCGCACCGTCAAATTTCACGTCTCTAATTTGTTGAGCAAGTTTGGCGTGCGCCGCCGCGCGGACCTGATTCTGCTCACCTTCCAGCGCCGCATGGCGCAGGTCTAGCGCGCCAACAAGCGCGGGCCCAGCCCGTTCCCCAATTAGATGCAATTCAGGTCAAATCCCGTCGTTCCGGTTTCTCCGCAAAAAATTTCACGCTGACAATTGTGTGCCGTCCTGTTAGCGTTTATCTGCACACTATCGTTGCGATTTTTGAGGAGATTCTTGCTTTGAATATTCTCGTCACCGGCGCCGCTGGCTACATCGGCAGTATTGTTTCCGAAGTCCTGCTCGCTCGCGGATTTAGCGTCGTAGGGTTGGATAACCTGATCGAAGGCCACCGTCAAGCCGTGCCGCCCGGCGCTGTTTTCTGTCACGTGGACCTGGCGGTCCGCCCGCAAATTGAGGAAGTTTTCAACAAAAACAAAATCGATGCCGTTATGCATTTCGCCGCTGAAGCCCTGGTTGCCAAATCCATGCGCGAACCAAGCACCTTTTACGCCGCCAACGTGGCCTGCGGCATCAATTTGCTCGATGCGGTCACGCGCCACGGAGTAAAGAAATTTATTTTCTCCTCCACCGCCGCGACGTACGGCGAACCTAAAATCGTACCGATTCCCGAGGACCATCCCAAAGCCCCCATCAATCCGTACGGCAAGAGCAAGCTGCTCTTCGAGCAAGTTCTGGGCGATTATCGCGGCTACACTGGTTTGAACTACGCGACGCTGCGTTATTTTAACGCCGCCGGCGCGTCCGCGGAGCGTGGCGAAGCGCATCGTACCGAGACGCACCTGATCCCACGCGTTCTCGATGCTGCCAGCGGCGCCATCCCCGCCGTCGATGTTTTCGGCACCGATTACCCAACTCCGGACGGCACCTGCATCCGCGACTACATCCACATCTTCGATATCGCGGACTCCCATATCCGCGCCCTCGAAAATATCGAACGCGTCTCTGGCGAAGCATTTAATGTGGGAAACAGCCGCGGCTATTCGATTCTGGAAGTCATCGACGCCGCCGAACGCATCACCGGAAGCAAGATCCCTCGCAAACTGGGGCCTCGTCGCGCCGGAGACCCTGCCGTCCTGGTGGCCAGCAAAGACAAGTTGAAGAACATGCTGGGGTGGGAAGCACAACATTCGTCGCTAGAAGAAATCGTCAGCTCCGCGTGGGCCTGGAAACAGAAACACCCGCACGGCTACGTATAACGGGATACTGTAGCGGCCGCCTTCTGCTTGTCCCCCGTGGGGAAAACGGGCGCCTCTTGCAGTTTCGAGGAAGGCGTCCACGAATCATGCTTCAAAAATTACCTGCGCGAACGCCAGTGTCTCCGTGTGCGTAATGCTTATCGCAATCTGTCGCACTGCCAGCCGCTCGGCAATTTTTTTCGCTTGGCCGTGCAAGGTCATAGTTGGCCGCCCGCTGGCCTCCCTCACTACTTCCAGATCCACCCAGCGCACCCCGCGACGCCATCCCGTGCCCAACGCTTTCATCGTCGCTTCTTTCGCCGCGAAGCGTCCGGCGTACCGCTCATATTTATTTCTGGAGCGCTCGCAGTACGCTCTTTCTTTCGCGGTATACACCCGCTGCAGAAATTTTTCGCCGCGCCGTTCAATTGCTGCTCGCACGCGCGCTACTTCCGCCAAATCGACGCCCATCCCGACGATCAAGCCGCCACCTCAATTCGCCACTTCAATCCGCGTCGCCCGCTCGAACTTCCTGAAATCCCATCGACTCGCCACACCGTTTACAATGGTACCCGCATGTCTCCCACCGCTCTACAAGACGCCGTGACACGAAAGCGCGCTCAAGAAATGGAGGCTCGGCGCGCGCCCCTTCGGCACAATTGGCTAGATCGCCAAAAGCAAGGCCTTCACATCCTCCAGGTGCCCGCGTTCGCAAAAATTCCCTGGCTACTCCATGGATTCAGCACGCGGGAAGGCGGCGTCAGCCCGCTGCACGGCGAAAAAGTTCTAAATCTCGGCTTCACTGCCTGGGACACGCAGAAAAACGTTCTTGAAAATCGCCGCCGCTTCCAGTCCGCGCTTGGCGCGGAGACGCGCGCTATAATCACGCTCAAGCAATTTCACTCCGACCTCGTGCGCAGATTCGACGCAGAGTCTGCGGAGCCGCCGCATGCCGACGCGGCCGTCACCAATCATCCTGGGCGGCTGCTCGCAGTGCAAACCGCCGACTGCGTTCCCATATTGCTCGTTGATCCCAGAAAGCGCGCCGTGGCCGCCATCCACGCTGGATGGCGCGGCACTCTGCGCCGCATCGTCGCAAAAACCGTTGGCCACATGCGCATGCATTTCGGCAGCAAGCCTTCTGACCTACTCGCCGCGATCGGTCCCGCCATTGGAGGCTGCTGCTACGAAGTCGGCACCGAAATCGCCGCCGATTTTCTTTCCCAATTCGCCGATGCACCTGATTTCTTCGATGAGTTCCGCACCGGCGATGAACCTAATCCCATCCAGTGGCTCAACCAGATGCCCCCGGGCCATCAACCGCCGCCGAAAAATGTCCTGCTGGATCTGCACAAAGCGAACGCCTCGCAACTGCGAGACGTTGGCCTCCAACAGAAAAACATCTTCGTCAGCAACCTCTGCACCGCCTGTCGCCCCGATCTGCTCTTCAGCTACCGCAAACAAGGCGCAGACTCTGGCCGCCAAATGGCCGCCATCGGTATTCGCTGACCGGCGAAATGTATTGTCAGGGGCGCGACTTTATCCTGAGTCTCGACGGAAGTCTGCGCCCCAGCTTGCCCAGCGTCAAATATTGCAACCGTTTCTCGCAGACCAACGCGTGCGTCAGCGCAGCACCGGCAACACTGAACTACTGGCATCGCTGAGCGCCAGTTGCCCGCAAGCCGCCATCACGTCGCGTCCGCGCGAATACCTTGTGAACGCCGGGACGCCCTTCTCCAGCAAAATCCGGTGAAACTCGCTCACGCGCTCCGCAGTGGGCTCTTTGTAAGGCAGCGCTCCCGGATTCCAGGGAATCAAGTTCACCTTCACGCGTCCCAGGTCGGACATCATCTTTGCCACGCGCCGCGCATCCGCCGGCGAATCGTTAACCCCGCCCAGCAGCACGTATTCAAAGGTGACGTACTCTCGCAAGCCGCGCGGAAATTTCCGGCAAGCCTCCAGCAGCCCGCGCAACGGATATTTTCGGTTGATCGGCATCAGCGCGTCGCGCTGCTCGTCGCTGGATGCGTTCAAAGAGACCGCCAGCTTCGGCCGGACCACTTCCGCGCGCCAGCCGCTCGATCCCCGGCACAATCCCGCTGGTCGAAAGCGTCGCATGCCGCGGCGAAATCTCTGATCCCGCGCGGATCGAGTGCGATGCGCATGGCGCTCATCACCGCGTCAAAGTTCAGCAGCGGCTCGCCTTGCCCCATCAGCACCACGTTGGTGCGCGGCGCAAGGTTCTCCGCTTCCGCTCCGTCGGAATTTCACTTTTTTGCGCGGCCATATCCTTCAGAGGCAGCAGGATTTGTGCCAGGATTTCGCCGGCCGTCAAATTCCGAATCAGTCCAAGCTGCGCCGTCAAACAAAACTGGCAATCCACCGCGCAACCGGCCTGCGTCGAAACACAGATCGTCTGGCGTCCCTCGCTCGGCATAAATACCGTTTCCACCGACGCTGGCCGCGTCGGCGCCCTTCTCTTCGCCAGCTGGCAAATCCATCAGATAACGCACCGAGCCGTCACTCGAAACAAAGCGCTGCTTCACCTGCGGCAAGGTAATCCGCGTCTCCGCCGCCAATCGCTCGCGCAGCGCTTTCGGCAGCGTGGTCATCTCGTCGAACGTGAGCTTCCGCTCCGCGTACAGCGCGTTGTAAATCTGCGCCGCGCGAAAACGCGGTTCTCCCAAGGCGGCGCACAGCGTCTGCAATTCTTCGAGCGATTTGCCTAGCAGTTCCGTCAATTTCCTTCGGCCCTCACGTACCAGCATACTCCATGCCTGTTTGGGTAGTGGCGCAGGGACTGCTGCGCGCTAAACGCCCAGGCATAAGAACCGCCACGCAGCGAAACACCACTAAAACACTAGGGATTTAGCGGCTTTTTTGCATCCCGGCCATGGCTCGCAACCACGTTACGCGATATAATTAGATTGTCCTCGTCCGGAGCCTCACATGACCAATCAACTCGCCCCTAGCCAATTGGACACCGCGCAGCTCGCCATCTCCGACTGGGTCAAAGGCCTTGCCGCCATCCGCGAACACGCGTTCACGCTGGAAAACATCCACAATTATTTTCTCGCGCATCCGATCGACGCCGAAACCCTCGCAAAATATTGCTACTTTTCCCGAGGCAATTACACGCGCAATTTAATTTTCAAAAATAAACTCTTCGAGTGCATGACCGTCTGCTGGGAAATCGGCCAAGCCAGCCGCATCCACAATCATCGCGACCAGAATTGCTGGATGGCCACACCCATCGGGCGCCTGCAGGTGCAAAATTACCGCGTCGAACATCGCGACGCCACGCGCTCTACCTGCGATCTCGTCCCCACCGAGTCATTGAGATGGATGCCACGCATCCTGCTTATGTCGATCCCGTTGAACCGGTGCACGAAGTAATCAACTGCGCCGCGTACGCTCAACGCGCCGTTAGCGTGCACGTCTATTCCAAACCGTTCGACACCTGCGAAATCTATTATCGTGATAAAGGCACCTACGCCGACGCCCCGCTCTTTTACACCAGCGCCTACGGCAACCTCCACCCCGACGCCAAACTGCTGTAAATAAACCGTTTCGGCCTTCGCGCAGGTTCATGGCAATTGCCGTGCCCGTGTGTCACAATCATTATATGACGACAGAACTTCGCGATATTCAAAAGCACGTTCTGCCTAACGGACTGGTGGTTATCACCGAGACCATGTCCCACGTCCGTTCTGTCTCCGTTGGGGTGTGGATTCGCAACGGCTCCCGCCGCGAAGTCCCGGAAGAAAACGGACTTGCGCATTTCATGGAGCACATGGTCTTCAAGGGCACGGAGCGCCGCTCCGCCGAAGCGATTGCCCGCGAGATGGATTCCGTCGGCGGCATGCTGGACGCCTTCACCTCCAAAGAACAGATCTGCTTCAACGCCAAGGTTCTCGACGATCATCTGCCCATCGCCTTCGACGTCATCGCCGACCTCGTCCTGCGCCCCAAATTCGATTCGGAAGACGTAAAAAAAGAGCGTCAAGTGGTCCTCGAAGAGATCAAGATGGACCTCGACAATCCCGAGTACATGCTGCACGAGATTTTCACGCGCAATTTCTGGCCCGGGCATGCGTTGGGCCGCCCCATTCTCGGCACGCCGGACACCGTAAAGAAATTTAATCGTGAAGGTTTGCGCACGCGCTTCCAGGATTGGTTCGCGCCGGATCACTTGGTGATTACCGCGGCGGGCAACGTGAAACACGAAAAAGTGCTCGAGTTGGTGCAGCGCGAATTCGGCCAACTACCCGCCGCGGGCTCGCTGGAAAATCACATCGCTCCGGACACCCGCGCGCCCATTCACCTGGAAACCAAGAAGGAGTTGGAGCAGGTCCATCTCTGCATTGGTGTGCCTTCGCTGCCGCTGGGTCACGAACGCCGTTTCGCCGCTGCCGTTCTGAATAATTTGTTGGGCGGCGGAATGTCTTCCCGCCTGTTCCAGAACATTCGAGAAAAACAGGGTTTGGCTTACGCGGTGTTCAGCGAGCTCACGCCCTACTCCGACGCTGGAATGCTCACCGTCTACGCCGGCACCGGCAAAGAAACCGTGGGCCAGGTGATTGATTTAACCATCAAGGAATTCCGCTCTCTGAAAGAATCGCTGGTCACCGAAGAAGAGTTGCTGCCGTTCCAAGAATCATCTCAAAGGCTCGATCATGCTGTCGCTGGAGTCCACCAGTTCGCGCATGTCCAATCTGGCGCGCCAGGAACTCTATTTCGGGCGCTTCTATTCGCTGGACGAAATTCTCGCCGGCATCGAAGCCGTAACCCGCGAAGAACTGCAAACCATCGCGCAAGATTTCTTCAAGCCCGAACAAATCGCCGTCACCGTTCTAGGCCCCCTGAACGGTTTCACCCTCGACCGCTCCCGCCTGGCCTGTTAATTTCTCTCGTACCGCCCGTCGCTCTGTCGCAACACTTATCCATTCGCCGTTGACGGCGTGGCGGCGCTCTGCCATCATCCAGAAATCAATTTTGTTTCGGTTATTTTGTTTGGCAAGGGATAAACACCGATCAGCCTGCGCATCTCCATCCTGGCCTCTGGCAGCTCGGGGAACATCACCCTCCTTGAGACGGAGCGCACCCGACTCCTGGTGGACGCTGGACTTGGTAAACGCGAAACTCTGGCCCGCCTCGCCGCCTTAAATATCACCGTCGATTCTCTTGATGGCATCCTGATCACCCACGAGCACTCCGATCATTGTCACGGCCTGCCGCAAATGCTGCGGGTTGTGGAAGGCTCCGCTGTTTGTTACCGAGCCAACCATGGATGCGTTGCGGCATTGCCTGCCCGAAACGTTTGCCAAGCGCTTGCGCGGAGTGGAAACCATTCACGCTGGGCAGCGCTTTACCATCGGCGATATCGACGTGCACGCATTTCGCATTCCCCATGACGCTGCGGACCCTCTCGGCTTCACCTTCAAATCCAACGGCGCGAAAATGGCCCTGGTCACCGACCTTGGCTACCTCCCGGAAGTCGTAAAAGTCCATCTGCGCGATGCGGACTGCCTGTTGCTCGAATCCAATCACGATCTCGAAATGCTGAAAGTAGGGCCGTACCCGTGGGTGGTGAAGCAGCGCGTGCTCAGCCGCACCGGGCATCTCTCGAACCATGCCGTAAGCGAATATCTCGCCGATCCCGAAGGCTTTGACGCTCTGGCACGGTTCCTGATCCTGGCCCACGTGTCGCTAGAGAACAACAATCCCGACGTCGTCCGCATCTGCGCCGAAGAAGCCCTCAACCGCCGTCCCCGGATCGTGCCTTCACCGGCGAACTCCTAATCGCCGACCAGCACACCCCTCTTCAGCCCCTGAACCTCTAAGCAGCAAGGCGCCCGCTTAGAAGGCGGCCCCTACACATGCCCCAGACGATGTGGTAAGCGCACAGATGAGGTCGAGCAACTCCGACAGTCTCCCGTGAGTGGAGAATCTTTTCGCCTTATCGTATAATCAAATGCTTGTTCGCGACCTAGCGACGCGGCTGTATCCTCCCACCTACTGGGAAGCCGTGCAGACCGGACGCGACAGAATGGAGTTTTATGAAACCCGGTATCCACCCCGACTATCACGCCGTAACCGTGCACTGCGCCTGCGGCAACAATTTCTCAACCCGTTCCACCATGAAGGGCGAAAAGCTCAACGTCGAAATCTGCTCCAACTGCCACCCTTTCTTCACCGGCAAACAAAAGCTGATCGACACCGCCGGCCGCGTGGAACGTTTCACCAAGAAATACGCCGACGCCGCCGCCAAAGTCGCCGCCGCCAAAGAGTAACAGTTCCTTATAGCAATACCTTTAGCGGCCGGGCTTTAGTCCCGGCCGTTTTTTCTCGGGCGACATTTACTCCGAGCGACTCGCGAGAAACGGTCCCCGCTTGCCGGCCGTAAATATCGCTCGCGTTTCCATCTTTGTGAATTTTCGTTCTTCTTTACTTCATTCTTTCGTCCGCATCGTTCAAGATGCTCCATCTCGTCCACCCGTGTAGAATACCCTTCACCGAAAACGTGGCCACACAATCCCCCATGTTCGAAAGCGCCCCCGGCCAACTGGTCGAAACCGCCCCGCCGCGCGTCACGCTCCGCAACTATTTCGCCCATCCCTTCGACTCCGCCATCGCCGCGGCCCGCACCTGCTACTCCTCTCACCTGATCACGCCCGACGAAATCACCGACAAACAGCGCCTCAACATCGGCGCCGCAACTTTCACAGCGGCCACCACACCGTCTTCCAGCACGCCCATTTCGAATTCGGCCTCGAAAATGTCAGCCGCCATTTCGTCTGGTCCTTCCTCCACGCCCATCCCTTCTACAATTCCGAGCAGCAAAGCCAGCGCTACGTCCGCATGGACAACGTGCAAGCCTTCGTCCCCAGATCTGAGCACTTTTCTTCGACGCTGGCAGTCGCGCCATCTACGAGCAAGCCATAGCCAAAGCCTGGGCTTCCTATCGCGAACTCTCCGAGCTGCTCGTCAGCAACACCCGCGAAATCCTCAACGACATCTGGCACATCGGCCCGATGTCGCACGCCAAGCGCATCCAAAAAATCGAGCGCAGCGCCGAAAAGCGCGCCATCGAAGTCGCCCGCTACGTTTTGCCGGTCGCCGCCTTCACCACCATGGTGCACACCGTCTCCGGCATCGTCCTGCACCGCCTCTGGCGTATGTGCAACGCCTCGCGACACCCCTGCGAAGCTCGCGAAGTAATCGGCGCCATGGTTGCGCGCGTAAAAGAAATCGATCCGCAATTTTTCGAACGCTTCGGCACGGAGCCGCTGGAAGAACTGCCCGGAATGGAAGCACGCCGGCCCTGACATCGTCACGGCGAAGCGGTAGCTCAGCGAATTCGACGCCAAGCTGGAAGGCAAAACCTCTAAGCTGATCGACTATTCTCCCAACGCCGTACGCGTCATCGCCGAAGCTTACCGCGCGGTAGCTCGGCCTGACCGAAGCCGCAATGCTCCGACGCAGAAGCCTCGATCGCCTGCTAAATCCCGCGCGCAACACGTATCGCCTCGAAACTCTAAACGTCGGCGTCCACGCCCCCATCATGCGCGCCCTGCAACACGCCAATTACACCTTCGCAAAAAAAATCAGCCACACCGCCGACTAGCCAGGACCAGCGCCACAGAATGGTCCCCGGCTCGCGGCCGCTCCTAACTCTGGCCGACACCCGCGAACCCGACTACATCACGCCAATGCTGCTCGACGAAAATCCCCGCGCCAAAGAAGTCTACGAGCGCGCCATGCACGATGCGTGGACACGCAAAAAATCAACTACTCGATCGCGGCGTCCCCGCGGAACAAGCCCTGTACCTCCTGCCCAACGCCAAATCCATCCGCCTGATCGAAACCGGCTCGCTCCTCCACCTGCTCCACAAATGGACCATGCGCACCTGCTTCAACGCCCAGGAAGAAATCTACCAATCCTCCATGGACGAACTAGCCCAACTCCGCGAAGTCCACCCGGAAATCGCGCGTTACGTCGGCCCCCCGTGCTACCTCCGCGCCAATATCACCACGCCCGATTTGCACCGAAGGCTCCCACTACTGCGGCATCAAAGTCTGGCTGGACTTCCCCAACGTGACCCGCCATATCTAGCCCCAAGAAACGCTACGCGGTAGTAAAATTTCAGGAATCAGAATCCTACAGATCTTCCGGACACAGTCCAGTCTTCTTCGCAATCCGGGCCAACATTTTTGGGCCGATTTCTGCAGAATCGTGGAACACCCAAACGAAGTGACCACGCTCCAGGTGCGTCAAGTTAGGACGCTAGAGTCAACCTCGGCCGCACATTCACTACGATGTTTTTGTTGGTGCCATTAGCAAACAGACTTTCGAGTCCTTCTTCCCCGCCTCGCCCAAGAGCACCAGCAGGCCAGAGCAGAGAAGCAGCACGCTCGCTGGTTCCGGGGCGGGTGTCGGCGCGGATGTCCAGGTGCCCGGACCAGCGCTCTGCGCATAGTGCCGGCCCTTGATTTATGCCAGCTGAAAGATAATCTGAGTAGTTCGTCGAGAATAACCCAGCAAAATAGCCCGGCTTGGCGACCACTCCTCAGATCAATCCCCCACGTCGTAATCGCCCCTGCGCGGTTCGTAGAAAAGGCGTAAAAGACCCCCGAATTGAAATTTGGGTCCACTGTGTAAATCACTCCAAACAAATCAAAACTAATGGGGCCCGCGGTAAAATCAGCGGCCAACGGCGTAATGTGCGCATAGTACAAATCCGGAGCAAGCGGCTGCGCAACGGTGAATGATCCCGTAACTGTGCAACCCGATCGGCACGGCTCACCGCTGAGGTTAAGCAACGGCTTCCCCGTATATGTATAAGTCTCGTCTGCCCTGGTGGGTCCTGCAGCCGCAGCAAGAAACAGCAAACCGCAGAAAGCAACGGAAGTAAGTGGACGGACTGATCTAGCTTGTATTTGGAAGGGTTTCATTGAAGTCATCTCCTCATCGTTGTTCGTAATGATAGGAAAAAAGGAGGGCGGGGCAATTGGACAGGGCGCGGCGACTTTCCGCAGACAACCAAACATCCCGAAGCATTTCATATCGAAACGATAGAGTCAATAAGTTAATCGAATACTAACTTTGAATTACACAGCTCGCCGCGGGCTTCGACCTAATTTCCTTGGCCTGAAGCAGTTGCGCGTCCTTCTAGGGGCGCAGCTTTATCACGAGAAACGAGGGAATGCTGCGCCCCAGCTTTGCCCGGGCCTGAATCCGATAGCTTTTCCCGCCGCATCCCGCGGAGCTCTCGGCTTCTCGGTTTATTATTCCTAAGAAAAGTCTTGACAGATTAGCCATCAGTTGATACGCTGTCCTCGTTTAGAAGTTCGTCCCGCGCACTAATATTCCCCGACATTAAGAACTACGTCCATAACTCTCGATAGGACTGTGGCTTTGTCCCGAGCCCCGAGGGAATGTCGGGCCTGCCGCTTGGCCAGGCGAGTCGTCCCAATCGGAGGTAACCAGCTTATTAACAATAAACTGCCGTAAACCTTTCAGAATGAACACTTGCGCAGCTGTATCAAAACAAAGGACTTCAATCTCTTTAGAATGAACACTTACAAAAAACCCCAGGGGGGGTCCTAAGGGCGTCCTGCGAAATCACGACCTCCAATGCAGCGTTACCGGGCCCGCCATCGGGTGCACCATGGGGTCGCCGGTCCGCCGCGACTCCAGCAATCCCGCTTTCAGCCCGAAATACCACTTCGCCGGACGGTCGGCATCGTCGATCAGCATCAGTTTCGGGTTGTACCTAAGTCCCTTCGCCTGCTGGATCATCGTCAACTGGTCCTGACGGAGGAATTTCTTGGCAAAACCCCGGAAAATCGGCACCACCAGCGGCATCCATGCCGCCACGTTCCAGGCCGCCACAAAATCAATCCGGCAAAGATCCCGCCGCACCGGCGTAACCGTCGCGCGGCTGGAAAACCAAAGCTTCCCGCTGTGAATCTCTTCCAGCCGCATATTCGGCAACACAAAATCAATCGTGGTCGTCACCGCCTCGCCGGTCATGCGCTTCAGCAGTTTGTAGGGTGCGCTGTTCGCGCTGGGTGTGTGCGTGCTCATGCGAAAGCCATTCGGGATCGGTTCAAACTTTTTCTCTTTGTCGTGAATACTGTGCCGGCTGCGCCAGTACCAAGATTGATGCACAAACGGCCCATGCGCCGGGTCCATCAATCCAATAATTCCCTGGTCCACATGCGACGGCAGTTCGCAATCGAGCCGCGTAATCTTGTAACCCTTGCTAAAAACCGGCAACGCCGGCGCGGTAGGAACTGTTTCCGGCAATCTTGATCCCGGCTGCATCATATAAACCCACACGTAGCCGTCGCGCTCTTCGCACGGATAATGTCCGGCAAAAATCCTTTCCACTTTTAATTTGTCCTGCGAGGTTAGCGAAGGAATTTCGATGCACTGTCCGCTGCACGCTTCAAATTTCCAGCCATGATAGCCACACTCGACGGCCTTCCCGTCGAACCGCCCGTAAGAAAGCGGAATGCCGCGATGCGGACACGAATCGCGCATCGCAAACGCCCTGCCATCGTCGGTGCGCCCCAGCACCAGCGGCACTTCTAGGAGCATCGCGGTGACCAGTTTGCGCCCGCGAATCTCCGAACTGCGCAACGCCGGATACCAGAAGTCCCACAAAAATCCCAAGTCGCCAGCGGAATTGCGCGCGGCCTCCGCATCGCCAACAGCGGCAATGGAGGACACCGCGACACCAGAAAATGAATCGTTCATAACGCTCCGGCATCCTAGTATAGGCTCTCCGCCCCACGCAACGCCCCCTGGTATCGGAACGCACCTGTAGCGCAGGGCGCTTGGGTCTGAGCCCTGCGGTTTTTGCCCGTTAACAAATCGCACCACGAAAGCACGTCCGGTTTCGGCCCGATTGCATGGAAAGTATTTCGGGGTTATTCTTAAGTCAGAGAAAAACGATGTTTGCCCCTTTTTATTAGCGATTCTCCTCTCCCAAATCCGCAAACGGCGGATCTCCCTTTAGTACGCCCGTAGATGGAAAGCACAGTTTTTCGTCCGCATCAAAAAAGAGGAAAAAGCTATGGCTGGCTTCACACTATCCGAAAGACTCGATCAACTCGGCGCACGTTACGACGATCTGACCCAGCAGTTGCAGACGTCCGAGCTCGTTTCCGACTCTGCCAAGTTTCAGAAGGTCGCTAAGCAGCATTCCGACCTGGAACAGATCGTCGAGAAACATCGCGAGTTCAAACAGATTGAAAAAGATCTTGCCGGCGCGCACCAGATGATCGCGGAAGCCGACGACCCTGAAATAAAGCAGATGGCCTACGACGAAGAAAAGCAACTCGTTGCGAAAAAAGAAATCGTCGAACGCGAACTGAAAGTTCTGCTGTTGCCCAAGGATCCCAACGACGAGAAAAGCGTCATCGTGGAGATTCGCGCCGGCACTGGCGGCGACGAAGCCGCGCTGTTTGCCGCGGAACTGTTCCGCATGTACTCGCGCTACGCGGAAACGCAGGGCTGGAAAGTGGAAGTCCTCGAAAGTTCGCCGTCGTCGCTCGGCGGCGTGAAAGAAATCGTCGCCGCAATCAGCGGTAATAAAGTTTATTCCAAGCTGAAATACGAAAGCGGCGTGCACCGCGTGCAGCGCGTTCCAGCCACGGAAACACAGGGCCGCATTCACACCTCCGCCGCCACGGTCGCGGTTTTGCCGGAAGCCGACGACATCGATATCAAAATTGAAGCCAAGGATTTGCGCGTCGACACCTTTTGCTCCTCAGGTCCTGGCGGGCAATCCGTGAACACCACCTACTCCGCGGTGCGTATCACGCACATTCCCAGCGGCCTGGTGGTTTCGCAGCAGGACGAAAAATCGCAGATCAAAAATCGCGCCAAAGCGATGCGCGTTTTGCGCGCCCGGCTATACGAAATGGAGCTTGAAAAACAGCAAGCCGCGCTGGGCGCGGAACGACGCGGGCAAATCAAAACGGGCGACCGCTCGGAAAAAATCCGCACCTATAATTTCCCGCAAAATCGCGTCACCGATCACCGCATCGGCCTGACGCTGCACAATCTGGGCGACGTGATGGAAGGCAAACTGCCTGCCCTGGTCGATGGCCTGGTCTCGCACTACGAAGCCGAACGCCTCGAACACGAATTGGCCGGCGCCTAGCGCCATCGCGGAGCCGTTACCTCGTGACTCACGAATCACAAATCGTGGCGCAAATGGACGTCCGCGCGGCGTTGCAGCGCGCCATCGCAGAGCTGCGCGCAGCTAACGTTTCGGCGTACACGCTGGCAGCGGAACTTTTGTTGCTGCATGCCGTCGCCAAGGAGCGCGCATGGCTCTATTCACATCCGGAAGAACATCTTTCCGCCGACCAGCAACGGAATTTCTTGTCGCTGCTTGCGCGCCGCGCTGCGGGCGAACCGGTGCAACACCTGACCGGTCACCAGGAATTCTGGGGCCTGCAATTTGAAGTAAATTCCGATGTGCTGATTCCGCGCCCGGAAACCGAACACGTCATTGAAGTGACCCTCGATCGCCTGGCGTTGCGCGAGATTCGTAGCGGCCGCACGCAAATCACCGACGGTGCTGGGATGGTCATCGCCGATGTAGGAACCGGTTCCGGGCTGCATCGCCATCGCGCTGGCAAAAGAACTTCCGCAGGCGAATTTCTACGCCAGCGATATTTCGCAAGCCGCGCTGGCCGTTGCGCAGCGCAACGCCACCCGGCACAAGGTGGCCGATCGAATCCATTTCGCAAACGGTGATTTACTCACAACATGCAAAGGCCGGCGAGCGCCATCCAGTATCCTTCGATGCCATCGTCAGCAACCCGCCGTACATCGGCCGTCGCGAGGCAGCCTCGCTCGACCGCGAAGTTCGCGACCATGAACCGCCGCAAGCGCTCTACGGCGGCGAAGAAGGCTACGAACTTTACGGCGAACTGATCGCGCAATCCGCAAAGCTACTTTCGCCGGGCGGCTTGCTGGTCCTCGAACTCGGCTACAACAGCTCTCGCCGCAGTGCAGCCGCTGCTCGCCGAACCCACGATGGGCCTACGTCACCGTCACCAACGACCTGGCCGGCATTCCCCGCATCATCGCCGCCGAACGCAACGCCGGATAAAAAGCGGCGTCGAGCCGCCGCACTCCAAATAGAGGCATAATCTCTAGCGATGCCGGATCTGGCTCGATTCCGCGCGAAGCATGGCCCGATGGAGGCCATCGATCCGCTGGCGGTTGCGTCCATCCTGCACGTCGATATGGACGCCTTCTTCGTCTCCGTGGAATTGCTGGAACGCCCGGAATTGCGCGGCAAGCCGGTGGTGGTAGGCGGAAGACCCGATCAGCGCGGCGTGGTAACCGCCGCGAGTTACGAAGCGCGAAAATTTGGAATTCAATCGGCGATGCCGCTGCGCACCGCCGGCAAACTCTGTCCGCACGCAATTTTCCTCGACGGCCACCATCACAAATACACGCAATGGAGCGATCGCGTCGCGACCATCCTGAACGGCTTTTCGCCCGTCGTCGAAATGGTTTCCATCGACGAAGCCTATCTCGATCTTTCCGGAACCCAGCGATTGCACGGTCCGCCATTCGCCGCTGCCGATAAATTGCTGCGCCACATCACCAAGCAAACCGGCCTGCCTTGCTCCGGCGGGCTGGCAACCACACGATTGGTTGCCAAGGTTGCGTCCGACCAAGCCAAACCGCGCGGCTTGGTGTGGGTGGCGCCGGGCCGCGAAGAAAGTTTTCTGGCGCCGCTGCCGGTGCGCAAAATTCCGGGGATCGGCAAGGTCACCGAGCGAGCGCTGCGCGCCTTGGGCATTGAAATCGTGCAGCAAATTGCGCGCGAGCCGCAGGAAAAGCTGGAAAAAATCTTTGGCCAATGGGGCAGCGCGCTGTACCGCAAAGCGCGTGGGGGCGATTCGTACGAATTTCTGATCGACGCCGAACCAAAATCTATTTCGCAAAATCACACCTTTGGCGAAGACACGCTGGACGAAAATGTGATGACCGCCATGCTCAGCCACTTGTCGCAAAAAGCCTGCAAGCGGCTGCGCGAATCGGGACTTTCTGCGCGCACGCTGACGCTGACGATTCGGTACGCTGGGTTCGACACCTACACGCGATCGAAAACCTTGCCCGAACCGGCGCAACTCGATGGCGACATTTCCGCCGTGTTCCTGCAGCTTTTTCTTGAGCATCGCAACCGCAAAAGAAAAGTCCGGCTGCTCGGCGTGAGCCTGAGCAATATGAGTCATGGTGGCGAACAGCTCGATCTGCTCAATGCCGAGCGCCGCGGCAAACTAGAAAAGCTTACGCAGGCCACGGACCGTTTGCGCGACCGTTTTGGATTCGGCGCGGTGCAGTTCGGCGGCTCGCTACGCAAAGAAAATAAAGACGACGATAGCGAGCGCTAGGAGGCGGAAAAGGCCTATCGGACAATCCCACCGAACCACGTTCCTCTGCTATTGCATCCGATACCACGTTCACCGTGCGCGGTCCGGTCCGCCAAATAGCCCTATACTTTGGCAGATGGCCGCCCCTCCTGAAGTTCCCGGTAACCCCGCTGCGGCCGCCTCCGCATTTTCCCAAGACGCGGCAACTTCTGGTATCGCCTAAGCGAAGGGCGCCAAATCGACGACCTGTGGTCGCAGTTCAGCGCCGACGCCCGTTCCAGCTACGGCTTTTATGGCAAGGATGTCGACTGGGACGAAATCAATGCCATGTCCAGGTGGCGGCGCCCGTTCCACATCATCAGGCAGTTTTTCTGGGCACTGATCACCAAGCTTTCTCCCGCGCGTCGCGTGTTGCTGTTTTTGAGCCTCGTGTTGCTGTTGATGTCCGGACCTAAGATTCACGCCGTGCAGTATTTCAATTTCGATTTTAATTTCGAGTGGCTCGCCGCCGCGCTTCTACTTTTACTGCTGTCCCTGGAACTCGCCGACAAAGTCACCATGAAGCGCGATCTGGAAATCGCGCGGGAAATTCAGAGCTGGCTGGTGCCCTCGCATCCGCCGGAAGTTCCCGGCGCCGATATCGCATTTCATACCCGGCCGCAAAATTCCGTGGCGGGCGATTATTACGATGCGTTTTTTCCGGGCAGCAAGCGCGACAAATTGCTGCTGGTGATCGCCGACGTAGCCGGGAAAAGCGTTCCCGCGGCGCTGTTGATGGCTACGATGCAAGCCAGTTTGCGCACCATTGCTGGCGAAGAGGTGCCGCTCCAGGAATTGGTTTGTGCGTCTGAATCACTACGCATCCGCGCACAGCCTCGACGGCCGGCGCTTTACCACCGCGGTGATCGCGCGAATACGACGCTGGCCACCCGGCATATGAACTACGTGAATGCTGGGCACAATCCGCCGATTCTGCGCCGTGCCGATGGCCGCTGGAAAAACTTGAAGCCGGCGGATTGCCGTTGGGGATCGAATCCGACGCCACGTTTGATACCAGCTCGATGCAACTCGCAACCCGGCGATGCGTTGATCTTGTATACCGACGGCGTGGTGGAAGCCTTCAATGCCGCGGCGAGGAATTCGGCAACGATCGCTGGCTCGCTGCAATCCGCAATCTGCCGGAAGTGAGCGCTGAAGAAACATTGCGAATTCTGATGCGCGGAGTGGATCGGATTTGTTGGCGCGACGCGCCAGTCCGACGATATTACTTGCCTGATTTTTCGAACCTCCCGTCCGTAACTACTTCCAAGCGTTTTTGGGGTGCGGCTTAGCGCATAATTGACTGTGACACCGCGCGAACTGGCCAACGCGATTTGCGAAACGCTGCAGCGAAACGGTATCAGGCGCTGCTGGTGGGCGGGTGTGTGCGCGATATGCTGCTGGAACGCGAGCCTGCGGATTACGACGTGACCACCGACGCTACGCCCGAGCGCGTCTGGAGCTTTTTCCCGAAGGCATCGGCGTAGGCGCGCAATTCGGCGTGATTCTGGTTCCGCGCGACGGACTGAAAGTAGAGGTCGCTACGTTTCGCTCGGACGTGGGTTATTCCGATGGGCGGCACCCCGACGCAGTGGTATATGCCAAGACGCGCGCAGGAAGATGTGCAGCGCCGGGATTTCACGATCAATGGTTTACTGATGCGCCACGACACGCGGAGAAATTCTCGACTACGTCGGCGGCCAAGCGGATCTGCGCGCCGGCGTCATTCGCGCGATCGGCGAAGCGGAGCGGCGTTTCAGCGAAGACAAACTGCGCATGTTGCGCGCGGTGCGCTTTGCGGCGCGTTTCAGTTTCGAGATCGAAGCACAGCCACATTTCGCGCCATCAGGAAAGATGCGGCGCGCAGGTCCAGCAGGTCTCCGCGGAACGCATCCGCGAAGAACTGACCAAAATGCTGACCGAAGGCGCCGCCGGCGCGGCTTCGAGCTTGCTGGACGAAACGTGGACTGCTGCGGCAAGTGCTGCCGGAAATTTCCGCGATGCATGGCGTCGAACAGCCGCCGCAATATCCATCCCGAAGGCGACGTCTGGATCCATACACATGATGATGCTGGAAGGACTTCCGGCAGGATCGCCGACCACGCTGGCGTGGGGCGTGCTGCTTGCACGACGTGGGCAAGCCGGCGACGTTCCGGTCCGCTGCCGAGACCGGCGACCGCATCCGCTTCGACGGGCACGTGGACGCGGGCGTCGAAATTTCCGAGCGCAATCTGCCGCCGCCTGCGTTTCTCCAACGAGGACACCGAGCAGATCCTATCGCTGGTGGCCAATCATATGAAGTTCAAGGACGTGGAGCAGATGCGCACGTCCACGCTGAAGCGCTTCGTGCGCCTGCCGCGATTCGACGAGCACCTGGCGCTGCATCGGCTGGATTGCCTCTCCAGCAACCGCCGCCTGGAGGCTTACGAGTTTGTGAGCCAAGTTTCTGGCGGAGACGCCACCGGAGGAAGTCCGGCCGGAGCGGGTGCTGAGCGGGGACGATCTGTACGGATGGGCTATACACCCGGGCCCCGCTTCAGCGAGATCCTGCGGCGGTCGAGGATGCCCAACTTGAAGGGCGATTGATAATCTGGCGGATGCCGAAGCGTTCGTGCGGAAGCATTATCCGACCATTCAGGCGAAATAGGGTAAGACGGCATCTGGCCCGTAGTCAGAGATAAGCGAAGTCAGGGTCGACAGATATGGCAACGTATTTGTTCATTTAAGTGATACTAAAGTAGATATTGCTCGAACAGGCTACATGGTCGTATAATCTTAGTGAGCACGACTAAGATTTTGTGCTAAGCTCATTTAATCTTACTGCACCTTTTCGACTGCGTCTGCATCTAAACTTTTACGGCACGGCCGATTAGCGTGCTTCAGAGTTAGGGGAACCATGGCTGACAAAAAGTATGTTGTGCCAGAAATACTCGCGATCCTGCCGGTCAGGGACACCGTGCTGTTTCCCGGAGCGGTCCTGCCGCTGACGGTTGGACGCGAGAGCTCGCTGGCGCTGGTCAATTCCTTCAGGGCGAAGAGAAACTGCTGGGAGTCGTCGCGCAGCTCGATCCGCGCGTCGAAGATCCGGCCGCCGCCGATCTGCACAGAGTCGGCACGCTGGCCAAGCTCCACAAGACCGTGAAGATGCCCAACGGCAACGTCGTGGTTTTCCTCGAGGGTTTGCAACGCATCCGATTGCTGGACTTGATCGGTCTCGAGCCGTATCTGCGGGCCGCGCGTCGAAGCGGAGCCGGACATTCTTGGCGTCACGACACGAACTCGAAGCTCTTGAGCGCAACGCGCGGGAATTGTTCCGCGACGTGGTGGCCGTTCGCCGCAACTTTCCGACGATCTGCAAACCGTGGCGCTGAACATCGAAGACCCGGTCGCCTGGCGGACTTCATCGCCGGCAATCTGCCGTCGCTTTCACGTTGCTGCGCCAGGAATTGCTGGAGACTGCCGGCGTGCGCAAGCGCCTGGAAACGCTGATCCGCGAGCTCTCCAAAGAACTCGAAGTTCTCGAGCTGCGCAACAAGATTCAGGAGCAGGTTCAGGAGCAGGTGAGCCAGAGCCAGCGCGAATACCTGCTGCGCGAGCAGATGAAGGCCATTCAGAAGGAGCTGGGCGAATCCGACGATTCGGCAGGCGGAAATCGACGAGCTGCGCAAGAAGCTGGAAGAAGCGGCATGTCCGCGGAAGCCAAGAAGAGTGCGACCGCGAGCTGAAGCGGCTGCCGAAGATGACTCCGGCTTCCGCCGAATACATGGTCTCGCGCACCTATCTCGAATGGATGACCTCGCTGCCGTGGACCAAATCTTCCGGCAGCGGAAGAGATCGACATCGCCAAGGCACAAGAAATTCTGGACGAGGACCACTACGACCTGGAGAAGGTCAAGGAGCGCATCCTCGATTACCTGGCCGTGAAGAAACTGCAGCCAGGAATGAAGGGGCCGATCCTGTGCTTCGTCGGGCCTCCAGGCGTGGGCAAAACTTCGCTCGGAAAATCGATCGCGCGCGCGCTCGGCCGCAAGTTCGTGCGCATCTCGCTCGGCGGCATGCACGATGAAGCGGAAATCCGCGGCCATCGCCGGACTTACATCGGCGCGTCTGCCGGGCCAGATCATTCAGGGCCTGCGGCGCGCCGAGACCAACGATCCGGTCTTCATGCTGGACGAAGTCGACAAGCTCGGCCGCGATTTCCGCGGCGATCCGTCCTCGGCGCTGATGGAAGTTCTCGATCCGGAGCAGAACAGCGCGTTCCGCGATCATTATCTGGACGTGCCGTTCGATCTGTCGAAGGTGCTGTTCATCGCCACGGCGAACTGGATCGATCCGATCCCGGAGCCGCTGCGCGACCGCATGGAAATCATCGAGCTGGCGGGCTACACCGGTGAAGAGAAGGTGCACATCGCGAACAAGTACCTGATTCCGAAGCAGGCCAGCGAACACGGATCAAGGTCGGCGAGCAGATCGAGTTCACCGACGACGGGTTGCGCGAGATCATCCACAGCTACACGCGCGAAGCCGGCGTGCGCAATCTCGAACGCGAAATCGCCACGCATCACCCGCAAACAGGCGCGGCGCATCGCCGAGGGCAAGATCGACAAGATGATGGTCACGCCGGAAGTCGTGCGCGAATCCCTGGGCGTGCCGAAGTTCCGCACCGAGAGGGAAGTCGAGGAACGCGTCAAGCGGCCCGGCGTTTCGGTCGGCCTGGTCTGGACGCCGGTCGGCGGCGACATCGTCTTCATCGAGGCCACGCGGATGCGCGGCGGCAAGCAGTTCACCATGACCGGGCATCTCGGCGAAGTGATGCAGGAGTCCATGACCGCGGCGCTGACGTGGGTGCGCGCCAATGGCGAGCGCTACGGCATCGATCCGGACTTCTTCCGCAAGCAGGACATCCACATCCACGTGCCGTCGGGCGCGGTGCCGAAGGACGGGCCGTCCGCCGGCGTGGCGATGGTCACCGCGCTGGTGAGCTTGCTGACCAATCGTCCGGTGCGCGACCGGCTGGCGATGACCGGCGAGATTTCGCTCTCCGGCGTGGTGCTGCCGGTCGGCGGCATCAAGGAAAAAGTGCTGGGCGCAAAGCGCGCCGGCATCCGCGAAGTGATTCTGCCCGCGGAGAACGAGCCGAACGCCGTGGCGGATCTGACGCCGGATATTCTGGGCGACATCAAGATCACCTACGTGAGCACGCTGGACGAAGTACTGGAACACGCGCTGGCAAAGGAGCCGGTGGCGACGCCGATTGTGCCGCCGGACCCTAAGCCGCAAACTCCTGGGGTGGACGTGCCCCGCGCGATTCACTAAGAGCCACACAACCAAACGCTGTACGCAAAAAAGGCCCGGCGATGATTACCGGGCCTTTTTTCTTTGGACGCAGATGAGCCGCCGCGGAAACGAAGCCTGCTACCATGGAGCCTCGAGCATGGCTCTGGCTAAACAAATCGTGAAGGACGTTCCCGCGGAAGTGGCCGCGAAGGTTACCTCGGCGCTACAGCAAGAGCGCGTGATTCCGCGCTTCGTGGATTCCTACGTTGTGGAGCACGGACGGTATGCGCTGCAGGTTCACGCGGCTTTGTATCGCGATTTACTTGGGCTGCTGCAGCGCGAGGCGTTGCTGGCGGCTACCGCGCGGGCGCTGGAACTCTCAATGGTAATGCCAGCGACTTCGAAAAGAAGCAAGCCTCGGTTGATTCCGCGCAAGGACGCGACGATTTTCCGCCGGAAGTATTTGGGCGCCCTGACGCGGCTGAATAAATGGACCGCAGGAGACGCCTTGGATTTTCAGAACGATTTACAACTATACGAAGACTTGTTGACACGCACAGGTGCGGCGCGACGAAGGCGCAAGCCGTTTGAAGCGGCCAATCATCCGTTTGTGGACCGTTGCGCCTTTTTGCTGGATTCTTCGTTCATGGAAAAGGCCAGACTGGCAGCGAGCCGGGCGCTCACGGACGTGGACGAGCTTGCAGAACATGCGTTTGCGGCCGCGATGCAGATGACAAAAACCGCGACGACAGATTGAGACGCACCACCTATACCGATCGACGCAAATTATTTATCCAGCGATTATTTATCCAGCGCCGCTTCACTAAAAAGGGCCTGCCCGGCGATCGCGGTGCGAAAACCATAAACCGCCAGAGCCGCAATGGCGATTATCCCCGTGAGGCCTGCGCTGGCATACCAGCGAGAGAAATGCGAGGTCACGGGAAAAACAATCAGGACGTTCTGCACCACGAGTCCCACCACCAGCGCCAGCAGGCCAAATTTCCGAAGCACCAAGATGATCGAAGCCCAGACAATCGCGGAGAAAACGAGGTCGGCGAGCGGATAGTCTCCTCCAGTATTGGTGACGGCGCCGAGGAGCACGATGACTAGCGCAGCGATCCAGACCTTGCGAACAAGCAAGCGCAGTATAAAAAAAAGAAAGAAGATGAACAGCCCGTAAAGAACGAAAACCAAGGTGAAGTCCGGGATGTAGCCCAGAGCTTGGCGCACGCCATTGAGGGAGCCGGCGGCCAGCGTGCCCGGCTGCGGAGGCAGCTTGCCGAACAGCGGAAGCAGAAAATTGTCGGAAGTTTCAAAGATACTTAGCCAGACGCCGTAAATCGCGGCGATGAGCAAGTCACGGCCTACCAACGGGTCACGGATATCTCCGGCCATCAAGCGGGACCAGGTGATCAGAGTTTCCGGAGCATTTCTGCGTACAAAAGGTTCGAGCGCCAGATATAGAAAAAAAGCCATGCTGGTCACGAGACAGCCCCAGCTCAAAGCGATGAACAAGCTCTCGAATTCATTGATGGACTGCAGATGGTGCGCGCGAAGCGCCCAGCTGGCCATGAAAGCGAGAAACACGAAAATCGCGAGGCGCACTGCGCCCCGAGTGTCACCGCGATTCAGGCGGAGATTTCGCCGTGCCACAAAGGTGCTGGCCACGAGCAGTCCGACAAACAGGGTCAGTAAAATAACCGAGGAGATCTTTTCGCGCGTGGTTTGCTGGTAGGGCGTCGAGCGCCCCGGTGTATCCCACGGATAAACGAGGTCGAAATAAATTGGTTTGCCGCGATAAGCGGCGGCTTCGATGCGCTCAGAAATATTCGAGCGGCCGGGCAGTTCGCGGATCCATGCCGCCCGCGAATCTCCCCACGCCAGTGGCGTCCATTCCGGAGGGACACTCTTAAAATCGGTGGGACGCAACCCCGCAGCGGCAAAAAGCGGAGCCCAATCCGCAGGCTGCGGAGTTTCCGCTGAAGCGTCTAGCTGCGGCGGTATGGCTTCAAAGTGAATAAGGCGTCCCTGCATATCGACGGTGACGCTGGTCATGCCGCTGACGTGCATCGGAGGATCAAAGGTGGTGACTTCGCCAGCTCCGCCTGAGGAAAAGAGCATCTGCGGTCTCATTTCTCGGGGACTTTCGCGATACCAGAAATTCAGCGGGGCGGGACGATCATTTGCGAGCACATCCCAGCGCGTGGGAGTTTTGTCGTTTTTCTGGATGAAGCTCAGGTAATAGCCATCGATGTCGAATCCGGAAGCGGAGTCTGCCGCCGGCGCGGTGTAACCGAGGCTCCTGGTTATTTCGCGCGCGTGCGCGGTGAGTACCTCAGAAGAATTCTCCAGTGGCGTGCGATTGTTGAGTTTGAAACGGTCCGCGATATAAATGGCGAAGATCAAACCAACGACGACCGCAGTCAACATGGCGAATGCGATTCTCGGGCGCAGGCCCGCTTTCTCACCTGAAGCGGCGACCATCTCTGGGGAGGGCGTTTCACCCGCGGCGAGCGCGGCGGCCAAGGGGTCGCCGCCGGGCAGAGCTGCGGCGACTTGCAACGCAGAGGAAGGACGCTTGGCGGGATCTTTTTCGAGACAGCGCATGGTGACGCGCTCGATGAGTGGGTCGAGATCTTTCACCAGTGTGGATGGATTCGTGATCGTGCCCTGTTCGCGCAGCTTCACCAGCTCGGGCATGGTGGTGGCTTCAAAAGCGCGCTTGCCGGTGAGAATTTCGTAGAGAATCAGGCCGAGCGAATAGATGTCGCTCTTTGTGGTGACTTCGCGGCCTTCGAGCTGTTCGGGCGCCATGTACGCAGGCGTGCCCGCGCGAATCTCCCCACCTTGAACGCTCGCGGCGATTGCGGCAAGACCAAAATCCATGATGCGGATTTTTCCCGCGCCGTCGAGCATGACGTTCGCCGGTTTTAGATCGCGGTGAATTACGCCACGCTCGTGCGCAGCCGCAACTCCGGCGCAGATTTGGCGAGCCACCTCGACGGCTTTATCCTGCGAAAGCCTGCCGATGCGACGGACGACGGAGGCAAGATCTTCGCCATCGACGTATTCCATGCTGAGAAAGGCCATGCCATCCACATCGCCGATGTCGAAAACGCGGCAGACGTTGGGATGGGAAACCTGCCGCGCTATACGCACTTCAGAATGAAAGCGCGCGAGCGCGGAAGCATCTTGGGAAATCTCTTTGGGCAGAAATTTAATGGCGACGACCTGGCCAAGCCGCAGATCTTCCGCGCGATAGACTTCTCCCATACCGCCGCGCCCGGCTAGGGCCACGATGCGGTAACGCTCGGCAAGAATCTGGCCGGAGGCGAAACGACCACCGCTGATGGGGTCGGAGCTGGTCAAGGGATTGCTGCGATGGAGGGGTTTCGCGGGTCGCTGCGGCGGGACGGCCGAAGGGATTTTGCGGGAAGGGGGAGTCTGGGGCGCGACGGTGGCGCCTTCCTCCGGAGCCGCTCCGGTCAACGTGGCTTCAGTGTCAGGCCCGGCGCCCGCGTGGGCTGCTCTGCCGGATGCGGAATCGAGAGCCGCGCCACACGCGGGACAGAATCGGGCATTTGCAGAAGCCTCAGCGCCGCAAGAGGTACAGAACATCGGAGCCGGATTCTATCATCGCGCCAGTACTGTTGCGAGTCTGTCGGCTACGGAATGCGCTCGACCTGAACCGCGGTGCCGTAGGCCAAAACTTCGGTGACGCCCTGCATAACCTCCGTGGCGTCGTAACGCATGGAGACGACGGCGTTAGCCCCGTGCTGGGCGGCGTGTACGAGCATCAGTTCGTAAGCATCTTCGCGAGTTTTTTCGCATAAGTTCGTAAGGATGGTGATGTTTCCTCCCACGATCGTCTGAATCGCGGCTCCCAGATTCCCGATGACGCTGCGCGAGCGCACGATAATTCCCCGAACGATGCCAAAGTTTTTGACGATGCGGTAGCCAGGCAGTTCGAGTGCGGACGTAACCATACTGGAATCGACACGACCGTTCATGATGTGCATGCCTCCGTGGAATGACGTTAACGGGTGCGATTCTACCCGGTCACAAGGGCCTTGGCGAGAGCGGTTCCTCTGCTATTCTCAGCCTGCGTGGAAAACCTCTTCTATCTGCTTTCGACGCTGCAGATTGCCGGCGGCCTGTATCTGCTATGGCAGGCGCTGCAATGGGTGAGTTACGTGCGGCGACGTCTGGGTACGGATCCGGGATTTTTTGCCCCACGTGTGGCTTTGTTGTGCCCCTGCAAAGGTATGGAAGCGGGTTTGGAACGCAATCTGGTGGCGCTCACGGAATTGGATCATCAAAACTTTGAGATATTTTTTATCCTCGCGTCTGAGACCGATCCAGCCAGCAGCATCGTCAAACGCGTGGCGACTAGTTCGCGAGTCAAGGCGCATGTGGTGATCGCCGGCGCCCCGGAGGGATGCTCGGAGAAAATCAACAATTTGCGCGTGGCTATCGAGCAGCTCACGCCGGACTTCGAAGTGCTCGTCTTCGCCGATTCCGATGGACGGCCCGGCAAAGCCTGGCTGCACCGGCTGGTGGCGCCGCTGAAGGATGAACGCATCGCGGCGACGACAACCATGCGCTGGTTTATGCCGAATAATAATGAACTGGCAACCGTGCTGCTGGCGGCGTGGAACGCGCCGGTGGTAACCATGCTCACGGAAAAAGGTCCGAACTTCTGCTGGGGCGGCGGGACCGCGGTGCGGAGGCTGATGTTTGAGCAAGCCGGAGTTCTGGAATTCTGGCAAGGTTCGGTGAGCGACGATTACTCGATGACCAACGCTCTCGAGCGTACGGGCAGACCGGTGCTATTTGTGCCGGAGTGTTTAACGCTATCCTTCGTGCAAACCGATTTCACCGGGCTGATGGAGTTTACCAACCGGCAGATTCTGATCACGCGAGTGTATGCGGAAAAAATCTGGCGCGTGGCGCTACTGACACACTTCTTATACTGTCTGACGCTGCTCGTGGGCGTGGACTTGACGCTTGGCGATTTGCTCGCCGGGCGTCCGGCGCTGCACTTGGCAACGCTAACATTCTTGCCGGTGCTGCTCTCGGCGATTCGTGGGGCCCTGCGCGTGGTGGGAGTTACAGAGGCCTTACCTAGCTGGCGGAAACAGATCAGCGCACAATCCTGGATTTATATTTTGTTGAATGTCTTCGTGCCATTTTTATACCTGGTGAACTTCGCGCATTCGATCATCACGCGAAAAATTGTTTGGCGCGGCATTCAGTACGAGTTGTTGGGCCAGAGTCAGACGAGAATTGTCTCTTAACGAGCGAAGAACAGAAGTACAGGCGTACTAGTCGGCCTGTAGCTTGATCGGGACGGGAAAATTTTCCTTCCGCGTGCAATTCCTACCGTTTTTCCTGTAACACAACGTCAACGAAAATAGCTAAGTGTATCGCTTTGAGTATCTTGTAATTTCCTCGCGGTTCGGCAGAAAATCTGCACTAGGGCTTTAGGTTCGGTGGCACCGTTCGGGCAACGTGTTTTACAAAGCTCCTCCTCCATCTTGGTACGGCCTTAGCTGAAATTTGGGTCACCGAGTTGTAGCCAGTCCTCGGCTTGGCGTGTATTATTGCCCGATAAGTTGCCAGATTTGCGGGACCCCGTCTCTCGAGAGGCGCGGGTTTAACAAAATCCATCATGAAGCTTCGGAATCACGAAGCTGTGTTCGGAGGGGTGCACGTGAAACTTATCCGCAGAAGTGACCAGACACATCAAATTGTGAATTCGGGCCGTACCTTTCAGCGCGACCTTTATTTTTTCTATGAGCGAAGCACCGGCGTAGCGCATTTTCATGTGGAAGCTTTGCCGGATGGGCAACTTCCGGTAGAACAAGCTGCCGGACTGCTGGCCATGCATTGCATGATTCGCGGCCAGCAACCGGCCGACTATGTGGTAATGGTGCAGGCGGAAAGCGAAAATCTCGAAGAGTTGAATGAGAAAGCTTCGAAGCTGTTGCAGGCGGGACAATCCGTACGTGGACAGGTGAAGCTGACCCGGCGCGAAGATGAGGTTTTGGGCGGCGTGGTGCGCAGTTTGTCAAACAAGGAGATCGGCGCGACGCTGAATCTTTCGGAGCGCACGGTAAAGTTTCACGTTTCCTCGCTGCTGGCGAAATTTCGCGTGCGCGGCCGGATGGAGCTGGTGCAGCAGGCCTCACGGCAAACCGCGACACCATTGCCGTTGGATCTGCCCGAGTCAGCTCGGGGAGCGCGAAATTACTCGGCAGTTGGGCCAGCTCTCTCTGGCGTTCCGCGTAAGCCAGCAATCATGCCCCTCGCGGCGAAACGCCAATTGGTGGGTTGATTTTTTCCAGCATCCTTAGCCAAGGAATCTTTTGCATATAACTGAGAAGGCCTGCCCATCCCGGGCAGGCCTTCTCACTTCACTTTACTGCACTCGTTTCTGTCCTCGTCCGCGCACCTACGCAAAGTTATTTCGCGGCGGCGTAGAGTTCGCTGGCTTTGTCCCAGTTCACCACATTCCACCAGGCTTTGATGTAGTCGGCGCGAACGTTTTGATATTTCAGATAGTAGGCGTGTTCCCAGACGTCTAGTCCGAGGACGCCTTTGGCTGCGTAGCCGAGTTGATACGGAGTGTCCTGATTCGGGGTCGAATCGATCGCCAGCTTGCCATCCTTGACCAGCAGCCACGCCCATCCGGAGCCGAAGCGGCCCAGACCCGCGGCGGCGAATTTTTCCTGAAAGCCTGCGAAAGAACCAAACGATGAGTTGATCGCTGCGGCGAGATCGCCCTTGGGTTCTCCGCCGCCGCCTTTCTTCATGAGCGTCCAGAACAGCGAATGGTTCCAGTGTCCGCCGCCGTTATTGCGAACTGCGGTGCGGATATTCTCGGGAACGGCATCGAGATTCTTCACCAGATCGTCGAGGGATTTGGATTGCAGGTCGGCGTGACCATCGAGGGCCTTGTTGAGGTTGGTTACATAGGTAGCGTGATGTTTATCGTGGTGAATCTCCATCGTTCTGGCGTCGATGGATGGTTCAAGTGCGTCGAACGAATACGGCAGTGGCGGCAAAGTGAATGCCATGGATTTATCCTCCGGTGTGTAATTTGAGATTGTCTCAGCGTGTAAAAGGTCGGAACCCGCGTTGTGAGTTCCCAGCAATCCCGCGCCGACGATACCTGTGTTGAACAAAAACCTACGGCGATTCATGACCACTTCCGGGCGCGACACGACAAGTGGTCTTTCGTGCCGCCTAGAGTATAGCGCCACCCCGCCGCGCCAGCATAACTTCACGGCTTGTAAGGCCGAGCCGCAAGCTAGAAGGAGCCTAAGCGAGGCCTAACTTGGAGCCGTGCTCGACTTGGCGTTTTGACTCCTGCGATTGGATGCGCGAGAGGGCCCATTGGGCAGATTCCGCCACGTGAATTTCAGGCGAATGCGCGAGACGCTGCAGCGTCTCGGTGATACGAGCGTGCATCGGATTACTTGGAGGCAGGTCCGAGTTTCCCAACGCGATGCAGGCGTTGCGGACCAAGCCGCGCCATTTGGTGCGTTTGATTGCGCTACCACGGAAGACTTCTCGAAATTCCGCTTCGGTCATCGAGGCCAGCCAATGCAGGTCTGGCTGCAAGAGCGATTGCGACGCAGTTGACGGGTTTCCCTGGAGAGCGGAACTCGCGGACGTGCGAATCTCTCGCGGGGCGAATTCTTGCGCTTGCGTAACGGGGGCACGGCTGTTCCACGGGCAGACGTCCTGGCAAATATCGCACCCGAAGACATGATTTCCCATGAGTTCGCGGAACTCCTGCGGGATGCTGCCGCGGAGTTCAATCGTGAGATAAGAAATGCAGCGCCGGGCATCCATAACGTAGGGCTCCAACAGAGCGCTCGTCGGGCAGGCGTCGATACAACGGCGGCAACTTCCACACAGGTCTGGCGGAGGGGCGACGTTGGGCTGCAATGTGGGAGCTATGTCCAGGGTGGTGAGAATCACTCCCAAAAAGAAGTAGGAACCAAGCTGCTGGTTGAGCAGCAGCGTGTTCTTGCCGAGCCATCCAAGACCCGCGTGTTTGGCTAGAACGCGCTCTTGCACGGGGCCAGTGTCAGCGTAGATGCGGGCGTGGAAGGTTTCCTCGCGATCTCCATCGGCGTCGCCGTCGCTGCAATGCTCCCTGAGCTCTGCCAGCAACAAGCCGAGTTTTTCGCGGAGCACGTCGTGGTAATCGCTGCCCCAGGCGTAGCGAGAGATCCATCCACTCGGGGAAGCACTGGCGAGCTCTGCGGGAGCACCTTCACACTGCTTCGCCGCACCGGCATGGACAGAACGCGGGTGAGCGGTGTTGTAGTTCAGCGCACAAACGATCACGGACCTGACTTCGGGCATGGCGGTTTGCGGATCCCCGCGCCGGGGATCGGCAAGATACTTCATTTCGCCAGCATAGCCGCGGGCCAGCCATTCCCCGGTGTGCGCCAGCTCAGGGAATTTCTGCGCGGGGACCACGCCGCAAAGATCGAAACCCAACGCGGCAGCGCGCTCAGCGATCCATGCGGAGAGAAGAGATTCGGTCATGATCGCCAATTGGTGGGATACAAAACCAAAAGAAGACGGCTGGCCAGGTGTTCAGGTGAAAATCATAGGAGCAATAGGCCCGACGGCGTCTCAGCGCAGAACTCCCACAGCCCTTAGCGGAAGCTTTGCAGCGCTTCGGTTTCGCTGGAATGGACGTCAAAAACTGTGTACAGCTTGGTGATCTGAAGAAGATCCTTAACCTTCTTGGTCAAATTCAGCAGCTTTAGTTCGCCACCGCGATTCTTGACCGCCGTGAAGGCCGTGACCATTTCGCCGATGCCGGCGCTGTCGATGTAGTCCACATCGCCGAGATCAATCAAGAGTTTGGTGCGCTGTTCGTCGAGCAACCCGCGAATGGTCTTGCGCAAGAGCGCGCTGCCCTCGCCTAGAGTGATTTTCCCGCTGAAATCCACGACGGTTACGTTTCCCGCGTCGCGAAAAGTACACTGCAAACTCATAGCTTCACCTAAGCTTCCTGTTGTGGTGTGGCATTTTGCCCGTCTTGCCCGCTTTCCGATGACGCGGCTGAGGGCAATTTTTTGGACATGACGATTTCCGCGCCGCCGGTGCGGCCGGTCAGGACATCGAATTCGTCCATAAAAGATCGCATCAGAAAAATACCTCGCCCCGAAGTACTAAGCAAATTTTCCTGAGCCAGCGGATCGGGGACGGAGGCCAGATCAAATCCTTTGCCTTCGTCGAGAACGTGAATAATCATTTTTTCTTCGGTCAAATCCACGGCCAGATGGATTTTCTTGTCCGGGCGCTCTTGATTGCCATAGTGAAATGCATTGATCACGCCCTCGCGCACCGACATGCCAATGCGGTAGCAGTCGTCTTCTCCGAAACCCGCAGCCTCCGCGAAACGAAGACACATCTCTTCGGCGAGATTGACGCTCTCGACCTCGGTTTGCAACGTCACTTCGAGGTGTTTCTGGTCTGCCGCCATGCGCCTCTGGCGATTTTCAAGGGAAAGTGCCCCGAAGACCGCATTTATCCGTAACACAGCGGAATAACACAAGTCAATGGCGCCGGAGTGCTAGCTTTCCCAACGGAAATGGCGCTTTGGTGCGTGGAAGTGGATGTCCCCGCGCGCAGTGGCGATTCCGCGAAGCAGGCGGGGCAGTTTAAGCCCAGTACGAGCGATCCAGCGTCCGGTATTGGATCGCTTCGCTAACGTGTTTTGGCTCGATGCCGGTGGCGCCCTCGAGGTCAGCGATGGTGCGTGCCACTTTCAGGATGCGGTCATGGGCGCGCGCGGAGAGGCCCAGGCGCGTGATGGCGTTTTCCAGGAGCTTTTCTCCATCCGCTGAGATGGCGCAATGTTTGCGGACCATCTTTGGGAAGCATCTGCGCGTTGGCGAAGGTCTTTTTTTCGCCGGCGTAGCGGGCCAGTTGGCGTCCCGCGCGGCAATCACCCGGGCTCGCGACGGCGGCGGAATCCTCAGACGGCGCCGGCGCGCGGAGTTCCTTGTATTTCACGGCAGGCACTTCGATGTGAATATCGATGCGGTCCAGCAGCGGTCCGGAAATTTTCGCGACGTATCGCTGGATCATGCGGCGGCGTGCAGTGGCATTCGCGCGTAGGATCGCCGAAATATCCGCAGGGGCAGGGATTCATGGCCGCGGCGAGCATGAAGCGCGAGGGGAAAGTCACGGAGATGGCCGCGCGGGAAATAGTGACCGTGCCGTCTTCGAGCGGCTGGCGCATGACTTCGAGGACATTGCGCTGGAACTCCGGCAGCTCGTCGAGGAACAGCACGCCATTGTGGCCGAGCGAGACTTCGCCGGGGCGGGGGACGGCGCCGCCGCCGATGAGGCCAGCGTCGCTGATGGTGTGGTGCGGAGAGCGGTAGGGACGCGTTCCGACCAGGCCCTGGCCATTTTCGAGGACTCCGGCGACGCTGTGGATGCGCGTAGTCTCGATGGCTTCTTCGAGCGTCATGGGCGGCAGGATGGTGGGAATGCGTTTGGCCAGCATGGTCTTGCCGGCGCCGGGCGGACCAATAAAGAGAATGTTGTGACCACCGGCGCAGGCAACTTCCAGCGCGCGCTTGGCGGCTTGCTGGCCGTGGACGTCTCGCAGATCCACGGAATATTGCGCCGCGTCATTGCAACAATTGCCCGGCGTCGACTTTCACGGGCGCGAAGGATTCCGGAGAATTGACCAGATCGACGGCTTGCGGCAGCGACTTCACACCGAAAACTTTGATGCCGTCGACGACCGCAGCCTCGCGAGCATTGGCTTCTGGCACAGCGATGGATTTCAGGCCGGCTTCCCTGGCCGCCAGGACCGCCGAAAGTGCACCGCGCACCGGACGAACCCCGCCATCGAGCGAGAGCTCGCCAAGAAACATGCACTGGTCGAGTTGCTTGCCGAAGAAGTGGCCCATGCATCCGACCAGCCCGAGGGCCATCGGCAAGATCGAATCCGGAGCCTTCTTTGCGAATATCGGCGGGTGCGAGATTTATGGTCACACCCTGGCCATGCGGAAATTCGTAGCTGCAATTGCGCATGGCGGACTTGATGCGCTCGCGGCTTTCCTTGACGGCGTTGTCTGGGAGGCCGACGACGTTGAAGTCTTGAATGCGCGCGGAACCAACGTCAACCTCAACCTCTACAAGGTAGGCGTCGATTCCGTAAACCGAAGCGCTTAGCGTTTTGAAGAGCATAAGGGTGTGAACGGGCAATACAGGCGCGGCGTCAGAATAGACCATAATCCCTTAGCTACCAATGATTAACTTATTTGACACCTACCCCGGACTTCCTCCGCATCCTTAACGCTTTTTCCGCAAGCCTTGGGATAGTCACGTGTCCGCTGTCGTGTTGTAGAATTTCTGTAAGTCGTTGCGATTGTCGTTTGCGATTTTTCGTTGCGATCGTTTAGCTGCAACTTTCCATCAATCGTCAATAGTCGTTTGCGAGGGAACCCTCTTGAAATCGGGCAAAGTGAAGTGGGGCGTGCTCGGTGCTGCGAGCATTGCCAAGCGCAAAGTGATCCCTGCAATGCAACAGGGGGAATTTAGCGAAGTAGCGGGTATAGCCTCGCGCGACCTGGGCAAAGCTCAGGAAGCGGCGGGCAAGTTCGGCGTCGCCAAAGCGTACGGCTCCTACGATGAGCTGCTCGCAGATCCGGAAATTGAAGCGATTTACAATCCCCTTCCCAACAATCTGCATGTTCCCTGGTCGATAAAGTGCCATGGAAGCCGGCAAACATGTGCTCTGTGAAAAGCCAATCAGTCTGAGCGTGGCAGAGGCCGAAAAAACTGCTCGCTGCGCGGGATCGCACCAAAATGAAGTGCGGCGAAGCGTTCATGGTCCGCTCGCACCCGCAGTGGCTGCGCGCCAGGTGAGCTGGTACGCTCTGGAAAAATCGGCGAATTGCGCGCGGTCGTGGCTACCTTCAGTTATTTTGACCGCGAGACTAACAGCATCCACAACAATCTTGATGGCGGGGGCGGCGCACTCCTCGACATCGGCTGCTATCCCATCAACACATCGCGCTTTATTTTCGGAGAGGAACCTTCCAGAGTGGTCGGGCTGGTGGAGCGTGATCCCGAAATGAAAATCGACCGCTTGACCTCCGCGATACTTGCTTATCCCTCTGGGCAGGCGATTTTCACGTGCAGCACGCAGCTCGTCTATCACCAAAGCATGGAAATTTTTTGCACCCATGGACGCATCGTAATGGAACTGCCGTATTCGGCGCCGCTGGACCTTCCAACCAATATCGTTATTGACGAAGGCCGCAAAGGGGAGGGTAACCGCACGACCACAGAGACAATTCCTGCCTGCAATCAATACACGCTGCAAGGGGACGCGTTCTCACGGGCCATTCGCGAAGATGGCGAAGTTCCGGTGCCGCTCGAGGACGCCATCAAGAATATGGCGGTAATCGAAGCGGTGTTTCGTTCCGGCGTTTCCGGGCAATGGGAAAAACCGGTCATTTAGCTTGCGCTCGATTATTGCGCTTTGCCACCGATGCCATAGAGGGCCAGCACGTCCTGCAACGTGATCACGCCCTCCAGGTGGTGCAGGTTGGCCCGGCTGACGACCGGCAGAACGTCGATTTGCGCCGCGCCCATGCGATCCAGTGCCGCAGTGAGGGAATGGTCGGCGTGGACGTAAGGAAAGCCTCGCCCGTCCAGCAGCTCCATGAGAAGACGTGCGCCGCCGCCGGCAGTCGCAGCTTTTTCCAAAGACTCGCGGCTAATAACTCCCACAACTCCCGTTTCGTCATTTACCAGCCACGCGCCCAGCGAACTATCCTTCGCCTTTTCCAGTGCTTCGTCGACTGTTCGTTCCGCGCTAAAAATTTCCGTGGCCGGATGCATGGCCTGGTAAACCTGCCGCTGACTTTCCTGAATGCGCGCTTCCGCGGTAGGCAGGTGTACGCCGTCTTGCTCGGCAAGAATCTCGTAGATAGCGTTTTTCTGAAATTTCGACGCGATGAAATAGCTGATGAGGTTGGAGATCATCAAGGGAACGATCACGGCGTAATCGCGGGTGATCTCAAAGATCATCACCACAGAAGTCATAGGCGCGCGCACCACACCCGCAAAGGCCGTGCCCATGCCAACCAGCGCATAGGCACCGGGCGATGCCACGTGTCCCGGCAAGAAATGTTGCGCAATCGTTCCGATAGCTCCACCCAGCATCGCACCAAGAAACAGACTGGGTCCAAAGATCCCTCCCGCGTTGCCCGACGCGTAGGACACCGCGACGGCGACAAGTTTCATGGCCAGCAGCAGGATCATCAGCTTGAGCGCCATATTTCCGTTCAGCACGTCGCCAACGTATTTGTAGCCAACTCCCATAATTTGTGGCACGAACCAGCCCATGAGTCCTACCACCAACCCACCGGCTACCGGCTGAAACCACACCGTTTTGCGTGGGAAGCGCAAAAATTTAGCGCGCGTCCACAGTAGAAGTCTTGTAAATGCGAAGGAAACCAAGCCGCCCGCCACACCCAGCACCGCGTAAATTCCGAACTCTTCCGGATGCACCAGCTGATATTGCGGCACCTTGAAGAGCGGATCATTGCCCAGGAGCAGCCGCAGCATGCCCCAGGACGTAGCCGAGGCCAGCACCACGGATCCCAGCACCGGCGCATGCATATCGCCCACGACTTCTTCGAGTGAAAAGAGCACGGCTGCCAAAGGAGTGTTGAACGCCGCGGCGATCGCGGCAGCGGCTCCCACCGGAACCAGGGCTTTTATTTTCTCCGGCCGTAAGCCAAGTTTCTGCCCAAGGATTGAGGCGATTCCCGCTCCAACCTGCACGGCCGGTCCTTCACGCCCGAGCGGGATGCCGCTCGCCAGCGTCGCCGAAGTACAGAAGAATTTGCCGAGCACCGTGCCGAAAGAAATGCGGCCACCGCGGGCAAACAGCGCGACTTTCGTCTGCGGCACTCCGCTGCCCCGGGCATCGGGAAAAAATCGGAATAGCAGATATCCCATACCCAGAGAACCGACGACTGGCACCAGCAGCCTCCTCCACGGGGCTCCGCCTATGGGGTACAGCCGCGCTCCGGCGCGCTCCGTTAGCAGGATAAACGCCACCACCGTGAGTCCCACCAGCGCGCCGATCAGCAGCGTGAGGACAAGAAACACTTGCTCTTCGCGCTCATGGAGCAAAGCCTGCCATTGTCGTGATGGCGCGTGCCACCAAGCTGATTTTGCGGTCAACGGTGCGGGCGTGGTCATTTTCCGGAAGGCTTGCCTTTTTTTGCCGGGCGAGATTTTTTGCGGTTAGACTTTTTCAGGCGCGCAGCCGCGGCAGAACGCGAGTGTTCTTGCGATTTGGGCTCCAGCAGCGCGTCGATTGCGGTCACCAGCTTCACGCCGCTGGAACGCAACTCACTGATGCGGTCGCGCGCCACTCTTTCGACAAGTTTCGCGCCGCGCGGCAAAAGCGAAACCAAAACCTTTCTACGATCGTCGTGGCTGCGTATTCGCCGCACGTAGCCGTGCGACGCCAGGCGATCGACCAGTTCCACCACGCTGTGATGCTTAAGTACCATGCGCTCCGCTAACGTACGAATGGTGGCGTCGGCGCCGCTGGGCAAGCCGCGCAGCGCCAGCAGCAGCAAGTATTGCTGAGGCTCCAGGCCCGTAGCCCGCGCTTTGACGTCGCCTTCGCGCAGAAACAAGCGGATGCGATAGCGTAATTCCGCCAGCGCGCGGTACTCCGCGGTGGTGACGTCGGTGCTCACCTCCTAAGTCTATCGCGTCACGATATATTTCGCCAGAGTGCGTCGTGAATGATGTTTCGTCGCCAATGCAGCTATATGGCGCGTGGATTACAGCGTTTTCCGGAAGGCTTTCTGGGTCTTGTAGTGTTCGTATCCGTTGCGGAGATAAAATTGGTGCGCGCGTTCGCGAATCACGTTGGAGCGCAGGTTTACCGTTCGGCAGTGGTGTCTCTTGCTCCAGGCTTCTGCCGCCGCCAGAAGCCGCGCCCCAACTCCTAGGCTGCGTTGCGATGCGGAAACAACCAGACCATTTATTTCCGCTCGGGCCTCCGATTCGAGCAGCCAAGTAATGCTGATATGCAACCAGCCCTGCACGCCGCCAGCTTTCGTCTCGGCCACGAAAACGGCATGCTGCGACGCCGGCCGCAAGCTGCGCAGGCGCCGGACCACCTGCGCGGGCGTCGTCGGATAGCCCAGTTCTCCGGAGAGCGCAGCAATCTGGCGAGCGTCATCGCTTCGCGCCCTGCGAACTGTGATAACCGGCTCCGTAGATTTTGTAGCCATCCCTCAGCCCGCTTTCTTGCGCAGCCGCGCCCGCACCGCTTCGCTCTTCAATTCGCGCAACGCATCTGCCGCGATCCACCGTGCGGAGCGCGAATTTTGCCGCCGAATCCGCTCGGCAGCCCGAATCGCCGCAGCGTTCAGCCGCAGATTTCTCTTTCCGATATTTCGTAGCGCCCAGTTGACCGCTTTTCTCACGAAATTCCGCTCGTCATGTGTCTCGCGCTCGATAACGGAAAGAAAGCGCTCGAATTGCGTATCCTTCGCCGACTTGTCCTTGTAACTTAAATACGCGGCCAGTGAGAATGCCGCACGTTTCTCGTACTCGGCGCGCCGCTTGCTCCATTCATGGATTTTCTCCCACGCCGGCTTGGCGGCCGCGTAAAGGTAGCAGCAGGCCGTGTCGACTACATCCCAGGAGTCGAAATCTCTCACCCAGCTCTCCATCTGCGCCGCGGTGATTTTCTCGGATTCGCCGATTAGCGCGGCAAGGATTCTTGCTTCGTGGATGCCAGAGGACCAAATTCCCTCGGCCAACTCTTGATCTTTGCCGATGCGCCGCGCCAGGGCATGCAGTACCGGCGCCGATATTCCATGAGCCTTCGGAACGTTGACTCCGAAATACTCGAGCCTTGCGCGCACCTTTGGATCGGCAAGACTCTTCAACTCTCGAAGAACCGCGGCCTTCGTCCACTGAACAGCATCTTTCGCGCGGCGCTTTGCGTTAGAACGTTTTTTCGGAGTCGAGGAGAATTGTGACCGGACCTTCATTTACCAGCTCCACGGACATTGCGGCTTGAAAGACGCCCGTCGCAACGATGATTCCCATAGCTCTGAGCGCTGCACAAAACTCTTCATAAAGCGCCTTGGCGCTCTCTGGCGGCGCCGCGGCCATGAAGCTTGGCCGGCGTTGCCCACGCGCGTCGCCGTAAAGTGTGAATTGCGAAACGACCAGAACCCCACCATGAACGTCCAGCAACGAGAGATTCATTTTGCCATGCGGATCTTCGAAGATGCGTAGGTTGGCGATTTTTTCCGCCATGGAGGCCGCCGTAGACGAAGTATCTTCGCGCCCGACCCCGAGAAGAATCATCAGCCCAGCCCCAATCTCTCCGGTGACGGCTTCTTTCACCGTCACCTTAGCCCGGCTCACTCGCTGCAATACCGCGCGCATAAACCCCCGCTGTACTAAAGATCGGCGTCCTCGTTCAACGATTACCCACGATTTTCCAGCGGCCCGTCCGTATCGCGGGCTTTGCGGGTTTACCTGCGCGCATGGCCTTTGGTAGCGGCAACGGCGGGCAGTCGCGCGGAGCCGGCTGGCACTTTGGGCAATAGTAGCTGCTGCGGCCGGCAACTATAGTCCTCCGAATGATTGCCCTACAGCGGTAACAGGGATGGCCTTCGCGTCCGTAAGCGCGGTGGTGTTTCTGATATTCTCCCGGCTCGCCGTTGCCATCCTGAAAATCCGCGATAGTGGAGCCGCCCAGGACAATCGCTTTTCGCAGAATTTCCTGCAGCACCCGGCGCAGCGTCTTAAGTTTATCCGCGCTCACGCTTGCCGCAACCTTTGCGGGATGAATTTTCGCGCGCCACAGGCTTTCGTCTGCGTAGATATTTCCGACACCGCGAAGCACGCTTTGATTCAGCAAAAGCGATTTGATTCGCGAGCGCCGCGACGTAAACGCTTTCACGAAGTCGCCGGCGGAGACGAGCAAGGGATCGGCGCCAAAACGCTGCAACTCCTCGGGAATCGCATCGCCCGCGAGATACGCCATTCGCCCGAAGCGCCGCGGGTCGGTATAGCGTAGTTCGCGGCCATCATCCAGTAGCATCCAAACATGGGTGTGCTTTTCGTGAGGCTCGCTGGCCGCTTTGGAGGCGAGGTTTCCGGTCATGCCCAAATGTACGAGCAGGGAAGCCGCGTCTCCCCGAACGCCAGAATGATTGCCGGAAGGCTCCGGCAGCGAAAGCCGCAGCATCATGAATTTTCCGTAGCGCTCCACGGATTCGATGCGCCGACCCGGCAGGTGCCGTTCAAGCGCCGCGGGATCGTCGATGAAGTCCGTTTTACCAAGCGCAACAGATAGTATTTTTCGCCCGAGAATCGTTTTCTGCAATCCTCGCGCCACGGTTTCAACTTCCGGAAGTTCCGGCATGGTGAAATCTTAAGCTACTATTGCGATTTCTTTTGATAGTCCGGATACGGCGGATGATCCGGAATGATCACTGGATTTTTCTTCAATGCTTCGAGCGTGATTTGTACCGCCCTTTCGAGTTGCGGGTCGCGGCCATTGGCTACGGACGCGGGATCATTTTCCACTTCAACATCCGGCGCAACTCCGTGATTCTCCACTTCCCATGATCCGTGCAACCCGTAGATGGCCACGCGTGGCGCGGTTACCGTTCCACCGTCGATCAAAGTGGGATAGTTATAGATGCCCACCAACCCACCCCAGGTGCGCGTGCCCACCAGCGGTCCCACCTTGTCCTGCTTGAACATCCACGGCAGCGCGTCGCCGCCAGAGCCGGACATTTCATTGATGATCATGGTCTTCGGTCCGTAGATTTGCGCCAGCGGCGAACAGAATTTTTCGCCCTCGCGAGAGATGGCGCAGTTGCGCAGCGGGCGTTCGAGTTCGTCGATGATGTAGTCGGCTATTTGGCCGCCGTGGTTGTAACGTTCGTCGATGATCGCGGCCTGTTTGCCGACTTGCGAAAAATAAAAGCGGTTGAAGTTGCGATACCCTTCGGTGCTGGTGTCCGGCACATGCACGTAAGCCAGCTTGCCGCCGCTAAGTTCGTCCACCTTGCGGCGGTTGTCTTCTTCCCATGCGCGATTGCGCAAATCGAATTCACTCGCTACCGGAACCACCGTCACATCACGCGCGTCCTTGCCGTCGGCGTTAGGACCGACCTTGATGCGGATTTGCTGCCCGGCGGTATTTTCAAAATAACTGTACACCTCGGCGGGCGGCCGCACTTCGCGTCCGTTGACCTCCAGCAGATAATCGCCCACCTTGACGTCCACTCCTGGTTGCGTAAGGGGCGCTTTAAGGTCGGGGTTCCAATTTTCGCCGTTGAAAATACGCGCAAAGCGGTACCTGCCATTCTCGATCTTGTAGTCCGCGCCCAGGAGCCCGCCTTTGACCCGCTTCGGCTCCGGTATCGCGCCTCCGCGAATAAACATGTGACCAATGGTGATTTCGCCCAGCATCTCGTCGAAGAGATAATTCAAGTCTCCGCGGCCCCCGAGATTCTTCAAGTACGGAGAATATTTTTTCTCCGCCGCCTGGATATTCAGGCCATGGTGATCCGGGTCATACAGAAAATCTCGTTGGATACGCCAGACCTCGTGATACATCTGATTCCATTCGGCGCGCGGATCCACGTAAATTTCCAGGTTTTCCAGCTTCAATTGACCGTCGCCAGGTTTTGCCGCCGCGGCGGTCGGAGCGATAAACCAATTCGGCCCCTGCCGGTAAAGACTTTTTTCACCGTCCGCCGAAACCGCGAAAGCATCCACGCCACCCACGAACGGTTCCGTTTTCCGCGTTGTCAGATCGAACTTGCTCACCGCTACCGGCGTCGGTTCGTTAAATCGTGGAACGTCGGCAATCTCGCTCAGGAAAAACACGCCTGCCTTGCCTGCATCCAGCCCCACATAATTTCCCGGCTTGACCGGCAGCGCCACGATGCGCTGCCCGATGGCATCCAGATCAATCGTTACCTTGACCGCTTCATCTTTTTTATCGTCCTTCTTGTCGCCGTCTTTCGCGTCTTTGGACTTGTCGGCATCCTTGCTTTTGTCCGGCGCGGCATCCGTCTTCTTCTCCACGTCCTTATCGGACTTAATCTTTTCTTCGTCGCTCTGCGGCTCAACCGGCGACGCATCACCTTTTTTCAGCACTGCGGCGTAAACGCTGCGCAACACCGGATGCTGATAACTCGAAAGATCCAGCCACCCGGACGATAGACCCACATCCGTGCTGGTCGCGAATAGCAGCAACTTGCCACCCTTATCAAATATCGGATAGCGCGCATCGCTGACGCCGTCGGTAATTTGTGATTCCTTGCCGGTTTCCACCGAATACACGCACACCGCACGCAAATGATTTTCCAGAAGCCTCGCGTAGGTAATCCATTTGCTGTCCGGAGACCACGTCCCACTCAGCGTGGAGGTGGGATCCTCGTAACGGTCCGTGGCTACCTTTACCAGGGTTCCTTTTTCAACGTCGACGTACCACAGATTCAAACGCTTATCCGTGTACATAATTTTTTTGCTGTCGGGAGACCACAGCGGGCCATAAAAATACGATGGCGGATTGCCCAAACTGATTTTCTTCACCGCGCCGAGACCAGACTGATCGGCGACATGCAGCGCATATTCGCCAGATTCATCGGAAAAGTAAGCAATCCACTTGCCGTCGGGAGACCACGCCGGATCGCGTTCGGCAATCGCAGGGGTCCGCGTGATATTGCGAATATCCCCTTTGTCGCCCGGCACCGTGACGATTTCCCCGTGCACCTCGAAAACCGCACGCACGCCCGTTGGCGAAATGGCCGCTGCGGAAACTTTGTCTCCTAGCTTTTCGTAATGCGCGCGCGTGGCCGGCAAGTCGCCCGCGATCGTTACGTTCAGTTTTCTCGATTTGCCGCTCGTCACGTCATACAGATAAATCCCGCCAAACTGTTCGTACACCAGCGCATCGGGCCCGGCGGAAAGTGATTTGAAGTCCAGACTCTTGTTTTCGATCAGCTGTTTTACGCTCTTGGTCTTCGTGTCGTAAGCAAATAAGCTCACCGGGCCATTCCGGTCGGACAAAAAATAAACCGTATCGCCAAACCACACCGGATTCGAATCGTTGGAATTTTCCCGCGGCACGCGTTCCAGCGCCAAGTCGCTTAGGCGCACGATGTAAATTGGTGTAGTCTGCCCTCCGCGATACCGCTTCCACGAAGTTCCCTGCCATTGAATGTTCGGAACATATGCAATGCGCGAAGCATCCGCAGAAAACGATCCTTCGTGCCCGCGCCACATGGGCAGCACCTCCGCCGGACCGCCTTCCACCGGAACCGTGTACAGCCGCGTGAAGTCCGCATATGCTTCGCGATTCGAAACGAACAGCACGCGCTTGCCATCCGGCGTCCATCCCTCCGGAGTATCCGCGCCCGGATGCCAGGTAAGCCGCCGTGGCGTGCCACCTTCCGCAGGAATCACGTAGACATCCCGGTTGCCGTCGTACTCCCCCGCGAAGGCAATCCATTTCCCATCAGGAGAATAAATCGGGAAGCCTTCGTGTCCGCCCGTAGTCAATTGTCGCGCTTCGCCGCCATCGCGCGGCACACTCCACAAATAACCGCCATACACAAACGTGATCGCCGTGCGGCTCAGCGTCGGTGATTGCAAGAGCAGCGGCGCGTCATCCGCCCCACGCGCGATTCCTCCCAACGTCAATACAGCCGCAATCGCAAGCATCCAGCGTCCGATCATGCTTCCTCCGCCTCTATTTGTTGGGTGGTGCTGTTTATAATTTCCGGTCTTAGCTTCCCGGCCAAAAGCCCGGCGCGCTGATTTCCCGAGCGTCTTGTTTGTTCGCATATTTCGCAACCGCGGGAGCGATCGCGGACGCTTTGCCAATCAAAACAAACACCAGATTCTCTTCCGGGAAGTGCTTCTGGATCACCTGCCGTGCCGTCTCCAGTGTGACCGCATCGATACGCGCTTCCAGTTGATTCACTTCGTTGTCGTCCAAACCATAGAACTCATCGCTGGCAATGTGCAGCGCCAAGGCTCCCGAGGTTTCAATCGTCGGCGGAAACTGTCCCTTGATGTAACTCTTCGCGGAGGCCAGCTGCTCCGCCGTGATGCCGTCTTTGTGCAGTTTGCGAAGCACTTCCAGCGCCATGTCGATGGCTTGCACCGTGGAATCATTTTTGGTGAAGGTATAAATTCCGAACGGCCCCGGCTGTTTGAGCGGATCGAAACTGGATCGCACGCCATAGGTCAATCCCGATTCCACGCGCAGCGCCTCATTCAGCATGGACGTAAAGCGTCCGCCAAAAATCGTATTGACCACGCGAATGGCTACGCGATCCGGATCGCCGGCCGCCGTTTCAATGTTGCCCACCGCAAAATACGTTTGCGTGGCATCCGGTTTGTCCACCAGCAACAATCGCTTGCCCTTCGCGGGCGCAACCGCGGGAATCGTCGCCGCTGTAACCTGCTTGGCGGGCCACGCTCCCAGCGTATCCTCCAATTTCTTCCGCAGTTCCGTGGCGTTAAACTCCCCGGAGATCGCCAGGATGGTGTTTCCCGGCGCATAATTTGCCGCATAAAATTTGGTAATGCCGTCGCGCGTGATTTTTTTCAGCGAGACTTCATCGCCTTCCGCCGGTCGGCCATAGCCGCGCCCTCCATACAAATACGCGTCGTAATAAATGCGGAGAACCTGCCGCGGGTCGTCCTTGGACCCCTTCACGGCGTCGAGGCTCTGCGCCAGCGATTTATCGACCTCTTCTTGCGGGAACGTCGGCTCCAGCAACGCATCCGCAAGCAGGTCCAGCCCCTTGTCCAAATCCTTGGTAAGGAACTCCGCGGAGATGGTCGTAAAGTCCGCGCCCGCGTCAGAGTCGAATGTGCCTCCAATAAAGTCCAGATCCGCCGCGAACTGCTGCGCCGAACGCTTTTTCGTTCCTTTGCGCAAAAGCTGTGCGGTCTGCGAAGCCAGCCCTTCCTGCCCCGCCGGGTCGGCCGCTGCTCCGCTCTTGATCAGCACCGCAAAGCTCACGATCGGCACGCCGTGTTTTTCCATCAGCAGCACCGTAAGGCCATTTTTCAGCACGATTTTCTCGTGCGGCGGCATTTTAATGGACTGCGCACCGGCCGTCGCAACAACAAGCAGCAATCCAAGAGCAATCGCGGCCATCGCATGTACGTAGTTTCTTGCGGAGGTCATTGTTTTGCCTGCCCCTCGTTTTCCGGAAGCAGTGTCGCCACCGTGCGGTTGTTGGCGCCAAAATACGCTTTCGCCACCCGTTGCACATCATCCTTGCTTACCGCGGCGTAGTTTTTTGCCGCGTCAAAGAGTTTGCTGTAGTCGCCAAAGAAAACCTCATACGTTCCGATGGTGTTGGCGCGGCCGTTGATCGTCCGCATCTGCTGGTAAAACTCCATCAAGCGGATGTTCTTGGCTTTTTCTAACTCCTGATCGCTGATCGGCGCGGATTTGACGCGCTCCAGCTCCTCATAAATTGCTTTCTCGCAAACTTGCGGATCAATGTCCTGTTTGGGCTGCGCCACGATAATTGCCAGCGTCGGATCAAACCCCGGTTCGAGCTCCGACGATACATCCAGCGCGATCTGATCTTTATCCACCAGCCGCTGATACATCCGTGAACTCTCGCCTTGAAACAGCACCGTGCGCAGAATATTCAGTGCGTAATAATCCGCATTATTGGTTTGTGGCACGTGATAACCGATGAACAGCAGCGGCAACTCCGACGGTTTGTGAACCACCAGGCGGCGTTCACCAAGTTGTTCTGGCTCAACCGTAGTCACCGGCGGCGGCGGCGCATGCGCAGGAATCGGCTCAATGTATTGCTCGCACAGTTGAAACACTTCCTCGGGAGAAACATCCCCAACCACCACCATCGTGGCGTTGCTCGGCGAATAACCCATCGCAAAATGATGCTTCAAATCTTCTATGGTCCAGTGTTCGATGTCACTCATCCAGCCCACCACCGGCCACTGATACGTATGCGCGATAAACGCCGTGGCCCACAGTTGCTCGTCGAGCAGCCCCCCGTTATTGTTGTCCACGCTCAAGCGCCGCTCGGAAGCCACCACTTCTCTCTCCGACTTGATTTTTGCGGGATCAAAGCTCAAATTTTCGATGCGGTCGGCTTCGATATCAAAAATCAATGGCATCGTCGAACGTGGAAACCAATCCTGATACACGGTTACGTCGCGCGAGGTATACGCGTTGTTCGACGCCCCATGCGCTTCCATCACCTTATCGAGATCGCCGGGACCGTACTTTTTTGCTCCGTTAAACATCATGTGTTCAAAAAAGTGCGATATGCCCGTGGTTCCGGGCCGTTCGTTGCGCGATCCCACGCGGTAAAAGATGTACAACGCTACGTTCGGAATGCTGTGATCGGACTGCACCAGCACCTTCATTCCGTTCTTCAGCGTTTTTGTCGCCACGGGAAATTGCGTCTGCTGAGCACGAACCGGAACGCCGCACGGAAGCAGAATGCAACACGACAGCGCCAGCAAAATTCCACACCAAACTCTCTTCATGAGTCACCCTTATGCAGAAAACTCCCAGTTGGTCGTGAATCCCAACGCGCGCAGGACACTTTGTAAGACGTACAAACCGACGGAAATGTTTGCTTTGCAAACGACTTGTCAGACCAGTTGCATAACCACAACAGCCAAAGCCTGCAACTCGCCCGAGCATTTCTCAAGACAACAGTTTCAAGGCAACACTTTCAGGGCAATAAAGCAAACACTCGCGTCGCTCCTCCCGATCCGCCTTCCAGCTTAATCGGCGCCACAATCAGGAAAGCCCCAGTCTCTGGCAGTTCGCTAAGATTCGCGAGATTCTCCAGCTGGTACAACTCCGCCCCCAGCACCAGGTGGTGTACCGGGAAGTCCTGCGACGGTCCATAGTCGATGCTGAGCGTATCGCATCCCAGACCGTTCACGTGCCGCTCCATCAGTAATTTTGCCGCTTCCACCGAATACCCGGGGAAGTGCATTTTACCTTGCGCATCCTGGTTGCGGTATTTCGCCACATCCGGCCAGCGTGACGCCCAGCCGGTCCGCAGCAGCACGATCGCATGTTCCGGAATCTTTCCGTGCTGCTTCTCCCATCGCGCGACGCGCTCCGTGCTCAGCCGGTAGTCGGGATCCTTCGCGCTTTCGGCCTGTACATCGATGACCACTGCCGGGCCAAATAATTTTGCCGTGGCAATTTGTTCCACCGTTGTCTTGCCGGGCGGGAAATGCGCTGGCGCATCCAGGTGCGTGCCGTAATGTTCCAGCATCCAGAAGCTGCGCGTGAAATAGCCGTCTTTCTCCACCGTCCCGTTCACGGTGGCCTCGAACACCCGCGTATCTCCCGGCCACGCCACCAGTTTGTCGTTGATGGCGTAGCTGAGGTCCACCACGCGCGTCATTCCGCCAGGCACAGGCTCCAGGAGCGGCGTAGGTGATGCGGTTTGTGGTTTAGCCGCCATGGCAAACGCGAGTGTGCTGAGTGACAGCAATACCATCGTGCGCAGCGATACCATCATCCCGCTCCTCCCGCTCGTTCTGTTCCTGATTACGATCATGCCGCGGTGTGTGGTGCGGTAGACTCCTGCGTGAATCACCCGACTCCGCTTCTGGCTAAGGCAGCGGAATGCCCGGCGCCGCAATGATTCCCGCCATGCGCAGGATGTCCTGATATTCCGTGTCCGTGATGGAAGAGATGATTAGTCGCACGTTCTTCAAAAGCTTCACTTTCTTCAGCGCGCTATTGGCCCGCATCTCCACAAGGGTCACCTGCCGAGGCAATTTCTCAAACGCCCGCAGGTCCGCCACAAGATTTTTTCCCTTGGAGTCGTGCGGATCGGGATAAGGGTCGCGCGTCACTTCCGCGATGGAATACAGCGAACGCTCGGGCGCGGAGTGATAGCATAGCACCCGGTCCCCCTTGCGCACCTGCTTAAGCGCTCGGATGGCGTCGGGCTTCGAGCTCGCCCCGTGCCACATTTCCTTGCCCTTCACGAATAGCGTATCCCAATGATAATGATGGGGATCCGCGACAAATATCCAGTAATGTCGTTGCACGGTAGGAATGGACATTTAGGCTTAGGCCCGCAGCAATATACACAAAGCAGTGATGTAAAGCCAAATGAAATGTGCTGCCTACGAGGTATCGGTGGAAAACGCTGGAATCAGCTCCGTCGGACCCGCCTATGCTAGACTCGAGTCCCGGCCATCAATCCGTAAGTTGCTGAATAGTCAGAGGATAAGATCAGCCTACGTTGACTAGAATTTCGTCTCCCTGCACCTGCACTTCATAACACGCCACTCCTGGCACGGAGGGGTTTTGCACGATCTTTCCGCTGGTCAAGTCGAATTGCCAGCCATGCCACGGGCAGGTCACCACCGCGCCCTCTAAGTCGCCCTCGCCGAGCGGCCCTCCCTGGTGCAAACACGTATTGTCGATGGCGTGGAATTTTCCCGCCACGTTGGCAAGCGCAATGGTCTTGCCGCCGACTTCCAGTTCGTGAATGGTTCCAGGAGCGATTTCCGCGGTTTTCGCCGCGCGAATGAATGCCATGGCAGGTCTCAGTCTCCTTCAAGCGGCACGTGCGCGCTTTCTACCTTCGCCAGCAGTTCCACGAATTTCTGCTTCCGCTCCGTCTGATCGTGCCCGCCCTCGGCATCCGCCAATTGCGTAATATTCATCGAGCAGAATTTCGGTCCGCACATCGAGCAGAATTTCGCTTCCTTGTAAAAATCATCAGGAAGATTCTCATCGTGCATGGCCTTGGCGGTCGCCGGATCAAGCGACAGCTCAAACTGTTTGTTCCAGTCAAACAAAAATCGCGCATAACTCAGCGCGTCATCGCGATCCCGCGCTCCCGGCCGGTGCCGCGCCACATCCGCGGCATGCGCGGCAATCTTGTAAGCGATCACGCCCTGCTTCACGTCTTCCGCGTTCGGCAGTCCCAGATGCTCCTTGGGCGTCACGTAACACAGCATCGACGCGCCATGCCACCCGATCATCGCCGCGCCGATCGCGCTGGTGATGTGGTCGTAGCCGGGCGCAATATCAATCACCAGCGGCCCCAGCGTATAGAACGGCGCTTCATGGCACCATTCCATCTCCTTATCCACCTGCTCCTTAATCTTGTCCAGCGGCACGTGCCCGGGGCCTTCGATCATCACCTGAACGTCGTGCTCCCAGGCCTTGGTGGTCAGCTCGCCCAGCACTCTCAGTTCCGCGAACTGCGCTTCATCGCTGGCATCCGCGATGCATCCCGGACGTAGCCCATCGCCAAACGAAAAACTCACGTCATGCTTCTTGAAGATTTTGCAGATGTCTTCAATATTCTCGTACAGAAAATTCTGCTTTTTGTGGTGCTCCATCCAGTGCGCCATCAACGACCCGCCGCGGCTCACAATCCCGGTGATGCGCTTGCGCACTAACGGCACGTGCTGCCGCAAGACTCCTGCGTGAATCGTCATGTAATCCACGCCCTGCTCTGCCTGCTCTTCGATCACCTCTAGCATCAGACTGAGCGTCAAATCTTCCGGCCGCCGCACCCGCGAAATCGCCTCATACACCGGCACCGTGCCCACCGGCACTGGCGAAGCCTCAATAATCGCCTTCCGAATCGTCGGAATATCCCCGCCGGTCGAAAGGTCCATCACCGTATCCGCGCCGTAATGCACCGCGTGATGCAGCTTCTTCAGTTCGTCATCAATATTCGAGTTGGTAGAGGAATTCCCGATATTCGCATTGATTTTGCACTTGCTGGCAATGCCGATGGCCATCGGCTGCAGATTGCGATGATGAATGTTCGCCGGCACAATCGCCCGGCCTCGCGCGATTTCCGCGCGCAACACCTCCGGATCCAGCTTCTCGCGCTTCCCGGCAAATTGCATCTCTTCCGTCAGCACGCCTTTGCGCGCTAAATGCATCTGCGACATATTCCGATTCCCGTTCGCCGATGCCGCCGCCGCTTCACGTTTCTCGATCCAGCTATCTCGCAGTGCCATAAAACCTCCGAACCTGCTCGCGAGGCCCGCATTTCCAATTCGCCGCAACCGCTCGCGATCGGGTGCCTGTACCTATCCGCAATACTCGCGCAAGGATTATGGCACCGCCCATCCCGAGCGGCAACCTAGCGCCTGCTTCGGTCACGCGTCAGTTCGAGATTGCCCGGGTCATCGCCATTCATGCCGCGCACGACTTCATCGACTTCATTCGAACGCACCGGACCACCAAGTCACCCGCATGCCGTCACCGACCCCAGGAAAGAGCCGAAAAATCCACAATATGTGTTGACAAGGTACTTGCCATAATGTATATTCTGTTTGTTCAGAACTGCGCCTGCGATTCGTCCAAATCCCTGACCATCAGAATCGTATTTTCAGCGCCCGTCACCGGTGGAATTGTGTTAACTAAATACTAATAAACAAGCTCGGCTAACTCGCGTAGAATGAACACTTGCGTAAATGTTCATTCTAAAGGGCTTTATCTTCTTTGGAATGAACACTTACAAAAAAGGGTAGGGGGGTACCCCACCGCCATTCGATTGATTTATCGCCGAAGAATCCCGGTCTGGTTCGTCGCTCGGCGGCCCCTCGCCTGCTCGCTGAAGGGGTCGCTAGGGCTATCCCAGGCGCAAGCGCATGCACACTTCGTCGACAATCTCTTCCGGGGTGCGGCTCACGTCCACCACCAGCGCATCCGTAGGCTCTTCCAGCGTCGCCAATTGGCTCGGCAACAGTGACTCGCCAGCAAAATGCCCGTGCCGCCCCTCGATGTGCGCGCGCAGCACCGCTTCCGACCCTTTCAGGTACACCACCTGCATCTCTACTTTCGCCTTTAGCTCGTCACGGTATTCCTGCTTCAGCGCCGAACACGCCAGCACCACATTGCGGCCTAGCTCGCTCTGCCGCAACAGTTCGCTGTGAATCGCCGCGAGCCACGGGGCCCGGTCCGCGTCGCTCAGCGGAATGCCGCGATGCATCTTTTCCTTGTTTGCTGCGGAGTGGAAATCATCGGCTTCCAGAAACATCCAGCCGAGGCGCTGTGCCAGCATTTCGCCCACCGTGCTCTTGCCCGAGCCGGTCGTCCCCATGACCAGGATAATCACTAGCGTTTACGCCCGGCGCAAAACGATCAGCGTAATCTCTGGCGGAACGCCCAGCCGCACCGGCGCGCCAACTGTGCCCAGCCCGCGATTCACATACATCTGCGCCATCGCAGCTTGTGAGTCGACGGACATAAATTCGTGCCGTGCGTCACGCGCATCGGGCGCCGGCGCAAACAGCGGCCGCGTATACAGTCCCGCCACGTAGTCCGTGATAAAACGCGCGGGACTCAGTCGATGGTCCAGAATTTCCACCTGGATCTGCCCGCCGTGCGTGTGCCCGGCCAGCGACAATTCTATGCCCAGCTGCGCGGCCCGGTTAAACGTATTCGGATTGTGCGACAACAGAATGTTAGGCACATCGCGCCGCACCAGCGCTTCCACACCATTGAGCACTTGCTGTCGGCGCCCTCCAGAAGTGCGTTCGCGCTGATAATCGACGCCGATCAAATTGAATGCCGCGCCTTGAAATGTCAGCTCGGCATTTTCGAGCCGCAGAAGTTTCATCCCCGCTTCGGAAAAAAGCCGTTGTGCGGCATCTTCCGCCCGCGCGTAAATTTCATGATTTCCGTTGCAGCCCCAGACGCCCAGCGGCGCGCGCAGCTGGCGAATTTCGTCGATGCAATCGGCCAGCGGATCGCCAGCACCGGTGATAAAGTCCCCGGTCACCACCGCCAGATCCGCGCCGAGTTCGTTGGCCATACCTACCGCGCGGCGCACCTGCGATCGCGGCATATAACCGCTCAGGTGAATGTCGCTGAGCTGGACGATTTTCATGCCGTCCAGCGCTGCGGGAAGTTTGGCGATGGGGATTTCTACCCGGCTCACCTGGTAGTTCAGCCGCTCGGCGGCGTAGCCATACATCACTCCCAGAAATGGCGCCGCCCCCGCAGCCATGCTGGCCGCGCGGAAAAAATACCGCCGTGAAGGATCTCGAGGCGCGCCCGCTGCGATGCTTGCGGCGTTTGCGGTGGCATTGTCGCGTTTGCCATGACGGTTGCCGTAACGTTCGTCGCGGCGCTTGTGAGGGGGGTTGTAGCGGAGGTCGCAGCGGTCGACGCCGACGTTGCCGCCAACCTTACCGGAACTTGAGCTGTCTCGCGTGTCACCGGACGCGCGGAATTCGCCGTTAGCAGCCGGCGGCCCAGCGACCACAAACGGTCCAAGCCGCGCACGCCTTTAACAGCCAGATACCCGAACAATATGCTGGTAAACCATACCCCGGAGAAAACCGAAACCGCCGACGTTCTCGCAATCACATGTTCGTGGCTCATGCGCACGCCGTCCAGCAGCGTCAAAATGATTAGCACCAGCGCCAGGACGTAAAACAGCCGCACCACCACACGCAGCGCCGTGACTTTCCATGTGGCAGTAACGCGCCAAATGGCGTGGTACCAGAATCGCTGCGATAGAAACAGCAATCCCAACACACTAAGCCCGATCACGATCCGCGTAATGAAATATCCCCAATTCACGTCGACAAATGCCCCCAAGATGGCAACTCGAGACGGCAACTCAAGATGGCAACACCTAAGTTTAGCATGCTTAGGCTTTGGGGATTTTGCATGACGCCACACCGCCTTCCTGCGTAAGATAAGAAACGAGCGGCTGCGGTACTTCCGGATTTTTCCTTTTCATTCGCCGGGCAAACGAGACCAGGTTCGCCGCCGCGCGTCATAGTGGTAGTGCGTTGCGTTGTGATGGTGCGTTCGCCATGCGGACGGCTCAGGAGAGCATTAATGAATCGTAGGCATTGGGTTTCGCAGGTGGTGCTCGGCGCGGGACTGGCAGCTCTTTTCGCGGCGTTTGCGGTGACGGATGTTGCCGCGGGCAACCGGCCGCAGGACACGGCGCAGAAAGAAGCGCCGAAGGCCATGGCTACCGAGTCACAAATCGTATTGGCGCAATGGAATGAAATAGGGCGAAAACTGATCGCCATTGCCGAAGATCTTCCGGAAGACAAATACGACTACAAACCCAACCCCGACTCGCGCAGCTTCGTCGGTCAACTGTTGCATGCTACCGCATCGATGTATTACTTCACCGATCCGGCGCAAGGACGAAAGCCGCGCTATCCCGACGATCCCAAACGCGACAATCTGAAAACCAAAGCCGACGTGGTAGCCTTCGTGAAGAAGAGCGTGGAAGATGGCGCCGCCGTCATCAAGTCCAAGGGCGACAAAGGCATGAACGAACTTTTCACCGAACCCGATTCCAAACAGCAAATGCACATTTCTGATTTGGCGTACGTCATGATCGAGCATTCCGGCGAACACTACGGACAGCTCGTCGTCTACTACCGCATCAACAATATCGTCCCCCCAGAGTCGCGCAAAAAATAATCCGCCAAAACCGCATCTGTATTTCTTTGGAGGCGTGAATGATTTCTGGCGCCCACGTGATTGTCTACAGTAAAGACGCCGAAGCGGACCGCGCATTTTTTCGCGACGTCCTCGGGTTCAAGTCCGTGGACGCGGGTCATAGCTGGCTTATTTTCGCTCTGCCGCCGGCAGAAGCGGCGTTCCATCCATCCGATGAACCTGGCGGCCACGAACTCTATTTCATGTGTGACGATCTGACCGCCGAGATGGCTGCTCTCAAGAAGAAGGGCGTTCAGTTCTCTGATGTTCTGGAAGCGCGGTGGGGCTCCATTACCAAGTTGCGCCTTCCCGGTGGAAGCGACGTCGGTCTTTATCAACCGAAGCATCCCACCGCTTTAGGCCTGAAGTGATGCGACCGTGAAATTGGAATTCGGCCAAATGCTCGCGCTAAGACCCAGCCGCCATCCCGGAACCGCCGCGTTCTAGAATCGCTACCAACTGCGCAGCACCGCTCGTCGGCGACAGGCAGCTCTGGCCGGCACACACCACTGCGAGCGCCTTTCCTTGCGGTAGATGCGGCAAGGTTTCCTTCAGCGCTGGCGGCAGATTGCTAAGTGGCATTCCCGGCAGCAATCGCAACACCGACTTGCCGAACCGAAACACACCGTGCGCCGCATCCTCAAGCGCTTTCGCCGCGGGATCCCCCGCCGCTCCAGTGACCACCACCTGCAGCGGATGATTCGCAAACAGCGTAGCCGCCAGCCCATAGCTGCTGGCGAATAGCCCGTATTTTGGCGCAATGCCCGCAAACGTCTCCAGAGTGTGTTTCGCCGCTTGGTAATAACGCTCGTCGCCTGTGAGTGCGTGCAAGCGCACCAGCGCGATCGCCGCCACGGAATTTGCGCCCGGCGTGGGCGAGTCCTGAAAAGGCTTGCGCCGCATATCCAGTCCGCCCATGGGAGGAGCGTTCGTGGCGCGATCGAAAAATCCGCCAGTTTCGCCGTCGCCAAATCGCGTCATGGTCAGGTCCATAGTCTTCTGCGCCGCAGTAAAGTAGCGGACGTCCAGCGTATCCTCATAGGCGTCGAGCAGCGCCAGCACCCCAAACACTTGATCGTCCAGCGAACCGGCAAGAGCCGGTCCGACGAGGCGGTGGCCGAACCCACTCGCTTCCGTCCAGACTTCCCGCAGCATGCGGTCCAGTGTTTTCAGCGCAAACGCACGGCAATCTGCGCCGGTCGTCGAGGGCAGCGTGCGGCCCGCTTCCAGATACGCCGAAACAAACATGGCGTTCCACGAAACGTACATGGTCCGGTCGATGTAGGGCGTGGTGCGCCGCAATCGCGCGGTAAGCAAATCCCTTTTGGCCTTCGCGAGAATCAGGCGAACCGTGGACTCCTCAAGACCGAGCGTTCTGCCGATTTCGGCCGGATTGCTGGCCACCCACAAAACATTTTTCGCGGAGTTGTGATGCATCTCGCCGTGCACTTCCACGTCGTAGTACATCTCCACTATGCGCGCTTCTTCGGGGTTCAGTACCGCCCGGACCTCTTCAAGCGTCCAGGTAAAATAGTCCCCGTCATCGTCCAGAGAAACGTCGGCATCCTGGCTAGCGTAGAAGCCGCCACTCTGCTGGTCGGAGAGCACCTCGTTGACCCAGCGCAATCATTCCCTCCGCGATTTCGCGCAGCGCCGGATCTTGCGTCACCTGCCAGCCGTGCAGATAATTTTTCAGCAGCTCGGAATTGTCGTAGCTCATCTTCTCGAAATGCGGCACCAGCCAGCGTTCGTCCACCGAATAGCGGTGAAACCCTCCCGCCAATTGGTCGTACACGCCGCCGCGCGCCATTTTTTTCAGAGTCGTCTCGGCGACGGCCAAGAGGTGCTTTTCTTTGGTTTGCTGGTAGCGCTCGAGAACCAGATCGATGGCGGAGGAATGGGGAAATTTTGGCGACTCGCCAAACCCGCCGTTGCGGATATCAAACAGTTGCGTGATGGAAGCAATCTGCGCATCCACCACGCCGGCGTCGAAGTCCGCGCGCGCGCCGATAAACGCTTCCGCTTGTTCCACCGCCTCACTGATGGAATTCGCGGCGCGTTCCAGGTCCGCCCGCTTGTTGCGGTAGGAATCTGCCACCGCCAACAACACGCGGCGAAACCCGGGACGCCCCATCTGGTCGTCCGGAGGGAAATACGTGCCTCCGAAAAAGGGTTTTCCGTCCGGCAACAAAAATCCCGTGAGCGGCCAGCCGCCCTGCCGCGAGATAGCGCTGATAGCGGCCTGATAGCGGGAATCGACATCCGGGCGTTCGTCGCGATCCACTTTCACGGCTACGAAGTTGTCGCTGATGATTTTCGCAATGTCGGAGTTTTCGTAACTCTCCCGGTCGATCACATGGCACCAGTGGCACCACACCGCGCCAATATCCAGCAGGATCGGCTTGTCTTCCTTTTTTGCGCGCGCGAAGGCTTCGTCGCCCCACTCGAACCAGTCGATCGGCTGATGCGACGCCGAACGCAAATAGGGGCTGGCGGAATTCTTCAGCCGATTTTCCGGATGGGTTGGCACAGAAATCCTTTCGCTTGTAACGGGCCACGAACCTTCTTGTGAGGAAAGAAGTACGCGCAGCGTGCACGTTCCGCGGAACGGGGTTCGCCGCCGCTTTACTGCACGATGTCTCCGGAACCCAGATCCCGGGGGTTCAGCGGCTTGCGGCCCGCGAATCCCTCGTCCTGCCGGTGATAAAAGCGGATGCGATCTTCGCCCAGTTTCCAGCACAAATACACTTCCTGATTGTCGATGATCGCCGGGAAATCCAGCAAGCCCACCTCAAGGTCTTTGATCACGCAGCCGGTCTCCAGAATTCTGTCGAGCGACGATTTCATCGTGGACGCCAGTTGCTGATGCTCGGCGCGCAGCTTAGCCAGCGTTTCATAAGGCACGATCACGCCGCCCATCATCATGATGCGCGCGGACACGGCGGTAAAATGATCGTCAATTCCGGAAAGCTTTTTGCGGCAGGCAATCGCTTCAAGGAGGAACGGTTCGAGGTCTTGCCGCGCACGCTCCGCTTCAGTCAGCGTAAAGATACGCTGCGGGGGCTCCGGCGTTTCGTCCGGTTCGGGATCTTCGTCTTGATCGGCCATCAACTCTCCGTGCGGGGACACGCTTGCTCTTTGTTCCACAAATTATGCCAGCAAAAATGTCATTCGCGTGCACGACGTGCCAGGAAGATGCGTGAATGCTAACGCAAACTCAGCATGCGGTCGAGCGCCACGCGGGCATAGTGGCGGGTGCGATCATCGACGGAAATCTGATTCACGATGTTGCCCGCCGCCAGATTCTCCAGCGCCCACAGCAAATGATTCGGCGTAATGCGGAACATCGTGGTGCAAACACACACGCTCTTGTCCAGCGACATCACCGTGCGATCCGGAAATTCCTTGCCCAGCCGGTTCACCAGATGGATTTCCGTTCCCACCGCCCACTGCGATCCCGGCGCCGCATTGGTGACGGCTTTGATGATTCCCTCGGTCGACCCGATCTGATCGGCGGCTTGCGTCACTTCAAAGCGGCACTCCGGATGCACGATCACCTGAATGCCAGGAAAATCCCGGCGCACCCGCGCCACGTGCTGCGGCGTGAATCGCTGGTGCACGGAACAGTAGCCTTTCCACAAAATCACACGCGCTTTGCGCAGCGCTTCCGGCGAATTTCCACCCAACTCCTGATAGGGATCCCAGACAATCATCTCGTCCAGCGGAATGCCCATGCGGTAACCAGTGTTACGTCCCAGATGCTCGTCAGGAAGAAAAAGTATCTTCTCACCGCGCGCAAAAGCCCAGGTCATCACCGCCGCGGCATTTGAGCTGGTGCATACCGCGCCGCCATGTTCGCCGGTGAACGATTTAATCGCCGCGGTCGAATTCATGTACGTAACGGGAATAATCTTGCTGGTGTCCAGCACACTGCCTAATTCGCTCCAGCAGGCATCCACCTGCCCGATGTCCGCCATGTCTGCCATCGAGCACCCGGCGTTCAAATCCGGCAGCACCACCACTTGATGGTCCCGCCGCAAAATATCCGCGCTTTCCGCCATGAAGTGCACGCCGCAAAAAACGATGTACCGGCCTTGCGCTTCCGCGGCCTGGTAAGAAAGTTTCAGCGAATCGCCGCGAAAGTCCGCGAACTTGACCACTTCATCGCGCTGATAGTGATGCCCCAGAATCACCACGTCTTTGCCGAGACGCGCCCGCGCCGCGGCAATGCGTTCGTCGAGTGAATTATCGGGAACCAGAAGATAAGAATCGAAATCGCAGCCGACGCCTTTTTCAATTTCCGGCGCGCGCAGCGTGGCTGGTTGCTCCGCCCCAATCAGCGTCGCGTTGCCAATGGAAACGAGGTTATTCATGGTGGGTGCTCGATATTCCGATGCCAATGCCGTTCGATTGGCCGCTCATCCTAGGTCTTTAGCAGTGTCTAGATATTAGATGAAAACGCCGGTGTTTTGGTGAGATTCACCGTTCCAGGCAACCGCACCAAACCACGCGCTTTTTCATCCGCCGATGAACACCATGGTCCGCGAAGGTGCATGAAAATCCGGCGCATTGATGCGGTGTCCAGCTTCCTTCTCCATGACCACGGATCGAATGTAGGTGGCAATGTCCTCGTCTGACGCGCCCTCGCGCAGGAAGCCGCGCAAGTCGTGATCATCCTTGCTAAATAGACAGGTCCGCAATTTGCCGTCCGCCGTAAGGCGAATTCTCGAGCAGTGGCCGCAGAAGGGTTGCGTCACCGGCGCGATCAGACCGATCTCGCCGGGCATCCCGTCGGCAAAGCGATACTTGCGCGCCGTCTCGCTCTGCTCGTGCGGAATCTCTTGGAGCGGCCAGCGAGCGTGAATGCGTTGTTGCACCTCCGCCGCGGGCACCACCGCCTCGCGATGCCAGTGGCGGTCCGCATCCAGCGGCATGAATTCGATAAAGCGCATCACCACGCCGCGTTCGCGTGCAAAATTTGCAAACGCTTCCACTTCATCGTCGTTGATCCCACGCACCAGCACGGCATTGATCTTCGCCGGCGCCAGCCGCGAATTCTGTACCGCGTCAATGCCACGCATTACGCTGGCGAACGATTTCGTGCGCGTAATGCGTTCAAAACGCGCCGGGTCCAGCGAGTCCAGACTGATATTGATTCTTTGCAGCCCCGCATCCAGCAAACGCTCCACGCGTTCGGCCAGCAGATGCCCGTTAGTGGTCATCGACAAATCCCGCACGCCCAGGGCGCGCAGCCGCGCAATATACTCTTCGACTCCTTCGCGTACCAGCGGTTCTCCACCGGTCACACGAATCTTCTGAATGCCCAGCGAAAGAAAAATCCCGGCCAGGCGATGGAGTTCTGGCCACGACAGTATTTCACCGTGCTCGCGATAATTTTCCGGATCGGCGGACCGGCAATACACGCAACGAAAGTTGCACCGATCGGTGATAGAAATCCGCAAGTCGGTGATCTGGCGTCCGAATTGGTCGTGGAGGTTCATTCCGAAAGTACTATTCATCCGATGTGCCGGAAACCAAACCGGAACGACGTTCCTTGCCTACCGGCTCATAAAACACGAAAGCCCGACTCGGGCATGGAATCGGGCGCAAGCCAAAAATAGACGCATCTTCGGCGCAGTCGCTCCTTTCCAAACACGGGAGGCCCAAGTGTTTCCACCCGAACCCGGAGGCCGCCATTTTCAGAAATCAACCCTGAAAATATGCGTCCGTCGCCCTGCTCGCCGTGGGTTGTCTCCCGGTAGGCCAGCAGAGTCGGAGTTACCCCTGTAGTCTACGCCCCCGTATCGCCGCGCGCAATTTGCCCCCGCGGCAATCACAACTGGCGGACAACGGGCCGCGAACGAGCTAGCTGCGGGAATGTGATACAGTTTTTCCCACGCCATGCGGATTTTCGTCCTAGGGGCCGGAGCCACCGGCTCACTCCTCGCGCAACTTCTGGAACGCCAGGCACACACCGTTTGGTGTGGCGACCGCGACCCCGAACGCGCGCGCCGTTTCCTGGGAAAGAAGAGCCTTATCCCCATCGCCGAGGTGAACGCGCGGAATCTTCGCGGTATTATTCGCGCGGCGCGCGGCGCGCAGCTTATCGTCAACGCCTCGGCATCCGTCTTCAATCAAATTGTGATGCGCGCGGCGCTGCATCTTCGCGCCCATTACGTGGATTTGAGCTCGCATTTAACGCAAAATCCCTTCAAATCCGAACAATTTGCGTACACTAAGCGATTCGCCGAAAAAAATCGCCTGGCGCTGATCAACACCGGCGCCGCTCCCGGACTCACGAATCTGCTGGTCAAACGAGCCGCCGAATCGCTCGATGAAGTGGTTTCCGTGCAAATTCGCCTCTACGAAAGCACGGAAAGCGACGACCCCATTTCGCAGTGGTCGCCAGAGGTATCCTTCGACGAAGCCATCTCCAGTCCCCGCGTCTACCGCAACGGCAAATTCCGCATGGAAAAGCGCTTTGCCGAACTGGAAAAATTCCGTTTCGTGGATCCCATCGGCAACGCCAACGTGGTGCTCGCCGCGCAAGACGAAGTCGCCACGTTGCCCTACTTCATCCCTATGACCGACATGGACGTGAAGATTGGCGGCAATGAATTCGACCGTCTGCGCCGCTGGTACAAACAGGGGAAACTCTCCAAGTCTCGGGGTATCGTGAGACAGCGTTTCCCGCAGACGTCCTCACCGCGCAAGATAGCGAGCCTCATTCGTCAGGGAATTTTGCAGAATGCCAGATTCGCCGCCGCCGTTATGGTGCAGGGCGTAAAGCGCGGCAAAAAAGAAGACCAGCACCTGCTGATTCGCAGCGATTGCACTTTTCCCACGCTCTATCAAATCCGCCAGCAAGGCCGCTTCACCACGCCCGTGGCCTACGCCACCGCGCACGTCGCAGCGCTATTCATCAAGTTTTTCCCCAGGGACCTTGCAGGCGTCCTGGCTCCCGAACAACTGCCGGTGGAAACGCGCCGCGCCATCATCGCCGGCATCCGCAAACACAGCGTGCGCATCACACACCGCGTCACGCCAATGAAACAACTCGAAAACGACCTCGAATAACTGTCGGGCTTGTTTTACGCCTCATGGGTGCACTACGGTCGTGCTTCAAATACCAGATTGAACGGCGTCTGCGTGGCCCGCCGAAATCTCGTGAAGCCTCCGGAAGTCACCACTTCGCGCAAGCGCTTCTCGCCCGCCTGCGCGCCCAGCGCTAGCCCCACTTCCTGCGACAGCGATGCCGGCGTGCACAACAGAGTTGACGCGCCGTAAAACGCGCGGCTGATCGGATTTAGATTTTCCTCCAGCTTGTCGCCCGCAAATGGCTCGACGATCATCCACGTGCCATCTTTTTTCAGCGTGCTGCGCACGTGCGCCGACGCTCCCGCGGGATCGCCCATATCGTGCAGACAATCGAAAAATGTAACGAAATCATAGTCCTTGCCCGGATAGCCTTTCGCGCTGGCAACTTCAAATCGTACGCGCCCCTCGAGGCCCGCGTCTTTCGCGCGCTGTTTTGCGATGTCGATGGAACCGGCGTGGTAATCGAAGCCGACAAACTCCGATTGCGGATAGGATTTGGCCATCAAGATGGTGGAGGCGCCCAAACCGCAGCCTACATCTGCAGCGCGTCCGCCGCTTCTTAGTTTTGTCTCCACGCCATCCAGCAAGGGAATCCATGCCGCTACCAGGTTGGCCGCGTATCCCGGCCGAAAGAATCGTTCCGTGCCGACGAACAGCTCGGCGTGATGCTCGTGCCAGCCCATTCCGGCGCCAGTCTTGAAATTTTCTTCCAGCTTTTCCGCGGACTTTAGCGACGCCAGCGCCACTTGAAACGCGCCGGGCAGAAACGCTGGACTACTTTCGTCGGCCATCGCAAAAGCCTGTTCCTCACTCAAATGGAATTTCCCACTGGCGGGATCGTAGGTCACGTAACCGCCGGCCGCTTGATTGGCGAGCCACTCGCGAACGTAACGCTCGGCGGTACCTGTCGCCTTCGCCAGCTCCGCCGGTGTTTGCGGACCGGATTTCACCAACGCTTTATACAAGCCCAATTTATCGCCGATGCGAATCAGCGCCGCGCTGAAGGTCGCGCCAAAATCAACGATTGCGCGGCCCAACAATTCATTAAGTTTTTCCTGGTTAATGGCCATGGCTAGTCTCCGTATATGGAAATGAGGGAAAGAGCTGGGAGTTTTATGAAGTCTAGTAGTCGGGAGGCAAAAAAGGAATTAAATATTTCAGCAGCAGCGATTGGGGCGGGAGTATCGGCGATTGGCCTGCTCCACGTAAAACTCGGTGCGCGTCATGCGCGGCCCCATCGTTTCGCGCGTGACGCGCGCGGCCAAATAACGCTCGTACGCAGCGTCACCACACCATTCTCGCAGCCCGCGCCAGAAAGCGCGCAGCAGCCGGTTGATACAGTTTCGGCGACGCGCGACCTGTGTCTTTCCGCCCATCAATCGTCTCCGTGCGCCACGCCAGAAAAATTCGCGCCCCACGCGGTGGCCACGTACGGCGCTTCATGCATCGTGGGCAGCCGCCGCTTCGACAGCAGCAAATACCACTGCACCAGCGCCTCCACGATCAGCACCAGAATCATCAACGCCAGCGCCGCCGTCACGACGGCGTCCAGTCGCAAATTAAAAATATTCCGCTGCGTCTCCACCAGTTTCGCGGCGGCAATCTTTCCCGCGGCGATTTGGGCCGTCAGGAAATTTCCCTGCGACAAAAATCCGATTCGCGTATTAGTGCTGAAGATTTTCTCGTAACTCGCCGTCATGGTCACCGTCACCAGCCAAATCATCGGCAGCACGGTGACCCACAGCCAACGTAGCCGCTGCATTTTGATCAGTATCGTGGTTGCCACCACCAGCGCCACGCACGCCAGCAACTGATTCGCGATGCCAAACAGTGGCCACAGCGAATTAATTCCACCAAGCGGATCGATCACGCCTTGATACAGAAAGTATCCCCACATGCCGACAATCAATGCGCTGGCCAGCAGCATTCCCGGCAGCCACGAGGTGCGACCAAAAGGTTTCCACACACGTCCGCCGAGTTCCTGAATCATAAATCGGCCTACGCGCGTACCGGCATCCAGCACCGTCAAAATAAAAAGCGCCTCGAACATAATCGCGAAGTGATACCAGATGCTCAGCAGATGCGGCCCACCGATGGTGCTGGAAAAAATCTGCGCCATGCCCACAGCCAACGACGGCGCCCCGCCCGCGCGATTCAAAAGCGTGGTCTCGCCCACCGCCTTGGCCAGATCCGTCATCGTCGCGCCGGTCAGCGCATAGCCCCACCCGCTGATAGTCTTCGCCGCGGCGTCGGCCGTGCTACCCACAATGCTCGAGGGACTGTTGATGGCAAAATACACGCCTGGCGTCATGGCGCACGCGGCCACCATGGCCATCACTCCCACGAACGACTCCAGCAGCATCGCGCCATAGCCGATCAATCGCGCGTGACCCTCGCGCAAGATCATTTTCGGCGTGGTGCCGCTCGAGATCAGTGAATGAAATCCGCTGATCGCGCCGCAAGCGATAGTGATAAAGCAGAACGGAAAAATTTTCCCCGCAAACACCGGCCCGTTGCCGTCAATAAACTTGGTGAGCGACGGCATCAATATCTCCGGCCGCACCAGAAGTAATTCCCGCAGCCAGGGAAAAAATCGCCCCGGCTTTGATGAATGCGCTCAAATAATCGCGCGGCGCCAAGAGCAGCCAGACGGGCAACGCGGACGCGGCAAAGCCATAGGCAATCAGCGCAAACGCCAGGGCCACGCCACTGAACGTAAAAGCGTGCGCCCAGGAAGGTGAGTCCGCTACCCATTGCCCAGCCACCACCACGAACAGTATCAGCGCCACGCCGATTACCGACGCTTCGATCACTCGGCCCGGCCGCAGAAACCGCAGATACAATCCCACCAGCATGGCAATCGGAATGGTCATCGCCAGCGTGAAGGTGGCCCACGGCGACGACTTCAGCGCGTTCACGATCACCAGCGCCACCACGCCGAGCAGAATCACCATGATCGCCAGCACCGCGATTTGCGCGATGAAACCGCCGCGCCGGCTCACTTCTTCGCGCGCCATTTCGCCCAACGATTTTCCATTGCGGCGGATAGAAAAAAACAAAATCACGAAATCCTGCACGCAACCGGCAAAAATCGCTCCCACGATCAGCCACAGCGTTCCCGGTAAGTAACCGAACTGCGCGGCCAGCGTCGGACCGACCAGCGGTCCGGGTCCCGCAATCGCCGCAAAGTGGTGTCCGAACAGCACCCATTTATTGGTCGGCACAAAATCACGGCCGTCATCGAAGCGTTCGGCGGGGGTCGCACGGGTGTCGTCGAGGGTTAACAAACGCGCGGAAACAAATGCGGAGTAAAACCGAAACGCCAGCGCATAGCAGCCCAGCGCGGCCGCGACGAACCACATGGCGTTGATCGGCTCTCCGCGATGAACCGCGATCTTGGCCAGCGAACCGGCGCCTACGATGGCCACCGCAATCCACGCCGCAACGCGTAGCGCGCGTTTCATTTTGCTTTGGTCGCCGCGGTGCAGCAGCCCGCGGCACGCTATCACTGATGAATTTCACCAGATCCTGCTTCATCTTCGCCAGCGAAGCCAATTGCACGTACGTCATGTGCCCGGTCTCGTAGTAATCGCCGCTCAGGTGACTACGCAACGAAGGGTCGAGCCCCAGATGGTCAAACGTGTAGTCCGCCGCAAAAAACGGTGTGGCAAGATCGTAATAACCTTTGGCCACGAACACGTGCAAAAAGGGATTTTCCGTCATGGCGCTGCGTAATTTCTCCGCCACGTTCACGTAGCGATTTTCATACGGCGCATAATTCCACGGCCGCACGCGCCCGGTAAGGATTTCATACGGCAGGTCGCTATCAAATTTCAGCTCGTTGCGAACGTAATCGTTCAGCATGCCCGCGTACGGACCCATGATCGCCGCGATGCTCGGATCGTACTCTGGCGTTTCTCCAGCTGCGTCGCGGTCAATGCCCGTAAAGCGTCCGTCGATGCGTCCCACGGTACGGCGTTCGTCGCGCAGCAATTCTTTCGTGAAGCGCTGGATTTCCACGCACAAGTTGGTGCGCTCCACATAGGCCGGCGAGAGCCCGGTCAGCCGCGCAACCTTTTGTGCGATTTCCGCGCGCCGCGCATCGGGCAGCGTGTCGCCTTCCATCAACGCCGTGGCGTATTCGCCGGCAGCAAATCTGCGAGACTCGTCCACGACCTTGGTAACCTCTTGCGACTGCAAATCCGGCGGCAACTTCTTGTGGTACCACGCGATGGCGGAATACGTCGGCAGGTACAAAATGCACGGCAAATCGTTTCCGATATCAAATTCCGCGGTCTCAAAATTCAGAATGGTGGAAATCAAAATGATGCCGTTGAAATACATGCCAAAACGCTGCTGCATGTAGCTGGATAGCCCTGCCGCGCGCGTGGTGCCGTAGCTTTCCCCGGCAATAAACTTTGGCGACGACCATCGTTTGTTGCGCGTGGCGTATAGCCGGATAAAATCACCCACCGATTGCACATCTTCTTCGACTCCGTGAAACTGTTTGGCGGGTTCCCCGGGCACTTCGCGGCTGTAGCCGGTAGTCACCGGATCGATGAACACCAAGTCGGTGACATCCAGCAACGACGATTCGTTGTCGACCAGCTTGTACGGCGGCGGAAGCAGCGAACCAGCGTCGCCCATTTGCACGCGGCGGGGCCCGAATGCGCCGAGATGCAACCACACCGACGCTGATCCCGGACCGCCATTAAACGTAAACGTAATCGGCCGTTGTGAAACGTCGCTGGCGTCATCCCTCGTGTACGCCATATAAAAAATGCTGGCCTTCGGCGTGCCATCTTCCGTCTTCAATAAGATGGTTCCGGCCGTCGCGGTGTATTTTATTTCCTGCCCGCCAATGCGCACCGAATGTTTCGTCGTGACAATTTTTTCTTCCGGTGTCTTCTTATCCTTGTCCTCTTTAGCCTTGTCGTCTTTCGGTTTCTCGGCCGCGGGAGTTGCGGGTTGTTGCGCAAACATCGAACCAGAAGTCAGCAAGCTAAAAACCGTGAAAACGATAACGGCAAATCTGCGAATCATCGGAAGTCGCCCCTTGAATTCTCGGGCAGCCCAGCGAGCTGCCAGCGCGCATCCTATGCGAGTGGCAAAAGCCCGTCAATCGTTTCCCTTACCAGGCGATATGAATTATCCTGTGCGACTTGCAACACGGCCGCGATTACGCCGCTCTGCGCGTCGTGGGGCATTTCGAGGAAGGGTCTTGATGCTGATTGCCAATCGTGTCCGTCTCGGATTACTCCTAGCGCTCGCTTTTGGCGGCCGGGGGATTTTTTCAATTGGCTATGGCCGCGGAGGGCAACGCCAAACCCGCGCCACAGATCGAGCCGTGGAAACCGGAAGACATTATTTTTGCCGAGTCTGCGCAGCCACAAACGCGCATTTCGCCGGACGCAAAGTGGCTGGTTTGGGTGAAATCCACCGGGGACAAAGAAAAAGATACCCGCGTTTCCAACCTGATGCTCTCCAGCCTGACGGAGAACAAAGAGATCCAGCTTACGCGAGGCAGCGACAACAATGGCCAGCCGCAATGGTCGCCCGACGGGCAACTGGTGGCGTTCACAAGTAATCGCGCGCGCTACGGCGCAAAACCGGACACTGCTCCGGTGCAGATCTGGCTTATCAATCCGCATGGTGGTGAACCCTGGACGCTCACCGAATTGGCGCGCCCGCCGCGTCAACTTCAGTGGCTGGACAAAGACACTATTCTGTTTAGCGCGGAAGAAGATCCGGCGCTGTACGAACAAGAACTGAAGCGTAAGAGGGACGATTCGGAAATTGTGGATGACGCCGAGCACGAACCGCCGGTGCGTCTCTACAAAATCAGTGTGAAAGATAAGAAAATTACGCGGCTCACCACCAACACGGATTGGATCGGCAACTGGTCGGTGTCCAAAGACGGCAAATATGTTGCGGCGGTACACGAAAAAAGCTTGCACTACGTTTTCGATCAAAAAGTTCCGCCGGTGACCATCCTGCACAATCTCGCGGACGGCACGGAAAAACAGATTTTTACCGAAGGCCGCGTCCGCCCCTACGGTTTCGAGTGGGCGCCGGACAATTCCGGTTTCTACGCCTGGGCGCCATATTCGACAGACCTGAAATTTCTTACCGCTAACATTGTCCAGCTTTATTTTTATGATTTAGCCGCCGGTAAAAGCGTGCCGGTGCCGCTCGATTGGGAAAACGGCATCGGCTCGGACCTTGCTGCCACGCAGGATGGATTTGTCGTGGGACTCGCCGCCGGAGCCCACTACGAAACCTCGCGCTACGCCCGCACAAAATCTGGAAACGGCTGGGCCTGGAAGCGCACGGCGCTGGAAGGCGAGCAAGCCAACAATATCCAATATTTCGGGGTCAGTGAAGACGGCAGGACCATGGTGTATTTCTATTCCACCGCCAGCAAGCTGCCGCAAATTTACCGCGCGCAACTCGACGGCGCGAAAATGGTTTCGCCGGTGCAACTCACGAAACTGAACGAGGGGCTGAATAAGGGCCGCGCGTTTGCGAAAACAGAAGTGATTCGCTGGAAAGGCGCAAACGACGAAGAAGTGGAAGGCATCCTGTACTACCCGGCGAATTACGAAGCCGGAAAAAAATATCCCTTGATCACCGCCATCCACGGCGGCCCCAGCGGCCACGACAGCGACGCATGGGCGGACAGTTGGGCCTATCCCAACAATCTGCTGACGCAGCGCGGCGCGTTTGTCTTGAAGCCGAACTATCACGGCAGCAACAACTACGGCTTGAAATGGGTCGAATCGATTTGCTGCGGAAAATATTACGACCTGGAAACGCCGGACATCAACGCCGGCGTGGATTTTCTGATCGCCAAAGGCTTAGTCGATCCGGACCGCGTGGCCACGCTGGGCTGGTCGAACGGCTCGATTCTCTCGACGAGCCTCATCACTACCTACCCCGATCGCTACAAAGTCGCCAGCGTTGGCGCCGGGGACGTTGAATGGATCAGTGATTGGGGCAACGTGATGTTTGGCGATTCATTCGATTCCTATTACTTCGGCAAGTCGCCCATGGAAGATCCCGAGCTATACATTCGCAAGTCGCCATTCTTCAAGATGGACAAGGTAAAAGCGCCGGTGCTGATTTTTCATGGCACGGCGGACACGAATGTTCCGCCCGCGCAGAGTTGGTCATATTTTCGCGCGCTGCAGTACTACGGAAAAGTTCCTGTAAAGTTCGTGGTCTTTCCCGGCGAGCCGCACGGCCCGCGCAAACTCACGCACCAAATGCGCAAGGTGGAAGAGGAAGTGGCCTGGTTCGACAAATATTTCTTCAAAACCACCAAGCCCGAAAATGACGCCGTGAAAAAAGATTCACCAATTGCGACCGCGCTCCGTGTGAAATCTGTTGCGGTGGTCAATGGGGGCTACGGCGTCAAAGTGGAACCTGCCAAATCCCCCTGGTTCCTGGTCCCCGAAGTTGTGCAGCACGATGGACTAGAAATTGGCAGATTTGAAGTCACGGTTGCGCAGCTGCAAAGTTTTGAGCTGCGGAACGGCATAGTCGAACCGAGGATAGATGCCAAAAGACCTTTTTCCGCTAGAATCGAGCTCGCAAGATTCAATTGGCCTGCCTCAGGGGTAACGATTGGAGACGGCCCAAGAATATGTCGCCTGGCTAAGCAAAATTACTGGCCAAGTCTGGCGCTTGCCCTATGAAGACGAGATTAAAAGCCTGTACAACGGTCGCGACGGAGAAAATACTCTGGATTATTGGGCGGGCTATGCGCCGAATCCGGAGGACGCAGCACGACTGCGCGAGAAAGCAAAAGAACTCGGTGGTACGGCGCCGCTGCTGAAAGAAGTGGGCAGCTTCCGCGGTCAAGGTAAAGACGGCGAAGAGCCCATTTACGATTTGGGCGGGAACGTCGCCGAATGGGTGCTGACGCGCGATGGCAAAGGCAAAGTGATCGGCGGCAGCGCGGATTGTCCCGCGGATCCGAAATCGAATTGCACGCCTGCGCCGGAATACGTGGGATTTCGCGTGGTGCGCGGCGCGGCCAAGCCTGCGCCGACGTCTTCTCCCTCGACGCCATAGCGGCGTACCGTCCAGATTGGCCCTTGCCGCGTGGCGGCGAGCAGATTACGCTGGGCGTTATGAGCGAATTTACTCCTACGGATCGCACCAAAGTTGGACGGCACCCAGAGCGCGCAAATTACGACCGCGAGCTGGTGCACGGAATTCTCGATCAGGCGTTTGTGTGCAGCGTCGGCTTTGTGGTCGATGGGCAGCCGTATGTTGTGCCCACCAATTATGTGCGCGACGGCGAACGATTGTTGTTGCATGGCTCCATCGCCAGCCGATTGATGACGACGCTGGCCAGCGGCGCGCCGTTTTGTCTAAGTGTTACGCTGCTCGATGGAATTGTGTGTTCTCCTACAGCGACCCGGCACTCCGTGAATTATCGCTCCGTGGTAGTGCTTGGCACGGCCGAAAAAATTGAAAGCGCCGAAGACAAGCTCGAAGCCATGCGCAAATTTGTGGAATACGTGATTCGCGGGCGGTGGGAGACCGTGCGTCCGCCCAGCGAAAATGAATTGAAGGCCACCATGGTGCTGTCCGTACCACTAGTGGAAGTTTCAGCCAAGACGCGGACGGGTTTTGCCCTCGACCCCGACAAGGAATACGAAACTGGCGCGTGGACCGGTGTGCTGCCGTTTGCGTGGACCGCCGGCGCGCCGATTGCCGATCCGCGCGCGAAGTCCGCGGTTCCGGTACCGGCGAATATTCAGAATTACAAACGACCGCAGTAGTTTTTGCCGCCGCAAATATTTACGGTCGGTTCCTTCCAGCGATTGCGATCCGGTAATTTTTTCGCGGGTTGCAGCGAATCGACATTTCGCGCGATAGCCGCAAAAGGCGCCCGCTACAGGTGCGTTGCCCAGCCGTTCTACCTTTTGATTTTCTTCGGTGCAGATTTCTTTTTCGTCGATTTATTTTTCTTTTGTTTGGCGGCACGTTCGAGCATGCGCTGGACCATTAATTTGACGCGTTTTTCGCGCGTGCTGGCGTGCCTCGCGGCGTTCAGGTACCAGAGAATCTGGCGGCGCAGAGGAAGCGTCAGTGCGTTGAAAGTTGCCAAGGCGCGCGGCTTGGCGGCCAGCGCGGCAGCCAGGTCGGCCGGTACGATCGCAGGACGCGGCGCCTGGTCAAGCATCAGCGTTACTTCTACTTCTGCGCCGGCGTCGATCCGCAGTTTGCGCCAGATGCGGCTGTGGACGTGGAGGCGGAAACAGCCTTCACCTGCGGGAACCAGCGTGCTTTTGAAGGGCAAGCCTTCGATGAAACCGTGCACCGGGGGATGCGTGACTTCTTCGCCGGTGGCGCTGCGCAGTGCCTCGGAAACGGCGCGCGGGAGATCCACGCAGCGCATGATCCAGATTTTCTGAATGGGAGCGACGAAGATGTGTTCCTGGTCAGGGCCGGACATGTGCAGAGGATAGCCTTACGCGGCAGCTGAAGAAAGATATCCCCTTAGTGTTTTTGAGGGTGCTAATTCTATGAGACATAAAGTTGTTTGTTTCGATACACTTACGTAGACCGAAAAACCAATGCCGGACGGAAGGGCGATGATGGTGCGGCTAGCCAATCGATGTTGGCTGTTGTTGATAGTGGTTTTTCTCCCGGGAGCGCTGTCTGCCCAGACGCCCGACAGCAGCGCAAACGCGCCCGCGGCGACAGCTAAACATCCGGCGAGGACCGATTCGATCGTAGTCAGCGCAAACCTGACGCCCGAAGAGATCGAAGACGGAAAAATAAACGACGTTTACCAACCGCTTTACCATCTGAAGCAGCCTGCGGATTGCGCGCATATCATCGAGCTGAGCGAGAAGAAAATTATTCCGATGGCGGAGCGCTACAATTTGTAGATACCAAAAACAAATTTTTTTTGTTCCTGGCGAATCGTGACGTGGCTGGCTGCGAATTGGCAACTGGGAAATACCAGGACGCCGAAGCGCATTACCAAAAGCTTTTTGAATATATACCTGTTTGGCCTGGAATTGAAGACTCGGACTATCCACAGAATTACCGCGAGATCGGTACGGTGCGCCTGATGCAGTCTCGGTGGAAGGATGCGGAGCGGCACTAGAGAAGTCCATCGAGATATTCGACGCGCAAATCGAGAAAGTGGCGCATTCGAGCTCGGAATTTCAGCGGGATGGGATGAGGAAGAATTTGATGATGTCGGAAGCCCAGGCGCGTAAGCTGCTCGCGGTTTCTTATTTTCGCGATGACCGGCGACCGGAGGTATGGAAATGTTGGACAAGGCATACGGGAAGCGATTCATAGCAATGCCACGGCAGAAATAATTCAGCGGATTGTCAAAAGCGGCCAAACCGCAGCAAAAATCCTCGATGACGAGGCGGCCGAAGCAAAGTGGGACGGGCGCGCCGCGAAGCCACAAAAAAATGCCCCGTAGCGGCCCAGCCGTGGATTGGAAATTAGTGGCAGCCGCAACCGCCGCCGCAGCAGCCCCCGCCGCCACTGGATTGCGGCGTGAAGGATTTGGCGGAGCCGCCCACGGTGGCTGAGCTGAAGACGGAGAGTTGGATGGTGGCTTTCTTGCTGGCGCACTTGGGGCACGCAATTTCTTGCTGCTTGTTGATTACGATTTTTTCAAATTCGTTTTGGCAGTCGTCGCAGATGTATTCGTAGATGGGCATTTTGCTGCTCCGCTATTCTCTTTAGATTGTAGCAAAACTATTAATCCCCGGCGGCGCAGCGCCATGGAAGACAGCTGGTCAGCTCATGCGGCTCATGAACCTAAAGAGTCAGGATGGTTCAAAAAAGGGTTGATGACCATAACGCCGTCGAAATCCTGGCCAGTTTGCAGATCCTCGGTCAGCAAAAATTTGCAGGCGGAAGATTTTGCGGCGGCGACAATCAGAGAATCCCAAAATGAAAGTTGATAGCGGTCCTGGAGTTGCCAACCGCGGGTGAGAAGCTCGGCGTCCATAGCGAGCGGGTGCCAAGCCAGCAAGTTCCGAATTTCTGAGCGCGCCTGTTCGCGGGCAGATGGCCATTTGCGAATGATGTTGGCGGAAAACTCTTGCAGTACCTGAACGCTGGTCCGGCTTCGCTTGTTGATCCAAAGCTCGCTGCGCCACACGCGTGCAGCTGTTTGCTTTTTCGGGTCTGCTTGGTCGAACGCGTAGAGCAGGACGTTGGTATCAACGAAGACGTTCGCGGTCATGAGCTTCCTCGCGAGTCAAATAAGGGCCGGTGGAGGTCAAGAAGGGCTCGCGGGCGAGTGCATCTCGCATGGCGTGGTCGTACCATCTTCGTCGGTCATCTGCGCCCGCAGAAGGTCGGCAAGTAGGCGAGATACACTGGTGTCTTTGCGAGCGGCTTCTATGCGCGCCCAGCGTGCGAGAAGTCTCGTCGAGGGTTATGGTAATGTTGCGGAGTTTCGCTTTCATGACACGAAAATAGTGTAACACGTTTTGCGTGTAACGGCAATCTTGCCTACGCATCGAACTTGCGAGTGCACTCTCGCGCTCGCACAAAGAAAACTGGCTCCAAGCTGGAGCCAGTTCGAGGTTCCAGGTCGATCAATCATGCCGCGATTGAGCGCGTTAGTCGCCAGCCACCGCTTCGGCCTGTTCTTGCTTGGCCGGGGCGATGCTGACCGGCTTGTTCGGCGTTGGCGAAGTTGGCTGGCACGGCCTTGGCAATGTCACCGACGGTGCCGATCTGCACGACCGTCGGCTGCGGCTTCTTCAGCACCAACTCTTCGTAGATCGCGCGGACCTTGGCGGCTTCTTCGAGGGCCTTGCTTGCGGCGGATGCGGTCTTCCTCGGCGGCGGTCATCGGGATGTCGTGCTCGAGGTCGCGAACGCGCGCGGCGTCGTCGGCGTCAATCACCAGCGAGTGCTCGTAGGTATCGAGGTCCACGGCCTTGCCCTTGGCATAAATCTCGTGCTTGCCGTGGGTCTTGTACCACTCGCGCGACGGTCGCGTTCTTGTACATGTTCTCGATGATTTTCCGCCAGCCGATGCCGGTGTTGTACGCGCAGAAGGAGATTTCGCCCTGCTGCGTGGCGTACGGAATGATGCACATTTCGGTGCGGCGGAAGTCGTAGTTGAACAGATCCTGGAACCACATGCCGGCGATGAACAGGAAGTTCCAGGGATCTTCTCGCGGCGCTTCATGGCGTCTTCGAAGGTGCGGTCCGGGCCGGGGCTTGCCGTACTTCTTGCCGGCGTTCTTGGTGAGCGCCCAGGACTTGTCGAATTTCTTGACAGAGGTCCCAGAGCCAGGCCTTGGCGGCGCCTCGAACGGCTTGTAGTTCTTCAAGCAGCGCCATGGCCATCATGAAGTTCGAGAACGTTCTTGCCGCGCGCCGCGTCGGTGATCTTCTTGATGTCCTTCGTCGAGCTGCGGCAACGTTCAGGAAGCGCGGCACCGGCGCCCATTCCTTGGTTTCCTTGTTGATCATCAGCGCCGTGCCCACGCCGCAATTCGGGTGGCAGCCGCAGCTGACCGTGCCCCACTGCGATTCCGGCCCGTGCGCCAGGTCCGCAAAGCCGGCGAAGGTGCTGATCAGCGAAATCGGGAACCAGTCGCGCGTCGGCTCGACTTTGCCGACCTGCGCGCTGACGTCCTGCGCCAGGTGCGACAGCGTGTAGCGCTGGCGCAGGCGGCGCTCCGGAGTGATGTCTTCGTCGCGGCCGGTGAAGGAAACCGGCTGGAAGCCGACGAAGGAGATTTTCTTGGGGTTCTCCATCGCGAACTTCACGATCGAGCCGACCTGATCGTTGTTCACGTTGTTGACGATGGTGACGACCAGGATGATTTCGATGCCCGCCTCGTGCATGTTCTCGATGGCGCGCAGCTTCACGTCAAACAGGTTGCCGACCTGGCGATGGCTGTTGGCGTCGTTGCCGATGCCGTCGAATTGCAGGTAGGCGTAGCGCAGGCCCGCTTCAAAGGCCTTCTTGCAGAAGTCCTTGCTCTTGGCGAATTCGATGCCGTTGGTGGCCGCCTGCACGCTGTTGTAGCCCATCTTGCGCGCGTAGCGAATGGCGTCGAGGAAGTACGGGCTGCATGGTCGGCTCGCCGCCGGAGAACTGCACGGACATCTGCCGGCGCGGCTTGATCTTCATCGCGTTGTCGAGAATTTCCTGAATCTCTTCCCAGGTCAGTTCGTGCACGTAGCCGACCTGGTTGGCGTCCATGAAGCAGGGATCGCACATCATGTTGCAGCGGTTGGTCAGGTCCACGGTCAGCACCGAGCCGCGGCCGTAGCGCACCGTGCTGGAGCCGTGCTTGTGCAGGCCTTCGTCGTTGTGCGCGGGAATGTCGCGGCCGGGAAATTGCTTCTCGATCCAGTCGAGGAACTTGGCGTCGATGGCCATCATGTCTTCGTACGTGCCGTGCATGCGGGCACTCTTTCACCATCCAGACCTGGCCGTCGCGCTCGATGATCTGCGCCTTGATCTCGCCGACCTTCTCGTGCATCAGGTCGCGCCAGTCCTTCTTGCCGCTCGATGATGGCTTCGCGCGCTTCTTTGACGCAGCCGGGGCAGAGCGAATCGGTCTGCCGCGGCCAGCCGAGCGTGGGCTTGGTCTTTTCCCAGGACTTCAGCAGCGGCTTATCCGACCACTTCGGCGTGAAGGACGGATTCGGATTGTGCTTGTTGAAGAATTGAATGGTATCGAACGTGAATCCGGCGGTCTTACAAATCGCCCAATCGATGCTGCGGAAAATCTGCGTGCTCACGCGATTAGCCATGAACCTCTACCCTCACTTTCAAGAAGTGCTGTGCCGAGTACTTAAGTACTTGTAGTGCGAAGCGGAGCCTCAACTGCGAACATCCCCCCAGGGGCCCTGATTCGAATAGCCAATAACGTACCATGCGAGGCGGCACGTCAAATAAGTCTTTCAACAACTATAGTTTGAAGGTAAACGGGAGGGACGCCAGCAGGATGCGGCGAACGGTCGTAATAGCGGGTTGAACGGTAAAAAGAGGGATTGTGGGAGCGGACCAAAACGGGCTCCGATTGAAGGGGTTACTCCTAGTGCAAACGGCCTACAGGTTTACGTACAGTATTTCTAGTCGTTTAGGGTGGGGCGCAGCACGGAAATCACGAAATGGGCGAAATGCGAGGCGCCTTCGTCGAGCTGCAGCCAGCGGACGACGCAATGGTCGGCGAGATATTTGGTTACGCGCGTTTCCGGGATGCCCAGATGATCAGCGAGTTGCGGCTTGATCGATTCGGCGCCGCGCGGTGGTGCCGCCACGGAAAAGATTAGCGATGGCAATGCGCAGCGTCTGGCAGGACTCGACGTAATAGTAGCTGGTCAGATCGGAATCCGTCAGAACGAAGACGCCCGGACCAATCGGTGCGCCAACACGTGTCGTCCAGCTTGGCCGGCTCGCAAGTGAGCAGGCGGCGGAACTGCATTTCCAGCAAATTCAGCCGAGAGGAAAGGCCTGGATCGCCGTAGCGGCCCTTCACGCTAGGGGCGCTGAAGTCCGGGGCCGCGTCGACGGGAAGCGGCGGAACAGGACGGCGGATGGCAAGGCCGCGGAGCGGCGGATTCGTCAGCGGGTGCTTCGACGCGAGGATCGGCGGATCGGCCCGCGTGCCGCTGGAGGTGCGGCCAGACTCGCGAGGCGTTCGGGCCGTGAGGACGCAGCCGCTGACCGACGAAGTCGCCGGTTCGGTGCCGGCGGTCGCGGGACCTTTTCGGCGGTTGCGCCCCCGCGGCGTCCGCGGCGGCGGCGTTTTGGTTCGGCGGTCGAAGAAGCAGGCGCTGATCGCTGGCGTCCGCGGCCACTTGCACTTCGCTGCTCATGGCGACAACGGACTCGAAGATTTCGGCGTTTTGCGCAAAGGGTAGGCCCGGCTCCGGCATGGTGAGTCCCGTGAATGACGGAGAGCAGCGGCGTCCGATTTCCGTGTTCTAATTGTCGCCGGAATCTTGCGCTCCGCGAGCGGCGTGACCGCGCGGCTTACCGGCGAAGCGGCTTCTTCGGCGCGTGCGGCTTCCAGGGAACCCGCCGGAATCTCACAGCCGAGGCGCACGGCGGACTCCAGCGCCTTGGTTTTCCAATCGGCGCGCCGGAAACGCTCGGCGGCGGAAACATACCATTTGCCGGAATCGGCAGCGAGGCCCGCGGTTTCAAAATGGCGCGCGAGTTCGAAAGCCACCATGGCATCTTGCGTCTTTTCGTAAAGATTGGTTAGCTGCGCCGCCGGATCTTTGCTGGTGCGCGCGCGGCGGATGCGGGCGGTAATCTGTTTCCAGTCGGCCATACGATGCCGGCATTGTAGCAGCGGAAGGGGCCAACGGCCAGCAAAGTCCTGCATGCGATGGATTTGAGAAAAATTGCGGGCGGGTACTCTTTGCCGATTGACTGCGCGGAAGTTCATGAGTATTCTCCCGTTAGGTGGGTTGTATAAGCTTATGGGACGAATGCGCGCAGTGCTCGCAGCAATGGTGGCGGCAGTGGTGTCGGTAGCGATGCTTGCGGCGCCTTTGTGGTCGATGCCGGCGGCGCCGACGCCGGCGTCACAACTCGGTATTGTGGTGTTCGCGGACACGCGCGAATAGGCGCGGCCCCGGCTTCCGTGGGAAGCACGGTGTTCGGCGGCGACAAACTGAGCACCGAACCAACCGGAAGCGTGCAGGTGCGTGCCGGTGCAGCGCGATTTTTACTGGCTGGTGGCGGGACGGCGACACTCTCCAGCGATGAAGCGGCTCCGGCGGCGACGTTGACCTCCGGAACGGCCACATTTTCCACCGCGAATGCCAAAGCGTTCACATTGCGTTTTGCGAATGCGGCGATTCGCGCGAATACCGATGAGCCGACCGTAGGGCAAGTTTCGGTGGTTGGTGCGAAGGAATTGGTAGTAAAAAGCACACGCGGGTCGCTGGCTTTCACGGTAGAAGGCGAGACCCGGGTGGTCGCGGAAGGCACGGCGTATCGCGTAATTCTGAATCCGACGCCCGAGGAGGCCGCTGCAGCATCGTCCACCACGCGCTCCGCGAGCCATGATACGCCGCCGCAGACGGGCCAGCCACGCGCGGGCGAAATTTCCCGCATGATTCCCGACGTAAACGTGGGGCGCGGAGGGCAGACCTTGACTGCCTCGGCGAACTTCGTAGTTGATTGGCAGGACCAGATCACGACGCTGGCGAACGCCCGCGCGCGCGTGGGACTGGATGACGGATCGGTTTTGAATGTGGGCTCCGATTCCGTGATGCGCGTGGTCAAGCACGACGCCGGCACGCAGCAGACAGAACTGGAACTGACCTACGGAAAAATGCGCAGCAAGGCGCAAAAAATTGTTAAGACGGGCGGAACGTTTGAAGTACACACCGCTGCGGGAACTGCCGGCGTCGTCGGCACGGATTTTTACGTAGGTTTTGATCAAGGCCTGATGAACGTGGCGGTATTTGAAGGCTTGGTGCGCGTCTGCAATCTGGCGGGAGCTTGCGTGATCGTAAAAGCTGGAGAGATGACCAGCGTAAAGAGCAACGACACCGCGCCTCCGACGCCTCCGGTGCCGTGCCCACTTTCTGTGCTGGAGGCTGCCGCAGCCGATACGGACGACGGCGCCCCCGAGTCAGCAGAAACCGCGCCAAATGCCACCACGCAAAGACAACGGAACCGCGTTCCGGTTAGCGCCGGAACCAGCAAGTTCGTATGGTACGCCGTAGCCCTAACGGCCGCGGTAACCACTGTGGGGGTAATCCGCTCCGCGGAAAGCCCGGATCGTCCTTAATACTTTTAAAAACTACAACTAGCTTGTAACAGTCGAAATGCGGTTGTTTCCCGCGGCGCTCTGCGTGCATTTCTGTTTTTGCGCGGCGAGCCGCAGATCACCGCGCACTTCAATTTCTCATTTATATCGTCGCGATCACTTCGATTTCCACCGATGCATCCTTGGGGAGGCGCGCCACCTGCACCGTCGAGCGAGCTGGCGGAGCCATGCTGAAGAAACGCGCGTAGACTTCGTTCATGGCGGCAAACTCGTTCATGTCTTTCAGAAAAACGGTGGTCTTGACGACGTGGTGCAAGTTGGATCCGGCGGCTTCGAGGATGCCTTTTACGTTTTCGAGCGTCCGTTCCGTCTGCGCCGCGATATCCGTGCCGACCATTTCTCCCGTCTTGGGATCAATGGCAATCTGGCCCGAGACGAATAAAAAACCGTTGGTGCGCACGGCTTGCGAGTAGGGGCCGATGGGCTTTGGTGCATGATCGGTTAGGACGATGTCTCTCATGGCATAGCTCCTTTGGAAAGAAAACTGGATGACGAAGAATCGCCGCGCGTAGCAACCGCGGCGGAATTTTCGTAGCGCGCGCGGAAGTCCGCCGGAACACCGGGATGCTTCATCCACAAACGCACAAACGCGGCGACGTTTTGTTGGGTCTCCTGCTCGAAAGCGGCGATCAGGTCGTCGAGGTCGAAACCACGTCCGGCACGAGCCTGGAGCATGTGCGCTATCGCGTCGTGAAAAACTTTGGGTCCGTAGCGATCCTGCAAAGCATAGAAGAAGAGGAAGCTCTTGGCGCGCTGTGCCCGGCGAGCTTCGAGGGCGGCGTTGTTCGCCGCTCCGCTCGAGACTTCGTCGGTGGCATCGTTCGCAAGATCGGCCGCGCCCTTCCCCACGGCAGCAGCCTGGCGGTTAGCCAGATCCGTGGTTTGACGATCCGTCGTTTCACGGGCGCTCACATCTTCGGAAATGACCCGTAGCGCGCGACGAACCGTTTCGCCGCGCAGCTGCGGACCTTCGATTGCCTCCCTGCTCATGGCAGCAAAAAAGATGGGCAGCAAGGAAAGCGGTTCCGTCTGCTGGAAAAAACCCGGATTGCGCCCGTATCCCAGCCAACTGGCGGCGAGCGATGGAGCGGCAGCAGCGGCCAATTTCGGTGCGCCTTTGCTGACATCGACCATGACAGTGTTGGATGAAGCGAGCTCCGCGGATGGTTCGTCGCGCGCGTTTTTGTAGAGGAGCGCGTCAGCACTCGGACGGAAACGGGAAATACACGCTTCCGGAACAGGGCACTCGACGATCCAGAAAGCTGGAATACGGCTGGCCGGCGTTCCGAAAATGGAATTGTACACGTCGATGGTGTGCGCTAATTCCGCGCTGGCCTGTTGCAAAACTCCGGAGCTGCTGGGCGCGCGACTCCAGAGAATAATCTTTTGCTGCGCATTGCGAATTTCCCGGGCGGAATACCGCCCGGCAACCACGAACGGATAGCGATCGTTGACGGTCTGGAGCGCGCGGAAGGTCCGCGTGTTATTTTTGTTGTCGCGCGAGGATTTCTTCAGCGTGCCACTGCTGTGCACCAGAAACCCTTCAGGTACATCGATCACCAGCTCCCACTTTTTCGGGGGCAGGCCGCCAAAGCCGAAGAAGCCGCGAAGTTGCGGGAGTTCGGGGCTCCAGCCCGCAGCCGGCAAGTAGAAAGCATCGGAAGCAAAGCTCAGACCGGTGGCTCCCGCAACGGGCGGGAGAATATCGTAAGAAATATGCAGGGCGTGGCTGGCGGAAACGGGCCACGGCGTTGCGAAACGAATGACGGAGCTCCGTGAGTCGGCCGTGCGCGGCTCGATGGCAAGGTCCGCGCCATCCCATTTTGTGGTGGTGGGACCGATGTGCAAACGACGTTCCGTGGGGAGCAAAACTTCGAGTTCGCGGATGGGACGATCGCCGGTATTGCGCACCTGATATTCCGCGTCGATGTGGATGGATTGCGCCGTAGGTTCAAACTGCACGCGAATTTCCTGCTTCTCAACAACATAACCGGGACCAAGCGGCACGGCGCAAGAACTGGCCCAACTGGCACAGAACACCAGAAGAACAGAAAAGAAAAAACCGGATTGCAGGCGCGGGCGCAAAACGTCTTGATTGTAACGGGGAAAGGCCCAAGAGCAACAGGCGAAGAGCAACAGCGAGGAGTGTAACGAATGTCCGTGGAAAGGCATCGCTGATGAGAAGAAGTTAATGATCGGCAGCGGCGTGGGCCGCTGGCCGGCGAAGCAAAACTATCTGCGCTTGCCGCGCATGCGCACAAAATCCGTATTCGCGTGATTTCGCTTGGCTTCGCGAGCGGCCACTTCTTTTTCCGCTTCCTCGTCGGTCATGCCCTCATTGATTAGCGCGAGGATCTGTCTTTCGCTGAGGCCGGTGTTCTTGAGGCGGCCGATCACCTCGCTGGAAAGCGTGGGCAGGCCCTGCAGATGGCGGCTGACGAGCGTTTGCACTGTCGCATCGGAGAGTCCGATCAATTTCAGGGTAATGGCTTCCGTGGCGATACTATCGAGCTGATCGACGTGCGCCATGTTTAGCACGTCCTGCTCGGTGTAGCCGGCCCCGATGAGATTACTCGCCGAATCGCCGCTGCTAAATGCATGCTGGTGCGCACGAGCTTCTTTGACTAAGGCGAGGCAGGTGTCATCACTTAAGCCAAGCTTCTTTACTTTGACGATCTGCGCGATTTCAAAATCGGTGACGTTCAGTTTCTTGAGTTGCTCAACGGTGCTGGAGGATAGGCTGGACTGCGCGAGGGGGACGTAGTTGATGGGCGGTTTGCTCTCGCAGCCTGCGGCCAGCAAAACACCCGAGAGAAGACTTAAGACGAATATGTGGGCCGGACGGCGCATACCTTCATTCTAAGCGTCGCGGCGAGAGGTATGGGGCGCGTGTGTTTGGGGCGACACCCGGCGAAAGGACAGGTACGTCGCGGCGTTTGCGACTTCAATTTGGGTGCGGTTTAGCCTGAGCGCTTCGCGCGAAGGGTGGCTTGACGCCGCTCTTCGGCGCAATCCGGAGAAAGAGCGATCCAATCGGAGCTTGATGTTGAATTGCGCATCATACTGAGCGCAATGGATTTAAAGCGGGATTATGTACTTGACACAAAAACGGTCCTTCTGTATATTTCTTCATGTGAGCTACTTCCCACTTTCGCGTTGTGCTTCTTCACGATGGCTTTCACGTGCTTCACGATTTTGGGATGGAAGATATGCTTTAGCGCCTCTTCTGTGTTCATGTCCTTCGGGTGCTTCTTCTTCGCCATGGAGTCCTTCCAATGATTAACGAGCCTATGAATCTTGTAGACCTAATCAAAGAGTTCGGCAACGACGAATGGTGCCGTCGCTACATCGAGGCGTTGCGCTGGCCGCGTGGCGTAACCTGCCCACGATACGATAAACCTGCCACGGCTATCTCTAACCGCACGCAATACGATTGTGACGCAGTGCCACTACCAGTTTAGCGTCACGTCGGGCACCATCTTCCACGATACGCATCTGCCGCTCACCAAATGGTTTCTTGCGACCTACCTGCTCTGCGAATCGAAGAAGGGAATGTCCGCATGCCAGATTCAACGGACGCTCGGTATCAGCTACAAGACTGCATGGTACCTCTGCCATCGCATCCGTGCGGCGATGCTGGAAGTTGCCCGAAACTCTTGGCGGGACCGTGGAGATTGACGAGACCTACGTGGCGGCAAAAAGCGCCGCTGGCGTGCAAAGGAAGTAGCGCAAGTGGTCATCGGGATTCGCCAGCGCAACGGAGATCTGCGGTTGATCCACGCGAAGGACGCGAAGTCCAAGACGGTGCGGGATATCATCAACGCCAACGTTGGCGGCCACGTGGAAGTGATTATGACGGACGAATCCGCTATCTACCCTTGGGCGCTTGAAAAAGATGTCCAGCGAGCGTCCACAAGACAATAACCACTCCAGGGAATACGCGCACGGCGACGTTCACACGAACACCGTCGAATCTGCATTCTCGCTGCTCAAGCGCGGCATTATCGGCACGTGGCATAAGGTCACCGCGAAACATCTCCCTGCCTACCTCGATGAAATGTGCTTCCGGTTCAACAACCGCAAAAATCAATTCCTCTTCCGCGATACGCTGGTGCGGCTGATTCTTGCTCCCAACGTCGAATACAAACAATTAACCGCCAAGGTGCAGGACGCGGCTTAATTGCTAGGAATCGGACGTAATGGTGAGCTCCGGTAGTTTTTCCGTATTTGGCGGAAAAACTCTTACAAAACGGGTCTTTTGGGAATCTCCGAATCGATGGAAACTTGGGAAATCGGATAGTTCCAAAATGGAAAGCAGTTCAGCGAATGCTCCTGCTGTGTCGTTGTCAGTCGTTAGTGAAAGGGTCCCATAAAATTTATTATTGATGAAAGACGAATTGTGCTTTCCGTGATAGAGCAGTTCCGGCATTCGTAAAAGTACAGTGATTGAAATTCTTGCCATCAATTTCTACCGTCTCGTTAACAAAGTTCCTATCATCTACGCGCTCCATCGAAGCGACCGGAAGCATCTCCAGCGCAGGAACTTTCTTCGGACCATAAACATTCATAAAGATTGCGACAATCGAGAATCCGAACCCTAGAGATGAGACCGCCAAAAGCAGCCAATATTTCCCTCTAGATATTCCCCTGAGAGGCGGCGATTGCTTGTTTGGGTCAAACATTTCCTTCACCAAACCGCGACCGTCCGCGAGAGCTGAGACAAAAGCACATAGTGTCCCTATGGACACCAAAATTAGGGTCAATGTTGTTTCCATGGACGGCTGGACCTCCACGCTTAGCGGGCATTATACACCCTCTTTGTGTGAAGTACATAATCCCGTTTAAAGTTCTTTGCGCTCAGCATGATGCGGATGATGCTCATTCTAAATGAGTTGGACGGTAAATTTGTTAACCATGTAGTTATCGGCACTGAGACCGTAAGATACCGGCATCGGTGAAATGCTGGCGACGGGGAAATGAGGGCACGGATTCCGCCGAAAAACGCCATCAGGCCACCCTTCCCGCGAAGCGCTCAGGCCAAACCGCACTCCAGAACTGCTGAATCGACGCGTTAGTTGGGGGCAGAGCCTTCGCCGGGTTGATAGACGCGCTCGACGCCAAGGACGCCGGTGATGCGGCGGATGTTGACGAGGATGGTCTCCAGTTGGCGCTTGTCGGCGATTTCGAGGCTGGCTTCGATGCGAGCGTTGAGTTTGTCGGGGCGGCTTTCGAGGTTGCGGATGTTGGAACCGGCGCCACTGATGACGGCGGTGATATCGGCGAGGAGGCCGGCGCGGTCCTTGGCGCGGATGGAGAGCTGCACGGGGAAGGTGGAGGCGCTGTCGCCACCCCACTCGACGGCGATGCGGCGTTCGGCCTGATACAAGAGATTTTGCACATTGGGACAGCTCTTGGTATGGACGGCCACGCCGCGGCCGCGCGTGATGTAGCCGATAATTTCGTCGCCCGGAATGGGGTTACAACATTTCGCGCGATAGACGAGCAAATCGTCCTGACCCTTGACGACCAACGGAGCTTCGCCAAAGCCGAGCATGCGTTTGACGGTTTTTACCAGCGTGGGCTTGGTGTCGACGCTTTCTACCACGTCATCTTTGGCGGTCTCGCCAAACACACGGGAGAGAATCTGCCGCGCGGAATATTTTCCGAAGCCTACGGCGGCGTACAAATCTTCAATCTTGGAGATGCCAAGATCCGCACCGACTTTGAGCATGTCGGCCTCGGGAATCTTTTTCAGACCGCGTCCGAAATGGCGCGCATCATTTTCCAGAAGCTTGCGGCCCATTTCGGTGGCTTCTTCGCGTTCTTGAACGTTGATCCAGTGGCGAATTTTGCTTTTCGCGTGGGAAGATTTGACGAAACTGAGCCAGTCGCGGCTGGGGCGGTGGCCTTTCTGCGTGAGAATTTCCACCACGTCGCCATTGGTGACCTCGTGGCGCAAGGGAACCATCTGCCCGTTGACCTTGGCGCCGACGCACTGGTGACCGACTTCGGTGTGCACGGCATAAGCAAAGTCCACCGGCGTGGCGCCGCGCGGCAGTTCCATCACGCGGCCCTTGGGCGTGAAGGCATAAACTTCCAGCGGGGCGAGATCGACTTTGAGGGTGGTGAGAAACTCGCCGGGTTCCTGCAATTCCTGCGACCACTCGATTAATTGCCGCATCCAGGCGATGCGCTGATCGTCGTCACCGGAAGCTGGTTTGCCGCCTTTGTATTTCCAGTGCGCGGCGACGCCTTCTTCGGCGAGACGATGCATTTCCTGCGTGCGGATTTGCATCTCGAAGGCCTGGCCGCCGTGCAGCACGGTGGTGTGCAGCGACTGGTAAAGATTTGGCCGCGGCATCGCAATGTAATCCTTGAAGCGGCCGGGCACCGGGCGCCAGATATGGTGCACCACGCCGAGCGCGGCGTAGCAATTGCGTTCCGTATCGGTGATGACGCGAACAGCGAGAAGGTCGTAGACCTGCTCCAGGCTGCGCTCCTGACGAAGGATTTTGCTGTGCAAGGAGTAGAGACTTTTTACGCGGGCTTCGAGTTCCGCGGGAATACCGCTTTCGACCAGCTTGGCTTGGATGGTGTTCTGCACTTCTTCAAGAAAGCGCTGGTGCACCGGGGCTTTGTCGGAAACCTGTTTTTGCAGCGCAAAGAAAGCTTCGGGTTCGAGATAGCGAAACGAAAGGTCTTCCAGTTCGCCGCGAACGATACCCATGCCAAGGCGATGGGCGATGGGCGCGTAGATATCCAGAGTTTCACGCGAGATACGCTGCTGCTTTTGCGGCTCGAGGTATTCCAGAGTGCGCATGTTGTGCAGGCGGTCGGCAAGCTTGACCATCACCACGCGAACGTCGTTGACCATGGCCAGGAGCATTTTGCGCACGTTCTCAGCCTGGCGCGTTTCTGGAGCCACCATATTGAGGCGGCCGATTTTGGTTACCCCGGCGACGAGATGGGCGACTTCCGCCCCGAAGCGTTCTTCAATGCGGGACAGCGGGAATTCGGTATCTTCGACCACATCGTGCAGCAGCGCAGCGGTCAGCGTGGTGGCGTCCAGACGCATGTCCGCCAGGATGTGGGCGACTTCGAGCAGGTGAGTGAGGTAGGGCTCGCCGGAATTGCGTACTTGGTCGCGATGCCGCTCGGCGGCGATTTCGTAGGCGCGGCGAACAACCCAGGGATCTTCGGCAGGACGATTTTTGCGGAGTTTTTCGAGCAGTTCTTCGAGGCGCGAGTCTAGCTGGCGATCGTCGCGGTCGCGGTGAAAATTCAGCGGGAGGTTGCCGGAGGACGGCATAGGCTAGTTTACCCCTTAACGTAGCCGGGTAAAAGATCGGCGCGCTGCACGGTGAACTTGGCAGAACCCGGGGATAAGCCCAAATCGCAGGGCTCCGCCAGCGGTGCAGGTTCTCGGCAAATTAGCAATGTGTGCCGGCGCAAAACCCGCCAAGCAGGAGATTCACCTGCTGACCGGGCGGAATGGAGAAAGCGTTTGGCGTTCCCAGGGAGATTAACCGCCAGCGGGTTGCGGCTGGTCGGCGCGCTTTTGCTTGATTTCCTTGACCTGGTCGATCAGGTCCTCAGCTTGCTTGATCAGCGCGTCGCGTTCGTCGGCGCTTTCCACGGTGTCCGCCTTACGGCGATACAGAAGATTAAGATAGGCCATGGCGTCGTCGTAGTCCGGACGAATCTGGATGGCTTTCTTGAGGTCAGCGATGCCTTCGTCAATCAGGGGGCCAACCTTGGATGCGTACTGGGCGCGAAGATCCGGCGGCAGTGGATCGGTGTCCTTGACCTGCTTGTTGATGTGATCTTTGTTGTAGTCGACGCGCAGCAACCCATTGGCGCGGAAAGCCAGGGTCCAATCGATGACCCCAATCCAGTAGTAAGGTTCGGGATCGTTGGGTTGCAGAGCGATGTGTTTCTGATGATAGACCTTGGATTCGTCGAACTTAGCCTGGTCAAACGGCGTGCCCGCCATCTGGAACAGAATGGAGCCGATACCGTCGATGGCGCTTAAATTGTTGGGATCCTGCTGTAAGCACTTCTTTGAATTCGGCGATGGCTTCGTTGCCGAAATTCATATTTTCCTGCGAAGGCGCGCCGGGAATATATTGCGTGGCGTAGGCGGTGGCCAGATAGAGGCGAGCAACGAGCAGGCTAGGGTCGAGATCCTTGGCTTGCTTGAAGTCCTCAATGGCCACGTCGTACTGGCCGTTCTTGAAGGATGCACGCCCTTATTCAAGAGGTCGCGGGCGCGCAATTTGGCGCAGCCAGAAAGACCCAGAATCACAATACATAAGGCCGCGAGAGCGGCAGCCGGGCGAAGGGACCGCGTAGGACGGACCACGTAGTTTGCCCGCACCTGCTGCCAGCGATGCTTGAGTCATCGAAAGAACCATCCCTGATGTACGCGACCGGAAAACAGTGCGCGCGAGAATTCACAACCGCCCTGCGAAGGGCAACGCCCCAGCCCGAAAAATCCAGTGTTTACTGCCCGGCTTCGAGTTTCGCCGTGATCAAGCCGACCTTGTCGATGCCCGCGCCGCGCATGATATCAATGGCCCGCGCAACGTCCATGAACATTACATCGTTATCGCCTTTGACGAAAGCAACTTTCTCGGCGCGCTCTTTAAAAATCTCTTCCATGCGGGTACCGAGATTTTCCCAGGTGACGTCTTCGTTGTTGATCTTGAGTTTGGTCTTATCGGATTGGGTTCGGCGATCACCTGGACCACGATGGTTTTGTCGTTGAGATCTTGTTCCTGTTTTTGATTGGGATTCGGCTGTGGCACCAGGGCGTCCATGCCCTTGGGCGTCAGTGGCGTGATGACCATGAAGATGATCAACAGCACCAGCAAAATATCGATCAGCGGAACGACGTTCATTTCCGCCATCGCGCCGCCTTTACTTTCTCCTACGTACATTCCCATGACAATTCTCCTAGCACTGCTAAAGCTTTCGCAATTCTGCCGCGCCGGATGAATAACGGCGCGGCCTGCTACAAATCCCAACAAATGGCTGAACTACACCTCTGCGCTGCCCAGGCTTAGTCGGCCGGCGGCGGAGTAGGCGGCGGTGGTTCACTTCCGGAGCGAGTGTTCTTCTCGGTCAGCAACCCGAGTTGGTCCACACCCGCGGAGCGGATTTCGTCCACTGCGCTGACGACATCGCCGTACTTGGCGCGCGCATCGCTTTTGACAAATACGGTCTTGTCCAGCCGGTTCGCGATGCGGTCCTTGATCTGGTTGGTGAGGTCGGCTTTTTCGGTCTTGGTGGTGCCGAGGAAGATGTCGCCGGCGCGCGTGATGGCCACGATGATGGCGTCGTCTTTATCCGCGGCTTGCATGTCATGCGTATTGTTGACGCTGGCCATGTCCACCTGCTTGCCCTTTTGCAACATGGGAGTGACGACCATGAAGATGATCAACAGCACGAGCATGATGTCCGCCATAGGAATGACGTTGGGCGTGGACATCTGACTGCCGACTTTGGGTTTGTATCCCATGGCCGGTTACTTCTTGGTCGCGCCGCGACGGAGAATGAAGTAGTTGATCAGCTCCATGGAGGAGTTGTCCATCTCAACGTCGAAGGCTTCGACTTTGTTGGTGAAGTAGTTGTAGGCCCACACGGCGGGCACGGCCACGAGCAAGCCGAGCGCGGTGGTGACCAAGGCTTCAGCGATACCGCCGGCAACCGCGGAGAGACCGGTGGCGTGGCTGGTTTCAATGCCTTTGAACGCGTTCAAGATGCCGACCACCGTGCCGAACAGTCCGACGAACGGCGCCGTGGAGCCGATGGTGGCGAGCGCCGAAAGGCCGCGCTTCATTTCCGCGTGCACGATGGCGACGGAGCGATCGAGACCGCGCTTGGCGGCTTCGATGACGTCGGCATCGGAGACTTGCTGCGAGGCGGACTGAAATTCAGAAAGGCCGGTCGCCACAACTTTGGCGATGTGGCTCTTCTTGTTGCGCTCGGCAATGGCGATGGCTTCGTCGAGCTTGCCTTCCTTAAGCGCGCCGGCGACCTGCTGCACGAACACGCGGGACTGTTTGCGAGCCGCGCTGTACATCAGGGCGCGGTCAATCATGACGCCGAAGGAATAGATGGAAAGAATGAAAAGAATAACCACCACGGTGCGAGGCAGGGTGCTCATCGAACCCCACATCGTGCGTAGATCCCAGTTCGAGCCGTTGGCCTGCTGAAACAGCATGGCCGCGTAAACGTACACAGTTGCCACCATTCGTTTGCTCCTTAGAATTGTCTAGCAAATCTGTTTCTGTTACCGGTCCAACGCACCTTCCCCACGGCTGGAGCGCCGAACCTGTCTTAATACTCTTAATACTAGCTACCAGAGTGAAAATCACGTCGATGGTGGTGTCGACTTCGACGGGCACACCGTTCAAGAGCGTCGGCTGATAGCGCCACTGCTTCACGGCATCCAGGGCCGCTTGAACCAGCAGCGGATGACCGGATTCCAAGGTGAGCGATTCTACCGTGCCATCCTTGCCGATAATGGCGTGCAGGCGAACGGTGCCGGAAATGCGTGTCTGGCGTGCCAGTGGAGGATAGGACGGCCTCACCTGATTGATGAGCTTAGCCTGTTGAACGTTGCCACCTTGCTTAATGCGCGACGGAGTGACCTTCGGAGGAGGAGGCGCTGCACCCATGCCGCCCATCACGCCGCCGAGAACGCCGCCAATACTGCCGCCGCCGACACCGCCCGACGACTCCTACGCCACCAACGGCGCCCATGTCCGGCTCGGCGTCTTCTTTAATAATCTTGACTTCCTTCGGAATGGCCTTGGGTGCCACTAATTTGCCGGCATCCATCAGAGTGCACCTGCGGCTTGACGTGGACGATTTGCGCGCGGGGGAGGAGGAGGCGGCGGAGGAGGCGGCGGCGCAACGAGCAGCGTGGCCATCATCGTCTTCGGCAACGCTTCGGTGTAAATCAGAGGGATCAGGATCAACACCGCAAGAAATCCCACCTGGAAGAGCATGGAGACCACGACGGTCCAAGGCTTGTTGGTCTTGATGGACTTGGACGTGGACACCACCATATCTTCGAACATGTTTATGACCTCCTGCCTGCGGTCGCCAAGCGCCCGGAAGGCGCCCTCGCTTCCGCGGGCTTTGCTGCCGGCTGCGGGTCCGGCGCCTGCTGCCGCGCCCTGGCCGCGCCAATTGACCCAGGCGACCACGAGCGGAGCAGCGATACCAAAACTGGAGTACGTTCCTACCACAATTCCCACCACTAGAGCAAAGGAGAAAGCACGAAGTACCTGCCCGCCCATAAGAAATAGTACGAGCACGGTGAGAAACGTTAGGCCGCTGGTCAGAATGGTTCGCGAAAGCGTCTGATTAATCGACTTGTTGACGACGTCCGCGAACGATTCCTTGCGCAGCAAACGGTTGTTCTCGCGAATGCGATCGAAAATCACGATGGTGTCGTTCATGGAATAGCCAACCAGCGTGAGTAAAGCCGCGATTACCGTCAAGGAAATTTCAAAATGCAGCAACGAGAAAAAGCCCAGGGTGATCAGCACGTCGTGAAAAACCGCCAGAACGGCCGCGGCACCGTAAACCCACTCGAAGCGAAAAGCAATATATACCAGCATGCCCGCTAAAGCATAGAGGGTAACGTAAACCGCCTGAAGGCGAAGCTCGGCGCCCACTTTGGGGCCGACGATTTCGACGTTGCGAATGGTGAAGGGGCCGAGCGCATAGGCCTCTTTTAGCGAAGAAAGAACGGGCGGCGTGACGCCGTTGACCTTGGCGAGGTCGTCAAAATTCGTGACCACACCGTTGGCGTCTTTATCACGATACTGCAGAATGTTTTTTGCAAGTTGTTGGTAGCGGTCTCCGGCGTTCGTGGAGAGCACCAGCGGATCGCGTTGCGTCAGGAAATCGGCGAGAGAAGCCGGCGTGGCGGCGTTGAAATCCGGGCGGCCCGAATTGCCCTGCCCGTAGATAGCGTTGAGAGCGGTCAAAACCTGCGATTTGCTGGTATCGAGGGCTTGGTCGGCCTGACCTTTTTGCTCAAGGCTGATCACCACTTCGTTGGCCTGCGCGCCAGGAATAGCGTTGTCGCTGATGGCTTGTATTTCGCTGCCCCCGAGGCCTTGCGCGGAAAGCGCTTTGCGGAGTTGGTCCACGTTCGGAGCCTGCGCGAAGCGCACGTCCACGTTGGTGCCGCCCTTGAAGTCGATGCTGTAAGGAAGACCGCCGCCGGTGGGGCCGCCCTTCAGGAATACCGAGGTCCAACCGACGACGAGCAGAAGCAGGCTCAAACCGAAAAAAAACTTGGCTTTGCCCATCCAGTCGATATTTGGCTGTTTGAATAGCTCAATCATGCTGCTTATGCTTCCCTTCCTTAGACTCCAAGGGCTTCGGCTTTGTTCCCGGCGCAGACTTCTCTATGGAAAGAATAGAGGGGCTGGCACCTTATAACCTAGAGAACGCTCGTTTTGAATCGAGTGAACCATGTATCCCAAGAGTTCTAGTACGCGTTTGACGTGTCTAATGCCACTAAATGCTCAGTTCCGCCTGCCGGTCCATCTTGGACAGGTGGTATTGGAAAATTGTTTTCGAGACGTAGATGGCCGTGAAAACGTTGGCGATCAAACCGATGGTTAAGGTGATGGCGAATCCTTTGATGGGCCCCGTGCCAAAAAGGAAGAGAAAGACGGCCGAGACGACGGTGGTGACGTGGGTATCGATGATGGTCAAAAAGGCTTTGTCGAAGCCCGCCTGCACTGCCGAGGGGGCGGATTTTCCGTTGCGCAATTCTTCACGAATGCGCTCGAAGACCAGCACGTTGGAATCGACGCCCATGCCGATGGTGAGAATCACGCCGGCGATACCGGGCAACGTGAGTACCGCGCCGAACATAGCCAGGGCGGCCAGCAAAATGATCAGGTTGAGAATCAGGGCCAGTACCGCGTTGGCACCGGAGAGCCGGTAGTACACCACCATGAAGATCATGACCACGAAAAGGCTGAGGACCGAGGCTTGGACGCCGTGGCGAATGGAATCCGCGCCGAGCGATGGGCCCACGGTGCGTTCTTCAAGATATTTAATGGAGGCGGGCAAAGCGCCAGACCTCAACACTAACGCGAGGCATGCGCGGATTCCTGGCTGAAGTTTCCGCTGATTTCGCCGGTGTCGTCGATGCGACCCTTGATGACCGGGGCGGAATGAACTTTCTTGTCGAGCACGATAGCCATCTGGCGGTTAATGTTTTGCTCCGTGAACGGCCCGAAGCGGCGGGCGGCGTCCGCGGACAGCGCGAAGTTCACCTGATACAGGCTCGGATTGCTGGTGCTGCGATTTTCCGTGGCAGTGCGCAGGTCACGCCCGGTGATGATGGGAGCGCGGCTGAGCAGATACCAGCTTTCGCCAGCATCGGGTGGTTCCGGGAACGCCGCGACTTGCGGCATCGCCGGGAACTAACTCCGTTCCAGCAGGTAGCACGCCGCCGTGCTTTTGCAGCGCATCGACTTGCGAGCTGTAAACAATCGGGATCTTCGACGAGTTTCAGCTCAAGCTGACCGGCTTCTTGGATTACCTCTTTGGCGCGAGTCGGATCGCCTTCACCGGGCAACTGCACGAGAATTTCGTTGTCTTTGCGGCCGTGTGTCTGAACGGTGGGTTCGGTCAAACCCAGGGCGTTGATACGACGGTCGATCGTTTCGACCGACAGGGCCATAGTGGTTTCCTGGATTTGCGCGATGGCGCCAGTGCGCAGGGTCAGCGTGAAGCCATTGGGATCGCCGGCAGTCGGTCCGAGATCCCAGAGATTGCCGTACTGTGCGGAGATCAAATCGCGGAAAGCGCTGACTTGCGCGGGATCGATGTTGCGAACCAGGATGTGGGTATCGTCGAGCCGGCGGACTTCGTCGTATGGAATATTTTTGGCGCGCAGCTGCGCCGTGAGGCGGTCGACGGTCTGATCCGTTTCTTGCGCGATGGCTTCCTGCACCTGCACTTGCAGGATCAAGTGCGTGCCGCCCTGCAAGTCCAGACCGAGTTTGATCTGGTGCCCGAAATTATCTTTCAGTTGCGCGATGGAGGTGGGGAACGTCGGCAGTCCCACGAGCGAATAGATACAGCCGAGAATCACAACCAGAATGAAAATCGCTTTATACTTCAAATTAGGAGTCATGGTCAGAAGGTTTTGTTTGGCCGCAAGGTGGGCTTATTTTGCATCTTCCGATGCCTCCACCTGGGCGATCGCTGCGCGCGAGATGCGGATTTTTACGGGCGGCTCGGCGGAAATTTTCAGAATCAGAGAGTCTCCGTCAATGCCGCTGACGGTGCCGTAAATGCCGCCATTGGTGATAACTTTGTCGCCGGTCTTAAGCGCCGCCAGCATTTCCTGGGTCTTTTTTCGCTGCCGTTGCTGCGGCATGATGACCATCAAATACATGATGCCGAACATCAGGCCGAGCGGAATTAGGAAACCGCCAAAACCGCCCGCGCCGCCAATCTGAAATAACATCGCCGACAAAATCGCCGAAATCATGAGTGCTTTTTAGACCAACCCTTCTTAATGGCGGCCATCCGCGCCCGCAACAAAAAGCCCGCAGGCGACAGAATCTACCAGTGGCGAGAATTTCCTCGCTCCCAGAATTCCGCTCGTTTTCTCTGCCCTTGGTGCCCCGCGGAGGTGCCCAACGGATGCGCGGATCGCGCACCTTTTTCGTTGCGCTACGCCAGTCCAGCAGTATAACGCGCGCGCATCGCAGATGAGAAATTCGCTAGGTTCCCAAACTCGATAGCCTCGCGGATTTGGCGCATTATGTCAAGGTAAAAGTGGACATTGTGGTGGGTGGCGAGGATGGCCGCGGTGAGTTCTCCGGCGGCAAAAAGGTGCCGCAGATAGGCGCGCGTGTAGCGCCGGCACACGGAGCATGTGCAATTCGCATCAATCGGGCTTTGATCTTGCGCGTAGCGCGCGTTCTTGATCAGCACGCGGCCTTCGCTGGTGTAGAGGCACGCGTGACGCGCGGCACGCGTTGGCAGGACGCAATCCATCATGTCGATGCCCAGCGCCACGTAATCGGCGAGTTGTTCGGGACGGCCCACGCCCATCAGATACCGCGGACGATCTTTCGGCAAAAGTGCGGTGACTTCTGCCGTCATCTCGCAGGTAACTTCGTGCGGCTCGCCCACCGCGAGCCCGCCAACCGCGTAGCCGGGGAAATCGATCTCAAGAAGTTGGCGCGCGCTTTCGCGCCGCAGATCGGCGAACGTCGCGCCTTGCACGATGCCGAATTGCCATTGCTCAGTGGGGTGCGTGCTGGAATTGGTCGCGGCATCGTCTCGTCGCGCATTCTCTAGAAAATATTGTCGCGCGCGGCTTGCCCACGCTGTGGTGCGCTGCAAGCGCGGATTCGGCTTTGTCGCGCGGCGCGGGCGTCTCGATACACTCGTCGAGAACCATGGCGATGTCGGAACCGAGCGCCAGCTGGATTTCCGCCGCTTTTTCCGGCGTTAAAAAATATTCGGAGCCATCCAGATGCGAACGGAAGCGCACGCCTTCATCAGTAATTTTGCGCAAATCGGAAAGGCTGAAGACCTGATAGCCGCCGGAATCGGTGAGGATCGCGCCGAGTCCAGGACATGAATTTGTGCAGGCCGCCCAGCTTGCGCACGAGTTCGTGTCCGGGGCGAAGAAATAAGATGATAGGTGTTGGCAAGGATGATGCCCGCGCCTAGTTCCTCGAGATCTTCCTGACGCAGGCTTTTAACCGTGGCTTGTGTGCCCACGGGCATGAATACCGGGGTTTCGATGGTTCCGTGGGGAGTGGTTAGGCGGCCGCGGCGCGCGCCACTTGCATTGGTATGAAAAACCTCAAACGAAAACACGATGCCATCAGCGTATCACGAGAAAATCCACGCCGCGCCAACGCGGACTACGACGAACAAAACCCAAACCACGAAGGCGATCGTTAGAGACTTGGAAAATTTCAGCTTGCGCGGGTTCGCGGCCGCAAAACCAACCGCTATCAGAATCAGTATCCAGAACGAGAACACATCGAACGACATGCCCAGTTTCATAAGCCACTTGGGAGCGTCTTCGGGGACGAGAACGCCCAGATTGGTCGCGACGGGATTATCCAGGTCGAACGTGCCGCGCGGTTTTAAAAAGAGTACCAGCAAGAAAATCAAGGTACTCAGGATGGTAGGCACGAATGCGTGTGAGACGATCCCGAGCGAGGTGGAGAAATTCACGTTTGCGCCGGCAAGCAAGTTGTACGCCCCGAACATGATCACGGTCACTAGCAAAATCAGCACTGCCGGCGCTGGCACGCCGAAAACGTATGTGAAGATGGGGGCAATCTGGGCTCCCTTTTCAATTTGCAGATCCTTTTGCGCGGCAGACATATCCGCCGCACGGGGGCTCTTTTCGATTTGCTGGCTGATGAAGTTGCGCCAATCCATGCGCTGATTGAGGGCCACGCAAGCGATCACACTAAACAACACCAATACCACCATGGGAACAATCCAGGTAGGCGCCGCCACAATCTCCGCAAAGGTAGCTTTGGGATCGAAGAGTACCCCGGTCAGACGCCCGAAATGGTTGACGTGCGCCGGAGTCTGCGCTTGCGCTGCTGGTAAGGACGCGGGATTTGCGGCCATCGAGGTGCCTCCGAGATAGGCTTTGCTGACATTACGCACCAGGACGAGGAAAAATATCAACTGCTGATTTCGCGATCTTGCAACCCAGTGGAATGACGGGGCCGTTACGCCGTCGCGGTAGCCTTCGGCAATTCCGGGACGGCTGCCAGAAGTTCTTGCGTGTAAGCATGTTGCGGGTGGCGGAGGACTTGCTCAGCGGTGCCCAACTCGACGAATTTCCCGGCGCGCATGACGGCGATCCGTGTGGCGACCTGCGCCACCACCGGAAGGCTGTGCGAGATCAGCAGGTAGGTCAGGCCAAACTCCTGTTGCAGTTCCTGCAGCAATACCAACATTTGTGCACCAACGGAAACATCCAGCGCGGAAACCGGCTCATCGGCAACGATCAGCTTCGGCCGCAGAATCAGCGCGCGCGCGATGCCGATGCGCTGGCGCTGGCCGCCGGAAAATTCGTGCGGATAGCGCGCCGCAGACTCTTCGTTCTAGGCCGACGCGCGCGCAGCATGTCCAAAGCCGCTGGCGCCGCGCGGATGTTGCGTGAGCTCGGCTCGTGAATGGCGAGCGGTTCCGCCACAATCTCGCCCACGCGCATGCGCGGATTCAGCGAAGCGTAGGGATCCTGAAAGACCATCTGCAACTGGCGTCGCTCCGCGCGCAATTCCGCACCGTTCAAAGCAGTAAGCTCGCGCCCCTCAAAAATAATTTTCGCCGCCGTCCGGCTCGACAAGGCGCAGCAACATGCGCGCCAGCGTGGTCTTGCCGCAGCCGCTTTCGCCGACCATGGCGAAGGTCTCTCCCGGCACGATCTGAAGCTAACATCATCCACCGCTTTAAATTGATTGTGTGCGCCGCCCTCGGCAAACACTCCGCCGCCGCGATGAAAACTCTTGCGCAGCTCGACGGCGTCCAGCAGAAATTGTTCGTTCGCCATTTCTCTCGCAAAACCTCTAGCTGACGCGTTTACGGATGGTCGAATACGTCGTACTGCTGAAACACGAAAGGCGCTCGTCTCCCCAAGAAACTCGGGGTAAACAGAAGGCGGCCACTACACCAGCACACAGCGGGCGTCATGTTCATCCGTTCCATCAACGGGGCGCAACTGCGGCACCGCTGCAACACAATCTTCCCGCCGCCACGCACAACGCGGCTCAAACGCACAGCCCGGCGGCAGCGCCGTCAATTGCGGCACCGTGCCGGGAATCGGTTCAAGTTTGCCGCGCTCCAGCGTGGGCGAAGCAGCAAGCAATCCTTTGGTGTACGGATGGCGCGGACGCGTGAGCACCTCGCGCGCAAACCCCTGCTCCACGATGCGTCCCGCATACATCACCGCGACGCGGTCGGCCACCTGCGCCACCACACCCAAATCGTGCGTGATAAACAGCATCCCCAGTTGCATCTCGCGGCGCAATTGATAGAGCAGCGCCAGCACTTGTTTCTGCACCGTGACGTCCAGCGCGGTAGTCGGTTCGTCCGCGATCAACAGGCGCGGCCCGGCAGCGAGCGCCATGGCGATCATCACGCGCTGCCGCAAACCGCCGGAAAGTTGATGCGGAAATTGCTCCGCACGCGCTTCGGGCTCTGGAACTGAAGCCCGGCGCAACGCCGCAATCGTGCGCTTCTGGACTTCGTCAGACGACAAACGCGAATCATGCGCGCGCACCGCTTCCGCCACTTGCGCGCCCACGGACATCACCGGATTCAGCGAGGTCATCGGCTCCTGAAACACCATGCCAATCTCTCCGCCGCGCACCGCGCGCCATTCATTCTCGCGCAACGCTGCAAGATTTTTCGGCGACGCAGTGGACTCCGCAGCCAGCCACGCTTCGCCACTCACTCGCGCCCCGACCGGCAATAATCCCATCAGCGCCAGCGACAACATGGTCTTGCCGCTGCCCGATTCGCCGACTAGACCCAGCGTCTCGCCGGCCGCAATGCGCAACGACACGTCGTTCACCGGACGCACCCAGCCGCGCGGCGTCGGCAATTCCACCGTCAAGCGGTTGACGTCAAGTAGTGCGCTCAAGTCTGATCCTCAACTGAATCATAGAGGCAAACGCGGCGAATAAGAGAATCTTCCGCGCCTGGCGGTGCGCTCTAGGTTAGGAAACTCCCGGAATCAGAGTGTAAGGAAATCGCGGCCTCTTAGATTGCAGGACCGGGCCGCTCTGTCCACGCCACATCCCAATAGCGCCCAAACTTTCTTCCGACTTCGCGAAAGATACCGATCATTTTGAATCTGCAGCGTTCGTGCAGCTTTTGCGAAGCCGCATTCGGCATGGTGTATCCGGCAAGTACGCGATGAATGTCTTCGTCTGCAATACTGGCGAAGAGTCCAGCGTAGAGTTTTGCTCCGATGCCCATGCCGACGGCTTCCGGAGCACAATAAATGGTGGTCTCGACGGTGGTTTCATAAGCAGCCTTGGGGCGGAAGCGCATGGTCCCGGCATAACCCAGTACGACGCCATCATTTTCCGCCACCACTAGCCGGTAACGGCCACTCGCCGCAAATTGCTCAAACCACGCCCCCCGAGTTTCGGTGGTATACGGCTCGAGGTCGAAGGTCACCGGCGTGTGCAACACGTAGTGGTTATAAATTTCCGTCAAGCGTGGCAGGTCGGAGCGCGTCGCGGCGCGTACTGTGGTTTGCAACATGGCTTGTTTCCTCGGGCCCTTTATCGCTCCGCCAGCGGAATCACGAATTTAAGCGCCGTATGGGTGGGCGAAAATCCCACCACCTTCACATCCTTCAATCTTGACTCGCGTCCCGCGGCGATCACATCCGTCTCCCGAATCTCTTTTTGACCTTTGGGATACACCACCCACAATGCGACGCTGCCTTTCATCTTCTTGGCGTGCTTCGGCACGCGCGAGAGGTCTTTCTTCGTTGGCGCGGCAAAGAAAACCCATTCAGCGTCGTCCGCAATCGCGTCGGTATCCACGTTATCCGTCAACTCCGACAATTCGCGAAGAAAGTCCTCATCGAAATTGCCCAGCACGGCAACCCGCGCATCGCGCTTTACGCCTAGCTTCTCGATGCGCGATTTCGGATGAAGTATTTTCTCTCGCCACTTTGCCGCATTTTGCCCCAGGTCGAAAATAGCCAGGCCGTCCGGCCCCTGCACACGCAATTCACCTTTGGCGGCCTTGACCGACTTCATCGCCGCGAACGGGATGCGCAAACGGAATCGCCGCGAAAAATCAGTTCACTGGTCTCGAGCAGCGCCTTGCCTTCGGAACGCTGCTTGCCGAATTTCACCACGCAGATTACTTCGTTTCCCATGTGCCACCATGTGCCGTCTGGTTTGGTCTATCTCGCGATGACATTTCTCTTTCGCATCGTTCGCCGCCAACAACCGGGATCACGCCGCCGGCAATAGTAAACTATAGCGTCCCATGGCCACCGCCGTCGCAAGTCCTGTCGATTGGAAACTGATCTGGGCGCAGCGTGGCTTCCGCTTTCTTTTTCGCCATGCTTATCTCGCTGTTCGGCAGCGGCATGAATTTTGCCGGCGTGAGCTGGTACATTCTCGCGGCCACGCATTCGACGGTCAAGGTCAGCCTGCAGGTGATCGTCGTGACGCTCCCGGGCTTATTTATTCCCTTCGTCGGCGGCGTGTTGATCGACCGTTTCGATCGCCGCTACCTGGGCGTGCTGCTCGATCGGCGCGCGGGGTAGTGGTGCTGGCGCACCGCGTACATCGCCTGGAGCGGCCACCTGCAGCTCTGGCACCTCTATGCCATGACGCTAATCACGGGCACCGGCTCGGCCATGTATTGGGCCAACGTAAACTCGCTGGTGCAGGAAGTGATACCGCCCAGTCAATTCACTGGCGCCAATGCCGCAGTGCTCGTTGGCGTCCAGAGCGGCATGCTCATCGCCGGATCCCTGGTGGGATTTTTCTATGACCGCGCCGGCATCTGGGGAATTCTGGCCATCGACGGCGCCACATACTTTGTTTCCGCGTACTGCCTCTATCAGGTGCGCAGTGGCTACGTTTCGCCTCGCGGACTCAGCAAAACGAATCGCGTCTATTCCGAAGCCACTGAAGCCACCGCGGAGGCCCTCGAAAGCGGTGCGAACCCGGAGATTGCCGAAGCCGGTCTGTCGCTGGCGATGTACAAGGATTTTAAGGAAGGCGTCGAGTACCTCAAGCAGGAGCCGGTCGTCCGTGCGCTAGGGATCACGCACGCGATCATGATGGCGGGCGTGGTCAGCGCCAACGTCGTCCTCGTGGCCCTGGTCAACGATGTGTTGCACGCCGGCGCGCGCGGGCTCGGGTATGTGGAAGCTGGCTGGGCCGCTGGCGCGGTCACCGGAGGATTGATCGCCAGCCAGCTCTCGCAACGCGCTCGCATGCCCTTGTATGTGGCCGCGCTCAGCATTCTCGCGGTCGGACACATGGCCACGCCATACGTGGCGTTTCTGGCGGGTGCAGCCACGCTGCAATTTGTTTTTGGTCTCTGCCGTTCGATGGGCGGCGTGGTGGCGCAGTCTTCGCTGATGTCCCTCGTGCCGCACCATTTCATGGGCCGTACGCAATCGGCCATGGCCATTTTGACCACCATCATTCAGCTGTTGATGAGCGTGGGCCTCGGCGTAATCGCCGAACGCATCAACCTAATGGCGGGCTACGCGCTGCTCGCTGTGCTCTATGTGGTCGCGGCGATTTTCGCGTCGCGCGCCCGCCAACTGTTGCGCTAAACTCCGGCACAGAGCGCGGCACAGAACATTGTCACGCATATTTTCTGCCGCTTGCTCCGTTCGAGGCCGTCATGGAAATCCGCACCATTCACCCGTTCCTGAGATATTTCGATAACGTCCGCGAACGCACCTTGCGCGTGGCGCGCTGCATCCCGCCAGACAAAATGGATTGGACCTACGCCGAAGGAAAATTCACGCTCGGCGAGCTGCTGCGTCAGATCGCCACCGCGGAGCGCGACATGTGGGCGGAAAACGTGCAGGGCAAACCCAGCCGCTACGGCTCGCATGGAGCGGAACCCGCCGACCTTCCCGCGACGCTCGAACTGATGCAGCGGCTGCACAGAGAGTCGATGGCGATCTTTGCGAAACTCACCGACGAACAACTCGCTGCCAAATGTGTGACGCCCGGCGGTGGCGAAATTGCCACCTGCGAAATGGCTGCGCGCCATGGTCGAACACGAAGTCCACCATCGCGGACAAATCTACATGTATCTTGGAATCCTCGGCGTGCAAACGCCACCGATCTTCGGCCTAACCTCCGAAGAAGTCCGCGCCCGCAGCGTCACTACTTGACCGCATCCATCGCCGATTGCCTCTCAAAAACGAAAACTACCGCGCCTTCCCAAGTCAGCGCTAGAATTGGCCCCCATGACCTCGCCAAACGCAACACCCGCAGAACTGAACAACCGCTTCGGAATCGCCGGTCTGGCTCAAGTCGTCGCGGACCAGGCGCAAACGCCCTCGGTGCACGTCACCACAACAAAATGCAGCGGCGAAATGCACCTGCACGGCGCACAAGTCACCTCCTGGAAGCCCACCGGCGCACAAGAAGTAATTTTCCTGAGCAGCCGCGCGCGCTGGGAAGAAGGCCAAGCCATTCGCGGTGGCATCCCGATCTGCTTCCCGTGGTTTCGCGCCAAGGCCGACGACCCCAAAGCCCCGGCGCACGGTTTCGTGCGCACCAAAATCTGGGCGCTCGAATCCATCGCGCAGCATGATGGCGACATCATCGTCAGCATGTTTACGGAAAGCGACGCCGGCACGCAAAAGTGGTGGCCCGCCGACTTTCGCGCGCTTCTCCGCGCGACTTTTGGGAGCGTCCTGAATCTGGAACTCACGGTAACCAATCGGGGCGCTTCGTCCATCCGCTTTGCCGAGGCCTTGCACACCTATCACGCCGTGGGAGACATGCACACGGCTCGCATTCACGGCCTGGACGGCGCCACCTACCTCGATAACACCGACGCAAATCGCGAGAAAAAGCAAAGCGGCGACGTGGTAGTGAGTTCGGCAATGGACAGCGCCTACGTAAATAACGAAAGTGCGATCGAGTTACTCGACCCCGCGCTCCATCGCCGCATCCACATCGCCAAGCAAAATTCACGCACCACGGTGGTCTGGAATCCGTGGGAGGAAGCCGCGAACAAAATGTCTGATATGGGAGCGGGCGAATGGCAGAAGATGCTTTGCGCCGAAGCCGCCAACATACTGAGCGATATCGTCGAGCTGGCGCCCGGCAAAAATCACACCATCGGAGCGACGATTAGCGTCGGCCCGCTGTGAACTTTTTTCACGTACTCTTCTTCGACGTGTCCGTCAGTTCGGCGTTGCCGCTCTTTTTCTCAACCTCTGCCGGCAAGGCCGCCTTGCCCAGCAAATCCACGGCTTCTTGGTAGAGCTTGGCGCGCAGTAGATGCCGTTCGTTCGCGCTGGTGATGTAGCGCACGGAAACCTCGATGCCGCCGACCACTGGTTTCACATTGATCGCCGGAGCGGCGGTCATCGCCGTCATTTTCCGATCCCCGGCCGCTTGCTTCCATTCCGTCTCCGCCTGCTGCGAAGTCGTCGTCGTAGCCTCGACCACCTTTTTCTGAATCGCCGCGACGATAGGGTAGGGATCCATTCCTACCGGCAGCACCACCTGCAGTTCGTCCCACAGCCACTGGCCGGAGGTGGAAAAATTGAAGTAGTGATTTTCGATTGCGAAGCTGTTCGTGAAGCGTGACGCGCCGCCCGGTCGGATGGCCGGAATCCGTCCAGTTCCCGGTCTCCAGCAGCACGGTGTGAAACATTCCCAGCTCCACAACTTCGCCGGTCACGCCGTTGATTTCCACCCAGTCGCCTAGCCGGATCCCGTTCTTGCCCATCAGCACGAACCAGCCGAGGAATCCCACGATGAAATCCTTTAGCGCCACCGTCAATCCGGCTCCCGCGAGTCCCAAGAAAGTTCCGAGCTGCGACGGCGGCCCAAAAATCACCAGCAAAATAAACAGCACCGCCAGAATCTGTAACGCCACTCGCGCAACCGTTCGCAGGGTCTCCACCTGCCGCCGGTCCAGCGCCGTCTTGCCCAGCAATTTTTCAAGCCAGCGATCAAATACCAAGCCCAGCAACAAGATCGCTAAAATGATGGCGGCGCCGACCAACATGCGATGCTCAGTCGCCCGCTTCTTCGCGGCGATCAGCGCGCTCCATTTGTCGTACACCCGCGCCAAGTCCTTCTGGTCGTCAATACGTTTATCAAATGTCGCCAGCGCCTGCTGGTCCACGGCGCGTCGTTTGGTGGTTTTCAGTAACGAGACCGCTTCGTCGTGGCTGTGCGTCACACGCCGCGCCGCCCCTCCGGCCGAATCTTTGTGCGCTGCGGAATTTGCGGTGGTCCGTGCCGATGGATTTGCAGTGGAATTGGCAGAAGATGTTTGCGCCGCACCGGGCGCTCCCGGCGCGGCGGCGGACGATGCGGTTCCGGCTCCGGCCGCGCCCGTTTTCTCCGCGCTAAGCTGTGCGTCCAAAGCGCTGTGTTTGCCAGAAAGCGTCTCCACCAGTGCGTCGGCCGCCGCCTTGGCCTGCAACAGTTGCCGTTCCTTTTCCCGCAACGCCCGCCACTGACCAAAGCGGTGAATCAATCCTCGCTCCTCCGGCGCAGACGACACCGTACCCAAAGCCTTCTGCGTGTTGTGCGCGGAAGCCTCGTGTTCATCAATCATCTGCTGGATGCGTGCTTGCGGATTCCCGCCCGCGCGGAGCAGATCCTGCTTGGCATCGTCTACTTCGTCCCCATCCAGCTCCTGCTGCGATTTCGCCAGTTCCAGCTCGTCGTCGAGCGCGTCCTTTTTGTCGTCCCGCGCCTTGGCCTCTTGCGCGGTGAGCAGCGCGACTTGCGCTTTGTCCGCCTCCAGCGCTCTCTCGGCACCCTGCAACTGGGCCTGAATCTCCTTGGCTTCGGCAGACAGAGCTGGCGGATGCGCGGTAACATCGCGCAATGCCTGGGCAAATTGCAGGTCCACGGCATGGTCCGCAATCCGCAAAGCGTCTTGCGCAAATCCTTGCTCGTCCGCGGCCGTCGCAAGCGAGGCCAGCCGCTGCGCGGTGATGAGCGGCGTCTGATCCACCACCGTGCGCGCCTGGGACTCGCCGCCGGTGGTACCGGCGGAGGTGCCGGCCACGCGTGCTGTATCCATCAGCCCGCCGGTACGCAGCAACCCGTAAGCCACCGCCGCCAGCAACACCAGCAGCGCCACCGCCGCGATTTTTTCCGTGGTTTTCATCCGTATTTCTTTCTGCGCTCCATTCTAAACGTACCTTCGCCGCCGAAAGTGAACTCTTTCTGGACAGGTTGTTATGAATAAAGTGGCGGTCCACAACTCGCGACAAGATTTCCAAATTCCACAATAAACAAAAAAAAGGCCCCCGATGAACTCGGAGGCCTTAAAGCGTGGACGAGTCGTTCTGATTTTTCTATAGGTAATCCCGCGACGGCCCCTCAAGGAACGCCCGCAGCTTGCGCGAGCGCGACGGGTGCCGCAACTTGCGCAGCGCCTTCGCTTCGATCTGCCGTATACGCTCGCGGGTCACCGCGAACGACTGGCCCACTTCTTCCAGCGTGTGCTCGCTGCCGTCGTCCAGACCAAACCGCATCTTGATGACTTTTTCTTCGCGCGGCGTTAGCGTCTTGAGCACCGAAGAAGTCTGCTCTTTCAGGTTCAGGTTGATCACCGCATCGGACGGCGAAACCACGGCCTTGTCTTCGATGAAATCGCCCAAATGCGAATCTTCCTCTTCGCCGATGGGTGTTTCGAGCGAAATTGGCTCTTGCGCAATCTTCAAAATCTTGCGCACCTTGGACACTGGAATGTCCATGCGCTTGGCGATTTCCTCACTGGTCGGCTCGCGCCCCAGTTCCTGCACCAATTGTCGGCTGGTGCGCACCAGTTTGTTGATCGTCTCGATCATGTGCACCGGAATACGGATGGTGCGCGCCTGATCGGCAATCGCGCGAGTAATAGCCTGCCGAATCCACCACGTCGCATACGTGGAAAATTTGTACCCGCGGCGCCATTCAAACTTGTCCACGGCTTTCATCAAGCCAATGTTGCCTTCTTGAATCAAATCCAGGAACTGCAAACCGCGATTGGTATATTTCTTTGCAATGGAAACTACCAAGCGCAAGTTGGCTTCGATCAGCTCTTTCTTGGCCTGCTCGGCTTCCGCTTCCCCGCGATGAATGAACGTCAGCGTGCGCTTCAGTTCCGTCAAGCCCACTTCGCTGGCGTCTTCGATGTCTTTCAGCTCGGTGCGGCGCGTGCGCAATTCTTTGCGCGCTTCCGCGGCCACATCGCCTTTGGCGACATCCGCGCGGCGCTCGAGTCGCCCGGCTTCGCGCTCCAGCGATTGCAAGCGTTCCACCGTGCCGCGCATCTTGTCGATCAACCGCTTCTTTTCAAAGAGGTTGAAATCGATATCGCGAATCGCCAGGGAAATTTCCACGCGCGTGCGCGCCACTTCCCACTTGGCGCGAATGTACGGCTTCTTCTTCGCTTTCGGCGTTTTGTCCAGCTTCACCGCTTGCTTCAGCGCGGTATCGTAAAGCTTCGCAATCTTCTCGATGGACTTCAGCGTTTGCTTAGTCTTGTTGGCGATTTTTTCTTCGGTCAGCTCTTCATCGTCAAAAATGACGATCTCTTTGATGGACCGCGCGCCCTTGCGCAAATCTTCGCCAACCGCAATCAATTCCTTGATGACGATCGGCGAGCGCGTGATGGATTTCATCACCACCAGTTGCCCGCGCTCGATGCGCTTGGCGATGGTCACTTCGCCTTCGCGCGTCAGCAGCGGCACGGTGCCCATCTCGCGCAGATACATGCGCACCGGATCGTTGGTTTTTTCGAGCGAGCCCGGCGTCAGATCCAGTTCGCTGCTGCCCTCATCCGAGTGCACGTCGTCTTTGCGGACTGCGTCCCGCTCGCCGGTTCCGTCGAAACTTCTACCGCGCGCGCGGCTTTGGCCGACGCCGCAGTCTTCGTAAATGTCGATGCCGTTGCGTTCAAACGTGGTCAGCAGATCGTCAATTTCTTCCGAAGAATGCACTTCCGCAGGAAGCGAATCGTTGACCTCGTCATACAGCAGGTAACCGCGCTCTTTGCCAACGACAATGAGCTGTTTTACCGCTTCATATTTTTCTTCTAATCCCACTGCTGCCACAAAGTCCTCCCCATCCCAAACCCAGCAATCCCAAGCAAACTCGCAGACCTTTTATAAACTGAGATGCGCAATGATGCAAACAGGCTCGCGCACTCAGCCGCAAATGCCATTACGCGTTCATTTCCCTTTGTTCATTTCCCTTTGTTTCTTGAAGATGGTTTCTTGAAAATTATTTCGTGAAAACTATTTCTTGAAATCGATTCGTGAAGTGCGCGTCCCTGCGCCATCGCCCGCAGTTTCCGCCGCGCCACGCCAAATCATCGCGTCCGAGTCCTGGAAACCAGCCGGGAAAACCCTTCTATATAGATGCAGCACGGAACAAAAACGATACTCGCGAAACCCTATTACGCTACACGTTTAAGTCTCATTTCGTCAACGTTTTAATTAGAGGATTTCTGTGGAATTCCGCAGGCCCGCATCGAGGACCTCCGGCCAGCCTGCGCCTGAATTGCCTCGGCGGTCGTCCGTCTTTGCTAGGGCACGCCTTACACCTTTGACTCTCATCAGGCACTCCACATATCATCTGCCATTACGAGTGTCCATTTCCGCCGCCCTACCCTGGACACTCCTCGACTTACGCATGATCGGTCAAAAGATTTCACGCTACCTCATCGTCGATAAACTCGGCGGTGGAGGTATGGGCGTAGTCTTCAAAGCCGAGGACACCGAACTGGGCCGCTTCGTGGCCATCAAATTTCTCCCCGAGGAAATGGCCCAGGATCCTGCTTCTCTCGAACGCTTCCGACGCGAAGCGCGCGCGGCCTCGGCGCTGAACCATCCGAATATCTGCACCATCTACGAAATTGGCGAGCATGAAGGCAAGCGCTTTATCGCCATGGAGCACCTCGACGGCGTCACGCTGAAGTACCTGATCGCCGCCGGCACGCTGGATGTGCCGCGCATCGTGGAAATCTCTATCGATCTCGCCGACGCCCTCGACGCCGCCCACGCCGAAGGCATCCTGCACCGCGATATAAAACCCGCCAATATTTTCATTACCAAACGCGGACACGCCAAAATTCTAGATTTCGGCTTGGCCAAAATGATTAACCCCAAGCCCGCGGCGGTTTCTTCCGCGCCTTCCGACGCTACGATCACCATGGGTGTTGATACCGACCACCTCACCAATCCGGGAACCGCGGTGGGCACCGTCGCCTACATGTCTCCCGAGCAAGTACGCGGCAAAGATCTCGACACCCGCAGCGACATCTTTTCTTTCGGCGTAGTGCTCTATGAGATGGCCACCGGCGTACTTCCGTTTCGCGGCGACACCACCGGCGTGATCTTCGCAGAGATTCTAAACAAAGCGCCGCAATCGCCGTTCCGCTACAACCCGGAATATGCCGGACGAGCTCAGCAACATCATCAGCCGTGCGCTCGAAAAGGACCGCGACCTCCGTTACCAGCACGCTTCGGAATTGCGCGCGGAGCTGAAACGTCTGCAGCGCAACTCCTCCGGACAGACCTCTACATTTACCGATCTACCGGAAGGCCCAGAACCGCAGGATCCCAGGCCGTCCACCAAAACCAAAACCGTTACCAAAACTGTTACGCGGCGCTCTTCTCCAAGACCCTCAAAGCGGCGGCAAGTTCTGAAAGCCGTGGCCGTCCAGGTGGAAGAACCGAAGAAGAAGCAGAAGAAGAAGTAGTCGAGGTCGGGCGTACCTTCCCTTGGAAAATTCTGGGCGCGGCGCTGGCCGCGCTCACACTCTTAATCGGCGGAGGGATCTATTGGTTTCTTTGGCCGTCACGGCTCCGGAAAGCTCGCCGATCGCGAGACCGTGGTCATTGCTGATTTCACCAACACCACGGAAGACACGGTGTTCGACGACACCCTGAAGCAAGCCCTGGGCATTCAGTTCGGCCAGTCGCCGTTCCTCAACGTGCTTTCCGATTCCAAGGTGCCGCCACCTGAAAATGATGAACAAACCTCCCACCGAAGTACTTACCAGGGATGTGGCTCGCGAGGTATGCGTGCGCGCCGATGGCCGCGCGGTATTGGCCGGCTCCATCGTGAGCGTCGGAAATCAATATCTAATTGGTCTGAAGGCTATCGACTGCCAAACCGGAGACGTGCTCGCCAATGCCGACGCCCAGGCCGAAAATCGCGACCGCGTCTTGAAAGCCCTGGGGAAAGCCGGCGACGATCTCGCGTCAGAAATTGGGCGAGTCGTTGACTTCCGTAGAGCGTTTCAGCAAGCCTCTCGATAAGGCCACTACCTCCTCTCTGGAAGCACTCAAGGCCTTCAGCGAAGGACGCCGCTCCTCCAGGATTAAAGGTCCGTCCGCCGCCCTCCCCTATTACAAGCGCGCGCTTGAGCTGGACCCCAACTTTGCCCAAGCATATGCCTCCATGGGCGCGGTTTACACCAACCTCGGACAGCCCAGTTTGGCCACCGCTGCATACAAAAAGGCTTACGAGTTGCGCGACCGGGTCAGCGAGCGCGAACGGTTCGACTTCGAAAGCCGTTATTACAGCCAAGTCACCGGCGAAATCGAGAAGGCTGATCACAGCTATACCCAGTCGCTGATGGACTACCCGGGCGACTACATAGCACACGGCAACCTGGGCGCCGAACTACCTCAGCCTGGGCCAATATGAAAAGGCTGTTGAGGAGATGCGTGCCGTACTGCACATCGAGCCCAACAACATGGGCGCCTACGCCAACCTGATCTCGGGCGTACTGCTCGCTCTTTCGCTTGGAAGACGCCAAGACCGCCTGGGACCAATCCCAAGTCCGTAAGCTGGATGGTGCGCCGCTGCGCCTCGCCCGCTATGCCCTGGCGTTTCTGCAACATGACAATACCGCGATGAAAGAACAGCTGGATTGGAGCGCCGGGAAACCGGGAGCCGAGGATTTGCTGCTCTCCTCCCAATCGGATACGGAGGCTTACGCCGGCCGATTTGCGTCGGCCAACGCCCTGTCTGAGCGCGCGGTGGACTCGGCTAAACACGATGACGCACTGGAGACCGCTGCTAGCTGGAAAGCGAACGAGGCCCTGCGGAACGCCGAATTCGGTAATACCGCTGGAGCTCGCCAAGCGGCCACGGAAGCCTTGACCATGTCTAGCGGGAGGGATGCTGAAATAATGGCAGGACTAGCGCTCGCGCGGGCGGGGGACACTGCCAAGGCCGAGCAACTGGCCGATAAGCTTGACCGGGACTCCCCGCTGGATACCATGATCCAGGGCTACTGGTTGCCGACCATCAGGGGAGCCGTTGCCCTTAGCAAAGGGGATGGCAAGAAGGCTGTGGAACTCTTGCAACCAGCTTTGACCTATGAATTGGGCCAACCCCTCCAGTTCCAAGTCTCTACCTTGTACCCGATTTATGTACGTGGGCAGGCGTTTCTGAAACAAGGTCTGGGCCAGCAGGCCGCCGCCGAGTTTCAAAAAATCATCGATCATCCCGGCCTGGTCGTCAATTTCCCGCTCGGTTCTCTGGCCCGCCTGGAGATTGGACGCGCAAGGGCCCTAGGAGGGGATAAAGCGACTGCCAAACAGTCGTACGACACGTTCTTCAGCGTGTGGAAAGACGCTGATCCCACCACTCCAATCTTGAAGGAAGCCAAGACCGAATACGCCAAGCTCTAGCTACGGTTTGTGCCGTTTTGGGACCGCTAAAGGTCGGTACCATTACTTTTAAAATGTAACCCGTGGTACCCCTCTTTCTGGTTGACAGAGTTTTGTAGTCGTATACCCTATTCCCAGTAGATCCGTGGAGAAAGAACTAAGAAAATTATGAAACTCATTCGACCAGCCCTGATCGTCGCACTTATCTGTTTCTTTGCAGCAGGAGCTTCGTTCGCCAACGGCGTTCACGTAGTCTTCGATCCGACTACGCCGGCTCAAGAAGGAAACGCCTACGTCATCACCGACCCAACTGCGGTGTACGGCGTTACGTGGGGACCCTGCACCACGGCCTTTAATCCGCTACTCCCTTCATCCATTGTAGGGGATGATGCTTGTCTTGCGTTTGACAACAACACCGGTGTAAGTCTCCATAGTTTTACGTTGTCGTTTACGGTTGTTGCTGGTGACGGTCTAGCTGGGCTAATCTCTTACCTGTAACAGTCTGGATTCGTATCTGACCTCTGCTACTTGCAGCCAAGCACCGCTTACTGTGGGTGAGTTGGTGACCGTGCAATTTACTGACGCCTCGGGCTCGCCGATCCCGCCGAACAGCAACTTTTTCCTCGCGGAGACGGGTGCCCCTGCTCTTGTAGGTACGAATGCTGATGTCACTGCACCTGAGCCCGCGTCACTGACGCTCCTTGCCGCTGGCATGGGGCTCATCGGACTCTGCATGGTGTTCGCGAAGCGCTAGTCGGCGCTTCCTGAACAAGCCTCAGCTTTTCTTAAAGCTCGCTGCCTTCGGGTAGCGAGCTTTTTCTTTTCCGTCAGCCCGACTCAGTGCGCGGCCAGCCTGCGCATCAGTTCCTGCTTGCGCTCCAGCAGCCCGCGAAGGTTGGCTCCCGGCGGCTGCGCTTCGATATCGCGTTGCACTTCCGCGACGGCTCGTTCCACTTGTCTGCGCTGCAGCGCCGCAAGGCAACTCTTCGCCTCTTCCCACGTGGCGGGGTCTTCTTCCTCGAAGAGCACTTCAAAGAGCAGCCGCCGGTCGCGGTCCTCCAGCGTGCCCGCAATGTCGCTCGTGGTCATCGGCGGTGAAGCCAGGTTCGCGGCGATCAGAGCCGCGATTATTCTCTCCGCTTCCATGCCTGCGTAGAGGCGTTCCTGCTCCAGGCGGCGCGCCAGTTCCTCCTTAAAATCTTCGGCGTCCGCGAGCATGCGGATCAGCCGACGCTCCACGGGTTTGGTAACGCGGCCAAGCATCTCCGGCTGCGCCTTTAGCTCGCTGCGTCTCTCGGTGGCGGCTTTGCTCAATTGCGCGCGCAGCACCGGCTCGTCGATGCGCAGTTGTTGCGCGATTCTGGTGGCCCACTCCGAACGCAGTAGCCGGTTTGGAATTTTCTGAACGTACGGCAGCAGAAAATTTACCGCGCGCAGTTTCCCTTCGCCCGTCGTCAAGTCCATCTGCCGCGCGCGCGCGATCAGGTAATCGACATACGGCGGCGATTCTTTCAGCAGTTTGCGATATGCGTCCGCACCCTTCTCACGAATAAAAAGGTCCGGGTCGGCTTTCTTATCGCCGACCGGCGGCAAGGCCAGCACGCGCACTTCGAAATCCTGCTCGAGCAGCAGTGCTATCGACCGCTCCGTGGCGGTTTGTCCCGCGCTATCCGGATCGTAGTTCACGACCACCCGCTTGGTGAAACGCCCCAGCAACTTGATCTGCGGCTCGGCAAGGGCGGTGCCGCAACTCGCCACCACGTTACTTATTCCGGCGCGTGCGACGGCGATGGCATCCATATAACCTTCCACCAGGATGGCGAAATCTTGCCGGCGCAGCGCATCTTTCGCGCGATCCAGGTGGTACAACACATTGCTCTTGGAATAGATGGGTGTTTCCGGCGAATTCAAATATTTTGGCTGGTCGTCGCCCAGCGCGCGGCAACCGAAGGCCACGATTTTTCCGCCTTCGTTAGAAATCGGAAACGTGATGCGCCGACGAAAACGATCAAAGAGCCGGCCGCTCTGATCCCGCGAGATCAAGCCAGAGTCCACCAGCAATTGGTCGTTCTTATACTTTGGCCGCAACAGACGGAGCAGCACGTCTCCACCGCTGGGTACGTAGCCAATTCCGAACTGCTCGATAACTTGTTTGTCCAGCCCGCGATCTTCCAGGTACGCGCGCGCCACGCGGCCTTCCGCGGTGCTTTCCAGTTGCTTGGTGAAAAAGGCTTGCGCGGTGCGGTGTATTTCGAGAATCACCGCGCGCTGCTGATTCTCGCGCCGTTCCTCAGGCGAACGCTCCCGCGCGCTGGGGACCGCGATTCCGCACTTTTCCGCGACGATGCGAATGGCTTCAGGAAAAGCGCACTTCTCCATCTCCATCACAAATTTAAAAACGTCGCCGCCCACCTGGCACCCGAAGCAGTGATAGATCTGCTTCGTCGGATGCACCGCGAACGAAGGCGACTTCTCCGCATGGAACGGGCACAAACCCGTGAAATTCTGCCCACTCTTTTTCAGCCGCACATATTCGCCCACCACGCGAACGATGTCCGCCTGTTGCTTCACGCGATCCGCGAATGATCCGGCTTCCGCCATAAATTACGATTTCTTAAAACTAAAACCCTTTCGTGAAACGGAATTCCTTATCGTGAGTGTTCTGCTTTAGGTACGCAGGTCCACGACCGTAATCGCACGGCCGCCGTGCTCTTCGGACTCGAACGACGAACGCTCCACCAGCGGATGCCCCCGCAGAAATTCCGCAATGCCTTTCCGCAACGCTCCCGTGCCATGCCCATGAATGACGCGCACACGCGTGTGGTGCGCCAACGCGGCTTCATCCAGGTATTTGTCGAGGCGTTCCGTCGCTTCTTCGACTCGCATCCCGATAACATTGAGCTCGCCGGTCGCGCCGCCATCGCTCACTGGCGAACTCACGGTCACATTCCGCAGCGTCGTCGCTGCGCTGGGAACCTTCCCGGCCGCGGTCGCTTCGACGCCAATAATTTCATCCACGCCAATTTTCATCCGCAGCGGTCCAGCTTCAATTTCCGCGCTGCCACCATCCACGCGCCGCAACACCACCGGCTTGCTGAAGCCACGCACTTGGATGCGCGCGCCCGGTTGCAACAGGTCCGCAGCTATCGCTCCCGCTTTCGTCGGTGCAATGCCAAGATCCGTCTGCGATTCAGAAATCGTCTGCACCACCGCAGCGTTCAATTCATCCCGCGCTTCGCCGCGAACGTCCTGCACTTTTCGCCGCGTGCTCTTTTCCAGCGTGGCGCGCAATTCCCGGTCTTTCACAGCTTCCACGACGCGCGCCACATTCTCATCGAAACGCTTTTGCATCTCCGCAAATTTGCCTTCGAATTCCTTGATGCGCCGCTGCTGCCGTTCCACCCATTCCGCGCGCAGTTTCGTGCGTTCTTCTTCGAGTTCCCGCCGTTCCCGCTGCCATCTGATGTTGCATGCGGTCCAGTTCATCGCGGCTGCGATGCAGATAAGCAATCAGATCCGCCACCTCTCGCGACTCAGGTGCCAGCAGCGAGCGCGCCCTGTCAATGATGGACGCCGCAATTCCCAGTCGCTGCGCGATAGCGATGCCGCTCGAACCTCCCGGCACGCCCACCATCAACCGATACGTGGGCCGCAAATTTACGTCGTCGAATTCCACCGCCGCGTTGACCACTCCCGGCGTGCTCGAAGCGTACGCCTTCAGCCGGTCATGGTGCGTGGTAGCCAGCACGATGCAATTCTTCTCGCGAAAATCATCGAGCAGCGCTACCGCCAGCGCCGCGCCCTCTTCCGGAGCCGTGCCCGTACCCATCTCATCCACGAGCACCAGCGAGCGAGCGGTCGCTATCGCTAAAATCGCTTTCAAGTTCAACATGTGCGAAGAAAACGTGGACAGATCCGCGGCTATGGATTGCTCGTCTCCAATATCCACCAAAACATGATCGAAGAGCGGAAGCACCGCGCGCTCGGCAGCTACGGGAATGCCGCACTGCGCGGAAAGCGCGACCAACCCAGTAGTTTTCAGCGCCACGGTCTTGCCGCCGGTATTCGGTCCGCTGATTACCAGCACGCGTTCTTCGCCGCCGAGCGCCAACGTCATGGCCACGATCTCGCGATTCTCGCGCCGCAATTTGTCTTCCAGCACCGGATGCCGCGCCCGGTCCAGTTGCAATTCCGCAATATCGGAAAATTCCGGCACCGTCGCGTCAAAGTCTCGCGCAAACCGCGCACGCGCAAAAACGCCATCCAGATGCGCAATGGTTTCCGCGGCGGCCACCAGCAATCCGCGAACGGCTTGTAAACGGCCGGTCAGCTCCCGCAGGATGCGCAGAATTTCCACCGCTTCATCTTCTGCAAGCTGCACCAACTGGTTGTTCGCCTCCAGCGTCTCCAGCGGTTCGAGAAACACTGTCTGCCCGGTAGCGCTGGCGCCATGCACCACGCCCGGAACGCTACGGCGATTTTCCGCGCGCACAGGAATCACGAAGCGATCGTTGCGCAGCGTCACATAATCCTCGCCGGCTTCCGCATTTCGCGAACGCAAAATCTGCTTCAGCGTTTTCTGTATCGCGTCGCGCGTCTGCCCAATGCTGGCGCGAATGCGCCGCAATGTCGCCGAGGCATCATCGCTGATTTCTCCGGCCGGCAACACGCACCTACGGATAGCCGCATGCACTTCGCGAAAATCTCCCACGCTGCTCGCGCGCGCGGTCAGCAGCGGGAATTTAGCCGCGTCTTCGCGAAATTGCTGTCTCAGCCACGTTGCAGTTTCCAGCAGCGTCCCGGCATCCAGTAGTTCTTTGGCTTCCAGGACGATTCCCAAGCCCTCGATTTTTTCCAGCCAGCCCTGTGGATCAGCCAGCGCCCCAAATCCCAACTCGCGAGCGGCGCGCAGCCATTCGCGCGCCTCGCGGATCAGCGCGAACTCCGCCTCCAGCGCGTCCCGTTCACCGCTGAATTGCAGCGCATCGATGGCCCGGCGCCCAGGCACGCTTGTAGTGCGCAAGCGCAACAGTTCGCGCAACTTGTCAAATTCGAGTACGTCTTCTGCCGTCCGAGACATAATTTAGGCCGATGTAAACATTTCTCTAAGACAATTCGCGGTATTTAGCAGCTCAGCCACAACACAAATCATTCGCACGTAAATCATTCGCTGCCAGAACGATTGCTTTTCCCTTTCTTCACCGGTTCCGCCCCCGCCCATTCCTCCACCAGCGCCACGCACAATCCATCCAAAACGTCAGTGGCCTCGTGGCCCTTCCCGGGCTGATTGTTGCCCAGAAAAGAAAAAATCAAGCGCCGCCCGCTCGCCGTTTCCGCATACCCCGAGCGCGTCCGCACATGTTCCAGCGATCCAGACTTCGCGTGAATGCGGCCCGCCGCCGCCGTATTCCTCATGCGGTCTTCCAGCGTGCCATCCACCCCGGCCACCGGCAGCGAATCATAATACGCACGAAACCACGGCTGCTTTTGCGCATAACTGAGCACCGCCACCAGCGCTCGCGGCGTCACCAGATCGTGCCGGGACAATCCCGATCCATCCGCCTGCACCACGTCCCCCGGCGCGATTCCTGCTTCGGCGTAAAAACTTTCCGGAAACTTCGCCAGCTCCTCCGGAGTCTTCCAGACGCCCTCTTGCCGCGCCGCCGTCCGCAGATACATTTCCGCGTGCAGATTCTGACTAATCTTGTTCACCAACTTTACCGAGTCGCCCAACGGAACCGACGTGTGCTCGGCCAGAATCATGGGCGCATCAACCGTATTCACACTCTCATGCAAAGCGCGGGCCACGCCGCTGACGTGCACGCCACGCGCCTCGAGCAATTCTTTGAGCTGCGCCGCGGCATGTCGCGCCGGCTCCTCAATCGCCAGCACCAGCGTGCGCGGCGGACTATTCGCCGGCAGCGTTCCCGTAACCACCACCACGTTCGCTCCCGGATCGCGCACCAGCGTCAAATCCGATTTCAATCCCGCGGCAGAAGTGGCCACGTGATTTTCCACCACAAAGTCTGGCGTCGCGGGCGCCACCGCCGCCAGCACCGCGTCGCCGTCATTCAGTCCCGCCGTCAGCGTCAGCCGCACGGTGTTGTCGTTCACCACAATCGCGGAAATCGCCGCGCCGTACTCCCAAACCATGTCATCAATTTCCCAGCCGCTGGGGTAACGCTCGCGCGGGAAATAACTGTCGTCCCCAACAATATCCCCGCTAATGGATTTCACCCCGCGCGCAGCCACGGCATCGGCCAACTGTTCCAGCACGCGCGTTGGCGATCCATCGAATTCCTCTTTCCCGGCAAAGGGAAATTTGCGATTCGAAAGATTTGGGTCACCTCGTCCCACCAGCGCCACATCACCAGAGACCACTCCGTCAGCGGAGATCGTCCCGCGCGTTTCCACCGTGGTGCGAAACCGGTACGCGGTTCCTAACTTTGCCAGCGCCAGCGCAGTGGTCAGCAATTTCATGTTGGATGCTGGGACAAAGTATCGCTCCGCGTCGCGCTCGTACAATATTTCGCCGCTCTCCGCGTCCACCACCAGCGCTCCCCATTCCCCGCGCCCAGCGATGCCCGAACTCATCAACTCATCGGCGCGAACCGCGAAGCGCTTTGCACTCCCCGCTACCTTCGTTTTGCTCGCCGTGGCGGGGCTTGTCGCTGTTGCAGACGTTGTCGTAGTTGCGGACCCTGTCGCGTGCGTTGTTGCCCGCAGCGGTGACGCGGACGCAATCTCGCCATCGCCTTGTGCTCGCAAGACTTGCATCCAGGGCGAATAGGCGCACCCGAGCAATACAGCGAATAAAACAGCCCCTACCGCGTTCACCCGATTACCGAACATCTGCCTTCTCGCTAGCATGATCACTGTGAAAGTATAGTCGAAGAGCGAACGACCACTCAGATCGGGCCCGGAATTTTGCTTCTGGCCTTATAACGCAGACGAATCATTAGTTTGCGGGTCGGGAGCACCGGACAGCCACTGCGGGTTCGCACCCTCCCCTTTTCGACGTAAATTCGGTCCCAAATTTAGCAGAGGAGACTTTTCCCATTATGAGACATTTGATTGCACTAAGCATCGCGTTCGGTTTGGTAGCAACTTTACCGCTCACCACCTCGGCAAGAGACGACGAAAAAGAAGCCGACCGCATTGAGAACTCCGGTCGCGTCGTAAAAGAAATTATGGATATTCCCGATAACATCCCGCAGGATCTCATCGATAAAGCCGAGTGCATCATCGTGTTCCCGTCCGTCCTGAAAGCCGCCTTCATTGTCGGCGCCAGCTACGGTCGTGGCGTTATGACTTGCCGCACCGGCGAGCATTTTTCCGGCCCGTGGAGCGCTCCTACCATGATGGCCATCGAAGGCGGCAGTTTCGGTTTTCAGATTGGCGGTGAGGCCACCGACTTCGTGCTCTTGGTCATGAATCCTCGCGGCGCCCACTCTATCCTGCATAGCAAAGTGAAGCTTGGTGGTGACGCCTCCATCGCCGCAGGCCCTGTCGGCCGCACCGCTTCCGCGGAATCCGACGTCACACTGCGTGCCGAAGTGTTGAGCTATTCCCGCGCACGCGGAGCTTTCATCGGCGTTTCCCTCGAGGGCTCTACCGTCCGTCCCGATAACGATGCCAACGAGCGTGTCTATGGCACGAAGCTCAGCGCCGAAGACATCGTCTTCAAAGGCCAAGTCAGCGTTCCTGCTCCGGCACAACACATGCTTGGGTATCTCGACCACAAGTCGCCCAGGAACGTCTCGGCCGCGGTTCACAACTAGCGCTTCATTCGTTTAGTAGCTGTCGTTAGTAGCGGTCGTTTAGTAACTTTGCCAAAACGCCCCGAGATCCTTCGGGGCGTTTTGCGTTTGGCCACTTTGACGCTCAATAGTGCAATCCGAACCCGAAGGGATACAGCGGAGATTGCGAGTCGTGCGGTAGATCGCCTTTCTGTTGTTTCACTGCCTCGTCCGAGGACGGTAATTCGAAGGGGAGATGCCCACTAGGCGACAACTTACCGGTGATCAGAGCGAGCAACGGTTCGTCCGCGATGCCGAAATCGCCCAAGAGCGCAGTCGTATGTGACCTTACGTTGGTGAGGATCAGCGGCCTCTCAAGCGTGGTCAGCAGCACGGTTGGAACCATCGGACTCACTCGCAACAGTTCAGCGTAAGCTGCATCCTTCTCCGTAAATGTAAGTCTTCCCTCGTGCTGCCTTGATCCAAAGAAGAAGTTCGGATGCGTACTCTCGTAGGGTGCGGGCGCTCGAATGATCGCCAGATCGGCCTGCGCCGGATCGGTGACCACGATGAATCCAACAGCCTCCGCGGCCTTAGCAGCTACGCCATAGAGATAGATCTTCTTACCCTTCGGAGCGAACGGCAGCAACGGCCTGCCGGTTGATGCGACGGATTTGTTCTCCAGCAGAATAACGGCGCGAGCTTGCGCAGCTTGTCCCTCGGCGGAAAAGTCTCTTTTGCCGGCGATCACTCCAGCCTTGGTCTCATCCACATAGGGCTGCTCGAAGAGACCAATCTCGAACTTCTGCAGAAGAATGCGGCCCGCAGCCTCCCTTACACGCGCCTCCGAAATCAATCCGTTACGGACACCCTCCACTATGAAATTCGATTCTTCTGTTCCGCCGATCTGATCCACACCCGCGTTGATGGCCTTGGCAAAGCGTTGTGCCTTCGTCAGTTCTTCCACTCCCCACGGCATGCCGATTTCCGCCGGCGTGGGCTTGACGCCTGCGGCCGTTCCATTGCGGCAGGCCTCGGAACAATCGTTCGTAATCCCCCAGTCGCTTACGATGACGCCGCGAAATCCGTATTGCCCGCGCAGCAACTCACTCAGCAGTTGATGATTGAATCCGGCTCCCACCTGCTCCAGCGGTTTGCCGTCGATGGCAACTTCTTGCAAGACCGAGTAGGTCGGCATAACGCTACCCACATGCGCAGCGAAGGCCCCGGTAAACGGAATGAGATGTTGCGGAAAGTTGTGTCCGGAAAAATCCGCGAAGCGACCGTAATAGTTATGACCATCCCAACCGTCTTTTGCCGCCCCATATCCAGCCCAATGTTTCACTACTGCGATGACACTACCGATATTCAAGCCATCAGCGCCATTTTGTATTCCGGCGACGTACGCTTCGACCATGCTTTTCGCGATGTCGGCATCTTCGCCAAAAGTTCCGTTGGCCCGCGCCCAGCGCGGCTCCGTGGCCAAATCGGCTTGCGGCGCGAGCGACTCGCGAATGCCCACCGCTTCATATTCCTGGCGGACCACATCCCCGAAGCGACGAGTAAGCTCAGGGTCGTTCGCTGCCGCAAAACCCAGCGGCTCCGGCCACATGGAGAATGCTCTGTCCTGCGTCGCGGCCCCGAGCACTTGCTCAAAATGGTGCCGCGGATCCGAGGAGATCGTAACCGGAATCCCCCATCGCGAGGATTCCGCAATCGCCTGAACTTCGTTGTTCTGTTTGGCGAAGAACTCAGCCCTTCCATTCAGTCGCGTGATGAACGAGTTTACGTGATCTTCCTCAATGAACCGGCGGACCTTCACCAGGTCATACTCCTTGCCGACGCCGAGTGGCGCGAGCGGGCCTGCGCTCGGCAGCGTGCCGTGCACCATCAGTCCCGCCAACTCTTCGAGACTCATGCGCTGGACCAAGTCAGCAACTCGGACGCTCGCAGGCAGTCGCCAGTCCTCGTACGGATCAAGCTTTCCGTTCTTGTTGAGATCCTTGAACGTCAGGCCATCCACGGTGAGCAAAGGCGCGGAACGATGACCGAGGATGGCTTGCTCTGGTGCGCCGGCCACAGCCGCGGTTGAGCAAACGAGTAGCACTAGCGCGAAGAATCTTGAATACATGGCGATAGCCCCTTCCTATTCACGTGCCACACGTACGACAGGTTGTCAGCACTCAATGCAGATCTTGCCAAAATGCCTGCCATTCTCCTGAAACTGAAACGCCTCGACGATTTTTGCGAAAGGATACGTCACGTCAATCACCGGACGCAGGTCCATCGTGTTCAAGGCACGGATCAGCTCAAGCTGATGAGCCCTGCTGCCCACTGTTATTCCGTGTAGCGTTTGCTGTCTTCCCATCAGGGCGACCGTGGGAACTTGGCCCGCTATCCCTGTCAAGACACCGACCAGCACAATGTGACCACCAATGCGCGTAGCTTTCATGGATTGCGGTAAAGTGCCGGGACCGCTGGTTTCAACGACAAGATCAGCCCCGCGACCTTTCGTGAACTCCAGCACCGCTTCACACCAGTTCTCGTTTCGACGGTAATTCACGCCGAAGTCGGCTCCAAGGCCGCGCGCGCGCTCCAGCTTTTCATCGGACGAAGAGGTCACGATGACCCTCGCGCCCATCTGCTTGGCCAATTGAAGTGCGAAAATCGACACACCGCCAGTGCCAAGCACCAATATGTCCTGGCCAGCCTTTAGTTGCCCCTCGACTGCAAGGGCACGCCATGCGGTCAAACCGGCGGTGGGTAGGGTCGCCGCTTCCGTAAAACTCCAATCGCGAGGCGTATGCGTGAACCAGTGGGCCGGTCGGACCGCCGTCTCAACTCCATAACCGTCGAGACCGTCGCCCGGAGTTCGGGCGAATGTCGCTAGCGGTGCATCGCCTTGCTGCCAATCGGGAAAGAAGGTGGAAACGACGCGATCGCCTACGGCAAAACCGTTAACACCGGTTCCCACTGCTTCGACGATGCCGGCTCCGTCTGACATCAAGATTCTTCCGTCTTCGACCGGCAGAATCCCTAGCGCTACGTTGTAATCGTGACGGTTCAAAGAAGAGGCATGCATCCTGACACGAATCTCGTTGCTTCCAGGCTGTCCTGGGTCTCCCGTTTCAACGACGTCGAGGTTCGAGAGCCCTCCTGGTGAACGGTATTTAATTGCCTTCATTGCATTCGAGTCCAATCTTTTGAATATTAAGAATTATCGCGTGCGACCAAAAACTATCAACTCAGCGTCTTCATGGCGCTGTTCGCCACAGCGAACAACTCTTTGCGAGTCACGCCGGTCTTTCCGACAACGCGAAGTCCTTGAAACAGAAATAGCATCAACCATGCTGTGGCCAAGGGATCGACATGTCGTCCAATCGACCCGTCCTCCTGCCCTTGCAAGATTAGAGTTGCCAGGAACTCCTGGCGTCGTCGGAACGAAGCTCGGACGCGTTTTGCTATGTCCAAGTCGGTGGACACCAACTCGACTGCGGTACTGACTACTAGACACCCTTGCATCCCTTCCGCGCCGTGCGACAGTTCCACATAGAACAACAGTGCAGCGTGCAATTTTTGGTGTCCCGACTCAGCCTTGTTGACAGCTTTTCGAAGCTTCGCGCTATATAAGGCCTCTTGGCGATCAAGAGCGGCCAGGAATATTCCGCGCTTGTCCTTGAAAGCTTTATAAATGCTGCCTTGAGTCAACCCCATGCCGTCGGCAAGATCATTAAGGGATGCGCCATGAAAACCGCGCTCGCAGAAAACGGGGATCGCCTTATCCAGAGCGTTGTCGATGTCGAACTCTCGCGGACGCCCGCGTCGGTTTGACTGAGAACGAAGAGGTGTGAGCGTCGCTTCCATTCCTCTATATTGGAAGCATTCGCTTCCTAAATCAAGAAGAACCGCATTTGTTGACTACTTGTAAGCGGGAGCTATGCACTCTGTTTGTCGCGAAATCTGCAGAGTCTCTGGAGGTAACATTCTCGAATGTCCACGGCAGCGTACAAATTCGGATGGTTTCAGGGTTTGCGAAGGCAGGGTCTTATGGAAATCAGAAGTGCTCAGAAGCATGCAGGAACACCGGTTTTACTATCGCCTCAATTTTGCCAGCCATCTCCTCGGCAGAAATCCGGTCCGGAGTCTGATACCAGCGGCTGGCGGCCCCGAAGATGGCCCAAGCGGCCGTAGCTGCGACCAGTTCCGGATCAACACCAGCTTTCACCGGGTGATTGCCTGCCCCCTGCCGAAACATGTCCTCTACCACTGGGATGATGGAGCTCTCGAGCGGCATCTTCGCCAATTGCCCCGGACAGCCCGTAGTTTCGGCAAGGTAGTCACAAACGCCTAACGCGATTGCGCGCAACGCACCGTCACAGTTTGTGAAGGACAGCCCGCGGCGCGCGATCAGGCTGCGGAACCGCTCTGCGGTCATCGCCCGTAAAAGCGCGTTTTTGTCCGGATAGTGAAGGTAGAACGTGGCCCGATTCAGCGTCGCTTCGTCGGCGATCTCTTGGACCGAGATATCCTCGAACTCCTTTTTACTCAGTAATCTGACGAGCGCATCCATCAACATGCGGCGGCTACGGAGGATTCGTGGGTCCGTCGCTTCCCCCACGTCCGCTGGTTGGATTATCTGGGCCATCACGCGTCTAGGATAGCCCCTCCCAAGCTCTAAGCAACCGATGTGTAAGCGACAATTGCCTATTAATTTTAATTGACAACTGCTCTTTATACGTCATATGCTTAGTATAGCGACATATGTCTATTACAGCAAAGGAGATCGTTTGCCATGTCCACCTTGTTACACATCGATTCTAGCCCGCTTTACGAGAGGTCTGTCTCGCGCCAGTTGAGCGGTGCGTTTGTGGATCGCTGGAAAACCCTGCATCCTGGCGCCACAGTCATTGACCGCGACCTCAACGCAACTTCGCTACCCCCGGTTTCCGCCGAATGGGTTGGCGCCGCGTACACGCCGGAAGAGGCGCGCACTCCGCAACAAAAGAAGCTGCTGACGCTTTCGGACACACTTCTGGCCGAACTGGCGCAAGCCGACGAATACGTCATCGGTGTCCCGATGCACAACTTCGGCGTGCCCTCAGTGCTGAAGCTCTGGATCGATCAGATCTCACGGGTGGGCAAGACCTTTTCCTATACCGACGGAGTGCCGAAGGGACTGCTTGTCGGCAAGAAAGCGACGTTCATCATTGCGACGGGTGGTATCTATGATCCTCAGACGCAGATGGCCTCCTTCAATTTCGTCGAGCCCTATCTGCGGTCGGTCTTCGGTTTCTTGGGCGTAACCGATGCGACCTTCCTCACCGCCGGTGGAACCGCAGCTCTCAATTATGGGCAGGACCGCGATGCGTTTCTTGCGCCGCACCTCGAAACCGTTCGCTCGCATGCCCAAGGGATCTAAGGCAGAAGACCCGTCGTCCGATAACAAAGAAAGTTGTGCCGGGGACCACGCTGGAGGTGGTCCCTTGGCATGAGCGCGCTCATAGCTGAGCCGGAGCTATGCAACTCAGGACTGGGTTCCGCTATTCGTCCTATACAACCGGCTGTCGAAGCGCCCATCTTCAAAAACCGTTGAGACCGTGAGATGTCGCCATTTGTCAGCCTCGGCGGCGCGCGCGGCTTCCGCTTGTTGCACTCGCTGTTCCGCATCGACACCGAGGATCAGCCGCACCGGCACGTCGTCACTGTTCGCCAGTTGCACGATTACGTCCGCGATCTTTCGCGGATCGCCTTCCGCACGTCCTTCGATGCTTCGCAACATCTTGTGTATCGCACCGACCGAGGCCTCGTACTCCGGCAGCAGCTCCGGCATATTCTCACCCGCGCGCCGTGCCCAGTTGGTCCGAATGCCTCCCGGCTCCAGCGTACAGACCTTGACCCCGAACGGCGCGACTTCCGTCGCCAGCGAATCGCTGAAACCGCCGACCGCCCACTTGGCCGCGTGATACGGCGTATTGCCGGGAAACCCGAGGCGACCGCCGATCGAAGACACCTGAAAGATGTGGCCGCTCTTCTGCTTGCGCATCACCGGCACGGCGGCGCGCGTGGTGTACACCACGCCGTAAAAGCACGTGTCCACGACAGCCTTGAAGTCCTCCGCGCTCATCTGCTCGAAGGGCGCAATCTGCCCATAACCAGCATTGTTGACGAGCACGTCCAGCCGTCCGAAAGTGTCCACCGCCAACTGCACCGCGGCCTTGGCGGCGGCCTCATCGCGCACTTCCAGTTTCACGGGCTTCACCCGCTCGCCGTATTGCGCCACCAGCGGTGCCAGCTCTTCCGTCCGGCGCGCGCCGGCTACCACGCTTATCCCCTGCGGCCAGCGCCGCCTCGGCAATGTCCCGTCCCAATCCGTTTCCGCTTCCCGTAATCAACCAGACTTTGGCCATGGCGAACATCCTCCATTTTCCTTTTGACTTTTATTGTGATTACTCACTCATTCATCCATGAGATGCAGAGACTCGCTACTTGGTTATGCCCGCCCAGAACATTTGAAAGCCGCTATCCCGGTATTGTTTCGCTTTGGATCGGTTCGACACCGTAAGGTCGATCGTCGCCTCTACCAACGCTGCCAACGACTTCGAGATCAGTTCCACCGGCACATCGTTCCGAAAGATATGCTGCTCCATCGCGTCACGAATCACGACTTGGAACTCCACGAACGGCGCGCTACCGGCGTCTCTGGATTCTTTGGTGAGTACCTCCGAAACCATAAGTTGCGCCAGCACCTTGCGCTGCTTGGGATTCGCAATGCCCCAATTCACATAGCGGTCCCAAACATGTCGCAGCCTGGTGCCAACACTCTTCTTCCGGGGGAAGTCCGACATCATGGCGTCCGCCAGTTCCAGCTTGATCTCCCGGTAAAGGGCATTGATCAGGTCATCCTTGGTCTTGAAGTACGTAAACAGAGTTCCCTCGGCGACGCCAGCTTGTTTGGATATCTCTGACGTCGGGGCAGCGGTAAGACCGCGCTCCGCAAATAGGCGGGTCGCGGCGTCAAGAATCGCATTTCTCTTGTCTTCGCTTTTAGGACGCGCCACTGAGCTTCTCTATTACTGAGTGCCTACTCAATTATGCATGGGAAGTACGCCGATGGCAAGCCCTGTCCTCTTTCCGTTTCCAGAGACGCCGCACGTGGGTTGGGTAAGACCGTTGCCGAGGGTCGGACGATTCGACGGAAACGCGGGGATAAGTCCCCCGGTTCCGGGGTGTTTTGCTTTTGGCGCGCCGTAGCCCATCCTTTTGTAGACCTCGCGCGCTCCCAAATTTTTCCCGCACCTATTGATCGATCTTGACACACAGGAGCACGACCCATATTCTTGCAGCCAGTGCGGATCGCTCGCACGAGGCGACTGGCCCGTCTTTATTTAGAGCCAGCCATTCCCCGAAGGCGGGGCGCGCTGTCAAACCCTGAATGTTTGAAGTGTGTCCGCACGCGTAATTCTTCCGACGATTTCGACAAGCTAAACGTGAAAGCCGACGAAGAGTTTCTAAAGCATTTGCTTTCAAAGCGCAGAGAATTTGGGCCAAGAACGCATAGGTTCTCCTGGCTAGACATTACTTCCGCTGATAGGGAAAAACTGTATGAGATTGCGGAGGAATGTGGGTTCCTCACGCACTATGAATTTAGCGGGATTAAATCAGCTGGAACCAGTAGGAACAATGCCGCGCTGAGATTGCTTCAGGCGACACGTGACCGGGCCTTTTCGAGACTCAAACACGAATTTGGTGCCAAGGCACATTTTTGGGTGAGGCCGAGACAACTCTGTCTTGGGGAGATCGATTTTTATTGGCGGAAAGCGAAAGTCGGCGTGATTATAACAGGCCCACTGCTAGACGCTCGTGGCCGTGCCGGGCCTCAGCGAGCCAGAGATCGCCGCCTCGAATATGATTTTACCTCCACGCTACCAACCGAGTTAAAGGGTCTTACCGTACTCAGGTTTCCCTACTACGAGGTTTGGCATCAGCCGGCCGGATTCATAAAACAGATCAGGCAAGGTCTCGTCGCCTCTGGACACTATCCCAGGTTGAGCGCATAGTCATGCCCACAATTCCTCATCCAGAAAGGAGTGAAGTACGAGCTGTAGCTTCCTAGAAATCAGTTACCTCACAATGTCAAACCGAAACTGGGGAGACCGGCGCTAGGGCTTTTCAGATGTATTGGTCGAGTCCTTGACAGCTTTAGGTCTCTAGTCCTCAAATTATTTGAACTGGTAACACTGATTTACCTTCTCTATAGAATCGTTCAACACCACTAGAGATTAGCGCCGTATGTTTCGGTGCCGATATGTACATCGGCCTCGGGGCGCAAAGCGGAACGTGGCGAAAGACACGATTTTCTTGAGCGCCCGCGGGGTGTGTGCCTGCATGAAACCGAGGGACAGCCGGGACGTTTTCCCGCTTTCCTTTACTTCGCTTTCCGTCGAGATCGCCAACTCAGGAATCCTTCTCAAAATAAAAAAAACGGACGCCTGTGTCCGGGCCTTGAAACTGTAAGATTGGTTGTGAGAAGTGGCCCAACCTTGAACAAACTACGCTCAACCAGATTCTGAATTTTCAGCGGTCTTTGAACCGAGGGGACACACGGGACGTTTCCCGTTTTTATTGACTTCAGTTTCGCCCGACAAAGTAAGAAAGGCCGGTCGCCTATGTACGGCCTTAAAATTCTAAGAATGGCGGCGGCGGGCAGATCTGAACTGCCGAACTTCGAGTCGTGAACCCAGATCATTCTATAGCGAGAAAGGAACGCTACGGAAAAAAACAGTTGTGCGGATTGAATAAATGACCTATAGTCATAAATGAGTACAGGTCATTGTCGACTCTTTCACATCAGCGCCCCTCCTCCGACCCCGATCTCGAACCCGGTCGTCGCGCTCGCCGGAGCGCCGCCACTCGCGAATCGCTCTTTCGCGCCGCGCTGGATCTCTTCGCCATAAAAGGCTTCGCGGACACCACCGTGGAAGACATCACCGAAGCTGCCGACGTCGGCAAGGGCACTTTTTTTAATTACTTCCCGAGCAAAGATCACCTCCTCATAGCTTTTAGCGACATGCAAATCGCCAAGCTGCAAGCTGCAGTGGATCGCGTGGCGGAAAGTCGCGAGCCCATGCCCGCGTTCCTGCGCACCCTGGGGTTGAACATGACCGCGGAGCCGGCGCGCAATCCTTCCATCGTTCGCGCCCTGCTGCAGGCCAACTTGTCCAGCTCGCGGTGCGCGAAATCATGCGTGAAAATCACAAGCGCAGCCACGCGCTGCTCACCCGATTAATCAGGTGGGACAGGATCGCCACGAAATTCGCGACGACTTGCCGGCCGCGGAAATCGCTCACGTCTTTCGCCAGACGGTGTTCGGCACGTTGCTGATGTGGTCGGTGTACGGAGACAGTTCGCTTCCGGCTCGCATTCAACGGCCTTTGATCTGCTGTGGAACGGTCTCGCGCCCGCGCAATATTGCCGGGCCGCCAGACGCGTATTACAAACATCTGTGGGAGAAAGCTTAAGACCGTGAAGCGCAATCATATCATTTTGATTTTGGTGGTCGATCGCCGTCCTGGCCGCCACGGCTATTTTCGGCGACTGGTTGCACAAAGAAGACTCGCTGCAAGGTTCCGGAACCGTCGAGGCGCGAAACATTCGCGTGGGCTCCAAGGTCGGCGGCCGGATTGACCAGGTGCTGGTTCACGAGGGCGACACCGTGCATGCCGGCCAAGTCCTGATAACTTTTGACGACAAAGAAATGCAGGCCGCGGAGCTGGAGCAATCGAAAGCCACATGCGGAAAAAGCCGCGCACGGATATCGCCCGGAAGAGATCGCCGAAGCTCGGGCGCCGCGGACGCAGGCCAAAGCCGACTACGAGCAGCGCAAGAATGGTTACCGTCAGCAGGACATCGACGCGGCGCAAGCCGACTCGACCGCGCCAGAGCCGAGGAAATTCGTTCGCACGCCGATTTCAATCGTTACGAAGCGTTGGCGCGAAAAAGATTTAGTCTCAAAGCAACAGCGTGATACTGCCGAAGCTACCTGGAAAGTCGCGCTGGCGCAGCAACAAAATGCGCAACACAAGCTCAATGAATTGAAAGTCGGTTACCGGCCGGAAGAAATTGCCTCCGCAAAAGCCAAGTACGAACAAGCGCAAGCCACGCTTGAGAAGCTGGAGCACGGCAATCGGCGCGAAGACGTGGATCTGGCACAAGGCCGCGTATTCCTATGACGAAGCGCGTTTCCGCGAGCGGCAAGTTGTGGCGCCGTCGGCGGCTACCGTTGAAGTCCTCGATGTGCGCCCTGGTGATTTGATTGCCCCGAATACTCCGGTGGCCACGCTCCTGGAGACGCGATCAGATCTACGTCCGCATCTACATTCCCGAAACCATAATCGGCCACGTCCGCCTCGGTCAGAAAGCGGAAGTCCGCGTGGATACTTTCCCAAACACGGTATTCGACGGCGTGGTCGAGCAAATCAATCAGCAAGCCGAATTCCTTCCGCGCAATGTGCAGACCCGCGACGAGCGCGTCCACCAGGTATTTGGCGTGAAGGTTCGCATCAACGACACCACCGGCCACGTCCTCGCGGGCATGGCCGCGGACGTCAAATTGAAAGCTGGCAGCTGACCGCGCATGGCCGACCCAGTACAGGATTCCGCAGACGCAGCCATTTCCGCCGAACATCTGGTGCGGCGCTTTGGCGCATTTCACCGCGGTAAACGACATCAGCTTCCGCGTCGAAAAAGGCGAAATCTTCGGATTTCTCGGTCCCAACGGCAGCGGAAAAACCACCATCATCAAGATGCTTACCGGCCTGCTGCCGCTCAGCGAGGGAAACGCCTGGGTCGAAGGCCTGAACGTGCGCAAGGACGCGGAAGGCGTGCGCGAGCGCATCGGCTACATGTCGCAGAAATTCAGTCTCTATGACGATCTTACCGTTCTCGAAAATCTCAGATTCTACGGCCGCGATTTACGGGCTCTCTGCGGAGCGCATGAAGCGGCGCATGGACGAAATCGTGCAGCTCAACGGTCTCGCGTCCCTATTTGAACCGCCTGGCGGCGCAGCTTTCCGGCGGCTGGAAGCAGCGGCTGGCTCTCGGTTGCGCGATGCTGCACGAACCCAAGCTGCTTTTTCTTGACGAACCTACGGCGGGCATCGATCCGGTAGCGCGGCGCCAGCTTTGGGATTTGCTGTTTGAACTTTCCGGGCACGGCATCACGTTTTTTGTGACCACGCACTACATGGACGAAGCCGAGCGCTGCAGCCACGTCGCGTACATTTATTACGGCAAAGTCATCGCCGACGGCACGCCGGCCGGAACTGAAGGAGCTTCCGGACGTGCAGCCCGCCGGCACGGAGCGCATCGAAATCACCACGCCGCAGGTGACGCGTGCGTTGCGCCTGGCGCGCCACATTCCCGGCATTCGCAGCGCCACCATTTTTGGCGAGTCCATCCACGCGCTGGTGGAGGACCACTTCAGCCTCGACGATCTGCGCGCGCAGTTTGCAAACGGACGGCATCACCGTCACAGACATTCGGCCGCTAACCGCCAGCCTGGAGGACGTCTTCGTCGAGCTGACCTACAAGCATCAAGCGTTACTGGAAGCCTCCCGTGCCTAATCCCTTCCGCGGTTTCGGCGCGGTGTTTTACAAAGAAGTTCTGCACGTGCGCCGCGATCCCGGCACGCTGTTTTTTTCTCTGCTGATTCCGCTGCTGCAGATGTTCGTTCTCGGTTTCGGCATTGATACCAACGTGCGCCACGTGAACACCGTGGTCTTCAATGCCGACGGCCGCCAGCAAAGCCGCGAACTGCATTGACCGGCTGAAAAATACCGACACGTTTCACGTAATGCGCTACGTGCAAAACGACAACGACCTCAACGATACCATCATCAGCGGCAATGCCCGCGTGGGCATCAAAATTCCCGTCGACTATTCCGACAGGCTCATCCACGGAATGTCCGCGCAAGTTCTCGTGCTGATTGACGGCTCGGACTCTTCCGTCGCCGGCCAAGCCATCAACGTCGCCACGGCCATCGGCCTCGACGAATCCTTGCGCCGCGTGGTCACCGACAGTACCGCGCCCTTCGCCGTGGACATGCGCCCCAAGTTGCTCTTCAACCCGGATTCCCGTTCACCGAATTTTTTCTTGCCCGGACTGACCGCCATCCTTTTGCTAAACGTCACCACGTTCCTGACGGCCTTCGCCATCGTTCGCGAAAAAGAACGCGGCACACTCGAACAGCTTTTCGTCACGCCAGTACGTCCCTTCGGACTGCTGCTCGGCAAGCTGCTGCCGTATTCTTTATCGGATTTTTCGAGCTCTGCAACATTCTGTTTTTTATGCGTTTTGTATTTCGTGTGCCCATTCACGGCAACGTGTTTCTGCTGGCGTTTCTTTCGTTACCCTATATTTTCGTTTCGCTGTCTCTTGGCATGCTTATTTCCAGCAAAGCCAATACGCAGGGCCAGGCCATGCAGCTCGCCTTCCTCACCATCCTCCCCAGCATTTTCTTTTCCGGCTATATCTTCCCGCGCGAGACCATGCCCGCTTTCTTTTACGGCATCAGCTTCCTGGTTCCGGCCAGCTATTTCATCAACATTACGCGCGGCATCATCCTGCGCGGCGCCGGCCTGCAACATCTCTGGATCGACGGCCTGGCCCTGTTCGCCATGGGCACATTTCTGCTGGTCATCGCCGCCCGCCGCTTCTCCAACAAAATCATCATGACCTAGCCGAGCGCGGCGCTACCCGGAATGCGGGCTAGGAAAACAACATTGAATTCGATATCATACTGAGCGCAAAGGAGATCAAAGTCTTTGCGCTCAGCATGATATGTAAGAAGCTGATTCTAATGGGCTTAGAACCGCTGATTTAGGTACTATATAGTTATCAGTACTGGAACCGACTCAACCGGCTACTTTCCACGCCAGCGACATCTGCGCACTCGCCACCGGCGCTTGCATCTCGCCATACGGCCGGTCAGGATAACCAAACTTCTTGCGGATGTCCGACAATCGCCGCCGTATCGCAAGGCGATATTCTTCTGGCACCTGCCCATGCCGCCCGAACCATGCTTCATACTGTTTCGCCAGCCGCGGAAATTTCTCGCGGAGCGCCGGCATAAATTGCTTCGCTGAAGTCGGCTGCAGGAACAAAATGCCGGAGGAGAACCATGCCGCGCCGGCATCTTTCCCCGCCTGGGCCAAAGCCTCGATCTCGCCTTCGCCATCGGTAATCCCCGGCAGTAGCGGCGAGGCCAGAATGCCTGCCGGAATTCCCGCATCGCGCAATTGCCGCAACGCCGCGATGCGCAAGTCCGGGCGAGGCGCGCGCGGCTCCATCCACCTGGCCAGTCGCGGCCGCAGCGTGGTCACGGTCATGTTCACGTACAGAGCCGAGCGCGCGGCAATCCGTTGCAGCAACTCAATGTCCCGCACTACCTGATTGGACTTCGTGGTGATGGAAATACTCAGGCCTTCGCGCTTCACCAACTCTTCGAGGCACGCGCGCGTCACGCCATACTCGCGCTCCGCCGGCTGGTAAGGATCCGTCGCGGCACCGATGGCAATGTGTTCCGGGTGATCCAGATTCGGTCGTTCTCCCGACTTGCAGTATTTTTCCGAAACCTCGCGTCGCAGCAGCGCTCCGGCATCCTGCTTCACGAATATTTTTTTCTCAAAATCCAGTCCATCGAGCTCCATGAATTCGTGGGTATAGCGCGCGTAGCAATACTTGCAGGCAAACTCGCACCCGCGATATGGATTGATGGTCCATTCAAACGGCACGCGCTTGGAATTGCAGCGATTGAGGATGGAGCGCACCGGCAACAAGAAATACTCCGGCCGCTCTTCGGACCGGCGCTTGGTCTCGGCGGGCGGCGAAATGGATGCGAGGCGGGCAATGCCAACCAGTGGCGCAGCAGCAGTCGCGGCTCGGCGCGGTCCGGTAGTAGCCGGAGCCGCGCAAGCCAGCATCGCTGGCCGTTAGCGGGGGGCAACCCGCTATTGGGCCATGCGCACTGCTGCTGGGGTTCGCGAACGGGGCAAGCTCACGAGCCAATTGATTTGCGTTTGGAACGTTTGGGCTAACTGCTTCAGGGCAATTGGGAAAGAGCGTTGCTGCGGATTGTGGAACGGAGCGGCGACGGATACGGTAGCCCGACGCCGGAAAGGAGTGCACTGGAGACATAGCCCACCTCGAACGTGTGAAGTATTTCGCTTTTTGTTCGCCATGTCAAGAATGAAATTCGCTTTTAATTCGCCACTGGCTGTGCGCTGTCGTGGGGTGCTTGCTTTACGCATAAGGGGAATTAAACGCAGACGAGAGTGCGCAAAGATTAGGATACGGTGGAACGTTGATGATTGCCGGTATTTGCCTCGTCTGGTGCGGCACGCTACTCTTGGAGGGGAGGAACGTAGTGAGCGTGAAATTGTCGCGTCAAGTAGTCGGGTTCCTCATCGCTGTAACATTCGCTTTTGCAGGGGGTTCCGCGTCGGCGCAGACGGCGACGACGGTAAAGAAACCTGCTGCGAACGCTCCAGCAACCACTCCGGCACCCAACGCTCCGCAATCCACGCATTATCCGATTCTTCTTCTGGCCTTCGGCAGCTCGCCGTCCTGGGACGTGCGTATCGGACCCAAAGGCCCGGAACTATTGCAGCGTCAGGGCTACCCGCCGATTGTTCTGGAGCCCGGCGAAATCTCGCGGGAGGGCACAACGGAGTCCTGGATTTATCGCGCGAAGGACACTGCAACCGGGGCCGATGTTTCGGTGCATCTGAGCCGGGAGGCCTGTTCCGATTCCACGCTGTCCACGGCCGCAACAAATTCCACATCATCAATAAATTCCACGGGGACAACAAGTTCGGCCGGCGTGGCCAAGCCAGCGTCCGCGACAAAATACACTTTTCGCGCGGTCGTCACACATTCGCAGATCGGCACACTACAAGGTTGCGCGCGCATTGCGGCCGAGCTGTTTCCCCGGCTCCCCAACCAATCGGCGCAAGACGACGGCGATGCTGACAAGACGGACGCGGACAAGAAGAAGCCTCCGGTCGTGCCGCCAATCACGAACGCCAAGGCACCGGTAGCCGTCGCGTTTTTGAATCCCGCCGGGAAAATCGTGGTCAGCCGCAATGTGATTAAGAAAATCGCAGCGCCCGCCGGTTCGGACCTTTGCCTGGCACACGATGGCAAGAGATTGCTCTACACGCGCGCGGACCCTAAACCCAGTTCACTCGGGACCATCGTTCTCTACGACTTCGATACGGGTCGCTCCCGCGATTTAGTACATGGTGCCGTAAGCGCGGCGTTCTGGTCGCCGGACGATTCCCGCGTCGCGTATCTGAATTCCGTTGGTCAAAACTCGCAGGTTTGGGTGCTGGTTCCAGACGCGCCAGAGAAAGCCGCGGCGTTATCGCCGCAAAACGTTACATCCCTGCAAGGTTGGGTTGATGCCCATTCCGTTCTTGCGACGGATCGCAGAACGCCTACTGGCTGAGCGAAGATAAACCCGCACAAACTTTATCCCTTCGAGAGATTTACGGCGATCTTTTTGCCCGGGACTGTCCGACACCTTGCGCCTAAATCCAGTAAATCCAGATCTTCTGCTGGTGTCGGCGGGTTTCGGAAGCGGTCCAATTAGGTCGCCCAATGACAATGGTGCCGGTGGTGGATTCTTTCTGTACGAACTGCGTTCCAAGCGCCGCGTCGTCCTCAGTCCGACTGATCTGCTTGCCAGCCACGGCGAATGGTCACGCGACGGCCTTCAGGTTTTTTACACACGCCTGTCACCATCCACGCCAGCGATCTTTCGTATATTCTGGGACGGCAGCGGGGTGCGTCGTTACGCTGACGGTTCAGATCTGGTGATTGGGCAATAAACAGGGCAATAATGGGGCCGACAGAAATGGGACCAACAAGAGCGGGTCAATGACGGTGGGCGATAGTGGCATACAGCGCCAGCGTCGCCGTACTAGAATTTAGGAGGTGAGTTATGCAATATCCTTCGGTGAATCAAACGTCGCTAAATCAGACATCGCTAAATCAAAAGTTGTTTCGCAATTTTGTAAAGGCGCGGTACCTGTTGCTAGCCGGTGCGATGCTCTGCGTCGTCGCACAACCGCTGCTGGCGCAACAATCGGCCTCGCAACAACCGGCGTCGCAGACTCCGGCCGCCAATGCGCAGTCCGCTCCCAGTGGTGCTCCCGCGAGCACCACATGGCATCGCGTAAGCTATTCCTGCGACAACAACATCCACGTGCGAGTGAGTTATCGCGGCACGATCGCAAATGTGGTTTTTAAGGGGCAACTGCACCCCATGAAGCAAGTGCCCTCCGCAGACGGCGGCCGTTACTCCGACGGCAAACTGGTGTGGTGGAGCAAGGGTAACGGTGGTTTTCTGACGGAAGATACTGACGGCGGCCCTTCCGGCCCACCGCGGTTGGCGGACAACTGCACGGAAATCGCTCCAAAAGTGGACAGCCCCGCTCCTGCACCAAAATAGCGGTCAAGCTTAGCTAATTGGGCGCAGCCAATTGGGCGTAGCCGATTCGCCCCACCTGTCCTTTGGGCCGGGGCTTTGCACGGAGCACAGCGCTATACTCCGCGAATGGGAACGTCTGTCCCGGTCCAGCCCGTCCAAGTCGGAATCCTTGTGCTCGACGCCGATTCAGAAAGCGCAGCGGCTCTTCGCGTAATTCTGGACTCCGAAGGCTGGCGCGTCCGCATCGTTCCTGACCCGCAACTACTCCTCAGCGAGCTGAAAACCGGCGAATGGTCGCTGGTCATTGCCAACATCGCGCTCACGCCACCGAACAGCGCGGCATTCGTCACACTCCGGGAGCTATCCGGCGTCTCTGTCGAAGAGGGCGGCCGGATGCGCGTGCTTTTTCTGATCCCGGAAATGACCGGCAGCCAGCACGTTGGCCCACTTGAAGCCGCGCATTTACCTTACGTTGTGCGTCCCTACCGCCTGCACGATTTCCTCGAAAGAGTCAGCGAACTGCTGGTGGAAGTTAAAGCCATCGCGGCGCCTATCCGCCAGGTGCGCCACGAATTCGGCGCACTGCGCAAGCAGAAAAAGGCCGCGGGCCGGTCCAACTCCATGTTCGCCTCACGCGACTCTTTTTCTTACACCGACGAAGAGCTCGCCGAATACGAAAAGAGCGAAAGCGAAGCGTCGAAGAGCCGCCGGCCCAGGCGGAACGACAATCTGGGCAATCCCAACCGTTAACGGCCTTGCTGATTTTTCGGTGCTTCGTTACCGGGGCACCGCTTTATTTCTGCTTTTCCGCGCAAGATTTCCCGCCTGCCCCGTTCTATCTGCGTAGCGCAGTTCATCCTTGCCTAAGGAGGACCTTATGGATCGTTGCGTTCTTCCGACTTTAATCAGCGTGCTGATGGGCGTCAGCAGCGTCAGCGCGCTAGGGTTCGCGTGGTTACCCCCACGACCGGCAGAGCCGCCGGCCCGACCCGAAGGTGACTGGCACATCCTTGAGCCCATCACTTACGAAAATATCTCCATCTTCCCGGTAGCCAGTAGCTCGGGCTATGACACCAGCAATTTCCTGACGCTCGACGAGGGCCTGTCGTCAGGCGAGGTGGTTATTCGCGAGCAAGGCTCCGACGGCATGGCGCGATCCCGGGACGGAGAGCCGCGCATCATTCCTGAATATCGCAGCGGGCCCGAATACCGCAGCGGGCCAGCGGTGAATCAGCTGGTGCTCGTCAACCGTAGCAAACGCCCACTGCTGCTGCTGGCCGGCGAACTCGTGAGCGGCGGCAAACAGGATCGTATCATCGGCAAGGACCGCCTTGTGCCTGTGGGCGCGCCGCCGCTGCCGCTGGATGTTTTTTGCGTAGAGCACGGACGCTGGTCGAGCGGCGCGAATTTCGTGGCGTCGAAGACCATCGTGCATCCGAGCGTCCGAGAAAAAGCTACGGTCGATGGGGCCCAAGACGAGGTATGGAACGCCGTACGCAGCGGTTCAACGGCTGCGGCACCGGCATCCGCTCCCGCGGCGCGTTTGAGTGTGGGGGTCCTGTCGCAGACCATCGCCGACCGCGGCGCCCACCGAATCGTACGACAAGGTTTACAACTCGAGATCGACGGGAGTTTCCATCGACGATTTCGTCGAGCAAATCGCTAGCCGCTTTGCGCGGGAGACCAGTCATCTCAAAGGGGAACGCGTCATCGGAGTGATCGTGGCCTACGGAGGCGAAGTGGCCTGGAGCGACATTTTCGCCTCGGCCGATCTTTTCAATCACTATTGGAATAAACTTCTGCGCAGTTACGTGGTGGAAGCGTTGGCGCGGCCCACGCTGCGCGAAGTTGCGTCACGCGACGACGCCAGGAGTTTTCTCCGCCGTTTGAATGGCCGCGAACGACAGGAAACGGAACCGAACGTATATCTTTGGCGTGAAATCACCGAAGGGCGGTTGACGCAAATTGAATTGGATGCGCTGGATCCGAAACAATTCACGCTGCATCGGCTGCTGCTGCGGCGCACTTGAATTATTTTCTCAGGGTCTCAGAATTAGTGACGAATACTTACGAGATTGGGACTAAAGCCCGGCCGGCTACAACTTTGGCGGCTACTAACTTCTCGTTGGAAACGCGGACGTCGCTGCGATCTGAGGTCGCGCGTAACATTTCTGTCGCGGTCTGACGCTGACCGGGTGGCGCAGCTCCGGCGCAATTTCGGCTAGCGGCACGAGGACAAATTTACGCTGGGCCATGCGCGGATGCGGCACTTGCAACTCTTCCCGGTCGATCACCGCATCGCCGTAAAATAAAATATCCAAATCAATGATTCGTGGGCCTTTGGCGAAGGCTTTACGACTTCCCAGGGACACCTCGATATTTCGCAAGCGTCGCAACAATTCCACGGCCTCCACATCAGTCTCGCCTTCAACCACACAATTCAAAAACCAGTCTTGCTGCAGATAATCCACCGGCTCAGTTTCATAGATTTTCGATACGCGAATTACTCGCACACCCGCGCCATGGAGCGCAGCAATCGCCGCGCGACAAATTCTCCACTGCGATTTCCAATGTTGGATCCCAGCGAAAGGTAAACAACCGTCATGAATTGGTAGTCTGCTACGGCCGTTTCGTTACTTCGTACTTCAGAATTCGCTTTTTTCAAAACAATCGGGTCTGCCGCTTCGGCAATTCTTTCCCAAAATATTCGTAAGCTCGCGCCGTGGCTACCCGTCCCCTGGGCGTGCGATCAATCAAGCCAATCTGCATCAAATACGGCTCGTACATTTCTTCGATTGCGTCTTCTTCTTCGCTAAGCGCCGCGGCCAGCGTGCCCACGCCTACGGGGCCACCGCCGTATTTGTCGATCAGCGCCAACATCAAATTGCGGTCCACTTCATCCAGACCGCTCTCGTCCACACCCAGCATGGCCAGCGACTCCTGCGCCACGGCGCGAGTAATTCGACCCGCCGCGCGCACTTCCGCAAAATCCCGCGCCCGCCGCAACAAGCGATTGGCAATGCGCGGCGTCCCGCGACAGCGCTTGGCGATCTCTTCCGCGCCGCCTTCATCCATCGCAATATTCAAAATTTTCGCCGAGCGATGAATAATAATCAGCAAATCTTCCGGCTCGTAAAATTCCAGCCGGTGCACAATTCCAAACCGCGAACGCAGCGGCGCGGTAATCAATCCCGCCCGCGTGGTCGCGCCAATCAACGTAAACCGGCTCAGAGGAAACGGATGAATGCGCGCGCCCGGCCCTTGCCCAATGATCAGATCAACGCGGAAATCTTCCATCGCCGGATACAGAACTTCTTCCACGGCCGGCTGCAAGCGGTGAATCTCGTCCAGAAAAAAAACTTCCTTGCTCTCCAGCGAAGTCAAGATCGCGGTCAGATCGCCTTTGCGTTCCAGCAAGGGCCCGCGCTGGTTTTGATGGTTACATTCAATTCGTTGGCAATAATCTGCGCCAGCGTGGTTTTTCCCAGTCCCGGCGGACCGTAAAGCAGCACATGATCCAGCGCATCCCCGCGGCTGCGCGCCGCTTCAATGGCAATCGCGATATTTTCTTTGACGCGCTTCTGCCCGATATATTCATTGAGGCGCTGCGGACGCACATTCGCGTCCATGCGCAAATCTTCCTCGACCGCCGCGCCCGAAACGATTCGCTGCCCTAGCCGGTCTTCGATCATTCGAAAACAACCCTCATCCGCATTTTCCTCAAATCCCTGAGCAACTCAACCAGCATCCCGCATGTATTTGACCCGTCACAAAATTGAAGCCGTTTTTTTCGTTACCTCGTTACTTCATTACTTCCTTGCTTCTTTCCTTCCTTACTTCGTCCTTTTCGGCGGACTCATCCCCTTCAACGCTGCTCGCAAAAGTTTCTCAAAATTCGCCGTTCCCGCAGCCCGCGCGCCCGCGCCACGGCCTCTTCCGACAGCCCGCGCGTCATAACCCAAATTCACCAGCGCCGAAATCACATCCGCCTCAATTTCGGTGGCGCCTCCATGCCGCCAGCGGACGCCACCGCCGGCTTCATCATCACTTCCGCACTGATCGCGTCGAGCCGATCTTTCAACTCCACCACCATGCGCTCCGCGGTTTTCCGACCCACGCCGGGAATTTTCGTCAGCCGACCCAAATCGCTTCCGCGAATCGCCGGCACCAACTCTTCCACGCTCATGCCCGACAAAATTTTCAAGGCCAGCGAAGGGCCCACACCGGAAGCCGAAATCAGCATCTCAAAAAGTTGTTTCTCCCGCGCCGAAATAAATCCGTACAAGCGCCAGCGCATCTTCGCGCACATGCGTATGAATCAGCAGCGTTACTTCGGCATGCAATTCCCCCAGCCCGCATACGTTGACAGCGACACCGCCACCACATAACCCACGCCGCCAACATCCACCAGCACCGAGTTCGGCCGCTTCTCCGCCAGCTTCCCGCGCAATTGCCCAATCATCGCTCGTCAGTATTGCCGCCTTACTTTCGCCTGTCAAACATCGTTCGGGTATAGGTATGGGGACGGGAAAAGTGATAGACCTGCGCTTGATTGCCTGCGAGCTAATTTGCTTGTAACGTGCTTTGTCTATGTCCGCCGGTTCGGCGCCTAGCTTGTTCGGCGTGATCATGGCTCTGGCCGCGCATTCGCAATGGAAGTGGGGAAAGTCATGACGGCGGAAAAAACGACGATGGGCTTCGGCTGGCGCGTCTACGGCTTGGGCGTGATGGCGCTGGGCGTGGCCTGCCTGGCGTTTGGGGAGTTCGACCCGGGCAGCCGGTGCCCAAGGACTTTCCCGCACGCACCGCCCTGGCCTATGCCGCCGGTGCGTTCATGGTCGTCGCGGCCGCGGCCGTCGAGTGGCGCCGAACCGCGGCCTGGGGCGCCGCGGCGCTCACCGTCTACTACGCGCTCTTTGTCGTCATCCTGATGAACGGCCGCCTGCTGCTCACCGATTACGCCGTATACGTCACTTACGAAAACATCGCATGCAACTCGCGATCGCCGCGGGCGGGCTGATCCTCTATGCCAGCACCGCCAGGATCGATGCGGCACTGGCCGCGCGCTTTACGCGCGTGGGCCGGCTGGTGTTTGGGGTCTGTACGCTGGTATTCGGCGGAGCGCATTTTGTTTATATGAACATGACCGCCCCGCTGGTCCCCAAATGGCTGCCGCCCACGCAAGAGTTCTGGGGCTATGTGACCGGGATTGGCTTCATCGCGGCGGGCGTTGCGATCCTGACGGGCGTGCAGGCGCGCCTGGCCGCGATCTTGCTGACCGCCATGCTCGCGTGCTTCGCTCTGCTGGTGCACGCGCGAATACTCCTGGCCGATCACTCGAGCCACTTGAACTGGACCGAGAACGCGCTGAATCTCGCCCTGCTGGGCGTCGCCTGGGTGGTGGCGGACTCGCTGGCGCGGCCGAGGCGTGTTGCGGCGGAAAATTTATAGCTGCGAATCGCGCATACCGATACGGAAAGTTTTGCTTTCGCTGAGCGATTCGCCCGCGTATTATCCACCGTGTTCCATCCTGCCCCATGAGCGTTCATTTCTGGCCTGATAGCCGCCGTTCCCGAATCATCTTTCTAATAGTGGCTATGCTGTTGTCATTCGTCATCCCAAAAATATCCGCCAGTCAAGAGAGCATTGAGCGAGCTGGCGACGCTACCGCCTCAGTCAAAGGCAAGACATTTTCTCTCAGCAACGAAGCCATCGCCCAGGAGTGGCATGTTTCCGACGGAGCGTTCCGGCCTTCTGGTATTACCAATCGCCGGACGGGCGAAACGGTTCCGGTTTCCGAGGCGTTCGCGATTACCACGATGGAAGGCGGGGTCATCCGAGCTTCCGAAATGATAGTGGTACGCGGCCCGGAGATTAAGGATTTAGCTGCGGATTCCAGCTCACCGCAACGCTCTCTGCAGTTTCCCGGCAAACAGATCGAATTGCATCTTGAAGACAAAGACGGCCAGTTGAGCGCTATTTGGCGCGGAATTTTGCGCGATGGATCCAACTATGTTCGACAAGAATTAACGCTGCAGGCAAAAAACAAGGATGTGGGCATCACGAGCGTTCGCCTGATCGATCTGCAAGTCGATCCGCAGGTCAAGGGAGCGCGCGTGTCCGGCGCCGTGAAGGGTTCGCCCATTATTGTCGGCAACATGTTTTTTGGATTCGAGCACCCGCTATCGGAGAGCAGAGCAATTGACAATCGCGCGGTCGCTGCGATTTCGCGCGAGCTGCCGCTGCGAGCGGGCCAATCGGTAACGTATTCCTCCGTTGCCGGAGTCACAGTTCCGGGCCAGCTTCGACGGGGATTCCTGTACTACATTGAACGGGAGCGGGCTCATCCGTACCGCACCTTTTTGCACTATAACTCCTGGTACGATCTCGGATATTTCAACAAGTACGATGAAACGGGCGCGGTTAGTGTGATCAACGCCTTTGGAACTGAACTCACGCAAAAGCGCGGCACCAAATTGGATTCGTTTCTCTTCGACGATGGCTGGGATGATGATCGGACACTGTGGAGCTTCCATTCCGGCTTTCCGAATGGTTTCACTCATGTAAAGGAAGCAGCCGCCAAGTACGACGCGGCGCCCGGCGTCTGGCTATCTCCCTGGGGAGGCTACGGAGAACCGCATCGTCAGCGGGTGGAATTGGGTAAGCAACAGGGGTTTGAAACCAATGAGCAGGGATTCATGCTCTCTGGGCCAAAGTATTACGCGCGTTTCCGCGACACGTGCCTGGAGATGATTCGTAAATACGGCGTGAACCAGTTCAAGATTGACGGCACGGGAAATGCGAACCAAGCCTTTTCCGGTAGCGAGTTTGACAGCGACTTCGCCGCGGCCATTCAACTGATTGGCGAACTTCGGGCGGAAAAGCCCGATCTGTTCATAAACCTTACGACGGGAACGTATCCGTCACCATTTTGGCTTCGGTATGCCGATTCCATCTGGCGTGGTGGTGAGGATCACAGCTTCGCAGGCGTGGGTAGCTATCGCCAGCGCTGGATTACGTATCGCGACGCCGATACGTATGCGGGCATCGTTCTGTCCGGGCCGTTGTTTCCCCTAAATTCACTGATGCTGCATGGCCTGATTTATGCCAAACATGCACAACATCTCGATAGTGACCCCAACCATGATTTTGCCGATGAAATTCATGATTACTTCGGCGCGGGCACGCAGCTGCAGGAAATGTACATCACGCCTTCGCTACTCTCGGCGGAGGACTGGGACACGTTGGCGAAAACGGCAAAATGGTCGCGTGAGAATGCCGATGTGCTGGTTGACACACACTGGGTTGGCGGCGATCCGGCAATGCTTGAAGTCTACGGCTGGGCTTCGTGGTCGCCCCGCAAAGGCATTCTGACGCTGCGGAATCCGAGCGAGAAAGCACAAGACTTTTCTGTCGATGTTCAAAGAGTCTTCGAGCTGCCATCAGGAGCGCCGCAACGTTACCGCGCGCAAAGTCCATGGCAGCAAGGTGCGGGCCAACCCGTCATCGAACTGCAGGCGGGAAAAGCGTACACATTTCATCTTCGGCCATTTCAGGTAATAAATTTGGACGTTCTGCCGAAGAACTAGCGGGCGCGAGACGTAAGAGTCTCGATTATTGTGCGAAAGAGTTGTCGGATGCCGTTTGAACGTCGAACAGCGACGACACCGGGGATTTGCTAGGGCGCGGCGCTTTCGGTGCGGCCTACTAGTTTCTGGAATTCAGGGTCGTCGTGCAGGCAATCGAGATCGGAATCCTTCGCCACCCAATTCATATTTCCGTATCCCGCCGCCACCGCCTTCTTAAGCGCCTCCAGCGCTTCCGCTTTCCGCTGGAGCATGCCGTAGGTGCAGGCGGCATTGTAGAGAGTGTTGCCGTCATTGGGGCGCAACGCGACGGCAGTCTGCACGTGGCGAACGCTTTCCTCTGCTTCGCCGAAATAGGCGAGGTTTGCCGCCAGCAGAATGCGGGCACGCACGTCCTCCGGGACCATCTCCAACTGCTGTCGAAGAACTCCAACGATGCGTTTGCGGATTCCTTCTGCTTCCTTTTTCCGTCCCAGCCGTTCCAGACACAGCTGGTACGGGATGTAGGTGTTGTAGTCGTCGCCATTCGCTTCAAGCGCGCGATCGGTCAGCGCCGCGGCCTCTTCGAAGCGCCCCGAAGCGAAATAAACGCGGCCGAGGATATTCCATGATGATTCACAATCGGGTTTGCGCTCTATGGCGCGCCACGCCAGCAGCGCAGCTTCCTCGTATTTTTTCTGAGCATAACAGATTCGAGCGTGCGCTATCAGGACCTCTGGCAAGTCGGGTGCAAGAGCGGTTGCGCGTTCGCAGGCAGCCTGTCCGCGTTCAATCCATTTCGGATTCTGATCACGGATCTCGAAGATGCGCCCGCACAGGTGGGCGATCCCTCCGTGTGCCAGAGCGAAATTCGGGTCGAGCTGGATGGCTTGCTCAAACATCTGCAGGCCATAGTCCAAATTATCGCGACGTGTGTAACTCCTTCCGCGCAAATAGAAATCATAGGCCTGCGGGTTTTCAGTCGGCTTTCGCGCGATGGTTTTTTCTTCTTGTGGGGTGAGCGTGACGCGCAGCGCCTGCGCAATGCTGCGGGCGATTTCCTCCTGAATGGCGAATACATCTTCCAGTTGGCGGTCGTAACGCTCGGCCCAGACGGAGTGCCTGGTAGACGCTTCCACAAGTTGTGCCGTGATTCGGACGCGATTGCCGGCGCGACGAATGGAGCCTTCGAGCACGTACGCGGCTCCGAGCTGCTGTCCGACTTGGAGGGCGGTAATGGGCTTGTCGCGGAACGCGAGCATCTCCGAGCGTGGAAAGATCTCCAGTTGCGCGATCCTGGAAATCTCCGTGACGATGTCCTCGGTAATCCCGTCACGGAAATATTCGTCTTCTTTCGCGCCACCCTGGTTTTCGAAGTATAGAACCGCAACGGATTTTGGCTTGGCCACAGCGACCGACACGACGGAATCTTGAGAACTTTTCTCAGTAAGGGCCCGGCGACTCGAATCGATGTCGCGGCTGAGGCGCTTCAGGTCCGTGCGGATATCGGAGGCGTGCTGATAGCGCAGGTCCGGGTCCTTCTCAAGTGTCTTGCCGAGAATGTTTTCAAATGCCAAGGGCAGGTGCGCACTTAGCTCCTTCGCCGGGACCGGTGTGGAATGGAGGATTCCATCGAAAATGGCTGCCGCTGTCGCCCCAGGGAATGGCACTACTCCGGTGGCCATTTCGTACAGGACGACACCGAGGGAAAACAAATCCGAGCGTGCATCCAATGCCTGACCGAGGGCCTGCTCTGGCGACATATAGGCGACCGTGCCCACGGAGCTGCCCGGGTTCGTTAGCTGCTCCTTATCGGGCACAAGCGTAACCGTGTGCATGTGCATGGATGCGCCGCCCGTCGTATCGGTCGCAGCGGTAGCCGTAGTCGCAAGCTTGGCCAGGCCAAAGTCCAAAATCTTTGCTTGTCCACGTTCCACTAGAAAAATATTTGCGGGCTTGATGTCGCGGTGAACGATCCCTTTCGAATGCGCCGCATCGAGCCCGCTGGCAATTTGGATGGCGATTTCCAGGAGTTCCGACATTTCGATGGGCTTCGCGCTAATGCGGTGTTTGAGCGTCTGGCCCTCAAGCAGCTCCATGGCAATAAAAGGACGACCTTCGAACTCGCCAATATCGTGAATCGTGCAGATGTTCGAGTGATTGAGAGCGGACGCAGCGCGTGCTTCGCGACGGAATCGCTCGATCGCTTGCGGATCTTGGGAAATGTCGTCCGGCAGAAATTTCAGGGCCACGCTGCGGCCGAGGCGAGTGTCCTTGGCTTCATAAACGACGCCCATGCCACCACCACCGAGCTTTTTGGTCACGCTGTAGTGAGAGATGGCCCGGCCAATAATCGAGGACGTATCCGACATGGGGCTGGGAGTTTAACTCAGCGTCTAAAAGCAAGCAAATACGTGAGATGGGGCTCGGATACGCGGCTAAGTCCTGGTTAGTCGCACTACCGGAAGTGCCCCATGGCCTGCCACGCTTCGTTAGCGTCCGGGAGCGCGCTTCTTCACTTCTTGGAGCAGCCAACCGTTGCCATCCGGGTCACTGAAAGAGGCGAACGAGCCATAGTCGGGATGCCCAGGGGCGGGGCCGCTGACGCGACCTTCGGTCCCGGCGTGGTGGAAAATTCCACCAACGTCGTGGAACACCTCGCTCACGTCGATGCCGCAGCTGACGAGTTCGGCGCGGGAAAGTTCGATGTCGAAAACGATGAGGTGCATACCCTGCAGTGAGCCCGGCACCGCTGACGTGATTCCTTTGCCGATGATGATGGAGCATTCCGAGCCAGGAGGCGTGAACTGCACCACCCGGAAGTTCTCACCGCCAACGTAATCGATATCCATGCGAAAGCCCATGGTTTGATAGAAACGCTTGGCCCGATCGACGTCGGAGACGGGCACCACCACAACCTCGAGTTTCAGGTTCATGACCAACTCCTCTGAGTTATTGTTTTGGCACGAAGCGCACCGCATAGCCGCCGCCAGGCGCGAGTTTTGCCGTAAGGTGCGAATTGCGGTCGACGCTCTGCTGCTCGATGCGTACATTTTTGGGTTGGAGATCCGCATCCGAGGCATCGGCGTAGATTTGTGCGATAAAAGTTCCGGTCCCTAAGAAAGTGAGCGGCAAGTCCAATTCGCGGGCGTCCCAGTTGGTGATGCCGCCGAGAAACCATTCCGCACCATGGCGGCGAGCAATGGTAACAAATTCACCGGGCCTGCCATTCAATACGCGGGTTTCGTCCCAGGTGGCCGGAGCGGCTTTGATAAATTCAAACGAAGGATCGCCTTCATAGGCCTTCGGCCAGTCCGCGACCATTTGAATTGCAGCCTGGTAAATCGCATACATCGCCAGTTGGTGCGCTCTCGTACCCATCACCACTGGCAGTTCGGAGCGCGGTACAAACTCTTCGCGCGTTACGTTTCTAAATGCTCCGGGGGTGTAGTCCATCGGGCCTGCCAGCATTCTGGTGAAGGGAAGCGTGGTGTGGTGCTCCGGATTGTCGCGACTGCCGGCCTTGGATTGTTCAAGACCGAGCACAGCTTCATAGCCCAAAACGTTCGGATAGGTGCGCTCCAACCCGCTGGGCTTGGTCGCACCATGAAAATCCAGCATCAGGTGATGCTTGGCGGCTAATTCCGCCGCGCGATAGTAAAAATCGATGCCGCGCTGATCGTCGCGCTCGATGAAATCAATTTTCAATCCCGCGACGCCCCACTTTTCGTAAAGAGGGAACGCTTCCTCCATCTGGCTGTCGGTGGATTTGTAGTACAGCCAGATCCAAACCCTGACGCCTTTGGCTGCCGCGTACTTGACCAACTCCGGAATGTCCACCTTTCCGTTCATCTTGGTGATGTCGTTTGGCTCGGACCAGCCAGCATCCACCAGCATGTACTCGAACTTGGAGTTGGCGGCGAAATCGACGTAATACTTCATGGTGTCCGTGCTGAAGGACGATTTGCCATCGGCATTCAGGGTGCCGCACCACCAATCCCATGACGCTTTACCGGCTTTGATCCACGAGGTGTCTGCAATGCGATTCTCAGGATTCAGCGAGGTAATCACGTTCGATTCCACAAGCCGCCCAGGTTGATCTCCAATCAGCAAGACGCGCCATGCCGAATGATGGGGCAGGGAGCTTTTGACAATCACGCTGCTATCTTCTTCCGACGGAGCGAGCACCGATTCGAACCAATGTCCCTGCCAGCTGCCGGAAGGGTTCATCAAATACATGGAGCTGTTGTCGCGCAGGTCCGCTTCGGTAATGGCCATCCACGCAACGCCGGGAACTTCCATCAACAGCGGCAGTCCAAGCAGAACTTTACTGGCAACTCCGCCTTGATTTGAAAACGCGCTGATGGGCAGCTTTACGAACTCACTCTCATACATGGACTGAAAATTTGGAAGTTCCAGTGCGTAGGTGGTGGCGTCCTTGGCGATGCGAAATTCGGTGCTCTCTTTGGTCAGGCGAAAGGTTCGGATGGCGGTCTGGTCGGGAAGTAGATAACGAAATGCCACGGCGTCGTCGAAGACGCGCGCTTCGATGGAAAACTTTACGGTCAAAATTCCGTTCTGTTCGAGATCCAAGCGAAGCGCGTTGTAGCGGTCATGTACCTCACTGGTTTTTCCGGCGAGAAGTTTGTAGGAATCCTCGCCTTGCGACGGCGCAGCTCCAGTGATGCGAACGTCCGGCCCGAGCGGCCGCTGGCCTTCTAGTTCGAATTTCAGCGCCGATTGTTCTACCAGCGGCTTTCCGCGAAACGTGACGCTATAAACTAGGCGACCGGTTGGTGCGTTTGCAGCTGCCGGTACGGTTTCAATGGTCAGAACCAATTTTCCGTCGGGCGAAACAAGCTGTTCGGCGCGCAAGCTCGTGCCGAGAAGGAAAAAAGCGCAAAACACCAGAATGATTTTACGTTTCATGGAGCACATCATACCCGGAGGGATGGAATCACCCAAGCTGTCGCGATGCTCGGCTCTACCATACGTGCCAGTTTACGTTCGCGGACCTTCGGAAAATTCTGGTAGGCAAAAGACAAATTCCTGACTACTCTATGGCGCGGCATACGGTGAAACTATGGCGGAGTTGTCGACGAGCGGCAGCGTAACGGGTTTCGGTAGCACGCAGAGGCGGGACAGCTGGTGGATCGAGATACTGCCGGTGATCGCGGTAATGGGCGGCTTCAGTGTCTACGCTACGTTGCGCGCTTTTGAGGGGAAATTCTACGAATGGGGACCGTATATTTCCCCATTTTATTCCCCGCTGATTGACCCGCAGCATCACTGGTGGCCGTTTTCGCCGGCCATTTTGATTCTGGGCGGCCCGCTCGGCTTTCGCGTCACCTGTTATTACTACCGCAAAGCCTAGTACCGCGCATTTTTGCTCGATCCGCCGGCCTGCGCGGTGAGCGAACGCGAGCGGCGGCAGCTATCGCGGCGAGACCGCGTTTCCCTTCATCCTGCAAAACCTGCACCGCTATTTTTTTTACCTGGCGATCCTGTTTCTGTGCTTTCTCTGGTATGACGCGGTGCTCGCATTTTTCTTTCCGGAAGGATTCGGCATCGGCGTCGGCTCGCTGGTCATGCTGGTGAACGTGATGCTGCTCACGACCTACACCTTTTCGTGCCATTCGCTGCGCCATCTGGTGGGAGGAAAGCTGGACTGCTTTTCGTGCACGACATTCGGCCCGCCGCGCCACGGCGCCTGGAGATGGGTTAGCATCTTAAACGAGCACCACATGCTGTGGGCGTGGATGAGCCTGTTTTCCGTCGGTCTGACGGATCTCTACATTCGCCTGGTATCCTGCGGGCTACCTCAAGGACATTCGAATCCTGTGACTTCTCCGGCCACCTCCAAATACGAAACTCACGAAAACGATGTGCTGATCATCGGCGCCGGCGGCGCGGGACTGCGCGCCGCCATCGAAGCGCTAGCACAGGGCGCGAGCGTGGGCGTGGTATGCAAATCGCTGCTCGGCAAAGCGCACACCGTGATGGCCGAAGGCGGCATCGCCGCCGCAATGGGCAATGTGGACACAGGCGGACGACTGGCAAACGCATTTCAGCGACACGATGCGCGGCGGGAAATTCCTGAACAACTGGCGCATGGCGCAGATTCACGCGCAGGAATCGCCCGACCGCGTCCGCGAACTCGAGCAGTGGGGCGCGCTTTTCGACCGCACCCGACGGGCGACATCCTGCAGCGCGCGTTCGGCGGCCACACCTTCAAGCGGCTCTGCCACGTGGGCGACCGCACCGGCCTGGAAATGATTCGCACGCTGCAGGATCGCGGCGTGCAACAGGGCATCGACGTTTACATGGAGTGCACCGATCACGCGCGCTGCTGAAAGATGGCGACCGCATCGCCGGCGCGTTCGGCTACTGGCGCGAGCAGGGCCGCTTCGTCGATTTTCAAGGCGAAGTCCGTGGTGATCGCCACGGGCGGGATTGGCAAAGCGTGGAAGGTCACATCGAATTCCTGGGAATGCACCGGCGACGGCATGGCGCTGGCGTACGAAGCCGGCGCCGAGCTTCTGGATATGGAATTCGTGCAGTTCCATCCCACGGGAATGGTGTGGCCGCCGGGAGTGCAGGGACTGCTCGTCACCGAAGCGGTGCGCGGCGAAGGCGGAATCCTTCGCAATAAAAATGGCGAGCGCTTCATGGAGAAGTACGATCCGAAGCGCATGGAGCTTTCCACTCGCGATGTGGTGGCGCGCTCGATTTACACCGAAGTGAAAGAAGGCCGCGGCAGCCCACACGGCGGCGCGTTCTTGGACATTTCGCATAAGCCAGCCGAATACGTGAAGCGCAAGCTTCCCAGCATGTATCACCAGTTCAAAGAACTTGCGGACGTGGACATCACGAAGGGCCCGATGGAAGTCGGCCCCACGTGCCATTACATGATGGGCGGGATTCGCGTGGACGCGGAGACGGGCCGCTCGTCCGTTCCCGGGCTTTACGCCGCGGGCGAAGCAGCCGCCGGACTTCACGGCGCGAATCGGCTGGGCGGCAACTCGCTTTCGGATTTGCTGGTCTTCGGCCGGCGCGCCGGGCTGGCGGCGGCAGAGAATGCGAAAGAGACGGCCACGCCGGAGATTGACTCCGCGCAAATTGAAGACGCCGAGCGACGGTTGCTCGCGCCCTTCGAGCGCGCCGCAGGCGAAAATCCGTACACCATCCACAGCGAGCTGCAGGACATGCTGCAATCGCTGGTGGGAATTTTCCGCACGGAGGAAGATTTGCGGCAGGCGCTCGGCGAACTGGAGAAATTCAAAGCGCGGGCAGCGGTGATGCGCGTGGAAGGATCGCGGCTGTTCAATCCGGGCTGGCATCTTTCGCAGGACTTGCAACACATGCTGGTGGTGACAGAAGCGGTAACACGCTCGGCGCTCGCGCGGCAGGAAAGCCGCGGCGCGCATAGCCGCATCGATTTCCCGAAGACCGAAGACGCTTGGGGCAAAAAGAACCACGTGATCGTCCGCGACGGAGATGCGATGAAGCTCGTCGCGGTTCCCGTGCGCGAGATGCCCGAAGAGCTGAAGCAGATTCTTGCGGAAGATAAATAAAATGAAGAGCCATAGTGGTTGCAGCGTTTCTGGAATACGGAGGCTTTAGAAAATGTCCGACGTGACCGTCCGGGTATTCCGAGGCGACCGCAACGGAGGCGGGCCGGTGGATTATCAAGTGCCGCTCACTCCAGGCATGGTGGTGCTGGACGCGCTGCACTCCATCCAGGCGCATCAGGCGCCGGACCTGGCGGTACGCTGGAATTGCAAAGCCGCGAAATGCGGGTCGTGCTCGGCGGAAGTGAATGGGCGGCCACGGCTGGCATGCAAGACGCGGATGGATGCGCTCCCGCTCGACCAGCCCATCACGGTGTATCCGATGAAGTCCTTCCCGCTGATCAAGGATCTGGTCACGGACGTTAGTTGGAATTACAAAGTCAACGCGAAGATTCCGGCGTTCCAGCCACGCCCGGGCGTCAAATGGAAAATGGAGCAACGCGACGTGGACCGCGTGCAGGAATTCCGCAAGTGCATCGAGTGCTTTCTGTGCCAAAACGTGTGCCACGTGCTGCGCGACCACGGTAAGCAAGAAGAGTTTGGCGGGCCACGTTTTTTTGTGCGGGTGGCGAGTCTCGAAATGCATCCGCTGGACGGCGTCTCTCGCACAAAATTGTTGAAAGAGAATTTGGGTATTGGGTTATGCAATATCACCAAGTGCTGTACTGAGGTCTGCCCCGAAGAAATTCACATCACCGACAACGCCATCATCCCGCTGAAAGAACGTGTGGTGGACGAGTTCTACGATCCGCTGACAATGTTGTTCCGAAAGATTCGCGGCGCAAAGGCAACTTAAGCCGCCAAGAGGGGTTCGTACGAAGCGGCAAAGGAGGCGATATGGAATACCAACTGAAACCGATTTCGAAAGCGGGGATCGCCGAGGCCACCAGCAAAGTAGAGCTTTACCGTTACCTCAACGAACCAGAAGAGGCTGAGTCCATCTGCCGCGATATTTTGGCAGTCGACCCGCAGCACCAACTCGCTCTGCGGTTGCTCGGCTTGACCATCACGGATCAGTTTGGCAATGGCTCTCCGGAGCGCTACCGCGAAGTGGAGGAGACCTTTCAAAAGCTCAGTGATCGCTATGAGCGGGTCTACTATCTTGGAATCCTTTACGAACGCCGCGCCAAGACACAACTTCACAATGGCCAGCCGCCGCACATGGTATTGCCGCTCTTTGAACAGGCACTCGAATGCTTTGGCGAGGCCGAGAAGATTCGCCCGCCGGGGAACGACGACGCTATCCTGCGTTGGAACCGATGCGTTCGACTGCTGAAAACCCCCAGCTACACTTGGGAGGAAGAGTTCACCGGCTTCGACGCCCACGACATGCCACCGGTGTAGACAGCCGCTCATATCGCTATTTCCGGCAATGCGCCAGAACGCTCTGGCAACGCGTAAATAATTGTTTGACAGATCAAACTACTTATCACAAGCTCCCATCTACCGTGGACCCGCGCATCCGACGTCTGCTTGATGCTTATCCGGCTATTTTTCTCGCCTGCCATCGCCGGCATGTGCGCGACGATGAAACGGGAAAAGTCATCACTGCGCATCAGGCCAGCGTCCTGGATCATTTGCACGCCACGCGCCCGACCAAGCCCTCGAAGCTGGCCGAGCACCTGGGCGTGAGCCGGTCGACGATGAGCATCACGATCGGTCGGTTGGTTCGCGGGGGATACATCCGTACCACACGGGATAAAAACGATGCACGATGTCTCGGCTTAACTTTAACGGCAGCTGGGAGTCGCGTGCAGGAGCAGAACACAGTGCTAGATCCGGAGCTGGTGAAAAAAATGTTTCGGTCCATGCCCGCGGCAGAATTGGAAACCGCGCTGCAGGGCATCGAGCACTTGGCGAAACACGCGAGGATTCTGCTGCGCAACAGAAAGCGAGGGTATGACGGGTGAAGATTCTGCTCGTCGTTCTTGCCGGCGTGGTCTTCTTGATCGTCGCCGTCGCCGCCATCGGCGCTTTGCTGCCCAAACAACACGTGGCTTCGCGCAGCGCGTCGTACCGCGCCACAGCTGAGCAACTCTTCTCGCTCATTGTTGGCTCGCAGACCTGGCGCCCTGACGTGCTTCATTGTGAAGTCACCTCTGACGCGGATGGCCGCGAGCTGCTGCGCGAGACCACGCGCGGAGGCGAAACCATTACCTACGCCGTGCTGGATCGCGTTCCGCCCAAATCACTAAAGCGCCAAATCGTTACTCAGAATCTTCCCTACTCCGGGACATGGACCTACGCGCTCACAACTGCCGGAGAAACTACCGTCGTCCGCATCACGGAAAATGGCGAAGTCTATAATCCGATCTTCCGTTTCGTCTCCCGTTTCATTCTGGGGCACACCAGCACGATAGACGCTTACCTGCGCGCCTTGGCCAAGGCCACTGGCCAGGAGGTTGTAATCACCAACTAGCTCTGCCACAGCTGCCGACTGAATTCCTGTTCGCTTTTCGCGATGAAGAGCACCGTACTAATCAGTTCGAAAATTTGTGGTTTCGCAGAAATACCGCGGCATCTTCGGCATCAAAAAACACCAACCGTACCTCTTCGATGGCAATCGCATTACATAAAGCCATCTCAATCGCCTCCGACGCCACCACCGCCGCTTGCTCGCGCGGATACGCGTACACCCCGGTAGAAATCGCCGGAAAGGCAATCGAGCGCAGCTTCTTCTCCGTCGCCAGTTCCACTGACTTGCGATAGCACGACGCCAGCATCGCCGCATCGGGTTCGCTACCAGACCTGCGTATTGGCCCCACGGTATGAATCACGTAGCGTGCAGGCAACCGCCCTCCGGTAGTCAACACTACTTCGCCCGTCGGCAAACCATCTGGAAATTGCCCGCTCCGTATCACGCGGCACTGCTGCAAAATCTCCGGGCCACCACGCCGATGAATGGCGCCATCCACGCCACCGCCGCCAAGCAGTGTGCTATTGGCCGCATTCACGATCGCGTCCACGCGTTGCGCGGTAATGTCACCGACCAACACGCGCACCTTGCCATACAGAAAACTCTCTAAGACGCCGCTCTTATCCATGCGCAAGTCCTCACAAATTCCGCGAACGCGTTCTCAACTTCGCCGCTAAATAAATTACAATAGCCCCGCCATGAGCACCGACCGCCGCGACTTTCTAAAGCTAGCTGCCGCCACACTGGCCGGAACCACCGGCCCGGCGCTAGCCAATGCAAACACAAACGCCAACCCACAAGGCAACGCCAGTCCCAATATCCCGCCCTTCTTTAATGTCCGCACCTATGGCGCCACCGGCGACGGCCAAGCCTTGGATTCCCCCGCCATTAACGCCGCTATCGACGCCGCAGCTTCCGCCGGCGGCGGCACGGTGCACTTTCCCGCCGGAACTTACGCTTGCTACAGCATCCACCTAAAAAGCAGCATCACGCTCTACCTCGATAGCGGCGCAACAATTCTGGCTGCCAGCACGCCGCTGGAAGGCACCACCACCGGCGGCTACGACTCCGCTGAACCCCAAGGCGACTGGGAACCCTACCAGGACTACGGCCACAATCACTGGCACAACAGTTTAATCTGGGGCGAAAATATCCACGACGTAGCCATCCTCGGCCCCGGCCTAATCTGGGGCAAAGGGCTGAGCCGCGGCCACGATGACGACACCGATCTCCCAGACACGCGCAAGCCCGGCGTAGGCAACAAATCCATCGCGCTAAAAAACTGCCACAATATAATCCTGCGCGACTTCAGCGTCTTACGGGGCGGCTGGTTCGTCCTGCTAGCCACGGGCGTCGACAACCTCACCATCGACAACCTGAAGATGGACACCAACCGCGACGGCCTAGACATCGACTGCTGCAAAAACGTTCGCGTCTCCAATTGCACGGTCAACTCTCCATGGGACGACGGCATCTGCCCCAAAAGTTCCTTCGCCCTGGGCTACCCGCGCGTCACGGAAAATCTCACCATCACCAATTGTTACGTCACCGGAGACTACCAGCTAGGCACGCTGCTGGACGGCACTTGGAAGCGCTTGGCGCCAGACCCGGCGCACCCGCGCTTCCGTCCTACTGGCCGCATTAAATTCGGCACCGAGTCCAACGGTGGCTTCAAAAATATCACCGTCAGCAATTGCGTCTTCGAAAGTTGTGCCGGCCTAGCTCTCGAATCTGAAGACGGCGCGCTCTGCGAAGACATCACCATCAGCAACATCGCCATGCGCGATCTGCGCAGCTCTCCTTTCTTCCTGCGCCTGGGCACGCGCATGCGTGGCCCCAAAGATGCCGCCGTTGGCACGCTAAAACGCATCCTGATCAGCAACGTCACGAGCTACGGTGCAGTGCAACTCCCCAGCATCATCAGCGGCGTTCCCAATCATTTGATCGAAGACATCAGACTTAATGACATCTATCTGCACCAAACCGGAGGCGCCCCCGCAGAAATGACGAGCCTTCAACCGCCAGAAAAAGAAAACTCCTACCCCGACCCAGAGATGTTCGGCCCGTTACCCGCCACGGGCTTTTTCCTTCGCCACATTCGCAACCTGGAGGTATCCAACGTAGAAATCGCCACGCAAAATCCCGACACCCGTCCCGCCTTCCACTTAACTGATGTCCACGACTCCGACTTCTTCCGCATTAAAGCCCCGCAAAACCAATCCCCGATTTTTCACCTACAATCCATCACCAATTTTCGGGTCTTCGGCTGCCGTCAGCTCCCCGACACCGTGATCGACACCGCTGCGACCCGCGACCTTTAACCAGCGCCAACCGGTTCCGTCCCCTGTAACTCTTTGCGGCTGTGTGGGTCTAATATAAGGAAATGATTCTCTACTTTTTGGCCTTCGTGGGCGGGGTTCTGACGATCGTCAGTCCCTGCATCTTGCCCGTTTTGCCTTTTGTGTTTTCCCGGGCCGACCAGCCATTTCGCCGCAGCGGACTTCCGCTGCTTATCGGGATGGCGGCTACCTTCGCCGTGGTAGCAGGCGTTGCGACGTTCGCGGGCGCGTGGATCGTTCGTGCCAATCAAATCGGCAGGCTGCTGGCCATCGTGATTTTTGCGTTGCTCGGGTTGGCGCTGCTTTTTCCAAGTTTGGCCGAATATCTTGCTCGGCCCTTGGTTCGCCTGGGTGGACGAGTGCAGGGAAAAAGCAGCACGGAAACTCCCGGCATTGGACGGTCGCTGATTCTCGGAATGTCCACGGGTCTGCTTTGGGCACCTTGTGCCGGGCCGATCCTGGGTTTGATCTTGACTGGAGCCGCCTTGCAAGGACCGAGCGTTCACACCACGTTTCTGCTTTTGTCGTTTTCCGCGGGCGCAGCAACTTCCCTGGCGGTGGCGCTGCTGGCCGGCAACAAAGTCTTCTCGCTCATGAAGAAGTCGCTTGGCGCGGACGAATGGATTCGTCGCGGCCTGGGCGTCGCGGTATTGCTGGGCGTTGTGGCGATCGCCCTCGGCTGGGATAAAGGAATTCTCAGCAGGCTTTCGCTGGCCAGTACCTCCGGCGTCGAACAGCGGCTGATCGATCGTTTCCGGCCGGTGGCGTTTGCTAAAGGGAACGAGTCCGCACCCTCAGTTCCCGAGACGGTCAAATTGGGTAACGAAGGACGGTTTCCGAGCCTGGATGGCGCAGTGAAATGGCTAAACTCGCTGCCGCTCACGCGTGAACAGCTCAAAGGCAAAGTGGTGCTGATCGATTTCTGGACCTACTCCTGCATCAACTGTTTGCGCTCTGTGCCGTACGTCGAAGCCTGGTGGGAAAAATACAAGAACGATGGGCTGGTGGTGATCGGCGTGCACACGCCCGAGTTTGCCTTCGAAAAAGATCCCGCGAATGTGGCGAAGGCGCTCATCGATTTGAAAATCACTTATCCCGTGGCCATCGACAGCAACTATGCGATCTGGAAGGCATTCAACAACAACTACTGGCCGGCGCATTATTTCATCGACGCTCAGGGCATCATTCGCTACCACCATTTCGGCGAGGGTGAATACGACGAATCGGAGGAGGTGATCCAGCAGTTATTACGCGAAAAAAATGCCGGACTCAAAACCGCCGGTTTGGTACAAGTGAACGCCAGCGGCGCTCAGGCCGCACCGGATTTCGGCGATGTCGCTTCGCCAGAGACGTACATCGGCTACGCCCGGCAACAGAATTATGCTTCGCCGCAGAAAATCCGGCAGGACGGACCACAGTCCTACACCGCCCCATCGCGGCTTACGGTGAACCAGTGGGGACTGGCTGGAAATTGGAACGTAAGCGACGAGCATGCTGTGTTGCTTGCCGCTCCCGGTAAAATCATTTACCGCTTTCACGCCCGCGATCTGCATCTGGTGCTGGGTCCGGGGAAAAACGGCCAGCCGGTGCGCTTCCGCGTCACGATAGATGGCACTCCGCCGGGTCCGGACCACGGTGGCGACACTGACGAACAAGGCGCTGGAGTGGTGAAGGAATATCGTCTATATCAATTGATCCGGCAAAAAGGAAAAGTCGAAGACCGTACCTTTGAAATTGAATTTCTCGATCCTGGCGTACAGGCGTTTGCCTTTACGTTCGGATGAACACGTAATAGGAGAAGCTGTATGGATTACTCGAACAAAAAAGATAATGAAGCTCCCAACGTGATTGGGCGTCGATCGTTTCTCGTTGGCACCGGAGCCGTCGCCATTGGGTTGGCCTGGTGGCATGTTCAGCAGCGCGAGCCAGTCCGCGCGGAGGCTGCGGCCGCGGGTCTTCCGAAAATGGTCACCATTGTCGAGTTTTCAGATTCCGGCCAGCGCGAAGGCAAGAAATCCGTGGACCGCGTCATCAAATCGGAAGAAGAGTGGAAAAAACTGCTCTCGCCCGCCTCCTATGAAGTCGCGCGCCAGGCTGGCACTGAGCGCGCCTACACCAACGAAAATCCTAACGCCCACGCCAAAGGTATATTTCGCTGCATCTGCTGCGATCTCGCTTTGTTTGATGCGAGTACCAAGTTCGACTCTGGCACAGGTTGGCCGAGCTTTTGGCAACCGATCGCCAAGGAAAATGTCCTGGAAACTAGCGACAGCAGTTTGGGGATGGTCCGCATCGCCGTCTCTTGCCGGTTATGCGATGCGCACCTCGGACACGTCTTCGACGATGGGCCGCGGCCGACCGGCTTGCGCTATTGCATGAATTCCGTGGCTATGAGATTCGTCAAGGCTTCTTAGTGTCTCGCCTCAGATCCGCGCGGTGAATGGATTCTGGATCCTAAATAACCCGAACAGAATGCGCGGCCTTGACGCCGAAGGCCACGAACGACACTGAATTTTTCGAGATTCACTTCGTCGACCGCGCACGACAAATTGGCGGATTCTACGAAGATAAACTTTTAGGAGCAGTATCCAAACAAGCGTTCTAAACTTCCACCTTGGCGGGAGAAATAGTAGCTAACTGCCCCGCGCTCTGCATGCGCAACGGCCCCAACCGCGTCCGCTCCAGATCATCCCGGTAAAATAAATTGTAAGTATCAAACGGAATCAACCGCCCATCTGGGTGCACGATATGAATACACGTCTTCTTCACCGACCGCACATCAAACGCATGCGCATCCAGAAACTGTACGATCAGCACACGAAACATATTTTTGTACGTAAGATTCGCCGGCGCCGCGATCGATGGCAAGCAACACAGCAATTCCCGCAGTGACGCCGCGCCCGATTCTGGCGAGTGATTCGTCGCAAACAATTTGAACAAGCAATCGCGAATCCCGGGCTCGTCCTCGTACACAATGGTATTCCGTGCACCGTCGATCAGAACATCTTTGTCCACCAGGCCGGTCAGCGGCACCACCTTCCCGTCAACCTTCAGCGCGTAGGCCATCGCCAGTGAGTCTGGATGGCACGGCACGGGAATCACATCCTCCGCACGAAACACCTTGGTCTGCTCAAGAATTTTCCGTCGTACCTCTGTAAGCGTCAGCCGGTCCGTAGCCGGATTGAATTTCTCCAGCCGTCCCGCATCCTGGATCGGCTGCAGCGTCACACCGCGCACGCACGGCTGCGTCAGCGCAAAATCAATCACCTTGCCAATCTCCCCGTCATTCAAACCCTTGCGCAACGTCACGACCAGCGTGGTAGAAACTTCGTATTTATTGAGCCGTTCCAGTGCCCGCTCCCGTACTCCGCGTAAATCTCCGCCGCGCAAATCGAGTAATGCCTCCCGCTCAAACGAATCAAATTGCAAGTACACCTCGAAATCTTTTATCTCCGCCAATCGCGCAACAAATTCCTCATCCTGCGCAATCCGTAATCCATTGGTATTCACCATCAAATGTCGAATCGGCCGCACCTTCGCCAACCCCACAATCTTGAAAAACTCCGGGTGCAACGTAGGCTCGCCGCCGGAAAGCTGTACCACATCCGGCTGCCCCTCGTTCCGCACCACCGCGTCCAGCATTTTTTCAATCAGCGCCAGCGAACGATGTTCCGTGCGCTCCGGCCCGCTTCCCGCATAACACACCGGACACCGCAAATTGCACGAATCCGTCACCTCCACCAGCGTCAAACAGGAATGCTGCTCATGATCCGTACACAATCCGCAATCATAAGGACAACCCCACATCACCGGCGTGTTGTAAACCAGCGGCATCTCCGGCGTCTTGATAAACACTTCGCGACATCGCCGGTAATAGTCCACGTCATCCGCCACCAACACTTTCTCTGCTCCATGCACTGGGCATCGCTTCAGCAAAAACACCTTTTCACTTTCGAAAACAATCTTTCCCTCCAGCTTCCGAAAACAAACCGAGCAAATCGTGACCGCTACATCATAGAAAACATAAGGCCGCACCCGTTCCGTCATCGCGCTCTCCCACTTCTAACGTCGCGTTAACCAGACGACAATCAACCAAAAGAATGCTCCGATAAAGATCAGTACGCATCCAATGAACATCATCGCGAAAACACTATTCATCGGGGGATTCGTGCCTTCTAGTGTCTTAAAGGTTGCGAGAAATCCAAAGCAAGACCCGCCACCCAGCAACAGCGCGCATAGCAGCGTGATCAAAATCGGCCGGTAGCTCATCCGTTTCGGTTCGGCGCCCTCGGGCGATACACTAGGTTCGTCCGTGACCACTTGCTACCTCCTATGGCGCTTAGCGCTGCCGGAACAGATTGACGATGATGATGATCGCCGCCCCTACCAGCGAAAACCACTTCCGTCGACTGTTCGGTCGGCTACAGTTGCCCTTACTTCCTGATTGCATCAAGTACCAAACTAATGAAAGCCACCAGCAACTGCACGAGAAAAACGAACGCCGACAAAGCTCCGATAATTAGCAGCGGCACCTGCAGGCCGCCGCGCACCAACGATAGCCCGCCCCAGCAGCACGACAACGCAATCAACGCCGTACACAGCAGCGTGATGAAGATCGGCTTCCAATTCGTTTTGCCCGCGGCTGTCATTGTTTTGTCCAGACCGAAAATGTCGCAGCGCTCGGATTTGCTCTGTTCACGTCATCTGCGAAGGCGCTTCACCAGTTTCACCGCCCGGACGATCATCAGAGTTATGACAAGCGTATAAAAATGCCCCCTCGCCCGCCACGTCAATACCACCGCCACGCGTCCTGCCCAGCGGTTATCGAATTGTCCCAGCGCAATGCCCCCGCGCAGTATCCGCTCCACAATATCAGCGCGCAAGCCAGGATCGTCGAGACCTGCGCGACAGGACGGCATTCTCGCGTTGGCCGAAAATCCTTATTCATGCGTGGGCCTCGCGCTGTTTTGCTGCAAGCCCAGCCCCCCGTAGAACATCGGCCGTGTAATAAAGCAACATGCCCCCACTCACAAGCTGAATCGAAGAAAGTCCAAGAAATACCCGCACATCCGGCTTCAGAAAATCCACCGCCAGCCGAAACGCAAAATACGCCACCATGAACATTTTAAAAATGTCGCCTTCGACGTGCGGTTGCTTCGATCTTCGCCAGAAAAATATACCCAGAGCAATCACAAAGGCCGATTCGTAAAGCTGCGTGGGATGCCGCGCGATGCCATCGCCAAAATTAACTCCCCAGGGCAATCGGGTCGCAACTCCATATGTGCGATCGTCAAGCCCCGTCAGAAAACATCCAATACGGCCAATTGCAATTCCCACGCACAGTGGTACCGCAAACAAGTCCCCCGTTCGCCGAGTAATTCGCAACCGTAGTTTCATCACCTCCACGGCGAAGAGTGCGCCAACCAACGCGCCAACAATCGTCTTCCCGCCCATCAGGAACGCTATGTCGAAGCGATGAACGAATGTGAGTTGCGGATCCTCCAGCCAATAGAGAATTTTGCTGCCCGCCACCGCGCCCATCGCCGCCGCGGCAATCACCCACCAGCGATCCGCATCCTCCAGCACATCGCCATTGCGGCGCCGCAGCCACAAATACACGTGAAATCCGACGGCGTACGCCAGCGTCTCAAGCGCTACATGCGGGTGCAGCCGCAACGAACCAATATGCAGATAAACGGGAAAGGACATGGCGTCAGAGGTTACGCGCGCAGTCACGCTACGTTATAGGCTCTGCCTCGTCAACCACAAGGCGACCGGCCGATAGCTTTTCCGGAAGTTGCATCTGGGCGCCGCATCCTCGCGGGTTCCGTAGGGGTGCAGCCCTCGTCTTTGCTCAAGGCCGCTCAAACATCGCGTCCGGCAGTTTTGAGATGTGCGCTCAGTTTCAGCTGCCAAAAATGTTGCGGTCCAGGAATTCGTTCCGGAATTTACCCAGCGGATCGTACTTGTCGCTCAGCTGGACGAAGTCCGGCAACTTTTTGTAAGCGCTTCTCAGTTCTGCCGGAGAGATGGTGAACAGCTTCGCCCAGTGCGGTCGCGGATGAAATGGCGCCAATTCCCGTTCGATCACCGGCAGCAACTTGCGCACTTCTGGCCACTCCGGCTTCCAGGTGAAGTGAATCGCCACGCAGTCTTGCTCGTAGCACGGACTCATCCAGAGATGATCGGCGGCTATCGCGCGAATTTCTGAAATCAGCAAGTGTGGGCTGACCTGCTCGTGCAACCGTTCCACGGCCAGAATCGCCTCAACCGCATGTTTACGCGGCACGAAGTACTCCGTTTGCAGTTCCTTGCCCGCACTCGGGCGTAAAACCCATCTTAAAATGCGGCATTCGTTCGTACCACGGGCCCGGAACGCCCATCTGCTCGGTGCAGTTCTCGGCAGAAAGGGCAGCGATGGGATGCAGGTTTTTGGTCGCGAGTTTCGCTCCGAAAAATTCCGGCGCTGCGCCTCCAGGCTTCCCTGCTTCCACTTTGCTCTTGATCCACACTTCGTTGATGCGCTGATCCTGCCAGTCCGTAAACAAACTGACGCTGTAGCCGCTGGCTTCGATGGCGTCAAAGTGATTTTTCATTTCGCTCAGCGGCAGATTTTCATAGACGTACTGCCGCATCAGGAACGTGGGCTGCACGTCCAGGGTCACTTTCGTGATCACGCCCAGCGCGCCCAGGCCCACGACGGCTCCGCGAAAAACGTCGCCGTCTTTCTCGCGAGATAGCTGCATCAAGTCACCCGTGGCGGTTACGAATTCCAGAGCGGAAACCGCCGTCGCCAGGTTGCCGTTCTTCTCTCCGGACCCGTGCGTGGCCGTGGTGCACGCGCCGGCCACAGAAATGTGCGGCAGGGAAGCCAGATTGTGCAGCGCAAATCCTTTGCTATCCAGGTACGGCGCCAATTTGCCGTAGGTCATGCCGGAATCAATTGTCACGGTGCGCGCTTCCGCGTTGAGCGACACAACTTCATCCATCGTCTTTAACGAGAGAAAACTGTACTTGCTGTCCGCTATGGTATTGAAGCAGTGACGCGTACCGAGGACTTTAAGTTTGCTTTGCTTTTTAACGTAGCTCTGCACCTCGGCGAGCGACTCGGCGGAATACAGTTGATCCGTGCTGTATTCGATGTTCCCGGCCCAATTTTTCAATTTCCCCTCGGCTGCCCAACTCAACAGCGGTGCGAGCGCAGGGCTGGCCATGATTGAGCTGAGCACCCGGATAAAGTCTCTCTTATTCACAGCCATCGCTCACGTTGCATCGCGCACCAGCCATCGTAATTTCCACCTGTTTTCTTCGAGCGGCAGCGATTGTATCCCAAAAGTTGCACCCGGGCTTCCGCTGAGGTCTTCCAGATTAGGCGGAAATGCGCTTTTCGATACGCGGATCGGGGGCGAGCCACATCAACGCAACCATCGCGTACACGGCCAGCGCGAGCCAGGTTCTTACAAACGAAAGTCCGATCGCGACGGCATACAGCATCAGCGAGATTTTTCCTTTGTCGTCGCGGCCCAGCGCAACCGACAGCGGCGAATCCTTGCCGTTCAAGGCGATGAGCGTGCGAGAGAGGATGAGATAAGCAATCCCGGTAAGCAGCAGCACGGTGCCATACAACGCCACTGGTGCGGTGGCGCGATGATTTTCTCCCATCCATTCCGTGACCACCGGGACCAAAGACATCCAGAACAGCAGATGTAAGTTCGCCCACAGCACGCGTCCGTTCACTTTGTGACACGCCTGCAGCATGTGATGATGATTGTTCCAGTAAATTCCCACGTAGATGAAGCTCAAAACGTAGCTCAGAAAAACCGGAATCACCGGACGCAGCGCCGCCAACTCCGTTCCATGCGGCACCTTCAACTCCAGCACCATGATCGTGATGATCACGGCGATCACGCCGTCGCTGAACGCTTCGAGACGCCCCTTATCCATGCGCCATTCTACTCAGGTTCGACCGGTCTGGATTTCATTCTGGTTGGATTTTGTGCTGCCAATCCGAGGAAGACTCAGCGGCGGGCGCGATCTTTGCGTACCGCTTCGTCGATCAGCGCGTCGAGTTCGTTGCGCGTCAGCGTTACCGGTTCTTCTTCCTTGTCCACGCTGTCGCTGGTGATGGGCAATTCGGCGCCGCCGCCCGGAGGCGCCTCCACAAAATAACGCGAGCGCGCGGCCATCAACTTCGCCACTTCGCGACCGGAGAGCAGTTCCGGCGTGCCGGCCATTTCCGCGGCCAGCGTGATTTTCGCGCAGTGCTCGATGGTTTCCATGCGGAAGAACGCCGTGAGCAGATCCGGCGCGCAGGTGACCGCGCCGTGATTGGCCAGCAGCATGGCATCGTAATGCGATACGAACGGCTCCAGCGCCGCGCTGAGTTCCGGCGTACCCGGAGTGCCGTAGCGCACCAGGGGGATCTGGCTTAAACCGATAATCACTTCCGGCAGCAGGGCCTGATCCAGCGCGCGTCCGGCCACCGCAAACCCGGTCGCGGTTGGCGGATGCGCGTGGCACACGGCAAAAACATCGGGTCGCATGCGGTAAAACAAAAGATGCATAGCCAGTTCCGAAGAGAATTTTCGTTCTCCGGAAATTTGCCGGCCGTCCAGGTCGGTAACCACCAAATCGCCGCCGCGCAGATGCCCCTTATTCATGGATGTTGGCGTGGTCAGGATGCGATTCTCGTCAAGACGCACGGAAAGATTGCCCTCGCAGGCGACAATGTAGCCGCGCTCGTACATCCAGCGGCCAGCGACGCATATTTCGTGGCGATGCTGGTCTTCGCTTTTGACGTGACCGGGTGTTACCGAATGTTCAAACATGGGCGCTAGTCGCGGCAGGTTGGCGGGTGCTCCACGCCGCGGAGCGGAAGCATACACATTTCGCTTCGCGCACGCCAGTAAGAAAAACATGAATGTGCGGTCGGCTACGGACGCGCGTCCGGCAGAACGAGCTTTCCGTCACCAAACCGCAAACCTGGCACCAAGCCGGTGCTCAGGCGTAAATGCCGCGGAGTTTCAGCGCGCTGGCAACACGGTCGATGGCCAGCATGTAAGCGGCGATGCGATTGTTGACGCGGTGGGTTTCGGCGTACCGCACCACCTCGTCGAAGGCGTGGTCCATCACGTCCAGGAGGCGTTCGTTGACTTCGCTTTCGCGCCAGAAGAAGCCCTGGCGATCTTGCACCCACTCGAAGTAGCTGACGGTCACACCGCCAGCATTGCCGAGAATGTCCGGAACGGTGAAGATGCCTTTGGCGTCGATGATGGCGTCGGCTTGCGATGTGGTAGGACCGTTGGCGCCCTCGCACAGGATTTTTGCCTGTACCTGGCTGGCATTTTTTTCGGTGATTTGATTTTCGATGGCCGCGGGAATGGCGATTTCGCAGGGCTGAAAAAGAACGTCGCGTGAACTCATTTTGGTTCCACCGCCGGGATAATCCTGCAGAGTCTTTTTCTGCGTGTAGACCCAATCGATGACTTTGGGTACGTCGAAACCGTTTTCGTTGTACAGGCCGCCGGCGATGTCGGCGAGCCCCACGATTTTGTAGCCAGCTTTGCACATCAACTCGGCGGCGAGCGAACCCACGTTGCCGAACCCCTGCACGACGACCCGGCAGGATTCTCTTTGGATCCCGAGTTTGGTAATGGCTTTGTTGCAGCACATCATTACGCCGCGGCCGGTGGCTTCGCGGCGTCCAGCGGAGCCACCCAGTTCAATGGGCTTACCAGTGACCACCGCGGTGGTGGCCTGTCCCAGGTGCATGGCGTAGGTGTCCATCACCCAGGCCATGGTTTGTTCGTTGGTGCCGACGTCCGGCGCGGGGACGTCTTTTTCTGGCCCCAGCCAGTTCGACAATTCGGCGGTGTAACGGCGGGTCAGGCGTTCCAGTTCGAGCTTGGACATTTTCTGCGGATTGCAAACTACCCCACCTTTGGCTCCGCCGAAGGGAATATTCACAACGGCGCACTTCCAGGTCATCCAGGTGGCAAGCGCGCGGACTTCGTCGAGGCTAACGTCTGGAGCGAAACGGATGCCGCCCTTGCCCGGACCGCGTACGGTGGAATGCAGGACGCGGTAGCCGGTAAAAACCTGGAGCGTGCCATTGTCCATGCCGACGGGAATGTACAGCGTGATTTCTTTGCTGGGATGTTTCAGGTAATGGTAAAGCCCCTGCTCAAGATTCAATTTTTTTGCAGCGATTTCAAAACGCGCTTCGGCGTTTTGGTAGACATTCAGTTCTTCGGGCGTGGGTACCTGGGACATGCACACTCTCCTAAACTTTTACTTCTTCCGTTGCTGCGGAATTTTCCCGCAGGGACGCGACATGGTTTTTCCGCAGAGCGATCCTCACCTGCGGAGATTCTGGTCGATGCCTATGAATCGGGGATAAACGGCGTCCGCTACTGCGAGCTACCCCGCTCGCGGGACATCATTTGTCCGGGTGACCAGTATACGAACCCGGAGGTGCCGCCCGCAAGGACTTGGCATTGACTTACCGCATGGGTGGCAACAGACTCTGCGATGGGAACCGCCCACATGAATAAAATCTGGCTGGCTTCATTTCTGTTTTGTGTTTTTCCGCTGGCGGCCCAGGAGCCGGCACGAACCGCCGGCGCTCCATCGGAACATCAGGATTCTTCGGCGGAGCCGCAAACTATGCCGCTTTGGGAGGGAAAAGCCCCCGGCGCGTTGGGCGACGCGGAGTTCGACCGGCCGACGCTCACCTTGTACGCAGCGTCGCCAGCATCATGAGCCAACGGTGGCGGTAATCGTGCTTCCGGGTGGGAGCTATCAACACCTTGCCACCAATCACGAGGGGCGGCAAATTGCGAATTGGCTGAATGCGCTGGGCATTACGTCATTTGTGCTGAAATATCGGCTTGGTCCCCGATATCACCATCCCGTGGAATTGGGCGACGCGCAGCGCGCCATTCGGATGGTTCGTGCGCGAGCGAAAGAATTTGGCGTTTTGCCAGACCAAATCGGGGTGATGGGATTCTCCGCCGGGGGTCATCTGGCATCCACCACGGAAACGCACTTCGATGCGGGGAATCCACAAGCCACGGACCCCATCGAACGCGCGAGTTCGCGTCCGGATTTCGCGGTGCTGGCTTATCCGGTAATTTCGTTTACGGCGGAATATACCCACCAGGTTTCGCGCAGAAATCTTCTCGGCGAAAATCCCGCGCCGGAACTCGTGAAGGAACTCTCAAGCGAACTCAACGTGACACCGCAAACGCCGCCGACCTTTCTTTTCAGCAGCAGCACGGACACGGTGGTGCCCCCGAAAATAGCGTGGCGTTTTATCTGGCATTACGCCGCGCAGGTGTGCCTGCGGAACTGCACATTTTTGAAAATGCACCGCACGGCGTCGGACTCGACCTGGCTGATCCTTCCGTGGGAGAGTGGTCCACTTTACTTGTGCACTGGTTTCGAGAGAGAAAATTACTTCCGAGTCCTTTGCAGGACCGCTGATGGTTATTCTTCGCGGAGAGCGGCCATAGGTTGCATGGCGGCGGCGCGTTGAGCGGGGATGAGGCTGGCTACCAGCGCTACGGCGGCCAGGCCGGTGATTGCGGCGCAAAGAGTTAATGGGTCTTGTGGCTTTAAGTCGTAGAGCAAGGAAGCTGCGGCGGTTCCGGCGACTAACGCTAACGCCGCGCCCACGGCGAGGCCGATGCCTACCAGGATCGCGGCTTCGCGCAAAATCATAGCAAGAATATTGCCCCGATTGGCGCCCAAGGCTACGCGTACACCGATTTCATTCTTGCGGCGAATTACCATGTAGGAGATTACGCCGTAGAGTCCAACCATCGCGAGAATGGTGGCCAGGACCCCGAAGAAGCCGGATAGCGTAGCCATCAGACGCTCGCGGAGGAGACCCTCGCGAATTTGCGTTTGCAAAACGGTGAAGGTGAGGACCATAGCTGGATTGATTTCGCTGGCTTCATGTTTGAGAGCAGAGATTAGCGGCAGGAGTTGAGAGTTTGAGCGAATCATCAGCGTGGCGGCCTCGTCCGGACCGTTTGCTTGCGTGAACGAGAAGAACGCGATGGGGGCCGGCTTTTCACGAAGATCGAAGTATTTTGTATTTTTTACCAAGCCGATGACCTGATAGGTCTGACCCGGATTTCCCGTGTCGTAAAAGATTTTTCCCAGTGGATTTGCGCTGCCGAAAAATTTGCTCGCGAAGATTTCGTTCACGATGGCCACGCGCGGAGAACTAGTCGTGTCCGTCTCGTTAAAATCGCGTCCAGCAAGCATCGGCGTCTGCATGGTTTGAAAATATCCCGGAGTGACGCGATTGAAGTTTGTGTTAACGCGCTGTGGCCCGTCGGGAATGTCGATGTTGCTGTCCCATCCGCGATAACTCATGGGCACGATCAGTGCTCCGGCCGCGGAACTCACCGCGGGAAGCGCCTGGATGCGCGCCAATATATCCTGTCGGAAAGCCATCTGACGCGGCTCGGACAATTTGAGGGGCGCGAAATTAAACTCGGCCACGAGAATATGGTCCTGCTGGAACCCGGTATCGAGCGTGATTAAATTGCGGAAGGTGCGCACGAACAAGAACGCGCCGACCAAAAGCACCAGTGAAAAGGCTACTTGCGAAACAACCAAAACGCGGCGCAATAAGAATCGCTCGCGCCCGGCAGTGGTTCCGCGGCCGCCGGCCTTCAAGACCACGCCAAGCTCGGTGCGCGAGGATTGAAGCGCTGGAACCAGACCAAATAGTATGCAGGTGAGAATCGCCAACGCCGCGGCGAAACCCAAGACCCGCCAATCCGACGTTAGCTCGATAAACACGCGCTCACGCTGGGTGCTGAGAAACGCGACCAGCGCGGGACTCAGGACTTGCGCCAGAGCTGCTCCGGCGAGGGTTCCCAGCGTAGCGAGTAGCAAACTCTCCGCGAGGAGTTGGCGAACCAAGCGCGAACGCGAAGCGCCGAGAGTCAGCCGGAGAGCCATTTCGCGCTGCCGAACACTGGCTCGCGCGAGCATTAAGTTGGCAAGATTCGCGCAGGCGATCAGCAACACAAGCCCGGAAAGCGCGAGCAATAACCACAGGGGAGCCTGGTACGTTTTGCGCAAACTGGAGACGCCCGTGCCTGCGGGCAGCGCGACCAAGCGTGCTGCCAGATAATCTTTCTTGGAGAGGGCGTCGTAACCTGACGGGAGTGTTGCCGCGAAAATTCCCGGAGAGATGGCGGCAAGTTGCGCGGAAGCGCGCTCCAGCGTCCAGCCTGGTTTGAGGCGGCCGACTATGTTGAGCCACCAGGCGTCGGGAAGGTCCATCAGCGGTGTTCTGGAGGCAAAAACAGGCTGGCTGCAGAGGGGAATGGCGACGTCGAATTTTTGGCCAACTTCAAGACCGAAAAAACTGGCCTGTGAGACACCGATGATTTGAAAGGAATGATTATTCAGCGAGATTTTATCGCCGAGTGCGCCGCTGCGTCCTCCGTATTCGCGCTGCCAGAAACTGTAGCTCAGCACGGCGCCTTGCGCGCCACAGCCGTGCTGATCATCGTCTGGGGAAATCAAGCGACCGAGCACCGATTCGACGCCCAGCACATCAAAGAAATCTCCACTGACGAAAAGCGTGTCTGCGTAACGAGCTTCGCCGCCTTGACCGAGGTTTTGACGCATCGCGGACCATGCTGCGATTTTTGAAAATGCTTGCTGCTGCTCGCGTACGCGATTCCAGAGAGTACTGGAGAATCGAGCGCCGCGGGAGTAGTTGTCGCCGGGGCAGCATTGGTCGTCGTTCACGAAATCAAGCGCAGCCAGTTGTTGCGGAGCTTCGACGGGCAGCGTGCGAAGGCGGACCGCGTCGAGAAGTTGGAAGATGGTCGCGTTTGCGCCAATGCCGAGCGCCAGGGTGAGAATGGCGACAGTGGTGAAGCCGGGATTCTTGCGTAGTTGGCGAGCAGCGTAGCTGAAATCGGAGAGTACGGATTGCATCCAATTGCCGATGCGTTTTTGCCGGACTTCTTCTTTCACTTGTTCGACGCCACCGAGTTCGATGCGCGCGGCACGTTGCGCTTCCTGTGGGGACATGCCGGCACGGATGTTTTCATCGATTAGCATCGCCAAGTGCGATTGCACCTCGTGGTCGAGGTCGGTGTCGGCACGATGAAAATGGAAAAGATTGCTCAGAAAACTTCGGACTTTCGCACGGACCGGCATACCGAACACCTCTCCACAATCAAGGCCGAAATCTATTCGTAGCGCAGGGCGACGATGGGGTCTACGGACGCGGCACGCCGCGCGGGTATGGCGCTAGCGGCCAGCGCGACCACGCTTACACCCAGCACAGCGCAAAAAAAGGACAGCGAATCGCCGGGAACTACGCCAAAGAGCATGGAGCGCATCAGATGCGCACCGCCGATGGCAAGTGGGACGCCTACGGAAACACCTACCACGCTGATCAGCAAGCTTTCGCGCAGTACCATCCATAGGACCTCGGCACGCTGCGCACCCAGGGCCATGCGCACGCCGATTTCGGAGGTGCGGCGGCTGACACGATAAGCGAGTGACGCCGTAGAGGCCGGTGGCCACGAGCAAAGCGGCGATTAAGCCGAAAAATATCGAAAGCCGAGCAAATAGACGCGCCTGAGAAAAGGATTCATCGAATTGCGCGCGCTGGGTCATCGGTTTCTGCATCGGGAGGTTCGGATCGAGGTCGTGAAGAACGGCGCGGAAACTGGGGATGAGGGCCTCGGGGTTCCCGCTGGTGTGCAACTCCACTTGCATATCGGAAACGGAGCTGCTCTGGCAGTAGGGGAAGTACAACATCGGCCGCGGTTTTTCCGCAACGCTGGTGTATTTGCTGTCAGCCACGACGCCGACGATAGTGTGCCACTTATCCGGCTTGACGCCTCCCGCGGTGTGACCCAGGGGCGCGCTGTGCGAAAGGAAACGTTTCACGAATGTTTCATTTACAACTACTACCTTTGTCGCCGTACGGCTATCGGAGTCCAGGATGTCGCGGCCTTGCAAGATAGGAATACCCAGGGTGTGAAAATAATCGGGGCCGACGTCGTTGGAGCGCATGCCGATATCCGCGAATTTTCCGGTGGGAACCACGCCATCTATGGCGAAGACATCGTTGTCGCTCCATCCGGAACCGAGGCGATTTTCCAGCAAAGTTGCGGACTCTACGCCGGAGACGACGCGCAGGCGGTCTAGGAGGGTCTGGTAGAAGCGCACTTTCTCGTCGTCAGAATGAGTGGTGAGCGGACTGGTGCCGAAGACCAGAAGCCCATCCGTGCGCAGGCCCAGGGGCAGAGTCTCGTAATTACGCAGCGAACGAACGAGAAGACCCGCACCAACCAGCAAAATCAGGCAGAGCGCCATTTGAACGGCAACCAGGATCTTGCCGGTCCACGAGGTCGTTTTGTTGCCTTGCGCGGCAGCGTTGGAGGTTTTTATGGCCATGCCAGCCGGAGCGGTCACGGCACCTCGTAACGGGGCGAGGCCGAATACGACCGCGCAGGCAAGCGATATTGTCAGAGTGAAAAGCAGTACATTGGTGTCGAGTGTGAAAGGAACCTCCAAATTCGACCAGGCGGCGAGGGCGCGGCTGGCCGAAATCGCAAACATCCAGCCCAAGACCGCACCCGCGCCTACAAGAAGAAAGCTTTCGGCAAGCAGTTGGCGCAAGATGCGGCCCGGGCCAGCTCCCAACGCCACGCGCATAGAAAATTCGCGCTGCCTCGCGGAATTGCGGGCAACAAGCAGCATAGAGACATTGGCGCAGGCGATGAGCAGCACCAATCCGACCATCGCCATGAGAATTTTGATGGGCTGTTCATAGTTGTCACGCAGACCTTGAATGCCTTTCGCGGGAGCGAGAGCCAGAACAGTTTTTGGATCCTTGGGATCGGGAGTGCCAAGTCCAATGCGCGCGGCGCGCTGGAAGCCAGGGTCCGCGATGGCGAGAGCTTGCTGGGGTGTGACGTTCGGCGCCAGGCGGCCGATCAGTTCGAGACACCACCAAGTCGGCGTGCCATAGAGCGTGCTGTTTGATGGCGGAGCACCCCAGGCGTTCAGTTCCGGTCGATTCTGCAGCGGAATCCAGAAATCCGTCGAAGCGCCTGGCTCAATGCCGTAAAAACCCTGCGCGGTTACGCCGATAATGGTGAACGGCAAGGCCTTCACATAGATGGTCTGGCCAATGACCGAGGGATTGCGAGCGAAACGGCTGGTCCAGTAAGAGTAGCTGAGCACAGCGACAGGCGCGTGGGTGGTTTCGTCTTCTAAGGAGAAGCCGTGCCCGCGGGCGAAGACCACGCCGAGGCCCGAGAAGAAGTTGCCGCTTACCATATCTGCTCCGGCAACTTCGGGTTCTTCGCCGATTCGGACGGCCACCTTGCTCTCCGAGAGTGGCACGTAAGCCATCAGGTCGGAGAACGCCGCGTTTTGTGTTCGAAGTTCTTCGAAGACTGGAAGCGAAAAGGACGATTCGCTGTCCCCGGTGTTGCTTGCATCTGTTGGTTGACCGTTTGGCGCACGCAGATACATCAATTGCTCAGGGTGTGGCAGGGGAAGATGCTGAAGAAGGACGCCGTTCATGACGCTGAATACCGCGGTGTTGGCGCCAATGCCCAGGGTGAGCGTGAAGACCACCACGGTGGTGAAGCCGGGGCTATTGCGGAGTTGGCGAAGGCCGTAGCGGCAATCGGAGAGTATAGAGTGCAGCAAATTGCCGATGCGTTTTTCGCGGACTTCTTCTTTCACCTGTTCGACGCCGCCAAGTGCGATGCGTGCGGCACGTTGTGCTTCCGGCGGCGACATGCCTGCGCGAATGTTTTCGTCGATCAACATTGCCAGGTGCGATTCAACCTCGTGGTCGAGGTCGGCATCGGCGCGATGAAACTGGAAAAGATTGCGCAGGAAATTTTTGGCTTTCGCGTGGAGCGGCATGGTAAGGACCTCGTTACGATGCTTCGAGAGCTTGCGCGATGGCCAGCGAGATGCGGCTCCAGCGCTTGGTTTCGGCTTCGAGTTGCTTTCGTCCGGCTTTGGTCAGGCGGTAGTATTTCGCGCGGCGATTGTTCTCGGAGTCGCCCCAGAAAGAGGAGATCCAGCCTTCTTCTTCCATGCGGTGCAGACAGGGGAAGAGCGAGCCGGGCTTGACGGCAAACGTGCCGCCGGTGATTTGCTGAATCCTGCGGGACACGCCGAGTCCGTGCATTTCGCCGGGGACCAGGGATTTGAGGATAAGCATATCCAAGGTGCCTTGCAGCAGGGTGGTCGGTTCTGGACTCAAGAATGGTCTCCTATTGATGTTCTATAGGAAGGATAATGCGTTACCTATAGAGTGTCAATAGGAAGCGTTACGTCGCGACAGATTGCGGGGCAGAGCGTGGGAGAAGAGCGCATAAAAAACCGGTACTAAACAGATTGCACTCGGTGCGAAAAGCCGGGACGCGAATTTTAGGAATGTCGGTTACAATGGTAAGGGCTGGGATAAGTGTGGCTGTACCACTGAGATTTGCCGTGGCGGTTTAGGAATATAAGAATGCCGGTACCGATTTCGCAGGCGTTTACGGTAGCGACCTACGTCCTGAAACAAAAGCTGATGGGCCGCAAGCGCTATCCGTTGGTGCTGATGCTGGAGCCGTTATTCCGCTGCAACCTGGCTTGCGCGGGCTGCGGAAAGATTCAGTATCCGGCGCACATTTTGAAACAAGAACTTTCGCCGGAAGAGTGCTTTCAGGCAGTCGAGGAGTGCGGTACGCCGATGGTCTCGATTCCGGGCGGCGAGCCGCTGATGCACCCGCAGATTGACGAGATCGTGGAAGGCTTGGTCGCGCGCAAGAAGTACATTTATCTGTGCACCAACGCGCTGTTGCTGAAGGAGAAGCTGCATCTCTTTAAGCCCAGCAAGTATTTGACGTTTTCCGTTCACGTGGACGGGGAGAAAGAGCACCACGATTTTTCGGTATGCCGCGAAGGCGGCTACGAAATGGCGATTGAAGGCATGCGGGAAGCGATGAAGCGCGGGTTTCGCGTGACTACGAACACCACGTTGTTTGATGGCGCCGATCCCAATAGCGTGCGGCGCGTTTTTCGACGAGATGATGGAACTGGGCGTAGAAGGCATGATGCTTTCGCCTGGCTATTCGTACGATAAGGCGCCCGATCAGAAGCATTTTCTGGGCCGGGCTCGCACGCGCCGGTTGTTCCGCGCAATTCTAGCGAACCGCAAGAAGAGCTGGCGTTTTAACCAGTCGACGTTGTTTCTGGAATTTCTGATGGGCAAGCGGAATTACACGTGCACGCCGTGGGGCATGCCGACCTACAACATTTTTGGCTGGCAGAAGCCTTGCTACCTGCTGCAGGACGGCTACGCGGACACGTTCGAAGAGTTGATGGAAACTACGGAGTGGGAGAATTACGGCACGGAATCCGGCAATCCGAAATGCGCCAATTGCATGGTGCACAGCGGATACGAGGCGTCGGCCGTGGATCATACGTTTAGTGGACTCGGCGGACTGTGGGCGGCGGCAAAGGCGGCGTTCTCTACGCGTACGAAGATCCCGAAGCGCTATTGATGCTGAACGAGCCGGCAAAGCCGGTGCATTCGTACAATCCGTTGATCCAGATCCAGGCGGACAATCTTGCGGCTGCCGGGACCCAAATGGAAGAAACGCACGCATGAGCGCGCCGAGTCATGCCGAACGACAGGGGCAGGCTGGACCGGCCGTCGAGCTCGATCCTGAAAAGCTGGAAGTTGCGCCGGGATTTGCGCATGCTAGCGTGCAAGGCTGGGTACCAGAGCTGGCCACCGACGAAGAGGCGCGTAAGGCGCTGGAGGCGGCGTTTGATTATCGCGGCGACGTCACAATAACTGCCAAAGATGGCGCGATAACCGAGGGCTACATTTTTGACCGCGTGAGCGGCGCAACGCTGCAGGGCAGTTTTGTGCGAATCATGCCTAGTAATGGTGGCGCGCGCCTGAAGATCGCCTATGCCGATATAGCGGCACTGGCGTTTACGGGGCGCGACACCGCGGCGGGCAAGAGTTGGGAAGCGTGGGTACGTAAGTACTGGGAAAAGAAGGCGGTAGGCGAGGCCACGCCCACGCTTGAGCCTGAACCCATCGAATAGACATTAAAAGGGCAGTACCACGGAAGTTACGGGCCATGCGCCCGGAACGCAAGCCTATTATAATCAACCAATTATAGACGAATTACCACTAAGCGCGGGCGGTCCTTTGGCGTGGACAAAAGGCCGATTTTGTAGTACTATTTCTCATAGCGTTTGTTGCTCTTGGTATTACCTTTTGCCGGCGCAAAGAGCTGCGAGGCTTGGTCTTCGTGGTTGCTTTTTGCCTGTAATTGGCAGTTAACGGAGCCTGTGGGATCGAGTTGTTGACCGCCTTGCGGGCAATACGGAAAGATCTTCAGGAAACGGCTCAAGGCGGCAAAGCAATTCAATTCGAGGTTGTAACGTGAAGGAACAAGGAACAGTGAAGTGGTTTAATGCGTCGAAAGGTTTCGGCTTTATTCAGCGCCAGACCGGAGAAGATGTATTCGTGCACTTTTCGGCGATTGCGATGGAAGGCTACAAGTCGTTGAATGAAGGGCAAGCGGTGGAATTTGAAGTCAAAAAAGGCCCCAAGGGACTGCAGGCTGAGAACGTAACGGGTATCTAGCTGGACGGGCCCGCGTGGCCGCGGGCCCACGAAGTATCCGGCGGTCAAGAAGATACACCGCCCGCCAGAACGATTCGAATCAAAATCTTATACCGCAGCTGAATCGACCAAGGAGGAATACGGTGCAGACGATGCAAGAGGGGCAGACCATCAAGCACGAAGTTTACGGGCTGGGGATCGTTACCGCCTCGGACCAGGAACGCACGGCAGTGGATTTCGATGATCACGGGCCGAAGTTGTTCGTTACGGCCATCATGACCGCGGAACTTATCGGTGAAGCGCCGGCTACGCCGCCGAAAACGAAGCGCCGCCGCAAAGCCTCGACGGTTGCAAAGGCGGCCAAGAAGGCTGCTGCCGCTGCTGTGCGCGCTGCCGCAGCGTAGTCCGCGATTGATTACGTCCGCGAATTTCCTTCCTTAATTTTCCCTAGGTCTCAAATCTCCCTCGTGCCAACTCGGCGCGAGGGTGTGTTTGGATTGCGCAACAAGAGCGCGTCTGTCGCAGCCTCTCACCTGTGCATTCGTACTCTCTAATAATCGTTTGGCTAAGCCCGAATCCCAGGTCGTGCAACGTGGGTATCATTTCATCTATGGGCCCAACCAAACGGATGTTCGCAGGCACAGGCGTGCGCCCGAGGCCACCAGCCTGCCGTGGAGAATCTATGTTCAAGAGAAGACTAGCGATATGGGCTATGTTCTTTTTGTCGCTGATGCTGGCAACGGGACCGGCCGTGCGGCCGCAAGCGACGCCAGGCGTCACCGACAAAGAGATATTGATCGGTTCCTGCTCGGCGTTGGAAGGGCCCTCAAAATTTTTGGGAACGGAAACCGTAGCTGGGGCGAAAGCCTACTTTGAATTGATCAACGAAGCGGGAGGCGTGGAAGGACGGAAATTACGGCTCTTGACCGGCGATGACAGCTACGATCCCGCAAAAACCGAAGCCTGCTTTGACAAGCTGATGAGTCAGAAGGTGTTCGCACTGGGGTTTTTTGTGGGCACGCCGACGGCGGTGAAATATGTGCCCATGGCGGAGAGCAACAAAATTCCGCTCGTGGGGCTGTTCACCGGAGCACAGACGTTGTATCAGCCGCTGCGGCATTGGGTGATCAACGTCCGCGCTTCCTATTTTGACGAGACGCGGGAACAGATCGATGGGTTCTGGAACGCGCTGGGTTACAAGAAGATCGGAGTGATTTATCCGGACGATCCGTTTGGAGCGGCAGTGCTCGAAGGTGTGCAAGCCGCGCTGAAGGCGCACGGAGCGGAGCCGATTGCGGTCGCGTCGTACCCGCGGCAAACAGCGCAAGTGGCCAAAGCGATCGACGCGGTGCGCGCAGCAAATCCGGACGCCGTGGTGGTCGTAGGCCCCTCAAATACCGTGACCCCCATTCTAAAAATGGCCCACAGCAAAGGCTGGAAGCCGCTATTTTCGACGGTGTCGTTTGTGGGCACCGACGAATTGATCTCGGCGGCTGGCGACGATGCCGAAGAGGTGGTGATCACCCAGGTGGTACAGCCCTACTATCTGACGGACTTCAAGGCGGTGCGACTGTATCGCGGCGCGCTGCAGAAGTTCTCTCCTGGCGTGCAACCCAATTTTGTGAGTTTCGAGGGATTTGTCGATGCCATGGTGCTGGTGGAAGGATTGAAGCGCGCCGGGAAAGACTTGACGCGCGAAGGGTTAATTCACGGAATTGAGTCCATACACGAGTTGGACCTGGGGCTTGGTCCGCAACTGAAACTCGATTACGGCGCAAGGGATCACAAAGGCTTTGATCACGTGGTGCCCACGGTGATTCGCGGGGGCCGCGCGGTGCCCTTCACGGATTGGTCCATGGTCGCGCCGAAATAGCGGGTTTTTCCGGAGTGCGGCGTCAAGCCGCCGCAGTCCAAAAACTCAGGCGCGGGTGGCGGATTCCGTTTGTTCGAAGGCGTGGTAAGAGGAGCGGACCAGCGGTCCGGCTTCGACGTGACTAAAACCCATGACCTCGCCGCGGACTTTGTATTCCGCGAATTCGTCGGGATGAACGTAACGGACGATGGGTAGATGCTCCCGCGTGGGCTGTAAGTATTGCCCGAGCGTCAGGATGTTGGTGCCTTGGGCGGCCAAATCCTGCATGGTGGCAAGGACCTCTTCGGTTTCTTCGCCCAGCCCTAACATCAGCCCCGTTTTGGTGGGGACTTCAGGATGTGCTTGCTTGGAACGGCGCAGCAATTCAAGAGACCGCTCGTAGACGGCGCCTTTACGCACCTGACGATAGAGGCGCGGCACGGTTTCCGTGTTGTGATTTAGCACGTCCGGGCGCGTGGCCAAGACCAGGTTGAGCGCGTCCCAATTACCGCGAAAATCCGGGATCAGAACCTCCACCTTGCAGCCGGGAACGCGGCGGCGGATTTCCTCAATGGTACGCGCGAAGATCTGTGCGCCGCCGTCGAGCTGATCGTCGCGATTCACGCTCGTCACCACGGCGTAACGCAGCTTCATGCGGGCGACCGCTTCCGCCACGCGTATGGGTTCGTCTTCGTCCGGGGGGCCAGCGGGTTTGCCGGAGGGTACGGCGCAGAAGCCGCAGGCGCGCGTGCAAATGTCTCCAAGAATCATGAAGGTCGCGGTGCCGTGTTCCCAGCATTCCCCCATGTTGGGGCAGCGCGCGCTCTCACAAACCGTGTGGAGGTCCAGCGTGCGCATGGTGCGCTTGAGTTCCTGGTAGCGGTCACCACCAAAGAATTTGACGCGCAGCCAATCCGGGCGTGGGTGAGCGCCCGGCGCAGGCATCGGGATGGGTGTGTTGGAAACGATGTGGAAGGGCGAGGCCATGTGTACAGCAGCAGTGATTTTACCTTGTAACGCCGGTGGCTTTCAAATGTGTGACTGCTGAGGTGGCTGCTCCTAGCCCCATTTCTTAAATTCAATATGGCCCTTGCGCATACGAAGGAATGAGAGGCATGATTTCGAAACAAACCGCCGGCACGCTGCGTCGTAAGTGAAGTGAGTGAGGTTGAGCGATGAACCTAAAACCGGGCCTTTTCCTTCACGACCTAAAGTTTGCCTTCCGCTCCCTGGCGCGCTCCAAAGGGCTTGCGATAACTGTGGTGCTCACGCTGGCCCTGGGCATCGGCGCCAACGCCGCTATCTTCAGCGTGGTACGTGGCGTGCTCCTGCGCCCCTTGGTGAACCGCGACGAAGATCGTCTGATCTACATCCGCCAGAGCGCACTCGGCATCGGCGCCGAGAACGCCGCGTTTTCTGTGCCGGAGATACGTGATCTCCGCGAAAGCATCAAATCGATAAATGCCTTCGGCGACTTTTCCACCATCGGTTTCTCCATGATTGGCCTGGGTGAGCCGCGCGAAGTCCGCGCCGGCGTGGTTGGCGGCTCGTATTTCGAGGTGATGGGATTACACCCAGTACTCGGCCGGCTGCTGGACGCTGGCGACGACGGCCCCAACGCCGCAGGTGCTGCCGTGTTGACCTATCGCTTCTGGACCACTGTCTGCAAGAGCGATCCCTCCGTCATCGGAAAGACCGTCCGCCTGGACACGCGCTCCGCGACCATTGTGGGCGTGCTCGAACCCTCCGTGCCGTATCCCGCGGAAACCGAGATCATCGCTAACGTGGTGACCAGCCCGCACCATCTCTCGGCGACCATGGTGACTGGCCGGGTCCATCGCATGACCGAGTTATTCGGACGCCTCGCGCCCGGCGCAACCCTCCAATCGGCGCGCGCCGAGCTGCGTACGGCTCATGCGCGCGATGGTCAAAGAACATCCCGAAGCATACGCGACGCAAGCGGACTTTCGCATCGACGCTGCGCTGCTGCGCGACCAGATTACTTCGCGCGCGCGAACCGTCCTGCTGGTATTGCTCGCGGCCTCCGGACTGGTATTCATCATTGCCTGCTCGAACGTCGCCAACCTGGTGCTCTCGCGGACGGTGCGGCGAGAAGGCGAGCTGGCGATCCGCGCGGCACTCGGTGCAACTAGCAGTGCGCTACGCCGGACGCTGCTGGCAGAAAGCCTGCTTCTTTGCGGCGCCGGTGCCGCGCTTGGCGTGCTCATTGCTTGGCCGATCGTTGCCGTGCTCGCCCGCTATGCGTCGCGCTTCTCGGTTCGCGCGCTGGATCTGAAAGTCGATTCGACTCTCCTGTGGGTCGGCGCCGCGCTGGCGGTTTTCGCGGCGGTGCTGCTCGCGTATATTCCGCGGTTGCCGTCGGCGGATACGCGAAAGGGATTATCGCTTTCGAATGGCAGCATTCGCATTACGGGGAGCACCAGCCGGCGCTTGCGTTTGTTCACGGTGACGCAGATTGCGGCATCTTTTATTTTGCTGGCCGGCGCCGGCGCACTGCTCAAAACGCTGGTCGCACTGCAAGCGGCGCAAACCGGTCTGGACACGCGACACGTGCTCGCGATAAACGTGCCGGTGATTTCCTACGGAAAGACGCCCGATCAAATCGTGGAGTTTTATAAAGAAACCATGCGACGCATCAAGGAACTCCCGGGGGTCGATAGCGTGGCCGTCGGCACTACTGTTCCGTGGCGCGACGCAGGAGTCTTTGGCCCCGGCTTCGAGTTTTCCACCGAGGGTCACGTCCGCGGTCCAGGTGAGCAAGATCCGCACGCCCAACTGCGGGCTATTTCACCCAATTTTTTCGCGGCGCTGGGCGCGCCGATTATGGCGGGGCGCGATTTCAACGACGCCGACCGCCGCGATAGCGAGCCTGTGGTGATCGTAACCCAGAGCCTGGCGCAGCGGATGTTCCCAAATCAAGATGCGGTCAATCGCCACCTGATGTGGACCGATCCGGTGATGAAGTTTATAGACATCAGCACCGGCCCCCGGCGAATCGTCGGCGTTGTCGCTGACATTGACGACGAGCATGTGGACCCGGGAACAGTCTTGACGGTGTATCACCCGTTCGCGCAACTGACTTGGGGAGGCCGTCTGTTCGTGCATGTGCGCAATAATCCATACGCGCTGGTGACCCCGATTACCCGCATCATCCGCGACATGTCCGCGGATCAGCCTGTGGAACGCGCGGCGACGCTCGAAGACGTCCGCGCGGAGGTGCTCGCCCCGGATCGCTTAAATACGCTGGTGTTCGGCGGATTTGCGGCGGTGGCGCTATTGATCGCGCTGGTCGGCGTGGCCGGTGTGTTGGCCTTTTCGGTCAGTGCTCGCACTCGCGAGTTTGGCGTTCGCATAGCTCTCGGCGCCCAGGCAGGAAAGATTCTCACCAGCGTGCTCATGGAAGGGGTGGTCATCGGGGTGATCGGCGTCGCAACGGGACTCTTCGTGGGATTCGTCTTCTTGCGGCTGATAGGCAGCACCGTTCAAGAGTTGAAGACGCCCGGCGCTCTACCGCTGCTGGTGTCCGGGATCGTGATTCTCGCAGCCGCGGTTATCGCGTCGGCGATCCCAGCGGCGCGTGCTGCGCGGGTGGACACCGTTCAGGCGCTACGCGCCGATTAGGCCGGTGCATGGCAGAAGCAGAAGCTTTCGCTCTAGAGAAGAAGTTGATAAGAAATAGTCTACGTTCGTTAGACCGGCTGGCGCGAGGAACGCACAAAGTCCCGCAGCACGGTTACGTTGGGACCGTAGGCGCCCATGCGGCCTGCGTCCACAGGCAGCCCCAGACGTTCGGCGAGATCAAGGTCGATATTGGCGTCATCGAGTTCAGACAGACTGAAGCCGGCTGCGGGTAGCACGCGATTCAATCCGCTAGGATAAATGGGCCGCGGCGGGCGGTGACGCTGCCAGGGACGGCGCGCCAGTTCGTAAAATTGCTGCCAATCGCGTTTGTGCCAAGTGGTCATCTACGTATACATACGTCCTGCTGGGGTCATTGGATGCAAAGCCGACGAGGAAGGTTCGCTCGTCTTGGTCGATGCAGCCATCAGGTAATCCCTGCAACTTGACCGCTGATTCGCCTTAGTCACAAGGCTGAGGCCGTCGTGCTCCTCAAGCATCACAAGCGGGGCGTCGCTGCGTGAAGATACTGCACAATCTCGCGAAGCAGCAATTTTCCTTCGCTGATGTTTCAAACACGTTACGTGGGGATTTGTTTCGCCCGACGCTGAGGATAAATCAGCGGCCCAATGGTCAAAGCGTCAGTTAAGGGTCGACGCTTCAACTAAAGTCGGAGCCATAGCCACGGTTTGGGATCGGAGCTCTTTTGGAGTGCGGCGGCTCGACGCCGCTTTTTTGTCTTGAGCAAGCCACCCAAACAATCCGTAATGCACCCGCCAGGTGGATCAGAGAGTTGGCTCCCATGTTAGGTGCTTGGCAACCAAACGCGCTCAACGCCTGAGGAATTACCTTTGCTTCTTCAGTCGTCCAGAAAATCCCAATCGCTCAGAGATTCTAACGCCCGAGAGCCGCTAGATATGTCCTGCGAATGTAAAATTAATGTCTATCGCTACCAGCGGTTGCCGCGATCTCCGCGATCGCTCCCGCCCCGATCACCGCCGCGGTCGCCACCACGCCCACCGCCACCACCGCCGTGACCGCCACGGCCTCCGCCACCACCACTGCCGCGTCCACCGCCACCATATCCACCACCGCCGCGCCCGCCACCACCACCGCTGCCTCGCTCGGCTTGCGGCTTGGCCTCGTTGACCACCAGGTTGCGTCCACCGAAGTTCTGGCCGTTGAGAGAATTGATGGCTTTTTCGGCGTCTTCATCACTGGAAACTTCCACGAAAGCGAAACCACGCGACTGACCGGTAAAGCGATCACGGATCAGGGTTACGGCTGAGGGCGTTACCCCAACTTGCGCGAACCACTCGTTGAGCTGATCTTCGGTTGCGGAAAACGGAAGGTTTCCGATGTAGAGCTTCTTCACCTGCGCACTCCTTCTGCCCGGAACCCACGTGCGAGTCGCGGAGCGCGCTGAAGGGTTAGCGTCTAGCGCGAGGCAGTCGAGAAAAGGGACACCGCGAACGCGTGACCGAGACTTCAGCGGTCAGAGGCATCGTCTCGAAAATTAGGTGCTTTTGCAACCGGAAAGAGGCTGTAGGCGAAGGCACTTGGCGGCGGTTAAAAGGATCGGCAAAAGGATCGGCTGGCGAGCTGCCCTATTCGGGCTGACCACCGCTCTCCCCGCGCTCTCTGCGTCCTCTGCGCACTCTGCGCACTCTGCGTTAAAGCTTTTCGCCTTTCGATCAAAGTAGTACAGCTGTACCAGATTTCCCTTGACGATCAGAGTACTTACTATATACTTCCACATATAGGTTATAGTACCCGGTGTTTAAAATCACCCCTGGTGGTGCCATTTCTGGGTAACGACTTACTAAACATTTTTGGGTCTTAAGTTATTTGGAATGAACACTTGCAAAAGGTTGTGAAAACAAAGGACTTTAAGTCCCTTTGTAATGACAACCTTTCGCAAAACCCCAGGGGGGGTAGGCCCCTTAGCCGCTACAAAACCTTCGCCAGCCACTAAGTACGGTAACTGGCGTTAATGCGCACGTATTCGGCAGTGAAGTCGCAGGTCCAGTAGCGCGCAACAGCGGGTCCGGCGTGGAGATCGACGACGATGGGAACGTGCTTGGCCAGCAGGCGATTGCTGGCGGCGCGTTCGTTGAAATTGAGCGGCTGGCCACGGCGCAGCACCGGGATGCCGGCCATTTTTATGTCCACCCTAGCGGGGTCGAAATTTTCGCCGGAGCGGCCCGCGGCGGCGAAGATGCGTCCCCAGTTGGGGTCGGCGCCGGCGAAGGCGGTTTTTACCAGCGGTGACGTGGCGATGGTAGCGGCGATGCGTTTCGCGGAAGCCTCTGATCTTGCGCCGCGCACCTCGATTTCAATCACGCGTTGCGCGCCTTCGCCGTCGGCCACGATTTGCAGCGCCAGTGAGCGGCAGACGTCTTCGAGGGCCGCCAGGAAGGCCCGATGGGCGGAGGTGCCCGGTTTTATCGCGGGCGCGCCTGCCGCGCCATTGGCTAGAATTAACAACGTGTCGTTGGTAGAAGTGTCGCCGTCGACGCTGATGGCGTTGAAAGTGCGTGATGCCACATCGTGCAAGGTTTTCTGCAAGAGCCGTGGGGCTATCGCCGCATCGGTGGCCACGAACGCGAGCATGGTAGCCATGTTCGGGTGGATCATTCCGGCGCCCTTGGCGCAGCCGACCAGGTGCACGCGTTTGCCCGCCATCTTAAATGATGCGTTGGCGGTTTTGGGCCGCGTGTCTGTGGTGCAGATGGCCAGCGAAAGCTCCGCGAAGGAACGCGCCGAAGGGCGCTGGTGCCGCGTGACGATGGGCAGGCCGCGCAGGACTTTGTCGAGCGGGAGCGGAACGCCGATCACTCCCGTGGAGCACACGAACAGCTCTTGCGGCTGGCAGTTTAGGCGCTTGGCTGTTTCGTTCACGGTGCGCAATGCGGCGGCGTGGCCGCTTGCTCCCGTTGCGCAGTTCGCGTTGCCGGCGTTGACGACCACGGCGCGCATGCGGCCTTTGGAGGACTTGAGATGTTGGCGTGAGATTACCACTGGTGCGGCGACGACCAGATTTTGCGTGAAGACTGCGGCGGCGGAGGCTGGAACTTCGCTGGATAAAATTGCCAGGTCGAGTGCGCCGGTTTTCTTCAGTCCGCACGCCGTGGCGGCAAAACGAAAGCCGCGCGGCAGGGACGATTCTGAGAGGGCATGCTTCAAAGCCTGGGCTCCGGAAGGGCTAGCGTGACGAACCCGGAAGCAACCTCCCGTCCTCCACGCGATTGGCGGAATTTGCTTTATTGCTGACGGATGACAACTTCACAGCGGATGACGCGGTCATGGCTTGGCTCCTAGTTTGAGTAAACGGCTTTCTAAATCGGTGATGGCGGCGCGCACGGAATCTGGCGCGGTGCCTCCCGAAACTTTTTTTGCGGCCAGCGCCGATGCTATGTTCAGTCCATCCGCGAAATCCGGGCCGAAACTGGGTGAAATTTTTTGCAACGTTTCCAGCGGCAGTTCCACCCAGGGCTTGCCGATCTGTTCCGCCTCGCGCAGGACTTTTCCTACGATATCGTGGGCCTGGCGAAAAGGCACGCCTTTGCGGACCAAATAGTCGGCCGCTTCCGTGGCCAGCAACACTGGATTTGACGCGGCTTGGCGCAAACGGTCGACGTGAAAACTCGTGGTGGAAATGGCGCCGGCAGCTACCGCCAGCATGGCGTTGATCTGATCGTGCGCGGTGAAGAGCGATTCCTTGTCTTCCTGCAGGTCGCGCTGGTAGCTGGTAGGCAGGCCTTTCAGCGTGGTGAGCAGAGCGAGCAACGACGCGGTGATGCGGCCCGATTTGCCGCGGATTAATTCCCAGGAATCGGGATTCTTTTTTTGCGGCATCAGGCTGCTGCCGGTCGAGTATTCGTCGGAGAGTTGGACGTAGGCGAATTCTTGCGAGGCGAAGAGTATGTAGTCTTCGGCGATACGCGAGAGATGCGTGGCAATGCCGGAAAGGGCGAAGAGATAATCGAGCGCGAAGTCGCGGTCGCTGACGGCGTCCAGGCTGTTGGCGGTGACTTTGGAGAAGCCGAGGTCGCGGGCTATGGCTTCGCGATTGATGTTAAAGCTGTTGCCGGCTAGTGCGCCAGAGCCCATGGGGCACGCGTCCGCGCTTTGCGCGGCGCTTTGCAGGCGAGGGATATCGCGCATCAGGGATTCGGCTTGGGCTAGCAGAAAATGCGAAAGCAGGATCGGTTGCGCGTGCTGCATGTGGGTCATGCCGGCCATGGGCACGCCGAGATGCGTTTTGGCCTGTGCCAGCAGGGCTTGCACCGTGAATCCTACTGCGTGCTGCGTTTGTTTTGCGGCGCCTCGGATGAATAGGCGGAAGTCGGTGGCAACCAGTTCGTTACGGCTGCGACCGGTGTGGAGTTTCCAGCCGAGCGGGCCTAACTCTTCCACCAGGGCTTTCTCCACGAAGTGGTGGACGTCTTCGGCGTCGGCTCCGAAAGTCTCCAGCCATTCTTTGTCGGTGGCGGCTCGTTTTTCTACGCGGTCTAACGCTTGCAGCGTTAGCTGGACTTCGTAGGCGGTGAAGATGCCGATGGGCTCGAGGGCTTTGGCCCAGGCGCGGTCAACGGCGATTTCGTAAGGGAGCAGGCGTTGATCGAACGCGAAGGAGCGCTGGAAGGCGTCGAAGTGCGCATTGGGCGCGGCGTCGAAGCGGCCTCCCCAGAGGCGGTCGTCTTTGCGTTTGGCGGTCGGCATATTTTCAGAGAGTCATCTCTGATTCATAGTTAGTTGCCGAGATGGGGCGCAGCATGCTGCGCCCCAACAAAGGCAAGGCTTATTGCTTGCTTCCTTCGGCTTTGGCTTTGGGGCGCACGGTTACCGGTAACGCGAACAAGTTTATGAAACCTTCGGCGTCCTTTGGATTGTAGCGACCCATGGTGAAACTGGCCAAATCGGCGCGATACAAGGAGAAGGGCGATTTGCGGCTGGTGACGTTGAGCGTGCCCTTCCATAGTTTGAGGCCGACAGAGCCGGTGACAAATTGCTGCGCGACTTTGAAGAAACCGTCGAGCGATTCGCGCAGCGAGGAAAACCACACGCCGTTGTAAACCAGTTCGGCGTAGCGATTGGAGAGCGCTTGCTGGAAATGCGCGGTTTCGCGGTCGACGGTAAGACGTTCGAGTTCCTGATGGGCTTTGACGAGCAGCGTGCCGCCGGGAGTTTCGTACGCGCCGCGCGATTTCATGCCGACCAGGCGATTTTCGACCAGGTCGGTGCGGCCGACGCCGTGTTTGGCCGCGATATCGTTGAGCTTGTTAAGCAGGTCAACGGGCCCAAGTTTTGCGCCGTTGACAGAGACGGGAGTGCCGGACTCAAAGCCGATTTCGACCTCTTCCGGTTTGTCGGGAGCTTGGTCCGGCGAAACAACCCATTGCCACATGGCTTCGTTGGGAGCGTTGGCAGGATCTTCTAGCTCGCCGCCTTCGTGGCTGAGATGCCAGATGTTGCGATCGCGGCTGTATATATTTTTCTTGCTCTGCTCCACGGGGACGTTGTGTTTTTGCGCGTAGGCGATGGCGTCTTCGCGGGAATCGATGTCCCACTCACGCCAAGGAGCGATGATTTGCACGTTAGGCGCGATGGCTTTGAAGGCCAACTCGAAGCGGACCTGGTCGTTGCCCTTGCCGGTGCAGCCGTGGGAGAGGCCGTCGGCGCCGAGTTGCAAGGCGATTTCGGCTTGGCGCTTGGCGATGACTGGGCGGGCCATGGACGTGCCCAGAAGATAGGTGTGTTCGTAGATCGCGCCGGCGCGCAGCGTGGGCCAGATGTAGTCGCGGACGAATTCTTCGCGCAGATCTTCGATGGTGGCGCTGGATGCGCCCGTCGCTAGCGCTTTCTTTTTTGCGGCTTCGAGGTCTTCTTGCTGGCCGACGTCGCCGATCATGGCGATGACTTCGCAGCCGTAATTTTCCTTGAGCCACGGGATGATGATGGAGGTGTCCAAGCCGCCGGAATAGGCGAGGACTACTTTTTTGGGTTTATTTGGTGCAGTTTTGTTCACTTATGTTTCCCTTTCGACTGGAGGCTGAGATTGTTGTTTTTGAAACGCATCGCTCGAGTTTTGGGTTAGCGTGCCAGCGTCCAACCGAGCTCGATGTAACGACCGTGCCGAGATGGAGCGCAGCATGTTGCGCTACAAAGTCAAATTCGGCGCTGGGCCGCTTACGAAAATAGGGTTTGCAAAATCGCTTTCTGCACGTACATGCGATTTTCGGATTGGTCGAGGACGACGGATTGCGGGCCATCGAGGACTTCCGAAGTGACTTCGCATTCGCGATGCGCCGGAAGACAGTGCATGAAGAAGGCGTCTCGGCGCGGCGAGAGCCATCAGTGCGGCGTTGACTTGATACGGCGCGAATACGGAGTTACGAACCTGTTGCTGGGCCTCGAAGCCCATGCTGGTCCAAGAGTCGGTGTAGACGGCGTCGACGCCCGGCGACCGCTTCGCGTGGGTCGGTGACCAGTTCAATTTTTGCGCGCGTTTCTTTTGCAACGCGCCTCGAATCCTGCAAAACGTCGCGATCCGGCGCGTAGTCCGGCGGCGTGGCGATGCGGAGATGAACCCCGAGGCGGGCGGCTAGAAAAATCAGCGAGTGGCAGACGTTGTTGCCGTCCCCGATGTAGGCCAGCTTGAAGCCGCGAAGGTTGCCAACTTTTTCTTCCAGCGTGAAGAAGTCGGCCAACGCCTGGCACGGATGAAACTTGTCGGAAAGCGCGTTGATCACCGGGATGCCGGCGCTGGCAGCCATTTCGTCGAGGACGCGTTGTTCGTACACGCGGGCGACGATGCCTTGCACCCAGCGTTCGAGGTTGCGCGCTACGTCGGCGATGGATTCGCGCTCGCCGAGGCGGGCCTGGGTGTGGTCCAGAAAGACGACCGAGCCGCCCATGGACTGGATGCCCACTTCGAAGGTGACACGGGTGCGCAGCGAGGGTTTTTCAAAAATCAGGGCGATGAATTTGCGGTGCAAGGTGGTCGCGTAGCGGTCCGGATTGGCCTTGATGTCGGCAGTGAGGCGCAGGAGATCGTGGGTGTGCGAGGGACTCCACTCGGCTCCGGTAAGGAGATCGTTGGACAAAAGAATGGGTGATGCAAGCGTTGTTGTGGTCATGTTTTACCTTTTTTCTTTGGATTACCTTGCTGCCGCGTGGGCGTGTTGTGAGGTCGGCGCAGTTCCGGCGACCTTTGAGAGTTCAGACATTTTCGCCGCTTCGGCCAGGACAGTTTCAAAAATGCGCAGAAAATCGCGCACTTGCGTTCGCGAGACGATGAACGGCGGTAGCAGGCGAATGGTGAAATCGTGCGTGCAGTTAATGAGCAGGCCATGCTGCAACGCGGAGGCCACGAGGGGTGCGCCATCTATCGAGAGTTCGACGCCGACAATAAGGCCTTCGCCACGAACCTCACGAATGAAGTCGAATTTTTTGGCAAGACCTTCGAGACCTTGGCGAAGTTCCTTGCCGCGGGCGGTGATATTCGCGAGAAGTTTCGTATCTTCGACGGTCTTTAGGAATTCGAGCGCCGTGGCGCAGATCAGCGGGCCGCCGCCGAAGGTGGTGCCGTGAACGCCGGGAGATACGCGGGCGGCAACAGCTTCGCTGGTGAGGATGGCGCCGAGCGGCAAGCCAGCGGCCAAAGGTTTAGCGACAAGAACAATGTCCGGCTTGGAAGCGAATTTTTGGTAAGCAAAGTAACGGCCGGTGCGCCCGAGGCCGCATTGGATTTCGTCGGCAATGAGTAATGCGCCGTGTTTTGTTGCCAATGCGCGAGCACGATTCCAGAACGCCTCGCTGACGGGATGAATGCCGCCTTCGCCCTGGATGGTTTCAAGGATTACGGCGCATACGGTGTCGTCAAATTTGGATTCGAGGTCGGCGACGTCATTGAAACGGACAAATTCAACGCCGGGGACGACGGGAGAGAATGGCAAGCGATATTTCTCTGTGGCGGTGACGCTGATGGCGCCGAAGGTGCGGCCGTGGAAGGAATTTTCCATGGCGAGAATGCGGTGCTTGGGCGCGGCAGCGGTGGCCGGTTGGCCTTCGGCCCGACCGAAGAGGCGCGCCAATTTTAATGCGCCGTCAATGGCTTCCGTGCCGCTATTGGCGAAGAATACCCGGTCGAGGCCGGACCATTCCGCAAGCTTGCGCGCCAGCGGGCCCTGATAGGCGTTGTGGAAGAGATTGGAAAGATGAATGGCGCGCGCGACTTCGCGGCGTACGGTCTTGACGATGCGCGGATGCGCGTGGCCGAGGCCGTTAACGGCTATGCCGCCGAGAAAATCGAGATATTTTTTGCCGCCGGAATCGTAAACATACGCGCCACGGCCGTGGGTGAAGACGATGGGCTGGCGTTTGTAAGTTGGCAGGAGAAACTTGTCGGCGTCTTGTACACGCGGATCGTCGCGTGCGACGTGGCAGCCGGGTGTTTCGCGGCGGCGACGCGCGCGAAGCGTGGCGATTTTTTGCGGATGGACATCATGCCGCCGAAAGAGCTGCGTGGGCGGTCGAGAGCGGCTCGCGCAATACGCGCGTGCCAGGAATGATGGGAACGTTGTCGCTGGCGGCGTCGCTGCCGGCATGAGCGGCGAGGAGTAAAGCGTCCGGAGCCGTGCCGCCAACGATGCGGACTTCGCGGACGTGGCCTTCGATGGCACGCTTGGCGGCTTCGAGCTTGAGGACCATGCCGCCGGAGACGACGTGGCACTGCACGAGGCGCTCGACCTCTTCGCAGGTGATAGTGGAAAGAACTTTCTCGCCATCTAGAACACCGGGAACGTCGGTGAGATAGATGAGCTGATCGGCGGCGAGATATTCGGCGCAGGCCGCAGCCATGTGGTCGGCGTTGATGTTGTACAGCTCATTGTCGGCACCGATGCCTAGGCAGGGAGCCACGGGCAGCAGATTCTCGCGCCAGAGCGATTCGATGAATTCGGTGTTCAGGCCGGTCAGGTAGCCGACAAAGCCGAGACTGCCAGTGACTTCGTTGTGCACCATGGGTTCAGCGGTGAAGCAGGCGGCATCCGCCGCGGAAATACCCACGGCGGCCTGACCCTCTGCGGTGATGGCGGCTGCCAGACGCTTATTGAGCAGACCGGCAAAAACCATTACGGCAACATCGCGCGTTTCGCGGTCGGTGATGCGCAGGCCGCCGGTGAATTTGCTTTCGATGCCCATGCGCTTTAGCGTGGCGGTGAAGAGGCGGCCGCCACCGTGCACGACGAGGATTTCGTGACCTTCTTGCGCCAGCGCTACGACCTGGCGCGCTAGATCGCGCACGATGGCTTCGTCTTCAAGTAAGGCGCCTGCGAATTTTATGATCGTTCTCATTGGAGTGGGCTCATTGGATTGCGGTGTGCTCCTCTATTCCCAGCATGTGATTCCAGTTCTGCACTGCCTGGCCGGCGGCGCCTTTCCCGAGATTGTCGAGACAGGAAACGATGATCAGGCGGCGGCCAGTTTTATCCAGAGCAAAACCGAGATCACAGTAATTCGTGTGTGTTACGTGCTGCAGCTCCGGCAAAGCTCCGGCGGCACTGATGCGAATCATAGGTCTGCCGGCGTAACACTGGCGGAAGAGGGCCTCGACTTCCTCAAGGGTGCGCTTTTCGCTGAGCGAGACGTAAATCGTGGATAGGATGCCACGGGCTATGGGCAACAGATGCGTGGTAAAGGTGAGTTGCTCCGGGAGAAGGCCGGTGTGCTCGAGAATTTCCGGTGTATGGCGATGCGAAAAAAGATTGTAGGCCTTGAAATTTTCGTCGACTTCCACGAAATGCAAATCTTTGCGCGGTTCTTTGCCTGCGCCGCTGGCGCCGGACTTGCAATCGGCGACCACGGAGCTACCGCCGGCGAGCCATCCGGCCTGCGTCAGCGGATGCAGTCCGAGGATGACGCTGGTGGAGTAGCAGCCCGGATTGGCGATGAGCCGCGCTTCCGCGAGCGTTTTCTGTGATTCGGCAGTGGCGTAGAGTTCGGGCAGGCCGTAGACCGCCTGATCTAGTAAAGGCTGATGCGGTGTCGGCAACTTGTACCAAGCACTGTAGGTATTCGCGTTCTTGAAGCGGTACGCGCCGCTCAAATCTATGACACGCAAACCTGCACCGAGCAAGTTCATGGCGAGCATCGCGGAAGCCTCATGTGGTGTGGCGAGAAACGCCGTACCAGCAGAACTCCCGGTGACAGGTTCCACGGATAGAAAGCTTGGAAGATCGGGATGGTTAGGGAGTGCTCGAACCGGGGCGTTTCCCCAGCCACGAAATCTTGGGAAGAGTTCTGAGAGGCACTTTGCGCCATGCGTGTCGCGAACGTAGAAGACCACGGACTTGGCGGAAGGATGGCGCAACAACAACTGCGCCAGCTCCAGACCACTGTAGCCGGTGACACCAAGGACCGCGATTTGGCCAGGATCTCTCATTTCACGAGGGCTTCGATCTTTTTCTGCAGCGATTCACGAGATTTCTTGCTGGGGGTAATGATCAGCACGGTATCGTCGCCCGCAATGGTGCCGGCAACTTCCGGAAACTTGGCGCCGTCAACCGCCGCGGCGAGAGGCTGCGCGCCGCTGGGAGGTGTTTTAAGGACGAGCATGTTCACGGCGGGCCGGATGTCACGCAAGAACTCAGCGAGCGCGCGCGTCAGCTGCGGCATGGGAGCGGCGTCTTGAGGCAAGGCCGCGGTGGAACGGTAGCCACCCTGAGTTTTTACCAGGCGAAGTTCCTGGATATCGCGTGAGAGGGTAGCCTGGGTGACGCGCAGCTTCTCGGACGCCAGCTTGCGGCGCAGATCTTCCTGGCTGGCGATGCGGGCATCGCTGACAAGGCGGAGAATTTGTCCGTGGCGAAATGTTTTTGTTGCGCTCATGAAAATCCATTATACATCAGTCTGTATTTTTATACATTGCAGAAGTCCTGTCAATAAACTTTCCCCGCCGACGTTGATATTGCGAATGGCGAGCGGACCTTCGCGGTCCGGTGGAGGGCCGAGATTGAGCCACCCCATGCAGGTTTCGCAGCACTTCCGCGCAGGATACTGGATTTTATGTCACAGGGATGTTAACTATCCTGTGCGGCCTCCATGCCCACACCCTGTCAGATATCCGGTTGCAAGAACGATGCGCCAGCGGCGATCTCGGAACACCGTCTGTGCCTGCTGCATTTCACGCTTTCCCTGGAAGCAAGCTGCGCGGAAATGCGGCGCGAAACGGCGCTCGGAAATGCGCCACACGAGCGGCAGCGCGAGATCATGTTGTTCATTACCACGAACGGCGAAGCGTTAGCGCGCGTGGCCACCAGCGGATTGCATTTGACGGATGATTTAAAAGCGCGCATCTTGAGCACCTTCCTTACACTGATGAACCTACGCGAGAACCTGGATCGTGCCAATATGCGCAGTTCGTTCGGACGCGTATCTCACCCGCGATAATTCTAGCGAGGAGAAATTGGCTTGCGAGAAGCCTCGCACCGAGGCGCTTCGAGCTGAAGTATGTTCAGGAACCGATATAGCGAGCGTAGAGTGAACGGGCCAGAGCGGGATCCTGAGAGCCTTTTAGAATGGCGCGGCCATCGGTGAAAACGGTCATCTCGTGAGGCGGGATGACGAAACGCAACAGAAAATCATTTTGACGAACGCTGCTGACGACGTGCTCCAGTTTGACGCGCAAGGCAGCGAGGTCAAGCGAACGGCCGCGTTCGTGGATTTGTACGGAATCGCGACCGCACATGGTTATGTGCGGCTGGACATCGCCATGGAGATACGAAAAATCATGCTGAGCGCAGGCGCGGCAGGCGGGATTGCGCGGTAAACGCAATGACTGCATGTGCCCGGACCAGACATCACAAGAAATCAGGCGATTGGTCAAAGCCGTTTCTTGGGCAACGAGAAGCTTCAGGGCTTCGGTTACTTCGAGCGAGGCGATGAGATTGACGATGGGTCCGAGTACGCCAATGGTGTCGCAGGTATCTTCGAGTCCGCCCTCGCGCTGATCGTCGATGAAGCATGCCAGACAGGCGGTAACTCCGGGACGGATCATCATGGTGACGCCGTAGCTGGCGACCGCGGCGGTATAAATCCAGGGGCAAGATGTGCTGACGGCAAAATCGTTGACGAGCAGGCGCGTTTCGAAATTATCGGTGCCGTCAAGGATGACGTCAAAACCGTCAAGCAGTTCGTGGATATTACGGGGCACAAGATCCGCGACGATGCCGTCGACCTGAACACCAGAGTTTATCGCGCGCAGTTTGCGCTCGGCGGCTACGGCTTTGGGAAGTGCATCGCGGGCGTCGTTTTCATCGAAAAGAATCTGGCGCTGCAGGTTGGAAGGCTCAACGAAATCGCGATCGAGGATTCGAACACGTCCAACGCCAGCGCGAACCAGCAGGTTGGCCGCGGCCGCGCCGATAGCTCCGCAACCGACGAGCACGGCGCTGCAGCTCGACAGGCGACACTGCCCTGCTTCGCCAATCGGCGCAAACAGAATTTGGCGGGAATACTTTTCAAAAAAAGTCTGGTTCAAAGTTTAGTGGCCTCGTCGAAAAGTCCGCACAACCGCTGACCCTTAGGATAGCTCCAATGTGCGGGAAGCAGGCAACGCCGCTGTGCTACGCTTCGTCTGAGCAATGAGACGCATGAAATGGCGCTGGGCCAACGGGTTACGTGCGATTATCGCGATTGCGCTGGTGGGTAGCGGGGCGCGGGCGCACGGGCAGACTGTGCCTGCCGCGGAAGATTCCGCGAACGCGAAAAGAGTGGCGATACCTGAAGGCGCGGTCGTGGCAGTAAGAGTGGTAACGGAAGATGGCCGCGTGCTGTCGGACTGCCCCCGCGGCGTTACCGTGGAGATTGGCAAACCCCTAACCCGCGCGGACGTGGCTACCAGCCTGAAGGCGCTCTATCGGACAGGAGACTATGCGTACCTCAGCGCGGTGATTACTGCGGTGCCAGATGGCGTTAGCCTCGATTTCGTTGCCAAGGAAAACCTTTTTTTCAACCAAGTGACGATTGAAGGCCTGATAGCGCCGCCAAGCAATGCGTCGGCCGCCGCGGCGATGCAGATCAACCTCGGAGATATTTACCGGCGCGGAATCGTGGACGAAGGGCTGCAGAGGCTTCGTGATGTGTTGCGCGACAACGGCTTGTATGAAGCCGAGGCGACGGCAGAATCCGTGCCGCATACCGAGACGCATCAAATGGATATCGTTGTACATATAAAGCCGGGACCACGGGCGCTTATCGGCGAGATTCAGATAGCGAATGCAACGGAGTATGGCGATACCGAGTTGCTGGCGCGGACAAAACTTAAGGTTGGCGCGACCGTGACATCGGAGCGTCTGCAACGCGGCACAGAACGTGTGCGCAAATATCTCGTGAAAAAAGAGCACCTGAGCGCCCGAGCCGTGATTCGCAGGGGGGAATATGACGCGGCGAAGAATACTTTGCCCTTGAGCCTGGAGGTGACGGAAGGCCCGCGCATCAAGGTGCAGGTCACCGGCGCCAAAATTTCCAAAGGAGATTTGAAGCGACTGGTACCCATTTATCAAGAAGGAGCCGTGGATGTGGACCTGCTGGAAGAGGGCAAACGGAACCTGCGAGAGCGACAGGAACGCAATGGATACTTCGACGCGCAGGTGGACTACAAGACGGAGACCCAGGAGGGCAGTCAGAACACCACTCGTAAGGCGAAGGGAACGCAGGGGACGGAAGAGATCATCACATATCACATCGAGCGGGGAGAACGCCGCAAACTGGTGAAAATCGAAATCGCGGGAAATCACTACTTCCCGACGGATTTATTGAAGAGCCGTTTGCAAATCTCCGCAAGGTCGTTCGGAACGCGAGACCACTTCAGCCGGCGATTGCTGGACTCTGATGCGCAGTCCATGCGCAACGTCTATGTTTCGAACGGGTTTCTGGACGCCACGGTAAAAACCACGATTGAGGATAACTACGGAGGGAAAAAGGACGACCAGATGGTACGTTTCGACATCGTGGAAGGTCAGCAGACCACCGTGGCATCACTCTCTATGGAAGGCCTGCATGCCTTCAAAGAGGACCAATTGCTTGGCGTAGTTGGGTCGCTGCCCGGACAGCCGTATTCCGAAGCGAACGTGGCGACAGACCGCGACAACATCCTGGCGCTTTATTTCAATGACGGATTCCCGCAGGCTACGTTTACTTCGACAGCCGAGCGGGTGCCGGTGAGTCCTACAGCGGGAACCGCAAGTACCGGCGTGACTGGCGGCACGGAGGCGGCTAGCAAGCCGGAAGCGCCACAGGCGGACTCGGTACGCCTGGTGTACCGCATTCAGGAAGGGCCACAGACGCGCGTGCGACGCGTCTTGTTGAGCGGATATCAGCATACACGGGAGAACGTCATCCAACGCGAGGTGCGCGTCAAAGCTAACGCGCCGCTGCGCGAAGGCGACGTGGTGGAGTCACAGCGGCGGCTGTATAACCTGGGAATTTTTAATCGCGTAACGATCGGGCCGCAGAATCCGAATGGAACCGATCCCGACAAGGACATCGTGGTGCTGGTGGAAGAAGCCAAGCGGTACACCATTGCATACGGCGGTGGATTTGAAGTGCAGCGCCTAGCCAGCACCACCGACCCAACAGCCGGGGAGATTCAGGCAGCGCCTCGAGGGATTTTTGAGATTACGCGAAACAACCTGACGGGAAGAGCCGACTCGCTATCGCTGAAGATTCGCGGGAGCACGATCGAAGATCGCGTATTGCTAGGTTATACGCATCCTAATCTGTACAGTGACCCGAACCTGAATCTGCAAGTTACGGCGTACACGGAAAAGTCGCAAGATATTAATACGTTCACGGAAACGCGTTATCAAGCCTCGCTACAGATCAGTGATGCCGTCACCTCGCATACTACGCTGGCGTATCGTTATACGTTCCGCAGAGTGATAATCTCAAATTTGAATGCAACCGTTTCTCCGGATGAAATTCCACTTTTCGAACAGCCCACGCTGGTTTCAGAGTTTGGGTTCACGTGGTTTCGCGATACGCGAGACAATCCCGCGGAAGCCACCAAAGGCACTTTCAACAGCGCGGATATCTCAGTGTCCAGCACAGCCATCGGGTCCAGTGCCAGCTTTGTGCGGTTTTTTTATCAGAACTCGACGTATTATCCAATTAAAGGCCATTTTAGTTTTGCGCGCTCCATTCGCATAGGAATATTGGAGCCATTCGCCAATACCGTTACGCTGACTTTCCCGGCGCAGGAGGGGACGCCCCTGCCGGAGTTGATCCCGCTGCCCGAACGGTGGTTCGCCGGCGGCGGAACGTCACTGCGCGGATTTGCGTTGAACCAGGCAGGTCCAAGGGATTCCGGCACGGGATTCCCGGTTGGGGGACAGGCGCTCCTGGTGCTTAATCAGGAGTTCCGTTTTCCCATGCACCTGCCGTTTATCGGTTCGAAACTCGGTGGAGCGCTTTTTTATGACGGCGGCAATGTCTACAGCCAACTTTCACATGTAACGTTCCGCTACCGGCCGCCCACGCCGGTGTTCGATACGCCCACGCACTGTGAATACAACTGCACGAACGAGCTGAACTACTTCTCACATACCGTCGGATTCGGTGTGCGATACGGAACGCCTGTCGGGCCGATTCGCGTCGATCTGGGTTACCAGATTAACCGGCCGCTTTTTGTAGTGCCGGTACCTGTTCCGGGCACAGGGGTTAATCCCAATACTTGCCCCACGGTTTGCGAAGGGGCGCGGCTGGCGAAATTTCAAGTATTTTTCAATCTAGGTCCGTCGTTCTGATGATCCGGAATGTCACGGGAATAGTGCTGTCGGGGATTTTGCTACTCTGCGTGTGCGCCACGCTGGCGGCGCAAGAGACGGTCGATCGAATCGTAGCACGCGTGGAAGATGACGTGATCCTGCTTAGCGAGGTGCAGGAACTGAGCCGCTACCAACAGCTGGCAGACGGCAAGTCCGAAAGCGATGCGCAAATTCTTGACCGCCTGATCGATCAGTGGATCGTGCGCTCCGAAGCCGAGACAGCCCGTTTTCCACGGCCCACCGATGCGGACGTGCAGCGCAATGTGGAGCTGCTGAAAAAATCATTCGCTTCTCCCGAGGAGTACGAAACACGAAAAAAAGAAAGCGGCCTCAGCGACAACGAGATTCGCGCGATGGCTTCCGCGCAGCTGTACCTGGGCAATTACCTGGATTCGCGGTTCCGGCCTTCGGTGCAAATCGATCCCAAAGCCGTCGAAGACTACTACCAAAACGGAGTAGTGGTGCGGGCCAAGGCTCGCGGACAGGAACCGCCCACGTTCGAAGCGGCGCGCGACACCATTCAGGAATTTTTGGTGCAGCAGGGCATTAACGAAGAAGCGGATCGCTGGCTGAAAGAGAGCCGGAGTCGTTTGCATGTGGAGAACCTGTTGAACACAGGTGCCAAATGACGCAGCGGCCATTGAAGCGAAAATGGCGCTGGCTGAAGCACGTCGCGTGGGTGCTGAGCGTAAATATTTTCTTGGTGATCGCGGCAGCTGTGCTCTTCCTGGGAAGCGGTGCGGCCAATCCTTTACTGAGCCGACTGATTGTTTCACGCATCAACCTGATGACGGGGGGCAGGAGCGAGCTGCGCACACTCTCGATCGGGTGGTTTTCTCTGCATACCACGATAAAAGGGCTGGTGATTCACGGTCATGAACCACCGGGCACTGAACCGTTGTTTTCTGCCGAAGAAGTCCAAGTGGGATTGCGGATTGATTCGATTTGGGGCCGGAAAGTATCGCTCGACGAGCTGATCGTCCGACAACCCATGGTGCATATTCGCGTGGGCAAGAGTGGCAAGAGCAACGTACCGGAACCGCAGCGGCCGCTCGGCGGAAACCTGCCATTGCGACAGACCCTGTTCAATCTGCACGTTCGTCGCGTTGAAATTAGCGACGGGTGGATGCTCTATAACGATGTAAGAACTCCGCTGGCGATTGAGGGCGGCGACTTGCAACTGACACTCGATGCGGGCGGCCCTCTCGAACATCCGTTATATCTGGGAGACTTAAACTGGAAATCCATCCACTTCACAGCATTGCGATTCATGCCGCTGCCGACGAACATCGATGCGAAGTTCACGCTTTGGAGCGACGGAATCACGGTGGAACAAGGCGTGCTAAGCGCGGGACGTTCGCATTTGGATGCAAAGGTGGAGATGAATGGATTCAGTGATCCGAAGTGGTCGTTCCATTATCGCGCGTGGGTGGATTTGCTTGACGTGCGGGAGACGACGCGCGAGCCCCAGGTTCCCACGGGAGTTGTGGATATACGTGGCGAGGGTGGATTGGTGAATGGCCAGTACCAAGGCAGCGGCGACTACTTCGGGGAAAGCATCGTGTTGCCATACGTCCAATTCCACACGCCGGGACTTACCAGCCGAGGAGACTATCGCATCGACAATCAGGGATTGCTGGTACCCAATTTTTATGCCGGAGCCTTCGGCGGCAGCGTCACCGGGCGCGTGAGCATGCGCTTCAGCGATTTGCGATTCCGCGCCGATACGCATGTGGAAAATGTCCGTCTGGCGCCAGCTCTGGTCGCGGCGGAAGAGCTTGACTTTCCGGTGAAAGAATTACACTGGGACGGAATTATGACTGCGGACACGGTCGAAAATTGGACCGGACCGTTTCGGCATTTCGATATCAAAGGCACCACGCATTGGGAGCCCCCGGAGACTGTGGCGGCAGGCAGTCAACCGATTACCGCGGATTGGCGGTTCGGCTGGATCGCCGATCCGAACATTGTGACCATCGAGGAAGCCACGTTCGCCACACCAGTGTTGAGCGCGACGATCTCTGGCACCCTTGCGTCTCGCCACTCCAATCTAAGCCTCGAATTGGACACCACGGCGCTCGAGGCTAATCGCGATTTCATCAATCAAATTCAAGGTGCGAAGCCTGGTTCCGCGGATGCCATCATGCCGCTATCCGGCGCGCTGCATTGGGACGGTAAAATTGTTGGACCATTGGGGGGGCCCACATTTGAAGGACACCTGCGGGGCGAACATATTCAGTACGATACCGTCGCGTTGGATGAGCTAGAAGGCGACGTCACGTACTCCCCGACGCAACTGACGTTTAGTAATGGGCGGGCGCATCGGGGGCAGATGGAAACGTTAATTGGAGCCACGATGGAGCTCACGGACTGGAGTTTTCGTCCTGACAACTCCTGGAGTGCAGATGCCAGTATGGAAAAGACCCCCGTCGACGACGTACAGCAATTGTTGCGGCTGAACTACCCGGTAAGCGGCTTGCTCAGCGGACAGTTTCACGCCCGGGGCACACGATCGCAACCAGCCGTCACTGGACTATTCGACCTCGCCGACGCAACAGCGTACGGACTTTCTTTTAACCGGCTGCGCGGACAAATCAATCTGGAACCTGACGAGCTTCGTATCGCAGACGCGGAGTTTCGGTTTTTTGCACCGGGGACGGAAGCCAACCGGGGAGCAGGCATTGTTACCGGATCGGTGGCTTATCGTTTCGCGGACAAATCCCTTACTGCGGAGTTGGCTGGAGCGTCTTTGCCGATGGAGAACTTTCAGAAACTGCAATCGGCGAGGTTTCCCCTAGGCGGACAGGTCAGTTTCCGGTTAAAGCTAAGCGGCCCGGCGAAGGCTCCACAGGGAGAAGGAACGGTTCGGCTGGTCGATTTGCGCGTGGGTTCGGAAGTGATCGGCAGTTTCGATGGGGAGCTGACCTCCGATGGACACCAAGCACAATTAAAATTGGACTCGGCCATGAGTACCGGGAAGCTCTCGGGAACATTTTCTCTGGGGTTGGCGGATCCGTTCCCGTTTAGCGGCCGGGCTTCGATCAACGACATCAATCTCGATCCCTTTCTTTTGAGCGCGTTGCATTTGAAAGAGTTCAGCGGCCATGGAGACGTTGCAGGGGACTTAGCTATCGACGGCGCGCTGAAGGACCCACAGAGCCTTGTCGTCGACGCGCGGCTATCGCATCTGGTTCTGAACTACGAAAATGTGCGGCTGGAAAACGTGGGACCGATTCATTTTCGCTCTTCTCGCGAAACGCTGGAGATTGAGCCGGCGACCTTGCATGGACTCGATACCGACCTGCAGATCGCGGGTTCGGTGAACTTTAGTGGCAAGCGCGCGGTGAGTCTGCGGCTTAACGGCGAACTGGACTTGCGGTTGCTTAGCGGATTCGCACAGGCACTGGACGCGCGAGGCCCCGCGCAGATCAACGCCTCGTTCGAAGGAACGTTGGACCGTCCACGCATCACCGGCAAAGTGCATGTGGACAATGCGTCCGTGCGGGTCACGGACTTTCCAACCGGCCTGAGTGCCCTTAAAGGAGATTTGATTTTCGACGCGACGCGGGCGTTCTTTCAGGGCGTCACCGCGGAGGTCGGCGGCGGCAAGCTAAATCTGACGGGCAGCGTAAGCTATGCGGACCAACCCGTGCGCTACGACATTAGCGCGCGCACGGACCGCGTAAGAGTCCGTTATCCCGAAGGTATGAGTTGGCTGGTGGGCGGAACGCTGCGCCTTACTGGAACACCTGAAGCGGGATTGCTCTCTGGAAAAGTGGTGGTCGAACGGGTAAACCTATCGCAGGGCGTCGAGGGCGCTGCTGGATTGTTCTCTGGTCAACAAGGCATATCCGGACCTTCCACCGGTTCGCCATTCCTGCGAAATCTGCAGTTTGACATTATCGGGCAGTCCACACCCGACGCGCGCATGGAATGGCCCAGCGCGGAACTGGAAGCCGATGCAGATGTTCGCGTTCGCGGTACCTGGGAGCGTCCTATCCTCCTCGGGCACATCCACATTCTCTCTGGTGATCTTTTCTTTGGGGGAAATCGTTATCGCGTGTCTCGCGGGGACATCAACTTCGCCGATCCCTTCCGCCTCGATCCGGTGTTAAATGTCGAAGCCACCACCACCATTCAGCAATACGAAGTCACACTCAACTTTAATGGCCCTACAAGCAAGTTAGCACTTTCCTATCGATCAGATCCCCCCTTGCCTGCCAACGACATTATTACTTTGCTCGCGCTGGGACAGACCTCGTCGGAAGCGACCGCACGCTCGGCGGGAGCTAATCAGTCAAGCGCAGGAGCAACGGCTCTGCTATCAGAAGCCATCTCCAGTCAACTCGGCGGCCGCGTGGAAAGATTGTTTGGCATTACGCGTTTCCGCGTGGATCCTGGGCTGACAACCATCGGTCAGACGGCGACGGATCAAAATCCCGCCGCGCGAGTGACCGTGGAGCAGCAAGTGTCAAGAAACCTGACTATTACCTACGTTTCGAATGTGGGTTCAACGCAACAGCAGGTGATCCAGGTGGAGTACAACGTAAATCGCAACGTTTCGATCGTGGCTTTGCGCGACTACAACGGAACCTTCGGCATCGACGTGGTTTTCAAAAAACGATTTAATTAAGGCCGGTTGACGAAATGTGCGCGCTTATGGCTGCGGAGCGTCGGTCGGAGTGGCCTGTGACGTCTCAGCAGAGCGCGGTTGCCAGCGGCGTGGTCCGTTGCCAAGGCGGGCGTTCTGGCCGACCTCTGGATTTTGCTCTTTTACTGCCAGTAGCGCTTCACGGGCGGCTTTGGTGCTCGCGGCGTGCGCAGCGGTCAAAATTTCGTGGCTGATCTTCGGCATTTCGGCTGCGACCTTTTGTCCTAGTGGCGAGCCGTAGAATTGCAGTAACCCTTTTATCTCTTCTTCGGAATAGTGCTTGTCGTAGATGCCTACTAGTTGCTCCGTGACCTGATCCGCATCGTACTTCTTTTCATAGCTGGTGATGAACGCGTTTATAAACGCCTGGCCCTTATCATTGCTCGGAACGGTGCTCAACAACTTTTCCCGATATTGCTCGGACGACGTGGTGAGTCCGTCCAGGACTAGGTCGCGCGCGCCGACGAGCTCCATGAGGGCCCGAATGTCGGCTTCCTTAACGGGATCCATGGGTTTCGCGGACGCCGCAGCCTGCTGCGCCCCGGGATTTTGTGCCGCCGCTTGCGCGGCGCTCTGTGACGACCCCTGAATGGCCACGAGAAAGGTGCCGATGTAGATCAGTACGAGCGCCAATGCTGCTTTCATGACTTCCTCCGCGGCGAGACGCTGGGTCATTCCGCCACGTTTAACATTTTAGAGTGACCGCTGTAGGCGGACAGATGCTCAAAGGACAGTCGTGCTGAGTAGCGCACCGTACTGCCGGACAGGTATTTCTTTCGCGACGAAGCGGCTGCGCTCTGTTACGATTCCGCCGCAGAACTGAAGTATCGCCAGTCGCAAAGATTCTGGCAGACGGATACACCGCACCTTAGCGTGAGGGACCTCTGTGGCTCGCCTTTGTCACGCTGTGCTATTTTGTGTGGATCGGCTTTCATTCCCGCACGAACCGATCGCGAGCGCACTCTGATGGATGAGCTTCTTAAATGGCGTAACGAGTTTCCGATCTTAAAGCGCTCCACGTATTTGATCAGCAATTCGCTGGGCGCCATGCCCAAAGCTGTCTACAACGGAATGCGTGCTTACGCAGATTCCTGGGCAGAACGCGGCGTGCGCGCGTGGGAAGAAGGCTGGTGGGAGATGGCCGTGGGGGTTGGCGACCTGATCGCCCCGCTGATCGGCGCGCACGCGGGAGAGATTTCGCTGCACCAGAATGTGACACTCACGCAGGCAGTAATCTCGTCCTGCTTCGATTTCCGCGGCCCGCGCAACAAAGTTGTGATGGTTGATCTGGAATTCCCCTCAGTGCAGTATTTCTATCACGAGCAGGTTCGCAAGGGCGCACGCGTTGAAATTGTCCCGGCCGAAAGCGACGTGCGCATCGATCTGGAAAAATACCTCGCCGCCATCGACGAGACCACCTTGCTGGTGCCGATCTCGCTTGTACTTTTTCGCAGTTCCTACATCGTCAACGCTCGAGCGATCATCGAACGAGCACATAAAGTGGGCGCCCACGTAATCCTGGATATTTTCCAAGGCACTGGCACGATACCAATCGATGTACGCGCGCTGGGCGTTGACTTCGCGGTCGGCGGCGTATTGAAATGGCTCTGTGGCGGCCCGGGCGTGGCCTATCTTTACGTGCGCGAAGATCTGCGCAACACGTTACGTCCCGCGTTGACCGGCTGGGTAGCTCATCGTCGGCCATTTTCTTTCGAAACGGGGGCGATTGATCGGCGAGATGACTCGTTCGGTTTTCTAAATGGCACGCCGCATATTCCCGCGCTCTACGCCTGTCAGGCAGGCCTGAAGCTCTTGAATCGGGTCGGCATCGGCGCGATTCGCGAAAAATCCATGCGCATGACCAAACGCTTATACGAAGGCGCAAAGTCGCATGGCTGGAGGGTAAATACTCCAGAAGACCAAGCGGAGCGCGCCGGGACGGTCTCCATCGATTGTCCCCATGCCGCCGCGGTCTCCAGAGAATTACTGGCGCGTGAAATTCTGATCGATTATCGCCCCAAAGCCGGGGTCCGCATCTCGCCACATTTTTACAATAGCGAGGAGGAGTGTGATTTTGCGCTCGCGCAGATCGCGGATATTCTGAAGGCCGGGGCGTGGAAAAAACACAGCTCCGAGCCTATTCCCGCGGCGACGGAAATACCCGTCGCCGGCAGCTCATAACATTCCGAGCATTATCTCGAACTTGTCGCGGACTGTATTTGAAGACCTTAAGCGCTTGGAGCAGCCGCAGGAATGACGCCAAATCCCACCGACCTCTCCATCATCATCCCTGCCTACAACGAAGAGGCACGATTGCCGGAAACGCTGGCGAAAATCGCCGCGTACATTAATACTTCGAAACGCGACACGGAAGTTCTGGTTGTGGATGACGGCTCGACCGACGCCACCGTGGCAGCGGCGGAAGGTATGCGCGATAAATTGCCAGCCATGCGCATTATTTCGAATGGCGTCAATCGCGGCAAAGGTTTCAGCGTGCGTCACGGAATGCTGGAAGCTCACGGACGCATTGCGCTTTTTACGGACGCGGATTTATCCGCTCCGATCGAAGAAGCCGACAAATTGTTAGCCGCCGTGGAAAACAGATACGACGTGGCTCTTGGTTCGCGGGCTATCAATCGCAGTTTGATCAGTGCGCGACAATCGCGGTTTCGCGAATTCGCCGGCATTGTGTTCAATACCGTCGTGCGTCTTTGTTTGCGACTTCCGTTTGTGGACACCCAGTGTGGGTTCAAAGCCTTCAAGCGCGAACCGTGCAAGATAATTTTTGAGCAGCAGCGCATCGAGGGGTTTGGCTTCGATCCGGAATTGCTATACCTGGCCCGGCATCATGGGCTGCATGCGACCGAAATACCGGTGCGTTGGGCGCATTCGCCGGGAACGAAAGTGAGCATGGTGCGCGACAGCCTGCAAATGTTCGCCGATGTGTTCATCATTCGCTGGAACGCGCTGGCCGGGCGCTACCCCCGCCGGCGTTGAGACGAGCGGACAACTTTGCGTTACAAAGTACTTGACAACTACTGGCTCTTCTTCATAGGATGCTGCTCATGGCAATCGCAGGTCCGCTTCGCTCCGTAAAGTCCGAGCCCATTCCCATCGACGCTCGGGCCGCCGATCACCTCCGCTACATTCGTGAAACCATGGAGCGCGCTGCGGAGTTCACCGGGGTGCCCGGCTGGGGTGGTGTGGCCATTGGCGTCACCGCATTGGCGGCCGCAGCTATCGCTGCGCGACAGCATTCTCCGCGCGCTTGGCTTATCGTGTGGCTCGTCGAAGCTTTTGTGGCCATTGCCATCGCCGCCCCTGCGGCCACGACCAAAGCCCATCGGGCCAAAGTAGCGCTGTTCTCAGGCCCAGGTCGCAAGTTTCTACTTAGCTTCGCCCCGCCACTGTTTGTCGGCGCCCTTCTGACGTTCGCTCTGGCCAGCGCTGGGCTCTTTGCCGTGCTGCCTGCGTTATGGCTCATGCTATATGGCACGGCCATCGTCACTGGCGGCGCGTTCTCTGTGCGCGCAGTGCCGTTGATGGGTATCTGTTTGATCGGGTTTGGCGCCGTCGCGCTGTTCTCGCCCGCGGCTTGGGGCGATGTATTTATGGCCTTGGGATTTGGTATCGTCCACATTGCTTTTGGCGTGTGGATCGCTGGGCACTACGGCGGTTAGCGCAGGAGTTTGAAGAGTAAGCGGGTTCTATGCCTAAGACTTCGATAGTTCGACAGGATCGTGGATCGCGTGCGCGGGACGCCGCAGATTCGATCGCGCAGGTTCCGCCAAGAGAAGGCGGCGCGGCACACAACACCGGTCGCGGAACAAGCCGTGAAGCGGTGGCCACGGCGCTCGACCGCTTGATCCATGAACGCATCCGCCTGGGCATCGTCAGCGCGCTGGCTGTTAACCGCTCGCTCACCTTTAACGAGCTGAAAGCGTTGCTGAAAACCACGGATGGCAATCTCAGCGTCCATGCGCGCAAGCTTGAAGAAGCCGACTACATCGCGTGTGCTAAGTCTTTCGACGGGCGTCTGCCGAAGACGGAGTACCGTCTGGCGCCGGCGGGCCGCCGGGCGCTGGAACGGTACTTGAATCATATGGAAGCGTTAATTCGCGCGACACGCGAACGCTAGGGAGAAAAATTTTTTACGCATTTACTTTGTAGTGTAAAGTTCTTTTCATTGTACCAAGCACTAACCTCAAAGGAGCTATGTCGCCGCCATGAAACAGATCATCACTGCCGCAGACGTCGCCTCTCTCTTGCCTCCTCCGCAGGCGCAAGACTCTTTGCACGTCGCCATCATCTCTGACGGCAATGGCCGCTGGGCAACCTCCCAGGGGTTGCCGCGTTCTGCGGGCCATCGCGCCGGAGCGGAAGCGGCGCGATGCATTATCGAAGCGGCCCCTCGGCTTGGCATACATACGCTTACGCTCTTCGCACTTTCCGCGGCTAACTGGAAGCGCCCCGCCGGTGAAGTGCGCGCCATTCTGAATCTCCTCCACGAATATCTTCTAGCCGAAACCTCGCGCTGCATCGCAAATCGCACGCGCATCAGCATCATTGGCCGGCGCGACCGCTTGCCCAGTGCCCTTCGCGAAGCCATTGCCGATACGGAATCCGCCACGGCGCACGGGACGCGCATGCATTTGCGGCTGGCCGTCGACTACTCGTCGAGGGAATCTATATACCTCGCGGCCTGCCGCTTTTACAAAGCCACGCAACTTTCCACCGAGTCCTTTAGCAACATGCTGGCAGAGATTCACCACGGAAGCCCGCTGGAAGTGGACCTCCTGATTCGCACCGGAGGGGAAAAACGGCTCTCTGATTTTCTTCTGTGGGAGTGCGCGTTTGCGGAGTTCGTGTTTCTCGCCAAACGCTGGCCGGACTTCAGCGTCGGAGATCTTACCAGATGCTTGCAAGAATTCCACGGCCGCGAACGCACACAAGGTGCGCTGCCCAAGGATGTTGCAGATTACGCCTGACCAGTTCCTTCGTGAGCGCGGTACATGGCGAAGGCTTTATGCAGAACCCGCAGCGCCGTTTCCGTCAGATGGAAGCGCTCCAGCTCATCCTCTCGGGAATAGGCGACGTCCACTGCATCACCTCCAGCACGTGGCTCTCCGCTCAGGCGCTCACACAGGTAGTCGACGATTACATAGTGGTAGCGCGGCCGCTGTTTCCCGTCCACGTAACGTATCGGAACTTCCGAAAAGATTCGCTCGAAGATTTCGATCATCCCCGTAATTCTTACCTCCAGTCCGGTTTCTTCCAGCAATTCGCGAACGACTCCCTGCTCAAGCGTCTCCCCCAGTTCCAGGCTACCACCCGGAATCGACCACTCTCCGCGCAGGGGCTCGCTCCCACGGCGAATCAACAGCGCCCGATCTTCATGAATGACGACTCCACCGATTCCAATGATCGGGCGCTCCGGATATTCGCGCGACGACGCCATCAGTTTGGTCTACCCTTCTATGTCCAGCTTCCTGGTGGGCCAGCCATACTGTGGCCCTAGCACCAGCCGCGCGAACGACACGCATTGACTTCATGGTGTGCGGTATATAATACGCTGCATCGAACCGGCGAGAAGTCCGGGCTCGACATGCGAAGAATCCAACGGAGGATGGAGCCGTGATCCGCTGCCCTAAATGTTCCACCGAAATTGACGTGGACGAAGACGAAGTCGAAGAAGGAGAAATCTTGACTTGTCCCGAATGCGAGTCCGAGCTCGAAGTATCGCAGACTCATCCCGTGCATCTGAATCGCATCTCCGACGACGATGAGGAGGAAGAAGAGGAAGAGGTAGCCGCAGGCGCAGCCGCAGAGAATGGCGACCTCCTCGATGAAGACGAGGAAGATGAGGATGACGACGACGATGAGGACGATGAAGACGAGGAAGACGAATAGCAGGCTCGCCGTCTCACGTTGCGTTCGAGCATCTCGTTTTGCAGCGCGAACATCCAATTCTCAGTGAAGGTCATGCCTCTTAATCACCTATGTAGCGGGGTTTTCGCAATTGTGGCGCTCTCGACCGCGCCGCTCTTAGTGCGTGCGCAGGAGCCCCCACCGCCTGCTTCTTCGGAACCGCCTGCGGCAGCCGAAAGTAGCACCGCGAAATCCGCAAAACACGCGCGGCATGTAGATGAGTTCCTGATTCACGGAACGGTCTTCGACGATAAGGCCTTGGCATTGCCAGCGGCACAGTTGCGCATCAGACGTGCCAACGAGAAAAAATATCGCTGGAACACGTACACGAATTCTCGGGGCGAATTTGCGATTCGTGTCCCGCCTGGGGAAGATTACGAGGTGGAGGTGCAGTCCAAGGGATTCGCGAACGCCACGCAGCCCATAGATGCCAAGAACGGGTTGAGCGAAGAAAGCATGGTGTTTCGCATGGAACTGGCTCCAGAGAGGAAAAAGTGAGTACGCGAAATCGCCTTGTCACCCTGCTGTTCGTGCTCGCGTGCCTGGCGGTCTGCGGCGCTGCTCAGGATTCCAAGAAGGAACCACAGCTGCGCACCGTGCGCGGCGTGGTGATGGATAAAAGCGACACGCCGATTTCTGCCGGTATTGTTTTTTTAAAAAATATGCGCACCAACGCGATTCGCAGCTATATCAGTGACAGCGCCGGGAATTACCGATTTAGCGGCCTGGATCCAAATGCTGACTACGAACTCCATGCGGAGAAAGACGGAGTCAAGTCTCAAACGCGCACGGTCTCAAGTTTTGACAGCCGCAAGGACATGGTCCTAAATCTGAAACTCGACAAGAAGAGTTAATCGCGCACATTTTCTGACCACTCTCCGCTAGACCTACGAAGGAAGTCCGGCCACGACGGTTTTAGCAAGGAAAGCGACCGCAATTCGCGTATGAGATTTAAGCTGTTGGGGCTTAAACTGGGATAACCCATACATTGCAATGGCCATCCTATTAACCGGCCACTTTTGGGCTGAGGGAGAAGCATTTTGCAATACATAACATGGCCGAGCGGCATAGTACGCTTGATCGCGCTATTAGCCATGGCGTCGTCTTGCTTCGCGCAGGATAAAACGGCCACACCAGCGGCTTGGGTGGCGGATAGTGACACAGTTCAGACGCCAGCGGTCGCCCCCCAAAATCATCCTGCCAGTGCCAATGCGCAGGCCGAGCAGCCGGCGAATACTACACAACAGCCTTCATCGGCCCCCACAACTCTTCCGCCGCAAGGCAAACCCGGAGATCAACCACCTGCGCAGACGAATTCTCAGGGACAGAACAGTCAGGGCCAAACGGAGACCAAGAAGACCAACGACCGGATGTTCTACGTGATGCCGAACTACTTGACCGTCGATAATCAGGCGCAAGTGAAACCGATCTCCGTGAAAGAGAAGTTCGCCATAACTGCGTCGGGCGCGTTTGATCCATACGAATTCGTGGTTGTGGGCATTGTGGCGGGTATCCGCCAGGCGGAAAATGCCTATCCAGCGTTCGGACAAGGGATGGCGGGATATGGCAAGCGATATGGAACCGCTTTCGCGGATCAGGTGGATGGCAATATAATGGTGGGTGCCGTTTACCCTTCACTCCTAAAAACGGATCCCCGTTATTTTCGATTGGGAAGAGGCGGATTCGTTCGCCGCTTTACTTATGGCATCAGCCGAATTTTCATAACCCGCAGAGACTCGGGGGGCAGTATATTTAACGTCCCTGAGTTTGCGGGCAACGCAACGGCGATTGCCATTTCCAACGCCTATTATCCCGCCGCCGATCGGAGTTTTTCGTCGAATTTTAGCAACTATGGATTGCAGTTGGGCATCGACGCCTTCGGAAATCAGCTGAAGGAGTTTTGGCCGGATATTCACCACTATTTGTCGAAAAAGAAAAAGGCCTCCACCGATTAGTCTTCGCAACTGACGCAAGGCGAATGATAAAGAGTGCGCCAGAAACGGGGCTACAATACTGGCCAAAATATGTTGAAGGGATCTTACCCCGATTTACTGCATTTGCTTCGTCGCCTCTCCAAACGATCCAGCGACAACGTCCAACGCGCGAATCCTCAACGTGGTTTGAGCTAGCTTGTCTCGAAAGACGTGGTTGGTGCCGGCGGAGGGAATCGAACCCACGGCCTAGGGATTATGAGACCCTCGCTCTACCACTGAGCTACGCCGGCGTGGAGCAACTGTCAATGCTACGGAGTCGCTGGCGGAAGTGTCAAGGCCGGTTAGGTTTAGAGCTCCTCGCGCAATGGGTCAAATGCCGCCGAATTTAAATCATGCGGCCAATTTGGCGGGGACTAGCTTTCAGTAGGCCAAAAGTACTAAGCGCTTTGGTACTACCGTACCGTTGTCCTTCGTCCTGCTAATCTCTACTCTTCCTCTGGGAACAGGACCGTTCATCGCTCGCTATGGCGAAAGTTCGCCGAAAGCGAAGGCGGTGTTGTTCAAGTATTTTCACAGGTCCCATAGCGGAATGCTTGACATTCCTGCAATAGAGGTTAAAGTGCGTCCGGGGAGTTTCCCTACCCGGAGGCACTATGTCACGCAAGCTCGCAGTTATATCCCTGTCCATGCTTGTTTTGGTCGGGGCAATGGGTCTGAAGACGGTTGTCGCGGCGCACAGCGATGGCGGAATATTCACCGCCAACGGAACGGCACCGGCACCAAGACCAGCACCACCACCGCCGCAACCACCGCTTCCCGCGCGTTAATCGCATTTGACAAGCCTTAACCGGCAGGTCATAGCTGATTAGACCAGGGGAATCGAAAGAGAGCGTTTCGTGCTTGGCCCACTGGACTATCTCATCTGGCTAGTCGGTATCGGCTGTGAAGCCGCAGTGGTAATTTGTGCGTTGAAGCGCGGTGCGTTCCGGCGCTATTTGTTCTTGAACGTGTACATGGTGGCATCGGTGGCCGTGAGCCTGGGCCGCTATCGCGTTCTTGTGCAATGTGGAATTTCCTCCACAGAGTATTTCTACTTCTATTATTTCTCGGACGCGTTGCTCACCATACTTCTCTACTTTGCGTTGATGAGCCTGTACGCGCACGTGTTCAGTGAAATGAATGCCAGCCGCGCGGTGCGTCTGGGTACGATTGTGCTTCTCGTCGGAACTGCACTCTTCTCGTACGCGGTGGTGCAGCAATCCACTTCCAGACTAATTACCAACTTCGCCATCGAGCTGTCTCAGAATCTTTACTTCCTTGGACTTGTGCTTACCTACGTATTGTGGGCCGCGATCATGAAGCTTCGCGAAAGTCGCACCCAGCTAGTGCAATTGGTTCTCTCGCTGGGCGTTTACTTCAGCCTTTTCGCCGCCACCTATGCGTTGACGAATCTCTATCCCTCGAAGATCGGATTTTTCGCGCCCCTTGTCCAGCTCTATGGCTTTGTGCTCCCACTTGCGTGGTCCTATGCTTTCTGGCGCTTTTCTACAAATGACCGCATCGCTCCCTCGCGGTTAGCGCTGGTGCCCCGATGATGCCAGCATTCATATTCATCTGTTCCGTAACTTTACTGCTGCAGTTCTTTGTGTCCTATTGCCGCTCGCTGATCGCAGCGTCCGCCAGGCAGCCTCTTTCGCGAGAGGTACAGGATGTCACTGGTATTCAAAAGACCGCGTCCGGTGAAGATTTCCCGCGCGTAATACAACTCCTGCATCTTTGCCCCGAAAGCCCCGACGATCGCACCCGCCTTCGGGCCGTCGGCGCTTATTTCAGCATGCTGAATTTCGTGCGTTCCACGGTTGCGCGGCTCATGCCCTCGCTGCGTTCGTGGACCGAATTCGAGCGCTCTCAGTGCGCATATTTCGCGGCAGTGACTCTGGAGCGTCGAATAGCCTTCAGCCGTGACATGCTCGCGCAACAGATGGACGCCTAGGCGCCCTCCATAAATACCGATAACTTTTTCGAAACATTGCCTCTTTGAATCTCCTACCCGGCAACGCTGTATCTTTGTTAGTCTATTTGGGTACACTCCTCACCGGAGTGTGAGCGTCCGCAGCGCAAAACTCACCGGTGACTAAAACTTGTTTGCAATGCGGCGCCGTACTGCCCTCGAGCGTACGCACCTGTAATTTTTGTGAAGTCTCCTCGGCCGCCGAGCCCGTTCTCGCGGGCCCGGCGCACGCTGTCCGTGGTGCCCACTCTCCGTCCCTAAACTCCGAAAGCGATCCCGCTTGGCGCGATGAGTTGGCGCACCGGCTCGAAACCTATCGTGGTCGCAAGAAAAAGATGAACGCGGCACAAGCGCAATTGCCGTTTGAAGCGCCGACCGCTTCCATCATCGCTTCACCCGTCCACGCTCCGCAAGTGACACGCGGCGCCATTTCTGCCGCCAACGGGTTTGCCGACCCGGATGGATTCCCGCCACTCAAGGAAGATTTTTCTTTTACTATCGCTATTGGTAGGCCACCGAAAAAGCGCGGTGACGAGACGCGCATGATCATCGACGTCTCGCTTCCTCCAGAAAAACCCGCGGAGACCACTGGCGCCATACTTCAGCCCACAGCTAGCGCGGGATGGGATCTGCTACCCGCAGCTTCTATTGACGAACGAAGGCTCGCGGCCGTCATTGACTCTGCCTGTCTCCTGTTCGCGTATGGCGCTTTCCTGGCTCTCTTTGGCGCGCTTGGTGGTGAATTTACCGTGAGCAAGTTAAGCGGGGAAGTCTGCATCGCCACGTTCGCCATCGTCTACCTGCAGTATTTCGCATTATTCACAATTTTCGGTGGAACTACTCCTGGGATGATGTTGCGCGGCTTGCAGGTCGTCAGCTTCACCGGCGAACCTCCTACACCGCACCAAATGCTCCTGCGCAGCGCTGGCTATATGCTTTCCGCCGGAACGTTTTTTCTCGGCTTTGTATGGTCCTTGTGGGATGAAGACGCTCTTACCTGGCACGACCGGATCTCAAGTACCTACTTGAGTTCAATGGAATCTTACGCTGATGTCGAAGCCGCGGATGCCGCACCGATCCATTAGCGTCACTGTCGATCCAAAACTTCACATTGCCAAGCGATAGACCGCGTTTCGGATGCCCAGTTTTCGAGGTGAACGAGATTCTGCAATCAGGCAGGCTGAGCGGCTACTTCTTAACGACCTCGTCTGAGGCAATCTTCCCGTCGCGAATGTAAATCACCCGATGGGCGTGTTGCGCGATATCGTTTTCGTGCGTCACCACAATGATGGTGTTCCCCTGCTGATGCAGGTTCTCGAACAGCGCCATGATCTCCTCGCCTGTCTTGGAATCAAGGTTTCCCGTGGGTTCATCCGCCAGTACGATAGACGGTGAATTTACCAGAGCTCGCGCGATTGCTACACGCTGCCGCTGTCCGCCCGATAGCTCGTTCGGCTTGTGTCCCATGCGATCTCTAAGATCCACGCGTTCCAGTGCCTTTTTGGCTTTCTCAATGCGTTCTTCCGATGGCGTTCCGTTGTAAATGAGCGGCAATTCGACGTTGTGCAATGCTGTCGCACGAGGCAGCAAATTAAAAGTCTGAAACACAAAGCCAATTTCTTTGTTTCGGATGTAGGCCAACTCGTCGTCATCCAGGTCGCTGACCAGCCGTCCCGCCAGCCAGTATTTCCCCGCGCTCGGCGAATCCAAACAACCAATCAGATTCATCAACGTGGATTTACCTGATCCCGAAGGTCCCATGATCGCAACGTACTCACCCTTGCGAATTTGGAGGTCCACACCGCTGAGTGCATGCACCGTTTCCGTGCCCATCTGGTAGACTTTTTCCAGCTCCTCGGTCTTGATTACCACTCCCGAGCTGACTAGATCCTCGCGATACGAATCCGTCGATGTCGTTTCGACTGGCATTACACTCTCCCGTGCAATTGTGTCCGTGACATTTCCGTCCGGCGCGAGTTTAGCTCTCTTGATCTTCGGGCTTCTTTGGGGTGGAGTTATCCACTTTGACGGTCGCCTCTGGCTTAAGCGTGCGTAACGCCTTGTAGCTTCCTACGACAATTTCGTCGCCAGCCTGCAGACCCTTGGTAACTTCAATATCCGTTACGCCAGCAATCCCGGTGTCCACCGCCTTGAACACCGCTTCCTTGCCGTGAACCACGAACACGCCTTGCACTTCGTCCTTCTTTGGATCGCCGCTCGCGACGGCTGGCGGCGGAGCGGCCAGAGTCACGCTGGAATTGCCGCCCTTCTTGGCACTCTTAGCAGCTTGTTCCAAGTCCTTGCGCGAGCGCACGGCCAGCGCCTGGATCGGAATAGCGATAACGTTTTTCTTTTCTGCCGTTTTGATTTTGGCGGTCGTTGAAAGCCCCGGCCGCAGATTCTCCGGTGGCGCGGCGAGCGTTATCACCACCTTGAAATCTTTCGCTTCCTGCGTGCTCGTGGTCGACTGCGTAGTCGCCAATCCCGAACTGCGCAGCACCGCCTGAGAGCCGATCTCGGTAACTGTGCCTTTGAATGTCTTCCCGGGGACAGCATCGATGGTAACGTCCGCATCCTGCCCAATTTTGACGTTTACGATATCTGTCTCGTCCACTTTCACTTCCGCCGTCACCACGGACATATCGGACAGCGTCATCAGGAAGCTGCCGTTGGCATTCTGAATGCCGGGCACCACGTATTCACCCAAGCGCACCGGCAAGTAGCTGACGATACCGTTGATGGGCGAAACATAAGCCGTTTTCTGCAAAATGTCCTTGGTGTGCACCAGCACGGCGCGGCTTTGGCTAACTTGCGCACGCGCTTGGGCCAACTGCGCATTCAATGACTGCATGCGCGCTTCTGACGAATCCACCCCGGCCACGGCCGCGTCGTAGGTAGTCTTGCGCTGATCAAAATCCTGCTTGGCGATCAGGCCATCCTTGAAAAGTCCCTGGCCGCGATCGTAATCTAACTTGGCTTTCTCAAGGTTCGCGCGCTGCTGCAAAAGGTCCGCTTGCGCCGCCTTATAGCTGGCTGCGGCAGCCAGCACTCCCGATTCGGTGGAATTAATGGCGGCGTCCTGCGCCTGGACGTCCGCACTGGCTTGCACATTCTCTTGCAACAGCAATTTGTCGCCTTTCTTGATGTGGTCGCCTTCTTTAATCAGAATCTCCGTGATGCGCCCGAAACCTTGGGCCGTCACATTGGTGTAGGTCGTTGGTTTAATTTCTCCGGAGGCCGTCACCTGAGACACGAGCGAATCTTGCGTAGCCACCTTGGCCGTTTGCACCGTCACCACGCCCTTGTTCGCCTGGTTGATACTGACGAACACGATTATGCCAACGACCACTACGGCACCCAAACCGATCAAAACCTTCTTCCACGTCTTCATGCCATGCCCCTTCGTTTACCACGTATCCGTTCTAGTCCCTGATGCCTGTGAGGTACAAGCACGCACAGTTCCAGCAATCCTATTCAGCGGCACCTATAGATACGGCTTAAGCAGCCAAAATGTTTCGCCAGGAGCCCTTTTTCGATTCCTGCCGGCGAACGGAGTCTTCACGGTACTTTGAGAATCGTTCGTGGACCGTCCGTTGGGCTAGGGAGGTGGCCAACCCTCGGTGCACCATAAGTTTAGGGTTAAACCGGCACAAAGGGAAGAAGCCCGAAAACCATTCCCGTCCATCGGAAAGTCGTCCTAACCTGGGAGACAACTACTGACTTTTGACGCGCCTAAGTGGCACCTCGCTGCCTGCCTAAGACACGTTTTTCCAAGATTGATGCGCGCGCCTTCCATTCACGACGCGCGCCCAAATTTGCCATCCTGAATCGGCCCAAAACGATGTTATACTGCGTCGTCTTCCGGAAGATATCCGGACGTACGCCGCGGAGAGGTGGCAGAGCGGCTGAATGCGGCGGTTTGCTAAACCGTTGTAGGGGCCAAAACTCCTACCGGGGGTTCGAATCCCCCCCTCTCCGCCAGTTTCAAGTAGTCTCCAAAAAGTCCCAATAAAACTAAGGAATCCTAACAGGAGCGGGTTTTGCCACCGTTTGCGGAAGATAGGCCGCTTTTTTTTCCTTGCCACTGAGTACTAGCTCCTCAAAGGGGCAAAGGAAATCCATTAAACTGCCATTTCTCCGCAGCTAGTGACATGAGCAAGTCCGCACTCACAGAGCACAGGACGGTCCACTCAAACGAGCGCCTGCGAATGCGGTATCGCCCCGCGCGCGTCCGGCTCCTCTTCGTAGGTGAAGCGCCGCCAGCTTCCGGACGTTTCTTTTACCGAGCGGACTCTGGACTCTACCGGGCCATTCGGGAAGCATTCCTAGAGGCGTTTCCAAATATGCGCGGGCACGATTTTCTGGACTCATTTCGTGCGCTGGGCTGCTACCTCGTAGACTTGTGTCCGGGCCCGGTCGATCAGCTCGGGAAAACCGCGCGAAGCAAGGCTTGTCTGGAAGCCGAAGCACGTCTTAGTAGAACGCTCCGGAAATTACAGCCAAAGGTCGTAATCACAGTCGTTCGCTCGATAGCAAACAACGTGAAGCGTTCAGAAGGCCGGGCCAACTGGTCCGGCATGCACGTGGAGCTTCCGTACCCGGGCCGCTGGCGTCATCTCCGAACTGAATTTGTTCGAGCACTCGTACTGCTGCTCCGCAAGATGGACGGTGGCACGGGAGCCGTACGACCTCAATAGTTGTCCAGACTTGAGCCTAACGGTAAGACCAACCACAGCGAACTAATGCTACGGATATTGATTCGATACCTTGTCGGATTCTCTGCGAAGTATACGAACACCCGTCGAGGTTCCCACATGTACCTCGGTAGCCATGCCTAGGAACATTCCGTGTTCCACGACGCCTACGGTGTCATGCAAGTTCGTAGCCCTTGTTTGTATTGAAATGTCTTTGTCGAAAGAGCAGTCCAGAATGTAGTGACCGCCGTCTGTGATGTACGGCTTTCGTTCGGCGTTCACACGCAACACCGGTTTCCACCCAAGCCTCTCGAGGCGGAGAGCGGTCGATTGCCATGCGAACGGGACGATTTCAACCGGAACCTCACCATGCGAGCCAAGCCGACTTACAATCTTGCCCTCATCCACAACGATGATCAGCCGTCGGCTGGAGCTGGCCACAATTTTTTCGCGCAATAGCGCGCCGCCGCGCCCTTTGATGAGATCGAGCGAACCGGTCTCCACCTCATCGGCTCCATCAATGGTGAGATCGAGTTCAGGGTGATCCGCGAGCGTCGACAATCGAATTCCCAAGGCTCGGGCCAAGTCCTCGGATTCATGAGAAGTCGGGACACCTATTATCTGCAGTCCCTTTTTCACTTTCTCACCGATGATGTGAATGACGATCTCCGCGGTCGATCGAGAGCCTAAGCCGACGATCATGCCGTTTTTCACGAGCTCAGCAGCCGATGCAGCAGCGAGTCGCTTTCCCGGATTTACGCCATTTACTTCCATCGACTGCGCCTCCGGTTCCGATTGCTCATACGCCCTGGTACACCAAAGCGACAAACTCGCTGGGGGTCTTAAAACCATTGCCCCACTCCGCATCGGTGCTGGCGCCCGGTTTGGCGGCGATAATTTCATCCACAGTTCTACCCTGCTTCTTGAGCGCGGCCACTTTGTCGCGGATTCCAACCATCACGTCACGAAAGAGAATGAGATCCGCTTTCGCGCCCACGGCTCCGTGTCCGGGGATGACAATCATCTTGTCCGTTACATGCGCGACATTCGCTTCTGCGGCGCGAATAGTCCCGTCGATACTGCCTCCGGTCGAGTAGTCGATGAAAGGGTAATTGCGATTCCAAAACGTGTCCCCGGTGTGAAAGATGTCCGCTTCCATGAAATGCACGGAAATGTCAGAGTCCGTGTGCGCGGGCAGATAGTGCTTCAGAACCAAAGTGCTGTCATTGGCGTGCACGGTGTGATCTTCTCCGAAGACGGTCGATGGGATCGCTCCTGCCGGCGAGGCCGGGAAAGTGTAGTCCCAACCTTCGACGCGCGTGTCTACCAGAAGATGCTTGCGCGTGTTCTCTTGCGCCAGAATGCTGGCTCCCGCTTGGTGCACCCAATCATTTCCACCGCAGTGATCAAAGTGCCAGTGGGTGTTGATCAATTGCTTGATGGGGTCGCCATTGATGCTCGCTAGAGCTTCGGCAACCTTGGGGCGCGCGGTGACGATTTCCGCATCAACGAGCAGCTTTCCGTCGGCGCCCGTGAGCACCGCGATATTCCCACTTAGACCCAAAAGAGCGGTGATATTGCGGCGCAGTGGTTGCACCGTGATTTTTGTCGTGGCTGCTTCCTTGAAAGCCATTTCAACCAGATTCCCACGGTCCGCAGAGAATAGCTTTGGAGTAACGCAAGCCACCGCAAAGGTCAGACCTCCTCTGGCGAGGAACTTACGGCGTGATATTTCGGATGAATATCCGCTGATCATGAATTGCTCCTTTTTTGCAGTTCTGGAGCTTACTCGGCGCCTCCGGCGCCGGGACGCAATCGAACCGGCACGCGTGAATTGTTTCAGAACCCCAAGTCGCTCAGTCCAGGATGTTCGTCGGGCCGCCGCCCGAGCGGCCAATGGTACTTGCGCTCTGACTCTTTGATCGGAAGATCGTTGATGCTTGCAAATCTCCACAACATCAGTCCATCCTCGCTGAATTGCCAGTTCTCGTTCCCATACGATCGGTACCAATTCCCTGAGTCATCGTGCCACTCGTAGGCGAAGCGCACTGCAATGCGGTTTTCCGTAAATGCCCAAAGTTCCTTGATTAGCCGATAGTCTAATTCCTTTGCCCACTTGCGTGTCAGGAACGCGACGATCTCCGCTCTTCCGTTGACGAATTCCGCGCGATTTCTCCAGTGAGAATCTATCGTATAGGCCTGTGCTACTTTTTCCGGGTCCCGTGAGTTCCAACCGTCCTCGGCCAGACGAACTTTTTGAATAGCACTCTCTCTAGAAAATGGTGGCACCGGTGGACGCGTCGTCATAGCTTGTTCTCCTTGTGTCCGTCAAGCCGCTATTTAATACTTCTCGTGCGCTTGTTGCTGCCTCAAAGATAATTCTGGCAACTTCGTTCTTCGGTTGCTGGATCTGGGCCTCTCAACCTATCAAATATCGCGAGCCTTGCGGATAGAAATGGTTAGCCGTGAATTTCAATCTAAAGCCCTGACTATTTTTTGCGCGTCACAAGTCGATTACCACGTCGTCTTTAGGTCGGGCACAGCAGATTAATAGGTTGCCCTGGGCGGGTGGTTCAAGCGGTTCGGGCTGGTAAGCGACGCTGCCCGAGATCAGTCCACTTTCGCACGTATGGCAAACTCCAGTGCGACACGACCAGCGTACTGGCACATCGCACGCATCCGCAAAATCAAGAAGACTCGGGAATTTTGGATCCCAACAGACGTTGAGGCCACTCCGTGCGAACGAAACACGGGGACCCGGCCCAGCAGGTCCTTCTGGCGGATGAGGAGGCGAATGCGGTGCTTCGGCAATGCCCGGCGTGATTGGCTTACCTGCGCCAAAAATCTCCGAGTGCACTCGCTCGTCTGAAACCCCCAAAGCCGCGAGGCCGGCGGTCAAATCGCGCAAGAACAAATCAGGGCCGCAAAGGTAGAAATCCGCATCGCGGGGCACGCCAAGTTTTTCGAGCAGGTCGACTGCGATATGTCCTGCCTCATCGAAGTCTATGCCTATACGATCCTCGGGCCCCGGATGGCTATATCGCACGAAGCGCTTACTATGGGGTAGCATCTTGACTAAGTTGTTTGACTCTTCTGCAAACGGATGCTCCTCGCGATTCCGCGCCCCGAACAGCCACCATACCTCGCGTGGCGAACCTTCGTTCGCCAGCGCGTGCAGCATTGCCATCACCGGGGTCGCTCCCACGCCAACGCTGAGCAGCACCACAGGTTTGGTTCCCGGCTCTAGCGTGAAATTGCCTCGGGGCGCCGCGACGTCCACCAAATCACCGGCTTGGACGTAATTATGCACATAGGTGCTGGCGACACCGTTGACTTCTTTCTTGATACTCACGCGATAGTGGTCGGCGGCTGGCAAATCGGAGAGCGAGTAGTTGCGCAATAGAGCCGGAGAGTTTGGCTCGGGTTGCAAACGTAAAACGACGAATTGGCCCGGCTGAGCGGAAACGAGTGGACGACCGTCCCCCGCCACCAGCACTAGGGAAATCACGCTACTGCTCTCTCTGTCGATGCGTGACACTCGCAAGGGACGAAATCCCGGCCACCCGGGTGCAGGCCCGCTCGGCGGTGCCAGTCCCGGATTTCCTGTTACGACAGTTCCCTCGGTCTCTTGCTGCAAGAGCGCTTTGAAGGAACCTCGCCACCCTTCGCTTAAAGCCGGTATGCGCAGTGCTCGATCCAATTGCTCACGGCTGTGACCGCTCAGATACAGCATCGCGTCAATCTCGGCAACGCTCATTCGCTCCGGCCCGTCCGCCATCTTTATAATCTCGTCTCCGGCTCCGACCTCGCCCTCCTCCAGTACGCGCAAGTAAAACCCTGGGCGGTGATGGGCGACCAACCGCATTGCCATCTGGGGATCGTCTAAGCGTATGCCGACGCGATAGCACGTGACCCGCGGCTGCGAAATCTCGAATAAAGCAGTCCCGATCCGGTAGCGGTCGCCAATACACACTTCAGCGTCTGGCAAGCCCTCGACGGTGAAGTTTTCCCCAAATTGTCCGTGACTGAAATTGTTGCGGCCCAGTTCGCGCTCCCAATAGCGGTAGGAGTCCAGCTGGTAAACCATCACAGGGCGGTTCAAACCTCCATGGCCAGCCAAGTCGCCCTGGCCATCACCGTCAATGTTTAACCTGCGGACCAGAACGCGACCGTGCGTCGGGCTTTTCCAGATGCCCGTGTAGACGGTCTTGCCACGCCAAGATATGTTACGCGGGAGACCGACGTTGATCGACACAAGCCGCGCGGTCAATGCTTTTCCCATGTCTGCTACACCAGCCAAACTAGCCCGAATCTCTCAGAACCTACCACATTCCATTCGCACGTCTAAAAATAGATTTCCAACACTTCAAGAGTCCTTGACATAGCCGACTCCCCCTGACGCTGTGCTTTCAGTCTCCGTAGCAACACTCAAGCGTTCTTTGGTAAGCTTCCATCCGATTATTTGCATGTCAGGCGAGCGAGATGTTTCGCAGAACGAAGTTCCGCCAGCGCACCAGGATTACATCCGATGGATTCTAACCCGATCAGTGTGCCCCAAGCGGCATCTGCCGTCCGAGCCCTTGCGCAATCCGTATCTTCGCCGCTTACGCGTGCCGCCATCTTCCTCGTCGCGACAGTAAACCCCGGCCCGGAAAATCGCGAGACCATCCGATCGTTTTGCGGAGACCTCGCCGGGCTTTTTCGCGCAGTCGAGTTTCGCGACCTTGAAGGGGGACTCTCCTGTGTTATGGGATTTGGATCCGAGGTGTGGGATCGACTGTTTGGGTCGCCTAGGCCGGCGAAGCTCCATGTCTTCCAAGAGATTCGCGCCGGTGGGCGCCATGCCGTTTCCACGCCCGGCGATTTACTGTTTCACATCCGGGCAAAGCGCATGGATCTGTGCTTCGAACTTGCCACGCAGATCATGACACGGATCGGCGAGGCCGTTTCGCCAGTAGACGAGGTGCACGGATTCCGTTATTTCGATGATCGCGACCTCATCGGATTTGTCGATGGAACGGAGAATCCGCGGGGCGAAGCAGCGGTCGACGCCGTGCTCGTCGGAGCAGAGGACCCCGCGTTCGCCGGCGGCAGCTACGTCATCGTGCAGAAATACCTTCATGATCTTGCCGGATGGAATGCGCTGCCCACGGAGGCGCAGGAACGAATCATTGGCCGCGCCAAGCTTTCCGACATCGAATTGGACGACTCCGTCAAACCTACCTCCGCGCACAGTGCGCTCACGACGATCGTCGAGGACGGGAAAGAGATCAAAATTCTGCGCGACAACATGCCCTTCGGCCGGGCTACGAACGGTGAATTTGGCACCTATTTCATTGGCTACAGCCGTTCACCCCGCACCACCGAGCAAATGCTCGAGAACATGTTCATTGGCCGTCCACCGGGCAATTACGACCGGCTGCTCGACTTCAGCCATCCAGTCACCGGAAACCTGTTCTTCGTACCATCCGCGACATTTCTGGATACAGTGGCCGACGACCCGCCGGCGGTGCCTTCCGCCGCGCCCACGGTGGTCGAACCCTCTTCGTCCGCGGGTGAGGGTTCGCTCGGCATCGGTTCTCTTAAAGGAGAGATTCCCAATGAATAATCTACATCGCGAGCTTGCCCCTATTTCCGATATGGCCTGGGCAGAGATCGAAGAGGAAACCACGCGCACGCTCAAGCGCTACCTCGCCGGACGCCGTGTCGTCGACGTGCAGGGCCAGGCGGGCACCGCCCTTTCCGCCGTCGGCACCGGCCATCTGCGGACCATCGCGGCCCCGTCGGCCGGCATTCTTGCGCGGCAGCGCGAGGTAAAGGCGCTGGTCGAGCTGCGCGTTCCGTTTGAACTGGATCGCCAGCAGATCGACGACGTGGCCCGCGGTGCGAACGACTCGGACTGGCAGCCCGCCAAGGACGCCGCGCGCAAGATTGCCTTTGCCGAAGACGGCGCTATCTTCGAGGGCTACGATGCCGCCGGCATCGGGGGCATTCGGCAAGGCACCAGCAATCCGAAGATGGTGCTTCCGACCGATGTGCGCCAATATCCGGACGCTATTGCCCAGGCATTGAGTCAGCTCCGGCTCGTCGGCGTCAATGGTCCCTACGCTGTGCTGCTCGGAGCCGACGCCTACACTGCGCTCGCCGAAACCAGTGACCAGGGATACCCGGTGCTCGAACACGTCAAGCGCCTGGTCAAAGATCAAATCATCTGGGCGCCCGCCATCGCTGGCGCGTTCGTGCTGACCACCCGTGGCGGTGATTTCGATTTGCACATCGGCCAGGACGTCTCCATCGGCTATCTCAGCCACACCGATTCCGCTGTCCGTCTGTACCTGCAGGAGACGTTCACTTTCCTGTTCCTCACTGCCGAGGCCGCCGTCGCGCTGGCGCCTCCCGCGAAGACCAAGAAGTCCTGAGCGCTACCGCGGCGGCTCTCAAAATTCCCGCAGTCGTCGAATCAGCAAGCCAAGTACGCTGGCAAGGCTCAGTGACACATCCGCCTCATCGCTTCGCCACCGAGAAATAGAGATCAAGTACGAGCCCGACATAATTCTCCTGTTTGTTTGCATGTCCGTACGTGTCGTTTTCGTGTTCATAGTAGATGTTGAATTCGACGTGTTTCCCGACGGGGAACAAGCAGCCCGCAAAGAGATCCGTGGTGCTCCATTTGTTGTATTGGCTCTCGTAATATGGTTCGGCGGCCACATACGGGATGAGGTGATGAGACCGGATCGCAAAAGTGCGTTCGAGTGTCAACCTGTTGCGATAGCGCCAGGTGAATGCGCCATTTTTCCAGTCCAGATCCGCGCGATTGCGGTCCGAGAGGTGAAATCCGGCGGCCAGGAAAAAATTCCCAGTCACCGCCGTGATCATGCGATTTTCGGGCGGTTCATTCGGCGCAGTGATATACCGGTACCCAGCTTCCAGTACCAGAAATCTTGATTTCGAATCGTCCAGGTCAAACGTCGTTACTTTCTTAAGCTTGATGAGAGGTTTTAGATAGAGCTGAAGGCTTGGCCCGATGGCAAATTGTGTCGGATCGCCACCGTCTCGATCATCCTTGGCCTGAAGATACGTTCGGAAAGTGGAATTCAGCTTGAGATGGGCGTCAACTTCCGGCAAAAATTGCACGTCTTGAGCGCGAGCAGGTAGGCAAGCGAAACAAACTAGAAATAGCCATTTCCAGAACACTCCTTGTGCGCGCACTTTGCCCATCTGTGCGGAATCACCCTGTGGTCTTAGGCTGTGCTCCAGCGACTGGTGTTGGTGATCGGAATCGCGGCGATAGCTACTGCCGCATCGTTACGGCGGGCTTCCGCCGTTATGCGAATGCGTCAGCGAAATCGCGTCCAGTTGCAACACCAAATCATTCGCTTGCGGGACAAGCCGCATCCAACAAGACCTGTCCTGCCTTTTTTTTCAAAGCAACAATCAGAGACTTCTTTTTGGATCACAGGTGCTGGTAGTTGGAACTCGTGGTAGTCACGACGAGTTTTTTGGCGGTTGCGTCAAGAACGGTCTGTTGCACGTAGTTCGTGCCGTCGGGCAGAGTGGCCATCTGCACCTGCAACGTAACAACGTCCTTCGATTGATCCATGTAGGTGTTGACGCTCAGCGAAACGATTCCATGTGCCGCGGGATTGTACGTAAGGGTCATCTGATCGCCGGGCTGGGCATAGTCCCTAAAAACTAAATTCACAACACCCCCAGCGGGATTCAACGTGACTTTGCCCGCCTGATAGGCTTGCGCCATTCTCTGCGCGTCGGGTGGCACGTACAGACTGAGGAGGGCCTTTACGTCCCCCATGTAGTCCTCCATCTCCCCCTTTTTCTTTTCAATGATTCTTTGTTTTAGCCTGCCACCGCTGGGCTGCTCCGGAGGAGGACCGATCGGCGTCTTCTGAACTTGGCCGTCCGGACCGTAGCGGCACAAGTTCTGGGAGGAAGGTTTTGCATCTCCGTTTAGTACGGGCTGCGACGTCTCGATCCATTGGTACTGCTGCAAGCTTTGCTTATTTGCCGCTGCGATCTGCTGCACGGCGGCAACCTTCTCCTGCAGCTGGCTTTGTTGCGCCATGGCTGGCGCAACCGCCAGGAGCGCCACCGCACCGATTATCAGGAAGCGTTTAGCGTTCGCGCCGACGGTGCCGGTGGCCGACTCTTTGCGAAATGTCACTGCGGGTCTCCCATTCATTAAAAGCCTCCTTATACCAATTGGAACTCTTCAAAGATTCGTCGGTAGTTCGAACGAATAATTTCGCCTAGTTAGGCGTGGGCACTACGCGGTAGAACACTCCATTCGCGCCATACGAGGCACTGAACCAAGTATTCCCGCAAAGATAGTAAGTATTTCCGTTCACCACGGGACTTGCGCAGCCGGTCGGGATGGCCGCCACGATTTCGCCCGTATAATAACTAGCGTTGGCAGCGGCAGCATTGGCATTCGCCGCCGCAGCATTGGCGTTTGCGGCTGCGGCATTCGCATTGGCCACCGCAACACTGGAGTTGGCCGCGCTGGTCGTGCTACCCGCAACGTACCCTTGCGTGTACGCGTTGGACGCCGCGGCATTGCTGCTAGCAGTCGCCACCGTCGCGCCGACAACCGCTCCCGCCACCGCAGCTCCCGCCACGGCCCAGCCACCACAGTTGTAGCAACCGGTGCTGTAGGAGTTCACGACGACTGGTGGGTGGTACGCCCCGTAATAAGGCGTAGCAACAGCTACCGTCGTCGGGTGATATGCCGCGCCATAAGTGCCGCCATAGTAGTGGTCGCTGGCGGCCACCGTCGTGCCAGAGGAAGTGGTTCCGACGGTGCCTACTCCCTCATAATGAGTTGCGCTGCCGCCATAGGCGTTCGTCGCGGTAGTCGTTCCGGATCCTTCCTGATGGTACGCAGTGCCGCCATAGCCATTGGAAGCCGTGGTTCCCTCACCTTGGTAGTGCGTCGCGCTACCTCCGTACGCATTGCTTGCCGTCGTCGTTCCTGATCCTTCGGCATGCGATGCGGACGCTCCGTATTTATTGGAAGCGGTTGTTCCCTCTCCCGCAGTGTGCGTCGCTTCGCCACCGTACCCGTTCGTGCGCGTGGTGGTATCTCCCGAATGGTAGGTGCTGCCGCCTCCATAGGCGTTGGCGTGCCCGTAAGCAGAAGCGCGCAAGCATGGAACGATCGTGAACACGACGGATAGCGAACTGATAAAAATTTTCTTAATCATCGTTGCTCCTATCTACTGAGAACCATTCGGTTTGGCTGTGGGCGTGGGAGTAGAATTTGTCGCCGGCGTCCCTTCGCTCCCGCGCGTGGCGGAAGCGGCGCGTCGGGACGCGCAAATTTGATGTGCGTCGCCGTTTTCGCCTTCTCCGTAGTGAAAAAATCCGCGGTCACATTCGGATCGAGCTGCCAGTTGGAGAGTTCCAGTCGGTGCCGGAATTTCATTGGGGTCATCCGAGTAGATCGCGCGCAGCAAACGCGGCAGTTTATCGTCAACGCCAATCCATATTTCAATGAACACTCCGCCCGTATCATAGGCGACCATATCGGTGGTGGTGCCACCAACGACTTTCGACTGGCCAATATAAAAAGCCATGCGCAGATCATCAGCGAGATCTTTGTAGGGATCGGAAACAATTACGTCGTCGAACGGAAAATAAATAGCGGCAGCGTGATAGGCCACTTCCATGGTCTCGTCGAGTGTCGGCGGAGCGTCGGCGATAGCAACCAGATTCTCCGCGGAGCGTAGGCCATCATAATCTTACCGTCGTAATAAAACTCCGACGCGGGTCCATCACCCAAGGTAATCACCCGCAGCTTGTTCGGCCGTTGCATAACGACCTCGGACTTCGTGGAGTAGGCCAATGGAAAACCCACGCGACTGGGGCTCTCGTCCGTAACCACCGCGGTGAAGGACATGGAATGCGCAGCGGCCAGGCGCGCACACGCGGCCTTTAGTATTTCAATGGCCTTAGGCTCCAGCACCGGTTTGCTCGCGGCGGCAGCCGGTGCAGTGCTCTTGAGCATGAGCGAACTCCGGCACCGAGCGACAGAACCGTCAAGGAACATCAAATAGCGTCCCTGCAAATAATGTTCCTCGGATCTTCATGACACTCCTCGATTTCATAAGACTCGCATTCATCGACGCGCTACTTTCACGGAATCATTCCGCAGTCGAACATTTTGTTGGCGATGGGCGGCGCAACTTTAGCTATGAACGCCGCACGCATCTGCGGATCGCTCTTTCAGAAAGACCACGGCTTTCTGTTCCGCGGGGGTTGGCGGAGTTTTTTCCGACTTCTTGATCCACAACTGCTCGCAGGTCGACTGTTGGTATTTCAGGATGAGCTTGTCGGCCACCTGATCCATGATCGGAAATTGCTGCGGCGCGGCTTTGGCGTCGCTCAGACGAAGTAGCGTGAGACCCAGGAATGAGAGCGATAACAGCGCGAGCATAGCCATCCACGGCAACAAACGCTTAGTCATAATTTCCTCCCGAATTCGGTTTACGCTCATAGACATCGAATAGCCAGCCTACGCCTTATTGAAGTGCCAGTTCACTTCAAATTAATCGTCGCACCAAAGACTATGCCGGGCATCGCGACGTCATACAGAAAACGAAAAGTGCCTTGGGGCTGGTAGTCTACTACTAGATATCGATAACCCGCCTCTAGCGTGATCTTCTTGCTGACCCTGAGACCCAGTAGGCCGGCCACCTGATAATCCAAACGCGAACCGCCGCCGCCCGCATCCCCAAGAATGTTCATACTAACTTTCGGTGTGAGCTGCACTTGGAACCTCATACCGCCTACTCCGTCAACCCAGTTCGCCGACTCATAGATACTTCCGAGCGGCTGCGTTGGTTGCAACGTCAAGGTGTTTCCCAGATGCCAATAGCGCAGCCCCATGACCGCATCGACTTTGAACCTCCGCTTATCAACCATTCGGTACCCGATCTTCGGGGTCAAAATGGTCTCATTCAGTTTTGCGTGAACCGAGTCCACCCCCTGATCAAACGGTAGCGCTCGGTTGTCGGAAAGCTTGATCCACACTACGTCAAGCGGGATAACAAAGCGGTTGTAGCGAAGCTCCACTGTGCCCATTGCGCCGATATTGACGTATTTGAAGATGTCACTGAAGTCGGCATGGACGCTGGCCTCGTGCCCCAGCGCGCCCACGTCGCCGTGTACACCCGCGAACCAGATGTACGGCGTGACCGCTATATGCAAGGTGTTGTCCGGTGCCGACTGATCGTCCGTCTGAGGCGTAGGATTTGTTGTCGTCTGATTCTGGGCGCTTGCTTTGGGAACGACCGCCATGCACCCGAGGACTACAGCGAAGAAGGCTAACAGATAAAATTTGCGCCAAACCGTCATTAACAGGCCCCCTGAAACTTCGTTTTCTCTGTTCCAACTCCAGAAACCGACTACGAGAACGCTGCCCGCGCTCGCTCCAGGCTTACGTTCCCGCGATGCCTTTGTTTTGCAGTATTCTGACGACAACTCGGCGGTTATCGGCTTGACCCTCGGCCGTCGTGTCCGGAGCCACCTGCCTGCTGGTGCCCATCGCGCCAGGAGCAAGTATGTTGGTCAGGGGGATATGGCCCTGTTGCTCCAGGAATGCCGTCACGTTTTCGGCGCGTTCCGTGCTGAGCCTTTCGTTCAGGGCCGCACTTCCAACCTTCGACGCGTACCCTTTCACTTGAATGAGGTACGCAGTGATGCCCATGGCCTGTTTGGCTAACGCGAGCAATTGGGGTTGATATTGTGGATCGAGCGCGACCTTGTCATTGCCAAATAGAACGGTGACCTCGCCCAAGATATTGTACTCGCCCAATTCTCCGAAGCGCTTGTTAGCTGCCTCAATCGCCGCCTTATTGGCCGCAATCTCCGCCGCGTGTTGGGCACTTTCCTGCTGCTGGGCGGCGATCTCCGCCTGTTGCTGCTTAATCACCTGTTGTTGCGCCTGAATTTGCGCTTGGTCTTGCTGCTGGTTTTGCTGGATTTGCTGTTCCGTCGGGGCTAGTCCTGCTTGGATGTCTTGCGCAGTCTTAAGGTCAGAGCCATGGAAGGTAACACTATCTGCAACTAGCTGTTGCTGCCCGTTCATGGACCCTTTCACGTCTACCGAGAGTCCCGGTACCAGGGCGGTCATGGCCAGGTGTTTCTTGCGGAATGCTCCTTCGGGCTCCAGCACCTGCGTGGCAGGTGTCAGCAGTACGGTTATCGTCTCGGAAGTCGGCGTTAGCACCGTCATGGTGGCGCCACTCCGTCCATTGATTACGCCCTTCACCTGCTGGCTTTGCGCGCGCGCCACACCAGCGAATAGGAAAACTGCAACGATGGCCAGAACAACACCGAACGCGCTTCTCTTCGTACTAGTAGTCATGTTCATACTCCTCTTGCGAATTTTGACCTTGCTAAATCCATTGACTTAATTCTCGGCTGGCTTCAGAACTTCACGCCATCGCACAAAAATTAACCGGCCAACACCGTGTCAGCGACCACAAAGGTTTGGGGATACTGACCCAGGTGCCCTACCGATGGAACCGTCAAAAGTACCGGTCCATCCCGGCAAGCCTCCACCAAGCATTCACAAACCTGCCTTCTTGCCTCGCCATTTTATTGTTTTGGGGATATTGCCGTTGTTGGGCCCGTTGTGAGGGCCCGTTGTTCGGTGATGCCGCTACGAAGAGAGCCGGGAGATGAATACGCGATCCTCTAGCGCTTCATTCATCGCCAGAATTAGGTCACTATCCATCACCGCTTTGATCACATATCCAAACGCCCCGGCGGAAATACAAGCCGCGATAATTCCCGAGTCCTCTTGAACGCTGAGAAACACAATTCTGCTCTTATTGCCGCGATTCTGGAGCTCTCGCGCGACCTCTAATCCATTCATTCCAGGCATCGAGATGTCCAATACCACCAAATCCGGTTGGAGTGTCACGATGGCCTCAAGCGCCGCTTTCCCATCAGAGACCATTCCGACAACATCAAAGGAGCCGAGCAATAGGTCGGCAACCGCGGCCAGTACTGGGGCGAGATCATCCGCTACCAGGACCCTCTTTTGCGTCATCGAAAGCTCATCCTTAAGCTCTTCGTCAGTTCCCAATGCTGGTGTGGACATATTGATAGTGCCGGCCTGCTGAGTAGTTCTCCGCACGGGACGTTCCATTCGCCATGCAATCACAGCTCTGCCTGGACATTGCTTGTAATTGTCCTGGTCGTCTATAGGTAAAACTACCGGTGCGGGAGGGAACTCCTGTGCAGCGGGACGATGCCGTGTTCGATTGCGTACTGCACAAGGTCGGCGGTGGTTTTTAGTTGCAGCAGTTCCATTACGGCATACTTGTGTCCCGCCACGGTTCGCCTGGTGATCTTTAGCTCGTACGCTACTTGCTTCATGGAACACCCTTCCGCCAGGAGCTGAATCACTTCCCGCTGCCGAAGCGTGGGTTCTGGGGCTTTTTCTCGGTTTTTGGGCTCGCGCTGGGAGATTTGGCTCAGTCCCGCTGCGGCGCTCGGCGTCACGTAAGTACCGCCTTTCAGTACCGCGTCAATGGCCGTGGTTAGCTCTGACGCCGCTGCGTCCTTCAATAGAAACGCGGAACCTCCGGCCCGAAAAGCTTCTCCCACCAGGTACGGATCTTCATGCATGGTCATGAAGATCAGCTTCACGTTAGGCAGGGTGCGTTTAAGGTTTCGCCCAGCGTCCAATCCATTCAAATGCGGCATGCCGATATCGAGCACCACGATGTCGGGTTGCAATCTATCCCCTGCTTCCAGAAGTGCGCGCCCATCTCGCACCGAGCCCACCACTTCGCAACGGGGCTCCACAATGCTCTTCAGTGCATCGGCCAGCATCTGATGGTCATCCGCCAGTAGTACCCGTGGGCGTCTCATGATCCCGATCCTCCTGCGGTCACGGTTTTTGCCCGCCGCTCATTCGCCAGGGCGGACAATGGTACCTCAGCAAGTATCTCCGTTCCCAGCATGAGCTCGGACCTTATCGATAACCTGCCCCCCACCAGTCGAAGCCTTTCGGCCATGCCAACCAGACCAATTCCGGCGTGATTGCCGTCAGAAACAAACCCTCTACCTTCATCGCTGATCCGCAGACTCACGCCTTCGGCGTTCGCACCCATTTCGACGGTGGCGCTACTAGCCTGGCTATGTTTGACGATGTTACCCAGCGCTTCTTGCGCCACGCGAAATAGACACAGCGCCACATCCTTCGGAAGGTCGCGATCAGATTCGCATTCGGCAAACTGCACGTCAATTTTGTACTTCTCGCCGATCTCCTTACACAGGCCACTGAGAGCCGGCATCAATCCAATATATTCCAGCCTGCTCGAATGCAGTTCATGCGAGAGCGTGCGAATATCCGCGGACATCGTCTTGGTCCGCTTCAGCATTTTAGCGAGCCTGGCTTGTTCATCGACGCTCAGCTCCGGAAGATTCTTGCGCAGCTGTTCAAGGTCGATAGACTGCAGTGCCAGACGTTGACTAAAATCGTCGTGCAGATCTCTGGCGATGCGCGCGCGCTCTTGCTCCTGCGCGTTGATCAAGCGGCCGGTCAGAACGTGCAACGACTCCGCGGACGATCTTCGTTCTGTGATATCCACGCAGGAACCGATATATCCGTGGAAGCTGCCATCGCTCTCAAACCTGGGCACCGCATAGTCGACGATCCAGCGATACTCCCCGTCAAACCGTCGCAGACGGTACTCCATCTCAAAGTCCATTCGTGCGTCAAACGACGCCGAATAAGTTTCGACACACCGCTGCACATCTTCAGGATGCACACCCGCAATCCATCCCTCGCCCAACTCCTGTTCCATCGTCCGGCCCGTAAACCTTAACCACCCATGATTAAAGAAATTGCAAAGTTTGTCCGTACCGGACATCCAGATCAGCACCGGGGCCGTGTCGGCCACCAGGCGGAAGCGCTTTTCACTCTCGCGCAAAAGCTGCTCGACTCGCCTACGATCGGTGACGTCGCGTGCGATCTTTGAAAACCCAATAATCTTACCCCCCAAATCTCTTAGCGGAGATATGGTCAGCGACACCGGCACGCGCTTGCCGTTTTTCGCGATACGCACCGTCTCATAGTGCTCGACGCGTCCACCGGCTCGCAACCGTCGCAGGAATTCTTCCTCTTCGTCTCGCTTTTCCTCCGGGATGATCATCGTAATCGGTCTACCGACGGCTTCTGCTTCGGAATATTCAAACAGGCGCTCTGCAGCCGCGTTCCAACTCACGATGATCCCGTCCAGATTCTTGGAAACAATCGCATCATCCGAGGATTCCACAATAGCGGCGTGCCGGAATCGCGCCTCCAGCGCGCGTTCCCGCGCCATCGCGTTCGAGAATATCTCCGCTAACAGCTTGAGCTGTTCTACCAGATCCTCTGTCCACAGCACCCGGCGCTTCGTAGTGACAAACGATATGGCACCATACAGTTCGTCTCCTACCTTCAAGGGGATCGCCGCCACGGAAACTGTGCCCCTTCGCTTTAAAAGCTCTTTTTTGAGGGATGCTTCTTCGGGCAGCTCATCCAGGTCCGAAACAAGCATCGTTTCACCGCGCAGAAAGAGTCCATGGAACCAAGGAACTTGATTCACGTCCGTGATCGTTGCCCGCTTTTCCACTTCTTCTTCTGGCCAGCTAAAACTTGCCCTCACATCTCCGTTTTTTTCGGAGTAGCCATACAGGGTGATCCTGTCCAGCGCGAGAAATTCTGCAATCCTCCCGAGACTTTTCTCGATGGTCGCGCCGACTTGGTGTTCGGGTAGATTGACGAAGGTTGCCGAAAGATCGGAAAGCATTTTTTCGAACGCAATCCGCTCGACGAGTGACCGCTCAAATTTTCTATTTTCCGCCCGCTGCCGCAACAAACCCAAAATGAGCATCGTTTCGATCAAGCATAGAAGTGCGCCCCCGTACACGTAGTACTGGCACGATTCCCACAGGCTGGGCTGCCGGAACAACACCACGCTCCCCGCCGGCAGCGCCGATTCCGAAATCTTCCAACGCCGCAGTTGCCGCCAGTCGAATAAGTACCCGCTGGGGACCACCGCGTCATCAGGGTGCGCACCAGCGAGCATTTGCAGGCCCATCTCGCCCGCTCGTTTGCCAATCTCGGCAAACCCCACCACATACCCTCCGACCGACCCCGACCCCACATAGGTGTCCAGAAGTGCGTAAACCGGGGCCCCGGAAGCACCGGATATCTTCGAAATGGCGTCTGCGGATACGACGTGGCGTCCCCCTCCACCCCGGGACAACGCCACAAAGATCACGATGCTCTCTGGGCCCAGAGTTGAGACTTTCTGGCAAACCTCGTCGATGGTGAAATCCGACAAATACGTAATCGGCATGCCATCCGCGTCACTTCCGATTTGATCGCGGACTTGCTCAAGTAGATTCTTCTCCGTCGCAGTCGTGCCTCCGATGATCACCGCCTGGCGGGCTTTAGGCTGGAGTCGACGCGCCGCATCCAGCGTTTTTCTCGCATCGAGTGCCATCCAAATGTTCGCAACATCATTTGCCCGCAAGGGCGCCGGGGCACTCGGGCGCTTTAGCGAGGGGTCCGTGCGTAGATAGAGCAGGGGAATGCCCGGAAACAAATCCGTCGGCACGTCGCCGACACCGATGACCAGATCGAGCTTAGAATTCGCATACTTTCGCTGAATTCCGGCCGCTTCCTGTGCTTGAAATTGCGCATCTGGAAAATAAACACGATCCAGGTGCTCTGTAAAAACCACGCTTCCTTCCGGCAAGCCCCCGCGCAGAGCCGCACGCGCATTTTCGTTGACCAATCGAAATGCCGGCCAGGTGTTATCTTCCTGCATGAGAATCAGAACGTGCTTGGGTTCGCTGATTTGAGCCAAAACAGGGAGAACCAGCAGAAAAAACAGGCCCACAGTACCGCCCAATCGCGGCGATCCAGAACAGCGGACGAGGGTAACGTCTGATCTCTCTCACCACCAACGCTCCAGGCTCTCGAGTTGCCACTGCATTTTGCCCGGCTTGGTCCCGTACTGGCATGTATAATGCCAACCTAGCGGTAGGGCTCAAAAGCAGCGATTTAGCGGAACATTACCCAAGCTACAGACCGTCTCTTTTGACGGTTCTCAGGGTGGGACCGCTCGGTGCATTCTCTCATCTCGAACAAGAATGCCGGGGTAACGTTGTCCGTAACTCTAGCGCAAAAGGTGGTTTAATGAAAAGACTATTAATCACAGCTCTGTTTTTGATTTTGGCCGGTGTTCAATCCAGCCGCGCCCAGGGCCCTGTTTTCACGATTGCCAAGGATGGAAGCTCGGTGGGATTTTCCGTGAAGGCCTCTGTGGCAATTGACGGGAAGTTCGACAACTGGGAAGCCACACTGACATTTCCGTCCACCGACGTTACCACCGGCGTTTTGGACATTAAGATTCACGCCGACAGCATCAACACTGGCAGTGGCATGAAGGACGGCAAGCTCAAGGGCAAAGACTTCTTCAACGTCAAGGACGATCCGTTTATCACCTTCCACTCCGACAAGGTTGTGCAGACCGGTGCCAACACCTTCGATATACCCGGAATGTTTACAATTCGCGGTGTCTCCAAGCCCCAGACCCTGACGTTTACGGTCACTGGCATTGGGACAGGTGCAGGCGAGATTAAGGGCACCATGGCTTTCGACCGCAAAGACTACGGAATGACTAGCGGCATTCCGTTCGTCAAGATCGCCGACCGCGTAGAGGTCAGTGTCGACCTCGTCGGGAAGCGTGTCAGCGGGCCCCCGTTGGTCTTCAAACAATAGTCACCCCAGGGGAGCATGCTTGGATAGCGGGATGTCAGCAGTAGCTCCTGAGGCCGTTTCGTGAAAATCAGAATGTTCGCTCGCGGCGATGGCAGGCGCCGGAAACCCCGGCTGCCCACTGGTCGTGCGCTAAGCAGTGTGTTTCTCCTGGCACTTTTAACGCTGGTCTGCATTGGCTCCAACTCATTTCGCTTTCTCTCAACCTCCGTTCAGGCTGGACCCCCTCCACCCGCGGATTTGGGCGCCGCATTTGGTCCGACGGTGCCCAACACTCAGCCGCCTCCCAAAACTCCGCGCAAGGGCATGACCTGGATTCCGGGCGGCGAATTCTCCATGGGTGCGCAAGATCCTCCCCAAATGGACATGGTCGGCATGCAAGCCACCAAAGATTCTCGCCCAATCCACCGAGTCTACGTAGACGGCTTTTTCATGGACAAAACCGACGTTACCAATGCTCAGTTTGCCGAGTTCGTCAAAGCCACCGGCTATATCACCGTTGCCGAACGGGCCCCTCGTGCCGAAGACTTCCCAGGGGCTCCGCCGGAAAATCTAGTGGCAGGCTCGGTGGTTTTCTCTCCTCCAAGCCAGGCCGTCTCGCTGGATGATCACTTTCAATGGTGGAGCTATGTAAAAGGCGCAAACTGGCGCCATCCCACCGGTCCGAAGAGCTCCATCCAAGGGAAGGAAAGCTATCCCGTCGTCCAAGTCGCCTACGAGGACGCCAAAGCTTATGCCAAATGGGCCAATAAGCGCCTGCCTACGGAGGCGGAATGGGAGTTTGCCGCGCGTGGCGGACTGGCCGGCAAACCATATGTTTGGGGAGAAAAGTTCCGACCCAACGGAAAGTGGATGGCCAACACGTACCAAGGGCATTTCCCAGTGAAAGACACCGGCAGTGATGGTTTCATTGGTTTGGCTCCCGTCGCCCAGTTCGCTCCCAACGGATACGGCCTTTACGACATGGCTGGCAACGTCTGGCAGTGGACTTCGGATTGGTATCGCCCCGACTACTACGAGGAACTGGCAAAAGCTGGCGGCGTGGCGCGTAACCCACAGGGACCTAACGCTCCCTTCGACCCTGCCGAGCCTTCAGAGAAAAAAAAGGTCCACCGCGGAGGTTCGTTTCTCTGCACGGATCAATATTGCTCTCGCTACATGGTGGGAACTCGGGGTAAAGGTGAGGTTAGTACCGGAACCAACCACTTGGGCTTTCGTTGTGTCTCAACCGGCGCAGAAAAGAACTAAAGCGCCCCCGGATTTCTCATACCGGCGCTCAGACCAACAAAAAAATCGGCGGGCAGTCATCGCATGACCGCCCGCCGGCTAAGGTTCGAATTACCGTTATCGCTCTAGCCCCTGTTTAACGGGGTGCGAGCGCGAGATACAATCCGGTCCCGTTTCGTTCAACGCGAAGCAAAATCGCCTTATTTCCGGAGCTTCGCATCGCTTGTTCGAATTCACTGACCGTGGTTACCGGTTGATGATTCACTTCCGTCACCACATCGCCTTCGCGGATTCCCGCGTCTGCCGCCGCGCTGTTCGGATCCACTTGCGCTACCACCACGCCCTGAGCTTCGTCGCCCAGATGCAATTGCTGGCGGGCCGCGGGGCTAAGAGGCTCAACCTGCAGTCCTTGCAAGCTATCGTTCTCCGTGTTGCCGTCTGCTGTCTTGTCGTGATCCGCGGGCAATTCGCCGAGCTTCACGTTCAAGTCCAGCGTGCTCGTTCCGCGGCGCACCGTGAGCGGCACGGTTGTGCCTGGGTCGGTTTCAGATATCTGCAGCCGCAATGCCGCTGAATCGGCTACCGGTTGTCCGTTTAACTTGATGACCACGTCGCCGGCCTTCATTCCAGCCTGCGCCGCGGGTCCTTTGGCGGTCACATCACCGATCAGCACGCCTCCAGCGCCATCCAAACCCAGCGCCTTCGCCATCGTCGGCGTAACGTCTTGAATCGTCGCGCCCAGGAAGCCGCGCACCACGTGTCCGTGGTCAACAATCTGATCCATTACCCGCTTGGCTAAATTGATGGGAATGGCAAAACCTACGCCCTGATTTCCCCCGCTGTGCGAAAGAATCGCCGTATTGATTCCAATCAGCTCGCCTCTTCCATCAATCAGGGCACCGCCGGAGTTTCCCGGATTGATGGCTGCATCGGTCTGAATGAAATCCTCGTAGTCTTCGATGCCGAGATTTGCCCGGCCCGTGGCGCTGACGATGCCCATCGTCACCGTTTGGCCCACGCCGAAGGGATCACCGATGGCGAAAGCCAGGTCGCCCACCTGCACCTTGGAAGAGTCTCCCATAGGAATGGCCGAGAGATTCTCCGCGTCAATTTTCAAAACCGCGACGTCCGTCTTGGGATCTCGCCCCACAACCTTCGCGGTGAATTCGCGCTTGTCGTGCAGCGAAACCTTGATATCCGTCGCCCCATCCACCACGTGGTTATTCGTAAGGATGTACCCGTTGGTGCCCACGATCACGCCCGAACCCAGGCTCTGCTCTTTTTCCTGTTGCGGCTGCGACCTTTGTGAGTGCGGCTGCCTGTCGCCAAAAAACTGCCGGAAAAATGGATCCTCAAACATCCCGTTGGACTCGTCATTCCCGCGCTGCACCATGTGCGACGAAGCAATGTTCACTACTTCCGGCAGCGCTTCCTTGATCAGCGGCGCGTACGTCATGCCGGGTGCAGCTGCCATCGTTGCACTCTTCGGCTCGGAGGCGAAAATGGGCGGCTCGAGTTTCGCGCTCGTATGCGAAGTCTCGGCGATCACTACTCCTCCAACCATCATCGCGCCTGCAACTGCGGCCGCGGTCCAGATTCGAATCTTTTTTGTCGTGTTCATCACTGCTTTTTCTCCTTATCGTACAGATTCTTCCTGGGGAGCCGTGTCTTCTGCGGAACGTTCCTCGCAAACGTCCCAACTGCGCCTTTGGCTCCCCAGCACGGCAAGGCTAAACAAGCAGCCTGAAACCAACATGAAATGAATCTAATTTCTACTTAATGAAGGGTTATCTTCAGAAGTTGCTTGGAATCTTAGACTTGCAGGCCTACGTGCGGGTTGCATGAAGAGGTTACGTGAAGGGGTTACGTGAAGGGGTCACGTGCGAGCGTTCGTGGAATATAGCGGCAGCCACACCGTGAAACATGTCCCATGCCCGGGTTCGCTTTCCACTGTGATGCTTCCGCGGTGTTTTTCCACGATCCACTTTGCCAGTGCCAAACCGAGCCCCACTCCGGGTATGCGTTTTGAGCGCGAAGGTTCCGCTCTGTAAAATCGCTCAAAAACGTGTGGGAGCGCTTCAGATGGAATGCCGATTCCTTCGTCCGCCACGCGCAACTTCGCGCGATCGCCCTCAGAAATTACGCTCACCTGAATATGTCCCCCGCTGGGCGAGAACTTGATGGCGTTATCCAATAAATTCAGGATTACTCGCTCCAGCCAGGCCGCATCCCCGCGTGCATGGACGTCCGGCGCTGCCGCCGTCTCCAGCCGAATATTCTTCGCGCTCGCAACGGGCTCGAGTTGCTCTGCAAGCGAAACCGCAAGTTGCGAAAGATCGACGTCTTGCTCCGACCACCGGATTTCGCCGGCTTCCGCGTTCGCGAGCACCAGCAGATCGTTAATCATGCGCGTAAGGCTGTCGAACTCCTCCAGCTGGCTCACCAGCAGTCGCCGGTAGTCCTCCGCGGAATGGCCTTCCATCAGCGCAACTTCCGTCTCGCCGCGCAATACCGTGAGCGGCGTCCGAAGCTCATGCGAAATACTTGCGGTGAACTGCCTCATCTGGCCGACGGAATCCTCCAGCCTTCCTAAGGTCTCATTGAAGGATTGCGCCAGTTCATCCACCTCGTCTCCCGCGCCGCGCAAGGGCAATCGCTGCTGCAGCTTGTCGATATCGATCTTCCGCGCCGCCACGGCCAATTCCTTCATTGGCCGCAGCGCCCTGCGGGACATTTCCCAACCCACGAGCGCCGAAGCCAGAACGCCCAGAGGCGCCAGAAGTAAGACCGTATGCAGAAATGCTCTGCGCTCATCGTCTGCGGGGGCCAGAGGAATTCCCACGCGAACCAGAAAAGAACTCGCGGCGCCCGGGAGCACCGCGTTATGAAAACGAAAGCGCTCCTGGTTTCAGCTGCAGATCCGTGAACTCTTCAGCCCCCGAGAGAGCTCGTACTTGCTCGGGCGTAAGCTTCAGATCCCAGCAACGCCAGTTCCTGCGACTGCACCACTAACTCTCCATCCGGAAGGCGAAAGACCTGGTAATAGCGCGCTGCGGAGTGCACCAGATAAACGTCTTCAGGATCGTTTGGGTCCACCGCCAGCTGCATGGTGCCGCCCGAAACACGCTGGTGGCTGTTCAGGAACACCACCCGTTGCCGCAATTCCTCCGTCAGATTTCGATCCACGGTAAGGTCTACGGCGCGATAAAAGAGCACGCCAAAAACACCGAGTATGGCCGTCAACATCAACGAATAAAAAAGCGTGAGTCGCGCGCGCAGCCCAAGTCTCTTCATGACGGTTCATCGGTCAGCATATATCCCACACCGCGAATCGTGTGGATCAGCTGAATCGGGAATTCCCGGTCAATCTTATTGCGCAGCGTATTGATGTGCACATCCACCACGTTACTCACCGAATCGAAATGTACGTCCCACACATGCTCGATGATCATCGTGCGCGTCACCGTGCGTCGCGCGTTCCGCAGCAAAAATTCCAGCAAGGAAAATTCTTTTAGCTTTAGATCAATTTTTCGCCCCGCGCGCGTCACCGTCCGCGTTGCTACATTCATTTCCAGGTCCGCCAGCCGCAGCGTTGTACTTTCCTGCGCCCCGCGTCGCAACAGGACCCTGATCCGCGCCGAAAGCTCCGCGAATGCGAAAGGCTTGACCAGGTAATCGTTGGCACCGCCGTCGAGACCGGCCACCTTGTCTTCCACCGCCCCGCGGGCGCTCAAAATCAACACCGGCAAACGCAGGTCGCGCGCGCGAATCTTCTTCAAAATCTCCAAGCCGGACAATTTCGGAAGCATTAAATCTACGATCACCGCATCGTACTCAAAATTCTCCGCTTGGTACGCCCCTTCTTCGCCGTCATGCGCAACGTCCACCGCATATCCTTCCTGCTCCAGCCCCTTCTGGATGAACGCCGCGACTTTCTTTTCGTCTTCAATGATAAGGATGCGCATCAGCGCCTCGACGTATCGTGGCTCGGCTAGGCAGTTGCTTCGAGCGCGGCAAACTTTCGGTCCACCCATCTGAAAGTAAAGCGCACGATGAATACATTCAGCAAGATTGAAATCAATGACGCGGCGATGACCGTGTTCATGACGTTGTCCGCCACGATTCCCGCAGAGTGTGCCACCTGCGCCACCACGAATGACAACTCACCAATCTGCGTCAGCCCCGCAGCCACCGGAATTGCCGTCCGGAAGGGATAGCGAAACATTCGCACAATGATCAACCACACCACAAATTTTCCAACCACTATGAGGAGCAGCATCAACCCCAGAAGTGGCAAGCTCTGCAAAAGCACTTTGGGATCGATCAGCGTTCCTAGGGACACGAAAAAGAGCGCTACGAAAGCATCGCGCAGTGAAACCAACTGCGTGTGCGCATCGTGCAGATCCGCGGAACCGCTGATGGACAACCCTGCAAGAAATGCGCCCAGTGCCACGGAGAATCCAATCGCCTGCGCCAGCGCCGCGGTCCCCAGGCACACCGCAATTGCAATCAGCAGCGAAAGCTCCGGGTTGTTCATCGACTGCACCCGCCTCAGAATCCGCGGGATCACTTTTATCGCCAGAAACACCAGCGGAATCAGGAGCAGCAAAGCCTTGCCCAGAGTTAATGCGGCCTTCTGGAACAGACCTTCTCCCGAGCCCGCGAATACTGGGAGCACCACTGTCATACAAATAACCGCGAGATCCTCCATGAGCGTGATTCCAATCATTACGCGCCCATACGTTGCCGTCATCTTTCCGGCATCGTTCAGCAGTCGCGCCAGCACCATGGTGCTGGCCACCGAAACGATTGCCCCGATGACCACTCCCTCCGTAATACTCCATCCCGCTAATTTTCCTATGCCGATCGCGCCGCCGATCATCGCCAGAATCCCTAGCGGCGCGCCCACCAGCGCAATCCATTTCACGCGCATCAAATCAGGGATGGAAAATTCGACTCCCGTCGAAAACATCAACAGCACCACGCCGACCTCGGCAAAGACCTCGAAGCTGTGCAAGTCCGAGACGTGCGGACCTGGCGTGAAAGGGCTGACCACAATCCCGCCCAGAACGAATCCCAGGATCAGCGGAAGGCGCAAGCGCCATGCCAGCAGTCCGCCACCCACGGCGGCGAGGAAGATATAAGTCAGATCGCGGAATAGAACTGGATTCGCTTCCAATTTTCCATGCACCGGACAGACAGTCGGCTAGCTACCTAGAGGCTTCGCAACTATATTTTATTGTCGCCGGGAAAAACAACTGGAGAAGCTGTCTCTGGGATACGCGCGGCAAGCGTTCGCGCTCCACGGCACCACAAAAGCGACAAGCCGTCGATCACTTACTCTTTGTGCTTTGCCCTGCGGAGACCTGGCGGCGCACTGCGTCAAGCCAATTAAGCACCACGACGGGGTCAGAGCGCACGGCAGCTTTGCCATCCTCAAATTGAAAAGCCACGAAGTGCTGGCCATCGGCGGTGACATCAAACGACGTATACGGCGCCCGCATCTCGAAACGCGAATCGAACAGCAGTTGCGGTTTTCCCGCTTGGAATGAATTTTTATCAACCGCATAGGGGACGGCCAACAACTGCCCGGCGCGAATATAAAAAAGTTCGTGGCCATTCTTGGACCAGCGCGGCTCTGCGCCACCGTCGGTGGAAACCTGCCATTTACCGCCCGGTCCCGGAAAGGGCACCACATAAACTTGCGTACTTCCAGATTCCGCCGAACCGAAAGCCAGCCAATGCCCATCGGGCGAAAACTCCGGCTCGGAGAGCGTCACGGTCGTGACGCGCGAAGTATCGGCAAAGAGTTTCGGCTCTTCGGGTTTGCCGTTTTCGCCAAGGCGCATAGTCCAGATGTCGCAACAGCCGCCATCAACTGCCGAAGTGCGGACGAAAGACAAAACCTTGCCGTCCGGGGACCACGAGGAAGGATAAGAACTCAGCGGACTATTCGGGATGAGTTGTTCCTCCTCGCCGGAGCCGTCCACGCGCCTGCGGTAGATGCTTTCGCCGACTCCGGTGTGCGCCGCCGTAGTGTAGGAATAGGTGAGGTACTGCCCGTCAGGACTCCAAATGGGGAAATTCGCGGCGCCGGCTTTGAGGGTGATGGGCGTGGTGGTTCCGCGGACTTGATCGTAGACCCAAATTCCGCCCACGGATCTTTCAAAGGCGATCTTTTTGCCGTCGGGGGAGAGTCGTGGCGACGTAGCATCCGGAGAGCTTTTGACGACCACCGAGCTAGTGCCCCTGCGATCGAAAAGCGCGATATTCATGTTCTGGCGCGCTGCGGAGCCGGAGAGGTACATGGCCATGCCGTTGTCTGCGGAGGCGAATTGCACGCCGCCGTTGGACACATCCAGATCAGCGCCCTGCAAGACGGGAATCGCCGCGCCCGTGATCTTGAGCGCCACCGGGTCAAAAGGCGCAACAAAGCAGGTGCCTTGGGAGAAATAGGCCAGATAGCCCCCCGGAAGATAGCGCCCGAAGGTAGCATTCTCCACCAGAACTTTGGCGGCGCCCGTGGCCACGGAAGCGGCTTGCACCGTGGCTTGGCCAAAAAAATTATTGTTGGAGGAAGCGGTAAAGAGGACGGATTTACCGCCCGGCAGAAATTGCGGCCAGCGGTGCGTGGTCTCTAAACGGCCCGGATCGAGGTGCGTCACCGGTTGTGGCGTGCCGCCCGTGGCGGGGACGCGGTACAAGGGGCTGGTAAAGCGCGTGGGGAAAATAATGGTGTCGTCTTCGCCCCACGTCGCGCCGCGATATCCAGGCGAAAGGGCCAAGTCGATGGGAGCGCCCCCATGAACGGAGACTTTCTTAAGTTTGCCGTCCGCAAAGAAACCAATCCATTCACCGTCGGGAGAGAAGAAGGGATCCGCGGCAAGCGCGGCGCCGTCGAAGGCCGTGGCAGTGCTCTTGTCTAATTCACGCAAATAGAGCTGGCCGGCGTACGGGCCCGACTGCTGGATCACGTAGGCGATTCGCGAACCATCCGGAGAAATGGCGAAGCCCGGCCCGTTGAGCGTTTCAAGGTTCTGATCCGCGGGAATAAACAGACGAAGTTCCACTGGCTTGCGACCCGAAACATCGGGTGATTCGCGGAGTGCGCGCAAAGAAAAGAGCAACGCTGCGGCAAGCAGCGCTGCAATTCCCCACGGCAAAATCCGGCCTCCACGCCGACGGTCTGGTTTGCGTTGGTCCCAGATTCGCGGGCGCAGATGGCTCTGGCGCGCCGGCCAGCACTTCCTCGATGGCAATGCGCGCGTCGCCGATCGCTTGCAGACCGCTGCCGTGGATCCTTCTGCAGGCAGCGCTGCACCAGCACGCGCACCCTTGCGGAAGTACTCGCTGGAAGCAGCGACCAGTTCGGTTGCTCCTTGATGATGTCCGCGAGCGTGTCGGAGATGGTCTCTCCGCTGAACGCCATCTTGCCCGTCAGCATTTCATACAGCACGCAGCCAAACGCCCAGATGTCCGAGCGGCGGTCCGCCGCTTTGCCGCGCGCTTGTTCTGGAGACATGTAAGCAGCGGTTCCCAGAATCATTCCTGCTTGTGTGGCCATGCGGCTCATGGTCGGCGAGCTGGCAATGTCAACGGTACCCGCTTCCGCTTCCAGCGCTTTCGCCAGACCGAAGTCCAGAACCTTTGCGGTGCCTTCTTCCGTCACCTTAATGTTCGCGGGTTTCAGATCGCGATGGACAATGCCGCGCTCGTGCGCGTACTCCAGCGCTTCGCAGATTTGCTTGGCGATGGGCAGGGCTTCGTCGGATGGCATCGGGCCGGATCGGATGCGGTCGGCGAGCGTAGGGCCTTCCACCAGCTCCATGACGATCGCGTGGGTTGCGCCAAAATCCTCCAGCCCGTAAATCGCGGCGATATTCGCGTGATTCAGCGCTGCTAGAAGTTTGGCTTCGCGGCCGAAACGGCCAAGGCGGTCGGCGTCAATGCCAACGGCGGAGGGCAATACTTTGAGGGCTACCTGGCGGCCGAGCTTGCTGTCTCGCGAGCGGTATACTTCCCCCATGCCGCCCACACCGAGCAGAGAGGATATTTCATAAGGCCCTATTTTTGTGCCAGAGACCAGAGGCATGAGTGCATGAATTATAGGGCCGTTGTCGGCGAGGCCGCAAAATAAAACGCGCCCCTATGCCCTGGCTGGCCGTCATCCGCCGGACCCGGAATCTATTAAATAAATATCGCCTCCCAAGGGCAAAAAGTTTAAGCTCTTCCCACTATGGACTCCGCTGACCACGCCAAAGAACTCGCGGCGCAAAAAGCGCTGGAATATATCTCCGACGGCATGATCGTGGGCCTCGGTTCCGGCACCACGGCCACGCATTTCATCAAGCTGCTCGGTGCACGCGTGCAAAAGGGCTTAAAGATTCGCGGCATCGCTTCTTCCAACAACAGCGAGCAGCTGGCAAAATCGCTCTCCATTCCCATCATCGATTTTCATCAAACTTCCGTAATCGATGTGACCGTCGATGGCGCCGACGAAATTGCCCCCGGACTTGCTTTGATCAAGGGCGGCGGCGGCGCGCTGTTGCGCGAAAAAATTGTCGCCAGCGCGTCCAAGAAATTTATCGTTGTCGCCGACTCCAGCAAAATCGTGAAGCATCTCGGAAAATTTCCTCTGCCCGTGGAAGTGATTCCGATGGCCGCGCCTCTCGTGGCTGTCAAATTGTCCGCTCTTAAAACTCGTCCCGCCGTCCGTCACCATCCCGACGGTTCCGAGTACATCACCGACGAAGGCAACTTGATTCTCGATTGCGCCTGCGGAGAGATTCTGGACCCGCAAGGCCTGGCCGCCGCCATCCGCGCCATGGTGGGCGTTGTGGAGCATGGTTTGTTTCTGAATATGGCGGACATGGCCATCGTGTCCAGCGAACACGACATCCATCTCCTGAACAAATAAAAAGACCTCATGATCAAATTCCTCGCGAGCGTGTTTCGCGGATTGCATTTCATGCTCGGAATTACCGCGCCGCCCCCCGGCCAGAACGAGCGCAACTTTGTTCTCACCTGGCTGGGCATCATTTTGTTTTTCTTTCTTTTCTGCGCGTTCTTGCTGTACCTGATTCCGCATTTGTATTTTAAAACTTAAGCTGGCCGCCAGGAGGCTATCCATGGATTCCTCGCAAGTGCTGCTGTTGGCTTTTCTCATCGGCGTGATCAGCGGTTTGCGCGCGATGACCGCGCCGGCCGTGGTTGCGTGGGGCGCGCATCATGGGTGGCTGAACTTGCACGGTTCCGCGCTGTCGTTCATGGGCGCCACGGCCGCCGTAGTCATTTTCGTTTTGCTGGCGATCGTCGAACTGGTGACCGACCAGTTGCCATCGACTCCGAGCCGCACGGCGCCTCCGGGATTGATCGCGCGTATCGTTATGGGCGGTTTGTGCGGCGCGTGCCTGGCCATCGCTGGCGGGCAGTCTATCGCTTTCGGCGCTGTGCTCGGAATTGCCGGCGCTGTGGCCGGGGCGTTCGGCGGTTACCAGGTGCGCACGCGCCTGGTGCGCGCGCTGAAGTGTCCGGATTTCATTGTTGCGGTTGCGGAAGATATCGTCGCGATTGGCGGCGGACTGTTTATCGTTTCCCGTTTCTAGCTTTTTGCTTGCGTCGTTCGTTCTGCAATACATTGTGCGGTGATAAGCGCCGCTGACAGGAAGGTATTCACGATGATTATCACTTCGGGTTATGTGGACATTCCCACGTCCGGTACGCCGATGCGGACGTATGTGGCCGCGCCCGCAGCGGAGGGAAAGTATCCGGGCATCTGGTGCTATTCGGATATTTTCCAGTTGACCGGAACGATGCTGCGGCCGTGCGCGCGGCTGGCGGGTTATGGATTTGTGGTGGCCGCGCCGGAAATTTATCATCGCGTGGAGCCGCCGGGCTTGGCGATTCCCTTCGACGATGCCGGGCGCGACCGCGGAATGGCCGATGCGGGAAAAACTCCGGTGGCGGATTTCGACGCGGACTGCCGCGCGGGCCTGGATTTTCTGAGCAGGCATGCCAAAGTAGCGCCGGGAAAATTGGGCGCGATGGGATTCTGCATCGGCGGACACCTGGCGTTCCGCGCAGCGTTGCAGCCGGATGTGAAAGCGACGGTGTGTTTCTACGGCACGGGAATTCATAACGGAAAATTGGGCCAGGACTTTGACGCCGGTTCGCTGCAGCGCGCCAAAGAAATTCGCGGCGAGTTGCTGATGGTTTTCGGCAGCAACGATCCGCACGTTCCCGCAGACGGCCGAGCCAAAGTGGATGAGGGTCTGCGCGCCTCCGGTGCGCGGTATCGCGTGCAGATGTTCCCGGCGGAGCATGCGTTCATGCGCGACGAAGGTCCACGGTACGACCCCGAAGCGACAGACCTGGCGTTCGCAGAAATGATCGCGCTGTTCCGCAAGGTGTTCGGCAAGTAGCAGGCGCAGATGCCGATTGTGGGAGCCACCGCAGCGCCCGCTGAGTTTTGCAATAGAGGGAAATTGGGGACCCCCACCCCCTGGGGGTGTCATGCATCGTTTTCATTCCAAATGATTTAGATGTGTTTTTCGTACATCGTTTTGATTCCATTGGTGTTATGGCGAAATCAAGAATTGGGAAGCGATGCTACCCCCACCCCCGGGTGTTTTTGCAAAGAGTCCAGCGGTAACAAAAGAAAAGGGATACGCGAAATCGTGAATGGAAAAGAGTGTGGAAGCGATTGAAAACAAAGGATCGCGTTTTTGCGTGAGGACGCAAGAGCGAAGCAATGAGGTAACGAAGGAATGAGGCAACGAGTTGAGAGAACGCTCGGTATGGGACGGCGCGCTTGGTAGTTGTGACAAAGCGTTTAGCGGGGAGGAGTGCGCGCTCGAAGTTGCGGACACGGAGATGGAGATGGAGATGGAGATGGAGATGGAGATGGAGATGGAGTGGAAGGCGGGGGTGGCGGTTCGGGCCGTGAGTTGAGCTATCACGGCACATTTTAGCTAGCCTGCCAGTACTTTGTCAATAGCTAACTTTTATTATAGCATTCGAATGCGCGGGCATGATCTCTGCCTCGTTCAAGGCACAGTATTCGTCATACTTCTACTAATGTCGCGAGTTCGCGAAATCGGCAAAGAGCGTTGGCAAGCTGCATTTGCCGGGGAGTTCGGCATTCGGGCTCGAACAGGCGCGGGCTTCCTACCACAACTACCGCTGACATCGCGCGCGACGTTGCGACGTTGAGACGGTTCAGGCTGTACAGAAATTCCATTCCGCGAGGAGCGTCTTCTGGCGTTGAGGTTGCCATCGAATAGATGACCACTGGCGCTTCTTGTCCTTGAAATTTGTCTACTGTGCCGATACTTATCCTTGGGAGTCGTGCCGACAAATCTGCCACCTGTGCGTTGTAGGGTGCCACGATCAAGATTTCACCTTCCTGAAGACGGTGGCTACGACCCTTGCCGGAAAACCACTGTACTTCAGGGCGTAGCAGGCTGTGGACAAGACGGACGATAACTTCAACTTCTTCGACTGAAGAGTTGCCATTTCCAGCGTGCTCTACGGGAACGAACCATAACCCTGCGCCATTCAGCCATGGATGCCCATCTAGGACATGCAGCAAGACGAGACATGACCAGTAATAAAA
>CAWCTJ010000004.1:0-303146 GCA_963798585.1 uncultured Acidobacteriota bacterium
TCGGCCAAGATAAGGCAATTGACGGCCTTGTTGTTGCTGGCTGGCCACGTCGAGACCGTTCGTATTGCTGGGAGACGTCGCCACGGATGACGGATCCGAAAGCGCCGCGCTCGGCGAAGACGCTCATGTAGATGTGGATCATGAAGAGGCCGATGCTGAGCAACGCGGCGCCGGGATGCACGATGACCGCGGCATAGCGGAGGATGCGCAGATTCCACGGAATGTACTCGGGGAACCAAAGAATTGCACCGCTAAGGAGCAACAGAATGCCGCAGAAAACAAAACCCCAGAACAACAGCTTCTGACCGGGGTTGTAGCGTCCCACCGGAGGCATCTTGTCGTCTTCGTTTTTGGTGTAATGGTCGATGTTTTTCCACCACACCTTGTCGTTTTCCGTGGAGCGCATTTGGACGTGCCACATCACATACATGTAAGAGACGGCGAGGAAGAAGACTAGCCCGGCCCAAGGGTGCAAGGTGCGCGAAATCTGCGGGCCACCAAATACGATGGCGATCCAGAAGAGCCATGGGGACCAGAAGGCTAGGCCAGTGAGCATCAGGTAGATAAAAGAGCCCGCGGCGACCCAGTGCGTCAGGCGCTCGTGGAAGTGGTAACGCAGAATGCGGCCGTGCGGAAGCAGTAGGTCGGGTTGGCTCACGGGTGCTCCTCCGTCGCGCGCTTGGCGGCGTTTTCCTGTTCCAGGGCTACCTGTTCGCGCATGTCTTGCGCTTCGCGGTCTTTTGGACCGAAGCGCAGGTAGTGAATGAAGAGGCCGATCAGGCCGCCGATCATGGCGAGGTTGCCGAGCCATTTGATGGGACCCTTCCAGAGTTTGACGGAGAGCGGAATGTGCGGATCTTTGGGAAGGCCGCCGTAGAGTTCAGGTTTCGTGGCGTCGTGAAGGATGTACATTACGCCGGTACCGCCGACACCAGCGGGATCGTAGACGCCGGCGTTGGGGAAATTGTAGTGATCGCGGAGTTGCGTGGCGCGCTTTTCGGCGAGATCTTTCATGTCGTCTTTGCTGCCGAAGTGCAGACAGCCGGTGGGGCAAGCCTTGATGCAGGCAGGCTCGAGGCCTTCGCCGACACGGTCGGCACAAAGCGTGCATTTGTAAACGCGCTTGGTTTGCGGATTGAACTTGGGAATGTTGAAGGGGCAGCCGGTGATGCAGTAGCCGCAGCCAATGCAGTGAGCCTGCTGGAAGTCGACGATGCCGTTGGCGTATTGGATGATGGCGCCGTCGGAGGGGCAGGCGGCGAGGCAGCCGGGGTCCGCGCAGTGCATGCACTGATTTTTGCGCATGAGCCACTGCAGGGAGCCGTCTTCGCGCTCATGCTCGTTGAAGAGGATCAGGTTCCAGTAGTTCCAGCGCGTCTCCGGCATGGTCTGGTAGGTATTCTCGAATACGGTTTCGCCGAAAGGCAGGTCGTTCCATTCCATGCAGGCGACTTCGCAGGCTTTGCAGCCGATGCAGGTGGTGGTGTCGATGAGCTTGGAGACGACGTAGGTGCGCTGGGTATCCTCGCCGGGGATGGCTCCGGCGTGAGCGGAAATTTTCTGAACGCGCATGGTTTCCTGGCTCATGGCTAGACCTTCTCCACTTTCACTAGGAAGCCTTTGAACTCAGGCGTGTGCGCATTGGGATCGGTGGCGGTGTGGGTAAGCTGGTTGGCAAGGTCGAGCGCGGTTCTGCCTTCGTCTTCGGAGATGCCGCGATAGCCCCAGTGGAAAGGGATACCGATCTGGTAGGTTTTTTTGCCGTCGATCAGCATGGATTTGATGCGCTTGGTGACCATGGCTTTGGCGATGTACTCGCCGCGCGCGCTGGAGACTTTGATTTTTTCGCCGCCGCGGATACCCATTTCGTCGGCCATCTCCGCGGCCATTTCGATGAACGGTTCAGGGACCAGCTGCACGTTCATGGGATTGTTTTTGGTCCAGTAGTGATAGTGCTCGGTGAGGCGGAAGGTGGTGCAGATCACGTTGAAGCCTTGCTGGACAGTGCCGAACTTATCATCGGAATCTTTGAATTTGGTGACCACGGGATTCGTGGAGTGCTGCGGGTGTAACAGATTCGCGAGCGGGCTTTCGATGGGCTCGTAAAATTCCGGGAACGGGCCATCTGCAAACGCGGCGAGGGGCGCGAAAATCCTGCCCACGCCTTCCGCGTTCATGATGAACGGACCCATGTGATCCTTTGGCGGGGAATCGGCTTTGAAGTCCGGAACGTCACTTCCCACCCACTTCTTTGAATCTTCATTCCACCAAACTTGTTTGCGCGAAGGATCCCAAGGCTTGCCGGCGAGGTCGCAGGACGCGCGATTATAGAGCACGCGGCGATTGGCGGGCCAGGACCAGCCCCAACCCGGGTGGACGCCCATATTGGAAGGATCGGAAGGGTCGCGCCGAGCGGTTTGGTTTCCGGCTTCGGTGTACGCGCCGGAATAAATCCAAATACCGCAGGACGTGGTGCCGTCATCTTTGAGCCAGGCAAATCCGGGCAATTGTTGACCAGCTTTGATTTGCTGTTTGGTGGCCGGATCTTCGAGATCGGCCAGCGCCTTGCCGTTCATCTCCTTCAGAACTTCAAAAAGCGGCGGATTCTGAGGCTGGCTGTAAGCCCAGGTGAGATTCAGAATTGGATCCGGAAATTTACCGCCTTCCTTCTTATACAGCTCACGAACCTTCAGGAAAATCTGCGCGACGATGCCGTGATCGAGACGGCAATCGCCCGGTAGGGGCACGGCGGCGTTTTTCCAGAGCAGCCAGCGCGCGGAGTTGCTGAAGGAGCCGTCTTTTTCGGCGAAGCCGGCGCAAGGCAGCCGGTAGACGGTGGTCTGAATTTGTTTCTGGTCGCCCTGCGCAAGAACGCGCGGAGATTTCCAGAATTCGCTGGTTTCGTCGGCGTAGATTTCGCCAACCACCAGCCATTCCGCTTTTTTCAGTGCGTCGATATTTTTGTTGGTGTCCGGGCCGATGGCGACGCCGTTCATGCCGAAGGCCAGCATGCCTTTGACGTTGCCGTTGTACATGTCGTTCCACAAGTACGTCCAGGAATAGTCGCGATCGACTTTCGGAAGGTAGTCGAAGGCCCAGTCGTTTTGTTTCGTGGCGGCGTCACCGTACAGGGCTTTCATGAAACTTACGGTAAATTTCGGAGTGTTGCTGTAGTAGTTCCAAGACTGCCAAGGTGCGGGCTGCGAGCTGGTGGGCGTGACGCGCTTCATCCACGCGTCGAAGTTGGCGTCGGCGGGCGTGGGAACTTTCAGGTAACCCGGCAGCGAGTCGTAGAGACCAGCCATGTCCGTGGCACCCTGAATGTTGGAGTGGCCGCGCAGCGCGTTTACGCCGCCGCCAGCGCGCCCGACATTGCCAAGCAGCAACTGGAGCATCGCAGCGGTGCGAATAATTTGTGTGCCGAAACTGTGGTGCGTCCATCCGACGGCGTAGATGACGGTGCCGACTTGCTTCATGTCGCCGTTGATGCGAATGGAGGTGTAGGTGTCGGCGGCCTTGACAAACTGCTCTTTGGGGATTCCGGTAATGCGCTCAACCATTTCCGGTGTGTAGCGCGAGTAATGCTTTTTCAAAAGCTGGAATACACAGTTGGGATTTTGCAGCGTAAGGTCGTAATCCACATTCTCCGGCATCGGCGGCAGGGGTGCAGTTTTTTGGTTTTGTCCCGTGGACATGCCCGGCGGATTGGGCAGCGACTTACCACCGGTGCCGGAGTAATTCCATGTGGAGCGGTCGTAGGTGAATTTGTCGGCGTCGAATCCGGAGAAAACGCCGTCGGTGTCGCCCGGCAGCTGGAAATCGCGGTTTAACGAGGAAAGCGGCGTTGGTGAAATTGATCAGATATTCATGGGCGAGGCGATTGTTCTGAATGGCGTAATTGATCACGCCCGCCGAGGAAGGCGATGTCCGAGCCGGCACGAATCTGGCAGAACAGGTCGGCGACGGAGGAGGTGCGCGTGAAGCGCGGATCGACGGAAATTATTTTGGCGTTGCGGTTGCGCTTCGCCTCGATGGCCCACTTAAAGCCACAGGGGTGGTTCTCGGCTGGATTCCCGCCCATGATGAGCATCATGTCGGTGTTCTTGATGTCCACCCAACCGTTCGTCATTGCGCCCCGGCCAAACGTTGGTCCCAAACTTGAGACCGTGGGGCCGTGTCAAACTCTGGCCTGATTTTCTAAATGCACGACCCCGAGGGCGCGCATGGCCTTTACGACCAGATAGTTGAATTCGTTGGTGTCGGTGCACCCGCCGATCCAGGAGATGGCTTCGGTGCGATTTACGGTGTGGCCAGCAGCGTCCTTTTCAATGAAGCTGTCGTCGCGAGTCTTTTTTATGCGAGCGGCGATCTCGTTCGAGCGCGTCGTCCCAAGAAATGTCTTCCCACTGCGAGCCGCCGGGGCGGCGCACCTGCGGTTTGAGCAGGCGACGATCGTTCAAGATGTCTTGCGCGAGCGAAGAACCCTTAGGGCACAATGTGCCGCGATTGGTGGGGTGGTCGGGGTCACCTTCGACGTGCACGACTTGGGCGGTAACGTTTTTGGCGCCGTCGCCGATAGTATAAATAATCGTGCCGCAGCCTACGGCGCAGTAGGGGCAGGTGGAGCGCGTCTCGCTGGCGCGCGCAATCTTTAGCTGGGCCATTTGCGCGTACGCGGGCTTTACGTCGAAGCCAAAGACGGCCGCTGCGGCGCCGCCTACCGCGGCGATCTTGAAGAAATCTCTGCGATTCGTCTCCATTGCTGGGCTTCTCCTTATATGGAAAATGCCTTGCGTGCAGCAAAAACGAAAGCGGACATAACCTTGGATGCTATGGAGGTGCGTCGAGAGATAAACAATTTGGAAGGATTTGGAGCGAGACTAGCAGTGAACTTGGGGCGCAGAGAGCGCGCGTTCGCGACAGGACTGAACACGAGCACATTATGTTTTTTGTAGTTCGCGATGTCAACTACCTCTTAGAAGAACACCCGTCGGTCGGCGTGCGGCTCGTGGGAACAGTTCGCTGGATCGATGAACGAAGCGCGATTCGGAGCAGGGAACGCGGCGCCAACGGAAGCTGGAAGGCGTTGGGGATATAAGTTAAACTTTTAGTGGGTATAGGTAAAACTTAAATCGGGCGGAGCTTACGTGGACTTCCATTATAGCGATGAACAGAAAGCCTTGCGGAAGACGGTGCGGGAGTTCGCGGAGGGAGAGATCCTGCCGCACGTGATGGAGTGGGACGAGGCTTCGCATTTTCCAGTGGAGATTTTCCCAAAGATGGCGGAGATGGGGTTGCTGGGAGTGATTTTCCCCGAGGAATATGGCGGGGCGGGGCTGGGTTACATCGAGTATGCGCTGGTGATTGAGGAGTTGTCGCGCGTGGATGGGTCGGTGGGGATTATCGTGGCGGCGCACAATTCACTGTGCAGCAACCATATTTTCAAGTTTGGGACGGAGGCGCAGAAGAAGAAGTATTTAACTGGGCTGGCATCGGGGAAGAAACTTGGGGCTTGGTCGTTGACAGAGCCGCAGGCGGGGTCGGACGCAGGCGGTACGAAATCAACGGCCGTGCGTGATGGGGATTCTTGGGTTTTGAATGGGGCGAAGACGTTTACGACCAATGGGCACTATGCGGATTATTGCGTGGCCATGGCGGTTACAGACAAGTCGAAGGGCGCGCATGGAATTAGCGCGTTTATTTTGGAAAAAGGAATGCCGGGATTTCGCCCGGGAAAGAAAGAAAACAAGCTGGGACTGCGTGCCAGCGACACGTCCGAAGTGATCTTCACGGATTGCCGCGTGCCGGCGGAGAATTTGCTGGGGCCGGAGGGCGAGGGATTCACCGGAAGTCTGAAAATTTTGGATGGCGGGCGGATTTCGATTGCAGCGTTGGGTTTGGGAATGGCGCAAGGCGCGTTGGATGCCGGCGTTAAGTATGCCAAGCAACGAAAACAGTTTGGGCAGGCGATTAGCGAGTTTCAGGCGATTCAGTTTAAGTTGGCGGATATGGCGACGGAGGTGGAGGCGGCGCGGCTTTTGGTTTATCAGGCGGCTTTTCTGGCGGATCGCGGGGATGTGCGGTTTACGCGGGAATCCAGCATGGCAAAATTGTTTGCTTCCGAGGTGGCGGTGCGCGTAGCCAACGAGTGTGTGCAGATTCACGGCGGGTATGGATTTATCAAGGATTATCCGGCGGAGAAGTTTTATCGCGACGTGAAGCTGTGCACGATTGGCGAGGGCACCAGCGAGATTCAGAAATTAGTGATTGCGCGGCAGTTGCTGGGGAAGAAGTAGCGCCGATTCATGCGAATCGGCGTACAGGGGCGCTGCCGAGTTGGGGCTACGAACGCTTAAAGAATCATCGGCACGGTGTATTCCGGAAAAGCGGCGTCAAGCCCTTCGCGCAGAGCGCTCAGGGTAAACCGCCGCACTCCAAAAAAACGTGGCTTCAGACGATCGGGCATTTGGCAATGATCAAAGTGATGTCGTCGTGTTGTTCGCGGAGGCTGAATTGGCGGACTTCGTCGACCACCGCGTCGAGCATGCATTGCGGGGAGAGCGCGCGGTGGCGGCGCAGGGCTGTCGCGAGGCGTTCTTCGCCGAACTGTTCATAGGCGTCGTTGAAGGATTCCGTGATGCCGTCCGTGTAGAGCGCCAGGGCGTCACCGGGGAAAAGCTGCGCGTCGCCGATTTCACAATCCCAGGTTTTGAACATGCCGAGGACGGTTGCCGTGGCGTGGAGGTGCACGAGGGTGTCATCGGGCCGAAGGATTAACGCGGGGAGATGGCCGCAATTGACATAGCGCAGGCGGCGCATCGCGTCATCATACTCGGCGAAGAAGAGCGTGGCGAAGGCGCTGTCGGCAGTGTTCTCGCAAAACAGACGATTCACAGATTGCAGCAGCAATTGCGGCTGATCGAAAACCATGGCGCACTGGCTGCGGAGATTCAGCCTGGAGATTGGCCATCAACAGCGCCGCGGCGATGCCTTTTCCGGAGATGTCGCCGATGACGAAGCCGAAGCGCTCTCCGCCAAGGTGCAGAAAGTCGAAATAGTCACCGCCCACCGCTCGCGCCTGATGGCACGCACCAGCATATTCCAGGGTTTTCAGGGCCGGCTGGGATTGCGGAAAAAGACGAGCTTGCACTTCTTTTGCGATCTCCAATTCGTGAGCCGCGCGGCGTTCAGAGTCCAACTTTTCGGCGACGGCGCGGCGTTGCGCTTCGACGGCGTGCGTAACCTCGTCGAAGCTGACAAGAGAAAAGGTATTGCCGTCGAGATCTTTGAAGCGGGTGAATACGCCGCCCCAGATCGGTGCCTGATCTTCGGCTGACGGTGTGCCTTCGCCGCCAGGCGCGGAGGGATATGTCGCCTGCGTTGGCGAAGCGTGGAGTTGGTTTTTCAGACGCTTCAGGCGCGGCGTGAAATTGAAGTGAATTCCGCGCTTGGTCCATTCGAGGTATTTCGCGAGTACGTCTTCGGTGACGAAGGAGATCTGCGTGGGCCGTCCGATGAGCTTGTACTCTGGCGACTCGGGCTCCGGAGCGACCAGTGTCAGATTGGCGGTCCCGTCCGGCGGAGCGACCGTTACCCACCGTCGGCCTGGCTGCGTGTAGCCGTCAAAGATGAGATGGAAACCCAGTTGGTCAAGGTAGAAACGCAGGCTGCGGTCCAACTCACGAACAAAGATCGTGACCGACTGGAGGCGCAGATAGGGATCCGGCCGAGTTGGTGGTCGGGAAGATCCGCGCGAAGGAAAGTTTCCATGCGCAGCATTATAAGGCGGGAATTGGAACTTGGGGATTCCGTGTTGGTCGTCTCGCTGCCATACGAAGCTCGAAGGTATGGTAGTTTCTAACGCGGTGCGAGATGGGGATTTCTGTTGAAGAGTGGGCTGGGTTGGTGCGTGCGGGGGACGTGCGCGCGGTTTCGCGGGCAATCACCGCGGTCGAGAATCATCAGCCAGCGGCGGAAGAGTTGTTGCGAGTGCTGTTTCCCTTTACCGGCAAGGCCTATTTGTCCGGGATGACCGGGGCGCCGGGTACGCGGGAAGAGTACCTTGGTGGATCGCTTGGCGGCGTTTTACCGGAAACGGGATGAACGCGTGGGTGTGATTGCCGTGGACCCGACTAGTCCTTACACAGGCGGGGCGATTTTGGGGGACCGGATCCGGATGCAGGGGCATGCCGGGGACGCGGGCATGTTTATTCGGTCGATGGCGACGCGCGGTTTTTTGGGTGGGTTGGCGCGAGCGACGGCGGAGGTGGCGTTGCTTTTGGATGCGGCTGGCAAGCAGCAGCTTATTATTGAGACGGTGGGCGTGGGACAGGATGAAATTGATATTGTGCGGCTGGCGGATTGCGTGATGGTGGTGATGGTTCCGGGCTTGGGCGACGATATACAGAACATGAAGGCAGGTTTGATGGAGATTGCGGATATTTTTGTTTTGAATAAGTCGGACCGCGAAGGAGCGGATCGCTTGCAGCAGCAACTGGATGCGATGTTGTCGCTGGTGATGCCGCGAGACGGGTGGCATCCGCCGGTGGTGCGGACGGTGGCGTCGGAGAATCGCGGGATCGACGTGCTCGCGGCTACGATTGATAAATTTCGCGAACATTTTGCGTCGCGTGGCGAACGCGAGTTGAAACATGTGGAGTATTGGAAGAAGCGGCTGGTGGAAATGCTGGAGGCGCGAGTGGTGGAAAGATTTCTTGGCGGGGTGGCTGGGCGAAGAGTTGCTATCGCGATTGGCTGCGGAAGTGGCAGGGAGGCGGATGGATCCGTTTACCGCGGTAAATGAGATTGTGGTCAGAAGCGGAGTGGTCGCTTAGGGAGCAGAAAAGCGGCCGCCTCCCCTGACGGGGCAACCAGCAGGCGCCGGCTACAGGGCCGTGGATTGTAACTTACGGTAGAGTGGAGTTGGCTGTGGCGCTGCGTAAACGATTCGGGTTTTGCGCGGAAATTTTGGGAGCGTGATGAATGGCAGCGGATAAGGCGAAACCGCCGAAAAGTAAGAAGGACGACGGGAAGCCCACCATCGGGATTATCGGCGGAAGCGGCTTGTATGGAATGACCGGGCTCACCGAGACGAAAGAAGTGCGGGTGAAAACGCCTTTCGGGGACCCGTCTGAAGTGTTTGTGGTGGGCACGCTGGAAGGGAAGCGGGTGGCGTTTTTGGCGCGGCATGGACGCGGGCATCGGTTTTTGCCGGGAGAGATCAATTATCGCGCGAATATTTATGCGATGAAGACGCTCGGCGTGGAGAGAATTATTTCCGTGAGCGCGGTGGGATCGCTGCAGGAGGATTTGCGACCAGGGGAATTCTTGGTGGCGGACCAGTTTGTGGATCGCACGCGAAATCGGGTGTCTACATTTTTTGGCGAGGGACTCGTGGCGCATGTATCGTTCGCGCACCCGACATGCAGCGAACTTTCCGCGGTGCTGGCCGATGCCAGCGTGCATTGCGGGGTTCCGGTGCATCGTAAGGGAACATACATCTGCATGGAGGGTCCGCAATTTTCCACTTATGCGGAAGCGACCATGCACCGGCAACTGCACTTTGAAGTGATTGGTATGACGAACGTGACGGAAGCAAAGCTGGCGCGCGAAGCGGAGATTTGTTACGGGACCATTGCGATGATTACGGATTACGATTGCTGGCATCCGGAGCACGAGTCGGTAACCGGGGCGCAGATACTGGCGACCTTGCAGCAGAATGCGGGGAACGCGCAGAACGTTTTGCGGCAGGCGGTGCGCGCGTTGTCCACGGAGCGAAGTTGCAAATGCGGGTCTGCGCTCCGGCATGCTTTTATTACAGATATGAAGATCGTGCCAAAGGCGACGAAAAAGAAGCTGGCGGCGATTCTCGAGAAATACAACCAAGACTAAAATTCAGGGAGATTACATTGTCCTTACTCGTGGTGGGATCGGTGGCGTTTGATGCGCTGGAAAGTCCATACGGAAAGGTGGATCGCGCATTGGGCGGGGCGGCTACGTATTTTGCCGTGGCGGCTAGTTTTTTTGCGCCGGTGAGCCTGGTGGGAATTGTTGGGGATGATTTCACGTCCAAGGATGCGGCGATTTTCAAGGGCCGCGCGATCGACATCGAAGGGCTGGAGCACGCGGAAGGCAAAACCTTTTTTTGGGCCGGCAAATATTCGCAGAACTTGAACGAACGCGTGACGTTGGCGACGGAATTAAATGTGTTCGCGGGCTTCAAACCCAAGTTACCGGAAAAATATAAGAAATCGCAATTCGTGTTTCTGGCCAATATCGCGCCGGAGTTGCAGCGCGACGTGCTGCATCAGGTAAAAGTGAGGCCGAAAGTGGCGGCACTCGATACCATGAATTACTGGATTTCCGGAAGCAACGGCGAACTGCGAGAGACGCTGAAACATGTCGACATTCTGATGATCAATGATTCGGAGACGCGGGAGCTTTCGAACGAACATAATCTACTGCGTGCGGCCAAGCACATTTTCAAGATGGGCCCTTCAACGTTGATCGTGAAGCGCGGCGAATACGGGGCGATGATGGTGGATAAGAAGGGCGTTTTTTGCGTGCCGGCGTTCCCGCTGGAAGAGCCTCATGATCCGACCGGGGCGGGCGACAGCTTTGCGGGCGGGTTCATGGGCTACCTGGCCAGCGCGGGGAAGAAAAACGATTTGGCGCTGCGCCGCGCGATGGTTTACGGCTCCGTGTTGGGGAGCTTCACCGTGGAGAAATTCGGGCTGGACCGGCTGCGCACGCTAAAGCGCAGCGAGATACACGCCAGGGCACGGCACTTCGCGAAACTGACGCAATTTAAACTGTAGTGTCCTAAAATCCAGCAAGGCATTCAATTTAAACGCGGGAAAACATGCTGCCATTGAGCACTATTGTGTTTCGGCTGCTGTGGGGCGGGTTGCTGGGTGCGGCGATTGGCGTCGAGCGCAGCTACCGGCGGCGGCCCGCCGGGATGCGCACAGGATTTTGTGTGTGTATGGCGTCAGCGCTATTCACCGTTTGTTCAGTGGAGATTGCCAGACGGACCGGCGATACTTCCACCACGCGTATTGCCTCTAATATCGTGCAGGGCATCGGATTTTTGGGAGCCGGCGTGATTCTGCGGGAACGCGGCAGCGTGGTCGGATTAACTACTGCGTCGACAATATTCGCTATGGCCGCGATGGGAATGGCTGCGGGCGGCGGATTATACGCGGTGTCCGGCATCGTGTGTGCCCTGACGATAGGCGCGCTGGTGCTCTTTTTTTATCTCGAGAATTGGCTGAACCTAAAGCCGCGCTATATGCTTTTTCGGATTACCAGCGATGTTGCGACCGACATGGTGGCCGATGTGCATCGCATTTTCTGCGAATTCAGCATAACGCTGGATAATCTTCAGGTGTCGATGGCCGGGGGAGCGCTCAGCCACTGGAGTGGCCGCAGCGTCGTCCGCCGCGGGGAAAAATGTGATTCAGTTTGACGCCGAGGTTAGTCAGCGGCAGCAAGAGAAGTTGCTGATCGCCCTGACGCGGCCTGGTGTGACTTGCGAAATGTATCCGGTTGAAAGGCAGAACGGATGAAGGCGACCGCGCCACTGCAAACAGCAAGCGCATCCTCGGTGCGGAAGCCACGCGCGCTGCGCTCTAACAGCGCGGTGCTGCCATTTGGACCGGCTTCGCCGGCCGCTCCAGAGAAGGTTGAGCTGGGCTTGCGAGAATTGCAGTCCTTGGGGCTGTGGACGTTGGACTACGTGGTGCGCGGGCCCCGCGGATTTGTGGCTGGTTCGACAGAGGAGCGGCGAAACGATTTTCTACAGGGCCTGGTGCGCAAAGATGTGGATGCGTTGGTGGCGATTCGTGGCGGATATGGTTCCAACTATTTGCTGGATGAATTGGCAATCGCCGAGGCTGAACAAGCAAAAATTATTTTGGGTTACAGCGATCTGACGTCCCTGCAGATTTTCCTGTGGCAGCACTACGGATGGGTGACCCTTTACGGACCTATGATTGCCGCAGGGCTGGATAATGGCCCGGGAAACGCGAAGGGATACGACAAGGAGTCGCTGGTGGCTGCGCTGTTTACGATGGACGAAGGGTGGGCGATTCCGTTGCGCGGCGAGACGCTGATCGACGGTGAGGCCGAAGGAAGAATTCTTGGCGGCTGCATGACGCTGGTGGAGACCACACTCGGGACGCCCTGGGAATTGGACACGCGCGGAGCGATTTTGCTGCTGGAAGATCGCGGGATGAAGCCCTGGCAAGTGGATCGCGCATTGATGCATTTACGGCAGGCGGGGAAATTTGCCGAGGTGCGGGGGATTTTGCTGGGAGATTTTCCAGAGACCGTGGCGACGGTGGAAGGCAGTCCAACGGTGCGTGAAGTTTGCGAGCGCATTTTGTCGCCGCTCGGGATTCCGGTGGTGTTCGGAGCGCCGGTTGGCCACACCACACGGGCGATGCTGACCGTTCCTCTCGGCGTGCGCGGGCGCTTGATTTCGCAAGGTGAAGGAGTTTTGCAGATTTTGGAGCCGGCGGTGAACGCATGAAGGCCACGAAGCGCGTTCACGTTGTTGGCATTGGCGGGTCGGCGATGGCGCCCCTCGCGGGCATGTTGCGCGAGAGCGGGTACACGGTGACGGGTTCCGATTCTGGCGTGTATCCGCCAGCATCGACGCTGCTTGAGAAATTGGGGATTCCTTTTTTCGATTCTTTTGCTGCGGACCACTTGCGCGACGCACCTGATCTCGTAGTCGTGGGAAACATCATTGCGCGCGGAAATCCCGAGCTCGAAGAGGTGCTGGATCGAAAAATCCCATACCGTTCGTTGCCGGAAATGCTCGAGGAAGTGTTTTTGCCTGGGCGGCATTCGATTGTGGTTACCGGTACGCACGGAAAGACAACCACTACCGCGATGCTAGCGTGGATTTTCGAGACGGCAGGGCGGAAACCCAACTTTCTTGTCGGCGGCGTGGCGGCGAATTTTGGGAAGAGTTACGGGCTCGGCGGCGGGGAAGAGTTTATTCTGGAAGGCGACGAGTACGAGACCGCCATCTGGGATCGCGGTCCGAAGTTTTTCCATTATCATCCGGACGATTTGATCATTACATCGCTGGAGTACGACCACGCCGATATTTATGCGGACTTTGCGTCGTATCAATTGGCCTTTCAGCGCTTGGTGAATTTGGTTCCACGCTCGGGACGGGTAGTGATCTGGGGCGACACGGAAGCTTCCGGGCCCGCGCTGAGAAAAGCGGCGGAGAAGGCGCTGTGCAAAGTGGAGACGTTTGGCTTTTCGCCGGAGAACGATTGGGTGGCGAGTGGAGTTGTGCAGCTTGGCGATGGTATGAAGTTTGCAGTAGAGCACGCCGGCACGCGATTCGGGGAATTTGTTTTGTCGGCTACCGGCCGGCACAACGTACTGAATGCCATGGCAGCTATCGTCGTATCCCACCGCCGCGGAGTTTCCAATACTGCTCTGGCCGAGTCCCTTGCCACTTTTCGCAGCGTCAAGCGAAGAATGGATATAAAGGGAGAAATTGGCGGGGTGCTGGTGGTGGATGATTTTGCGCACCACCCAACGGCCGTGCGGGCTACGATCGAGGCTGCGCGAGGACGGTGGCCGGGCCGAAGACTCTGGGCGATTTTGGAGCCGCGCTCGAATTCGATGCGCAGAAAAATATTTGAGGAAACGTTGCCGAAGTCTTTGGCGTTAGCGGATCGCGTGGTACTGGGCGGTGTTTTTCGCGCGCAGCAGCTGGGCGATGAGAACCGCATGCATCCGGAGACAGTGGCAGAGAGCGTGAAGGCGATGGGGAAAGACGCGCGCGTGCTCGGCAGCTCTGTCGAGATTGCTGAATTTGTGGCGAGCGAAGCGATGCCCGGCGATGTGGTGCTGGTCATGTCCAATGGAAGTTTTGATGGATTGTGCGAAAAACTGGTAACGCAATTGGAGCGCGGAGCTCCTGTGCCGTCTGAGGCGCGCAGAGGGTGAGGCCGCTTCCTCGCTGGATGTTTCGCCTCACGCTGTCGCTGGCGACACTGATTACGGTGTTGTGCGCGGCGCCATCCGGAAAATCTAAGATCCGCTACGAAGTATCCCTCGCGCATCCGGAACAGCATCTTTTCCGTGTGACGATAACGGTTCCCGACGTGGCGGGCGAAGTAACGTTGCAACTGCCGGCCTGGAATGCGCTATATCAAATACGCGATTTCAGTGCTCATATTCAGCAAGTGACGGCAACGGCTGGCGCGGAAAAAGCGTCGATCGAAAAACTCGACAAGCAGACCTGGCGCGTTACGGGCACAGGAACGATCACCGTAAGCTACGCAACGTATTGGGACGAGGCCGGACCGTTTGCGACGCAACTCAACAACGAACATGCTTTTATCAATCCGGCCATGATCCTGATGTATGTTCCGGAGCGCCGGCAGGAAGACGTGCAATGGTGTTTGAAGGATCAGCCCATAGGGTGGAATTCCAGTATGGCTTGGACGGCTGTTTCCGCAGGTGGACCAAGCGCGTGTAGTGATGCGGCCAACTATGACGCTCTGGCGGATACGCCCGTCGAAGTGGGCAAGTTCGAGGAGTTTTCTCTCGCCGGATTGCAGCCAGCTATTCGCGTGCTGGTCCACGGCGACAATTGGAAAAAGAAGCAGATAGAAGAGGATCTGACGCGAATTTGCCGGTATGAATTGAAATTAATGGATGGTGCACCGTTCGAGCACTACACATTTATTTTGCACGTTGGAAAAGCCGCTGCCGGAGCCGGTGGCGGAATGGAGCACTCAGATTCGACGGCAATTTCCGTGCCGACGTCCGAGTATTTGGACGGGGTAGCGGCGCATGAATTTTTTCATTTGTGGAACGTCAAAAGGATTCGGCCCGCCACGCTCTATCCGGTGGACTATACCAAGGAACAGTACACCCGGGCGTTGTGGTTCGCCGAGGGCGTTACCAGCACTTATGGAGCGTATGCGCAGCTGCGCGCGGGGGTGTGGAATAAGCAGCAATTCTATGGGGACTTGAGCGAACAGATCACGGAACTGGAAGAGCGTCCGGCGGAGCACTGGCAGAGCGCGGAGCAATCTAGCCTGGACGCATGGCTGGAGAAATATGCGCTGTACAATCGCGCAGAAGAGAGCGTTTCTTACTATACGAAGGGCCAAGTGCTGGGCGTATTGCTGGATATTTTGATTCGCAAGCGAACTGACAACGCCAAGAGTTTGGACGATGTGATGCGGCTAATGAATGTGGAGTTTGCCAAGACCGGAAAGACGTATCGTGACAGTCTGGACGTGCGGCTCAGCGCCGAGAAAGTGGCGGGAGGATCGTTCGAGGAGTTTTTTGCGCGCTATGTTGCCGGCGCGGAAGCGCTGCCGTATCGCGACGTGCTCGCATTGGAGGGACTCGAACTGCGCACGGTGGAGCACAAGCGTGCGACGCTGGGATTTCTTGCGGAGCGTGATGCGAGTGGCGTAGAAGTGGTGCGCAGCGTGGAGACGGACAGTTCCGCGGCGCAGGCTGGGTTGCGAACGGACGACATTATCGTGTCCTGGAACGGCGGAGAAACGCCGCGGCGGTTGGAGCGGTGGGTGGCGGAACAAAAGAGTGGGAATGCCTTGCATCTGCGCGTTCGCCGCGACGAGAAGGAGTTCGACCTCGAGATGCGGCTGGGCGAGATTAAGGATGTGCGGTACGAGGTAACCGAAATGGCCCATGTCAGCGACGCCGCACGGCAAATTCGCGAGGGGTGGCTGCACGGCACCACCAGCACGGCGGCACCGTAGGCTTTGATGCTGCGGACGATCTTCATTTCTATTTTTCTCTCGACCTACATCTTAATCGTTGGGCCACCGCTGATTCTGTATACGCTCATTACCAACAATCCGGACCCGATTTATTGGGCGGGGATCAATGGCGTGATGTTTTTTGTGCGGCTCGCCGGAGTGCGCGTGCGCGTCGTGGGCACGGAGCGGATTCCCGCGGGGACGTGCCTGTTTATCGCGAATCACACTAGCGCGATTGACGCACCCGCCGTGGTGGGCGCGATTCCGCGACGCATCGCGATTCTGTTGAAGGAATCTTTGTTTCGCTGGCCGGTTGTCGGACGGTCGTTCCTGGTGGCGCGATTTATTCCCGTGGACCGCGCGTCGCGAGAGTCGGCGATTGCCAGTGTCGACAAAGCGACCGTGGCGATGCGCAATGGTCAATCCTTTCTGATTTACCCCGAGGGCACGCGCAGTCCGAACGGGCGATTGCAGGAGTTTAAGAGGGGCGCGGTGGTGATGGCCATCAATGCGGGGGTGCACATTGTGCCGGTGGCGTGTTCCGGAGCGCATCGCATAATGGAAAAGAAATCGCTCAAAATTCGGTCGGGAGAAATTCTCGTGGAATTTCTTCCGGCCATCGATGCGTCGAAATATTCCTTGGCGCAGCGAGAAGAGTTAAATCGGATGGTCCATGATGCGTTGGCCAAGGGCTTGCCGGAAGACCAGAGACCCCTGGGATCTAGCCCAGGGCCGAGGAGTTGCGGACAAAGTCTGAGTCTAGAGGATTACGCTTTCGATTTAACTTTTCGACTTAAATTCTTGCAACTCGCGCTCCAATTGATTGACGCGTTTTTGCAACTCCGGCAAGCGATTCAGAGCTGCGGTCACTTTCAGCCACAGGCGATTGTCGACGGCCGGGCTGCCGGAGCGAATGGCGCCGGCTTCGACGTCGCCCGGCAGGCCACTCTGGGCGGTAACAATCGCGCCATTGCCTACCGTAAGGTGACCGGAACTGGCGGATTGGCCGGCGAAGATGCAATTGTCACCCACGTTGGTCGAGCCGGCGAGGCCGACTTGTCCGCAGAGCAGGGTATTCGCGCCGACTTTTGAAGCGTGGCCGACGAGTACGAGGCCGTCGAGTTTTGCGCCCCGGCCAATACGCGTCTCGCCGATGGTGGCGCGGTCGACGCAGGAATTGGCCTGAACCTCAACGTCGTCTTCAAGAATCGTTGGACCGGACTGCGCAATTTTGTACCAACTGCCGTCTGGTTGCTTCGCAAAGCCAAAGCCGTCGGAGCCGATTACCACTCCGTTCTGGAGAATAACGCGGTCGCCAATGCGGCATTGCTCTCGCACGACTGTGTGCGCATGGGCGAAGAAGTGATCGCCAATTTTCGCGCCGTTATAAATAGATACGAAGCTGTGCAGCACGGCTCCAGTTCCAATTTCCACTTGTTCGTCGATAAAGCAGTAGGGGCCGACGTGCGCGCCTTCTCCGATACGAGCCGTGTCGGCGATAACGGCAGTCGGATGGATTCCCGCTTTGTAGCTCGGCGCGTGATGGAATAGATCCAGAGCTTTCGCGAAACTCAGGTAAGGATTCGGTGAACGCAACGCCGCGAGTGGCGGCGCTCCGGGTTCGCGACTGAGCGGCACGCGATCTTCGATGAACACCGCCGAGGCGCGAGTAGTCTTTAGCAGCGGTGCGTAGCGGCGGTTGGCGAGGAAGGTGAGTTGGCCGGCCGCGGCGAAATCGATCCCAGCCACGCCGTGAATTTCAATCTGCGGATCGCCTTCGAGGCGGCAGGAAAGCTTTTCGGCAACTTCAGACAATTTCATGGAGGCTCCTGGCACGCGAATGCGGCGCTCGCGCGCGGAATGCGGGCAGTATATCTGGAACACCGCTACTCGTTGAAGAGTCGCGGTTGCGCGGCAACGGGAATCGCGGCGGGTTTGCGACGAGCAATGCCGACGACGCCGAGCACCGTCAGTTCGCTTAGAGCCGTGCGCGGAATGAAGATGCGGTCCGTGGTGGAGTTCAGGTCGGGGGGCGTGATTTGCACGCCGCTGTCGAGAAGCGAGAGCAGGTCGTTGGGAACCACTCCTTCCAGCGTTTCGCCGTCCAGATAACGCAGCCGCAGCCAGAGGCCATCGAGTTTGGGGCGGCTCAGGAAGGCTTTGCGCTCGGGCTCGAAATCGTCGGAGAAATCCCGGACAAAATAGACAGAGCGGATCGTAGCCAGCGGTAGCTCTTGGTGTTCGCCGTCGGGCGTAAGCAGGTCTACGGGATCAATCTGCCCGAGACGCGACGGGTTCAGGTAGCCGCGAACGGGCTTCTTGTTTGAAAGGACGATGACGACCTTTTTGTGCGTGGAAGCTGGGGCGCGATTTTTCAATTTTCAGTAGGTCCAGGGTTCGCTGGGGACGAAATTTGCCAATTGGCTGTTTTTCATGTTATGTTAAGCGCGTTTTACCTGTCAAGTCATTGTTTTCATTAGGGTTAGGCCCTGGAGTGCCGCCCGTTGACCGAAAAGAAGCAGATTCTGAAGTCGGCTTCGATCATTACCCTTGTCACGATGGTCAGCCGCACCCTCGGCTACGTGCGGGATCAGCGCATCACCTTTCTCCTCGGGAACGTCTTTGGCGGCCAATTCCTTCGTGTTGGCTTACCGTATCCCCAATCTTTTCAGGCGTTTAGTCGGGGAAGGGTCAATGACGTCGTCGTTTATTCCGGTGTTTACCAAGTACATGCGGGAGAAGACCCGCGGAGAAGTTTGGGATTTCGCCAACCGGCTGTTTTGGACGCTGGCGTTCCTCGTGGCCATTATTACGGTCATGGGGATGGTTTTTTCGCCGGCGGTGATTCACACGTTCACTTCTTCGCAGGGCACCAGCGTGTCTTATGACGCAGGCCATCACCCTGAACCGCATTATTTTCCCATATTTGTTTTTTGTTTCGCTTGCCGCGCTGGCGATGGGCATTTTGAACTGCTTCAACATGTTCGGCGCTGCCGGCGGCCACATCCGTATTCCTGAATTTTTCGATCATTCTGTTCTCGATCGGCGCGGTGTGGAGGTATTTCAAGGATCCGGCGGTGTCGCTCGCCGTTGGAGTGCTGGTTGGGGGGGCGCTACAGTTTCTGATACAGGTTCCCGCGCTGGTGCGCAAGGGCATGAAGTTTAAGTTTGGACTTTCGTTCGTGCATCCGGGGATACGCGACGTTGCGCGGCTGATGCTGCCGCAGGTTTTTTGGCATTGGCATCGGGCAGATCAATTTTTTCGTGGACACGTATTTCGCAACGGCCGCGCGGATGCCGCAGGGAAGCTTGGCGGCGTTGTACGTGGCGGACCGCGTGATGGAGTTGGTTCTGGGCGGATACGCGATCGCGGTAGCCACGGCGATTTTGCCCATGATGTCGCACCAGGCGGCCGCGAAAGATTATGAAGTCGTTGAAGAAGACGCTGACGTTTGCGGTGCGGATTGTGGCGTTTATTACCGTGCCGGCGGCGATTGGCCTGGTGATTCTGCGCGAGCCGATCATTCGCGTGCTATTTCAGCACGGGCAGTTCGTTGCCGAGTCCACGCGGCTTACCGCGCGGGCGCTGCTGTATTACGCGCTGGGACTTGCCTGCGCTGGCGTGCGTCAAACTGATCGTCCCGGCGTTTTATTCGGCGAACGACACGAAGACGCCGGTGATCGTGGCGTCCATTTCGCTGGTCATGAACATCATGCTGAACATTATATTTCTCGATTTCTTCTTCAAGCGGGTACAGAACGGCGGGCCGGCGCTGGCCACGGCGATCGCATGTTACTTCGATTTTTTTGCGTTGTTTATTGTTTTCCGGTTGCGTTACGGAGCGCTTGGGACGATTCAGATTTTCCGGTCATTCGGCAAGATTGCGTTGTGCTCTGGGATTATGGGCGTGGCGTGCTGGTTTGGCGCGCGTTATACGGAGTTCACCATTCATTCGCCGTTTTACGTGCAACTGCTGGTGTTTGGCGACCATGATTTCGGGCGCGACGGTTTTGTATCTGGCGATGGCCTGGATTTTCCGATGCCACGAAATGGAAGAGGTCTATGGCATCGCGCTGCGCGATCGGCCCGCGGCGGGAGAAGGGTTTTCAGGATCGTAATGGAACTTTCCGCAGCGATATCGTCTTTTCTGACGCACGTTAAGGTGGAGAAGGGGCTGTCTCCGAATACCGTGTCCGCCTATCGGCAAGATCTGGCGAAGTTCAGTCTGTTTGCGCAAAAGCGGAAATTGTCCGCTGGCAGCGGTCAGCAGAGACGATCTGGTGGATTTTCTGGCGGCGCTGTACCGCCAGAAACTGGAGAGCAAGAGCGTTGCGCGCAACCTGGTAACGCTACGAAATTTCTTTCGTTTTTCGCAAATACACGAGCTGATCACCGAAGACCCGTCGATCAATCTGGAATCGCCGAAGATTCGCCGATCGTTACCAGGCTATTTGCGGCTGGAAGAAGTGGAGCGACTCTTGCAGCAACCCGATGCGAAAACCGCTCTGGGGCTGCGGGACCGTGCAATGCTGGAAGTCTTGTACTCCACGGGCCTGCGTGTTTCAGAGCTGATCAGCCTGCGCGTGAACGATCTGGATACCAAGGTCGGCTGCGTGCGGTGCATCGGCAAAGGTGATAAGGAACGGTTGGTGCCAGTAGGGAAGAAGGCGCTGTCGATGGTGGAGCGGTATCTCGTCGAGGCGCGTGCGGAACTCCTCGGAAAGGCGCCTGCCGCGCCGACACTGTTTCTAAATCGACGCGGTCGTGGACTCAGCCGCGTGGGCGTTTGGAAGATTCTTTCCGCGTACGGCCGGCGCGCCGGGTTGCGCGTGGCGCTCACGCCACACATGTTGCGGCACAGCTTTGCCACGCACCTTCTGGAGCGCGGAGCGGATCTGCGCTCCGTGCAATTAATGCTGGGGCATGCGGATATTTCCACCACCCAGATTTATACGCATGTGGTTGAGGAAAGACTGAAGCAGATTTACAAAGCGCATCACCCGCGCGCCTAGGGCGCGGTCGGCCAGGAAGTTTATCGTGGGTGCCGTCGCGAGGTTGCTGTGCAGAGTTGCTCCGCGAAGTAGCAGGGCAAAGTGCTGCACGACGGCCCAAAAGTCGAGGGAGTGTAATGCCAGACTATATGTTTTTGCTGGAAAGCCGTCTTTCACCGGATCAGCGGGCGGCCATGATGCGCGTGCAGGAGCTCGCTTCCGCACTGGGCTTTAATCTTTACCTGACCGGAGGCACGGTCCGCGACCTGGTCACCGGCGCCACGTTGCGGGATTTGGATTTTACGGTCGAGGGTAATCCTTCCAAGCTGGCGCGCGAACTGGAAAAAGGCGGCGCCGAGATTCTTCTGGAAGACGAGAAGCTGCGGCACGTGGAAATTCTGTTCGCTGGCGAGTGCGAAGGGAGTATTTCCGCGGCGCGCGACGACCATTACGTTCGCCCGGGCACGCGGCCGGAAGTGCGCTGGTCGACGATCATGGAAGATTTGCGGCGGCGCGATTTTTCGCTGAACGCCATCGCCATCTCCCTGAACCCGGCTTCGCGCGGATTGCTGCTGGATCCCACCAACGGTCTTTCTGATATCGAGCGCGGCGAGGTGCGGGCGTTAACGATCCACAGTTTCACGAATCAGCCCGTCCGGCTGCTGCGCGTGCTGCGTTTTGCGGCGCGCATGGGATTCAAGGTAGAGACGCGCACGCAAGAATGGTTTGACCTGGCGATTGAGCGCGAACTGCATAAGACCATCGCGCCAGAAGACGGCGGCTCCGAATTGCGCGAGGCGGCTCGCGAAGAACGCCCCAGCGTCGCGCTGAAGGCTTGGGAAGAGCACGACCTAATGGAAGCAGTAAGTCCCTTGCTGGCGAAGAAGCACCCGGATTACGAAGCCATCGGACGATTGATGAAGGTACGCGAGGATCTGATGATGGCGGGATTCCGCCCGCGGCTGGCCACCCCAATGCTGCTGGCGATTCTCGGGCGAATGAAGGACCGCGAACTGAGCGGCGCGCTAACCAAAGCGGGATTCAAAAGCTCGGAGGCAGACACCGTTTTGAATTTTGAAGAGAAAGCGCTGACGGTGCAAAAAGACCTGGTGGGTCGCAAGATGGAATCGCCCATCGACGCGTACAAGTTCATTGAGAAGATGCCGACAGAGTTGCTCGCATACTTGCTGGCGGAGTCGCGCAATTCCGGCGCGGTATCGAAGATCAAAGCCTATCTGAACAAATGGCGGCCGATACGCTCGGCACTTCCGCAGGTGGCCACGGAACTCCAAACACTCGGCATGGAACACGGCGCCAAGTTTGACGGCGTGGTGGAACAAGTATTTGCCATGCAGTTGACAGGGCGTGGCAAGACTCCCGAAGAGCGCGAAAAGATTTTGCGTAAGCTATCGGGGATCCGCGAAGTCCCGAAAAAGAAAGAAAAAGAGAAGAAGCCGTCGAAGGCTGAAGAAAAAGCCCAGGCAGCGGCCAGCGCGGAAGCTAAACAAAAACATTCGGCGGGCATGGCGGCGCGCCGCTCACAAACGTCGGGCAAAGGCGCCAGTGCGAAGCCAGCTGCAAAAACCACAAAGAAGTCCGCGCCTGCCAAGAAAGCTGCGAAGAAGTAGCGGCCGCCTTTTGCCCGCCCCGACCGTGGAGGGGATGTGGGCGCCACAAAAAATTCCTGAGGAAAACGTGCGATTGCAAGTCGCAATTCTTGCGCAGGAGTTTTAGAATTGAAGTCCATGGGCCAACCGCAGTTCGTTCACCTGCACGTTCATACCGATTTCAGTTTGCTCGACGGGGCCTGCGAAACCAGCGAGCTTCTTGATGAAGCCTCGCGTCAGAAAATGCCGGCGGTGGCTATCACGGATCACGGTAACCTGTTTGCGGCGGCAAATTTTTTCTACGAAGCCAGCAAACGGGACGTTAAGGCCATCATCGGCTGCGAAGTGTACGTGGCCAAGGGCAGCCGGCATGATCGCGGCGAGAAGAATGGTCCGCCCAGCGGCAAGCAGAATGGCGAAGATCCGGAGACCTTCGGCCGCGGCAACAACCATCTGGTGTTGCTAAGCGAAATCGCTAGAGGGCTATCACAATCTCATCAAGCTGGTGTCCGCGGGATTTCTGGAAGGCTTTTATTACAAGCCGCGCATCGACTACGATCTGCTGGCCAAACACAGCAAAGGCTTGATCGCGCTTTCCGCATGCCTGAAAGGTCCGGTGACGGAAGCGGTGGCGGATCAGAAATACGATCTAGCCAAAGAAAACGCCTACCGTTTGCGCGATATTTTCGGGAAAAACAATTTCTTCCTCGAGATTCAGGATCAGGGACTCGAAATCGAAAAGGGCGTGAACCCCGAACTGGTCCGCCTATCGAAGGAATCCGGCATTCCTTTGGTGGCCACGAACGATTGCCACTATCTGCATCATGACGACGCGCACGCGCAAGAAGTCCTGCTCTGCATTCAGACCGGCAAGACCATGAGCGATGAACGACGCATGAAGTTTCAAACGGATCAGTTTTATTTCAAGACCGCCGCGGAGATGGCGCAGGGTGTTCGGAGAAATTCCGGACGCGCTCAGCCGCACCGTGGATATCGCCAGCCGCTGCAATGTGAAAATCGCACCGATCCCGAATCCCTTTCCGACCTTTGCCGTTCCGGACGGGCATACGCCGGGAAGTTATTTTGAAAAGGTGGTGCGCGAAGGTTTCGCCAGCCGCGTGCCGTTCCTTGAGGCGCTTGCAAAACAGGGTGCGCTGAGTAATCCGCTTTCCGAATACGAGCGCCGACTCACTTCGGAAATCGAGATGATCAAGAAGATGCGCTATGAAGGCTATTTTCTGATCGTGTGGGATTTTATTCATTACGCCAAGGCGCAAGGCGTTCCGGTGGGCCCGGGGCGCGGTTCGGCCGCGGGCAGCCTGGTGAGTTATGCGCTGAGAATTACCGACGTCGATCCGCTGCAGTACAACTTGCTGTTCGAGCGCTTCTTAAATCCCGAGCGCATTTCCATGCCGGATATCGATATCGACTTCTGCATGCGGCGGCGCGGCGAATTGATCGAATACGTGACGCAGAAATATGGCCGCGACAACGTGGCGCAGATCATCACCTTCGGTACCATGGCGGCCAAGGCCGCGGTGAAGGACGTTGGCCGCGCCATGGACCTGCCGTACGGCGGACGTGGACCGTTTGGCGAAACTCATCCCGGCGACGCTGGGGATTGAACTTGCAGACGCGCTGAAGGATTCGCCGCAACTGAAATCAGCCATCGACAATGATGACCGGCTGAAAGATTTGATGGCCGTGGCGCTGCGGCTTGAAGGCTTGTCCCGCCACGCCTCGACGCACGCGGCGGGCGTGGTGATTTCGCCGCAGCCGCTCACCGACCTTGTTCCCGTCTACAAGACCAGCCGGGATGAAATCACCACGCAGTACGACATGAACGGCCTGGAGCGCATCGGCCTGCTGAAGATGGATTTTCTCGGGTTGACCACGCTGACGGTACTGCACGACGCCGTGCGCATGGTGGAGCAAAGCCGCGGCGTGCGCGTGGAAATCGATCAATTGCCGCTGGACGATGCGGAGACCTATAAGCTGTTCGCCAAGGGTGATACCACGGCAATTTTCCAGTTTGAATCGCACGGCATGCGGGATATTTTGCGTCGTTACCAGCCAACCAAAATCGAAGACCTGACCGCGCTGAACGCGCTATACCGTCCCGGCCCGATTCAAGGCGGGATGATCGACGATTTCATCAATCGCAAGCACGGAAAAACCAAGGTCACTTACGAACTTTCGCAAATGGAAGAAATTCTGCAGGAAACCTACGGCGTAATTCTTTATCAGGAACAGGTAATGCAGATTGCCAATCGCCTGGCGAGCTTTTCGCTGGGAGAAGCGGACATTCTGCGCCGCGCCATGGGCAAAAAGAAAAAAGAAGAAATGGCCGCGCAACGCGCCAAGTTCATGACCGGTTGCCAGGCCAACAAAATTTCCGACAAAAAGGCCGAGCGCATTTTTAATTTAATGGAAGAGTTTGCGGGCTACGGCTTTAATAAATCGCATTCCTGCGCTTACGCGTTGCTGGCCTACCAGACCGCCTACCTGAAGACGCACTATCCGGTGGAATTCATGGCCGCGCTACTGACCTCCGAAGCTGGCAACACCGACAAAACCGTGAAGTACATCAACGAAGCGCGCGGCATGAGCATCCCGATTCTTCCGCCGGACGTAAACGAGAGCGATTTGTACTTCACGCCGATCGGCGAGGCCATTCGATTTGGCATGGCGCGCAATCAAAAACGTGGGCGAAAACACCGCCAAAGCGATTCGCGAGTCGCGGCTGAGCGCCGGCGAATTCCGCACGCTGTACGATTTTTGCGAACGTATCGAGTCGCGCTTTTTGAATAAACGCGTGTTTGAGAGCCTGATCAAGTCCGGCGCGCTGGATTCTCTCGGCGGGCGCGAAAGTATGATGGCATCGGTGGACGACGCGGTGAACGCGCTGCAGCGCGCGTCGCGAACACGGGAATCCGGCCAGCACGGCTTATTTTTTGGCGGCGGTTCAACACCCGAACCAGTTCAGTTCGAGTTGCGCGATGCTCCGCAGTGGAGCGAGGAAGAACGCCTGACCAGCGAATACGCCATGCTGGGTTTCTACGTATCCGGGCACCCGCTGGAAAAATACTCCTCGCGTTTGCAGGAATTGAAGGTTGTCACGCTCAGCGAAGTGGAGGGGCAGCGCAATGGCAAAGAGATCGCCGTCGCGGCGCTCATCGTTGGCACGCGGCCGATGCGCTCCAAGAAAGGCGCGCGTTGGGCCATCTACACCATCCAGGACATGACCGGCGTTCAGGAATTGCTGGCGTTCCCTGAAAGTTTCACGCGGTTGGAACCGGTGCTGAAACCCGGGAACCCATTGCTGCTGAAAGTCAAAATACAGGTGGAAGAAGCGGGCACGCGGCTCTCGCTGCAAGAAGCGCGGCGACTCGATGAGATCGCGGAGAAGGCCGCGTCGCAAGAATTTCGCGTGCGGCTGGACGTCAGCAGCCTTAGTGAGGCGCTACTTCTTGACCTGGAGCGTTTGTTTGCCGCGTTTCCTGGATCGACGCCGGTTCTTTTTGAGTTGGTCTCCGATGACGGCTCCGTGGCTCTGCTGCAGTCCCGGCAATCGGTACGTATAGCTCCGGAACTGATCGATGACCTGGCACGCGCCCGTGGCGGCGCCGCAGCCTCGATGCCTTTTTGAGAAGCGTTAGGAACTTGATGAGCGCTAAAGATAAAAGTAAGCCTGGTCCGGTGGGCGGCGAACGCCAGCAGGAAATCGACCGCCTCGAAAAAGAGGTGGAGGAACTGCGCGGCCTTGCCGGAACCCGCGTCGCGGACGCCGAAGTGGAACGCATCCGGCAGCAAGTTGCCGAGCTGCGGCGCGAATTCTATACGCACCTCGGACCATGGCAGCGCGCCCAGATCGCCCGGCATCAGCAACGCCCCTACACCCTCGACTACATCGGATTGCTGTTCACTGATTTTATGGAACTGCACGGCGATCGAGCCTTCGGCGACGACAAAGCGCTCATCGCCGGCCTCGCGAAATTTCATGGGCGGCCGGTGGCCGTAATTGGCCACCAAAAGGGCCGCGATACCAAGCAGCGGCTGCAGCGAAATTTCGGCCAGCCAAAGCCGGAAGGTTATCGCAAGGCGCTGCGCGTGATGCAGCTGGCGGCGAAGTTTGGGCGGCCGATTATCACGTTTATCGATACGCCCGGCGCCTATCCGGGTATCGACGCCGAAGAACGCGGTCAGGGCGAAGCCATCGCGCGCAACCTGCGGGAGATGGCGCGGCTTCCGGTGCCGATTATCGTCACGGTGACCGGAGAAGGCGGATCGGGCGGGGCGCTGGCCATTGCCGTCGGGGATCGCGTGAATATTCTCGAGAATAGTTTTTACTCGGTGATTTCGCCGGAGGGTTGTGCGTCGATTATCTGGCGCGATTCCACCAAGGCGGAGACCGCGGCAATCGCCATGAAGATCACCGCGAAAGATTTGAAGGAATTGGGGATCGTTGACGAGATCGTTCCCGAACCCGAAGGCGGAGCGCACACCGATCACGACGCCGCGGCGAGTTACCTCGATGAAATCCTCAATCGCCAACTGATCGCGCTGTCCCATCAACCATTGAAAGAAATCCTCGACGCCCGCTACGATAAATTCCGCAAGATGGGCCAGTTTTTCGATTTTGTCGGCCGGTAAGGCGCCGCACTCCGGGTGCGACCCCCGTGGCACATTCGCCACGCCGTGGAATAGCTTCCATTGTTGCCGCGCAATCCGGTGTTTATCCTGAGAGAGCAATCGTAAATAGGTATCAGCCAGGTGCGGCCCGTGGGCCGTAGGTGCGCTGAGGAAAGCGCTCACTATGTCGGAACCGTTTCGTCCTTACGAAAAACTCGTGGAGATCACCATCTACGGAAAAAAATTTCAAGTGCCGGAGCGCAATTCGCTGCTGCGTTGCTTCCAGTTCATTAGCCCGGAAACGATACCATACGGGCGATTCTGTTGGAATCAGGAGTGTCAATACTGCCGGGTCACCTGCCAACTGCCGGACGACGACGAGTCGCGGGAGATGTTGAGCTGCAAATTTATCGTGATGGCGGGAATGGAAATTTCGGAACTGAGCCAGGAGCTGCGCTGGTGTTTGCGCGCCAAGCTGCCTTCCGATTTGCCGGTTTCTTCGTAGCATCCCGGCTCAGCGTCGGGTAACGAATCTTCCCAAATAGCTCCTCGATAGCGCCGACCAAAAAGCCAGCAACTTTACCCCTCGCGGCGGGTTTGCAACTGTACATGAGCGTATCGCCGCGCAGTGGCGCTGTTTGACGCTAGAAACCCATCACTATCCCCGGCGCACGAGGGCCACCGCGCACACAATTACCCCCTTGGCGATTTGCACTCTGGCTACGGGTAAACTACATTCGAGTTATGGGCACTCCCCAAATGGTGATATGCGACGGGTGCGGGCAAAACGCCTCGTCGGCGCACCTCTCGGCAAGATTCCAGCGGCTGGAATGGTCCACGCGCTATCGGCCGCTGCACATCAACACCTTGTTGCTTGGAGCCGTAGCGCCATCCACTGATTCGGAATTCATCTATGCGGACGCTAGTCCGTTCTCCGGGGAAGCGGCTACATTACTTCGGGCGGCCGGAATCGAAACCGTTGGTAAAACGCCAGAGACAATTCATCACGAATTTCAGCGCGCTGGCTTATTTGTGGCTTATGTTCTGGATTGCCCGCTCGAGACGGCGGCCAACGGCGCCGGCCAGCTACAATCTTTGCTCGCCAAGCGTATTCCCACCGTGCTGACGAGGATTCGCAGGTCGATCAAGCCGAAGCGCGTGGCGGTGATCGCGCCGGAGCTTAACCCTTTTCTCGAGCAATTCGCTGCCGGAGCGCTCGAGTGCGCGGTGCTGCTCGACCAATCCAAAGCGTTCAAACTGGACGAATCCGGCGAAGCCGCCGAACGTCTGCGCAGCGCCTTATCGCAAGCAGCGGTTGTGGCGCGCTAAGCTTCTATCCTTCGATTCGTCCGACAGATAGCGTGTTTTCGCTCGCAGGTGTGGTAAGCTTCGGCTGTTAAAGCCTAAAGAACGAGCGGGAGTTGTATCTTGCAAAAGCGGGCAAAATTCGGCGTCGGCATCGCAGTCATCGTCGTCTCGCTGGTATTCCTGGCGTGGCTCGGATACGGCGAGAGCAAGACGTACTATCACACCATCGCGGAGCTTCCGAATCTGCATGGCGCGGCGGCTACGCATCGCATGCGCGTTGGCGGCACCGTTGAACCCGGAACCATCCGCCGCTATTCCGGCCGTGTGGATTTTGTGTTGGCAGGAGAAGGGAAGACCTTGCCGGTTAGCTATACCGGGAGCGATCCGCTCCCCGATACGTTTGTGGATAAATCGCAAGCGCTGGTGGAAGGCAGCCTGGCGCCCGATGGACGGTTTGTTGCCGAACGGGTACAAGCCAAGTGCGCTTCCAAGTATGAGGCCGCGCCCGGTGGCACGTTAGCGCCAACTGCCGCGCCCACCGGCTCGACGCAAAAGAGCAGCATGTAAGAGTGCTGCGCAGGTTTCGTTCACGTCCGTTCACTTACGTAAGTCTGGTCATCTAAGTTCGACAGCGAAATGCGATTGGTAGTTGGAGAGAGGCTGGCGGTTTCTTGGACCTTTTCGGATCATTCGCTCTAATCCTCGCGTTCATCTGCGCAGTGTACGCGTTCATTGGCGGGATTTTCGCCATTCGTACCCGCCACCCCCTGCTCGTCAAAAGTACCCGCCAGGCCGGCATTGCCACATGTCTGCTCATTTTTCTTGGAACTTTCAGCCTGGAATATCTTTTCTTCAGCGATGATTTTTCCAGCGCCTACGTGGTGGCGCACAGCAATCGCGATCTCTCGGCGTTTTATAAAGTAGCCGCGTTATGGTCCGGGCAGGAAGGCTCGCTGCTCTTCTGGAGCTTCCTGCTGGCCATCTACGTCTTCTCTGCGCTGATGGTGTACCGCAACAAGAATGGCGAACTCATGCCGTACGTCGGCGTGGTCCTCGCCGGCGTACAGATTTTCTTCCTGACGCTGAATAATTTTGTGGCTAGTCCGTTCAAGGCTTTGGCCGTCCCGGGCGCTCACGGAGCCATGAACCTGGTGACGCGCGCCGATGGAAATGGCCTGAACGCGTTGCTGCAATATCCGGAGATGGTGATTCATCCCCCGAATCTGTACTCCGGCTATACCGGTTTCACTATTCCATTTGCCTTTGCGTTGGGCGCCTTGCTGGCGCGCTATCCGGGAGAGAAGTGGATCCACCTGACGCGTAAGTGGACCATGATTGCTTGGGGTTTCCAGACCTGCGGTATTTTGCTCGGCGCGCACTGGGCCTATGCGGTGCTGGGTTGGGGCGGCTATTGGGCTTGGGACCCCGTGGAAAACGCCTCGCTGCTGCCATGGCTTACTGGCACAGCGTTCCTGCACTCCGTGATGATGCAGGAAAAACGCGGCATGATGAAGGTGTGGAACGTGTGGCTGGTGTTTATCACCTTCTTGTTGTGCATTACTGGCACGTTTCTGACGCGCAGCGGGATCGTGGCCTCCGTGCACGCGTTTGCGCAATCCAGCATTGGCAACTGGTTCCTGGGCTTTATCGTCGTCATCCTGCTGGTGTGCCTGGTGGCGTACTTTAAGAATCGCGATTACCTGGCGAGCGAAAATCAACTCGACGCGATTGTTTCCCGGGAATCGAGCTTTCTCTTTAACAATTTGATCCTGCTGGTGTCTTGCATCGCGGTGCTTTCTGGCACGCTGTTCCCGGTTTTCTCCGAGTGGCTATCGAGCTCGCGGATCAGCGTGGGCGCGCCATTTTTCAATAAAGTGAACGTGCCCATCGGCTTGCTGCTGTTATTTCTTACGGGTGTAGGTCCGCTGCTCGCCTGGCGCAAAACCTCCGCGGAAAGCCTGAAGCGCAATTTCGCCTGGCCGCTGGCTATTGGCTTGACAGGCGGCGCGGTTGCTTTTGCACTGGGCTTCCGCCAGTTCTACTCGCTGATCTGCTTGACGCTGTGCGTGTTTGTGGCCGCCACCATCAGCCTGGAGTTTTATCGCGGAGCAAAGGTCATTCGCGCGCGCTCCGGCGCTTCGTTCCTGGCCTCCAGCATCGACCTGACCATGCGCAATACTCGCCGTTATGGCGGCTATATCGTGCACATGGGCATGGTGCTGATTTTTGTCGGCTTGGCGGGCGTGGCCTTCAATCATGACGTACAGAAAGATATGCAGCCCGGCTCGACCATGCAGATTGGGCCATACACGCTACTGCTGCAGAGCATGGACAGCAAGCCGGAGAAGAATTACACCGCTGAACGCATGAACGTGGAAGTGCTGCGCGACAACAAACAGCTCATGATGCTGTATCCCGAGCGTCGCCACTTCAACACCAGCGAACAGGCCGGCACCATGGTGGCGATTTACTCCACGCTGAAAGAAGATCTCTACGTTGTCTATGCCGGAGAAAGTCCGGACACGCAGATGCCCGTCATTCACGCGTACCTCAATCCACTTGTGAAGTGGATCTGGTTTGGCGGTGCGGTGGTGGTTTTAGGCACCCTGGTTGCCTTGCTGCCCAACCGCAAATCGGTTCTAGTGCTTTCCGCAGTGCAACAAACCTCGCCGCAGGCGATTCCCGGCCAGCAGTTGGCGCAGCCCTTCCGTCCAACACCAGCGATGCGAGAGGGTCATGACTAAAGTACGGCAACGGCAAATGTGGGCCGTCCTTGTGGCCTTCGAAGCGGTGCTGGCGCTCGGCCTGCTTGCGATAAACTTGCGCGCACAGCAGACCGATCGCGCCAAGGAAATCGGCGGCAAACTGCTCTGCGGCGTGGGCACGCCGATGTGCGACTGCAAGCAAATTCTCACCCAGTGCAATCACGTGGGTTGCCGCAATTCTGCGGGCATGCTGAAGACGCTCGACGCGGGCGTGGCCAATGGCGACACAGACGCTACGATTATCCAGCGCTTCATAGCGGAGTTTGGTACCGCGGTGCTTTCCGAGCCGCCAAAGTCCGGACTCAATTTAGTAGCTTGGTATCTTCCGGGCACCACTCTTTTCCTGGGTATGCTGTTGGTGATTTTTGTCATTTCGCGGTGGCGCAAGCGCCCGGTCGCGGCCATTGCCGGCCCGGCGGCTGGCTCGGGAATATCGCCTGAATTGCTGGCTCGTGCGCGCGCGCAAGCGTCGCGAGAAACGCAGGATTGATGGTCCTTCTAGGAATTTTCCTGATGATACAGACGGCGTCCACTGTTGCGGGCGCTGTCGCGAGCAGCGATTGGGCTGTTCTCGGCGCGTGCTTTGCGCTTGCGGTGGCCACTTTAATGTTTATTTTTTACATCCAGCCGGACGCTTCCGATCTGGCGCCGCACCGTACCAAGCTCGATCAACTGATGGAACGCCGCGATACCATCTACGACAATATTCGCGACCTGCGCTTTGAATATCGTGCCGGAAAATATTCGGAAGGCGACTACGAAGCCATGAAGGTTTCGCTTGAGAATGAAGCCGCGCTGATCCTGGCGGAAATCGATCAGGTCACCGAGGCGCAGACGCGCCGTCCGCGCGGAACGCGGCCAGCACCCGCGGCTGGCGGTCATTCGTGATGGCCGCACCGCGCGTTCGGCGCCTACGAGCGATGGCGAGCACCGTGGCCTGGGCGAGTTTGCTTATCGTGCCATGGTTCTTCTCCATGACTGCAGACGCCGGCACGCTGAAAGGCTTCGCGAAGAATGGCACTTCCGGCAAACCTGCGGCTGGCATCGAGATCATTCTGATTCAGTTACAGGGCGGGATGCAGCCAGTTGCCAACACCAAGACGGATGCGCAGGGACACTTTACGTTCGACAATCCCGGCATCGGCGCGGCGCCCATGCTGGTTCGCGCTGTCTATAACGGTATTAATTTCCATCAACCGGTCCCGCCGAATAAGACCGACGTTGAAGTAGAAGTTTTCGAGCCGTCGAAAGATCCCAAGACCATCAGCATCCCTTCCCGCGTGGTCTTTTTTCAGCCCAATGGCGCGATGCTGACCGTGGGCGAGGAATATTCTATCCAGAATAATTCCACACCGCCGCAAGCCTACTTCCGCGCGGATGGCAATTTTGAGTTTGCGCTGCCGCCGCAGGCCAAGCTGGAACAGGTGGCCGCATCCGGCCCAGCGGGAATGCCCGTGGTGCAGGCGCCTATCGAAAAAAAGGACAATCATTTTGCCATCGCGTACGCGTTTCGCCCTGGAGCGAGTACCGTGCGCTATTCCTACGAGCTCCCGTACCCGAATAATTCCGCCACCGTTAGTGTCCCGACGTCCTATCTCACCGGCAGGCTGATCGTAGTGGCCCCGCCAACCATGCAGATCAGCGGCGGCGAACTGCAACTCGGCGGACAGGACCAGGGCATGAATATCTACGGCCGCGAAAATGTCTCGCCGGGCACGGTGGTCGCCATAAATGTTTCCGGAACTGCGCCACCGCAGCAGGATGCGAATAGCGGCGCGGAGACTCCCAAAGAGGCGGCCGATGCGCGTTCCAGCGATCCGCAGGCTGGCGCCAACATTCAACAGGTTCCCGGTCGACTTGACGTACTCAAATGGCCGCTGGTAGGTGGTTTCGCGGTGATCTTCGCGCTCCTGGCTTTCCTTCTCGCGCGCAAGCCTGTGGCCGTTACCACAGTGGCAAGTTCGCTGAACTCAGCACCTTATGAGACTGTCGCGCCGGCCGCGCCGATGCCAGCAGGCGTGAGGTCCGCGCTTGCGAGCGTAGACGCCGAAGTAGGCACCAGCCTCGATGGGTTGAAGGAGAAACTTTTTCGTCTGGAATTGCGCCATCAAGCGGGCACCATTTCAGAAGAAGACTACGCCGCCGAGCGTGCGCGCGCGGAGAAAGTGCTGCGCGACCTGGTGCGAGGCTGATTAAAGGTACGAGGCTGAAGCTTGATTTTCTGCGCTGATGTGCCCGCGCGTGAGGGTGCTAGGTGACGGCCACTGATCCTCTACAGATAGATGGGGCCGGACTTCGCTTTAAAAACATTGAAAAACGGTACGGCGGTCTTTTCGCACTGCGACGCGTTTCCCTCGACGTTGCCGAGGGCGAATGCCTTGCACTGGCCGGGCGCAACGGCTCGGGAAAAACTACCCTGCTGCGCATTGCCGCAAGACTGGTGCGACCTTCTGCTGGAGAGATGCAGTTCACCTGGCAGGGCGACCAGGACTGCGCGAAACCGCGCACGGGATTTGTGGCGCACGCCACGATGGTATATGACGAGCTGACCGCCGAAGAAAACCTGCTGTTGTTCGCGCGTTTATTGGGAATTGACGCTCCTGGCGCGTTGGTTGAAAACTTGCTACGCGAGGTCGGCCTTATCGAGCGCCGCGCGTCTCTGGTGCGCACCTTTTCTCGCGGCATGCGGCAACGTGTGGCCATCGCGCGAGCGCTTTTGCAACAACCACAAATCTTGCTGCTTGATGAGCCGGCGACCGGCCTTGATCCCGAGGGTGTGGCGTGGCTTGCCGGAACACTACGCAGGCTACGCGACGGCGGTTGCACGCTTTTGATGAGCTTGCACGGGGAATCGCCGATTTCCGCGCTGGCAACCCGCGCGGTGCGCTTGGATGCCGGCTCGATCGTCGCGGATACGCAGCAGCGCGCGGAGATGCACGCCATCCTCGAATTTGCTGGCGCTTGAACGAGTTTAGCTGAATACGTTTAGCGGAATGGGTTTGGTCGAATGAGCCTGCTCTCCAGTACCGGAGTATTGCTCGGCAAAGAGCTGCGTACGGAGTTTCGTTCGCGCGAACTGCTGATGACCACCGTTGTTTTCATCTTGATGGTGATCGTGCTGTTCAGTTTTACGTTCGATCCGACTTCATCCGAATCACGGAGGTTTGGCGCGGGACTGCTCTGGCTGGCATTTTTGTTTGCTGCTTCGCTGATGTTGCAACCGTGTTTTTTGCGCGAGCAGACCAACGATACGTTAAGCGCGTTGCGCCTGACAGTTTCGGACCCATTCGCGATCTTGCTTGCGAAACTGGCGGCCAACACGCTGTTTCTCCTCGTCACCGAAGTGTTGATGCTTCCGGTCTTCGCGATTTTGTACAACGTCCCTGTTCTTCCGGTTTTCGGCCAACTGCTGCTGGTGTTCTTTCTGGGCAGCCTCGGTGTGTCAATTGCGGGCACAGCACTCTCCGCAATTTCCGCACAAGCACGCATGCGCGAGCTGTTGTTGCCGCTGTTGTTGCTGCCGTTGCTCACGCCCGTACTGGTGGCGAGCACGCAGGTCACCGCGGGGCTGCTCGATGTCGAACCTTTCCTGCAATGGAAGGGCGTGGGTTTCCTGGCGATCTTCGACATCGTTTTTTTGACGGCGCTATGGCTTTTCGGCGAATATCTTCTGGAGGAATAGCGGCATGAAAAAGCAGGCGGTGAGCGCGGCCGTCGTGGTTCTCTTGATGGCAACCGCTGCGTACGCGGCATTTTTTATCGCGCCGACAGATTCACGACAGGGTTTGGTCTACCGCATTATTTTTCTGCATGTGCCATGCGCGGAAACTGGATTGGTGTCTTTCTTCGTGTGTTTTGTGGCCAACGTCGCGTACGTCCTCAAGCGCAATCCTAAGTGGGACTGGCTCGGCGTTTCCGCGGCGGAAGTGGGGCTGGTGTTTACCAGTGCTTGCCTGGTGACGGGGCCGATCTGGGCCAAGCCGGTCTGGGGCATTTGGTGGACCTGGGATGCGCGTCTGACGTCTACCGCAGTGCTCTGGCTGCTGTATGTCGCGTACCTGATGCTCCGCACGCTGATTGAAGAGCCGGAGCGCCGCGCGCTGCTGAGTGCGCTGTTCGGAATTTTTGCGTTTATCGATGTACCACTGGTATTCGGATCGATCCGCTGGTGGCGCACGCAACATCCGCAACCGGTGATCATGGGCGGACCGGACTCGGGGCTCGATCCGCTGATATTCAAAGTGCTGTTTTTTTGCTGGGTACCCATGCTGGCGTTGATGGTGCTGTTGATGCAGTCGCGCTACCGTCTGGAAGCAATGCGTGGCGATTTTGATCTAGTGCGTCGTGAAGCGGAGGCCGGGTGAAAAATCTCAACAGTGTGTTCGCGGCGTATCTCATCGCCTGGGGCATCTTTTTTGTCTACTACCTGACGGTAGCCCGTCGCGCCGCGGCGCTGCGCGAAGACCTCGAGCGGCTGAAGAGTTCCTTAAGTCGGGGCAAATAACGTGGCAGGGAAGAAGCGCGTCGGAATCGTGTTGTTTCAGCTGGGCGGGCCGGATTCGCTCGACGCTGTCGAGCCTTTTCTGATGAACCTGTTTCTGGACCCGGACATTATTCCGCTCGGCGTCGCCGGGTTTTTGCGCTGGCCGATTGCCAAACTAATTTCGTCGCGGCGCTCGATTCCGGTAGCAGGGAAGTACGCCATGATTGGGCGGCGTTCTCCCATTAGTGTGCTCACGGAACGCCAGCGCGTGCGGCTTGCCGCGGCGGTGTCTCCGTACATCGATCCTGTCGCTGTGGTCGCGATGCGTTACTGGCATCCCACCACGCAAGACGCCGTGGAGGTACTGCGCAAGGCGGGCCGGCTAGACGAATTGGTACTGCTGCCTCTTTACCCGCAATATTCTTATGCCACTACGCTCAGCAGCACCAAGGAGTGGCGGCGCGTTTACGGCCCTGCGAAAGCCGAACTGCCGGAACATGCGGTGACCTCTTTTCACGATCATCCGCTATACATTCAGGCCCTGGTGCAACGTATCGGCTCGATCTTGCGGCAATTTCCAGACAGTTCGCGAATCCATCTGGTGTTTAGCGCGCATGGTTTGCCAATGAGCCTTGTCGAAAAAGGCGATCCGTATCCGAAGCAGATTGAAGAAACCGTGCGCCTGACGTGCGAATTGGGCGCGCGGCAATACGCGGGATGGCCGAAGACGCACCTGCTGTGCTATCAGAGCCGCGTCGGCCCAGCGAAGTGGCTGCAACCACCGTTCACGGGAACCATCGAACGACTGGGGCACGAAGGCGTCAAAGAGATGCTGGTGGTGCCCATTTCATTTGTAACCGAGCATATCGAGACGCTGCACGAGATAAATATTGAGGGTCGCATCGACGCCAAGAAATTCGGGGTCGAAACTTTCCGCATGATGCCTGCGGTTGGCGACTCGCCATTTTTTATAGCGGCGTTGAAGGACCTGGTGCTGCGAGCGGTGGGAATCGAAGAGCACGACGCCTCGCTAAACGGCCCTGCGTTCGACAACTTTCGGGGAGTCGGAGCTGCCTGAGGGAGCATCCATATTTCGCCGGCGATGAAAAGGCAGAATTCTGCGTAGCGGACAAAGGCTTCAAATGACAAGTTTTTCTGGGCCTTCCGCCGACATGGTAGTTTCTCTTAGGGTATAATTCGCGACTGGAGTTTAGGCTATGACTGCTTCTTACCATCCGGGCATACACAAATTCTCGGTATGGCTTGTACTGTGGACGATATTTCTGTTCGTGGCGGGCGCGCTGGTCACCTCTGAAGGCGCCGCGCTGTCGGTACCGGACTGGCCTCTTTCGTTTCACAGTTTCTTTCCGAACATGAGCGGCGGCGTTTTCTACGAACACTCGCATCGCGTAATCGCGGGCATCATGGCCATCGGCACGCTCATTTTGGCGATTATGATCTGGGCCAGGGAAGAACGGCGGTGGCTCCGGTGGTTTGCCGGGATCGCCGTGGGCGGAGTGGTGGCGCAGGCGATTATCGGCGGCCAGGTGGTTCTTCAGTTTCTGCATTACTGGCTGCCCGTGATTCACGCATGCTTCGGGCAAATTGTGTTCGCGGCGGTATTGAGCATAGCGGTGTTCACCAGCCGCTGGTGGGTTTCTGAGCGGAAACAACTGGATGATTCCGGATCGCCATCAATGCACGCTGTGGCGATCGTGAATGCCGCGGTGATTTTTCTTCAGGTGATTCTCGGCGCCGGGTTTCGTCATTTTGAAATTCCGATTTGGCCACATATCTTGGGCGCTTTCGTGGTGCTGGGCGTGGTTATTTGGACCGCGGTTACATTGCGCAGACGGTTCGGCACGTCTCCTGAACTCTCGGAAGCGCGGGTATTGCTTCATGCCATCGTGGGGACGCAATTTCTCCTGGGTATCGCCGCGTACTGGTCGCGCATGGCCAACGCCGCCGTGATTCGGCCGATGTTGGTGATGGTCTCGCTCACGGTGATCCACACCGTGCTGGGCGCGATTCTGTTCGCGTTTGCCGTGCTGATCGTGTTGCTGTGCTATCGACTGATCCCACGCAACGGACATCAGCCGGCAACGGCGCGGCCGTCGTTGGGAAAAGGGGCACTGGATAAAGGGCCGGTGGCCATCGGATGATCACCGCCCGCACAGCGGAGCTAACGGTCTCTTCGCGTGCCGGCGCGTACGTCGCGCTGACCAAGCCGGACGTATCGTTCCTTGTGCTGATCACCACTGCCGCGGGCTATTACATGGGTGTGCGCGGGCCGGTTAATTGGCTGCACATGATGCACACCGTCTTTGGCACCATGTTGATTGCCGCCGGGACGGCCGCGCTGAACCATTACATCGAGCGCGATTCCGACCGTTATATGCGGCGCACCGCGTCGCGACCGCTGCCCAGCGGCTTGATGCAACCGCGAGAGGCGCTGCTATTTGGATTGGCGCTTTGCGTTGCGGGTGCGCTGGATCTGTACTTCAGCGCGGGGATTCTCGCCAGTGGTCTTGGCGTGGCGACGTCCTTGAGCTATTTGCTGGCGTATACGCCGCTGAAGCGCAAGACGGTATGGGCCACATTTGTTGGCGCGTTTCCCGGGGCAATCCCGCCGATGATCGGCTGGGTAGCAGCTACCGGTTCGCTGGATCGTGGCGCGTGGCTGCTGTTTGCGATTTTATTTCTGTGGCAATTTCCGCACTTTCACGCCATTGCGTGGATGTATCGCGAGGATTACGCGCGCGCGGGAATTCTGATGCTTCCGGTGGTCGATCCGCAGGGCACTCGTACATTCCGCCAGATTATTCTCTGTTCGCGGTCGCTCTTGTGGGCGTGAGCCTTTTGCCTGCGATGATGGGCTTGGCTGGGATCATGTATTTTTTTGGCGCGCTGGTGATCAGCACAGCGCTGGTGCAAGTTTGTCTCTGGGCCGCCAGTAACCGCGCAAACTCACGCGCTAAATGGCTGATGCACGCTACCGTGCTGCACATCCCCGTGCTGCTCGGGTTGATGGTGCTCGATAAGATTCCGCGCTGATTGCTTCAATTCTCGTTCTCGCAAGGACTTTTTCTTGCTCATGTTTTCGCAAGCTGCGCTGAATGCTTCTTTGAATGGCCTTAGCGGTCTTTTGCTGGTGGGAGGCTATACGCGATTCGCGCGCGCAAGATTGCAGTGCACAAGCGATTCATGGTTTCTGCTTTTATTGTTTCGTGCGTATTTCTCGCTTCCTATTTGATCTATCACTATCGCGTGGGGCATGTGGCGTTTCAGGGCCAGGGATGGATTCGCCCGGTTTATTTCGTTTTGCTTACCTCGCACACGATACTCGCGATTGTGATTGTGCCGCTGATCCTGATTACTTTGCGGCGCGCGTGGCTGCAGAAATTCGATAAGCACAAGATCATCGCGCGTTGGACTTTGCCGTTGTGGTTTTATGTTTGTGTGACCGGCGTGATCGTCTATTTGATGGTCTATCAAATATATCGATGATGGCAGAAAATGAAAATCTCCTGCCACAAATGCAGCCACTCTCTGAAGTTTGATTGTCATCGCCGCCAGAACTGCTGACATTGTCTTGTGGCGGCGAGGGAATCTGCCCTAGACGGAGAGTCAGACGACCGAAGAAGGATCGATAGCGGCGCAAGGCCAAGCGTAGGTCTTCCGTCGAGACGTTCTCGCCCTGGTCCCACTGGCCTTCCAGTTTGCTGCGTTCGGACGCAAACACTTCCGCTAGCCGCTTCATCGTTCCGGCAACGAGATTATCGGCTTGCTCCACGGCGCCGCGCGGCTCGTCAACAAAACCGACCTGTATGGCATCCCATCGGGCGCGCAGCTCATTGGCTTCGTTGCCTGAGAAGAGCGGGCCGGTTTCTTGTTCCAAGGCGCGCGCGGCGGCGGTCGCTCTGACGCCGTCCGATGTGACGACTGGGGAAGCTCCACTGCTCGGCGAGCTAGCCGCCAGCGGTGCGACCACCCGATCGACTTCGACGACGCGGTCAACTTCTATAACCGCCGGACGAGAATGCCCAGCTCCCGCCAAATCCGCCGTCGTAATTTTTCCTTCGGGCTGGACGTCGGACAAACCGTGATTTTCAAAAATAGGGTCGGGCAGAATGTTTGCTTCTCGTTTGATGGGTTCCATCTTTTCCTCCAAAGGGTCTTCTCAAAGATTTTTTAGGCGCGTCCGGCGGTAGCGACGCGCACCATTTCCGGTTGTCCAGTCAAATCATTGAACAAAGCGCGGTAGTGGATCATGGCTTGGCGCATGTCTTCCGTGCTGGCGCGTCCTTGGCTGTGGCGCAAGGCGATCTCGTGTCCTGCCCGGTAATGTTCCACCACTAGAGGGTGGTCAACGGAAATATCTGCGGCCCGCTGCTCAAAATCGGCCATCGGGTAGCCTTGCACGCCCATCATTTTTTGAATGAGCTGGTCGGCTTCCGCCAGGGCACCTTTGGGGTCGTCAACAAAACGGCCCTGAATCTTTTGCCATTCGGCGACGAATTCCGCGCGCGCCGACGGTGTAAGCGGGCTCAGTTTGAAGCTTTGCACTCTCTTTTCGAGCTTTTCGAGCTTCGCCTCAGCGCGGCCTTTGTTGCCGGATTCCTCGACCGCGCGCCCGTATTCCGGGCCGAAACGAGACTTGAGCTTTTGCGTCCGTCGGGTCCTCGACAGCAAAACGATCGCGATGATCGCAACCACCGCAACGACCGCCAAAATGATTACAGCTGAGGTATGCATTTTTGTGCTCCGCAAAATGTATATCGCGGATTGGAACGGCCGCCTATCGGTGTGTTGCTGTAGCCGCAGACTCGATTGTGTGTAGGAGCGCGACGCAACATTCACTCAAGGTGTGGCACTCAAAGTGTGGCTCTCAAGGTGTGGCGAGGACCGTGGTATTGGTATTGGCGGCTTGCGTAAGTTTTAATTTTAGTCGCTCGACGTGCCCTGCCGCGGCTTGACGCCGCTCTCTCGCGCGAGCCGGCGAAGGTCTCACACACCTTTTGTGGTGCTGATTACTGAGCGCGTTTGTTCGTTTGAGTTGCGGCCTGCGTTGGAACCGTAAAAGCGGCGTCAAGCCGCCGCACTCTAAAAGGCTAGAGGGCGGCGATTATGGCGTCGGTGAATTCTTTCGTACCGGTGGTGCCGCCCAGGTCGCGGGTGTGGTGTTTGCCCTCGCGGTAGACCTTCTCGAGGGCGGCTTCAATGCGCCGGGCGGCGCTGCGCTCGCCTAGATGATCCAGCATCAGGATGCTGCTCATTAGCAGGGCGGTGGGATTGGCTAGACCCTTGCCTGCAATGTCTGGGGCCGTGCCGTGGACCGCCTCGAACATGGCGTCTTCGTCGCCCATGTTGGCGCTGGGGACCACGCCCAAGCCGCCGACCAGACCGGCGCACAGGTCGCTCATTACGTCGCCGTAGAGGTTGGGCAGCAACAGCATGTCAAACTGCTGCGGGTTCAGGACCATCTGCATGCAGGCGTTGTCTACGATCATTTCTTTGTATTCGATTTCCTTGTGATGCTCGGCCACGGCGCGGATGGAATGCAGGAAGAGGCCATCGGAAAGCTTCATGATGTTGGCCTTGTGGATGGCGTGGATTTTTTTGCGGCCGTATTTGCGGGCGTACTCGAAGGCGAAACGGGCGATGCGCGTGGAGGCGCGTTCGGTGATGATCTTCAGGCTTTCGACTACGCCGGGAACTACTTCGTGCTCCAGGCCCGAATATAGGTCTTCGGTGTTTTCGCGGATTAGTACGATGTCAACGTTCTCGAAGCGTGATGTCACGCCAGGGAGATTTTTCACCGGCCTGACGTTAGCGTAGAGATTGAGTGTTCGGCGCAGGGCTACGTTGACGCTGGGGGCACCACCGGCGATAGCGGTGGCCATCGGGCCCTTCAGGGCTACGTGATTGCGGCGGACGGCTTCGACTGCCGCTTGGTTGATCACTTGCGCTTGGTCCTGGGAGCTATCGGTGCGGCCCTCAATCTCTTCCCAATCGATCAGTACGCCTGAGGCTGCCAGGATGCGGCGGACGGCGGCGGCTACTTCTGGGCCGATGCCTTCACCGGCAATTAGCGTGACTTTGTGTCTCATAGTGGCATCCTATTGTAGGTGAGGCGGTTCAGCTTGTCGAAGAGCGTTGCGACCGACAGGTGCTTCACAGCAACCATTACCGACGTGGCGTGTGTGGTTGACTTTTGCAGGCACGTCGTGAACGGTGCACAGGCAAGAGTGCCTGTGCTACTTAAGAACCGGTTGCCGAGCGCGGCAAAGCGTCTTTTGCTATACTGAGTGAGTAGATTGCGTCGCGGCGATCAGCTGCGAGCGGAGGCCATCAGAATTATGATTAGCTTAACTCCTGTTGCTGCGAGCAAGGTCAAGGAGATCATGAGCATGCAGACACCTGTGCCCGTGGCGTTGCGCGTGGCGGTGGTGGGTGGCGGCTGCTCGGGTTTCCAGTACCACATGGCGTTTGAGAATCAAACTGGCGAAGCCGACGACGTGGCGGATTTCGACGGTTTGAAGGTGGCCGTGGACCAGATGAGTTCCATGTACCTCGATGGCGTGGAGATTGATTACATCGAGACCGTGGAAGGCGCGGGCTTCAAGTTTAACAACCCGAACGTGAAGAGCACTTGCGGTTGCGGCAGCTCGTTCAGCGTTTAATAGGGCAGTGTTTGATTTAGTTGGGCGCGGGGTTTCGTCGCGCTTGCTGCACGGAGTGTCGAGGCTCTTGAGCGTTTCGTTCAAGAGCCTTTGTTTTTGCTGCTCAGCTCTTGTAAACGTTCTGAGCCAAACTGTATGGGGGTACCCCCTAGGGGTTTTTTGTAAGTGTTCATTCTAGGACGGATAAAGTCCTTTGTTTTGATACGGTTTTGCAAGTGTTCATTCTAATGGGTTTGGCGATCCTTTTTGTTTAGCAGTTGGTTACCAGTCCGTCTCGCGACTGCGGTGCTGGAAAGTCCCGATATGGCACGCATTGCAATGTCGTTGGTCCCTTCGTATGCTGTTGAACGAGCATGAAGATAGCCCTCGCGCAGTTTAATCCCACCATTGGCGATTTCTCTGGCAACGCGGCTTCCATTTTGAAACTGGCGGCGCAGGCGCAACAGCGCGGCGCAGACCTGGCGGTCTTCACCGAGCTTTGTCTGTGCGGTTATCCGCCGCAGGATTTGCTGGAACGTCCCGCCTTTGTCGAACGCAATCGTCATGAATTACTGAAGCTGGCTAAAGCGCTGCCGCTGCCATCGATCGTGGGATATGCCGGCGCGGTGAAGAATCGCCTGGGAAAGTCCGTGGCCAACAAGGCGGCGTTCTTGCGTGATGGCGCGGTGGCGTTCGAGCAGAGCAAAATGCTGCTGCCGACGTACGACGTGTTCGATGAGTCGCGCTATTTCCACGCTGCGGAAAGCCAGTTCACGTTTGCGTTTGGACTGGAGACGCTGGGCATCACGATCTGCGAGGACGCCTGGAACGACGTAGGATTTTGGCCCAAGCAGCTTTACGAGCGCGACCCGATTACGGAAATCGTGCAAAAGGGAAGCAGCGTCATTATTAATATTTCTGCGTCACCGTACAACCTGGACAAACGGGCGCTACGCTTTGAGATGCTGCGGTCGATCGCCGTGCGGCACCGCCGGCCAGTGATCTACGTGAACCAATTCGGCGGAAATGACAGTTTGATTTTTGATGGTGCGAGCCTGGCGTTGACGGCGGACGGAAGAGTGGCCGCGCAAGGCCTAGCGTTCGCAGAGGATTTGGTACTGTTCGACACGGTTACGGGCGAAGGCGAAGTCCACGAGCAACCCAGCGAAGAGATCGCTTACGCGTATGCCGCGCTGGTCACCGGAGCGCGGGATTATGTGCGGAAATGCGGCTTCAGCAAGGTTTTGATTGGCCTGAGCGGAGGCATTGATTCGGCGGTGGTGGCCGCGATTGCCGTGGACGCGCTGGGCGCAGAAAACGTCCTGGGCGTCTCGATGCCGGGACCGTTTTCTTCCGAAGGCAGCAAGACGGACGCGCAGGCGGTGGCGCAGCATCTTGGCATTAGGTGCTTGACGCTGCCGATCAGCGATGTTTTTGACGCGTATCGCAAAGCGCTGGCACCGGCATTTGGCGATCGCGGTCCGGATGTTACGGAAGAGAATCTGCAGGCGCGCGTACGCGGTAATTATTTGATGGCGCTATCAAATAAATTTGGGTCCATGGTGCTCAGCACCGGAAATAAGTCTGAGCTGGCCGTGGGTTACTGTACGTTGTACGGCGATATGGCCGGCGGGTTGGCGGTGATTTCTGACGTGCCGAAACAGATGGTTTACGAGCTGGCGCGGTGGATCAATAGAGAGAGGGAAGTCATCCCCCAGGCGACGATCGACAAGGCGCCCTCGGCGGAACTGCGGCCCAATCAGAAGGACGAAGACAGCTTGCCTCCCTATCCGGTGCTGGATTGCGTGCTGAAAGCCTACATCGAGGACTTGCTGTGCCCGGAGCAGATCGCTGAGAAATACGGGTTTGAGCTGAAGCTGGTGCGAGACATCGCTTTGCTGGTGGATCGCAACGAATACAAGCGTAAGCAGGCGGCGCCGGGGTTGAAGATTACGCCGCGGGCGTTTGGATTTGGACGGCCGTTTCCAATTGCGCAGCGATTTGTGCCGTAAAGAGAACAACATTAACACAGAGTTCGCAGAGACTCAGAGTTCACAGAGAAGAAGCCGGAGGAATCTCGTGAAGGCATCCTTATATTGCGCGCGGATCATGCTGAGTATCGCGCTTGCGCTGGGGTTTCTGGCAGACGTTGCCCCGGCCCAGCAGAGTGCGGCTCCGGCGAAACCTAGCGCCCCGTCGGGCAACGCGGGGAACAGCACCCAGATCCAGAAGACCATCGAAGCCTATTTGCGACACCTGTATGCGTTTGGGCCGGATGTTGAGGTCCACGTCAGCGAACCTAAAGATACTCCGGTGGCTGGCTTGCTGGTTTGCGACGTTCAGGTAAAGCTCGAGGGCAACGAAGAGACCGGTAAATTCTATGTGAGCCGGGACGGCAAGTACCTTTTCCGCGGCGAGCTTTCTGACCTGACCAAGGATCCTTTAGCCGAGAATCGGGCGGCGATGAAAATCAAGAACGCGCCGTCGCTGGGAGACAGCAAGGCCACGGTAACCGTGGTGGAATACTCGGACTTTCAGTGTCCGGTGTGCCGCAGCTTGCATGACGCGATGCGGGGGATGCTGCCGAACTACCCACAGGTGCGTCTGGTGTTCATGGACTTTCCGCTGGACCAGATTCATGCCTGGGCACGGACGGCCGCCCTGGCCGGGCGCTGCGCGTATGCCCAGAACCCGCAAACCTTCTGGAAGATGTACGACCTGATCTACGACAACCAGGACTTGATATCGCCAGGCAATGCCTACCAAAAAATGACGGACTACGCGACGCAGACAGGTTTGAATTTGGAGACCTTTACGAGCTGCATGGCCGGGCCGGAGGCAGCGGCGGCGGTGGACGCGAGCGTGGCGAATGGGCGCGAACTTGAAGTCACCAGTACGCCGACAATCTTCGTGAATGGGCGGCGAATTGTTGGCGCCGATTCGCACGCGCTGGAGCAGTACATCAAATACGAATTGGCGCAGCAAAAGTCCGGAAGTAATTAGGTTTAAAATCCAACAGATTGTTTGGCAGAGCAGTGGGTGGAGGGAAGGCTGCGGGTAATCCACAGGGCTTCCACAGCGTGATTTTGCACGCTTATTTCTTTATTAACATAATATTACTTATCAGACGCTTTGTCAAGGACTTTCTTCTGATGAAGTGCCGGGCTGTGGATAATCTCTTTCTTTGGCCTTGCTTCTGTGTGGTTCTCGTAGGGCTGGAGGCTGGCGCGGGGGGTGCGCCAGCCTCCAGCTTGGCGGATGCTCTTTGCTTGGGGCTTCCGTAGAAAAAGCGGCGTCACCAAAAAGACCGCGACTTAGCGTAGGGTTTAGCGGGCGGCTTTTGCGGCGATGGCTCCTGCGGCGGCGCCGATGGCGAACCATTTTAGGGCGCGGGTGGTGCGCTTCCAAATGCTGCCGCCTTTTGCGGCGCGGACGGCATCGTCGCGGGATTTGGTTAGCGTGACGGTTTTGGATTTTTCGTCGGCCAGGTCGTTCTGGGCGGCGGTTAGTTTGGCTTGGCAGGCTTTACAGTCCAGGATGTAGTCGTAGAGGGGCTTGAGGTCGGCGGCGGGAATCTTGGCGTCGGGTGCGGAGGGTAACTGGGTCGGCTGTGATTGCGGGTGCGCTCGAACTGCCTGTTTGTGGGCCGCCTGCTGCGGCGCCTATCTGTAGGGCATTGCTCGGTGTGGGATTCCCTTCTGATTTTCCTGTAGCCGCCGTCATGGATTGCCCGGCTGTTAGGGGCGTTGTTGCGGACGGCATGGTTAACGGTATTGGCAGGCTAATTTCCCGAGCTATTCCGGCGAGGAGTTGGTCGGCGGTTGTGGCGGCCTTTCTTTCTGAGGCGATACCCGCTAGAACATCACTTAGTTTGGCGTCGCGGTCTTGCTGGCGGGCGCTGGCTGCAGCTAGGGCTTCGTTTGCGGCGGCTAGCTGGGTTTGGAGTTGGGCGCGGTCGGCGCGGGCTTCTCGCCAGGCGAGGATAATAGTGGCGGCTAGCAAGACGACGAGGGCCAGCTCGGCTAGGCGAATATAAAATCGTGGGTTCATATGTCGAAGATATTTTTTCGTTTGCTGCAAGATCGATGGCCTGAATTGGGTTGCTGTAGACCCTCCCGTCAAACAACGCGGCGCGGCAAAAGCCGCGGGGCTCAAACCCAAGCGCCCCGCGCTACAGGTGCGCCGCGGATCGGGAGTGAATCCCGGCAGCCGCAGATTCGACGGCTTCGATTAACCTTGGCGAGATGAGCGCAGCATTCCCTCGAAGCTCGGGATAAAGCTGCGCCCCTACGAACTTCATCGCGACCGTCATGGGGTCACGGCCGTTGTGACGACTGGATTTTCGCGACGTGCCGCTAGACGACGTTGCGCTAGATGGTGACCGTGATGGTCATGGTGTCGGCGTCGGTCTGGGTTACGACCGGGTGAACTGAGGAGGCTCTGCCGGCGATCGCGGTGACCGCCGAGGCTAAAGCGGTGCGCGGCGTTGGGTCTCCTGCCCTGCCGGTGGCTTCGAGTTGGAAGACGGCCGTTAAGGTGACGGTGCCGGAGGAGATTTCGTTCCACGTTGCGTTATGAGTTAGGAGCGGCATTTTTTGATTTTCCTTTTTTTGGTTTTGGCGATGCGGTGGAGTTCGATTGGGACCTAGATGGTTACGGTGATCAGCATGGTGGCCGGATCTGGGTTGATGACGGTGATGGTGGCGCTGGACTTTCTTCCGGTGACCGCGGTGGTTAGCGCGGTGATGGAGGGGGTGGCTTGCTGGTCTTGCGCGTCACAGGTGAACGAGGCGGTTAACGTGATTGGGTCGGCGGGGGTTCCGTCGATGGCGGCGGTGGTTAGGGTTAGTGGCATGGGTTCCTTGCTTTCTGCTGCTTTCGTGCAGCGGTTGGGCTTGCTGTGTGTGTGCGGCAGAAACGACGACATAGCAACTTAGGCCGGGACTGAAAGCCCGGCCGCTACAAAGTCAAAATCCGCGAACTCGCTACGAGATCGCCGATGCTTACCGTGTGAAAGCGGCGTCAAGCCGCCGCACTCCAAAAGCGCTACAGATAATGGGCGCGGCGGGCCAGGACCTGGACGGGATAGGCGGGGTTGGCGCCGCCGTTCCAGGCGAGTAAGGCGCGCGTGGTGTCTCCGGCCATGGCATCGAATTTCTTGCGCAGAGACTTTGCACCCGATGGCTAAGCCGTGCTCGGGATCGCACAAGACCGAGAGGAACGGGGCATCACAGCCTGTTTCACGGGCTACCTGGCCCATCACCTGCATGAGTCCCCAGGAAAATCCGCGAGCGTAGGCTTCGGACGCGGTGACCTTATTGTTTGTATATAAGGACGCGACATATTTTGCGAAGAACGCCGGCTCGTAGCGTATGGCGAAAGTGTTCCAGGCGGACTCCTGCTCGATTACGGCACAGACTAGAGCGGGATCGAGCGCGTAGGAGATGGCGTTGCGTTTGGCCAGCGCGATCATGTCTGGTGATACGCTCATGATGATCGGCGCTGTCCGTTGGCGTTGTGTAAGTCCACGAAACGCACCGCCGGCGCGGGATTGACGGTAATTCCCTGCTGCTCGCAAATACTTTGCAGAGCGCCGTAGATATGCGGAAGATGGGCGAGCGCCAGGTCGCGAATGAAGGCACGATTGATTTCGTCGTCGCGCATGCGGCGGTGTAGCCAGCGCAGAAACAGTACGGACTGCACGCCTGCAGAAGCTACGGCGGTGAGAATGCCGATCCAATGCATGGGGCCTCGAGACTGGTGACACCGGTGTTGTTGCCGCGGCGCAGTCGAGAAAGTTCGCGAGAGATGGCGCGATCGTTGCGCGCACGAAGTTTCAGTTGATCCACCGATACGAAAGCGCACAGGCAAGAGTGCCTGTGCTACAAAAGCAACCGCTAGAGGATGCCGCCGGCGAGCGCGCCGAGAGTTCCGCCTGCTGAAGAGGCCAGCGAGGGGAAGAAACCGGTGCTGCGCGAAGCGTTTGCGGCGGTGTTGAGCAGTTGCGGCGGGAATGCCGAGGGTGCGACCGAGCAAATTGCTGTCGACGCCATAGACGCCGGAGAGGCCTTGCAGTGCGGCCATTTGGCGGTTGAAGGCGGTGTTGTCAAAATTAAACTGATTTTGCGCGGCTTGGTTGCCTTCGGCAATTCCCTTCTGACGGGCGAGTTCGTCGGTAAGGTCGGCGAAGCTCGCGGAATTATTTGTGGCGGCTACGCGATTTTGCGCGGACTGCTGGAGCGAATCGAAGGCGCTGGCGAGGGCGCCTTGGGACTGTCCAGTGACGGCGGCTTGATCGGCGGAGCTTAGGCCAGGATTCGCGAGGATGCTCTGGTATTGCGAATTTAGGGTGTTGCCGGTTTGCTGCTGCTGGTTCAGGAATTGCTGGTTTAAGGCGTTGGTGTTGGCAAGTTGCTGGTCGGTGAGTTGCAAGGTTTGTTGCTGCGCTCCGCGTCCCATGGATGGATCCTCCTGGAAGAGTTGGTTTTGTTGCAGACATCGAGTGCTTATTTGTCGCCGGACTGGCTCTTAATTTTTTGCAGTATGGCGTCCACGTGTCGTCGCGGATCCAGCCGAGTTGCGTGACGCGCTTGCCAAATGTTTTGGCGATCGGCGGCGGAAGCCACGCGTGGACGTCTTCAAGGCCGCGGTGCCAGGCATCGCGTTCGGCGGCCGCGTGAAGCGCCTGCAATGCGCGCCAGCGGTCGTGCGGTGTGCCGGCTTTTGGATCGAGCAGCAGGTAGGCTTCTGCGGTGAGGCGCAAGAAGGCCGCGCCGTGAATTTGCGCTTCCCTGCTCGGCGCGGCGCCGATAGGGAGATGCATCCCGCCGGACGCGCAGGACGGAGCAGGATTGGCGTTCCTGATGGGCGTCCATCAACCAGCTTGGTTAAGAAAAGCGGATCGCAGATCCGGTAACGGATAGGCGAAGCCTTGCGCGGCGTGGATGGCGCGCAACGCCGGCAGATCGTTTTCGTGATATTCGCGGATGCGCATAAATTTTTTGTGCGGCGCAGCGACTTAGCCGGCGCGGCCGTACCATTGCCTAGGCTTTGCGTAACGCTCAGAAAGCCGCACAGGCTCGCAGACTCCGCCACTGCGCTACAGGTTGTAGTCAGACGGTTAGAGAATTGTGGGGCGGACGATGCGCGGCGCCGGTGTTGGTGCCGAAGCCGTTGCCGCCGCGGATTAAACCGTTGGATAAGGTGCCGCTGCCGGTCGAGGGCAGTGGCGTTGGTCCTGCGGTGCCGCCGCCGACTACCGGTGTTGGCGGCGAACCGAAACTGATCGGGGCGGAGGGCGTCGAGCCGATGTATTGCGAATACGCGCGCCAGTAAAGCGTTTGGTTGCCGAGTTGCGTATAGAGATTTCGCGAGGCGCCCATGAAATAAACGCGCGGGGTGTTGAATGATGGCGCGGTGTCAGACTCCGCAAAATAAAAAAGACCCGGCCGCGACGCGGAGGGGTCGGTGATGGAGATGTCGAACCAGCCGTTCGAGGCTTGCACTATGACCGAGGCGATTGGTGATGGGGCTGGCGAAGGCGTGCTCGAATCGACGCCAGCGCTTTGGCTGGTAGCGTTTACGGCCGCCACTATTTTCGTGAGCGTCTCGTAGAGATACGGGTCGCGATCTTTCAGTGGAGCGATTTGGGCTACGGTTAGCATATTGTTTTGTGCCACAGACAGCCTTGCCTGCGGCATTCGGTGCTTGCTTGATTCTTTACGCTACACAGGCGAGAGTGCCTGCGCTACTGAACATCAATTCATGCCGCGGACGGGGGCCCATGGGTCTACGCGGACCGAGGGGCAGAATTTTTGCAGGCGGAACCACGCGCCGGACTGGGTGGTGCCTACCTGGAAGGCTACTCGTTCGCCCAAGACGTTGATTGGCAGCTCGAGATCCTCGAAGGAGGGGGAGCTTAGCGGTAACGGTTGCTGGGCTTGCGGATTGCTCTCGGAATTTGCGAAGGTGGTCAAGCCAAGTTCCCTGCCCCTTCCACGTACATCGTTAGGTAGCTAAAAAGTTTGCGGTGCGCGCCCAGGCCTAGCGATTGCTCGACGGCGCGCTCCGGGAAGAAGTGCGTGGTGTAGTAGCACGGGATGGCGGTGCCGTCGTCGGAGTATTGCGTGCTGACGAGTTGATAGATTTTTCCTGTTGGACTACCACCGCCGACTCCGGGGCTACCTCCGCCCATGGCCACGACCGCGGTGCCGTTTACGCGCTCGATGATGGCGCAGGAGTTGGCCGCGATAGTCCATGGCGACCATTTGCGGGTTTTGTCCGTGGCGGTTTTGCGGCCGGTGTAGGTGATGTTGATGGGCGGCCGGCCGGTAAGATCGGCGGCGGTAGTCAAGGTCGCGGTAATCGAGCATGAGAATTTGGTTGGGCGTGGTGGCCGTGCCGAGCGGCACGCCGACGAAGATGCGGCGCTCTTTGGTGTCCACGGTGACCCATAGCGTTTGGCCGTATTGCCAATTGATCTGGTTCCAAGTGGGCTGGATTTCTTGCGAAATTTTGATCGGCTCGCCGCCGTTGAAAAGGTACAGGCCGGTGCGGTGGGCGATGACGACCCAGTCTTCTCCGATGCCGACGCCGCGCACGGAGGGCGTGCCGACGGCGTGCGAGACTTCTGCGATGGACCACAACGCAGGTTCATTGGTGCCATCGTCCTGCGTGACGTGCAAGGAATGTTCTTTCACGAAATAGAGACGCTCGCGCAGCGTAAACGCCGCGCAGAATCGGCCTGGCCGTTGTTTTCCGCCACGCTTAGAGAGCCCGTCAATGCCGTCGTAACTTTCGGGATCTTCTACGCGGCTGGCGCGTACCAGCGAGGCGTTGGCCGGCTGGTTGGTGGGAAAAATCTCGATGCAGTCGACATAAAATTGTGCCGTTCGAGTTTGGCGTGCCATCAGCGTAGACGCGCAGCAACAGATCCGCTGGGAATGCTGGCGAGGGGCGCGGTGATCTCCGCGGTGTACTCGGCATAGCTGGTGGTGAGTTGCGTTGCCGTGAGCTGCAATCCCGTGGTGTTGATGCCCGCGCTCGCGCTATACAGATGCACGTTCAGCGTGCCCCCGAGAGCGTCGAGTTGCGTGCACAGCGAGCGCGCACGGTGTAGCCGTGTTGGCCTGGATAATCTGCGCGCCGAGCGAATCGGCCACGGCTGATTGCGTCATCAGGCCGCGCGTGGGCGTGGTGCCGTTGCCGACGATGGAATAGGCCGCCCCCACACCACGAAATTCTCTCGTCTGTGCCGCCGCCGGCGCCATAAACCGGATCGGGCGTCCAGCCGAGGGGATAGTCGGCAAAGATGGTCCGGTGAAGCCACCGTCGAAACCGAGATTGACTAAATTGTCCAGACGGTTGCGTTCGCCCCACCAGAAGAGGCGCTCGGAGTAATCGATCACGCCGGCGCATTCGCTGAGTTCGATCAGTCGCGACTGATTGTCCACGTTGGTTCCGGCGAGCAGAATGGCGTCGGAGAAATCCACGACGAACGACGTGGTGGTGTTATCGCCGATGACCATGTTGCCCGTGAAGAGCGTTCCACCCGCGCTGGTGTAGAAGAAACTTGCGCCACCCGCTCCGGTGAAGCAGAGCACGCGACCGATGATGTTGCTGGGCCCGGTGGGAATGTTGGTGACCACGGCGCGCTTGCCGCCACTGGCGGTCCAATTTGTTGCAGGACTCGGTTTGGTGAAATAGCCCTGGCGCGTTTGAAACATCACCGAGACCTGGTGCACACCGGCGCTGACGCTGCCCGCCGCGGCGGCGGTGCCTCCGCCGGATGCTGCGAGACCACCAGTCGGCGCGATGAACGTAAAGCTCGTGGAGTTGGGCACGGTGGCGACGGGAAAGGTGCCGTTGTATCCAGTTACGGCGATGCCGGTGGTGGTTATGAGTTGCCCGACCACGAATCCGTGTGCGCTGGTAGTTTGAATGGTGGCAGTCGCCGAGGCGGCGGTGCCACCGCCGCTGGCGGCCAATCCGGAAGCGCCGGCGATGTACGTGAATTGCGTGCTGCTGGGCGCCGCGACCACGGGAAACGTGCCGTTGTAACCGGTAACCACTACGCCCGCGACGGTTACGGATTGCCCAGCGGAAAGTCCGTGTGCTGCGCTGGTGGTGATGGTTACGAGAAAACCGTTTTCGGTGGCGCCCGTGGGCGATGCGGCGATTGCCACGGCGGCTGGTTGTGTTGCGCCCGTGGGACTGGCGACCACGGCGACAATTACGTTTTCATCCACCACCGTTGGCCCCGCGCCGGGACCGCTTTGGCTAACGCGATCGAAATTCGTGTCGTCATACTGGCGTGGCAGATCGTTGCCGGTGCGGCCGTCGCTGATGGCCAGATATTCCCTGCCGAAGAGCGTGGTGGAGTTGGCGTAGGAATTGGCAGCGAGTCCGGTAGCGATGCTGCTTAGCGTTCCCAGCGTGGTTTCTTTGTACAGCACACCGTTGGCGTCGAGGGCCATGGTGCGCAGTGTGGCGTTCAGCGTCTCGTAGGTTTTCAAATAGTTGATGGTGGGATTCCCGGTGAACGGGCCGAACATCGCTTGCAATCCCGGGCGCGTTTCGACGCCGCTGTTACTGAACACCACGTCCTGGCAATCGGGCGAGACACCGTGCGGTAATTCCGACGGAGACATATCTGTAATCAGTCCGCCGAAGATTTCGATGGGCGCGTCGAGTGATCCTGCTGTGGTCATTTTGGGTCTCGCAAGTTTCCGCCACGTCGACAAGCGGGTCGATGTATCATGCCGCGGCCGGTACTAAATTGGCTCGCTGGCGGCGTCAAAAAGATGTCATGCTTTTATGCGCTTCTCACGCGTGTCCAGCAGATCACGGGGCGGCGAAAAATCGCCGCCCTTCTTCTTTTTTTTCAGCGACTTCTGCAGGCTGTCGCAGTATCCAAAGTTGTCATGATAAATGATTCTTGTATGGTTTATTCACCATGTGATATACATATGCGCAAGGCGCGTTTTGGAGAGTGCTACCAGTGGGGGTACTGGACGCGCCTGACAAGCGTTGAGGGTTGCTCTGCAGCCCCAGGAGTTCGAGTCTCCCACTCTCCGCACTGTCCCTCAACGCGCTAGAGATAACGAAGCCGTCATCTACGGCCTTGACAAACACCGGAAATATGCGACCATGGTGTTGCTTGTCAGGCGTGTCCAGTACACGTTTTCGGGGCGGCGATTAATCGCCGCCCTTTTTGTTTGCGTACTGCCCGGCTTCCCAATTCCCTGCGCTACTTCCCTGCTTCGTGATTTTCTTGTGACTTTTTGGCGTGGACGTTGGGTCGACCTTCGCGGCCGGCGAAGCTGTACTGCTCGGCCTTTTCGCGATCCAGAATTGCGCCGCAGGATTTGCACACGGCTACGCCGGGTTTGATTTTTTCGGCGCAGACTGGGCAGTCATCCATGGGCTTGGCGTTGTAAAGCCACGGTTTGTCCAGGCCCAGGAGGCGCGCGGCGCGGCGCTCGAGATCCGTTATGAACATGGGGTTTTTGGTGCGTTCCCACTCTAGGTCGGCGGCATCGACCAGGCGGCGGTGAAACGCTTCCAGGCGTTGGCGTGCGTCGGCAAGCTCCGCAGGCGTTGGGACATCGCCCGCGGCCACGAAGACGCCGTGAAAGCTGCCTTCGCCGGAATCGCTGTTTAGTTCGCGGGCGATGTCTTCGGCGATTTCGCGCGCGGTGAGGTGATAGTCGTGAGTGCGTTTATCGCCTAGATCCATGATGCTGATGCAAGGGCGCACGGGAGTGAGCGCGTACGGTTCGCCGGCGTGCGGCGAGCGAATCACGAGCGAGCCGAAATAGGTGCGATGGCGCGGTGGCCACTGTTCGGGCGAGATATTCACTAGGACTGCGGTTTCTGCTTCTGTTGCTAGAGCCATGTTGTTGACCATCCTTTCCTGGTAGCGCCGCCTTGCGTTTGCACCGACTTCAGCGAAGTCACGCGCTTTTAAATTTTTTTGTTTTGTAGAACAATGCGGGCAGCGGCCCTCAGGGGCTAAAGCCCGTTCTGCGATACTCCGTTAACGGCCCGACTAAAGTCGGGCCCTCCCGAATCACGCAGCTACCGCTCTACGTTTGGCGCTTTCGACTGGCTCGACAACTCCTGACCGGTGACTATCTAGGGGCTGACGGTAAGCCCCGGCGAAAGCGTCACGCCCTTCGCGCAAATCGCTCAGGGTAAACCGCCGCACGCCAAATTACGCGCGACCAACTACTGCATGCGGTATTGGACTACGACGTTGGCGTCCGCGGGGCTGGTGGTGCAGCCGGCGGCAGCGGTTTGCACGCTGACGGTTAACGTGGCGCCCGCGGCGTAGTTTTGCGCAATAGAGCCGCTATCGTTGGCAGCGGCGGCGATAGTTACATTTATCGGAGACGTTCCGTCGGTCAAGCGCACGATGGCATTTGTGCTGCAACCGGCGGGCGCGGTTTTCGCCTGCACCTGCACGCGTGTCACGGTTACAGCTTTATCGGTGGTCCACGTTGAGCCGGTCCAGGTGGAGGTTAACGCGCTCGGCAGAAAAACATCCTGCACACCGCGCGGACTCGCCGTAAATGTTTCCGTACCAATTCCCACGCCAGCGTTCAGATGCTGCACCTTGGTGTAATCGGCTTCAATGTCGAGCTGGCTCAGCGGATGCAGATTACCACCGGTCCAGTTTTTCGCCGTGGCCACGTTGTTGTACAAATCGAGCCCCGGTGATCCGGTGGTGTAGGTGGTGTCGTTCGCCGTCAGCACGGATACGCCGTTGCGATAGCAGGTGAGCGCGCCACCCGGCTCAATAATTTCGAGACGCAGCACATCGCCCGACGGCGCCGGTGATCGAAGTGGTCGTCAGGTTCGTGCCGGTGCCTCCCGAATAGCGCTGCAAGAAAATGCTCGTGGAATCTTCGATGCACGTGTAGCCGGTGTTGGCGGTGGCCATGACGAGCGGGCCGATAAAATCACTCGTGCCGTTCAACGTTAAAACGGTTACTTCTGCGAACTGGCCGTAGTTTGAGAAATTGTTGGCCGACCAGTACTCGACGTTGTGCGCGCCGGCGGTACCGCCGATGAAGGCATTGCTGGAAATGTTGATGCTGTTCTGGCCGACGGTCCAGTTTGCGCCAATCGCGCCGTTGGCACGCGTGGCGTTGTCGTACGCGGTGTTCACGTATCCGGTCACGTTAAATACACCGTTCACGTCCGGGAGCGTCTGCGCGCGGGTGGCGCTGAATGATCCGCTGATGACGTCCTTCGATCCTCCGCCCGGGATGCTCAGCGTGGACGCGCTCAAACCGTTGGCGCCCAGCGACGCCGCCGCGGCGGTGGAAAGTTGCGGCAAACTGCCATTGGGAAAAAGCGTCGGACCGTCCACATAGCTGGTTCCGGAAACCTGAAAACCGTTGCCGATCGTATTACAAACGACGCCGGTCGGCGAAACGCCGCGGCAAATGGTGGTGGAAACCTGGCCCGGTATTAGCGTCCAACTGATTAGCACACCTTGGGAGCCGTTCACGGTGATGGCGCTGGAGACGGGAGAGGCCAAGGAAGTGTTCCCGTTGCTGTCGTTCGCCAGGATGCGGTAGTAGTAGGTGCCAGCGCTGGGGCCGGTGGTACCGCTGATCGCCACCGAGGGCGCGGCAGGCGTGCCCATGGTGTAGTACACCTGGCCGGTGCCGGTGAATTGAATGGAAGCGTTGTTGTAGGTATCGGAGAAAAAATTTCCCGCAAAATTGTGCACGATGTCGGTATTGGCCCCGATGGTGCCGCAGCCCTCCGCACCGTTGACCACCTCGATCCCGCCCTGGTTGGCGGCAGCAAAAAGCGGCTGCGAACCGCTGGCACAGAAAGGATCGATGACGCGAAACGTGCTTATGGCATTCGCGGTGGTCAAGTCGATTACCGGGACGGTGCCGCCGCCGAGCGGGTCGGAATAGCTGGTCTTGACGATATCGATGGCGAAGATGGTGTTGTTCCCGGTATTGAAACGAAAGCTGGGATAGTAGCCACTTTCGTTTAAGATTTCGTTGAAGGTGGCGTGGCCTGGTCCGGCACCCAAGGGATAGACGCCGGCCGCATCAAACAACATTTCTCCGCCAGCGATCACGGTTTTGTCCATGCTGATGATGCCGACGAGCTGCTGATTATTGGCGCCAAAACCCTGGTCCGTCACATCCAGAAATTCCGGCTGAAAACCCCAGGCGGTAACGCCACCGAGCAGCAGCGCGCCGCGGTCCCAGTAGAATCCGAAGCCTCCGCCCATGCGAAATGGCTGGCTGCCGGAAGATCCCTGACAGTAGACATTGCGAAAATACATGTTCGTGATGTTATTTCCGGTGTTGTCCTGATCCAGAAAAATTGCCGACTGGTAGGGATAGTGGCTAACCAGCACCAGATTAGTTAGCGTGTCATCCGCAGCAACTCCGGGGGTGAATAGCAGCAGCGGATAGGCATTACCGCTGATTTGCGCAACGTGGTCCGTAACAAACGGCGGAGTGTTGCCGCCACTGCCCTGATCCAGGCCTTCGACCTCATAGAGCGTGCGGCCGAGCCACGGCTGATTCAGAAACACTTGTGTACCGATTTGCAATTTCGTGTTCGCCGGGCAATTCTTCAGCGGTAGCGGTGAATTGAAAATGTAGGTCCCGCCTTGCGAACTACCTTGCGAGAAAAATATTGTGCCGCCCTGTCCGTTGTTGGGACTGGAGGTGCACGCGGCCAGCACGTTAGCGGTGTTGTCGTGCTGCACGGTGGCGCCAGACACGGACGCGACCGCGCTGGCGGCTAGAGTCACCTGTGTGCCGCTGATCGCGGTGATGGTGGTGGACAAAATGCCGTTGGTTGTTGTGCTGGGCGGATTCGCCGGGAGGTACGCCGGAAGCTGCCCAACGTTGAAGGCCAGTCCCCAATCGGTGAACGAACTGTCCATGCCCTGGGAGATTCCCGCAAGGGTGTAATTGGTATTCGTGCCGCAGCTGGTTGTGCAGCGATAGATAAGGTGCTGCATCACGACCGATGGCTGCATCACCCACTGCACCAGGTTTTTGGCAATTACCTGGGCGTTGTCATTGATGGTTACCGAGCCGCTGGTGTTGGCCAGGCCGTTCTGCAGAATGGTGAACGTGGTGCTGTTCGGTACGGAACTGATGACCAGCGCGCCTTCCACAGACGGATCTCGCGGACCCGAACCTGCATAGGCGACGTTGATTTCAACACCGTTTTGTAGATTGCAATTGGCCGCGCAGGTGTAGGTAGTGACGCCGCCGGTGCGCGAATAGGAAGTGAGCGACACGTTGGTCAGCCCCAGCGCGGAGGCTCCCACGGTGGTTGTGAAGGCCTGGCTGGCGGCGGAGAGTCCGCCGTTGAAGTCGACGGCCACTACCTTGTAGTTGTACGTAGACGTGCCGTTGAGAATGCCCTGCGGCGTGACCGCACCCGGCGTGCTGGCCACCACGGTGACGCTGCCGCCAATGGTGCACGGGCCGCAATTCGCGTGGGTCACGGGAAAGGTGAACAGGTCGTAGCCAACTTCTTGCGCTACGGCGAACGTCCCGTTGAAGGTCGCATCGCTCGAGCCAGCAATCGTGATGTTCGAGCCATTGGTGAAGCTGACCGCGCCGGACGTCGTGACCGTCGCTACGTTGCTGCTCACGCTGATGGCGCTGATTCCTACCGCGGCGCTGGGCGTCAGCACCGCCGGCGCGGGTCCGGCGGTGGCGATGGCCACGCCATGACCTACGGCGAAATCGCTGGTGCCTCCCGAACAGGTGAGCGTGGCGCTGCCGCCGGTTACCGTGCAGCTGATCGTGGGCGGCGTGAACGTTGCGGCTATGTAGCCACCGTAACGCAAAAGGTCGAACGAAGGATTTGGCCCTTTGGTGTGAAAATCGGAATCGATGTTTTGCGGCGCGGTGAAGGTATTTGCCACGTTGAGTTGCACGCCGCCACCGCCCGAACCTAGCGGACCGGTTTCCGTGCCGGTTTCATCCTTGTAGTACAGGCGCTTGTCGGCCGTTTTGGTGTACAGATTGACGGTGCCTGCAGCAGCCGCTCCCGGGGGCGTGGATTGATTGGAAAGATTGATGGTGCCGCTGGCGAAATTTCCGATGACGGTAGTGTTACCCGTGACGGCCAGATTGCCGGTTAGATTCAGCGAGAACGCGCTGATGGTTCCAGAAAAAACTGGCGATGCGGGGTTGGCAGGCAGAATCACGTCCGGAATTTGCTTGGTGGTGATTTGCGGGCCGGAAATTTCAACTTCGTACGTGCCCGGCGCGGCGTAGAAGAAATAGTTGCCCATGCCATCGGTTGTGGTCGGATTAGCGAGCGCCTGCGAGAGCAGCGAATCGGAGTAAATATTCGCCAGGGGCGTGCAGGGCTGACCGGTGGCGGGTTGCGCGCAAATGCGCACGGTGGCTCCGGCGAGCGGGACGCCGCGCGAATTGAAAACGATGTCGTCCTTACGCGTACCTTGCGCGTGGACGGGCGCAACCGCACCGGGCCAGAGGTGCAGCGCCAGCATCAGCCATGCCCAGAAAATCCCCATCGCCTTTTTTGATCGTATCATTGCCTGTCCCTTTTCTCCTGGGCGAACTGGTCAAACTTCTTCCGTGGGCTTAGAATCCCTTGCGAGGGAACCGTGGAAAATAGCCGCGAAATCATTGTCGAATACCAGCTGCAACCGAATGATGTGTATACGCCGTTTCAGGCGTCGCGCGAGAACATCATTCGCTGGGTGTTAGCCATCACGCTGTGCGTCATTTTTTATCTCGGCTATCCGGAGTTGGTGGAAATGACCGCGTCGAATGAAAACGGCGGCGCGATCTTGGCGATCGTGGTGGTGCTGGCCGTTTTCATACTGCTGGCCTTGCTCCTGTTTCCGTATCTGCGCGTGCGAGCACGATTCAGAAATTCCGAGCGGCTGCGGGAGACGTTGCGCTACGAGCTGCGCGACCAGGGCATTCACTTTGTCTCCGAACATGTGACCAGCGACAGCAAATGGTCGCTGTTCGTCAGGGCTTGGGAAACGAAAACGAAATTCGCACTGGGCAGCGATTTTCGCGCGCTGTACATTCCCAAGCGCTGCTTGACGCCAGAGAACGTGAAATTGCTGCGGCAGATGATCCGCGAAAACGTGAAGGGCAACATTCAGCTGCGCGCGGATTGAACTACAACAGTTTTCTCGCGGTGATGGTGAGCTGCACCACGTCGGTGGCTACGAAGGTTGTGGAGTAGGCGACGGCGGTGAGTTCCGTGCCGCCACCAGTGAAAGCTTTCAATTTCCAGTTATTGAGCGCGGTGCCGGCTACCGGGACGTAATATCCGGACGCGCCATTCTGGCTGTCCGCGAAAGCCTGGATGATTTGTGTGCTTGGGAGTTTGTCCGCCACGGTAGTGAAATCGAGCGTGTCGCCGCCGACTATGTAGTTTCCCGAAAAAGTGAGCGTGCCAATCGCGTAGTACAGGTTGCTTCCGGAACCGTCTTCGTTTTGCGGCAAGAGCGTGATTTGTATGGGCATCGTGGATTCTCCTAAATTGTTTGCGCGGTTCAGCCAGGCCGAGAGCAAATTGCTACGAGCTTGGAAAATACTGGTGGGGCTTTCGTCTTGCCGAGATGGGGCGCAGCATGCTGCGCTCCTAGAAAGCCGTTACCGAATTCGCGACTCAAAACGGGGTGTAGCCGCTGCGCGATGAAAATGGGCGGCGGCGGCGCTGGGTTTGCTGTTCGCGGCGCACCGCGGCGGAGACCAGATCCTCGATAGCGTCGGCTGCGGCGTCATCCCACTTTTCTGCCAGTGGACTGCCGCGCGCCCAGCCGGCAAGCGCTGCCGTAGCGTAGGCGATGGCTTCTTGCGAATTGCGCACCAACACGGGCGATGTGGAATCCGTGAAATCGGGATACGCCTTGAGATATCGGAGGCGGATTTGCGTGTCTTGCGTGGCGCCCAGGAAATAGATTCCGTCGGCGCGCCATTCCCAAACGCTAAGAGTTACGTCCTGCACGCGCGATGGGAGGCCGCCGTGTTGGGAAAGATCCACCATTTCCACAAAATCGTCGGTGGAGAGGTTGGGGCGCTCCCAGATTTTTACCGGCACGAGCAAATCCGTGGGCAACTGATTCGGCGGCGCGGTGGCATCGGTGATGGAAACCTGCAGGCTCGTGTCGGTTTCCGTTACGGCGGTGACTACCAGCAGAACGTCGTCTTGGATAAACCCTCCGCCGCCGGCGTTTCCGATGGCGCGCTGCAGCTTGCGATAGGCGGAGTTCGCATAGGGCAGCAGTACCGTGTCGGTGAAGAGGTTGCCTGCGGCATCGTTTAGCAGCGAGCGCACCAGCGAAGTGATCTGGCCTGCGGTGTTGTAGGCGCTTGAGCCGACTACTGGCATGGGTTCCTCGTCGTGAGTTGTGAACTGTAGCGCAGGGCGATTGCTTTTGAACCCTGCGGGGTTTGACGTTTGAACGAGCTGGCCAAGGCAAACGTAAAAGTCAAAAGCAAATACGAAAAACTAAGTTCAAGAACTAAAAGCAAAGGTAAATTCAAAAACCGCAGGGCTCAGACCCAAGCGCCCTGCGCTACAGGGTTTTTGCTTTGCTCATTCCGGGAGTGGAGATTTCTGCAAATAGGCTGCGACGCCGATTACCGCGTTGATCAGAGCTGCAGCTGCGCCGATATGCAGCGTCGCGTTCAGACCTGTTTGCAAATTGAAATGTTGCGGGTCGATGCCCAGGGCTGCAAAACCGGTTAGGACGCCGCCCGCGGCTCCGCTGATCGCCGCGGCGAGGATGCCCTTGAGCCAAATTTCTGTGTACGTGAGGTGCATAGTTGCTTGCTAGGAAAAATGCGCCGGGACTAAAAGCCCGGCCGCTACAGAACCGTCACGAAGGGCTGCGCGTGGAAGGCGCGGACCGAATCGTCGAGGACGTCGTAGGCCCACTGATCGTAGGCACGTTCTTCGCGGACGCCGCGATCATTGATCAAGTGCTTCCCTGCTGTGCGCGGCGCTTTGCGCGACCATTCAATGGCATGCGCTATATGTTCGGCGGCGGCGGGCGTTAGCTGTACGAAATCGCCGCGCGGATCTTGCAGGGTGAAGCAATGCTCGTAGTCGCCGCGATACGGATATGGACCTAGCGCGGGAATGCTGACGCCGTTTTCGCGTTCGACGGTTTGCGCGTACCACTGACGCGGAGAACCGTAGGTCTCTGGCGGAATCCAGCGTTCGATGTGCCAGCGGTTGACGGCGGCATATTTTGGTTCGCGGCGCAGTTCGATGACTTCGCGCCGTAGAGCGCCGCGCTCGTCGCGATCTTCAAATTTGCCACCAATCCATGCGAGGCGATTCCAACCCCAAACGGCGCGGTAGTTTGCTTCGCCGTAACGATTTACTCCGCCAGCGCGCAAGAGACGAGCCGCAACCAATGGCGGCGTTTCGTGCGATTCGCGAAGTACCTTGATGCTGCTTGCTGGCGGTTGCGCTTTCCTGCTCGGTCTTATTTCTCTCTTCGCCATTTATAAACAGGACCTGTGGTGCTCGGCGGTTCTTGCAACTCCCCAGGGAAAGGAAGAGCCGCGACGAAGGGGCCGTCGCGGCTGGTTTTGCGGTTTTTGCGGAACAGCCACTGAAGCTGCTAGTAACCCGATGGCCGTGCAAGCGTATCGATGTAAGCGCCGCTGCGCGGACTGTCGTCCCACACCTGAAACCCGGTGTCGAAGTAAAAGATGACGACGCCGCGAATGCCGCCGCTAGCGCCGTAGATCGGGAACACCGTGTTGCCATCGACCTCGAAGAAGTCGATGTCCTTCATCACGGCGCGGCCCCAGTGCGAAAGGTCGAGAAAATCCACGCGCGTCTGGTCGGCGTTGACGCTGGCTTTGATAGGCATGCCAGACATCGTTTTGCGCCCGCTGAAGAGCAGATCGAGATCGTTACCGGACTTGTCGCCGCCTTCCTTGATCACCTGGCTGACGGTGATGCCGAGATTTTCCCAGGCGTGTTCCTGCTCGACGGCCATGTAGGCAATCAGTTTGCCGAGATGGTTGATGCCCAGCGATTTGCGCACCTTGTTGATGGCCAGGCGCACGTTGCCGGGAGTGAGCGCGGCGTTGCCGGCGTTCACGCGCGGCGTGGCCAGCTGATGGGATACGTGGCGCGATTCAGGTTGAGCCAGGTGCCAGTGGTGGCGTTGTTCTGGTGATACTTGATGCCGTAGAGCGAGACGGGCTGCGCGCCGCTGAGGCCATCGTGCACGATCACGTCGGTGGCGATTGTTCCCGTGGGCAAGTTGTCCACGGTGATGGTCTGCGTGGTGACGGGATCGGCGCTAAGCACCGTGTGGTCACGCTGGCGGCCACGTGCGGTTGGTGGTCAGCGTGGTGTCGTAAATCTGAATGGTCTGCCCGGGATACACCAGCGCCGCGCCGTTGGGCACCGTCATGGTGAAGGTGGTGCTGGAGACGTTGCTGATGGTGCCCAGCACGCCGTTGCCGGCGGTCTGAATCAGCTTGTCGAGGAACGAGCGGAACTGCTTCATGCCGTTGGCCACTTCGCGCTTCGCGGCATTTTCGATGGCGCTTTCGCTCGCCGTTGGTGGCGTACTCGACGAGCTTTGTGATTTCCACCGCGAAGCGGAAAGAAAATCGGCGAGACTTGCGCGACGTCGTAGGCGGTGCCGGAGCCGCGCCCCAGGTCTCCGCCATCGGCGTTGTAGCTGCCGGCTTTGCCGCCGGGAATCAGTTGCAGCGGCAGCCGCATGTTGCGGCTGAAACTTTCTCGACGTCGCCGCGCTGCTGGATCATGGTGAGTAAAATGTCGTCGCGCTCGTAAAGCAGGGGCACCTTGTCGCGTACCTTTTCCAGCTGCAACGCGATGACATTCGCGTTTGCTTGTGCTGGCATCTGATTTTCTCCTTAGGATGATTGCGTTTCTGAAACTTTTCGTTACCCGAGACTGACAAAATTTGTGCGCGATCGCTTTTTGGACGTTTGGTCGGGGCTGCAACCGTAAGAGCGGCGTCAAGCAGCCGCACTCCAAAATTCCGTCGTGACGCCGGCGATGAATCAGGAATCGAGAATGTCTTCGTCGCTGATGCGGCGGTAATCGATCTTGCGCACGGTGCGGTTGGTCGCCGCTTCGCGTACGGAGACTGCGTTGACGTGTTGCGCGCGCGATCCTTTACGTCGACCGTGGGGTTCTGAACCACGCTGAGATTATGATCCGCTATTGCGTTGGGTGACGGTGCTCTGCTCGTCCCACGTGCGGATAGCGTGGTCTGCGTCCAATCGGCCAATACACGCCGCGTGGCTCCCGGCACCAGTTGCTGCGCTCGCGCGCCGATCAAGCGCACCACCTGGGCCCGCGCAGCGCTGTCCAGGCGCTGACCAGATAAAATGCGCGCCACTTGCTCACCCAGCGCGCGATCGCCTTGGAGGGCTTTCTCAACATCCTGGCGGATGGCACCGGACAATCGTTCTTTCAATGCCGCGCCATTTTCTGTTCTGGCGGCGTTTGGCAAGGCTTCCTGCAGCGTGCGCGAAATCGCGCCACCTACCGTACGCGCCAAATCCTCATTGGTGGCTTTTTCAAATGACGCGTACGCTGCCAGGCGCGCCTCTTGCTGCCGTTGTGCGTCGAGATGCTGTTGAGCGTCGTGATGCTGTTGAGAATGGCGGTTCCGGTTGCGTATCCTGCTCCGGCTGCGTTGCGTGCGTTGTCTGTGGATGAGCCGTAGTTTGTGCGAGCGATGGCGCTTGGTTCTGTGCCGCAGCCGTCTGCTCTCGTTGTGACCGCCGCATTTGCCACGTTGGTGTTCTGGATGCCGCCAGTTCCCTGCTTGCCCGCTTCTTCGAGCGCCCGGAGGCCCACGAAAACCATTTCGCGAAACGCCGCGGGATTCTCGCGCATCATCATCGCCGCAAGCTGTGCACGCGAAGCGCCAGTTTGTTCTGGCGAGTTCCCTGCCGCTCCAAAATAGGCACGATCAATTTCATCGAGGGTGCGCGCCCGCTGCGCGGCGGCGCGGGCGTCTTCCGGCTTGGCAAATACTTCACGAAACGCGGACGCTTCCTTGCGCGCCGCCCGCACGCCGTCCCATAACGCGCGTGCTTCTGCGCCATGCTGCGGATCGTTCATGCGCTCCGTCAACCACGTTGGCGCAACATCTGTGCCAATCGCAAGCGGATCGGCCTGCGCATTCTGCGCCGTTGTATTTGCGGTTGGATTTGCCGTTGTAGCGACGGCCTTCAGGCCGTCATCCGAGCTTTCGTCGTTGTGCCGCTCCGCGTCGTTCGCGCTCGGCTGGCGTGCGTCCAACGCCAATAAATCCAAATCCTCTCGCAACGGGTCCAGGCGGTCGGAGCGCTCGCCACCAAATACTTCTACGTCCTGTGCTTCCGGCGCGATCTCCAATATCTGCTCGTCTGTTAAGGCGAATAAATCTTGCGCCAAACTCTCGACGCTCACAGCTGCAGCGACCCCGCTTCGTTGATTCATCATTGTCTCCAAAAAAAAGGCCCCGATGACTCGGGGCGCCTGCCGGTTTATTGAGATATTGAGGTGACTGGCGCCTTAGGTAGCGCCTTGTCTCACATGGAACTTGCCTGAATACAAGGCATGCCGATCAACCCGAAGCACAAACGTGTAGTCACCTGCGCCGTCGAACTGCAAAGCTGAAAACGCAAAAACGAACATCCGTTTCCCAGGAATTTCCGGCACCGTTAGCGTGACCGGATCGCTTGGCTTACCCACTTCTTTCCCGCGCGGGTTGAGAAGTTGCGGAACGATTTCGTAGGTCCCAGATCCACCGGCACTACAAATCAACATAAAGGCCAGTCGGTCGATAGGCTTCGTCAGGTCTCCAACGGAGAGTTCAACCTCTGGGAGGAGCCCGTAAAAACCGATGATCGTTGATTTTCCTGCAATTTCCGGGCGGACGTCCTCGCACACTACACAATATTCCACCGCAGGAAACGCCATAATTATGCTCGTACAATCCGAAGATTGCCTCCGACGTGTGGAGGGGGGCTTGAAGGGGAATTCACTTTAATTGCGTGTTGCGCCGGCGCGACCACGATAAAGCAGACGTACGCTGTGGCTATTAAACCAGCTGTCTGCGTCATCGGCCACTCGTATCTCATCGTGCCATGGGGCATCTCCGCGGTCTGCCTGGTCAAATGCCGTCTCGTCGACCATCTCGACTCCGTCGCCGACCATGCGAACGAGGCTGCTAGTAGCTTGCGGCGAGGAGCACCACTGTCGCAATCGTCGACTCGCGGTGGTAGAGAGATATCAACGCCAGAATCAGCGCCGCCGGAACAAAACAGGCCGCCGAAACCAAGTAAAGAATGGCGAGTCTCCCTACTTCATGCGACCACGAGACATCGTTCGTCACTACCATCACCCACCAGCCAAGACTTGGCTACTTTAGCTATTCTGAGCGCGAACACAAGGAGCAGACCCACTATCGTCCAAGTATCAACAGTCTCGATTATAGTCTTTGCGGCTCCTTGAGGGAACCCCCACGCGACGAACCAATAAACGACCTTGAGCGAAAGAATGGTGGCACCGACCGCCGACACGTGATGCGAGAGGAGCTTCCATGTCTTAAAATCGACCCACTCGTTCCAAGGCATCCTAGGAGTGGATTTTAGGGCTTCGCTCCAAAGGAGTCAATTGTCTTTCGTATTACCCAAGTGCCCAGAGGTCGCAGGAGCTGAGGAAGCGAGGCTCGGCCGCGATGCTCATGGCGCGTAGATGCGCCTCGGCGTGGGCGCGGACGTTGGCGAATCCGGCGGGATTCGTCATGTGCGCGGCTTGACCGGCTTCGGAGTTGGCCCAGCGTTTGCACTCCTCGAACTCTACGGCGTGATTGTCGAGCAGTTGATCCACGGGCACCGATGGCAGCACCAAAGTATGGGCAGTGATTTGCCCCGACGCGGTTTGTGCCGGTGTTGTTGGTGCTGCCGTAGCGCCGCCTTTCAGGGCGGCGTCTGGTGGCATTCCCGCGTGCAGGGAAATTAATTGGCCTGGCGCCATGGTCGCGGCGGCGTGCGCGTGCATCGGCACCTCGACCAAAATTGGTGCGCTGGCGAGCAATTGCTGAATCTCGCGCAACTGTTTATTGCGCGAATCTTCGCCGGGCACTACCAATTCGGTAAGACCCAACACATTTTTGATGTACCCGATATTCGCCGGCTCACTTAGAGCTTCCTGAATCGAGCGGATCCTTCAGGCCGAACAGTTGCTGCAGAACGCCGCGTTGCTGCGATTTCAGTCGCGGGAAAGTTTCGTCCGCTTCCGGATGCACGCAGATGTTGCCCTTCAAATCCGCGATACGAATGGTGCGCGCATCGAGCACGCCGTCCGGGCCGAGCAGCGGAATCTCCACGTCCTGCGGGCGATTTTGCCGGAAGCAATCGACGCCGAGCAAAATCACGTCGGCATAAAATTGCTTCATGCGGCGCCACACCAATCCCAGGCGCCCCAGCGCTTGATCGCGCGCCATGGCGTAGCCTGACGCGGTCTTCACGTCTTCCATGTCTCCGCCGAAGACTGCGGGAAATAGTCCGGTCAGAAATTGCGCGATCGGGCCGATCAAATCCTGCTGGTGCTCGATCATGTCCGGCGGCACGCGCGCCGGCGCCGGCTGAAAAAATCCCGCCGCGAGCGGCTGGCCCGGGCGCGCTCGCGCGGGATAATGCGCGGCAGGTTCCGCGGTTTGATTGGCGATGCGCGTCGAAATCCAGAACCTGCGGATCGGCGTAAATTGGCGGGATGCCGTACTCGTACGTCTCCGCCTGAATATTGCTCAGCGCGTTGTAACGCTCCTGCACCTGCACCAGCGAATCGCCAACGCTTGGGCGGTTTTGTCCGTCGCCGGGAAGCGCGTGCATCACCCGCCAGTGGTCGTCCATGCGATTCGTTGCGCGATTCGCAGTAAACGTCGCCGGCGAATCCCACGTAACATCCGTCCGGAAAAAGCGCCAGCAATTCGTCGCGCACCGCTTCGTCTTCCACGGCGTAAAACGCCCACGGCCGCAGCCAGGTGCGGTCGAAGGTGATCAAATTCATCAGCGCGTCGCCGGGATGGATGGTCGGCATACCTTGCTCGACGCTCAACGCGCGACACGCGCGCATAGACGTCTTCCGCGCCTTGCGACGGCGACGATTTCGATTTTGTTCGCCACATGCGGATAGGTGGCCTTGAATTTCGCGCGATGTACTTCCGCCTGCCATTGCAGGTACGGGAATTCGTGCATCTCGTTGGCCCACACCGGCGTATTCAGTTCCAGCCCGCCGGCGATGGTGATCACTTCCTGGCCGTTGGGCACGCGGCGCGTTCCGACCACGCGCGGCACGGTCACGCGTTCGGCTTTCCGCAATTCTCCGCGCTCATTTGCGCGCCACAACCGGAGCAATTCGTTGGTTCGGCGGCAATTCCGTTCAAACCGATGCCGCCGCTGGCGAAGCCGTTGGCTTCGCCGATGTCACCGCCTGAGTCATCCTGCGAGTAACCTTCGGAGTTTTCGTCAGCATCGTCGGAATCAGCAGCGGCAACTGCCGCGTGCTTCACCGGTGTTTCCTTGCCGCATTCCGGGCAGACATATTTGTCCTCGCCGAGTGGAACTTCGAGCGCGGCGATCAAAGTTTCTTCATGCGTGCCAAAGCGCTGAGCGTCCGCCACGTAACGCACATACGCGCCGAGCTTGCCATCGGTCCACAAAAAATAGCCGATGGCCGTGAGCAATTTCTCGACTTGATTATTTTGCTCGATCAAGTCCGCCACGTCGCTGGCGGCGCGCGCCGTCGCAATATCGTCCAGCGACTGCGCCGACTGCGGATAAAACCGCACACTGGGCACATCCTGCGAAAGCACCGCCACAAAGGACAGGCCAAATCCCTGATAAAAATTCGTCACGAACTGGTAGCGCGGCATCTCCTCGAGCTGGCGGTCGTCGTCGATCGCGACTCGTACGGCAAATGCCAGTTCATGTCGTTCGGATTCCACCAGGCATACTGCATGGCCTTGCCAGAAAAGCCGCGCCTGGCGGATGCGCCGAATTTCGTGCCGCCGCGCGGTCACACCCTCGGCGCGATATTGCCGCACCAGTTCACGCAGGGCGTTGACGAGCTCAGGCTTGGCGTCGTCGAGCAACTCGTTGTTCGGGCCGAGGCCGAGCAAGGCGGCGCCGGGATTGCTACCCGGTGCGGTGCGATAGTTGCCGTCGGCGGGCGCGACCGAGCCGCGCGACGCGACTCCGCCGATCGAACCAACGACTTCACTCGAACCAAGAGCGCCGCTGGTTCCGGCCAAATCATCCGTTATGGGATACAGGTCCATACACCCTCTCGTCACGATTCGTTTCCATATCCCGCGCGGCATCGGATTCGCGCCGCGCTTGCACTTGCGGCCAGGAGCGCCTGCGGACGCGCGACGGCACAGGCTTAGGTGTCTCTTGCGGAAACTCCACCGGCGGAAATCCCGCCGTGCCCAGCAGCGAATTGGTCAGTGCGCGATTTTCCGCGCGGAGTCTTACCAATTCCGCTTCGATCAGGCCGACGTACCCGCTGTTAAAGAGCCGTTGTAGAAAATTCTTCATAATCTCTCTTCGCGAATCGTTATGCGGACTGCCTGACATGTGTCATCCTTATTAGGAGACAGTGGTCAGCCACTTGTCTGACGATTTGTGCTATACTTGTTCCAGGAGTCGGTCCGATGCCGCAACGCAGCCGCCGTCAGAAAATTTCCACGACTATCGCACCGGAAAACCGCGCCTTCCTTAGGTCCCTCATCAGACGCGGCAAGGCCGCAAATCTTGCGGAGGCGGTCGATAGCTTGATCGAACAGGCCCGCCGAACCGAGGATCGCAAGCGGCTCGAGAACGCGACCGCAGCCTTCTACGGTTCGCTGTCCGGGACAAGGCTGAAGAAAGAGCAGAAGCTGGAATTGGCCGTGGGCTCAGCAACGTCGCGGGTCGATTTCGATGCCGAATGATTCCCTACCCATCTTGCCAAAGCCGCGCCGCGGAGAAATCTGGACCGCCTATCTCGGAGGCACGAGACAACGCCACTGGGTGCTTATTGTCTCGTTGAACCAACGCAATCTGAGTGACCGGGCCTTCACGGTTTTGATTGTGCCATTCGCTTCGCGCATCGTGGATGCTCCGACCACTCTTGTATTGCAACCCGGGGAAACCGGTTTGCCCGGGCCTTCGTGTCTTCGCGGCCACTTCATTACGACCCTTCCGAAGAGCGATCTCGTGGAGCGGCAGCCACGGTCTTTCTCGGACAGCCGAATGCGTCAAGTGTGCGAACTTATTCGCCGCTCGTTTGATCCAGATGCGCCGCTCTAAACTTGGTCCGTAGCGCCGGCAGTCTTGCGGGCGAAAAAGAATGCCCGTGCTACTAAAAACGGCGCCGAAACTTCTTTGGTGCGAATTGCTTGCGCGCTTCGGCTTCGAGCCGCTGATAATGAATCGCCTGCGACGTGGGATCCGTTGCCGTAACTTGGCGCGCGATCTGTTCGGCGAGCGGCATGCCGTGTATGAAGCGCGGCACGGTGCTCGGTGGTGCGCCGGAACCCGTGAATGACGTCCCCAAATCCGCGTCCGGCGCCGAATTATAGGGCGGGGATTGCCCCGCCCTGGGTGGCGCATAGCCCGCCCCAACACCGGCGAGTCTTCCGCCGGAGACCAAGCCGTACCGCGCGGCATCCGCGGGATCGTCGCCGTCTACCTTGCGAATATCCTCGCTGCGGCGTTCATCGCGCACCAGGTGCGGCAAGCACTCAATTAATTTTCGGCAATTATCGGTGATGACCCAGGAATCCGACTCGAGCAACTGGTACATCAACTGCCAGCCGCCGATGCGATCGTCATCGGCAGGAGCCGGCCGCGGTAAACCATTTGCCGTAAAGATTTCCGCGAGCTGCTCCGCGATGGAGGCTTCCGCGGTGCGATGCGCGAACGCATCCGGGGACAAAAATATTTCGCTGATGCGCTCGCGGCCGCAGCGTTCGGCGATGGCCTGGCCAAGCATGCGCGGCGAAAGCCCGGGCTGCACAAATTCGCGATAGGTGACAATGCGGCCGGCATCGTCTTCGCCGGGCGGCGCGGTGAACGCGGGATCGCACGGAGCGAAACTGAGTTCTCGCGGTGCCCCGGGGACTCCGGCACCTGTGCGGCCCGGGATCGCGCAATGCCAATACACTGCGCTGGGATGCTGGAAGCCCCAGTCAATGGAAACCCAGCGTGTCCACCACGGTTCCAGACGAAATTGCTCCGGCCGGACGGTGTGCCGGTCAATTTCAAACAAGTCAAAATATTGCCCGGCAAAAACGTTCCAGTCGCCATCGAGGAAAGCGCGGCGCAAATTTTCTGGCAGGCCTCGAGGGTGCGGCGATAGGAATCGTCTTTCGCGAAGATGGGATTGTCGTCCATCCGCGCGCGAATAAAATCGTATTGGCTGGGGTCGTACAGTTCCGGGCGCTCGAATCCGGCCGGAGGAACTTTATCTACCCACAGCGCCTTCACCCAGGCGTGACCGATGTTTCCCGGGTTCGTGGCACCGGCCATGCTACAAACGCTTCCCGGCACGGGACAGCGATTGCGCGAGGTCAAGAATTGCCACTGCTTGAGAGTGAAATGCGTCAGCTCATCCACGCCGATGAAGAGAAACTCGGCGCCTTGGTATTGATAGACATCATTTTCATTGCGGCAGTAACCGAAGCGGGTGGTCGAACCGTTCTTCCACGTCACCAGATGTTTCGCTTCGTTGTAGCTTTTGTATTCGCTGCTCGGCACGTCGCGCCGGAACTGCGAAAGTAGTGACGTTTCGAGTTCGGGATAGGTGCGGCGCAGTAGCAGCGTGTCCGAACCTTTCACCTCGCCGGCTTGGAGAATCGCTTCCCAAAGTAGCGCCTTGGTCTTACCGGGGCCCGCAGCGCCGCCGAACAAACGATACTTTGCAGGCGACTCGTGGAACTGCTTTTGCCTGGGATACGCGTTGTAAAGGTCTCTGAGGTGCATCGGTACACGCGGCCTTGCGAATCGGCTATCCGGAGCAACAGCGCCCGCCTGAGAAGACGGCAGCTACATGGCGCGGAGTTTTTTCCCGATGAAATACGCCGTACCACCGCCGATTAGGGCTGCGGCAGCCGGCCAATGGTGCAGGCTGAGCACCAAGCCTCCGACTACGGCGGCTACACCCGCGATTTCTACGATCATGCCGATGAATTCCAGGTGCGCGGTGGAAGTTGTGGTCGGTGTTGTGGTCATTGTGATGTCTCCTGTTCCGCGAAATTTGCGTGCTGCTTGACTAGAAAACAAGATCAAGGCCGGGACTAAAGCCCGGCCGCTACAAATTCGTTGCTGGCGGGGTGTTTCGGATTGGGCGCGGAGCGCCGGTCATGTCTATGCCTTGCGAATCGTTGGGCGTTTGATCGTTGCCGAATTTCAGGTCCACGAGGCGATCCCAGACGGCTTTCACAATTTTCTCGTCGCCAGAGTTCAATAGCCTGCGGCCAACTTCGACGATGTCGGCCTTTTCGTGCACCGCACTGACGAATGCCGCGCCGTCTTTCGGGAGAGGAAGTGCTCCCGGAGGCACAGGCAGCTTGTCGCTTTTGTCTTCCGTAGTGCTACCCGCTCTCGCCGCGCCTGGGATTTTTGCCACGTGCTCCTCCGTGGAGTTTTCGTTCGAGACGCAAGCCGCGTCAGCGCACGCGTCATGGGTCGCGCTGGCCGCAGCAGGGGGCGCTGGGGCTGGAGCGTCGGGGGTTCCGTGCGCGTCGTCAGACGCAGCTTGCGCTCGATTTCGTGTTGACGATCCGGGTCGTGACGTGGCGTTCGTGACGGATTCTTTGGCATGTCCATTGACATGCCTGGTGATTTTGCCGTTCGCTAACTGCGGCCCGTCGTCGTGGGTGGTGCGATTCGTCGTGCTCATCTCATCCTGCTCAAAGCGTTCGGTTTTGTGGCCGCCGGTCGATCCGTGCGTACATTGGATCCGACTGCGGTGGCCGAATTTTGCGGCCGTGTGACTCGGGGAGCAGAATCGCCGCCGTCGAGAAAGCCGTTCACGCACAGGCCTAGCATTACCCCGGCCATGACTTCGGTATGCCGGCCGCAGAACGCCGAACCCGGGACGGCGCGGCGCGAGCACGGTCTCCACGCGTCTCGTGATCCCACGAGCGCGGAGAAGGCCAGACACCTTTTCATTTTTCTTCCGAGTAGCGCCGGCATCTTGCCGGCGGGTTGGTTATGGACAAAACGCCGGCAAGATGCCGGCGCTACGTCGAATCCTGCTACCGCCGTCTAATTCACCGTGAGACTAAAGCTGACAGGTGAACTGGGGAGAACCGTGGCAGTAGCAGTAGATGCGTTTGGGCTAGACTCCGTGCCGTCAGCCATTTGCGCCGTGGCGCCAAAGGTATGCACGCCGGATTTCAGCGGGAGCAAAGCGCTGGTCGCGGTGATCCCGGTGACCGCAGTGCTGGCTCCCGACGGCGCCGGCACGGTAAACAATTTCACCGGCGTGCCGGTCGTGAGGTCATAAATATTGAATTGCTGCAAGCAGGCCTTGGTTACCGTAGCGCTGCAGGCGTTGTCGGTGGTGAAGTCGTAGTTGAAAGATACCGTTAGCGTATGCTGTCCGGTCGTCGCGTTTGTAACTGGCGCGGCTATAGTAAATGTGGCGATGGCCACCATCACGAAGGCCATCACCACACCCGCCGCCCGTCTAACAAACTCCACAAATCCTTTGCGCATTCGCAAATCCTCCTTAGATAAAGTTGGTCGCTTTCGTTATCGGTTAGGCGGTGAGCTTACCGGTTACCGTCACGGCGTTGGTCAACGTCACGACGCGAATGCGCGCAAAGTTGGCTGCGATATTCGATAGCTCAATGCGTGGCGCGGAAGTGGTCACCGTTCCTTCGATGGAATAGTTCGCGTCAATGTCGGTATCTGCCGTCTCGATTTGCCAGGTGTACGCGCCGGGTGTGCCAGAAAATTGCAACTCGGCCGAAAGATGCTGCGGGGTGGTGTTGTTTCCGCGAAGCAGCGCCACTCGCTCACTCTTGAACGGTAGCGCGCCCTGCACGTTGTCCGTCGAGACGATCGGTGTGGCCGTTTCGCCCGGTGCGATGGAATATGGTAGAGCAATGTTTTCGTAGATGGGCATGCAGATAGTCCTTCCTATGATTTGCGGCGCGTTGTGCCGTCGATGTCTGACAGACCGCGTGTACTCATACTTCAACCACGACGCCTGCGGCGCGAAGTGTGCTAAAGCAGTGTGTGGAGCGGAAGATGCTGGGGCCGGCGCAAACAGGTGGGCGTTGCATTGGCCCACAAAAGCAAAACGCCCCGGCTTTTACCGGGGCGTAGTTCTCTACGTGTGGAAGTATATCACATTCTCAATTGCTGTCAAGAGAAATCTGCGTAGAATCGCAACTTTTTTCCAGCGCCGCGCAAGCCAAACAAAAAACAGCGTTTAGGAAACGGTATTCCAGGCCCATTCGCAGGGCGATCGGCAGTCGCACCGTTTGGAAACCGATTGCCGCTGGCCTAGGGATTCACCGTCACAGTGATCTTATTTGATTTCATATGCGTTTTGCCGTCACTGTCGAGCCGTTCCACTTGCACTGAGTATTTGCCAGGTTTGAGGAGGTAGAGCTCGTTAAGATCGATTTTTTCCTCAAGGGCCTCTCCGGGTTTGACTGCACGGAACCCGGAACTGCGCATGATCACAAGGACCGTATTCGTGTTAGGGTCGGAACTATCTTCGCCTCTTACAGCCCGATGATATCGGGTTCTCGGTGGCTCTTGACCATCCTTATCTAACACTTGAATGGTGTAGTCGGACTCCCCTCGGCCTCCATTGTCTACGTCCAGAATCAGGTCCTTGTCGGTAAGATTCGTCAACAGAATCCTTACTTCCAGGCCCGGATTGACCTTGGCCTCGGTACGGACAGCGTCAATTGCAATAGCGTAGGGTGCGGGCGGTCTGTTCTGGCTGCCCTGCGGACGCGACTCGGCTAGCGGCAGCACCACCAGAAGTAGTAAAATGCTGAGAACTGTTACGTAAAACACTCTTCGTCTACGATGTCGCCCACACCGAGATTGTCTTGGGCCGTGGTTGGAGTAGGCCAGCTCAAAAAGGAAAACCCCAAGGGCGCAAAATGCCAGAAATAGACGGAGTACATGTATAGTGGGCTTGGCTATCATGGCTGCACCGCATTCGGCTGTCCCTGCTTCTGCTGGTGCCGTGACTGAACAAAGGTACCGCGCGAAACGCCGCCATTTTCTTGGTGGCCACGCTGATAGCCACGGTCAGCGCGATCACCACCACCGGCTTTGACCGAGGCGTAGTTCTCTACGCGTGGGAGTGTACCACTTTCTCATATGTTGTCAAGAGAAATCTTCACAATTCCCAAGATATTTTTTTGCCCCCGCCGTCTTCTGCTCGTCCCGGACCCCAAAAGTCACCGGTTTCTTCGCCCAAAACTCCTCGTTTCAGGAGGGTTGCCGTGAAACTGTGCGTCACCGGAACCGATGCATTCACGCTAAACTAAGTGTGTGAGCGACATCGCCCCGCGCCTCGCGCGCATTCGTATCCATCCCATAAAATCGCTGGATCCCCTGGAAGTTGCCGAGGCACGCATTGGTCCCAGCGGCGGCCTCGAACACGATCGCGCCTGGGCGCTCTATTCCGTCGACGGCCGCTGGGTCAACGCCAAACGCACCGCCGCCATGCACCTAATCCGCGCGTCGTACGCGCCGGACCTCGGCACCGTGACTCTTGCCGTGCCCAACGATCGCCGCAACATGTTTAGCGCCGAGCTCGCCTTCCCTGCCGACACCGAGCGCGCCGCGCAATGGTTTAGCGCCTATTTCGAGCAGCAAATCCAGGTGCGCCATTCCGCGGACGGCTTTCCTGACGACGCCTTGGCCAGTGGACCGACCATTATTTCGACCGCGAGCCTCGAAGCGGTAGCCGAATGGTTCGCGCTTACGGTAGAAGAGGTGCGCCTGCGCTTTCGCGCCAACCTCGAAATCTCCGGTGTCCCAGCATTTTGGGAAGACCAACTATTCGCCGACGACCCGCGTGGCACCGTGCGCTTCAAAATTGGCGATGTAGATTTCGAGGGCAGCAATCCCTGCGCACGGTGCCCTGTCCCGGCGCGCGACCCGCACACCGGCGCCGATTTGATCGGCTTCCAAAAGCGCTTCGCCGAGCAGCGCAGCGCAAACTTACCTGCGAGTTCGCCCGCGGATCGCTTCGACCATTTTTATCGCCTGTCGACCAACACGCGAGTGCCAAGCGCCGAAGCCGGCAAGCTCCTCCGAGTCGGTGATAGCATACTTTTATAGTAGATAATCTGTATAGTAATATAGGATAATTGATTTGACCGCTCACGGTCGGCGGTTAACTCTTAGGCATCCCGCGACAACCGCCCATTTGTCATCCCGAGCGCAGCGAGGGATCTGCTTTTCGTATGGACAGGCGCTACTTTCTGTACATTCTGGCAAGTCGCTCGAGAACTTTGTACATCGGTGTAACCGGCCACTTACTCGAAAGAGTGCAGCAACATCGCGATGGCACAATTCCCGGTTTCACCAGCCGCTACCGCATCTACCGTCTCGTGTATTTTGAAACGTACCTCGACGTCCGCGCCGCTATCAGGTGCGAGAAAGAAATCAAAACTTGCGCTCGCGAAAAAAAGTTATCTTTGATAAGCAAGCGTAATCCTACGTGGGAGGACTTGGCCGACGAACTATTCGCCAAGTATCCGCGAAAAGCAGATCCCTCGCGACGCTCGGGATGACAGTGGTCTTTAGCGGTGCGACGTAGCCAGCCTTCCGTATGGTGAGCAAGGCAACCTCAACGCGGTCGCAGAGAATTGCTCCACAAGCGCCGGGCGCAAACCTAGCGGTTCCCGTTCAGCACAAAGATCGTCGAAGTGCCATGCGCCAACACGCGACCGTCCGGCCCGAAGAGTTGTCCGTGGGCGGAGATGATCTGCTTTCCCTGAGAAATAACACGCCCCTCGGCGCGGACCCTGCCGGTGTCTTGCTTGATGGGACGCGAAAAATTGGCCTTGGTCTCGATCGTGGTTGAGCCGAACCCCGCCGGCAGCAGCGAGTGCGCGGCGCAGCCGGTTACGGTGTCGATCAGCGTGAGCGCCCAGCCGCCATGCACTATGCCCATCGGATTTAACAAGTGCGGGCCGGTGTCGCCCTCGAACGCCGCAAACCCGTCGCCAACCTCAACAATGCGGAACGAGAGCGTCTGCGATATCGGCGGCCGCGGCAGGCGACCCTCGATCATCGCCTGCAGAAATTCCTTGCCGGTCATGCCCGCTGCTATGCTGGGATCCGGCAGGCCATACTGGTCAGTCGACATGTACGCGTCACTCCGGTGGTTTTAGGGCCATACCCATCGAGCGGTACTCGCGATCAAGGAAGCTTCGCGCCCAAAACCTCGAGTTGCGCGATTTCCGGCGCCTTGGATAAGAGCTCCGGCGCATTTGCCATGAGCGCCTTGGCAATTGGACCATTCAGGTGCGCCTGGCGTCCACTCTCGTCGGCAAACGCGTCGAATATGGCAAATGTCGTCGGCCCTAGTCGCAGGGCGAACCATACGGGCGTGGTCGTTTCTTGATTGGCCATCGCCAGCCCTGCTTCCAAGAACTTGGCAACTTCATGTTCTTTCCCGGCTTTGGCTTCCAAACGCGCAAACAACGCAACTTTATACATTCGTTTTCTCCTTGGGCCGGATCACTCTCGGCAAGGAGAAAGATAGCGCTGACACATTAAGAAGCCCATTGGCAAGATCGCCAAAGTTGATATCATATTTGCCATGAAGATCCATGTGCTCGCGCTAGATGGAGTTTTTGACACCGGGTTGGCGACCGTGCTGGATGCCTTTCAGACCGCCAACGAACTCGCGGAAATCTCCGGCCTGACGGCGCCGCGCTTCGACGTTTCAATCGTCGCGGTGCGTAAGGCCGTCAAAACCTCGCAAGGCCTAAGCGTTCCGGTTACTCCCGCCGCAATGCGGGGCGAGCCTGATTGGGTTGTCGTTCCGGCCATCGGATTCAAGATGCCCGGACCACTGCAGATGGCGCTCGCCAGATCCGATGTGCGCGACGCCGCCAAGCTGCTGCGCTCGTGGGCGGATCGCGGCGCGACCACCGCGGCTGCTTGTATCGGCACGTTTATCTTGGCCGAAGCAGGATTGCTAGATAACCACGACTCGACCACAACTTGGTGGCTCTCTCCATTGTTCCGCCAAAGATATCCGAAGGTGCGTCTCAACGAGTCGCAGATGATCGTAAAGTCCGGGAAATTCGTTACTGCTGGGGCTGCGTTGAGTCACATGGACCTGGCCCTGTGGCTCATCCGGCAGAAAAGCCCACGGCTCGCTGCCTTGACGGCGAAGTATCTGGTAGTGGACTCACGGCCGTCACAGTCGGCGTATGTTCTCGTCGATCATTTAGCGCACTCTGATCCAGTTGTTGAGCGCTTCGAGCGCTGGGCGCGAGGAAACCTGGAACAAGGGTTTTCGCTGTACGATGCCGCGGCGACTACCGGATCGAGTAGAAGAACGCTGGCTCGCCGCATGCACGCCGTTCTCGGAAAGTCGCCGTTGTCTTATTTCCAGGAACTACGCGTGGAGCGCGCGGTGCATCTCTTGAAGACCACCGACCATAGCGTGGAAGCAATCGCCGCGCGGGTCGGATACGCCGACGGGGTAACTCTCAGAACTCTCTTGCGGCGGCACCTCGGGCATGGAGTTAGAGAAATCAGAAAGAGTCTGTAGCCCCTTAACTGGGGCGTCGCGCAGGGCGCTAGGCCGCATCCTGAAAATATTTTCGCGGCGGAAACATACCGCGCTGCAACAACTCTTTCCCAACGCGCCGACGAATCTCCTCCGTCCAATTCACCCAGCCCATTTCGCTGAGGCCCATAAACTGCCGTGCCCGATCGTACGGAGCCAGGCCCAGGTAAAACATGCGGAACAGCGCCATGCGCGACGCAAAATCCGCGACCATGCAATGCCTTCTCGCCCGCCAGCGCAAAGTCCGCCACCCATTCATTCAGACGCGGACGAAAATCCGGCCTCCACAAAAATTTCCCCGTATCCTTCAAATTCAGCGCGGAGATTCCTCGCTTCGTTTCCAGCACTTCCCGCGCCCCCCGATACACTTCCCAGCACACATCAAATGCCAGCTCCGGCTTAACACCCATCGCCATCCCCCTTCGCGCAAAAACTTCGTTCGCACCACCGTCGCGAGCCTGTCCCTCCCTAGCTCTGTTTCCCACTTCCTTATTTCCTTACCTCGTCACTCCGCCTTTCTTCACACCATCCTCGACATCGTCGCGCCGATTCTCTTAATCAACCCCGGCTCCCGTCCACGCCATGCGCAGCCCGCGTTGCAAGCGGTACTCCCAGATCGGTCCCAATTCCCCGCGCAGCAATTCGCCACGCGCCACTTCCTCCACCGTGCGCCGTCGCTTCTCGACCACGAAGCCGCCATACTCCGGCTTACGCAGATGCCGAAGTTGCGCCGAAACGCTGGCTTCGCCATAGCCCGTCAACCGCGCCAGCTCGTGCAACGTCAGCCACGTCTCGCATTGCCCCGCGGCCAGCATCACGTCGCACAATACATCGCGCTGCCGCCGCAGACTTCTCGGCCGCGCTTCTTTCTTGCGTAACTGTCGCATCGCCTCCCCCTCCCTCCATCCAGTTCGCCTACCGAATCGCCTACCGAGTTCCACCTCGAATGCGATGGCGTCGACTTCGTCGTGAACTCGTCGGCATATTCGTCAGGCGCCGCAGTGCGCCCGGGATCTTCGTAGTCCCCGGCACAAGCGCTGCACGCGCGCAGGGTCATCGGCGGCATCTCAGCGTCCCGCGGCGCATTTCCGACCACCGCGTAAGCACGAAAATGTTTTGCACATTTTTCCACAGCCTCGCGCAACATAGTACCTCTTGACTCAATGTACTACTATGATTACTTTGCTACCCTGTCCCGCCTGTCCCCGCAGGAGGATTCCCGTGACCCGTTACCACGCCCAGCAGCCCTGGGAGTTCTTGCTTACCGCTTCACGCAACAGTCTGCAAAGCTACGAATTGACGCGACTCTCCCACGCCGCCAACCTCCGCAAAGAGATCGGCGCCCTGATGGACCAGTGGCTCGAAGAAAATTCCTCGGCGGCCGTAGCGCGCTGGCTCATTGCCCAGCGCGAATGCCCCGCGGACAACGCCAACGCTCCGCGCGATAACGATGGCCAAGTCCCTGACGGTGCAAGTCGCGTCCGATAATTTTTTTGCCGACTCGGTCTTGGGACCGCCGATGAAACGCCCATGAAGCCGTTCTGGGGACCTAAAGCCACCAAACATTTGCGGGCTGAATCCGCTTCTGCTGCGATATTGCCACATCCACCACGGCATCCCGGCCCCGCGCCCGAAGTGTGTCCACCCAACTCGGCGCAACCCAACGACCACGCGTCGCCAAACATCACCGCGAAAAACCATCGCACCCTCTTGCATCCATGACCAGCTCGCCAACTCGTCTCCTGCACCGCCATCCGCCAACACAACAACGTTCTGTGTTGTCTGCCTTATATATGTTATAAGACTCGTTACTCATCGAGCGCCTTGGCCAAACACTCCGCGTCATGCGCGGTTCTCCCAGCAGGAGTCGAACAAACAAAAAAGTGGACGGCGAAAATGCCTGTCCATTCGTTACACAAAGGAGTTTCGGTGTTGTTATAGGAAGTGCGGGAACCGACCTTACGGAGGGCGCTTATTTCGCCGCGGGAGTTGCAGTTGCTGTTCCAATAGCTGCTCTTTGCGATAGACCAGGGAATTGATGTCGTAGGTCGCGAGTTCAAATCCGTGACCGTGCGTGATCGCGTCCGTGGGGCAGGCTTCCACGCAGTAGCCACAAAAAATGCATCGCGAATAATCAATATTGTAAACACTGGCGTAACGCTCGCCAGCGGAAATGCGGTTAACGTCGGTGTTTTCCGCGGCTTCGATATAGATGCAATTCGCCGGGCAAGCCGCCGCGCACAAAAAGCATCCGACGCACTTCTCGAGCCCGCTCTCGTCACGATGCAGCACGTGAATGCCCCGATAGCGCGGCTGAAAGTGCACCTTCTCGTACGGATAATTCTCCGTGACCGTCTTCGTGAACATGTTGCGGAAGGTGACGCTGAAGCCTTTCACCAGCGCGCCAAACGTCTCTCCCACTTCGCGAATGATCGATGGCATAGGATTAGCAGTCTAGCAAACGCCCATCGCGCGGGCAAATCCCGCGCTAGCCCGCATTCCCCGACCCTGGCGCACCTCCCAAGATCGCCGCCTCGCGTGTCGCGCGTTTCCGAACTTGGCCGCGAGCCCGTCAGCGCTTCGATAATCAGTTTCCCGTGAAACCGTCCATTCTCAATGAAAATCTCTCCGGTGTCCCGCCCGCCGATCACTACGCCTGCCAGATGAATTCCAGGCACATTGCTTTCGAACGATCGCATATTCAGTGCCGGTTTGCGCGTCACGGGATCCAGCTGCACCCCAAGACTCTCGATGAATCGATAGTCAGGATGATACCCGGTCAGAGCAAAAACGTGTTTCGCTGCGATCCGGTGCTCTCCGTCCGGCGCTTTCACGATCACCGCGTCTGCCGTAAACTCCTTTACCGACGTATTGAGCATCCCTGCAATTTCACCGGCCTTGAGACGATTCTCAATGTCCGGCTTGATCCAATATTTGATGGAAGAACTTAGCCGCTCCCCGCGATGTATCAGCGTCACCCTCGCACCGTTGCGCCACAGTTCCAACGCCGCGATCGCCGCCGAATTTTTACCGCCCACCACCACGACGTCCTGCCGCCAATAGGCGAACGGGTCCGTATAGTAGTGCGCCACGTGCGGTAGCGTCTCGCCCGGAATGCTCATTTCGTTCGGCAAATCGTAGTAGCCGGTAGCGATGATGATGCGTTTCGTGCGATGCCGGCTTTCGACGCCCTCCGGAGAAACGGTCGCCACCTCAAAATTCCCAAGGTGTCCGTGCACGCCGGTTACGCGCTCGAACATGCGAATTTCTAAGGCGTAAAACTCCGCCGTCTTCCGATAATATTTCAGCGCCTCCACTCGCGTCGGCTTTTCCCCGTAGCTGCTCATCGGCAAATCGCCAATCTCCAGCAGCTCCGGCGTAGTAAAAAACGTCATATTCAACGGGTAGTGGTACAACGAATTGCAAACCGTGCCTTTATCCAACACCAGCGCCCGCATTCCCGCCCGCTTAGCCTCAATCGCGCACGCCAGCCCTGTCGGCCCAGCCCCGATGCATAAAATGTCGTAAGTGGTCATCGCCAAGTTAGTTTGCCGGGAGTCCGCGGCAACTGCAAATCGCGGCTATCGCGCGCTCATTCACGTCGTCACGTCTCTTTGCATTGCCATCCTAGATGACAGCCGGGAGTTCCAGGATTTCGTTGACTTCTCGGCGAAACGATTCCAGTTCGGTTAGCTTCTCCGCCGACGCCGGTACTTCCTTCTGCTTCCACACAAAAACATCTCCTTGCGGCCGCTTTAGTCGCACGCTGAGATGTCCGTCAATCAATAATGAAGCAGGAGCCAGGACTCGCAAGCCGCCGTTAGCGACGGCAGCCAAGACAATCGCGCATTCGCCGCGACGCATGCACAAGGCGCTTTCATGAGGTGGAATGGCAATAGGACGAAAACCGGCGGCAAACAACCGCTCGAGCACTTGCATCTGTTGCGGAGTGAACTCAACCATTCGGGGAAAATCTTCTCGTAATAGACCGGGGCCACAAACGATGCGCCGCGTGCTTATAGCACTCGCATTTACGCCGCCGTAGAATCGGCGCCAACGTCCGCCGCGGAACCCTCAAGCTGCGCGAGAATATCCCTCAGGGTAAGAATCAATTCATCCCGCGATACATGACTCTTCTTAAATTGTATCCGGAACTTAAACGCATCGTTCTGCGGCTCAAAATTAAATATGAATGGCTGCGGCCGTTGTGGCCCCGCCTGCTCTTCCCTTCTTTCCCGCCGCGCTTCATCACGCGTCAAGCCGCCTTGCAGGATGCGTTGAAACATCTCCAGCATCTTCTTCTCGGTGGGCTGTCGCGCCACCTGCAGCAGCAAAGACTTCGAAATCACACCGTGCTCAATACACTTCTTCCGCAGTCCCTCAGGAATATTCCGCAGCGATAGTGTTTCCGTTACCGACGACCGCGCCCGCCCGATCTTCCTGGCGATATCTTCGTGCGTATATTCGAATTGCGTCCCCAGCCGATGGAGCCCATCCGCCTCTTCAAACGCCGTCAGATCCTTGCGCTGAATATTTTCGATCAGCCCGATCTCCAAGGTCTCGGCATCGTCGGCGGTCTTCTCAATGCACGGGACTTCCCGCAAACCCGCTGCGCGCGAAGCGTGATAGCGTCGCTCCCCCGAAATAATGTAAAAACAATCCTCGCGCGGCACAAAGCGCACCAGCAGCGGCTCCAGAACGCCCTTTTCGCGAATCGAGTCGGACAGCTCTCGCAAATCCCCCAGCGCCTTGCGCGGCTGATCCGGATTCGGCCGGATCTGGTCCACGGGAATCATTCGCCCCACCGCCGCTCCGCTATAGCTCGTCAGCGATTCGACGTAGTGCGCGTCATGCCGCATCTTCAGCGTGACGGGCAACCCCATTCTCTTCGACACGTTGGATAACCTCCAAAGCCAGCTTCTTGTACTCCGCCGCGCCGGTAGACTTCGGCGCAAACGTCAAGATCGTTTCTTTATAAGCCGGACTTTCTTCCAGCCGCACATTCTTGGAAATCTTCGTCTTAAATAGGACTTCGCCAAAGACGCTGCGAATTTGCCCGTGCGTATCCCGCGAAATATTCGTGCGCTTGTCGAACAGCGTAATCACCACGCCCAAAACTTTCAGCCCCGGATTTGGCCGCGCGCGAATCCGTTCGTATGTCTCGAGCAGATCGTCGGTCCCTTCAATCGCAAAATAAGCCGCCTGAATCGGCACCAGCAAGTGAGTTGAAGACACCAGCGCGTTCACCGTCAAAATTCCCAGTGACGGCGGCGTATCCAGCACGATGTAATCGAAAGTTTTGAGGATCGGCGCCAGCGCATCCTTCAATCGATACGGCGCGTCGAACTGCCCGGCCAGCACCTGCTCCAACTTTGCCAGCGCCAAGCGCCCCGGCCCAAGAAACAGGTTCGGATCCTTGGTCGGCTTCACGATGCTTTCCATCGTCGCGCGCGCGTCGCTCAACACCTCGAACATCGATCCCGCGATTTCGCCGGCATGATAAAACGCAATCGTGGAGTTCGCCTGCGGGTCCAGATCGATCAGCAACGTTTTCTTCCCGCGATGCGCCAGCGCCGCGGACAAATTAATCGCCGTGGTGGTCTTCCCCACCCCGCCCTTCTGATTGGCAACCGTAATCACCGCAGTCATTTGCAGTTGCCTCTTAGGGCGCGCTTCACGTCCCGCCGTGCCGACCCGGCAACCACATACGTATAGGTGGGTGTTTCCAGCAGAAGTCCCCCAATTACTAGGCCAACTTTACGTTCGTAGCCCATTTAATGTAAAGAGAAAACTTTGCTCAACACGTCCGCCCGGTGGAAAACGCGAAGACACACCTAGCGCGATCCCGCGCGGGTCGGTTCCATAATGGGCGGGCTCTAACGCGCTGCACTTCAATCCGCGCGTCGCCCCTCTAACCGTGCTCGCTGGGAGCCGTGACCAGCGACACCAGATAAACCGCCACCCCAACAAACAGCAATAATCCACCGAACGCCACAAAAATGATGAACGCGATCGGCGCTTTCCAGAGCATGCACAATGCTTCAATCAACAGCCCAACCACCAGCAACGACCCAGCAATTCTCAGACGTTTCTCTATTGCGTTCGACGGCGTCATCACTGGCCCCCCGTCCAGAATTTCGCTTTATTCAGGTTCGCAATATCGTGTACCACGTCGTGGCAGCCGCTTGAGACGCACGAAAGTTTATTCGCTTTGATCGCTGGCAACGTCGCGGGGTCCGCCGTGTGCACCGCGCCTTCTTCAAACGATCGCGCGCCGAGATGGCAGTGCAGACACTCCCGGTTGTTATATGGTTCATACAGCTTGATGTTTTGTGGTGCGGGCGGCGTTCCCAAATAATAGACATACACGTGTCGCAGGCCACCCAGCTTCACCTTGAGCGTGCCAAACATCGCGTAGTCCGTGTGGCAGGTGTAACAGGCTTCCTCCGGCGGCACGCGATGATTCTGAAAATGCGCTGCGGGAATATGATTCGCGTCGTCTATGTACAGGCTTTTTCCATAATCGGCCATGGTGTGGCAGGACAAGCAGAAGGCCGTACTCTCCGACTGCGCCATTTTGCTGGAAATACCCATCGCTCCGCAGAAGATCGGCAGAAAAAACAGGACCAGAAAGGCGAGAATTTTCCCGCCACGCGTGGTGGTTATGCTCGGACGCGCCACCAGAACGCCGATCAGCACGGCGCTAAACAAGGTTAGGCCGACAATAAAAGCCGTGGGCATCGATGAGCCTCCCGATAAAACCTTGCTCGTCGCCGTACGCGTTCTGTGCCGCGCGAACTATTTCTTCAATGTCCGAATGTACGCCACCAGATCCTTCACCTGATCTGGCTTGAGGCTCTTCCCATACGCCGGCATCTTGTCCTTTCCGGTGTTAATGACGGCGGTCAAGTCTGCGTCGCTCTGTTGCTGCACTTCTGCGCTCCCCAAGTCTCGAATCTTGTCGGCCTTGCCCACCGCGGTCGCGCCGGCGCCATCAGCGCCATGGCAAACTGCGCATTTCTTGCTGTACAGCGCTGCCCCACCGGTTTGTGATCGCGCCGGCAAGGCGAAGAGCGCCAAGCTGGCAAAGCCTATGACCGTTACCGCTGAGATTCGAGTCCAGTCTTTCTTGCAATTCATGGTTTCCTCCGATGAAATTAGTAGTAACGTCCCGCTCAAAACGAATACCGCAGCGAGAACGTGGCGTTATTGCCGTTAAAGTCCGGCGATTGAATCGTCGCAAGTCCAAACGGATTCGTGGTTCCCCCTTCGCTAAACCCGTAATAATTCCAGGCCATCTTGTAGGTAAAGCCGCGAGCGACCTCGATGGCAATCGACGCGTACGGCCGCTGGTAATTGAAATCGAGCGTGCCAGAAGGCGTGAGCGGGTTTAGGAAAATGGTGTTGCCGCGCACAAAACTGCCGCCGTATCCCACGATCGTGGTCACCCGCTTGAAGGGCTTCCAGATCATCGCTGCGTGGGCGAAATGATCCGTGCTGGTATAAGTCGAGAGCGCTCCCAGCGGCGAAGAGGCACCCGCAATCGGGCACGCCGGCCCCGTCGGCAGCATTGGCACGCCGGGCGGGAACGCCGAGGCGGTCACATTAGCGGGTGGGGGCGCCGCCGGGTTCATGGAAGTCTCGGAGTATGCAAAGCAAATCAACGCCTGCGTGAAAACGTCCCAATAGTTGTATCCGAAATCGACGCTCAACCGCGGACTCGCCGTCAGTATCGCTGCGAAACTGTAGGAGCGGTCGTGCTCCAGGTTGTTTACCGTAAAGACGTTGTCGCGGTTTTCATGAATCTCCACCGCGCCATCCAGCATCGCCCAGGGCCGCGGTTTGTAATTCGCATGAATCTTGTAAGATTGCACTTGTCGCGGATCGGTCCGTGAATATGCCGCGTCGTTGTACCCAAACTCGAAATTGCCGGTGATCCGTAGCGCATCGATCGGCCGCCCCACGAAGCCCAACAGCAGCGAATTTTCGTTGATGAACGTGAGGCTGCGCACCGGGGCGGCCGCCGCCGCGGTAGGAATGAAAGTCACTGATCCGTTGGCGTTGAGCGTGCACCCCGCAGGCAGAGCGCCAGCAACGGGCAATGCCGCGCGCGCAGATACCTCGCGCCGCAAGATCCGGAAAATAGATCAACTCCGTGTCGTTGGTATCGCTGTACTGCGCGATGGTTCGGGCCGTGTAGAGGTACCCGATATCCGCGCGCCAGCGCCGGTTGAAGTCGTACTCGAGCTCGAACGTATTCGATCTCAGGTTCTGGCCCAGAAACGAGGAAACCAGACCGTTGGTCACATCCGCGAGCCGATGTTGCCGTATGAAACGGGCACGTCACCGCATTGGAGCCACCGGACAATTGGTGGTGTTGAAGACCGCCTGACTCTGTTGCAAGCCCGCGAGATCCGGATACCCCGTGCCAAAAATATTTGTTTCATCCAGCGCCCACATCCCCGGGATGCGCCAGTTGTCATACCGGAAGGTGTCCAGGATGCGCAGCTTGTTGGTGACGGAATACACCCCCGACCAATCCGCGTTCACCGAAACGCGCTTGGCATTCGCCGGGCCTCCGGTGGTGCTGCCACGTTCCCCGTTGCGCACCGTGTACCCGTTAACGAATTCAGAGAAATCCGGGATCACGTTGTTGCTGCTGCTGTAACCCACCGACCCGGACATCTCGAAATTCTGGAAGTAATTCGATTGGAAGCGGAACCGTTCCGTAGGCATGTAGTTCCGCGGATTGCCTACTTGGCTGTAGGACAAGAATCCGTTGCAAGTAGACGTCGCACTATTCGTAGTGCCGGCCACCACGACCGGAGGCACGCAGGGAAGGGGTTCAGCGGTCGTTTGCGTGCTCCAAATATTTCCCAGGTCCACCGGTGTTCCGTTCGGCGTGCCCACACCGGTAGGGTTTGCGAGGATGAATCCGAAATTCCCCGGATTTACGGACGGGTTATCGGTGACCACGTTGTCTTGCTTGAAGTAGCTGAGGAACTCATCAAAGGAAAGCGTCGTGCGCGGCAGCACTCGGACATCTACTCCAAAGCGATAGGAGTTCGTCGTATAGCTGGAAATCTGTTGAAACGCCGATATGGTTCCCCCGTCCGTCGTATACGTGCCAGGTCCCTCATTTCGGTTGCGCGAATAACCCAATCGGAACTGCACTGCGGAAGTTGGAAGCAGCGTGAGATCGTAGTCCTGCATCCGGCGCGTGAGATACAGCGCTTGCAGCGTACTGTTTTGCGGCACGGCGGGATTCGAGCAATACGCCGGAGCGCCTTGCGGGAAAGCGGCGGTCGGCGGACCCACGTAACAGCCGGTGGTCAATGACCCCGGCGCATTCAAAGCGGCCGGGTTATACGGATTCGCGAACAGGTTATAGTCAAAAAAGTTTTTGTCGCGGCGGAACAGCATCCGAAAGTCGTACCATTTATTCTTTTCGATACGCAGGCGCGAGACGTCGTTTGGATCGCCGCCATATCCAAAGTTGCTGGACGTCAGGGTGTCAAACAAAAATCCTTTGTGGTCGATCGAGCGCATCGAGTAGTCGAAATCGAAGAGCCGGAGACCGGAACCCAAGTTCTCGAACGTATTGTAAGTGTTCAGGTTGCCGCTGATATTGCTTGAGCGATAGCCGACTTCCATGCTTTGGTGAATGGTGTAATCACCCGCAGTAATTCCTGGCATTGGTTGTTCAGAGTCGTCCTGCGCCTGTGCAGCAGTCGAAAAAACGAGCGCCCCGCCAAGAATCAGGACAAAAATGACGAAAGGAATCGCGTGAACCCTCAGGCCTCCATTCATCGCTCTTCTCCCTTTCGCTTCGCGAACTTCACTCCGTGCTTACCTTCTCCGTAGCTGAGATAGCCTTCATCGCCGCTCCTATTTGAAAAAGGTGGCATCGAAGTTCGACCCGTGAATCGCCACATGGCACAGCGTGCACGCTTGAAAAAGGCTCGCTTGGTTGTGAAACGAAGGCATGCCCGGCGCGCTGCTAAAACTGGACGTCGTGTGGCACTGCAGGCAGAGCAGGTTCACGTTGCTGAGCTTCAGCATGTGGGGATTTGGCCCGCCGTGCGTCAAATGGCACGACTCGCATCCTTCAATCTTTACGGGAGCGTGCTCGAACACGAACGGCCCTTGCTTGTCGGTATGGCACTTGAAGCAGACCGCGTCCTGCGTCGAGGAAGTCCGCACCTGCTTTGGTCCCACTGTGCCGTGCACGTTGTGGCAATCGCTGCACTGCACCAGCCCTTCATTCACTCGATGATGGAACGGCATATCGAATTGCGCTTTTTGTTGTAAGTGGCATGAATAGCAAAGCTGGGGTTGGGAATTTACGAGCAGAAAATTCCCTTCTTTGCCCTGGTGCGGCGAATGGCAGGAAATACAACTAACCTCATTCCTCGCATGAATCGAGTTGATGGCGTTCATATGCTGCGGGCCGCCGGCATGGCAGGTGAGACAGCGCGCGTTGATTTCGTTCGTTGACGCGGTCTCAAAACGGAAAATCTTGCTTACGTCGCCGCCGCCCGCCACGTGTGCCTTGCCCGGGCCGTGGCACGCTTCGCAGCCATGCCACTGCGGCCCCTTCTTCGGATAGTTATCCAGGGTGGTCGTAAAATGCCGCGTGCCCTCGAAGTGTTCGACGAAACCCTTGCTCGGCATGTCCGCGTGGCAGGTCTTGCAGGTCTCTTCACCTACGTAGAGATCGGGATCGGTCGGTTGCGTATAGGTGTTTTCATGGGACTTGTTTTTGCCCTGCGGCGTAGATTGCTGCGCCGCAGGTGGCGCAGCGGATTTTGCAGAAGGTGTTGCAGGAGGTGTGGAAGGAGATGTCGCAGGAGGTGCTGCAGCAGGTGTTGCATCAGGTGTTGCGGGGGCCGGCGCCCCGGGAGCTTGCGCAGCCAGCGACCGGGCAGCGAAGAGCGCTAAAAGCAGAATACCGACCAGCGAGGCACCACGTCGTCTCGTCTGCGAAAACTGCTTCATTGCACCCCCGTGGGTATTAACGGAGCCAGGCCCATCCGACTTCTCGAGCAGCCTACAAGCACGGAAGACACCAATACAGGGACGCGCATCACGGTCGATTTCCCGCAATATTGAATCTAACCGTGGCCTTTGCACGCGATCATCCGTGCCGTTATTGCATGAACGCTTACGGAATATTCCAAAATGAAATCGCCGACCAATCGAACTTTCATCGCTACAGAAAGCCAGTTCAAACTTCGAAACCGTCGTCTCCCGCACCTTCGGCGACTATTCTTTTTTCCGGCTGCGCAGGCCACATCTTAGAGAGTCCCAAGAATGCCCGCTGTCCCTTTTCGCACACCCATGGACGAGCGCCTATCGGGGAGACCTGCACTGCGGGCACTAGTCTTGTAAGCTGATAGTTGGTTCGCTGACGGGAAAACCTCGAACAGACCAGACATGACGCAGCGACTACTGTTCTGTTTTGTCTAGTTCGCGTAAGTGTGGCCGGTGGACCGCAAGCACTGATCATGCCGACCAACCCCTTAGGCTACAGTGATGTTGACAAGCGGCTCTTCGAGGCCTTCCCACAACTCGCTGCTGCATATAAAAAGGAGTTCAACGACTGGGTAGACCGGGAAAAGCCTCCGGGCAGCTATCTGGTATTCGCAATGGTCGTAGCTCCTTACCTTCTTGCTCAACTTGATGAAGCAGGAGACGGGCAGACCCTGTCGAAACTTTTCGCATTCTTTGAGGAAATGGCCGCCTCAGGCGACCCTGAGGTGGTTAATCTACTCAAGTCAGAAGTGGTCCAAAAGTTAGTCCCAGACCCTGAGCGTCTTGCAGAAGCCCAGAAGCACATGGGGAATCGCGTCCGGAAATTGCTGAAAACCGTTCGATAGGCTATGACGGCTTCTGGGCTCGCCCAAAAGATGCGGCGTCTTCGGCACGGGGCGATTGAGGCGCACAAATGCTCCATAAATATCTGCTGCCGCTGTTATTGCTAATGGCGGTTCCAGGTGCCAACCAACTCTCCTTGCTCCATTCTGAGTCCGTGGAATATCCACGTCTCGCTTGGCAGGCTCGAATCGAGGGTGACGTGAAGGTCGTTGCACACGTTGCTTTAGACGGCAAAGTGTCATCTTTGTCCGCGAGTTCCGGGCACCAACTGCTTCAGAAAGCGGCGCTCGAAAATCTCAAACAGTGGATTTTCGTCACAGATCACGAATTTAACTTGGAAATTATCTACCAGTTCAAACTAGAAAAGCCTGAGAGCAGCTCGCAGCACGCCACCAAGACCGTCATCGATCTCCCCGCGCACAGGGTAATAGTCATCTGCAACCTCCCGCAGCTCAACACCTGATATCTTGGCATAACAAAACGATTTGGAGCGGAGCTCGGGGGACCTGTGGGACGGGTGGGTCACCTCTAACGCGCTAAAAATGCTTTTGGGGGCGTTCGTTTGCAGTAACGAGACGACATGCTTCACAAACTCATCCGCGGTCTAGTAAGGTCCCCGTTGCACGTCCTGCTTAATCATCTCTTCTAACTCAGGTCGTAGATGAATCTTCATGACGACTGAGGGTTTCGTCTGGCGCTCCCCTCTCTCTTCTTGAAAAAGCGGATCTTTATTTCTTCCGGTTAGCGCAAGTAGCCCCAGTTGTGCAGCTTGTCGGAGTCTTCACCCCAGCGGTCGCCGATATCCGTGCGGTAGTACATGTTCGGAATCATGATGTTTTTGATGCGCGAATAGACCTGCGCCTGGGCCTGCTTCATGGTCTGCCCCAGGCCGATCACAATCAGCACCACGCCGGACGTTCCGGCAATTAGCCACTGACCGTTCAACTGCTTTACGTCCTCGATGTGCACTCCGTCCGTGTTTGGCTTCTTGAAAACGATCGCGCCGTTCTTAGAAAAAGATTCAAAGGTCGCTTCATCGTCGAACGGAAATGGCGGCACCACGATGCGCACACCAATCTGAAAGCCGCTGCGCGTCCGCCATTTCGGCTCTAGGCCGTTCGCCAACTCCCAGAAAAAATCGCTGATCGGCGTGAGCATGGCTTCGTGCTGAATGCTGATCGTCGGATAGCCAAAGCGCGAGGTAAACTCCAGCGGATAAATGCCGTTGTTGTTGACGATGCAATTCAAATCGATGTAGCCGACATAATTTTCCCCCGCCAGCATCGATTCCATTTTCACCAGCGTCTGGTTGAACAGGCGGTTGGGCTCGCTCCAGAACATCGCCGTGCCCATTTCTCCCGTGGGCGGGCCGACTTCCCCGGGGAAAAGTTTCTTGTGTTCAAAATTAATGTTCACCGGAGTGATGAATTTCTTGCCGTTGAAAAATGCCCCGACCGCCACTTCCACGCCGTTGATGCGCCGCTGCAACTGGAAAACTTTTATCTCGTCGGCGAACGCTTTTTTGTAAGCTTCGAGCATGCGAATCACGTCTTCGCCGTCCTCTTCTTCGCCAACAAAAAGACGCCGCTTCACGTTTTGCGCTTCCCCGCTGGGCTTGATTACATAGCGATCCGGATTTTTCTTCACAAATTCAATCGCCGGATCAAACGAATCAAAATCCTCATAGGGAATAATATTTACGCCGGCTTTCTTGAGCTCTTCCTGACCGAACGATCGGTCGTCTTCGAGCTTGTCGGTGTATTCGCTGCCGCCGATCACCGGCTTCCCTTCTCGCGCAGCATCTGCGCTTGGCGCCCTGCCCCAGGGTGTCGTCGAAAACAATAATGTCCGCCCACTCCGCGTCCTTTTCCCAATTTGTGGATTTGGGGACAAAACCATCCGCGATGTCTCGCTCTTTTACTGCTTCAATGTAATAGCGAACGTCGTGACCTTCTTTGAGGACTTGCCAGGCGATATCGCCGATGAGGCCGGAGATCGAAACAAAGAGAAACTTGCGTTTATCCATAGGGGCGGGGCGGAAACTCCTTCACGAAAAGTGCAACACAACATTGTAGTTAGAAGCGGGCGCAGAAGTGTTACGGAATATTTACAATTATCGCGCGCCCTGTTCCAAGACGAAAACGGCTCGAAAGCGAGCAGCCAGCGCGGCGCAGATTCTTGTTGCTTCGAGTGCGCCACGTAAACGTGTGCGATAAAAGGCTGCGCGGCAAAGGAGCGGCTTGAAAACCCGCCGCCAACACGGTAAGGTCTGTACAGTCCCGGCGAGGCGGGAAGCTTGGCGAAATCCCGGAGGGACGGGATTTTAGTTTCGCCGTGTCGGTTCGAGTTTCACCAGAAAGACTGTGAGCGCTCATGTCTTTCACTCTGCAGAATACCGCTTCCGAATCCCTGCGAGCCGCCACGAAGCCGCTCTCGCAGAACGCTCGCGTCTGGCCGCGCTGCAGGCCAGCGTCAGCGTGGCGCTGATCGAAGCGACCACCATGCCGGAGATGCTAGGGCGCTGCGCCAAGCGATCGTGCGCGAACTCGGATGTGGCGTTCGCGCGGGTGTGGACGCTCTGCGAAGATGGCGCACGTTGGAGTTGCGGGCCAGCGCAGGAATGTACACGCGAATCGATGGCATACACAGCCGCGTTCCGGTTGGGCCAATACAAAATCGGCAAGATTGCGCAAGAACGCGTGCCGATGCTGACCAACCGATGTGGTTGGCGATCCGCGAATGCACGATCAAGAATGGGCCAAGCGCGAAGGTATAGTGGCGTTCGCCGGGCACCCATTACTGGTGGACGACCGACTGGTCGGAGTGCTGGCGATATTTTCGCGCACACCGCTGCCGGAGGCCACGCTGACCACGCTGGGCGCGGTGGCCAACGCGATTGCGCTGGGGATCGAACGAAAAAAATCCGAGCAGGCGCTTTGACTGCTGCGCAACGCGGAGTTGTGCAGATTCAGAACAACTGGAATCGCGAGTCCGCGAACGCACTGCGCAACTGGAATTGCAAATCGCGGAACGCAAACGTTTTGAAGATAGTTTGCGCGAGTTGACCAGCCGGCTGTTGCAATTGCAGGACGAAGAACGGCGGCGTATCGCGCGCGAACTGCACGACAGCGCGGGGCAAATGCTGGCGGCGCTGGGGATGAATGTTTCCAAGTTGCATCGCGTGCTGGCCGAAGTCCAATCCGGAATTGCGCGAGACGACCAGCGACAGCATGCAACTGATCGAAGAATTGTCCACGGAGATTCGCACGCTGTCTTATCTGTTGCATCCGCCGCTGCTGGACGAATCGGGGCTGGCGTCGGCGCTGAGCTGGTACACGGAGGGACTGGCGGCGCGCAGCAAAATTGCGGTGGATTTGCAGGTCTCGCCGGAGGCTAGGAAGAATGCATCCGGATTTGGAGACGGCGATATTTCGCGATCGTGCAGGAATGCTTGACGAACATTCACCGGCACTCGGGAAGCCCCACGGCGACGATTGAAATTCGGTCGCGAAGAATGGCGCGGTGCGCGTGGAAGTTGCGGACCAGGGAAAAGGGTTGCAAGCGGAGGAGTCCGCCGGGAACATGAAATCGCGAGCGGGCGTGGGTTTGCGCGGGATGCAGGAGAGGGTGCGGCAACTGGGCGGGACGCTGGAAATTGCCGGCGGGAATCCGGGGACGCGGGTGATCGCGGTGTTGCCGTTCGCGGCGCGGAGTGAAGAGGACGCGTAGTAGGGCTGAAGCAGTGCGAGGTAGTGTCCAACCGTAAGTCGCTCTTTCTACAACATTTATTGGAGTTGTCATGATACCCCACCCCCTGGGGGTGTCATGCAACGTTTGCATTCTATGAGAGTTAAGTGCGCTTTTCGTGGATCGTTTTGATTCTGTTTGGGTTACGTAAACACCAAGAATTTGGTTAGAGAGACCAATACTACCCCCACCCCCTGGGGTGTCATGGATCGTTTTCATTCCGTTGGGGTTAGGTGCGATTTTCGTGGATCGTTTTGATTCTGTTGGGGTTACGGAAACATCAAGAATTTGGTTAGAGAGACCAATACTACCTCCGGGGGTGTCATGGATCGTTTTCATTCCGTTGGGGTTAGGTATGCTTTTCGTAGATCGTTTTGATTTTATTGGGGTTACAGCGACACCAAGAATCTGGTTAGGGAGACCGATACTACCCCCGGGTGTTTTTTGCAAAGAGTGCGCAACGCTTTGAGAGTGCTGGAGATATCGCGAAATTGATTTTGAGAAGAGTGTGTAACGTGTTGAAAATAAGGGACCGTGCCTTTTAACGAAGACGGGCAGATAAGGTAATGATCTGAAGAGGTAATGATCTCGAGAAACCGTCAGGGCGGAAAGGTTCGCGAGCGGGACGATTGGGACGGAGGTGGGTTTTGCGGGAGACATGGCAGAGGATAGCAAATGCGTACTTTCATGTCAATAGTACTTTATAGTATTCCATTCGAATGATGGTGGCGGATGGGCTGAGTGGTAAGGCTGCCTTCGTGCGACTACCGGCGCTACTAACTTCGCAAATACAACTCGACTCTGTCAGAAGTCCAGGTCGCAATGCCGGCGCCAAAGAAATCTTGATCCTCGGTCCAAATGGGCAGGTCGAGAAGCATGGCAACGGCGACGATTGGCCAATCTTCAGGGTCTCGGATTTGTATACGCTCGCTTGCCAGCTGCTCGTAATCTTCGTACAAACTGCGATCCACAATTTCTACGATTCCGGCAATTCCGTCGAGGACTGCGAGGGCGTCAAGCGGGTCAAGGCCGCGGCGCGCGGATAGTTTGCCGACGTATTCTCGCGCGTCTGCGAAACTTACGTCCGGAGCGTAAAAACTTACGGCATCTGCGTACAAACTCAGGAGTTGTGGGACGCGCTGCCCGAATACTGCGCGCAGCAGGATGTTGGCGTCCAGGACGATGCCCTTGGCCACGTTTACTTCCGGCGGCCGGAGCGCCAGGCCTTGAAATCCTTGACGATTTCTTCCTCGGAAAGGCCCTCGGATTTCAGCGATTCTTGTAGCCGGTCGACGGCGTCTTTGAAAGCCGCACGCTCCGCGACGCTGCGTTTGCGCCGCGCGGGAATGTAGTATCCGACGGTGTCCCCGTGACGGGTAATGGCCACGGGCGCCTGTGACTCCAAAAGATATGCGGCGAGCTTTTCGCGAAATTCGCGAATGCCTACTCTAAGAGTTGCCATCGCTCAGCTCCTGCGTACCGCTGCGTACACAATTCTACCGTGTTGGAGCGTTTGCGCCAACTTGTTTATTCGGGCGGCATCTTGGCGGTCTGGTCGGGGTGAACGAGGACCGGAGGCATTATGCGGGGGAAACGATGGAATGCCCCACCCTTGCAGAGTCAAGCAAAACCGCAAGGGTAGGCCACCCCGGAAAAAGGCAACGTCAAAATCGATCGGTCACATTTGAGGGGTGCGCCACCGCCGACCTGCCTAGGTTAGAATCGGCTGCCCCTCATTCTAGTAACTTCCGTTCGCACCAGATCGATCGGCAACTCGAAAAAGCTAAAACGTTCGTAGAGCGGAACCAGCAGAGGATGAAGAATCTCTATTAGATTGTCATCTAATTCGGCGGCGGTGCTGATAGTACCCAGTTCAACATCTGCGTCATGGCAGACGCCTGTACCATTCAAATACAAGGAACCGATGGGATTAAGAGCGCCAAGTCGGCGGTTTCTTAGTCCACGGTAATGACACCGGACGGCAACTTGCGGATTCGCGCCGTAGCTCCGGGCGATACGCGATGCATAGAGTAGTGTTTCACCGACACGCCAAATCGGCAGTGTGATGTCCGTGATCCTTTCTGGCTCGACAGTTCCCGATGCGTCCTCCTCATAGCCGCGCAGCAGAAAAAATAATCCCGAAGGATTCGCGCACCAATAATCGCAATGGGCAGGATCACGCATTACGCGATTCGGTGCAGCTCGTCCAAGCCAAGCCTCAACGTTCCCGTTGACGATCCTTGGCTCAAGCTCTCCTCGCGGTATCTGTACAAATGGACCCCACCCCGTATGCCTGACTTGTGAGGCTAAAACCATCCGGCGACGTAGCTCCCCAGCCGAAGGGACTAATCCAGCATTAAGCACTTCAAACGCTACTTCGTAGCGCCCATGGATCATTCTTGCGTCATCGTCAGCTGGTAGATCATTGATGAGAGTATTCCATCGTTCCAGCGCGTCACGCTCGAACTCCGCTAGCTTGCCTGTTTGTTCGGCAGGTGACTCAAGCGGGCCACCGCTACCTTGGACAATGATGCGAATCGCATCGAGCATACTTTCGCGCCGCGCCGCTATACAGCGCTCCATAACGCCCCGCCATTCGTCGGCCGTAAAGGGTTCCTCGCTCCTGGGACCAGGCTTCCGAACATAACATCTCTGCGCGGCAATAACCCCTTCGCAACCCCGCGTGCTCATGATAGGCACCGTCATTCCGCCTGGAACGAGCACGAAGGCGTGTTCGTTGTTAGTACCAGGGTCGTTCGCAAACGCAAGTTCGCAATGGAACTCGGGATCCGCATAGCGGTTAATGGAAGCATTAATCTCATCCTGGCTGTAGCGTTCCAGCTCCGATGGCCGAGCCTGTGATCTTAGGATTCTCCCCTGTGCGTTATCTTCGCGCATTCCCAGCACGATCACCCCTCCGCCTTCGTTCGCCAAGGCAATTGCTGCCTTCGCAAGGCTTGCTCTCCCGGGATTCTCGCTAAGGTTCAGCCAGGTCTTGTATTCGACCGTTAACTTCTCGATCGGGAATTGAAGAAGTGTTTCGAGTTCCATTATAGTTGGCATCGGCACCGCGTCCTTTGTCAGCGTTCGAGACCCGCAGGCGGGACGAAAAGCGAACGTAGCAGAAAACATCCCGTCTGTCCCCCGGCTCGCACCCTTGCAAGGTCAAACAAAACCGCAAGGGTAGGCCGCCCCCGGAGAAAGGCAAGGTCAAAATCGTTTGGCGCATTTAAGTGTCTTTGGGTTTAAGGGTGTGCCACCCGCCATTCGTGATGGCAAGCCTGTTCGACGGAGCACGCTAGTGAATTTCATGCGTGCAGTAGACGGTTGAAAACGTCAGTAGGAGTGCTTCTCGAGCTCCTGAACAACTTCAGCGAGCTTCGTGTTGTACTCAGTTGCGTCAAGGGGAATAGTGCGCCCTTCGGTGACAGTTTGGGCAGATGCCTGCTACCCATCTCGGATCGTCCGGGCCGCCGTCCCGTGAGCCGCCGAATGTGATGTGGCTCCAGGTAAGGCCTCCCATTCACGGTTGTGAACGGAGCCGCGCGGCTTCCAATGGTTGAGCCTTTGCTCCCCTAATCAAAAGCCACAAGATAATCGCTGGTTCGCCCAGCGTTAGCGGGATGTTCGCGATTCGGTCCACGAGGTTAGCGTAACTCGGCAGAAGTAACGGCGTAAGACTATCCGCCAGGTAGCCGAAACACGCCGCGATCAGCAGTACGCCGAGGATGCGGGGAAGGAAACCCGACTTAAATACAAGCAGCCCGAAGAAGAAAAGCCAGGGGCCAAAGATCCAGCCGATAACGTACCCGTAGCGATGCAAATCGAGGAATAGCATCGCCATGGCTTGGCGTTGCGGCTCGCCCAATGTCGACAGGAAGCCCGCACCGCGCAAAAGCGTCAGGGCAGCGATCTCGTTTAGCACATTCACGCACATAATGGGAACGAAGGCCAGACCCAGAATCACCATCAGCGAAGCATACGTCTTGTTCACCCCGCCGAGTAATCGGTACAGAGCCCAGAGCAGGAAGATAAATTCGACCGCACAGATCAGTTCGGAGACGATGCCGAGGCGGAAAAGACTCTCGGAAGCAAGGATGTTTTGGGCGGTTGCAGTCGCGTTACCAGATACCGTGAGCCTGCTGGGGACATAGACGATGCCGAAGAAGCCAGTCACCCCGTTCACCAGATAGAGCACGCCCGCGATCCTGGCTGTATGTTTGGTTGAGTTCATACGTGCTCTCCTTTTGCTCATGACTCTTGCCTGAGAGACGGTCCTTGCTGCAACCTGCTCTACTATGTCACGTCGGGGGGGGCGATACAGCTTCGGTCATAATGTTGGCCATTTCAATTTTCCGAAAATTGCAACTCTGCCGACGCTTCACCCCTACCGGACAAGTGGAAAATCAGCATAACGAGCTGTTAAGCGACAAAATATTTGTTGCCGAGCCGAAACAACAACTCCTCGGCGAAGGAAGTTGCTGTAATTTCTTTCTTTTCTAAATTAACCAAAATATTTCCGATTGATAAAAACGGTTTTGCTTAAACAGAAGTTGATGTAAACAGGGCATTTACGTCGACTTATAAAAGAGGCCTGCGAAAAAATAAACACGTATGTCGCTAAAGTTCCCCGCGACGGATCAGCTCGACGATTCGGAGCCATAAAGTTGCCGTCGAAACACGAATACGAAGTCATCCTCTTTAGGGGTGTATCACTTTTCCCCGCCCTGTAAGCTACCCCCTTAGGGTGTTGGCGGGCGAAAGTGAGGCGCCAATACTTACCGAGAGGTAGTCCCACGCGCGGGGGAGGTGGGTGCGACAGCAACTGAAAATGGATGCTCGCATGATCAGCGTTAGGCGCGGACGCTGGGATGACCGCGGGAGAAGCTGAGGCCTTGGCGCTTCGAAGCTCAGGGTAAACCGTCGCTACATGTCGCTACAAATCGCTCTAAATGAGGACACACACCGCCAACCGGGAGGTTAGCGCTCCCAGGTGAGGCAAGAAGCGGCTGGACTTGAAAGCCCATTTCTGGGGGAAAGCCGCAGGGCTCCAAAGCAAGCACCCCTTCGAAACTCGGGACAAGCCTTCGCTACATGGTTTGATCCGGCTGCTACTTCGAGCTGGTGGCGGCTTGTTCTAGTTGGGCGATTTGTTGTTTAACCAGGTCGAGGTTGGGGCCGGGGGGCAGGTAGGTTTGGGAGTTGCGCAGGTGTTGCGAGGGCGGCGACGTAGTCTTGTTTGTCGACCAGGATTACGGCCAGGAGTTGCTCGGTGTTGGGGATGGTGTGCAGGGGATCCATGACGAGGGCTTTTTCGGCGGCGGTTTCGGCGACGTCTATTTTGGCTAGTCTGTAGTTCGCCAGGGCGCTGTAATACCAGAGCACTGCGGTGCCTCGGGGATTTAGTTGGAGCGCGTGAGCGGTGGCGTCGGCGGCGTCCTGCCACTTGTTGGCTTGAACGGCGAGCGCGGCTAGACGATCGTACGGTGGGCTGAATTTCGGGTCGGCGGCGACGGCTTTGGAGTAGGAGTTGAAGGCGTCCGGACGAGTTCGCGGCTTCTTGGATTTTTCCGAGTTGATACCACGCTTCGGCGAATTGCGGATCCACCTGAACGGCTTTCTCCAAATCTTTTTGGGCTTTGTCTGGCTTTTTCTCAATCCATTCGGTGCGGGCTCTTTCGAAGGCTTTGGCGGCGTCCTTGGGAGCGGATGCGGTGGTGCTGCTGACGGCGGTGCCGCCGGCGTTTTCTTCACGATTCAGGATGATGGTGCCGATGTCGGGAGTGTTCTGGAGGTTGCGGTCGGCGATGGTCAGGGTGCTGGAGTTGAAACCGGGGAGTGCGGCTTGGACGGTGCAGCCCCTGAAGGCGGCGGCGAGTTTCGGATTGGCGTCAGCGGATGCGACGGAGGTGTCGGTGACGCTAGGAGGATTGTCGGGAGCGATAACGAAGTTGCCCTTGGGGTCGGCGGTCACGGTGTAGCGCGTTTGGCCGTTGCAGGTGACGTTGACGGGGATGGCGTCCCACGGGAGAGCGGCGCCAGCCACCATGACTCTGCCGAGCAGAAAATCGCCGGTGTGTTGTTCGCGCGGACTCGCCGGAGGGCGGAGTGGGCCCGATTGGGCCCATGGGGTGAAGTTGCGATTGCGCGAAAGCGACGGTGGGGAGTGCAAGAGATGCGAGAAAAAGCGGGAACAGTTTGGTGTTCATGGCTTGCTCCTCAGAAAATTTCTCTCCACGAGTCTTCACGGGTTAGATGCTCGGAGTAAAGGCGACGTTCTAGTGGAGTTTTTCAGGCAACTTTTATAGGCAACCCGGGCAGAGTTGTGGGTATCCGAACGATGGGGTGGGCCCTTCGCAGCTCAGGTAAATCTTCGTGCGTCAGGGTAAACTGGCCGATGGGGCAAGTTTTTGTGTGGCCTGTCCTTTGGTTCAGGTTATAATGAGACGCTCCTGCGGCAGCGAGGTTCCCAGCCTCGGTATGCCGTGACGCTGGCCAATGGATGGTTCGGTGTAGGTTTGGCGGCCCGGGGTGGAGACGCGAAACTTTAGCGATCGAGGTGATGTTTGCGGCGTACTCTAATTTTGGTGGCTGGCGGGATATTCCTGATGGGCGCGGTGCAGTGCGACGCGCAACTTCTCCACAAAAAAAAGGTAGACAAGTCAACCAGCGCGGATAACAGCGCGGAGCCCGACAAGATCTTGTATTTGAAGGCGCTGGACGAGGCCAAGAAGGGGCGCCAGGAGATCGCGCGACTGGACTTGCAGACGTTGATCAACACATATCCGGACAGCGAGTATCTGGCCAAGGCCAAGCTGGCGATTGCCGACTCTTATTACAAAGAGGGCGGGATGGCCAATACCACGCAGGCCGTGCAGGCGTACAAAGATTTCATCGTGTTCTTCCCTTTCCTGCCGGAGGCGCCGTACGCGCAGTTGCAGGTGGCGAATGCGCATTACCGAGAGATGGCCAAGCCGGATCGCGATCGCACCGAGGCGCGCGAGGCGGAAGACGAATATCAGACATTTTTGCAGAAGTATCCGAACGATCCGCTGGCGGACAAGGCGCAGCAGCATTTGCGGGACGTACAGGAAGTGCTGGCGGAAGGCGACTACCGCATTGCTTATTATTATTACGTGAAGGGCGACAAGCGGGCGGCCGCGTCGCGGCTGAATTCGATCACCATGCGGTATCCGCTGTACAGCAAGTCTGACCACGCGTTGTGGATGCTGGGTGATCTGTATGAGACGAGTGAAAAGCGGGACATCGCGGCAAAGTATTACGCACAGATTGTGCGGGATTATCCGAAGTCGGAGCTGGTGGGCGATGCGAAGTATAAGTTGAAGGCGTTTGGCATACCGATACCGCAGCCGGATCCGAATGCGTTGGCGTGGATGACGGCGAACGCGAATGCGCCGCGGCCGAAGGTTCCGATGTATAAGAAGCCGCTGGAGATGCTCAAACCCGGACCGGTGGATGAAATCCAGGTTTCGGCGCGCGTGGGTACGCCGACGATGACGCCGGAAGGGGACAACAACACCGAGACGCTGCACGGCGGAGTCGGGGCGCAGCTGACGACGGGTGCGACTGGGAAGTCGGTGGTAGCTACGGTAGTGCCGGGGTCGGAGTCGGGGGCGGTGACGGGCGAGAGTGTGCCGGGCGCCACGGAGACGAGCAGTCCTGAAGTGCCTGCAGAGGGTGCGGCACCGGCTACGGAAGGCGCGGCGCCGGCAGCGGAGTCGAGTTCTGCGGGTGCGGCCACAGGAACTGCTGCGACAGGTACTCCTGCGGGGGGCGCGTCTTTTACAAACAGCGCTGCGGGTAGCAGTTCTGCAACGAGCAACTCTGCAAACGAGGGCGCTGCGACGCCGAAGGCGGAGGGAAGCGCGGCGGTAGCGACGGATGGAACTGCACCGGCTAGCGACGCGTCGACCTCAGGCGATTCGTCCGACAGCACCAAGAAGGATGCGAACACGGACGGAAAAGAATCCAGCAGCAAGAAGAAGAAAGGGCTGAAGAAACTCATCCCCTGGTAAAACTGGGTAGCGGCCTTTTTCGTGGCGATTTGCGAAGAGGTCTAGGGGCTACGAGATACGTCGATACGGGGTTCGCCAAACGCTGGCGGACCCCGTTTTTGTTTTAGTCAACGCTGCATCGCCCGGCTGTTGCGCCTGGTTGACTTCGCCTGGCTGTTCCGCCTGATTGTCACGCCTCATTAACCGCCGCCGCAGAGGAAATGTGCGCCATTGGGTAGTGTTCGTTTCCGACACACGGGAACCCTGTTCACATTGACGGCTCATTGGCCGAGTGCTCAAATACAGTGGAGAACGGGAGCGCTTCCGGACGATTTTCGGGAGATTGGTACCGTTGCGGAGTGGCCACGGAGTGTAAGATGGCCGCGAGATACTACGTAGTATGGCGGGGGTAGAGGTTTCTCCCGGAGGATGTTCGGTGGCCAAGATCCTGGTGGCGGACGATAACAGCAACATCCAGAAGATGGTGGGCCTGGCGCTCAAAGACCAGGGCATCGACGTGGTGGCCGTGGGCAACGGCGAAGCCGCAGTGCGCAAAATTTCCGATATTCGTCCCGACTTGGTGCTGGCGGATGTGTTCATGCCGGTGCGAAATGGCTACGAAGTTTGCCAGTACGTAAAACAGGATCCAGAGCTGGCGCATATTCCTGTGATTTTGCTGGTGGGCGCATTCGATCCTTTGGATGAGCAGGAAGCGCAACGCGTGGGAGCGGATGGGGTGTTGAAGAAGCCGTTCGTCCGCCGGATCCGCTAATTGCGATGGTCAAAGCGGCGTTGACGAGGGCGGGCGTAAGTTATTCTTCGGAAAAGACGCTGGGCGCGGATAAAGCTGGAAAAAATATCGAGCGCAAGGCTGCCGACATCGTAGCGCCGCGGCCTATGTCCGTGCCGCCGCCGGTGATTATGGCGCCGCCGGTTGCGCCGCCGGAATCGATTTCGATGGAGGATATGGAAGGATTGGTAGAAGAGGTGTCGCTACGGCCCGCGCCGGTAAAGATGGAGGGCGGGGCTCCGTTGGCGTTTGGGAATTTGATGGAAAGCACGGTTGAGGAAGATCCGGGATTTGTATCGCCGGTGCATCCGGAATTGGCGGTCGAGCGCGATTGGCGGGCGAAGGAAGAAGAAGACGACGTCCCGGAGGAAGAAGAAGAGGAAGAACCGAAGGCTTCATGGCGCCGCGATGCGGACGTCGACGAGGTGGCGGAAGGCGTGACCGGTGCGGTGCGTGACTGGCGGGACACGGCTTTCAGCGAGCCACCGACGCGCAAGAGTGCGCGAGAAGATTGGGCAGCGACGGAATCCGTGCCCGCGATGACGGAAGCGGCGGCGACAAAGGAAAGTACGACGGCGATTTTGCAGGAAGCTCCTGCGGCAGCGGTTACGGCGGTTCATCCGGCCGCGATTCCAGAGACGATTCCGCAGGTGCCAGCGTTTCCGGCGGATGCGTGGGCTAGCGCGATTTCAGTTGGGGAGCCAGCGGGTGTGGGCGCCAGCCACGCGGAGCGCGCGGCATCGCAAGTGTTGTCGGAGAATGGTGTGCACACGCTGACAGCGGTGGAGACGCCTGCCGCGGAAAGCGACGTGGCGACGAGGGAGTTTCCGGCTGCCGCTACGCTGGCGGTGGAACACGACGCGGTGGCGACGGCGATTGACCGGTTTGCTGGTTCGCGGGATGCGCATGGCGAAGCCGACGGGGCGGTGCCAACGGCGACTAGCGCTTGGGAGACGCAGGCGATGAAGGCCAGCCTGCTGGCTGCGACGTGGGACGCGCCGGTGGCGGAAGTTGCGGCTCCGGAAACCACGGCAGCGGAGCCCGCGATCGCGGATGTGGCAGTGAGTGCGGAAGTCGCGCCGAGTGCGCCAGAGATTTCGGAAGCGGCTGCGGTTGAAGAAGTGTCTGAGGCGGTTGCCGCAGACGAACCCGTCACGACGCAGGAAGTGGTTGACGCCGGGCACTTGGAAACGATTGCGGAAGCGCCTGCCGAAGTTGCTGCGCCGGTTGCCACGGAAACCCAGGAAATTGTACACGAGCAGCACGCGGCGGAATCCGAAACGGCCACGGAGGACGCGATTGCGCCGATCCCGGAAACTGCGGCGAGCGCTGAGCTAGTGACTGCGCCCGTCCACGCGGAGATAGCGACGGAAACGGCTGCTAACGAGGCGCCCGTCGAAGCAATTCAGACTGGCGAGAGTTTGGGTGTTGCGCAGGAGGTCGAGACGCAGCATGTCGAGGCACAGGACGTTGCACAGAACGAGTTCCATGAGGAAGCAGTGTCCGCGCCGACCGAGACTGCGGTGGAGCATGAGGATAGATTTTCTGACGTCGCGGCGATTACGGAGAGCGTCGTCGAGAGTGCCTATGCGGGAGAACCGCCAGCGATCGAGACAGCGTCAGAGAATCTAACGGGGCCCGTTGCCGCGCCCGAGGTTGCCGTCGCGACGGAGAGTAAGACGGCGCACGAGGACGTGGTGGCGCGTGTACTGGCGAGTCTTAGTCCGGAAGTGATGCAGGCGGTTACGCGTGAATTGCTGAAGCCTGTGGTGGAAGCCATGGTGCGCGAAGAATTGAATAAGAAGAAGTAGCTCCCTTCCGGTAGCGTCAAACGCATGCTCGCGGTTCGTTTCTCAATCTCATTTCCGGGCCTTTCGTAGAACTGGCCCGCTCATCCGGTTCGCCTCACCCGACTCATAGATCCGGTGTACCAGATTCACTGGTTGGTGCCTCGCTCCGGGCACTCGTTGCCGGTGTGCCGTTTCGGACTCGCCCGCAAAACAGTCCACAGGCAGGAGTGCCTGTGCTACTCGAGACGATAAATTGACGGTGCTGGATTTTTCCCCGTATAGTCGAAGATTGTCCTGACTACAAATTATTCGGAGAGACGGATAGCGTAGCGACCGGGCCGGACCCGCTGCGCGGGCAAGCTAAGCCAGGCCGGGACCCTCAGGCAAGCTAAAGCCCGGCCGCTACAAAGGCGTCTTTTCGTGGGCTAAATTTCGGGAGTTGATCGATGGGGCGTGAGATTGCCAAGGGGTATGAGCCGCAGCTTATTGAGCCGCGCTGGGCGGAGTATTGGGTGCGGGAGGAATTGTTTAAGGCCGATGCGGCGGCGGAGACGGGCGGGAAGGTGTTTTCGATTGTGATTCCGCCGCCGAACGTGACCGGGTCGCTGCACATCGGGCACATGCTGGACCACACGGAGATTGATATTTTGACGCGCTGGCACCGCATGCGCGGATTTAACACGCTTTATTTGCCGGGGACGGACCACGCGGGGATTTCCACGCAGCGCGTGGTGGTGCGGCAGCTGGCGGAACGCGGGATTGATTATCAGAAATTGGGGCGCGAAGAGTTCGTAGCGCAGGTTTGGAAGTGGCGGGAGGAGAGCGGGCGAGACGATTCTTTCGCAAATGAAGCAGATTGGAGAGAGCTGTGATTGGTCGCGGCTAAAATTTACGCTGTCGCCAGAGCTTTCGCGGGTGGTGATTGAAGTTTTTGTGCGGCTCTATGAAGAAGGACTGATTTATCGCGAGACGCGGCTGGTGAATTGGTGTCCGGTTTGTCTGACGGTGCTAAGTGATTTGGAGGTTTTGCACGAGGAGCGGGCCGGGTCTTTGTGGCATATCCGGTATCCCGTGGTGGGGAGCGATTTGTCGGTGGTGGTGGCTACGACGCGACCGGAGACCATGCTTGGCGATACGGCGGTGGCAGTGCATCCGCTGGATGAACGGTATGGTGCGTTGATTGGGAGGAAGGTTCGCTTGCCGCTAATGGATCGCGAGATTGCGATTATTGGCGACGAGATGGTGGATCGCGAGTTTGGGACGGGGGCGGTGAAGATTACGCCGGCGCATGATCCGAACGACTTCGCGGTGGGCAAGCGGCACGGGCTAGAAGAGATTGATGTGATGACCGTGGACGGAAAGATCAACGCGAATGGTGGAGCTTATGCGGGGCTGGATCGCTTTGCGGCGCGGAAGAAAATCGTGGCGGATTTGGAGGAGCAGGGATTTTTGGTAAAGGTGGAGCCGCACTCGCATGCCGTGGGGATTTGCGAGCGGAGCAAGACGGTTGTGGAGCCGAGGATTTCCACTCAGTGGTTCTGCGCGATGAAGGATTTGGCGGCTCCGGCGATTGCCGCAGTGCGAGATTACGCGCCGGGCAAAGCGAACACCATCAATATTATTCCGGATAACCGGCGAACGGAATTTCTAAATTGGCTGGATAACATCCGGGACTGGACGATTTCGCGGCAGCTTTGGTGGGGGCACCGGATTCCCGCGTGGCATTGCGGTGCTTGCGCGAAGATCACCGTGGCGCGGACTGCGCCAGCTAAGTGCTCGCACTGCGGATCTGGCGAATTGACGCAGGATCCAGATGTATTGGATACGTGGTTTAGTTCGGCGCTGTGGCCATTTTCTACTTTGGGGTGGCCGGAGAAGACGGCGGATTTTGCGACTTACTATCCGACGTCGGCACTGATTACCGGGTACGACATTTTGTTTTTCTGGGTGGCGCGCATGGCCATGATGGGGATTCATTTCACGGGGCGCGTGCCGTTTAAGACGGTGTATTTGCATTCGCTGGTGCGGACGGGGTCTGGGGAGAAAGATGTCTAAGTCCAAGGGGACGGGCTTAGACCCAGTGGCGCTGAATCAGCAGTATGGAACGGATGCGATGCGGTTTTGCCTGAGCGTCGATGGCGGCGCCGGGGACGGATATTGTTTTGAGCGATGACCGGCTGGCCGGGGCGCGGAATTTTGCGAACAAGATTTGGAATGCGGCGCGATTTTTGTTTGTGAATCTGGATAAATTTGAGGCAGGGGGGACTTCGCTGGAGGAGTTGGCGGCGCCGGAGGTGCGTGCGGGGGCGCCTTACAGCTTTGGTGGTGGCGTGCCGCTGGCTGACGCTTGGATTTTTTCACGGTTGGCGCGAACGATCACTACCGTGAACGAGGCGCTCGAAGAGTTTCGGTTTCATGAGGCGGCGTCCAGCGTGTACCAGTTTTTCTGGGGAGATTTCTGCGATTGGTACATCGAGTGGGTCAAGCCGGAGCTGGTTTCGGCGGATCGTGCACGGGCAGTGGTTTCCTGGAAGAATTTGTTTGCGGCGTTTGATGCGGCTTTGCGGTTACTGCACCCGTTTATGCCATTTTTGACGGAGGAGTTGTGGCACCAGTTGCCACAGCGGGTGGGAGCGAAATCGATTGCGCTGGATGCGTTTCCCGAAGTTGGCCGGACATGGCTAAATGTTTCGGGGGAGCGCGAGGTTGCGTTTTTGCAGGATGTGATTGGTGCGGTGCGAAATATTCGGGCCGAGATGAAGCTGGATCCCAAGAAAAAAGTGGAGGCGGATGTTTCCGTCGTCGATGCTGCGTTGCTGAAAGTCGCCGAGATGCATCGGGATTTTCTGGTGCGGCTAGCATTGCTTTCCGAGTTGCGGCTTACGGGCAAGAAGTTGGCCGTGGCGGGCGGGGCGGCGCGGTCTTCGGCGGAGTTTGACGTGCGGATCGCGTTTGCGGCAGAGACGGTGGACATGGGCGCGGAGTTGGTGCGGTTGAAGAAGGAGATTGAGGGTTTGGAGAAGGCGATTGTGGCGAAGGAAAGACAATTAGGCGATGAGACATTTTTGTCGCGGGCGCCGGAGAAGATTGTGAATGGGTTGAAGGCTACGCTTGAGCAGCAGAAGATTGAGTTGGGGAAATTGGTGGAGAGGCGCCGGGAGTTAGAAGGCGATTCGTAGTTGCGAAGGCGTCTAGCCCAAAGAACTAAAAAAATAACGAACGTCAAAAGAACGGGTGCGAAGACCCGCCACTACAAATGAAGATCGATTGGAAATCGGCTAGCGTTGTGAATTTGGTGCGGCGGGCGCTGGAGGAAGACGTCGGCACGGGAGATGTTACCGTGCTGGCGACGGTACCCGCGCTAGCTTCCGGGCGGGCGCGGATTTTAGCGCGTGAGCCGCTGGTAGTGGCGGGTTTGCCGATCGTAGAGATGGTGTTTGCGGCGCTGGATCCGGCGATTCACGTGGAGTTTTTGGCGAAGGATGGGGATTGCGTGGAAAAGCGGCGGGATTTGGTGAGATTTTCCGGCCGGGCGCGCGCCATCTTGACTGGCGAGCGCACGGCACTTAATTTTCTCTCGCATCTGAGCGGTGTGGCGACACTTACGAGGAGGTTTGTGGAGAAGTTGGCGGGGACGCGAACGAAGATTCGCGATACGCGGAAGACCACTCCTGGCCTGCGAATGCTGGAGAAGTATGCGGTGAAGATGGGTGGAGGGACGAATCACCGGTTTGGTTTGTATGACGCGATTTTGTTGAAGGAGAATCACGTTGCGCTGGCCGGCGGAGTCAAGGAGGCACTAGATATGGCGCATGCGTTTGCTTCGGCGCAGATGAATTCGCGGAGCATGACAGCTTATGACGCTGTCGGTGGATTGCGGGGGCGGGATTTGGATGCTGGAAGGGACACTGGCGCTAGCGGCGGTTCCCTTCTGAACGTGCAGATCGAGGTGCGCAACGAAAAGGAGTTGCATGAGGCGCTCTGGGCTGGGGCGAGCGCGGTGTTGCTAGATAATATGACGCCTGATGCAGCGCGGAAGTGCGTAGAGATCGTGCGCGGCGGTACGGCCAGACTGCGTGGTGGAGATTTCTGGTGGGATTACGCTGGAGAATGCGCGGGAGTATGCGGAGACCGGGGCGGATTATCTGTCTTCGGGGATGCTGACGCATTCGGCGGCGGCGGCGAATTTGAGTTTGTTGGTGGAGAGTATTGTGGAGGGTGAGGGTTCATCGAGCGTCGCTGTCTAGACGCCGCCGCCGTTAGGCCCAGAGAGATTCTTCGCTGCACGACCCGACCCGTTCGCGGGAAGCGAACGGGAAGAAAAAGCGTCGGGCCGTTACGCTCAGAATGACGGGTGGATTACGACGCGTCCCCTACGAAGAGCTACTTAATGACGAAAAAAAATACTAGCGAGGTTACCGACCGGCGCTTGGCTGCGCTGGTTACGCTGCTGGCGGAGAACGCGACGATTGTGATTAGTGGGGCGCGCATTGCGCGGGAGCTTGGAGTTTCGCGGACAACGGTGTGGCGGTGGGTTACGCGGCTGCGCGAATTGGGAGTGAAGGTTAAGGGGCAGGCGGCCACGGGATATTTTTTGGAGTCAGTGGCGGATATTTTGACTCCGGAACTGCTGCGCAAGAGACTTAAGGGCAGTTTGTTTGGAAAACGGGTATGGCATTTTTTTCGTACAGATTCCACTAATCGCGTGGCGTTCGACCTTGGACATGCGGGGGAACCCGAAGGCGCGGTGGTGGTGGCGGAGGAGCAGACGGCGGGACGCGGAAGGGCTGGGCGTGCGTGGCATTCGGAGCGCGGGACGGGGATTTATGTGACGCTTTTGCTGCGGCCACGGCTGGCGCCGGTGCAGGCGCCGCTTTTGACGATGATGGCGGGGATTAGTGCGCAGACGGCGGTGGCAGCGGTTACCGGGCTCAGAGTGGATCTGAAATGGCCGAATGATTTGTTGATTGGGGGAAAGAAGGTGGGCGGGATTTTGACGGAGATGCATGCCGAGCCTACCTTGGTCAAGTTTGTGATTGTGGGACTTGGGCTGAATGTGAACCAGGAGAAATTTCCTGGGGAGCTGAGTGCGCTGGCAACTTCTCTGCGCGCGGAGACTGGAAAGTTACAATCGCGGATGGAGGTGCTGGTGCGGTTGCTGCGGGAATTTGAGAGTGACTACAATCGGTTGTTGCGCGAGGGGTCGGCTGGCGTGGTGCGGAGATTTGAAGAGGTTTCTAGTTATGCGCGTGGAAAGAAGGTTTGCGTGGCTACAGGAGCGGAGACGTTTTCGGGAATTACCGCGGGATTGACGGCGGAGGGATTGTTGCGGGTGGAGCGCGAAAATGGGGAGATTTTCACTGTGATTGCCGGGGATGTGACCGAGGCCCGGTAGGATTACGGGTTAGGGTGCTCTTGGAGTGCGGCGGCTTGATGCCGCCTTGGCGGTGCCCCGGACCGCGAGCGAAAAGCGGCGTCAAGCCGCCGCATTCCGAAGAAGGAAAGAGATGCTGCTGACGATTGATGTGGGGAATACCAATACGGTGCTGGGAGTGTTTCGCGGCGAGCAACTCGTGGCGAACTGGCGGCTGACTACCGCGCGCGAACAGACCGTGGATGAATATGGCGTCCTCACGCGAAACCTTTTTTCGCTAGCGGGGCTGGATCGCGATGCGATTGGCGGGGTGATTATCAGTTCGGTGGTGCCACCGGTGAATTGGACGTTGGGTGAGATGGCGAAGAAATATTTGGGGCGGCGGGCGCTTTTTGTTGAGCCGGGAGTGAAGACGGGGATGGCGGTGCTGGTCGATAATCCATTGGAAGTTGGCGCGGATCGGATTGTGAATGGCGTGGCGGCGTTTGCGGAGTATGGCGGGCCGTGCATCGTGGTGGATTTTGGGACGGCGATTACGTTTGATGTGATTTCGGCAAAGGGCGAATATTTGGGCGGCGTGATTGCGCCTGGATTGGGGATTTCCGCGGAAGCGCTGTTTGCGCGAGCGGCGCGCTTGCCCCGCGTGGAGATTAAGGATCCTGGCAAGGTGATCGGAACGAATACGGTCACGCATATGCAGGCTGGTTTGTATTACGGGGCCGTGGACATGGTGGACGGGATGCTGGCACGAATTAAGGCAGAGATCGGAAGCGATGTTCCGGTGGTGGCTACGGGAGGACAGGCGAAATTGGTGGCGCGCGGGTCGAAGCATATCCAGCATACCGATGAGTTTTTGACGTTGAAGGGCTTGCGATTGATTTGGGAGAAGAATCCGGAGATGGTGAAGAATTTGGCGGCGGAGAGTCGCGGGTCGGCCGCGATTGGCGGCAGTAAGTCCGACCCGAAAAAGACGGCGCGTTAGGTGCGGATGGCGGACGAGGACAATTCGGATAGTGGTTCCGATCCTTCGGCGGGCACGACCAAAGCCGCAGACAGCGGTTCTTGGAACTACTTCAACTACTTTACTGAAATCGAAGAATATTTCTGGAGGAAACGCGGGGCGCATCTGCTGGTGTCGCCACTGGACTGGGCAATTATGGAGACCTGGCAGAAGGCGGGCGTGCCGCTGGAGGCGGTGCTGCGTGGGATCGATCGCGCAGCGGAAAGTTATGCGCGGTCGCGGCGCGGGGCTGGGAAGGCGATGAAGACGTTGGCTTACTGCACCGATGCGGTGCTGGAAGCGGCGGAGGAGATGAATGAGGCGGCGGCTGGAGCGGCTCCTCGGGCCGGACGCGGTGCAGCCGCGCAGCCGGCGTTTCCCTTGGAGGAGTTACGGGCTTACTTGTCGCGGAACGTTGCGGTGTTTCGCGCGGCGGCGGAGAAGGTTTCTTTCAGTCAAGCTGCGCTTGCAGTGCGACTTTTGGAGATCGCTGGCGGCGCGGAAACCGCGTGTGCGCTCTTGAATGCGCCGGGAGTACTGGATTTGGAGGATCTGGAGCGGCGGCTTACGGCGCTGGATGATAAGGTGTATGCGGCGGTCACGGGAGATGCCAGTGAGGAGCTGCTACTGAAGGTGCGACGGGAGATGGATGGGCAGTTGGCGTTGTATCGTCGCACGATGAAGGCCGCGCAAATTGCGCTGGTCGAGAAACAGTATCTGCAGAAGCGATTGCTGGAGGAGTTTAGGTTGGTGCGGTTTAGTTTGTTCTATTTTTCCTGATCGCCGGCACAGAAGAAGATTTAACACAGAGGACGCAGAGTATAGGGAGGGTGCGAAGAAGAGAAACTGCTTCGCGAGCCCGGTGGTTCACTTTTGTTTGCATTTCGTGCAGAATAGGATGATTGATGGCTGAAGAGTTAAGATTATCGATTGAGAAGCTAGTTTATGGAGGGGATGGCTTGGGGCACGCGGAGGGGAACACCGTGTTTGCGCCGTTTGTGCTGCCCGGGGAAATGGTGCGCGCGGAGGTGAAGTCGCGCAAGAAGAAGACCGTTTGGGCGAAGGTGCTGGAGGTGATCGAGCCAGCGACAGCCCGCGTGAAGGCGCCTTGCCCACATTTTGGGATTTGTGGCGGATGTAACTACCAGCACATTGCGTTTGCCGAGCAGACGCGGTTGAAAATTGAGATTTTGCGCGAGACGCTTTCACGACTCGGCGGGATTGCGTGGACCGGGGAAATTGCGGCGCACACAGCTGAGGCATACGGGTATCGCAACCGCGCGCAGTGGGCGGTGCGCAGCGGGATGCCACGGGCGCTGGGTTATTTTCTGCCGGAGAGTTCGGTGATTATGCCGGTGGACACGTGTCCAGTGCTCTCGCCGCGATTGGCGGAGACGTTCGGCCTGCTGCAGGAGATGGCGCGCGGCGGGAAATTGCCTATTGGAATTCTGGAGATAGAGGCGTTTGCAGATTCGGACGACGAAAAGATTGCCTTGAACGTGGCATTTGATGCGTACCCGAAGCCGGCGGCCGAATTGGCGGAGTTTTTGCGCTCGGAGTTACCAAGAATTGAAAGCTTGTTGCTACTGGATCAGAAGAAAGAGCGTTTTGAGCTGACCGGGCCGGGATATTTGATCCATAAGGCCGGGGGATTTTCGTTTCGCGTCAGTCATTTGTCATTTTTTCAGGTAAACCGATTTTTGATTGAGGAGTTGCTGGCGGCGGTGACGAAGGGCGCCAAGGGCGGGTTGGCGCTGGATTTGTATGCTGGGGTGGGATTTTTTACGTTGCCGCTGGCGAAGACGTTTACGAAGGTAGTGAGCGTGGACGCGAATTTGGCGGCTACGCGGGACTTGTACGCCAATGCCGAACTGGCGGGCGTTGAAGTGACGACTTTTAACGAGCACACGGAGGATTTTCTAAAGAAGCCGCAGGAGCGGCCGGATTTGGTGGTGCTGGATCCGCCGCGGTCGGGCTTGGGCGCCGAGGCAGCGGGTAAATTGGTGGAGCTCGCCGCGCCGGAAATTATTTATTTGTCTTGCGATCCTTCGACGCTGGCGCGCGATTTGGCGGTGTTGACCGGTAGCGCCAAGAAGCCCGCGGAGATTGCTGCCGCTGGACCGTTTTATGAGATCACAGCGATGGACATGTTTGATTTATTTCCGCAGACATTTCACATCGAAACCTTGGTGAGGTTGCGACGATTGCCGTGAGACATCTGTCATGGGAGTAGTGCCATGAGATTAGTTCCATGAGATCGCCGGCGGTGACGATGGCCGCAGCGTTTGCCTGCGGAATTGCTACCGGCTTGCTTCCAAGTACGGCGGCCCACGCTGGTTCGCGAGAACTGGTGGTGGGCTTTTTTATTGCGGCGGGGGCACTGCTGGTCTTGGGTTTATTTTCGGTGGCGCGTGGGTATTTGTGGGCCGGAGGTTGCGCTGCGCTTTTCTGTTGGGCGTTCTTAGGATTTGTGGGGGCGTGCATTTCGCAACAGCCGCGCGTTGCGGATCACGTTATTTCGCTGGTGGAGGATGGGCGACTCGAGTTGCGCACACCTTTGCGATGGCATGGAGAGCTGCGGGACGAGCCTGCGCGGCTCCCCTGGGGTTATGGCTACGAAGTGAACCTTGCGGGCGTGGATTATCAGGGCGCGTTTTTGCCGCTGCGCGGCGGTTTGCGGCTGACCTTCTCGCAACAGCACGATGCAGGGGGGCGCGAGGTGCCGCCACCGGATGTGCACGCCGGCGATACGATAAGCGTGGTTACAGCGGCGCGGCAACCGCAGCTGTTTCGCGACGAAGGGGCGTTTGATCGACGGGCGTTTTTGGCCGGGCAAAATATTGACTTGGTGGCGACGTTGCGGGCGCCGCAGCTGCTTGAACGTGTCACCGTGGCGCGGCTCACACCTGGCGTGTTGATCTCCCGTGCCAGGCGAAGGCTGCGCGATGAAGTTGATGTGTTGTTTACTGCCCGACCGGAGGTAGCAGGCGTTCTACGAGCCATGCTGCTCGGAGATCGCAACTTCGTGGATCGTGAAGAGTCCACGGATTTTCAAAAGACTGGCGTGTTTCACGTTTTAGTGGTGGCGGGACTGCACGTTGGGGCGATTGCATTTTTGCTTTTTTGGCTGGGGCGAAAGTTGCGATTTCCAATCGTCGCGACGGTGGTGATTACGTTGTTGCTGCTGTTCGCCTACGTGGCGATGGTGGAGCAGCGTCCACCGGTGGTGCGGGCGGCGTTGATGGCTTCCGTCGTGGCGCTCGGTGCAATTTTTTTTCGACGGTTGAACCTGCTCAATTCGGCGGCCGTGGCGGCGTTGCTGCTGCTGGTGGCTCGGCCGCTGTTGGTGGCTGACGGAAGTTTTCAGCTCACCTTTGTCGCGATTGGATGCATCGCGGGAATTGCCGCGCCGTGGCTGGAAGAGCGCGTGCAGCCGTACGTGCAGGCTCTGCGCGGCTGGCGAGATGTCGCGCGCGACGCGCTGCACGGTCCGAAAGCGGCGCAATTTCGTATTGATTTGCGGGCTGCGATGGCGTGGATGGTCTCGCGCATCCCGACACAGTTCGCAAGAGCAACAGAAGACACTTTGGCCGGCGCACTCGGCGTTTCACTACGCATCTTTGAATTGCTGGTAATCACGGTGGTGTTGCAAATCGGAATGCAGCCTTTGATGACCGGCGCGTTTCATCGCGTGACGCTCGCGGCTCCGCTCGTCAATCTGCTTGCAGTGCCGATGATGGGGGTCATGGTGCCGCTGGGATTTGCGACGATTCTGAGCGGCGTATTTTTTCCGTTTCTCGGGAGGCTTTTGGCGGCGCCGCTCGGATTGCTCACGACGCGTTCTGTTGCGCGTGGTGAAGTATTTTGGCGGACTCGGGCACTGGAGTTATCGCGTGCCGGGTCCGCCAGGATGGCTGACGATATTGTTTTTCGCGGCGGCGATATTTCTTGCGGTCGCGCTGCGATTGAACACTGCCGCCTGAGTCGATGGCTGGCGCGCGGAAGCGCTATGGCGTTGCTGGCGGCCGCCGTAGTGATTGCTACGTTCCCATTTCCGCCGATTTGGCATCGCGGGGAGATGGAACTGACGGTGCTCGATGTGGGGCAGGGCGACTCGCTGTTCCTAATTTCGCCGGGCGGAAAAACTTTGTTGATTGATGGCGGCGGGGCGTTTGGCGGTTTCCCGGGCATGCGGAGCATCTGGGAGTTGATCCGGGGGAAGAGGCGGTGTCGCCGTATCTGTGGTCGCGGGGATTTAAGCGAATTGATTTTGTGGCGGTGACGCACGGGCATCAAGACCATCTGGGCGGGTTGACTGCGGTGCTCGAGAATTTTCGCGTGGGGACGCTGATGATTGGGCGGGAAGTCGGCGGACCCGCGCTGGCGAAGCTCGAGGATTTGGCGCACGATCGCGGCGTGACGATTGTGCACGACGTACGCGGTGAAAAGTTGCATTGGGACGGCGCCGAAGGCGAAGTTTTATGGCCGAAGGCGGGAACGGACGACCTGACGGTCGCGCCGAAGAATAATGATTCGATCGTGATGCGTTGGGAATTCGGCGGGACTGCCTTCATGTTGCCGGGCGACGCTGAAAAACAGGCGGAGCGGGAGATTTTGTCGGAAATCGCCGCAGGGAGTTTGTCAGCCGATGTGCTGAAGGTCGGTCATCACGGGAGCAAGAATTCGACGACCGAGGAATTTCTGGCGGCCGTGCATCCGCGCGTGGCGGTAATTTCTGCGGGAGAGAATAATCCTTACGGGCATCCTAGTCCGGAGTTGCTGGAGCGACTCAAAAATGCCGGCGTGCGCACATTGCGGACGGACCGCGATGGCGCGGTGCATATTCTCACGGATGGCAAGCGGACTGGAGATTTCTTGTTTTGTCGCTTGCCCGGAAGTCACAGCGCAAGCGCCAGCGTCAGTGCAAGCGCAGGCGCCACAAAACTAGCAGTGCGGCGAGAAGCAGCACAAAACCCAGCGCAGCTTGCCATTCGTGATTTTTCCGGTACTGCGCGTAAGAAAATGCGCTCGCGGAATCGGCAGAAACATCGCTCATTTTCGCCGGCGTGATACGCGGAAAAAACAGCGGTACAGCGCGCGCGTAGGCTTCAAAGGCAGCCCCGTAGTGACCGCGCAGCTCGCGCTCTTCCCTTCTCATCACGATGGAATAAAACAGCGCGAAGTAAGCGAGCAGCAGCACCGCCGCGACCCAGGAATGCGTGGCAATTCCCGTACCGAGCGCCAGGATGGCGCTGCCCAGATAGAGCGGGTTACGAGTGTGGGCATAAGGTCCGGTGATGGTCAGGGTTTCCTGTTTGTGAAGATAGCCGGCAGCGTACGCGCGCAGCCACAGGCCTAATGCGCCGACCAGCCCGCCGATAACGATGCTGCACGGCGTGGGCCTGGCGAGCCATAGAACGGCGATGGCGAGCGGGTATCCGAGGCGCACACGCCAGCGCGCGAAGAAGGCGGCGCGGTCGCTCACGCGTGCGGTCCGATGAGTTGAAGGACGGCGGAGAATACTTCGGCTACGGAAATCTTGAGGATGGCGGGATCAGTTTCGTCGATACGGCTATGATCGCGCACGGCGGACTCGGCGCGGAGAACGATGTTGTGCGTGGAATCTACGCACGCTTCGCGATTTTTTACGTCGGCCGCCACACAGCCGGGCGATGTGAAACTTGGGTACGGCCCGTTGCGCCGCGGATCGGTGGGTCCGTAGATGCTGACCGATGGCGTACCTAGCGCGATGGCTAGATGCAGAGGGCCGGTATCGCCGCCTACGATGCACTCGGCGTTGCGCGCCACGGCCATTAGTTTCTCAACCGTGCCGCTGTAGCCGATGGGCTCAGCGTTGCCACTGGACGCTTTAATCGATTGCACCAAGTGATCTTCTCCAGGACCGTAGTTTATGACACACCGCAGGTTCAGAGATTCGCGTATATGCAGCGCGAGTTGCCCAAAGCGCTCCGGCGGCCAGCATTTGGAACGCCATCCGCCGCCGGGGCTTAGCAGGACATAGCGCTCAACACCGCAATCGTGCAGCAGCTGCCGAACCATGGCGTCATCTTGCGCAGAAACTTGCAACGTGACCGGCGCGACCGTGCCGTTTGCGCCAGCGCGTTGCGAGAGTTCGCCGTTTTGCTCGGCGATGTGCGTGGTCTGGCAGCGCACGCGATCCGTGTAAAGAATGGGGACACCCCATTCGCGGATGGTCTGTGAAGAGAATCCAATTCGTCTCGGGATGCCTCCAAAAAGCGGCAGAGCAGCGGATTTCCAAAGTCCTTGATAGTCGATCGCACCAGTGAATTTCTCTTTGCGGATGCGTGCAATGATTTCCCGAAGGGACGCCAGGGAGCGCGTTTCGGTAGCCCAGATTTCCGTGGCCAGATTGCTGCTGGCTACCAGAGATTCCCAACGCGGGTGCGTTAACCAGGTGATTTGGTTTGCGGGAAAAGTTTGGCGCAACGCGGCGACCGCCGGGAAAGTGTGGACAATGTCGCCCAGCGAGCCGAGGCGAACGACTAGGAAGCACGGATCAGGCATTTTGATCCTTGCGGATGTTTTCCAGCATCGCGTGCGTGGAGTGATTTTTTGCGTCGCCTACGATGGCCACACGGATGCCGAGGCGTGCAGCGGTGGCGCGTTCTGGAACCGTGTCCGAGGTATAGTCCGTACCTTTGGCGTGAACGTGCGGGCGAAGTTCTTCCAGCAGATGTTCCACGTTCGGTTCAGCGAAAATGACCACGTAATCGACGCAGCGCAGCGCGGCTACCAGTTGCGCGCGAGCTTGTTCATCGAGAATTGGTCGATTCGTGCCTTTTAAGATGTGCACGGAGGAGTCGGCGTTTACCGCGGTAACCAGAATGTCGCCTTCCTGCCGGGCGGCCTCGAGATAGCGCACATGCCCTACGTGCAGCGTGTCGAAGCAGCCGTTCGAAAAGACGATCTCTTTACCGTTGTGGCGATGCGCTTCGAGAAGCGTGCGGAGTTTTTCGCGCGTAATAATCTTGGAGTCGGCTTCGCGCATTACCTGGCTTGGTCTTTCGTTAGATTGCGAGCGGACGTGGCGATCAAATTTGGCGTAGTGTCATGCGCGGAGGGTTCCGCCGGCTCCGCTAATATTTCCTGCCGAATAGCATCGAGGAGTTCTTTTTGCGAAATTGTAGCCGTGCCACGCTTCATTACCACGAGCCCGCCGGCAATGTTCGCGATGTGCGCGGCTTCCAGGGGCGGCGCGCCAGAAGCCAGCGCCAGCGTGTACGCCGCCAGTACGGTATCGCCAGCTCCGGTGACATCGACCGCCTGCGCCGCGCCGTGGATAGGAATGTGCGTTACACGATCCGCGGATTCAAAGAGAGCCATGCCATCGCGGCCGCGCGTTACCAGCAGCGATTGCAGTTTCATGGTGGCTTGCGTGGATTGCGCGCAACGTCGCAGTTCGGCAACGTCAGCCCCGATGGCCGTGTGATGCAGGGCCTCGATTTCCGCTTCGTTCGGAGTGGCGGAAGTGATTTGTGATTTTGCGTAAGCGTGCAGGTTGTGGCGGGCGTCCAGGGTAATCGTGAATTTAGATTTGCGTTGTGCACGGGCTTGGCGGACCAGCGGGGGCGTGGCTACGCCGAAGCCGTAGTCGGAGACGGCCAGAGCGTCAGCTTTTCTTAGTTTGGCGGCCAGCGTGGCTTGCAGTTTCGCTCGGATATTTTCCGGGAGCGGCGCTGTCGGCTCGCGGTCTACGCGCAGAACTTGCTGCCCCGCCGTATGCGCCCAGCCCGCCAAATAACGCGTTTTTGTGGGCGTGGTCCAGTGTTTGACAGAAAGAATTCCCGAAACGTCGATACCGATCAATCGAAAATATTCACGGAGCTGCTCGCCCGCCGCATCATCGCCAACGGCAGTTATCGGAAGCACGCGTGCGCCTAGCGCAGCGAAATTGTTGGCGGCGTTGGCGCCCCCGCCCGGAACAAGATGCGTGTGGCTGTGACGAAGAATCAAGACTGGAGCTTCGCGCGAGACGCGGGAGATATCGCCAAATTGAAATTCGTCGGCTACGAAATCGCCCAGGAGGACGATCGTCTTTGTTACAAATTGTTCAACGTAGTCGGCGAGCGCACTCAGATCGATCGCCCGGGCGGCAGGCGCTTCGGACGCGGTCCGGCGTGCCGGATAAGCGGTTCCACGCGCGGCGGATTTTTTTCTCTTTGTCGAGTTGCGACGACTCATCTTGGTTGCTCCAGAATCCAATGGGCAGTCTCGGTAAGAGTTACGGTGATGAAATTGGGTTGTATGGGTGGAACGATACGCAAACCACCCGAGCGATTCAAGTAATCCATCTCTTCGCGGATAGTGCCGTTCTGATCGAGAAAAAGTGCCGGGAAAGAGATGCGGACGTCAGGCAGAGGGCACCTCGAGGGAGGCTGAATCCGCGCCGGTCAGCCATCGGGTAACCGCAGCTTCCACTGCGGAGGGCTGCACGGCGGTCATACAGCGATGGTCCGTGGGGCAGCGGCGCAGAAAACATGGGCTGCAGTACGGCTTTTCTTGCACGATAGTGCAGCGCGGCGTAACGGGCGCAGTGCCAAACGGATCGGTGGGTCCGAAGACCGCCACGACCGGAAGGCCAACGGCGGCGGCCACGTGCATCGCTCCAGAATCGTTGCCGAGAAACATCTGGCAGCGCGAAAGTAATGCTGGGAGCTCGGCGATATTTGTTTGGCCTGCTAGATTGATCGGCGGCTTGGCAAGTTTTGTTGCAATCGCATCCGTCACTGGCACTTCGGCTGGCGTGCCGAAGAGGATTACGTCGGCGTCGGTATGGCTTTGCAGGTGGTTCAATGTGGCGGCAAAACGATCGGGTGGCCAACATTTCGCGGAACCGTAGGACGCCCCTGCGCCTACTGCAATGCGGAGAATCTTGTCCTGGCCGCCGGCAGCGCGAATTTTTTCCTCGGCGGCAGCAAGTTGTTCTCGTGAAACGGTCAGCTGGATAAATTCTTCGTCGAAGAGTTCCGTGAGCCAGCCGGCGCGACGTAATAATTCCAGATAATAGAATTTTTCGTGTGCTGGGATTTCCCCGGGCTTAGGCACGGAGATAGCGTCGGTGAGTAGAAGGCGGCGGCCGTCGCGCGCATAACCGATGCGGCGGGGGATCTTCGGCGCGCCACGCCAACCAAGCAGCGTCGAAAGCGTTTTGCAGCAATAGGGCCAGATCGAACTTCTGCGTGCGGAGATCCGCCACCAGCCGTTCGCGACCCGCGAAGCCGGAATGAATTCCCTTCCAATCGTAGGCGATGAGTTCGTCGGCGATTTGCTGATGGCGGTAGATGTCGGCGACATACGGGCGCGCGAGGATGGCGATGTGCGCCTCGGGGTACTTCGCTCGAACAGCGCGCAGCGCGGGGATGGCCATGATTGCGTCGCCAACCCAGTTTGTAGCGCGGATCAGAAGTTTCATGATGCCGCTCCGCTACGCTGTACGATCTTGGATTGAATCAGCGACAGAAACTCCTCTTCTTGCGAGACTTCAATATCAATGATGGCCACGAGCACCGGAAAGCTTTGCAGGCTGATGTCGGTTAGATTGTTCGCGTCTTTTTCCGTGGTGATCATGCCACGAACACTTGCTTTGTTCGCGGAGCGTTCCAGGGCAACAGCGTCAGCTTCCGTGTAGCGGTGATGATCGCGGAAAATCCTTTGACCGCTCACCGGAATGTTCCAGGCGGCGAGGTCGCGAAAGAACTGCCGCGGGTTGCCAAGGCCGCAGAACGCCAAGAACGGCCCGGCTCCGATTTGCTCGGCGGTTAGAAGCTCGCTGTTGTCGTGGCCGAGACGGCGGAAGCCGAGCAGCTTGGTGGTGGCGGCGAAAACCGGATAGGCCCGCAAATTCGAAACCACCTTGGAGATGCCCGGCTGGCTCTCAGCGCGCGTGAAAACCAGGCCGTCGGCCCGCGCCATGGCGGAGAGTGGCTCGCGGAGCAATCCGGCAGGTAGAAGCGATTCACCAGCGAGCGAGTGCGAGGCGTCCATCAGGAGGATGTCCACGTCGCGCGCGAGCTGAAGGTGTTGGAAGCCGTCGTCAAGAAGAAAAATATCCACGGGCTGGGCGGCTTCGAGTGCCGAACCCGTGGCGAAACGGTCCGCGCCTACCGCGACGGTGGCTCGTTTTCCGAGGCGCGAGCGAAGTAGCGCCACTTCGTCGCTGGTTCCCTGCTCACTGCGATAGCCGCGAGTGAGGATAGCAACGCGTTGCCCTTGCGCCAGAAATTTTTCCGCGAGCCACAGCACCATGGGAGTTTTCCCTACTCCGCCGACGGTCAAATTGCCCACGCTAACCACAGCGCCGCGCAAGCGCTTTTGTTTGCGCCGCCCTCTCGCATACGCGCTTGCCCGAGCACGAACAATCGCGCCGTAAAGTAGAGATAGCGGCCACAGTACGATTTGCGCCAGCGCCGAGCGTTGCAGCGAGCGCCAATTCATCCGTTCACTTTCGCGCTTGGCGCCGACAGCAATTGTGTGATTTCAGCGACCGCTCGGTCGGTGGCCCCACGACTTTCTTCCACCAGCCGCTGCGCAGTTTCTCCCATGCGCTTCATGCGCTGCGGGTCGCGCAAGAGTTCGATCCATGCCACACCGGCGTCTTCCGGGCTTGGCACCTGGATAGCCGCGCCAGCAGAAACAAACCGCGCGGCCATCTCGGAAAAGTTTTCCATGGACGGACCGAAAACCGGGATTTTGCCGAACGCCGCGGGCTCCAGAATATTGTGGCCGCCCGCCGTCACCAGCGAACCTCCCACAAATGCGCCGTCGGCGACACCATAGAGCGAGGCGAGTTCGCCGATGCTGTCCAGCAGCAAGACTTTGACGTCAGGCGCGAGATGCACGGCGCCATTTTTCGTCGCGGACTGCGCCGGCCCCGGAATTTGCAGCGTGGAGCGGCGCACAAATTTAGCTATGAAAATCTTCGATGAATTGCGCCGCAGCATCGAAGCGTTCGGGTTTACGCGGCGCCATCACGAGAAGTGCTTTGGGAAATTCGCCTTGCAGAGTGCCGAAAGCGATGAGTGCCAGCGGCTCTTCGGTGGCCACGATGCTGCCGGCCACAATCACCGGCGAACGCCCGAGACGCGCAGCTTCTTCAGCAAGCCAATTGGATATTGGAGTGGGCGCGGGCAGCGCGAGATCATATTTCAAGTTGCCCGCCACTCGCACGCGATCGGCAGGGGCGTCCAACACACGAATGCGCTCCGCGTCGGTTTCGCTTTGCATCAGGAATATGCTGGCGAACGATAGCGTGCGGCGCAGCAGCGGCCGCAGATAAAATCCCACGATAGCGAAGTAGCGCTGGTAACGTGCGAACGAACGGTCGGAAATACGGCCGCTGACGAAGGCTACCGGAATGTTTTGTTTCGCGGCTTCCCGTAGAAAGTTTGGCCAGATCTCCGTTTCAACAATCACTACAATGGCGGGTCGCACAGCGTTCAGCGCGCGCCGCACGGCAAACACCCAGTCCAGTGGAAAATATAGAAAACCATCAGCGAAGTTAAGCCGTTCGCGCGCCAGCGCCTGTCCGGTCATCGTAGTGGTCGAAATGATCAGCGGACGATAGGGATTTTCTGCTTTCAACTGGCGCGCCAACGCGACGCTGGAAAGCACCTCTCCCACCGATACAGCGTGCAGCCAAATCGCGCCCTGTAGCGCGGTCCGCTTGGGTCTGAGCGCCGCGGCTTTTTCCGATTCTGGTGCCGACCCCGGAACACTCCGAATCCCTGGAAAAGAAAACCCTAGGCGTTGCCCCAGATTCGCGAGATATTTTCCATGGCGCGCGCTCTGTATCAGCCAATAAGGCGTCAATGCCAGCGCCGCCAGCCCCATCAACACGCTGTAGATAAGAAACACGAATCGTGGCTCCGGTCTTTACTTTGCGCTTCGGTCTTTACTCTGCGACCCGGTCTTTATTCTACGAAGGGTCGCGGCCGCGAGGCCCGCTGCCACTTTGAGCCGCCGCATGGGCACGCAACCGGTTCGCGGTACAGGGCAACCCTGCACTTCCCCAAGGAATCGAAGGCGTCAAGATGAGTAAGAAACATTATAACCTGATGCCAAAGCTTCTCATCGCCATTCCGTTTGTCGTGGCGGTTTTTTTTGTGAATGAAAAATGGGTGACTTCGCAGGCCAGCCCGCCACCGCACCGGGCTACCCAAAATGCGAAACCGTCCACGCTGCACACGTCCTCCCTCGAATCACACGAGGGCGTGACCATTTCCGCGCGGCCCTGGCTCGACGCTGCGCAATACAAAGAAAAATTCCCCAAGAAATCGCCGTATGCCGCGGGCGTGCTGGCCGTGCAAGTGTCGTTCCGCAACGATTCAGATCAGAGCGTAAAGGTGGGTCTCGAGCGTATTCGGCTCTCCTTTAATTTGGACGACGATAACCGTCAGGAATTGGAGCCCATGAAAGCCGCGGACGTCGCCGATGCCGTGCTTCGCCCTGGCGGCAAAGACCCAACGGCACACCGGAGGCTGCCGGTCCCGGTCACCCCAAGCAGCAATAGCAAAGGCAAGGATTTCACCGAACTGCAAAGTGAAGCGCAAAACGCCGCCGTTCCCTCCAGTGTCGTCGCGGCGCACAGTACCGTACAAGGCTTGCTCTATTTCGACCTGCAAGGGCAATTCGATCTATTGCACACCGCTCATCTGTACGTCCCGGACATCGCGGTTATGGGCAAGTCAGAGGGGCTGACCTATTTTGAAATTGACCTAAGCCGCTGATCCGAGTTCGGCTGTCAACTTCCAGCGTACCGAATCATCGTCCGCCCATCGCGAATGATATCTTTACGTCCGTTTGCGCGGGTCGTCTCGCTCGGCTACCATGACTAGGCACACAAATATTTCCAACTTATTTCCTGAAATGGGTCGATGCTTACTCTGCTGAATGAATTGAATCCCGAACAGCGTTTGGCGGCGGAAACGATTGCAGGGCCAGTCTTGATCCTGGCCGGCGCTGGCACCGGCAAAACCCGGGCCATTACCTACCGCATGGCCAATATGATCGCCAGCGGCGTTTCAGCGGAATCGATTTTGGCGGTGACGTTTACCAACAAAGCCGCGCAAGAGATGCGTACCCGCGTCACCGATTTGCTGCTGCGCGCCGGGTTTCCGCCCGCGCAGCCATGGCTCTCCACCTTTCACTCCCTCTGCGCGCGATTCCTGCGTCGCGAGGCCTCCAACGCCGGCTTGCCACGTGATTTCGCCATTTACGACGACGACGATCAGTGTGCCGCTGTGAAGCTCACTATGGCGGCGCTGCACATTGAAGATGAGTCGTTGACGCCGCGCAACGTGCTCAGCCGCATCAGCCACGCCAAAAATCATGGTCAGTCCGCGGAGCAGTTGCGCCGCGACGCTATCGGCCAGGACGATCGCCGCATAGCGGATCTTTTTGCCGGTTACGAGAAATTGCTGGCGCAGAGCAACGCCGTGGATTTCGACGACCTGCTGCTGCGCTCCGCAAAGCTCTTGCGCGAGAACGCTGACGTCCGCGAACGCTGGCAGCGCCGCTTTGCCTACATCCACGTGGACGAATATCAGGACACCAACCGCGTGCAGTACGAATTGCTGCGTTTGCTAACCGGACCGCACCAGAATCTGTGCGTCGTGGGCGACGAAGACCAATCCATCTACCGCTGGCGCGGAGCAGACGTCTCGATTTTGCTCAGCTTTTCGCGGGATTTCCCGAATGCCCGCATCGTAAAGCTCGAACGCAACTACCGTTCAACCCAGAACATTCTGGATGCTGCCGGGGCCGTGGTCGCGAATAATCCCGAGCGGCTCGGCAAGGTTTTGAGCGCGGAAAATGGCGCAGGCGGAAATGTAAAGTATTTTGAAGCCCGCGATGCGCAAGCCGAAGCCGAGTTTGTGGCCGGTGAACTGGAGAAACTTCAGAACGACGATCCGGACCAAACCTGCGCTGTGGAATACCGCACCAATTTCCAATCGCGCGCGTTTGAAGAAGTCTTCCGCCGCCGCGGTCTGCGCTACAAACTGGTCGGTGGATTTAGCTTTTATGAGCGTGCGGAGGTAAAGGATGCGCTAGCGTACGTTCGTCTGGCAATGCATCCCGAAGACGATATCGCGCTGTTGCGGGTGCTCAACGTTCCGCCGCGCGGCATCGGCAAAACCACCGTCGACGCGGTGCGCGAGCTGGCGCGCATCGACGGAACTTCACTGTGGGCGGCAATCGAGAAGTTTGTTTCGGGCGCCGCCGCTGGCCGCACGGTCACGCCGCTTCGCGCGTTTCAGGAAATGGTCGCCAAGTTGCGCGAGGCGCAGGCTAATCAAGCTCCGCCGGATTTTTTGCGCACCGTGCTCGACGAAACCGGCTACATGGAAATGCTCAAGGACCGCAACTCGCCGGAAGACGTGGCGCGCATCGAAAATCTCGAGGAACTCACCCGCGCGGTCGCGGAAAGCATCGACGCCGGCGAATCCTTCACCGATTTTCTGGATGCCGCGGCACTGATCAGCGATACGGATTCGTTCGAGGGCAAGCCCGGCGTAACGCTGATTACCCTGCACAGCACCAAAGGCCTCGAATTCGATCACGTCTTTCTGACCGGAATGGAAGAAGGCATCTGCCCGCACAATCGCGCCATCAGCGAGGAAAAAGGCATCGAGGAAGAACGCCGCCTGGTTTACGTGGGCATGACGCGCGCGCGGAAATCACTGACACTCACCCGCGCAATCTATCGCCGCATTTTCGGCAACGAACAGCAGATGCGCCAAGGACTGCCGTCGCGATTTCTTGCGGAAATTCCCAGCGAACTTGTGGATACCGTTCGTGGCTCGCTGGCGGAGATCGGAGAGAAGCGTCGGTACGAGCCCGATCCCGAGTATTCGTATTCGGCGGACGAATTCTTGCGGCGCGTACGCGGCAAGCCCACGCCCGCCGCGCCAGCCCCGCGACGGCCATCAACGCCAAGTACGTTTGGGCGGCCATCAATGCGCGGCGGCGCGGATGCCAATCCTATGTTGGGTCGCAAAGTACGCCATCCCGAGTTCGGCGTCGGCACGGTGGTCGGCGTCGAGGGCGAGGACGATGACGATCGTCGCGTCTCCGTAAGCTTTCCCGGCCGCGGCACGAAGAAATTCATCGAAAAGTACGCGCAGCTCCAACCTGCGTAAATGGCGCAGCTCCGAGACTCGCGCTGCTCACGATACGACCGAAGTCTCTAGCAGCAGCTTCCGGATGAGTGCCGCAACCAAGTCCGGCCGTTCGCGCTGCACGAAGTGTCCTACTCCGGGAATTTCGACGCGTTTGTAAGAGCTGCTATAGAAACCTTCATTCCCTCTTGAATGTTCGGGCAGGTTACAAGCGTCCGCCGCACCACACGCAAATATGGTTGGCACGGAAATCGGCGGCGTCTTATCGATCAGCGCTTGCTGCTCGGTGTACAGGGGATTGCCCGGCGCACTCTTCCAGCGGTGCGCATAGTAGTGCAGCACGGTCTCAACGAATTGTGGATTGTCGAACGAGCCCGCCACGGATGAATATTCTTCTGGAGCGAAACGCCATTGCGGCGACCACACCTTCCAAAGAGATTGGCAGAAGTTTGTATAGTCGTCCGCGAATAGCTTCCGGCCGTGCGGCGTCTGCAACAGCCACTGATACCAAAACGCTTGCTGCTGGAAAACTTCAAGTTCCGCACTCACGTTTCCGCGGCCATATCCCGTGGCCAAGGCCAGCAAAGCGCGCACGCGGCCGGGCGCGAGCAACGCCACCCCGTGCGCCGCGCGCGAGCCCCAATCTTGGCCAACCAGTACGAAACGATCGAGATCCAGCGCGTCGGCAAAATCGATAACGTCCTGGGCGAGAGCAGCGATTTGGCCGCTCTTCGCAATCTCTTGCACTATGGTCTTGCCGAAACCGCGCAGCCACGGAACCAGCAGCCGCAACGGCTCGGCAGCAAACACCCCAGCGACAGCATTCCAGGTGTTTGGATCGTCCGGGAAACCATGAAGCAGGATTACGGCCGGATCGCTACTTCGGCCGAGATCGTAGTAGCAAACATCCAGCAGTTTCAGGCGCAGCATTTTCGATTGCGCGTCCATGTGCCGACCTTCCAGCGATTTATCCCGCTCACCGCGTTCTTCGTCGACATTCATTGTGCCATCGCCCGGCATAGAGCGTCGGTTGCGTCAGGGCGCGGGTCAGGATAGAGTGAGTTTTCAAATTACCCGTAAACCGCGGCGGACGACGGCTCTCCAATAGGTCGTCCGGCTGCGATCGGAGCGCATGAGTGGGATCAGATCTCTTCCGTTGCAAGAGCATCGACCAACTGTTGTCAGATTGCGAAAACGCTGAAGTTCCCCTAAAAAAATCGCTGGGCTGGATCAGCCTGACATCCCTGGGCATCGGCGCAGTAATCGGCTCCGGTATCTTTACCATCATTGGCACGGCCATCGCCGGGCAGAAGTTCACCGCCTCATCCATCTTGAATGCTCCGCTTCTGGATTACCTGATTCACCACTCGGCATCGTTCGGACGCCCTGGAGCCGGTCCCGCAATCGCGCTCTCGTTCGTACTTGTAGCCGTCGTGTGCGGGTTCGCCTCCGTTTGCTACGCCGAGCTCGCCGCCATGATTCCGATTGCCGGCAGCGCGTACACCTACACCTACGCCACCATGGGTGAGCTGATCGCCTGGATCATTGGGTGGGATCTCATCCTCGAATATGCCGTCAGCAACATGGCCGTAAGCGTAGGCTTCTCGCAGCACATCGTGAATCTTTTTGACTGGTTCGGCTGGCATCCCGATCCGAAGTGGATTTCTCCGGCGTACCTGCCTTCCGGCTTGCAGGATCTGCAGGGCAACGACATCTACGGCGCCGGATGGCACTTCGGTTTCAATTGGCCCGCGTTCATCATCGTAATGTTGCTGACGGTGGTCCTAGTGCGGGGCATCCGCGAGTCGGCGCGCACCAACAACATCATGGTGCTCCTGAAGATCGTGGCCATCCTCGTATTCGTGAGCTTTGCCGCGCGCTTCATTCATCCCGCGAACTGGCATCCCTTTGCCCCGAATGGCTGGCCTGGCATTCTTACCGGTGGCTCGATCGTTTTCTTCACTTACATTGGATTTGATTCTGTCTCCACGGCCGCCGAAGAATGCACGGAACCGCAGCGCGATTTACCTATCGGAATCATCGCCACGTTGGTGGTGTGCACCATTCTCTATATCGCGGTGGTGGTGGTGCTTACTGGCTTGGTGCGCTGGGATACGCTGGTCGACGACGCCGCGCCGGTAGTGAATACGCTGAAAAAGCTGCACTTTTCAGGCGTGCGCCTGGTAGTCCTGATCGGCGCGCTGATGGGCATGATCTCTTCCCTGCTGGTTTTCCAACTCGGCCAGGCGCGCGTGTGGTTCGCCATGTCGCGCGACGGACTTTTTCCGAAAATATTTTCGCGCGTGCACCCACGTTATCAAACACCGGCGTTTTCCACTTGGACGGCCGGTTTTGTGGTGGGCATCCCGGCGGGAATTTTGGACATCGGCACGCTCGCGGACCTTTCCAATATCGGCACGTTGTTCGCGTTTGCGCTGGTGGCCGCGGGCGTCTTGATCCTGCGTTACCGTGAGCCCAAGCGCCATCGCGCCTTCCGCGCCCCAGGTGGGCCCATTGCCCCGGTCATCACCATCCTCACTTGTCTGCTGTTGATGGCCGGCCTGCCGATCATGAATTGGATTCGTTTCTTCGTTTGGATGATCATAGGACTGGTGCTTTACTATTTTTATGGTAGCCGGAAGAGCACTCTCCGGGCAGCAAATCGAGCGTAAGAGGAACTGCGGAATGCTGCGAAGTCTTTGCAACCAGCTGGTGAAAAAGGTACCGGCACTGCTGGTCATGGCCGCTGCGTTATGCGCATTTTTTCCGCACGGCGCAAGAGCATGGGGACGTAACGGGCAAAAGCTGGTCATCAATCAGGCCATTGATACGCTGCCTCCGGAAATTCGTGGCTATTTCGAAGCCAACCGCGCATTCCTGTTGCAACACGTCAGCGATCCGCTGGACGCCATAGCCAAGTCCAGCACCGAGCGGCGCAATCACTACCTGTATCTCGATAAGTACGGACGCTTCCCATTTGAAGCCTTGCCGCGCAACTACAAAGCAGCGGTATTGAAAGTCGGCAAGTGGAAGCTGGATGGCAATGGCCTGCTTCCGTGGCAGGTCGGCGTCTACAGCCAGAAATTGACGGAAGCGATGAAGACTGGGGCACTGGGACGAAGTGAAAATCGACGCCGCGATTTTGGCGCTTTACGTGTCTGAGACCAACGATCCATTTCACACCACGGACAATTTTGACGGCAAACTCAGCGGGCAGTTGGGCATCGACGAACGCTTCGGCAGCGCGCTAGTGGACCGCTTCTCATCGTTTTTTCCCATGCGCCCGAATGACGCTGCGTATATCGCCGATCCCACCGATCATGCCTTCGAAGCCTGCCTGGCCTCGCACGGCTGGCTGGAAAATATCCTGCTGGCGGATCGCAATGCGCGTCTTGGACTGACGTCCTACACCGACGAGTTCTACGACCGCTTTTATAACCTCTCGGCCGCCATCCTCATCCGGCAGCTTTCTAACGCTGCGACAGATACCGGTTCGTATTGGCTAACAGCCTGGATAAACGCGGGCAAACCGCAGCTGCCACACTGATTTCGCGTCACCGGCATTTCGAAAGGTCCAAATATTTGACCCCACTCCCCATTCGCATCGCTTCCCTGCCCAAGGCCGAGTTGCACGTGCATCTCGAGGGCTCCATACAGCCAGCCACGGTGGCGAAGCTTGCGGCGCGCCACGGCGTTCAAGTCACCGAAGACGAAGTGCGGCGGCGCTACGCCTACAAGGATTTTGTCGAATTTATCGAAACCTTCAAATGGGTTACGTCGTTCTTGCGGGAGCCAACCGATTACGCGGTGATCGTGCGGGACTTCGCGGTAGCCCTGCAACTGCAGCACGTGGTCTATGCGGAGGTGACGCTTTCCATCGGTGTGATGCAATTGCGCGGACAGGACCCGCAGGCCAATTTCGAAGCCATGCTGGAAGTCGCCGAAGAGTTTGAGCCACGCGGCCTGCGCCTCCGCTGGGTGTGGGATGCCGTGCGGCAGTTTGGCGTGGAGGCGGCCATGGCCGTCGTCGAAGCCGCCGGACGCTGCCAGAGCAACAAGCTTGTGGCCTTCGGTATCGGCGGCGATGAACGCAGTATTCCCGCAAGGGAATTTCGCGCGGTCTATGGCCGCGCCGCGGACTTGGGCATGCACCGCTTGATTCACGCTGGAGAGGTCGGTGGCCCGGAGAGTATTCGCGAGGCCATCGAGCACCTGCACGCGGAGCGCATCGGCCATGGCATCGCCGCTTTTCGCGATCCGGCGCTGATGGATTTGCTGGCGGAGCGCAAAATACCCCTCGAGGTTTGCCCCGCGAGCAACATCTGCACCGGTGCACTCGACCTGCAGCTCGGCGTCGCCGCCGCAACGATCGAGCAGCACCCGCTGCCGCAGCTTTTCCGCCACGGAATTCCCATCGTGCTTTCCACGGACGATCCGACCATGTTCCACACCACGCTCACCGGCGAATACGAAAATGCCTGGAAGATGGGACTGAACAAATCGGAGCTCGAGCGTCTAGTGGAGATGAGCTTTGCGTACGCCTTTCGGTAACCGGTAGCGCCCTGCGCGGCGATTGCTTTGCCTTCCCGCGGTACCGATATCCGCGTGCGTTCGCCCGCCAAGAGCCGATGTTATACTGGCGCTATGAGAGCACACGTATGGGTGATGCCGAAACGCACCGTTCTTGATCCACAGGGGCAAACGATTCAACACGCACTTTCGGGCTTGGGTTATGCCGCGGTCAAAGATGTGCGCCAGGGCAAGTTTTTCGTATTGGATCTCGACGGCTGGAGCCGCGACGAAGCGCAAGCGCAAGTGGAGCGCATCTCTAAAGACGTTTTGACAAATCTAGTGATCGAAGAATTTCGTTTTGAAATCGTGGACTGACGCGAACATTTCCTTGACGCAAACTATGCTCTTCTCTGCTTCACGGAATAAATGTGACTCCATTCTTTCCTTGGCGTTGCTCGGCTCTGTCGTAGCCCTGTGCCTCACGCTCGGCGGCTGCAAGAAAGAGTCCCCACACACTTCCGACCCGCAACTGCAAGGCATCGATGAACTCCTCGCAAAGGAGCTGCCGCCGGGCGCGCCAATGGCCCGCGTCGTCTACTTCTTGCATGTGCGGGGCTACGAGATCCGCGACTCCTCCGAGCCCCACACCGTGGTGGCTATCGTGCATCACATCAATCTAAAGACTGTTCAGCCAGAAGCCGCGCGAGTAACCTTTCGCTTCGACAACGACCTAAAGCTGGTGACCTACGACCTCCAGCCCGCGCCGACGCTGCCCATCAATTAAGCGGCGCATAAGAAGCCGTGCCTCTAACCGCATCGGTCACCAACGCTTTCGCCTTACGTATGGCGAAATGTGCGCCGTGTTACGCTAAGAAGGTAAGGTTAACGAGCTCAGTAGGAGACGTTGCGCATGTGTGGAATCGTCGGCTACATCGGCCCCAAGAAAGTTGTGCCCGTGATCATCGAGGGTTTGCGCAAACTCGAGTATCGCGGTTACGACTCGGCGGGGATCGCGGTGGTCGACGCCCGATGGCAAACTGGAAATCCGCCGCGCTTCCGGCAAGCTGCGTAATCTCGAAGAAGTAATTCGCAAATCGCCGATCGACGGCACGTATGGCATTGGACATACGCGCTGGGCCACGCATGGCCGTCCCACCGAAGAAAATGCTCATCCGCATCGCGACTGCACCGGACAGATCGTGGTGGTACACAACGGCATCATCGAAAATTATCTGGAATTGAAAGAGCAGCTGCAGCGCGAAGGCCACAAATTCGTCACCGAAACCGACACCGAAGTCGTCGCCCACCTCGTGGAAAAGCATGCCCGTGGCGGCGTGCCACTCGAAGAAGCCGTGCGCCTCACGCTGAAAGAATTGCGCGGCATCTACGCGCTGGTGTTTCTCTCGGCCAACGATCCCCTCAAGATCGTGGCCGCGCGGCTCGGTCCGCCGGCGGTGATCGGCATCGGCAAGGGCGAATATTTTGTGGCCAGCGATATTCCCGCTCTGCTCGAGCACACCCGCGAAATGTTCTTTCTGGTGGACGGCGACATTGCCGTGCTCACGCAGGACGGCGTTCGCGTGATGGATCACGACGGCCGCCCCGTGGAGCGCCCCACGCAGCACGTCAACTGGGATCCCATCATGGCCGAAAAGGGCGGCTACAAGCATTTCATGCAGAAAGAGATTTTTGAGCAGCCCCGCGCCGTGCGCGACACCTTGCTCGGCCGCATCTCGCAGGACACCGGCAAAGTCTTCCTCGATGAAATGCGCATCACCGAGGAGCAATTTCGCGCCTTCGACCGCGTGCGCATCGTGGCGTGTGGCACCAGTTGGCACTCCGCTCTCGCGGGAAAATTCATGATCGAGCGCCTGGCGCGCCTGCCGGTGGAAGTCGATTACGGCAGCGAGTTCCGCTATCGCGATCCGATTTTAGACGGCAAGACCTTGACCGTATGCATCAGCCAGTCCGGCGAAACCGCCGACACTCTGGCAGCGCAGCGCGAAGCCAAAAGCAAAGGCTCGCCCACCCTGGCGATCTGCAACGTGATGGGCTCGATGATTACCCGCGAAGCCGCTGGCACAATTCTGACGCACGCCGGCCCGGAAATCGGCGTGGCCTCAACGAAGGCCTTCACCGCACAGTTGACGGCTTTGCTGCTGTTGGCGATTCGCCTCGGCGAACTACACGGCAAGCTTGCGCCAGACGTGGCGAAAACGCTCATGCTCGAATTCACCCGTATCCCACACAAAATGGAGCAAGTCCTGCAGGTAGACTCCACCGGATTCTACGAAACGCTGGCGCGACAATTCTTCCGTTTCACCGATTTTCTTTACCTCGGGCGCGGCATTCATTATCCGATTGCTCTCGAAGGCGCGCTGAAACTGAAGGAAATTTCCTACATTCACGCGGAAGGCTATCCGGCCGGTGAAATGAAGCACGGTCCCAACGCGCTGATCGACGAGAACCTTCCCGTGGTCGTGCTGGCCACGCGCGACGATAACGATCCCGATTCCGTCACGCTGTACGAAAAGAGCGTATCGAATATTAAAGAGGTGAAGGCCCGCGACGGCATCGTCATTGCCATTGTCACCGCCAACGATCGCCTCGCCCGTGAGGCCGCCGACCATATCATCGAGCTCCCGCCAGCTCCCGAGCTCCTCGTTCCGCTGCTGGAGATTATCCCGCTGCAATTGCTGGCCTATCACATTGCGGTGCGTCGTGGCTGCGACGTGGATCAGCCCCGCAACCTCGCGAAATCCGTCACCGTCGAGTAGTCCTCGTGGGACGCCGGCTTTTTCGTTGTTTTGTTCGTTAACTTTTTTTCCGATAGCCCTTTTTTCCACTGGCCCTGCGTTTGCACTAGAATGATGACTGTGCGTTCTGCTTTCTCCATGCATCGCGGCATGTTGCTCGGCGTGACCCTTGCGCTGGCTGCGAATTCTTTTGTCGCGCTCACCGGGCGCGCGCAGACTGCGCCGCCTTCGGCCAGCGCCACTCTTCGACAGATTTCCGCCGACGGCCTGAAATCCCTGCCCGAATCCGCCGTGGGGCCATTGACGGGCCTGGCCATCGGCTCGCAGATTGGCAAAACGGATTTGCAGTCCGGCGCGGATCGTTTGCTGGAGACCGGTTTGTTCACCACCGTTAGTTATAATTTTCAGACGCATGGCGACGGCGTGATCGTAACCTACCACCTTGAGGAAGCCCCGCGTCTGCAGGTGTATTTCGACAACTTTCCCTGGTTTTCTGACGCCGAATTGGCCGACGCCATTCGCGCCAAACTTCCCTTCTATGACGGTCACCTGCCTGCTGAGGGCAACGCCGTGAACCAGGCTTCGGACGCCGTCTCGGCGCTTCTGGTCACACGCGGCTTAAACACGCCGGTGGAGCACCAACCCATCGCCAATCCTCTGGGCGAAGGCGACATTCTGCAATTTCACGTGCAGGGCGCGTCCATGCAAATTGCCAGTATCGCGTTCAGCGATCCAGCGCTTAGTGCGTCTTTGGCGACTCAGCAGCACCTCGCTGAGATTATTGGAAAGGAATATTCGCGCGCCGCCATCGACCTATTTCTCGCGGAACAGATCCGGCCGTTTTACCTAGAGCGGGGATTTCTTCGCGTCAAGTTGGGACCGCCGGAGGTGCGCCTCTCGGGAAATCCCAATCAGAAACTTCCTGACCGGCTACCAGTGTTCGTTCCTGTGGTGAGCGGCCCGCCGTACAAATGGAGTGGATCGCAGTGGCGCGGCAATAGTGCGCTGTCAGAAACCACTCTCAACGACCTGCTCGGCGAAAAAACAGGGACCTCTGCCAATGGCATGGAACTTGAAGCTGGATGGGACCGCATTCGCGAACAGTACGGACAGAAGGGTTATCTGGAGGTGAAACTTGACGCCACACCGGCTTACGATGATGACGCTCGGACCATATCCTACGCCGTGAGCATCGAAGAAGGGCCGGCGTACCATTTCGGCAAGCTGGTGCTCTCCGGGCTTTCCGCGGAGGGCGAACGGAGGTTGAAGCAGACTTGGCCGATCGCGGCAGGCGCCCTGTTTGATAAGTCTCTGTTTGAAAAATTCTTAACCGAAGCGCAGACCCACCCGTACACCGTCTTCGGCGATCTTCCCGTGCATTACGATGGTGTGGGACACTGGTTGCAGACGGATCCGAAACAGGGCACCGTCGATGTGCTCCTGGATTTCAAGCATTAGCATGCCGTCGCGGCGTGCCATTATGGCGCGCGCGACCCTTCTGAGTCGAGGACGGGAGGGCCCGACTTTAGTCGGGCCGTAAGCGGAATGGCCCGAAGGGGCTTTAGCCCCTGAGGTCCCGCAACGAAATAGTAACGCGGCAAAAGAAAGACATTTTCTCGAACATGAGCTCACTCATTCACATCCACGGACAACAGACGCCGCAACATCGCCGCCCGGCCCGCATCGCAACGCCGCGGAAAAAGAGCAGGCGCTGCTGCAGCGCTTGTCGGAACTGTCCTCCGTAATCGTGGCGCTTTCCGGTGGCACGGACTCCGCTTACCTCGCGTGGGCGGCGCACCGCGCGCTCGGCCCTCGTGCTCTTGCCGTGACAGCCGTCTCGCCAAGTTTTGCGCCCCATGATCGCACCATCGTGGAACAATTCGTCGCCGCCTCTGGCTTGCGTCATGAGTATGCGGACACTCACGAGATGGAAAATCCCGCCTACCGCGCCAACGCCTCGGACCGCTGTTACTTCTGCAAGGACGAACTGTTCAACGTACTGGACGCGCTGGCGCTGCAAAAGAAATTCGCCGCCGTGGCCTACGGCGTAAATGCCGACGACACCCTCGATTTTCGCCCGGGTCACCGCGCCGCCACCGAGCATCACGTCGTCGCCCCGTTGCTGGAAGTCGCGCTGCATAAGTCCGAGATTCGCGAACTTTCGCAACGGGCGGGCCTGCCCACCTGGGATCGTCCCGCGTCCGCATGCCTCGCGTCGCGCCTGCCCTACGGCACCGAAGTCACCGCCGAGCGTCTCGCCTTAGTCGCGCGCGGCGAAGACGTTTTGCGCCAACTCGGCTTCCGGCAATTTCGCGTCCGCCTGCACGACAAGCTGGCCCGCGTGGAGATCGCCCCCGAAGAAATGCCGCGCGCCTTTGCGCCAGAAATGGCCAGCACCATCGCCAAACAATTAAAAAACGCCGGATTCACCTATGTCGCCCTGGACCTCGAAGGCTACCGTCAGGGTTCTCTCAACGAAGCACTCGCCACACCCGTCTCGGTTGCGCCTCAGGTAAAAGTTGCATCGGGAACATAATTCCTATATTCCTCGTACTTTATTGATGAGGGCCAGAAATGGGAGCCGGCAATCGCGATCGTTCCTCGCGTCGTCTTGCTGGCCCGTGGTCCAACGTTCTTCACGGAGGCGCAACTTGCGCGCACGAGCGATGAAGCTTCACCGCCACATGGCCGCAGGGCTGGTCGCATGTGCGTTTCTGCTGGCGACCGGCTGCGCGAATGGGCCCGCCGTCAACGGCAGCTTTGATCGCTCCTACGCCGTCACCGGACACACGCGCCTGGAAATCGCCACCGCCTCTGGCGACGTAAACATCACCGGCAGTGCTGACGGGAAAGTTCACGTTCACGGCGACGTCCAGGCCTCCGGCAGTGGACAGCAGGATGCGCAAAAGCGCCTGGCCGATATAGAAGCCAATCCGCCGATCGAACAAACACCGGATGGCTTGCGCATTGGCCGCGACGTGATGCGCCTGCATAACACCAACATCAGCTACACAATCGAAGTTCCGAGCGATACCGAAGTCAGCGGCACTTCCCTTTCCGGATCGCTTACCGTTCGCAATATAAAGGGTCCCGTAAAACTCCAGTCCGCGTCCGGCTCGGTGCACGCGCAAGATATCCAGGGCGAAGCCCAGCTCGTGAGCCTAAGTGGCTCGGTGACCGCCGCGAACATGGGCGCTATCGTGCGTGGCTCCACTGCTTCCGGGGACGTAACCATCAACAATGCCAAAGGCGATGTTCGCGCGAAAAATGAATCCGGCAATATTAATATCGCCGGCCTTGCTGGGCGCGTCGAAGCTGAAACCTCTAGCGGCAGTATCGACGTGCAAGGTGCCACCGCGGATGCCAAGGCTCACGCGATCTCTGGAAGCGTCACGGTGCGGGGCAATCCTTCCGCGAACAGCTATTGGGATCTCAAAACAATTTCGGGCGGCGCGAGCATTGGCGTCGCCAGCGGTTCCAATTTCCACTTGTTGGCCGAATCCACCAACGGCGAAATTCGCGCCGACATTCCCATCATGATTGAAGAACAAGGCAAACATTCCCTCCGCGCACAAATAGGCGCCGGCGGGGGCCGCGTCGAGGTACACACCACCACCGGCGAAATCCGCCTCGCCCCCTTCTAGGCGTTATAGTCGCGGGTCTTCAACGAGTTGCTCCCGCCGAATACGCAGCTCGACAAATTCGCCAATTCCCTCCTCTGCCCGTAAAATCAAAAGGCATGAAAGATCCTTCACAATGGTCAGCGCAAAAAGTCCTGACGGTCGCTTCCCTCCTCTCTGCCGCCTGCCTTTGCTCTCTAATGTACGCTCCGTCTTCTCGTGGCGCGGGTCTGCAGGAGCAGCCTTCTAACCCCGCTCCCAACAAAGCGCAGAGCGCAAAATCCGCCACCCAAAAACCGAATCCCGACGAGGAATTGCAACACACCATCGACGCCGCCGGCGCCGACCGTGCCGCTTTAGTGCGGAATCTGGAAGCATTCCTAGCAAAATATCCAGAGTCGCAGGCGCGACCGCAGATCTATCGCGCCCTAGTCGAAGCCGATCTGCAACTCCAGGACAACGGGCACGCCACCGAATACGCCGAGCGCATTGTCGCGCTGTCGCCGGACGATATGTCCATGACGCTGCTGGCCGTCCAGCTTCTCGAACGCAACGGCGATGCGGCCGCGTTGAGACGCGCCACCACGTATGCCACGCACGTTCTGGAATACGTTCGGCAGGATTCACCGGACAAACGCTCGCAGCGTGTCTCCCTGCAGGAGTGGCAAGCGGAACACCAGCGCGATGAGATGTCCCTGCTGGACTTGCGGGGGCGCCTGTACATGAAGCTCAACGATACGGATTCCGCGCAGCGCGACTTGGCTGCCAGCTACGCGTTGCTGCCCAATGCCACCGCAGCCGAAAAACTCGGTGAGCTGGCGGAAATGAAAAAAGACTCCGCCGAAGCCAGCAAGCAATACGCCCACGCCTTCGCGCTAGCGGACCCTGACAAGTCCACACCCAGCCGCCGCGAAATTCGCGAGAAGCTAGGAAACGTCTGGCGCCAGGCTCACGGCTCCGATGCCGGCCTGGGTGATTTTATCTTGTTAACCTTCGACGAGGTCTCGCGCGCCACCGGCCCAACAGCGATAAAACGCAACGCCGGCGCAAAAACCGCGTTCGATTTTACGTTGCGCAAAGCGGAAACTGGCGCGCCGTTCCCACTGCAACCGCTCAAGGGAAAGGTCCTGGTGGTAAATTTCTGGGCGACGTGGTGCGGCCCGTGCCGGGCCCTGGCGCCATTGCTGGAGCATGTCCGCCAGGAATTTCAGAACGATGCCAGCGTGCAATTCCTGGGCGCTAATTGCGACGAAGACGAATCGCTAGTGGCTCCGTATCTTGCTGCGGAACAGCCGAAAATAAACATGGTCTTCGCCGACGGCCTGGAGCGCCTCCTGGCCATTACTTCGTTTCCCACCGTAGTGGTTCTCGATCGCGAAGGAAAAATCGTCTACCGCTCCGAAGGCTTCGGCGACGACGCCTTCGAAACCGAACTAAGCGACGCCATCCGCCAAGCCACGGCAACGTCACCAGCATCGTCTACGCCCTTGTAGCCGTTGTATTGTAGCGGCCGGGCTTTAGTCCCGGCGCTTTTGAGTGGACGCCTTCCCAGTGTCAGAAATGCGCCGCGTTCCGCGAGTCTGAAACTCCTCTAGCGGCAACAATCGTATTCACATGAATCCGAACGGTATCCTCAACGCGCCGCGCATACCCGCCCGCCAACGCGGTCACCACAGGAATCCCGCGTACACGCGCTTCGTAAAAAACACTGCGATCCCGTTCCTGCAATCCCTTTTTCGTAAGCGACAGACCACCAAGCTGATCCTCGCAGAATGGATCCGCACCACCCACATAAAACAGCATCTCTGGACGGAACTCGTCGAGTCCCTTTCGCACTGCGGGCAGCAAGGTCTCCAGATATTCGTCGTCCTCGACGCGATCGTCCAGATCCAGGTCCACAGTAGAAGCCGGCTTGTAAGCCGGATAATTATTCAGCTGATGAATCGAAAGCGTAAAGACGGAAGGGTCATCGCGAAAAATGTGCGCCGTGCCATTGCCATGATGCACATCGGTGTCCACCACCATGGCCCGCTGTATAGTGCGATCGGCCTGCATGCGGCGGATCGCCACTGCCACGTCGTGAATCGCGCAGAAACCTTCACCGTGCGCCGCATGAGCATGATGGAAACCGCCGCCAATGTTGCAGCCAAACCCGTCGCGCAGCGCATGCTGCGCCGCAAGAATTGTACCGCCGGCGGCAAGCCACACCGCTTCCACTAATTCCTTGGAGTACGGCACTTCAAGCAGCATCGCCTCGCTGGCGCTAAGCGTCCCGGTCTTCAGCTTACGCACCCAATCGGGAGTGTGCACAAGAAGAATATCTTCGTCGCTGGCAGCGGCAGGCTGCAGGAAATCTTCCGGAGTCGCAATTTTTTCCGAGAGAAGTGTTTCCGCAATCAGCCGAAATTTCTGCGAAGGAAAAACGTGCGCACCAATGTTCAGGTCATACCCAGGATGGTAGATGAGCTTGAAAGGCAGCATATTGAAGGATGGCTTCAAGCCGGGAGCGCGTCTTTGTAGGGGCGCAGCATGCTGCGCCCAAGCTTGGCAAGATCGAAACCGCTAGTTCTCGCGTTCCAGCACAAAATCCGGCAGCGTAGCCAGTGCGCGCGCGTATTCGGAATCGGCACCGCTGACAACTTTGCTTCCGCTTACGTGCCCCGCGCCATTCGACCGCAGCGCTATTCGCATGCGCATGACCGTTCAGGCAAGCCTTGGCGCGCCGCGCGTATTCATGCGCCAGCGAACGCGTGCGGTCGAGCGCTCCAGAATCCTGCACCAGCGCCACAATCGTTTCCGGCTTCACGGAATTAAACTCTTTTTCTTCCAGCACCCGCGCCACCAGCTCGCGCGCTTCGCGATGACCATTCTCCATGGCGTAAATCAGCGGCAGCGTCACTTTCCCTTCCTTCAAATCGCTCAGGACGGGCTTTCCCAAAGTTTGCGCTGACGCCGTGAAATCCAGTAAGTCGTCCACCAATTGAAACGCCAGGCCGGCGTTGCGCCCGTACTCCGCAAGCGCTTCTTCTTCCACACCTTCTAAACCGCCAAGCACCGCGCCCAGCCGCGCGCAGCCACTAAAGAGGCAGGCGGTCTTGTAGGTCGCCAGTTGCAGCGCTTCATCTTCCGTGACGTCGATACGTCCGATTTTCGCCAGTTGCAGCAGCTCGCCTTCGACCATCTTTTGCGTCAGGTCGATCAACACATCGAGAATGCGAAAATTCCGTTCCTCCAGCGCCATCTGGAACGACTGCATGTACAGCCAGTCTCCCGCCAAAACGCTGCGATGATTCCCCCACCGCGAATTTGCCGAAGGCCGTCCGCGCCGCGTGTCCGAAGCATCGATAACGTCGTCGTGGATTAACGTGGCGCTGTGGAGCAGTTCAACCACCGCGGCCAGTCGGATCGCGCCAGGACTGCGCTTCCCTGCCGCGTAGCCATTGCACAGTAACAGTAGGGCAGGCCGTAGCCGTTTGCCACCGCCTCCCAGGAGATAGCTGGTCAGCTCGGAAACCGGCGCGAAGGCCACTTCGCTCTGACGCGCGAGCTCCTCCTCCACCAGAACCAGGTCCTCGCGGACCAGGTCAAAAATCTCCTTTGCCGTAAGCAGCGCGATGGCTTTCCTCCAAACAAATAATTAAAAGAGACTCACGACCTTGCATTCGCAACCAGTCGCTGGAATGGCCGATGGAACAGCCGCAAAATACACGTATAGCGGATCGAACTTTTAAGCCTCCGCGCTGCTGCAATCGACCGCAGCAGGCATTGCTGCCAACGAAAGAGAGTTACTGCAGGCGAAAAAATCGCCGAAAATTCCCTGCCGTGGCCGCGGCGAATTCGTCCGCTGGCAAGTCTCTCACATTCGCAAGCGTGCGCGCTACTTCCGCCACGTGGGCAGGCTCATTGCGTTTGCCGCGGAAGCCCTGCGGCGCCAGGAACGGAGCGTCCGTTTCAATCAAAATGTTCTCCAGCGGCAAAGCTTTCGCAACGTCGCGAAGGTTCTGCGTCTTCGGATAGGTCGAATTTCCCGCAAACGAAATCATGAAGCCCATGTCGAGAACCCTGTGGGCATCTTCCAAGGTACTGGTGAAGCAATGGAGTATCCCACCCAGTCCAGTTGGCCTCCAGTGCTCATCCAGCATATTCAACGTATCGGGCCAGGCGTCGCGACAGTGGATGATGATCGGCAGCTTAGCGGCATGCGCCAAAGCCATCTGCTCGCGAAAAACGTGCTGCTGCGTCTCGCGCGGCGAGTGGTCATAGAAATAATCCAGCCCAATCTCGCCCCAGGCAATGACCTTTGGGTGTTTCGCCAGCGACGCAAGTGTTTCCAAATGTTGCGGCGTAACATCTTTCGCTTCGTGCGGATGCACGCCAACACTGGCGTAGATCCAGTCGTGCTGCTCGGCGAATGGAATCGCCGTGTCCATCTTTTCCGGACCCGGACCGCTGCCAATCGCGAGAAGCGTCTGTACACCGGCGGCGCGAGCGCGTTCGAGCATCGCATCGCGATCCTCCGCAAATTGCGGAAAATCAATGTGCGCATGTGAATCGATGAGTTCCATGAAAGCATTTGCGCTACTAAAAGCGGCTACCTCAATCGTGCGCCGACTTCGACGTCTTCGTCGGGGAAACCGGCGAGGACTGGGCGGCCTTCGGGGCCGACTGATGCGGCGACGATCATGCCGTTCGATTCGACGCCACGGAGTTTCCGCGGGGCGAGATTCACGACCACGGCGACTTTGCGACCGATCAATTTTTCTGGCTCGTAAAATTGCGCGATGCCGGCGCAGATCTGGCGAATCTCCGTGCCAATGTCCACGGTAAGTTTCAGCAGTTTGTCCGCGCCAACGATGCGTTCAGCGGTTTTTATTTGCCCTACGCGCATCTCGACCTTGGTGAAATCGTCGATGCCGATTTTTTCGGTTGCGGTTGGCGCGGCAGCTCCCGCAGCGGCCGGCGCTGCCGCTGTGCCTGTTGCTGGACTGCTGGCGGGAGTGCTTGCCGCAACAGGCGATGGTGCGTTTTGCGCTTCGTTTTCCATAGCTTCCATTCTCTCCTGAGCTTCTTTTTTGTCGATGCGTGGGAACAGCGGTTGCGATTTTCCTAACGCAGTGCCGGGAGCCAGTTGGCCCCAGCGCAGCGCGCCGAGATCCTGGGCGTTTACGGCGCCGGGCAATCCCAGCATCGTCCACACTTTGCCGGTGCAATCCGGCAGCACTGGATGTGCGAGCGTGACCACTACGCGCAGAAGTTCGGCGGTGGTCCAGAGGACCGCAGCGCGGCGTTGTTGTTCGGCGTCGGTATTGCCGCCCGCCCATGGCTGCTCGGAAGTCAGATATTTATCGGCGGCCGAAATTACCGACCAGATTTTCTCCAGCGCGTGGCTGAACTTTAGCGCTTCGTAGTTTTCTACAACTTCGGCTATAGCAGACTGCGTTTCTTTGGCCAAAGCTTCGTCTTGCGCCGCAAGCGCACCGGGTTTGGGGATTTTCCCCGCAAAAAACTTTTCAATCAGCGCGGCGGTGCGGCTGGCGAGATTGCCCAGGCCGTTGGCCAAATCGCTGTTGTAGCGCTGGATCAGGGCGTCGTAGCTGAAATTGCCGTCCTGGCCGAAAACTGTTTCGCGGAGCAGATAGTAACGGAGCGCGTCCATGCCCAGCACATCCACGATCGGTCGCGGACGGACGACGTTGCCTTTGGATTTGGACATTTTGCTGCTGTCCATCAAGAGCCAGCCATGCGCCCAGATCTGTTTCGGGATCGGCAGCATCGCGGCCATCAGAAATGCGGGCCAATACACGGCGTGAAAACGAATAATTTCTTTGCCGACCAGGTGTAGATCGGCGGGCCAATAGCCGCGCTTTTCATAATTGGGTCCGCCCACCGCTGTGAGATACGCGGTTAGCGCGTCGAACCACACGTAAAAGACGTGTTTTTCTTCGCCCGGAACAGGTATGCCCCAGCGGATGCTGGTGCGCGTGATGCTCAAGTCGCGCAGGCCGCCTTCCACGAAACTGAGAATTTCGTTGCGCCGCGCCTCGGGCTGGATGAAATTGGGATTCTTCTTATAAAAATCCAATAGGGGTTTTTGGAAGGCGGACAGCTTGAAATAGAAATTTGCTTCGGTAACCGTTTCTGTTGGACGGCCGCAGTCGGGACAAGGTTCTCCCGGCTTCACATCCACGTAGGCATTGTCGTAGATGCAGTACTGCCCGGTGTAGTGGCCGGGATAGATAAAACCGTTTTCGCGACACAGTTTGAAGAGCCACTGCACGGTGTGCGCGTGTTTCAGGTCCGTGGTGCGGACGAATTCGTCGGCCTGCAATCCAAGTTCATCCCAGAGTTTGCGCCATTCCGCGGCCATTTTGGCGACGTATTCCGATTCCGGGATGCCGGCCTTTTGGGCGGAGCGTTCCACGTTTACGCCGTGTTCGTCGGTGCCGGTGGTCATGACCACGTCGAACCCGCGCATGCGTTTGTAGCGGCGGATGGTGTCGCACACGATGGTGGAGTACGTGTGGCCGATGTGCGGCAGGCCGTTGGTGTAATAGATCGGCGTGGTTAAATAATATTTTGGTTTGTCGGACATTTTTTAGATTTTCGTTTTCAACGGCAACTTCCAAAACCAAATCACGCACCAAGTCACAAACAAGTATCGGTCACGATTCAATGTCGCCGAGATGGGGCGCAACACGTTGCGCCCCTGCAAAGGCTTGCTGTGCGGCAGTGATTACCGTTTGCAGGGGGACATTCTTTTCGATGGCCAGTTTGCGGCAATCTTCGTATTCCGGCGTGGCTTGGCGGATGTGGCCGTTAACGCTGGCTACTTTCATGCGGACCTCGCCGTAGGCGGTTGCTACCGTAACCGAGCTGCGCGGCAAGACGCGGCGTTGCGCGTTGTAGGTGCGCGCGCCGATGGTGGTGGTCTCCGCGAAAATCAGATCCATCAGTTTTTGCGTGTCTGCTGGTTTACACAGGACCGTCAGTAGCGTGCCTGGGCGATTTTTCTTCATCTGCACCGGAGTCGTGTAGACGTCCAATGCACCTTGCGTCAGCGCGCGTTCTTGAAAGTGGCCGTAAATCTGCGGATTCATATCGTCGAGATTGGCTTCGATTACCGCGATTTCTTCGTCAAAACCGAATGGCGCCGCGATGGATTTCTCCACGGCTTCGCCGATCATGATGCGCAGCACGTTTGGCTGGTGGTCGAGATCGATGGTGCCAGCGCCGTAACCGATGGAGGAGACGGTCATAGCCGGTTGCGGGCCGAAGGAATCACACAGCGTGGCCACGATGGCTGCGCCGGTCGGCGTGACCAATTCTTTTTGCACGCCGTTTGAATATGTCGGCGCACCTTGCAACAGACGAGCAGTTGCAGGTGCAGGTACGGGAAGAATGCCGTGCGCCATTTTCGCGGTGCCGCCGCCAACGTTAAGCGGCGAACTGGCGAATTTTGCGATACCCAAAGCGTCGAAGCCGATACAGGCACCGACTATGTCCACAATGGCGTCGACGGCGCCGACTTCGTGAAAATGTACTTTTTCTAGCGGCGCATCATGAACATAGGATTCGGCGCGGCCCAGTTTCTCGAAAATGGCCGAAGCGCGGTCGCGTACCTGCGGCGCGATCTGGGACTTGTCAATAATCCCGAGGATCGTGGAGAGGCTGCGATGTTTCTGCAGGTCTTCGGTAGCAACCTTTACATGGGTGGCGGCCATACCACTTTTCCAAACCTTTTCGGCGGAGAGCGTCCAGCCAGGAACATCCAGGGACTGCAATTCGGAGCGCAGATACTCGACGGGACAGCCGGCATCGACGAGCGCGCCAAGGGTCATGTCCCCGCTGATTCCGCTAAAACAGTCAAAATAGGCTAGTTTCATAGGCGTCCGCCACCCCGCGATGGGGCCGGCACCGCAAAATATTGTTGTGGAGCGAGCGCAACGATAGTATCGGCGGCGTTGCAGGCTGTCAAACCAGTGCGACGGCTGAGAAGTGATGGATAGAAAGGTGACGAGGGTACCCCCACCCCCGGGTGTTTTTGACAAAGAGTTCGTGAGCGATTGATTCCAAGGGAGTTAGAGGAAATATGAAATGGAAAAGAGTGTGCAAGTCGTTGAAAACAAAGGATCGCGTTTTTCGCTGAAACGTAACTCGTGTGAGCTAGCGAGGTCCGTAAGGATGACGTACCGATAAACATGGGAAATGATAGCACATGAGTTACTGCGGGTCAAGAATTTAGACGATAGTTTGTCCACGAAAACGCCAGCCAAGGTGGACAACTCCCCTAACTGGGACCTAACTGGGGTAAGCAGAAGGCGGCCGCTACGCATTCTCGTATACTATTACGCTTTGCGGATTGGGTGAGGGACTGTGTATCAGACGATTAAGGATCGGTTGCGGGATGCACTAGCGAGGCATATTCAGCTGACCTACCACGTTGATCTGGGTGTGGTGCTGGAGCGGCCGCCGAAGATTGAGATGGGTGAAGCGGCGTCGCCGGTGTGTTTTGAACTGGCGAAGCGGCTGAAGAAGGCACCGCGAATACTGGCGCAAGAGATCGCGAACGATTTCCGGAAGGTGGAGGGTGTGGCGCGCTTGGAGGTGGCTGGAGCGGGCTACCTGAATGCCTATTTCGATCGCGGGGAGTTTTGGAAGGAAGTGGCGAGTGGAGGCGCTGGTGCGGAAAAAGCCGCGGGGCTCAGACCCAAGCGCCCCGCGCTACAGGGTGGTTCGGAGGGCGCTTCGGGCGAAGCTCTCAGCGAACGGGAAGATCATTGTCGAACATACGAGTATTAATCCCAATAAAGCGGCGCACATTGGACATGTGCGGAACGCGGTGCTGGGGGACACGCTGGTGCGGATTTTGCGGCACGCGGGCCATCGCGTGCAGATTCAGAATTACATCGACAATACCGGCGTGCAGGTGGCGGACGTGGTGATCGGGCTGCTGTGGATGGAGAAGCGCACGCCGGTCAGCGTGAAGATGATGGCCATGGAGCCGCGATTTGATTACGACTGCTGGGACATCTATGCCAAGGCCACGCAGTTTTTTGCCGCGGACAAGGTGAATGCCGCGAAATTGCGCGGAGAGACGCTACGGGCCATCGAAGAAGGGCGGGGAGAAGAGTCCGAAGTGGCGGAAGTGGTAGCGGATTCGATTGTTTCGTTTCATTTGCGGACCATGGCGCGTTTGGGCATTTATTACGATTTGCTGGCGCGCGAGAGCGAGATTTTGCATTTGAAGTTTTGGGATACGGCGTTTGAGATGCTGAAGAAGTCTGGCGCGATTGTGCTGGCGACGACTGGGAAGATGGCGGGTTGTTGGATCATGCCGGCGGAAAAGGAAGGGGTTGCGGAGGTAAAGGAAACGGCGGCGGGTGACGGCGAGGACGAGGAGAATATTCAGGACAAGATTATTGTGCGCTCGAACGGCACGGTGACTTACGTTGGAAAGGATATCGCTTACCAGCTTTGGAAATTCGGGTTGCTGGGCAAGGACTTCAAATATGCAAAGTGGAAAAACGCCCCGCCCGAGGAGACGGTGTGGGCCACGACCAGCATGAAGGGTGATCCGCAGGCACCGAACTTCGGGGCGGCGGCGACCACCGTTTATAACGTGATCGATGCGCGACAAGCTTATCTGCAGGATGTGGTGGCGCAGGGTTTGCGGGCGCTGGGACATGCCAAGGAAGCGGAACGGTCGATCCACTTTGCGTATGAGATTGTGGCGCTGACGCCACGTTGCGCGGCGGAGCTTGGTTATGAACTGACCGAGGATGAAGCGAAGAAGCCTTACGTAGAAGTGAGCGGGCGCAAGGGCCATGGCGTGAAAGCCGACGATTTGATCGACAAGCTGGAGGCCGCCACGCTGGCGGAAGTGCGGGAGCGGCATGCGGATATGAGCGACGAAGAGAAATTGAAAACGTCGCATGCTATCGCGGTGGGCGCGCTACGCTTTTTCCTTTTGAAATTTACGCGCAATTCGATCATCGCGTTTGATTTCGCCGATGCGTTGAGCTTTGAAGGTGAGACCGGACCTTATTGCCAATACGCGGTGGTGCGTATTCGTGGAATCCGCCGCAAGGGTTTAGAAGCTGGTGCAGCGGAAATTGCGGTTACGCAGGAGACGGCGGCAACGCTTTTGGGCGGCGCTGCGGGAAACGAGTTGTGGGAGTTGGTATTGCTTGCGGGGTCGCTGGACCAAGCGGTGGAGCTGGCGATCGGCGGGCAGGAGCCAGCGTTTGTGGCGAAGTATGCGTTCCAACTGGCGCAGGCGTTTAATTTGTTCTATCACAAACATCATATTTTGACGGAAGCGGATGAGCAGAAGCGGGGATTCTTGCTGCGGCTGACGGAGTTGGTGGAGCGACAGCTGGTTACGGCGCTTTCATTGCTGGGAATCGATGCGCCGGAAAAGATGTGATGCGGTAATCGTCGAGCGTCGGAATATCGTTCGCTAGCCCAACAAAACAAAAGCGACTGCCTCCGCTCCCTGCGTCGGGGTAAAACGGAAGGCGGGCGTTACAAAAACTCCTGATGCTGACATCGTGGCAAGCTAGGGCGCAGCTGCTACGCCCCTACAAGAGTGGGGATGTTCGCGTTTATTGCGTCGGCGGATTCGAGTGGGCGAGGCGAAGGTTATTTGGTGTCGCGGAGGAGGATGATGTCGGCGGAGCGCGTGCCACGGATTACGTAGAGATTCTTGCCGTCGGGGGACCGGCGGAAGCTGGTCATTGCGGTGGTGGTGAATTTGGTGAGCTGCTGATACGGACCGCCGGAGATGGGTTGACGCCAGATGTTGGCCGCGCCACGGCGCAGCAAGGAGTAGTCGAGTGCGGTGCCGTCGGGCGACCATTCCACCCAAGAAGCCGCGAAGGGAACATTTTCAAATAAGTAGTGGCTCTCGCCGCCGTCGAAGGGCGTGAAGATGAAAGCCATACGCTCTGGCGGACCTGTGACAAAGCTGATGGTTGCGAGGGTCTTACCGTCTGGCGAAAAACGGACACGCCCTAAGGTAGTTAAAGCGTTGAGCGGTTTGGCTGGTGCGCTGGCGTTGATGTCCTGGACAAACTCGGTCGGAGGCTCCCAGTAGATGAAGGATTTTCCGTCGGGGGCGCATGAGGGAAAGCTGGCGCGGTTCACGTGAGTCAATTGCACGGGGTTGCTGCCGTCGGCGTCGGCCTTCCAGACATTGGTGGCGTTGTCGCGGGTTTCGGCAAAAATCAGAGTGCCGGTGGGACCGCAATCGAACAAACCGCCAAGCTGCCGACCGGAGAGGAGCGGGGTTTGACCGGAACCATCGAGGTGCAATGTAAAGGCTTGGTAATGATAGTCCTGAATAATCAGGTGATCGCTGGTGACCGCGCTGACGCGCAACGGTTCGCCGTCGAAGGGGATTTGTGTGGCGTGATCGGAGTCTCCGCCAGGAGCCACCCATAAACCTTGGTGCAAGGACGTTTGGACCGCGACAATCGTTTTGGCGTCCTGAGTGATGGCGATGGAGGAGAGGCCGTAGTTGGTCAAATCGTTGGTAAGACGGTGAATTTCACCCTTGGGATAGGAGATGGACCAGAGCTGGCCGGGGGAATTCGTCCCGGGCTCGGCCATAACAAAAATCAAGCCGGAGCCGTCGGGCAGCCACACTGGGCGTCCGATGAAATTGGATGACTGATAGAGCTGACGAACCGAACCGTCCGAAGCAGAGATGGCAAGAAGGAAGCGTTCGCCGGAATTTCTCCAGTCCGGCACAACGATGGTTTTTCCGTCCGGCGACCACGCCGGCGGAATTAAACTCGTCCCAGTTACGTTGGCCGGGACGCGAGCAAGTACTTGTTCGCCGCTGCCGTCGTTATTTACGACAATGATTGACATCTCAAATTTTGAGGGATCGCCACGGACGAAAGCCAGACGCTTACCGTCTGGGGAGAGGCCGGGGGCGGTGTCGGCGTCGTGCGCGATGGGCTGCGGCTGGCCGCCGAGGACGGGCATTTTGTACAGGTCCGAATAGCCTGCAAGTTGCTTGCTGCGGCGGCTGAAATAGACATAGTTACCGTCGGCAGAAAAAGTGAGACCGTCAAAGGTCTGCTCGTCTGGCGCCAATACCTGCACATCGCTGCCGGTTTCGACCTGACGAACGTTGAGGCTTTCTTTGCCGCTGTCGTTGAGGACGTAGACGACGTATTGGCCATTGGGAGAAATGGTCACCGCGCTGGCTTTGCCGGACTGCGTAAGCGGAGCGATGCGCATGTTTTGAATATCGAGGGTGATTTTGTGTGGAGAGAATTTGTAGACGGCGAAAATGATCGCGGCGACGACTACTAGTGCGCCGAGAATGCCGGGAACGAGCAAGCGATTTTTCTGCTCCGGGGCCGCGGCGCTAGCAGAAGTGCTTCCAGACACGCTCACGGAAGCGGTGTCCGTATGCGGCGGGATAGGCGTGCCGCCGGCAGCGCTTGCGGCGGCCTCTGCAGCCGAAGGGGGTGTTTGCACGCGGCTGGAGCTGGTGTCGCGCTGGAGGCGTTTTAAATCGGCGCGCAATTCGGCTGCGCTTTGATACCGCATGGTGCGATCTTTTTCGAGGGCTTTGTTGACGATGCGTTCGAGTTCGGCGGGAAGTTCGGGATTGAGGCGGACCGGGGCAATCGGGGCGCGATTTAGAATGGCGTCAAAAATTGCGGCGCTGGTAGCGCCAGGAAAAGCGGGACGGCCGGTGCTCATCTCGTACAGCACTACGCCGAAAGAAAAAAGATCAGTGCGGGCGTCGAGATCTTTGCCGAGAGTTTGCTCGGGCGACATATACGCGACAGTGCCAAGGGCCACTCCGGGGCTGGTGAGGTTGGCTTCATCCATCGTAACGGTGCCATGTGTGGCGCCATCCCGCCGAGGCCTGCATTACTTTGGCGAGGCCGAAATCGAGGACTTTGGCCTGGCCACGGTCGGTAACGAAAATATTGGCGGGTTTGATGTCCCGGTGGACGATGTTTTCGGAATGCGCGGCGTCGAGTGCGTCGGCGGATTGAATGCCTAACTCGATTAATGTGTCCGTCGGAAGCGCACCGCCGGCGATGCGATGTTTCAGGGTTTGGCCCTTGAGAAACTCCATGACGATGAACCGGCGACCGTCTTCGTATTCTCCAATTTCGTGAATGGTGCAGATGTTGGGATGGTTGAGCGCGGCGGCGGCGCGCGCTTCGCGGAGGAAGCGGTCGAGGGCCACTTTGTCGCGCGAAAGTTCTTCGGGCAGGAACTTCAGCGCCACCATGCGGCCGAGGGTGGTGTCTTCGGCTTTGTAGACGACGCCCATACCGCCGCCGCCAAGCTGCTCGATGATGCGATAGTGAGAAAAAGTTTTTCCGAGGATGGGGTCGGATTCGGTCACAGGGTCAGGGGCATCTTAGGGTGGGCTGCGAGTGAAGTCAACGGAATGAAGAAGTTGCTTTGCGCGATGCTGACGTCACGCGGGGCAATGCGCTCCGTCAAAACAAGACAAGGCGTCGTGACGGGTGCTAGGATACGACGAAATGAAAAACTATTTGAAGGTGCGTTTTTTCTCGATTTTAGTTAGTTCCCTACTGATGTGTTTCCCTGGCGCGAGCCTAATGATTGCGCAAACTCCGGCCTCGGGTGCGGGGGCCGCCGCGGCGCAGAGTACGCCCGTGTTTCGGCTGGACGGAGGAAATTCCACCTATGCGTTTGGCGTGAATGAACGCGGTGAGTTGCAGCCGCTGTACTGGGGCGGACGGCTTGGCCCCCACGACAGTATCGCGCCGCCGCATTCGTTTCCCGAGGCGGCTTCCTTTGATTCGCCGTACACCACTACGCCGCAGGAGTATGCAAGTTGGGGCGCGGGTTTGTTTACCGAGCCGGCGCTGAAAATCACGTTTGCGGATGGCAATCGCGACCTGGTGCTGCAGTTTGTACGCGCCACGCCGAACGGTACGCAATCGCTGGACATATTGCTCAAGGATATTTCGCGTGAAATTTACGTTACGCTGCGCTACGCGATGGACGCGGAGAGTGGGATTCTGGCGCGTTCCGCGAGCATTGAGAATAAGGAAAAGCAGCCGGTGGTGATCGAACAAGCTGCCGCGGCGCAATGGACGCTGCCGCCCGCGCGCTACGCGCTGAGCTATTTGACGGGGCGCTGGGCTGGCGAATGGACTTTGAATCAGGAGCCAATTCAGGGCGGCGAGCGGGTGATCGAAAGCCGTCGCGGGACCACCGGGCATCAGGCTAATCCGTGGTTTGCGATTTCGCGAGACGATAGCCACAACGGCGGGGGGCCCATCGTGGCGAACGAGGAGCATGGCGAAGTTTGGTTTGGCGCATTGGCGTGGTCCGGTTCGTGGCGCTTCACCATCGAGAAAACGCAATTGGATGCGGTGCGCGTGACGGGCGGATTTAATCCTTTTGATTTCGGCTACAAACTGCAGCCCGGCGAGCATTTGGATACGCCTGTGTTTTATGGCGGATATTCGGATCATGGACTCGGTGGCGCGTCACGATTGCTGCATCGTTTTGAAATCGCGAAGATTCTGCCGCAAGCGCCGGATCCGAAGCCGCGCCCGGTGATCTACAACTCCTGGGAAGCTACCGAGTTTAGAGTCGATGAAGCGGGACAAGAGGCGCTGGCGGAAAAAGCGGCGTCCATCGGCGTGGATCGTTTTGTGATGGACGATGGCTGGTTTGGCCAGCGCAAAGACGACCACGCGGGACTCGGCGACTGGTATGTGAACACGGAGAAATTTCCGCACGGTTTGAAGCCGCTGATCGACAAGGTTCACGCGCTGGGCATGGATTTTGGGTTGTGGGTCGAGCCGGAAATGGTGAATCCGGATTCCGATCTTTATCGCAAGCATCCGGAGTGGGTTTTGAATTTTGCCGGGCGCCCACGCTCGGAATCACGCAACCAGCTGGTGTTGAATCTGGCGCGGCCGGAGGTGCGCGACTACGTTTTCGGTTTTCTCGATAAGCTGCTCACCGAAAACGATATTGCGTTTTTGAAATGGGATTACAACCGCAACTGGTCGGAGCCGGGCTGGGATCAAGTGCCGGTGGACGAGCAGAAACGCGTGTACGTGGAATTCATCCGCAATCTGTATGCGATCCTCGCGGAGTTGCGCAAGAAACATCCGAAGGTGGAGATCGAATCGTGCTCGGGCGGCGGCGGACGCGTGGACTTGGGAATTTTGCGTTACACGGATGAAGTTTGGCCTTCGGACAATACCGATCCGTTTGACCGGTTGTCCATGCAGGATGGTTTTAGTTACGCGTACACGCCGCAAATCATGATGGCGTGGGTTACGGATTCGCCGCATTGGTATAACTTTCGCGCCACCTCGCTCACGTATCGCATGCTCAGTTCGATGCAGGGTTCGCTGGGCATTGGCGCCAATCTGAATAAATGGAGCGCGGAGGATTTTGCCACAGCCAAACGGCTGATCGCCGCATATCATGCGGTGCAGAAAACGATTGTGCGCGGCGATCTCTATCGCGTGATCAGTCCGCGTAATGGAAGCGAATTTTCTGTGACGGAAACGGTGGCACACGACAAGAATCAAGCCGTGGTTTTTGCTTTTACGCATTCCACGCAGGAGGGGCGCGGGCTTCCGCTGCTGCAACTGGAAGGTCTCGATCCTGACGCGGAATATAAACTCAGCTTCATCGAGGGTAAGGCGCGAGCCGGAGACGCCCGCGAGCGCCTCGGGCGACTGGTGGATGCGCCACGGAATAAACCTCGAACTGCGTGGAGATTTCCGCGCCGCGGCGTTCCAACTGGATCGTCAGCGGTAATTGCGAAGGATCGATGCCCTAGTTGCGGCGGGTTGCTCTCCGCGCGATATGAACGCCATATGAATAGGTTCCGCGTATAAGTGAGATTTGCGTTGACGTGCGCGCGCAGAAGTCCCTACAATCTTTTCCCCGGCAGAAAATGGTCTACCAGGTACGGTACTGCGTGAACGCATGCTTAAAGACCCTGTAACCAAACGCCGCTCAAAACGCTTAGTATCTCGGCGTCCCGCTAGCCTGGTGGTTAATCTGGCTAGCCGGCAAAAAAGATTGCCTTGCCTGGTGCTGGATTCCTCAAAAGAAGGGTTTCGGTTGCGCGGAGATGCAAAACTGCGCCGCGGTGAAATTATCGAGCTGATCTTCGACGAAGAGTGGGGCAATTCCGAACGCTGCAACGTGGTGTGGGTCGGCAAAGCTGGAACGAAACATGAGGGCGAAGCTGGGCTCGAAACGGTGCAGACGGTCAGCTGGTAGGTGCGGCAAGAGTTCTGGGCGATCTTGAGCTGTCGGCTCCCTTCCCTTCCATAAACATGCGTCCAGATAGCATAAGAATTTCGGCGTGCGCCGAGATTAGTCAGGATTTTTGTGCCAGTTTAGAGTGGCGGGTCGACCGTTGCGGAAGGTGCCGCTGGTGTCGATGATCCCGTCGTGAAGCGTGCCTTGTACATTGATCGAGGCCAAGCGGGTGCCGTCGGGCGTTTCGCTGTGCATCACCATCTCGATTACCACGTCGCCAGACTTCGACACATCGCCAGTTAGGACCATAATCATTCTTTTCTCGGGGCCCATGTACCACTGACCAGTGATTTTTCTACCGGTGATAGTGCCTTCGGTGCGGAAACAGCGGTGGGGCTCTTTTTGCGTTTCGGCGAAACAGACGGGACCGGAATAGGTGCCGGCGATGGAGTTTTTTATTTTCACAGGAGAGGCGGCTGGCGGCGCGGGAGGAGTAGCGGCGGGTTGCGGCGGGGCGGTCGCGGACATGGTCATGCTTGCAGGCGGCGGCGTGGTCGGTGGGGCGGCCGCGGAAGGAGTTGCTGGTGGTTGCGAGGCCGCAGCGCTAGCCTGCGCCAGTTCGGTTTGGTTGCGCTGATGGACGGTGTAAGCCCAAAAGCCGCCGCCTGCTAACAACAGCACCAGCACGAGCGCTGCAACGAGCCATTTTGCGGAACTGCTTTTTGCTGGAGCGTCCTCCGGCTTGGTGGCGGGAAGCGTGCCGGCGCCTTCGACTTCGCTGATGGAAAATGTGCGGATGGGCTGAGAGATATTCTTGTAGCTGCGTTCGCCGAGCGAAAGGAATGAAAGAGAAAGCTTGTTGCGAATTTGATCGTGGACGCTTCCGGAGATGCAGATGCCCCCGGGTTCGGCGGCGGTTTGCAAGCGCGCGGCTACGTTAACGCCATCGCCCATGAGGTCTACGCCTTGCACCATGACGTCGCCAAGGTTAATGCCGATGCGGAAACGGACTTGGCGGTTCGGCGGGAGATTGTCGTTGCGAGTGCGCAGGGCGGCTTGGATATCAGTAGCGCAGCGCACGGCTTCGACGGCACTGCCAAATTCGGCGAGGATGGCGTCGCCCGCAGTGTTGAAAACGCGACCGCGGTGCATAGCGACGAGGGACTCGAAGACCTGCTTGTGTCCGCGAAAAGTTCGCAGCGTGTCTTCTTCGTCTTCGCTCATGAGGCGGCTGAATTCGGCGACGTCGGCGGAGAGAATGGTGGCGAGTTTGCGCTCGAGGGACTGGGCGCTGGGATCATCTGGATGGTCGGGCATGTCGGCGCTCCAAGCTGGCTTTGCTGGATATCATACTGGAAGTCAGCTGCTGGAGGTTAGAGCTTGGAAGATAGACGTTGAGCGATGTGGCGGAGCGCGACGCTGCGGCGGGTTAAGACTTCACTGGCCTGTAGTTCTTACAGGTGCATCCGGGAAAATAGCAGCGTTTTTGAACCTTAGGGTCGCTGACTTTGGGGTAATGAATGGATTTGCCGTGGCTGCAACGGCACGACTGACGATTCGCCATGGCCATACAATACCACGCACGTAGCTGGAGAGCGCATTATGCGCTGCAAAAGAGAATGCGAATCTAAAGATTCGCTACTACGGAAGACCCAGACAAGCTATAGCTCTCCGGTGATGAACTGGGCCCGGCCGTGGCCAAAGCTCCAGTCGGGCGCGGAATTGGTGACGATGGAAACGATAACGTCACCTGAATCAATGTCACAGCTTTTCTTCAGTTCGCGGCAAAGATCCTCGTAAAACTGGAGTTTCAATTCCTGGCTGCGCGGCATGCTGGTCAGCGTTACCACCACAGCTTTTGAGGTGCGCTCGATTCCTAGACCGGTGTCCTCGAGGACGAGGCTAGATTGCGGGTGCACGTGATAGATCTGATAACGATCGCGCTGAGGTACATGGAAAGCGGAAAGAATGGCGCGATGCACAGCGTCGAGAAGATCCTTGATTTCTTCCTTGGAACGGCCCTCTACAGCATCAATGCGAACCAAAGGCATGGTTGATGTCCTCCGCGCCGCGAAGCTTGCGATTTTCTTTGCCGCCTTAGACAGCGAACTTGTCGCCGAACATGGGCAGGCCACTTTTGGACGACTCGCGCGTGGCCTCGTCCTGAAGGACGTCCCAATGCTCCACCAGCAATCCGTCGCTGATGCGAAGGATGTCCGCGGCTATCCAGTTGGCGAGCTGGCCCCTGCCCGAGAATCGTCCGTGGACGATCACAAAATCGTTTTCCGCAAGGATGGCACCTGGTTCGTATCTTAAGGATGGCGGGGCGCTCTTGACGAGGTTGAAGAGACCATCGCGTCCTGGTGGGATGTGCGCGCTGTGTTGGATGTAATTGGGCGACCAATAGCGCTCCGCCGCCGCGTAGTCGCGCTTATTGAATAGCGTATCGAAGGCTTCGAGAACCAGCGCTTTGTTTTTCGATTCAGCGCGCGGACTGTTGCCTGCGGACGCTTGCGCGATACCCGCGTGAAGGCGGCTGTCAAAATAAAAATCGGAATTTTGCAGCTGGGGACAAAATGGATCGGACAACGAACCAACACGTTTCTGATCGTAAAATGGATAGTCGGTGTAGCCGTGGAAATCGAAAGTGTAGAACGTTTTGCGGTCGTATTCGTTTAGGGGCAGACCGAGCTGGATACGCTTCGGCAAGTCGGGATTAGCTACGAAATGGCGGCCGAAGGCCACGGCGTCGGCGTCTCCTTTTGCTACGACGGCTTCGGCGGTGTCGGGTTCGAAGCCGCCCGCGGCGATGATTTTACCTTTGAAGATTTTGCGCAGTCGCTCGACGGCCACCGCGTCTTGGCCTTCGGTGATAACCACGTTGCCCTTAACGCGCGGTTCGATGACGTGGAGATAGGCCAGTCCGAAGCGGTTGAGCTGTCCGGCGAGATAGTCGAAGAGCTCGTTGGGGTTGCTGTCAGACATGGCATTCCACGTTCCGCCGGGGCCAATGCGGACACCGACGCGGTCTCCGCCCCATACCGAGACAATGGCTTCCACCACTTCCAACAGTAAGCGCGAGCGATTTTCGACGGAGCCGCCATAAGCATCGGTGCGGTGGTTGCTGCCATTCTGAAGAAATTCGTCGATTAAGTAGCCATTTGCGGCGTGCAGCTCGACGCCGTCAAAACCGGCGGACTTGGCGCGTTCGGCGGCCTTGCGATAGTCCGCGATGATACCGGAGATTTCTGCAATGTCCAGAGCGCGGTGCGGGGAGGGCTTGAGCCAGCCACTCGGCGTGGAAATGATCGGCGTGGCATCCAGCCAATAGGACGGAACGACGCTGGGAGCCGCAGGCGTCGCGCCATTCCGCAAGTCGACGTGCGCGGAGCGGCCGGTGTGCCACAGCTGCGAGAACATGCGGCCGCCTTTAGCGTGAACCGCGTCGACAACTTTTTTCCAGCCGGCGACCTGCTCGTCGGAGTACATTCCCGGCGCGCCGTACCATCCGCGTGCGGCGATCGAAATGGTAGTGGCCTCGGAGATAATCAGGCCGCCATCGGAAGCGCGCTGGCTGTAATACTCGACCATGAGATTGCCGGGAATATCGCCGGGCTGCTCGGAACGTGAACGCGTCAGGGGCGCCATGACCACGCGATGCTTCAGAGTTGTCGGCCCGATTTGCACTGGGGTGAAGAGCTTACGATCTGCTTCGTTGGCCACGAGGTTCTCCGGGGATATGGGTGCTGGGCCGATTGTGCCGCCATGGACACGAACGCAGCAATCACCAGCACGCGAGTTGGATGGCGCACTCGGAAAAATCGGTACAAATAAATCAGTCGAAAGGCAACGCGCAGAGAAGGAGACACGACATGTCGTGCCCCTCCGTAGAACAACCGGATTTTTAGTAGGACATTACGAGATGGACGAGGGTACGCAGGGCGACCGCAGTGGGGCCTTTGGCCAGCCACGGTTTGGCGTCGTCGTTCCAGGCGGTGCCTGCAATGTCCAGGTGGATCCAAGGGGTGTCGCCGGCGAATTCGCGGATGAACCATGCTCCGGTGATGCTGCCACCCCCTTTGCCGCTGCTAATATTCTGCAGATCGGCGAAGCTGCCCTTCATGAATTCGCGGTATTCGTCGTCCATGGGCATTTGCCACATTTTTTCGCCGGTGGCTTTGGCGGAGGCGAGGAGCTTGTCGGTAAAAGCTTGATCGGAGCCGAAGACGCCTACGTTTACGTAGGCGAGGGCTACTACGATTGCGCCGGTTAGAGTGGCGGCGTCGATTAGAACGGTGGCGCCTAGTTGCTTCGCGAAAGTGATGCCATCGGCCAGGATCAGACGGCCTTCGGCGTCAGTGTTCAAAACTTCGATGGTTTTGCCGGACATGGAGGTTTGAATATCGCCGGGTTTCTGGGCGGCCCCGCCGACCACGTTTTCCGTGCTAGGGACGACGCAGATGACTTTCACGTTGGGCTTGAGGGTGGCGATGGCACGCATCACGCCGATCATGGTGGCGCCGCCGGCCATGTCGTACTTCATTTTTTCCATGCCGTCGGCGGGCTTGATGGAAACGCCACCGGTGTCGAAGGTGACGGCTTTGCCGACCAGGCCGATCACTGGCGCGTTCGGATTGGGCTTGGGCGGGACGTAGGTGATGACGATGACGCGCGGTGGCTCAGGTCCGCCCTGCGAAACGCCGAGCAACGCCCCCATTTTCAGGTCGGCAATGCGACGCTCATCCAAGACTTCTACAGCGAGGCCGGCTTCGCGGGCCATGGCTTCGGCTTTTTCTGCCAGGACGCGTGGCGTTAGCTTATTGGAAGGCTCGTTGACCAGGTCGCGGGTGAAATTTTGCGCGTCGCCGATGGTGCGGCCTTTGGCGATGGCTGCTTCAGCGGAGGCACGGGAGGAATCTGGAAAACCGGCGACGGAGACGGATTCGATATTTTTGTCGGTCTTCTTATCGGTCTTGTATTTATCGGTCTCGAAATTCGCGGTGGTTACAGCTTCAGTGATGGCTTGGGCGCTCGAATCGTTGGCATCATTTTCGCCGACCAGGAAGGCGATTTTTTTTGCGCCTCTGGCTTTCAGCGAACGCAGTGGCGGCGCCGGCGATTTTGCGCAGCGTGGCGCCGGAGAATTGTTCGCGCTTCCCTGCACCGACCAGCAGGAGACGAGATGCGGCCAATCCTGCCGGCGAATGAATGAGCGTGAACTCCAGAGTCTTGCCGGTCAATTCACCGCTTTTGACTAGTTTTTTCAGCAAGCCGCTAGCGGACTGATCGATTTCCAGCAGATGGCTCTGGATAGGATCGGCTTCTTCAAAGATGTATGAAACCAGAGCGTCGGTCTCGAGAGTGGCGTAGGGCTTGGTTTCCAGCGTGATCTGCATGATGCGTTTATCGCCTCCGGTTGCGATACATGGATTCGTCCACTTCCCTGCGCGCTTCTTTTTTGCGTTTCGTCGGCGCGGCGATCCCAGTTTTTTTTGCCTTGCGCCAGCGCGATTTCGCACTTGGCGATGCCGTTTCTGAAATAGATGCGCAGGGGTATGACGGTTAAACCTTTAGCCTCGGTACGAACCGAGAGCTTGTGAATTTCGTTGCGGTGGAGCAACAGCTTTCTGGAGCCGAGCGGCTCGTGATTCCAGGGTCCGCCGGCCAGGTACTGGGCAATGTGCGCGTTGACGAGCCACGGGCCGCTTTTCTTGAAATCGACGTAGGCGTCGCGAATATTGGCTTTGCCTTCACGCAGAGCCTTTACTTCGGTGCCGTGCAGGACCAAGCCAGCCTCGTATCTGTCCAGCAGGGTGTAATTATACGACGCCGCACGGTTCTGCGCGACGAGGAGCTCGGCGGGCTTGGTGGATTTCTTGGATTTTTCCGATTTACCCGGTCGCTGAGGATTTCTGGACTGGTCGGCTTTTTTGGGTGGGCTCGGCACACTTCATCATAACTGCTGGGTTAAATCTACGCTACATTGCGGCAACCAACGAACAAAAGGGGGGTTATCCGATGAAAGACAGCCAACCTTCCGTTGCTTGCTGCGCTTCTAAACCGAATGCTAGACTGCGAATCAGGTTAGAAATTGGTCGATTGGCTCGGGAGAATTCATGCGCCGTTGGGGGAAAGTAGCGGTTTGTCTGGGGATAGCACTGCTCGCGGCGGGATGCCCGAAGGGCCAGCAAGACTACACGCAAGGGGAAAAAGCCAATAATCTATCGGATTTTGACGATGCTTATGTGTACTTCCAGAAAGCGTTAAAAACCGATCCCAACAACGCGAGTTACCGGATCAAGGTGGATCAGGCGCGTTTTGACGCCAGTACGATGCATATGCAGAGGGGATACGCGCTACGGAAACAGGGTGATTTGCAGGCGGCGCTAAGCGAATTCCAGCGCGCGTTGTTCATCGATCCGGGAAGTGCGGTGGCGGGGCAGGAAATACAGCGGACTGTGGACAGGATCGCCGAGAACAGCAGCGCCGCGGAAGCTGCTTCGCGACCTGAACCCGAAGCGGGCGAGGCACCACTCGCGTCGGCACCGCCCGAACTGAAGCCCCTATCGAATGCTCCAATCACCATGACCTACTCCAACGAGGCCAAGATGGTGTATGACACCGTCGGCAAACTCGCGGGCTTAACCGTGATTTACGATCCGGACTTCGTGGCCAAACAGATCAAGGGACAACTGAACAATGTAACGTTGGAGCAGGCACTGGATATCGTATCGCTGCAAGCGAAGGCGTTCTGGAAGCCGGTGACGGAAAATATTATTTTTGTGATTCCGGACCAGCCGCAGAAACGTCGCGACTACGAAGAAGAAGTGGTGAAGACTTTCTACCTCGGGAATACCGTGCAGCCGCAGGACATTACGGAAATCGTGACCGGCTTGCGGCAATTGCTCGACATGAAGAGGTTGCAACAACTGAATTCGCAGAACGCGATCATCGCGCGGGATACTCCAGACAAGCTGGCGCTCGCGGAGAAGATGATCAAAGACATCGATAAGGCCAAACCGGAAGTGGTTATACAGGTGGAAGTGGTGCAGGCACGAACGGACCGCATGCGGGCCTTGGGAATTCTGCCTGGACAGACAGCATCGGCAGCCATCGTGCCGGCGACAACGACGTCGAACACTACCACCGGGACGACCACGAGCTCAACCTCGTCGACAGCCGGGACGATTACGCTCAGTCAATTACGCGGTTTGACGAATTCTGACGTCGTCCTGACGATACCAAGTATTACCGCGAATGCGGTTTTGACAGACACGTACACGAAGATTATTCAAAACCCGGAAATTCGCTCGATCGATGGACAGCCGGCCAAGCTGAGAGTCGGCGACAAGGTCCCGGTGGCCACGGGAAGCTTCCAGGCCGGCGTCGGCGTCGGTTCGACGGGCGGCGCGGGCGTGGTAAACCCGCTGGTCAATACGCAATTTCAGTATTTGGATGTCGGCGTGAACGTGGATATCACCCCGCGCGTACATCCGAATCACGACATAAGCATGAAGGTTAAAGTCGAGGTTTCTTCCGTAACGGGGACGTCGACGATCGGCGGAATTCAGCAGCCGATCATCAGCCAACGTACCATCGAACACGACATACGCCTGAAAGAAGGCGAGGTGAGCGTTCTGGGCGGTTTGTTTGAGAAAGACGACACCCGCACGTTGAACGGATGGCCGGGAGTGGCCAAGATTCCCTTCCTTCGCTATTTCTTTTCCGAGGACAGCACCGACAAGCAGGATAACGAAGTGTTGATCGTGCTGACCCCGCACATCGTGCGCATGCCGGAATGGACAAAGGCAAATCTGCAGTCAATGTATTCAGGCACGGAAACAAACGTCCAGGTAAAACGAGACGACACGATTCGTGTTCCGATTACGCAGGCAGCGGCCCAAACGCCGGGACAGCAAGGACCGCTAATGAATCCGGGCGGCACGGTCCCTGACAACGCCGGTGCCCGGGAACACCGGACAGCCTGCTAACGGTGGCGTCAGCGCGAGTTCCGGAGCGCCGGCACGGCTAAAGTTTGAGCCGCAATCGATGGCCTTGAAAGTGGGCCAGGAAGCGACTGTAGCTATTGCGGTCGACAACGTGAATGACCTGTTTTCGATCCCACTGCTCCTGCAGTTTAATCCCGCAGTGATCACCATCGAAGAAGTGGATCACGCGGCGGGTGAAGGCGGGCATGGAGGGTTCCTTTCGGGGGGACGCAAGAGATTGCGATCGTGGATCGCATCAATAAAGACAACGGGCAAGCGATTATCTCTGCCACGCGTCAGCCCAATACGGCGGGAGTAAGCGGAAGTGGAACGCTGCTGGCGCTGAAAATTAAGGCGTTGGCTCCCGGGTCGTCCAACTTGTCAATCGTGCAGGTGAATGCGAAGGATTCGCAGCAGCGGCTGATTCCGCTGGTCACCAGCGAAGCCACGGTGAAGGTGCAGCCGTAGCGTCTTGCGACGGGATGGCAATGGGCGCGGATGGGAAAAACGCGAAGCAGATGGATGGCGGAATAACCCGTCTGGCGCGAGGTGCCTGGAAAAAGACGCAATCGGGCATGACGCTGTTGGAGTTGATCATCGCCTGCGCAATATTGCTGGTGCTTTCTTCGGCGGCGCTGCCGATTGCGCGGTATTCCATGTTGCGCCACAAAGAGACGGAATTGCGGAACGATCTGGAGGCCATGCGCGACGCCATCGACGCTTATAGAAGCGCGGCTGAGCTGCAGCAGATTAAGACCGCACCGGGCGGGAGCAACTACCCTCCGGACCTGGAGACGCTGGTGAACGGCGTGCCGCTGACCGTGGGCGGTGGCGGCGACAAACGCATTCGGTTTCTGCGGAAGATCCCTATTGACCCGATGACCGGGCGAGCGGACTGGGGATTGCGGGGAGTGGAAGACGACGTGGATTCGTTGACGTGGAGCGGCAAGGACGTATTCGATGTTTATTCCACGTCGACGGGAACGGCGATGAATGGTACGAGGTACACGGACTGGTAGGAATTTGAGGGCGCGATAATGTGCTCGGCGGTTAGGCAAAGTGTTCGTTATTTACTTCGGAGCCGCAATTGAAGCGTTGCTTGCAAAAAGCGGATCGGCGAGGGATGGCGCGCAGTGGATCGCGACGGCGACGGCTTGCCGGGTTCACGCTGATCGAGTTGATGATCGTCATCAGCATTATCTTGATCCTGCTGGGCATTGCGGCCGGAAACTACGGCCGGGCTGTGCATCGCGCGCGCGAGGCGGTGCTGCGGGACGATCTGCAGGAATTGCGCAAGGCGATCGACAACTACACGCTGGATAAACAAGCTGCGCCGCAGTCTCTGGATGATTTGCTGCAGGCGAAATATCTGCATTCGATTCCCGTTGATCCGATGACGAGCCAGGCGGACTGGGTCCCAGTGTTCGACAATGTGGTTCTGAGCCCGGACCAAAATAGCTCCGGTATGACGGATGTGCATTCCAATAGCGGAGCAACGGCGCTGGATGGCACGCTTTACAACACCTGGTAAATACCTTTGCAGGATTGCCGAAAATTGCGATTTCGCTATCGAGATTTGACCCGCGACGGCGCGTCCGCTATAGTGGTTGTGCGGGGTGGAGCAGCCTGGTAGCTCGTCGGGCTCATAACCCGAAGGTCGTCAGTTCAAATCTGACCCCCGCAACCATTCTTTCAGTTTAGATACAACGGCTTAGGGTGCTCCAACCCTGAGCCGTTTTCTTTTGGGAGCGAGTGGGAGCAAAATTCCACCAACTGCACCGCAAAAGGGACATCGCCCAGCAGGCTACTCGTGCATAGCTGCCAGGCGTTAGTGCAGGATCGCTGTGCGCAAGGCCTGCTGCGCAAGTTGCTGCTTAATTCTTCGGCCATTGCTTGAACATCTTGTTTACGGCGTTCCCTACCATCTGCTGATTCTTATTGCCGTTATTGCTCAAGGTATTCTCGGCAATTCCGCGCCAGATTAATGACTGCGTCTTTGCACTGTACAAGTCGACGATCAACGTTCCTTCCACGTTCTGCTGCGGGGTGATTCCACCCATTCCTCCGCCAATACCGCGCATGCCCCAGGCGCTCCAGGAGGTCTGTTGCTTCAGACCGCCGTTGGCAGTGAGGATGATGTCGGGGTTCTGATTTTCCTGCACCATTTGGAAGCCCTTGGCCTGCATGGCATTGTTGATGTCCTGCTGCGCTACTTGCGCCAGTATTGAGTTTTGAATCTGGTTAGCGTTGCCGGAGCCCCAGGCGTAGGTGTGATATTGAGAAAAACTCGCACCGTGGTCGTAATTGACCGAAACCTGTTGCCCGACAGCGATCGTGGACGTAATGCACACCAGCAGCGCGAACAAGGCGAATCTAGTCTTCATGATTGTCATCCCTTTCGTGTTTTTGGAAACGGTGCCAGACGCGAGCCTGGCAGACGCCCTTTAGGCTTGCAATGCTGCCCATGGCAACGACGAGTTGCTACTGTCAAAAGTGACGGTGTCGGTCCAACCAGGCTAAAGAACGATAGGTTCAGAGTATTCATCGATTCCCTACGATTGCAATCAGCGAGGCGTGGCCGAACTGCCAACGCCGGTACTATATTCCGATTTACGCGCCCTTGGAAGCGTCCGAAAAATAGCCCAGATTCCGGCGACAGTTTGAAGTAAGTCCGGCGGAGCGAGAACGTAAACCTGCTCGCAGGACGTGGGCCAGCACGTAGGCACCGTTTTCGGGGTTATACACGGCGAAAACCCGGCACTAAGTTGCCGATTGACTTGACGCATTGTACGCGGTACGTTTGGAAGAGATGGTTGCTGCCCAATCTTCGACGACGCAGAATCATGCGACAACGTGTCGCTGTACGTGTTGCTGCGCGAGTGGGCAGGGGGATGCGAGCCAGTAAAGCAGTTACTGAATGCTCGATTTCCCCGATGCCCACGATCTGAGATCGTGGGTTTTTTGTTTTTCTTGGGCAGGCGATTTGCTCAGAGCGCGGCGATTTGCCGTGTTAACTGCAGCGTAGTAAAAACATTTTGATTCTGTCCTGGGGCGCGGTCGCCAAGTGGTAAGGCAAAGGTCTGCAAAACCTTTATCGGCGGTTCGATTCCGCCTCGCGCCTCCAATTTTTTGAAGTGAAAAACGCCAGCGCTTTAGCGGGAACGCCGAAGCTGATCGATCCAGCGGGCCAGGACAGCGTTCGAAGCCGAATCTACATCGATAAACTCGATGCCCATGCCGATGCGGGGCTTGACGATGCGCACCAGCCCGAAGGCCTCCACTTGTCTCGTCTTTGCGTTTTAGCGTGATCCGGGTGCGGCCGTTTACCGCGAAAGGGCGGCTGGTACAGACGAAGCACCCGCCGAGCGATAAATCAGAAGTCACGCCTTCGATGCGGGCGCCGGAGGCGAGGTCGATGAGCTCGGCATCTGAGGCGAAGGGAAAACGGATGGCGTAGCGGCGGTCGCGAAGCGCAGAACCACCGAGTTGAGTCTTGGGGCGTCGATCATCCATAGAAATTACGTTGCTCATGAGATGGGCTGGTTGCCAGAACAAGACTTCCCTGGGGACGGTAATTCTCGATACCCCAGTGTGACCCAGTCTTCCGACAGGCAAAAGACCCTAACAGCCGTGGTGGACGAAAAAGTTAATAAGCACGGCGGATGGCGCGCGGCCGCCAGCGGGACGGGATTCGCGAAGATTATTGTAGGGAACGACAAGCGCTGTAATAGGCGGCGCGCCGCAACGATTGCGCCGTGCTAACCTGCCAGAGCAGTCAATTTATCGTTGAAATGTGACTATGACTTCAGACGGGTACCGGCAAAGCGACCGCGTAAGCTTTCGTATGCCCGTGGAGGCTTCGTGGCTTGCCACGGGCGGGATAGCAATGAAGCAAACGGCGCAGACGTTGCTGGTCAGCCGCAACGGCGGCGTATTGCGGCTGTCTGAAAAGCTCTCGACCGGGCAGGAAGTGACACTACGACGACAGCAGGAGGGCGATGAGTGGAAGTCTGCGCGGGCGCGCATCGTGGCGGAAATCGACCGGGACACAGAGGGGTTTCTCTATGCGATTCATCTTCTGGAGCCGCGTACCGATTTCTGGGACATCGACTTCCCTGCCCCGCACAAGTCTGAAGAGGCGCTGGCGCGGCTCCTGATGGAATGCGGCTTCTGCCAGCGGCGCGAAGTGGTTTACCTGAACGAGGCGGACCTGAAATCCTTTGAGATTCGCAAATGCGTGGCGCGGCATTGCAAATACTGCGATTCGCCGGCGATATGGATTGAAGCGGTGTCGGAAATCGCTCCGGCAGAGCATGTGGTAACCCGCCCAGTGGTGCCCGAATACCATGTAACGCCCCGGAGAAATCGCACGCGGGTAAAGGCTCGGGTGCTGGCGTGCATTCGGCGACGCGGTTTTCAGGAAGAGGTGGCGGTGTGCGAGGACTTATCAAAAGGCGGTATCAGTTTTCGCAGTCGTAACGAATATCCCGAGGGCACGCGCGTGGAAGTGGCGGTGCCGTTTACCCCGGGAAGCAGCGCGATTTTCGTGCCGATCCGTATTGTGTTTTCACAGCCAATCGTTTCGGCTGGGTTATTTCGTCACGGAGCAGCGTACATCAAACCGCCGATCGATTTCGGAGGTTGACCGGCGCGGAACTTAACTGACCGCTGAGGCAATGTCGCGTTCACGGCTGCGCCGCCGCAAGTAGTGCATGGCAATGTTCAGATAGATCTCTCCGCAAGGCGTTTCCAGGCATAAGACCAACGCTTCGGTATCCACGGTATTGGCCAAACCTTCTTCGTTGACGTGAATCTCCGGCGGAAAAACCTTGAAGCGAAAACCCTGGTCGTTGAGCAGGGTGACGGAATTGCCGATCACCATGTTGGCCAGCTCGCACACGGTTTCGCGCACCACTTGATCGGTGGCGTTGTACCTCCATGCCCGCGAGCTGGCTGGCGATCTTGCATGGCGACTTCGGGCGAGAGGTCGAGAATGACGCGGCCTTCGATGTCGCCTTTGATAGCGATCAACGCGGCGACGCCTTTGCGGCGATAGGCGTTTTCATCCATGTAGAGATCGCCAATTTTGGTCGGCGCCTGCAAGGATCTCGGAAAATACGGAATCCGCGGCGTCAATGAACGGCTGAATGAGTTCCATTCTCATGAGCGGTGTTCTCCCGCCAGCGCGACTGGCGCGCCCGCCGCTGTTGGATCGTCACTAAGGACGTAGCGGAGAATTTCGTAGAGAACCTCCGGCTTGACGGGCTTCTGCACGAAGTGTTTGGCGCCTTTTTGCAGAGCGGCCAGGATATTTTCCTGGTAGCCGACGCTCGAGACCATGACGATGCGCGCGTCGGCGTGCTGGCGCACGATGCGCTCGACGGCCTCGATGCCCTCCATCTGCGGCATGGTGATGTCCATCAACACCACGTCGGGCTTGGTGCGGTTGAACTCCGCGATGGCGGTCAGTCCGTCGCCGGCTTCGCCGGCAATTTCGCCGCCGAACATCTCAATCATCTTCATGAGATTCTTGCGGGCGAAGACGGAGTCATCCACCACCAGATAGCGGACGGGCTGATTATCTTTTCGAAGTAAAGCCGCGAATTGTGCCATAACCTTCTCCTGTCCTCTCGGCGCATTCAACTGCCGCGTTGCGAGGAAACGGGCGTGTTCTCAGATTTTTCGTTCTTGTCGGACTTTTCAGAGCACTTCCGTCGACTTTGCGGACTGCTCCGTTCCACAGCCGCACTGGGTGACCAGAAAAGATGCGAGTCCTTCCAGGGGAAGAATTTTGGTGGCGTAGCCTTTGTTGATGGCGGCGCGCGGCATGCCGCCGACGACGCAGGTGTCTTCACTCTGGGCGATGGTACACCGCCGGCGGCTTTGATGGCGCCCAGGCCTTCGGCGCCGTCTTCACCCATGCCGGTCATGAGCACACCAATGGACAGCATGCCGAATTCCTGCGCCACGGAATGAAAAAGGACATCGGCGGATGGGCGATGGCCATTGACGGGCGGAGCATCCGAGAGCACCACCATATCTCCGCGAGCCATGCGCCGAACCATCATGTGGCGATTGCCCGGGCACAGCAAGAACGCGCCCGGCAAGGAGCAAATCGCCCGATTTGGCTTCCTGAACAAACGAGCGGCGAACAATCATCCAGCCGGCGGGCAAACATTTCCGTAAAACCTTCGGGCATGTGCTGAACGATCACGATGGCGGAAGAAAAATCCGCGGGAATCTGCGACAGAACGAACTGCAAGGCGTTTGGGCCCCCGGTGGAAATACCGATAGCAATAATGCGTTTCGGCGGGAGTGGCCGGCGCGCAGCGGTTTCTGCAACTGTTGGGGGTTCATCGACAACGTCGGCGGGAGGAAGTTTACGGCCCGCGGCGCGCTTGGCGACCTTGATCTTTTCGATCAGCGATTCCGCGATGGATTCCAGGTTCCCGGCTGCGGCATTTTGCGGCTTGGAAATAAAATCGACGGCACCCAAAGCCAGAGCTTCGAGAGTGAATGACGCGCCTTCTTTGGAGGCGTGCTGAGCAGGATCACCGGCATCGGCGCGCTGCGCATGATTATGCGCAAGGTTCGCATGCCGTCCATGCGCGGCATTTCAAGATCGAGCGTGACGACGTCGGGATGCAGCTCTTCGATTTTTTTCAGCGCAAAGGCGCCGTCCATGGCGGTACCAACCACCTCGATAGACGGGCTCGCGACTCAAGGATCGGCTGGAATCAGCTTCCGCATCAGAGCGGAATCATCGACGACGAGAACGCGGATGCGTTCGCTCATGCGATGGCCCCCAGTGGGAGTGGTGCGGGTCAAGCGCGACAAGAACCGCAGGAACATTCAGGATCAGCACCACCGTGCCGTCGCCGAGGATGGATGCGCCGCTGACCAGATCGCTGGAAATGATTTCGCTGGGGAGCGCTTTGATGACCAATTCCTCTTCGCCAACCATGCTGTCGACCACCAGACCGAAACGCTTCTCCGCGGCGCCGATGACGATCACAAAGCTCTTCTTCTTGGCGTGCGGACGTTGCAGCAACGGCGTGAATCGCGGTGAAATGTTCGAGGCGGACGAGGGTCAGAATCTGTTCGCGCAGGCGCAAAACTTCGCGCTGATCGACGCGACTGATATCGCGCTCGTTGATGCGGGTGATTTCGACGACGGAGGAGAGTGGTATTGCGAACAGGCGGCCACCGATGCGGAACAGTAGGGTTTGTATGCTGGCCAGCGTGAGCGGCGCGCGCAGTTGAATCGTGGTGCCGCGGCCCGGCTGCGACTGGACACATTTACAGTGCCTTTTAGGCGATCGAGGACGGTGCGGACCACGTCCATGCCAACGCCGCGGCCGGAAACCGCGGTGACTTCCTCGGCAGTGCTAAAACCAGGATTCGAAAATGAGATTCAGAGCCTCCTGATTCGCTGAGGCGCTGCGGCTTCTTCGTCTTTGAGAAGGCCCTGTTGCACGGCGTGCGCTCGGACGCGTGGCCAAGTCGATACCTCGACCGTCGTCGCGGACTTCAATGACGACTTGCGTGCCCTGATGATAGGCGTTGAGATAGACGGTGCCGCTGGCCGGTTTGCCGGCAGGCGACACGCTCGTTCGGCTGGCTCGATGCCATGGTCGACGGCGTTACGAACAAGGTGCATAAGCGGCTCGGCGAGGGCGTCGAGAATGCTCTTTGTCGAGATCGGTATTTTGCCCGGCAATTTCCAGAGCGACATCTTTGCCGCATTGTTTGGCGACGTCGCGAACGACCCGCGGAAACCGGCGGAAAAGTTGTTCGACGGGCACCATGCGAATTTTCAGCACGCATTTGTGAAGTTCGTCGAGAACGCGCGATTGAAAAGCCAGCGCATCCGCCAGCTTGGCGCGACCGGGATCGCGGGCATGACGTCGCGTCGAGTTCGGTGAGCGGCGCGATTGAGCATGGACTTGCCGATGATCAGTTCGCCGACCAAGATTCATGACCGAATCGATGCGCGCGGCGTCAACGCGCAGAGCTGCTGTCTGCAGACGGCGGCGACCGCGGCGCTAACGACCAACGGATTGCGCGGATTGGTCGCCGTCTCCGGATCCAACGCTTCGGATGAGGCGCGCGATGCTCTGCGCCTCGAGCAGATCCGCCAGCAGTTCCTGTTCAGGAGTATTCGCGGGCGAAATGCGCGCGACCCGAAGGTCGGAGACGATCGAGGGAATTTTGCAGCGAGCGACGATTTTGTCTTCCGGATGCGGCGTGGCAACAGCCGCTTCGATGATTTCGGCGTTGGCGGCAACGAGGTTATCTTCCGGACGCAGCGCGATAACCGTGCCGATGGCGTGCAAAACATTGCGAACCAGTTGAAACGCAGCGGCACGCATCAGACTGTCTGGATCGATGCGCAACGCAATGTTGAAGACCGTTTCGCCGCGGTGGACCGCTTCGGCGATCATCAGCTGTTCGTATTCTGTCCACGCGAATGTCGCGGGAAGCGCGGTATCTTGGCCGTAGACGCTGACTTGCGTTCGGCTCTGGAGCCGGCAATCAGTTCGCGGCCAGCGCGCAGAATATCGTCCAGCGGAGGCGGTTCAGTTTGATTCTGGCAGGCACTCAACAGCGCTTCGAAAGCGTCGGCGGCGGCGAGCACCACTTCGGCGAGTCGCGCCCCCTGCGACTGCGCCACTTCCGGGGTAAGCACGTCTTCGATTTCGTGGGCAAATTCGCTGATGATTGGTAAAGCCGCAAGCGGCGGAATCGCCTTTCAGGGTGTGTATCGGCGCGGCGCACCCGACGAAGAACTTCCTCGTCGGCGGGACGAGCTTCGAGTTCCAGGCCAGCCTCGTTGAGCCCTTGCAGAAGCTCTGCGGCAGCTCTCAAAGAAGAAAGCGCGAAGTTCCGCGGCGCGATCATCGGGCAGGTAGTTCACGAGGCACCTCGAGGCGCTGGTAGGCGGTGCCATTGTTCTCGTGCACCATGCTGAATCGCTGTCGTCAGACCGAAAAGGCTCTCCGCGTGTCCGACAAATAGATAGCCGCCGGGATTCAAGCAGTTCCAGAACTTGTCGATGAGGCGTTTTTGCTCGGCTTCATCGAAATAGATCATGACGTTGCGGCAGAGAATGATGTCATTGCGGCGCGGAAGAAATTCCGTTTTGAGATTGTGAAAGTCAAACTGGACGAGTTCTCTTCAGTTGCGGTTTGACGCAGTATTTGTCGCCAGCCTTCTCGAAATACCGCAAGGCGCGTGGTGTAATCGACCGGCTCCATCTGCTGTTCGGTATACAGGCCCTGCTGCCCGACGCGCAAAATGGCGTAGCTGATGTCGGAGGCCACCATTTCAAGTTTCCATGGCGGAGGAATCATCGGTTTCGGCGTAGGCATGTCAAACGGCAGCGGATTACGCAAGTAGTAGTAAGCCAGCGCATCGCAGATCAGCATAGCGACGGAGTATGGCTCCTGGCCTGAGGAACAACCGGCGCTCCAGACGCGAAGGTTGAAATCGCGGCGTTCTTGTTTCTTCCGAAGCAATTCTTCCAGTACGTTTTTCTGCAGCAGATCCAGTTGCGGCCGGTTGCGGAAGAAGCTGGTTTCGTTGACTGTCAGATTCTCCAGCAACTGCGCAAGTTCGGTGTTGCCTTCGCGGCTGGTAAGCAAGCGATAGTAACTGTAGAAGGAATCAAGCTGGCAGACTTTCAGACGACGCTGCAGACGGTCTTTCAGAAAATGCGAGCGGCGTTCGTCAAAAAACATGCCGCATTCCTGATAGACAAGAGTTTGCAGGAGCTTGAGTTCGGGTTCGGTGAGCTGAATCGAGAGCTGTGAGCGTGGCCATGACTATATGTGAGCGATGCGAAAGCTGAAGCGTGGCAACCGAATCCAAAGGCTTCACTTGGCAGCGGCGACAGGCTCCGCAACCTCCTCGAGTCGTTTGTACTCCGGGCGATGCAGAAGCCGCGTGATATCCAAAAGAATGATGAGCCGACCCTTTAGTTTCCCGACGCCAGTCACGTAATTCGATTCGCCCTCCGCGAAACACCGTACTAGGCGGCTCGATATCCGCGGGAGGAATTTTGAGAACTTCGGAAGCGGCATTGACGATCAGCCCAAGCAGCTTGTTGTCCAGCTCCACGACCAGAATGCGATTTTTCTTGTCGGCCACGATTTCGGCTATGTCCGAATCGTTTTCGGAGATCCATCACCGGGATGATTTTGCCCGCGAAGATTGATTACGCCTTCGATCAAGTCCGGGGCGCTGGGAACGCTGGTGATTTCCGGAACGCGCACGATTTCGCGGACCGCGCCGATACGCACACCGTACGTTTCGCTGCCGATACGAAAACCTACGACTTGGATATCTTTTTCCACTGCTCTCCCCGAGCTCACGTGCGGGCTAGTTCCGCGTAATCGCGATCCGGCTCCTGCGCGAACTGCAAGCGCCGCCACGTTTCTCGCGATGCTCGCCGTATTTGCCGCGGACGGGGCAGCGCGATCGAGAACGAAACGGTCCATGCTGTCGAGCAAGGTGCGCGAAAGTTTGAGCATCTGCTCGGCGGCGGCGGAAAGCTCCGTGGAGCTGGAAGCCGATTGCTGCACCAGTTCGCGCATCTTGTCCATGGCGCGGACCACGGCTTGCGCGCCGGAAGCCTGTTCTTCGACTGCGGAGTTAATTTCCTGGGTAATTTCGGTTAGCCGGCTGGTGGCCTTGGCAATTTGCGAGGACCCAACGGATTGCTCGGCGGTGGCCGCGCCGATTTCCTGAGAGAACTTGTAGACTTCCGTGACCACGTTGGAGATTTTGTGCAGCGCGGTGCCAAGATCGTTGCCCAGAGTTAGGCCCTCTTCGACGATACGCGTGCTGCGATCCATGTTTTCGACCGCTTGCCGCGCTTCCCGCTGGATACTCTGAATCAGGTCGGCGATTTCCTTGGTGGATTGCGTGGATTTTTCCGCGAGTTTACGAACTTCGTCGGCCACCACCGCAAAACCTAAGCCATGCTCGCCGGCACGGGCAGCTTCGATGGCCGCGTTCAGGGCCAAGAGGTTGGTCTGCTCGGCGAGATCGTCGATGACTTCGATAATCTTGCCGATGTCGTCGGCACGGTGACCAAGGACGTTGATGATCTCAGCGGAGGACTGAATAGCGCGATTGGTGCGATTCAGTCCATCCGTAGCCTTCTCCATGGTCTGGATGCCGGTGCTAACCTCTTCGCGTGAGCGATTGGCGATGTCCAGCAACACCTTGGCGGTATCCGCGACGCGCTGGATGGAGGTGACCATCTGGTCGATAGAGGCGGAGGTTTCCGCCACGCTGGAGGCCTGCACTTGTGTGTTCTTAACCACATTCTGCACGTTTATGCTCATTTCGTGCATGGTGCTGGTGACTTCTTCGATTGCAGAAGAGGCTTGCACGCTAACCTTCGCGGATTCGTCGGCGGCGCCGGCAACTTGATTGGATCCGGCCGAAACTTGGCTGGCGGAATCACGCGTGGTGCGCACCAGACTTTGCAACCCATGCGACATGCGCAAGAAAGCATTCCCCAGAGTGTCGCGTTTCGACCGTGGCACAACTTCAACGCTGAGGTCACCTTCCGCGACGGCCATCGAAACGCTGGCCATTTCTTTCAAATACGCGACCATATTGTTAAAAGTAGTAGCCAGGGCGCCGATCTCATCGTTGCGATGAATATCGATGTTTTGATCCAGATCGCCGGAATCCCCAATTTCCCGCGCCACGGTAATCAGGTGTTGCAGCGGCTCGGTGATGTTCCGTGCGGTGAGGAAAGCAAAGAAAGCGCCAATCACCAAAGCCAAGATAGTGCCGCCGGTGGTGACGAAGAAACTAAGGGTGCTCGCCTGCGTCGCGGATTTTGCGGATTCTTCTGAAGACTTACTAATGTCCAAAGCGCTTTGATCGAGAACGACGGCGGACTTGGAAAGCCATGAACCAGGATCTTTCTGTAAATAAAAAATCTGCAAATCGGAAACGGTAGCGTCGCCAGAATCCACCTGGTGACGCTTGGCCAGCATCGGTTTGGCAAAATTGTCTGCCCAACTCGTTTCCGTGGACTCCACCTGCATTAGCCCACTGCGCAACGCTTCCGTTGAAGCCTGTGCCTGTCCGCGCTTGATCATATCTGCCATGCTGGTAAGCCCCTTGATAACGCGATCTTCGTCGCGGGGATCGCCACTGAGCAGGAAATTATTCAAATCGAGGCGGTTTAACATGATCTGGTAACGCACAGATTCAATGGTGCGCACGCCCTCGAGGGCCATCGCAGCGTCTTTTCGCGCGGACTTTTCTTTCACGCCGGCGCCGAAGTTGGCAGCCAGCAGCAGCAACAGGAAAATCAGGCTTGAGCCAAAACCCACATAAAGTCGATCACGAATCGTCATCGCAAGAATCCTCCACTAACTTTTCTGCGGCGTGCCGAGGCACTCCCCAGAACCCTCGCCGACTGTCTTGTCCAACCACAACGGTCACGGCAAATATTCAGCGGTTGCCGCTACTGATGTTCGTGAAAATCGAATTCAACGATCTGCGTAGTCTCTTCGGGAGCCGCCACAAATTTCCAGTCTTTGACGGCGTCCTGACAAGCCTGCACGAGAATCGGATGCCCGCCGATCACTCGCGTGCTCTTGACCCGTCCGTCTGGCGTAATCACCAGTTCAAGTTTCACCTTGCCCGACACGTTCATGCGCATTGCAAGTTCGGGATAAACCGGTGCCACTCTAGTTTTAACCTTGCGGCCGGTATCGCTCGTGGTCGCTGTCTGAGCGACCGCAGTGATTCCGGCTAACAAATTTGCGGCGGCCAGAACCACCAAGGCCAACTTCGCCGATTTGCTTATCCCCATCGCCAACACCCCTATTCGGAAGCTTGGAATACCCCGCAAAGGGAAAGGCACGTCGACTGCCACGGTGGGAGCGAGCGCATGAGTGGCACGAGGATCTGTCTGCGCCTCCTTAACTAAAAGAGAAGCGAAGAGTTAGCTCGGAAATTACCGAACCGACCAACAGTTTCCACGGGGCGGCTATGTCTCAGCCAGGAATACGAAGCGACGTGGTTCTCAGCCTGAGACTTCATTCTGTGAGACACGCAGTGGCCGTAGTCGATCAAGCAACACACCGTACCAACGCAATTGACTCACATTGAGACAGAGCGTTAGGTTAGTGGTGCGTGGTGGTCCGGCGCCGCATTTGGACGCAGGCCCCGATCCCTCTCTATGCGAAGCGTCAAGTCTAAGGCGTCGGTTGGGCCGGCGCGTCTGCGCCTTAAAACCGAGGGTGCAACTTCCGCAAATCAACACGCGGAAGAACTCATGGCGCTGGCCGTGGATGCGGCGCAATCCCGCCATTTACCGGATTTCCTGAATCGATTCGCGGAGCGCTCAGCGCATATGTTGCAGGCGTTGTGGGGCGGCGTAGCTGTGTTTCGCGGGCGTGAAACGGAGCTTTATGCCGGAAGCGCCAATTCGGCAAGAGAAATTTCGAGACGACACGAGTGGCTGTTTGACTGTGCGGCGAGAACCGCAACGGCGTGGAAGTTCGCGCGTTTTGCATCGTGAGCAAGCTGCCAGTTTCTTGCAGCTGACCAGCGAGCCACCGGCCGCGCTGTTTTTGTTCCCATAGACGCTAGCGATGGCGAACGATTAGGCACGCTGTGCCTCGCCAGCCAGAAGAAGAACGTCACGATCGGCGAAAAGCGTTTACTGCAGGCACTCGCCAGCCACGCCGCGTTATCACTGGAGAATTTCCGGCGGTTTTCGCAATTGGAGCGCTCCAAACGTCAGTGGGTCGAAGACATCGACGCCATCAGTGACTACATCGTGGTGCATGATCGCGCTTGGAACATTGTCCGCACCAATCGTTCGCTGGCCTCGCACCTGGGGGTGCCGCCAGTGGCGCTCGTTGGAGAGGCCATGATCAGTTTGCGGCAAATCGCGGAAACCGGCAGTGCTCTGCCCTGCCCCTTCTGCCGCGATACCCAACAGGTGCGCGAAGAGTACGTCGCCGCTTCGGCGGAGAAGATTTTTCTGGTGTCCACCTCACGGACCCCAGGCGTTGCGGACGACGATTCGCGCACCATTCACGTACTGAAAGATATTACCGATCGCCGAGAAGCCGAGCGGCGCTATCGCGAGCTTTTCGACAGCATTCAAGAAGGGCTTTTTTTTGCCACGCCCGAAGGCCGTTTTCTGGACGTGAACGATGCCATGGTGCGCATGCTGGGCTATGGCTCGCGTGAGGAATTGTTGCGCGCGGACGTGAGTACACATCTCTATCCCGCGCCGGAATCGCGCGAACGCTTTCTGCGTGCGCTGACAAAACGCGGCGTGTTGCGAAATTATGAAGAAACTTTGCGGCGCAGAGACGGCACGTTACTCCACACCTTGCAAAACATTTCTGGCGTGCGCGATGCGCGGGGACGCATCGTGCAAATTCGCGGGTTGATGTTGGACGTGACGGAGCAGAAGACTTTTCAATCGCAATTGCAGCGGGAACGCGATTTTAATCAAAAGATCCTAAATACCACGCAGAGCATGATTTTAGTGCTGGACACCGCGGGCTCATCAGTTATGCCAATAGGCGTTGTTATGAAGCTGGATATCAGGAAGAAGAAGTTGATTGGTCACCGCTTGATTGACTGGGTAGATCCACGCATCGCGAGGAGTTTGAAGCTGCGCTGGAGACTACCGCGCACGGGCAACAGGTTGAAAACATTGAGTTGCCGGTGCGGCGCAGTGATGCGTCGATGGGGCATTTTTCCATCAGCCTCAGCCCCATGCGGGATGAACAAAATACCGTCAATAGCTTGGTGGTGGTGATGACCGACATCACGGATGCGGCTCTGCTTCAAGCCAAACTGGCGCATAGCGAAAAAATGGCGACCATCGGCCGGCTGGTCTCGGGCGTGGCGCACGAAGTCAATAATCCGCTCGCAGCGATTTCGGGATTCACGGACTTGTTGCTGGAGAACCCGGCGGTTCCGGAATCTGCGCGCGAGGATCTGCAGGTGATCCTGCAGGAAACACAGCGGACCAAAGACATTGTGCAGGATTTGCTGAGTTTTGCGCGCCAGCGGCCCGTGCAGCGTGAACTGGTGCAACTGAATAATGTGTTGCGGCAAACTATCAAGTTGCGTAGTTACGATTTCGCCAGCCATGGAGTGGAAGTAACCGAGAATTTCGAAGATGGTCTGGCGCCAGCGCTGGGCGACGCCCAACAGCTGCAACAAGTGTTTCTCAATATCTTGAACAATGCTTATGACGCAGTGCAGGAATCCGGTCAGCGCGGACACATTGCGATATCTACGAAGCGAGCGGAGAGTCTCTGGAAGTGGCCATCAGTGATAACGGAACTGGAATTACCGATCCGCAAAGAATATTTGATCCGTTTTATACCACCAAGCAGGTTGGTAAAGGGACAGGGTTAGGGCTGAGCATTTGTTACGGCATCGTCCGGGCGCACGGCGGCGAGATTCAGTGTTGGAACAATGACGCGGTGTCCGGCAGCACGTTTCGTTGTGCGCGTTCCAGTGGCTACGGAAGCCGCAACCGCTGCCGTGGCGAAAGAAGCCGGACGATGAGTACGCCGGTTACCGCGCCGGCGTTGGCACCCATCCTGGTTATCGAAGATGAGCCCTCAGTGATTGCTTTTTTGCGAGCCGCACTCGAACGCAAGGGCTATAAGGTGGAACAAGCCGCGTCAGGCAGCGATGGACTGGACTTGTTGCGCAGCCGGCAAATACGCGGGCGTAATTTCCGATATCCGCATGCCAGGCACGGTGAACGGCGCTGAAGTGCATGCCTGGATCCAGGCCAACCGTCCCGAACTAGCGGCGCGCATCATCTTGATCAGTGGGGATACCGCGAACAGCGAGACGCAATCGTTGCTCGAGCGCAGCGGCACTCCTTGTATCGAGAAGCCTTTTCGCGTTCAGCATTTCTATCTGTTGTGGAGAGAACCTTCGGGAAACCATGAGTCACGATATAAAAACGCGATTGCTGGTCGTGGATGACGAACAGAGTATTCGGCGCTTGTGCATGACCATCGGAACCACGCTGGGATTTGTGTGCGCAGAGGCGGAAAGCGCCGAGGTGGCGCTCTCCCGCATGGACACCGAAACTCCCGACCTGTTGTTGACCGACTTAAAGCTGCCCAGCAAATCCGGAGTGGAACTGCTCCAGCCAGACCAAGGCGATGTTGCCCCACACGGAAGTGGCCATCATGACTGGCCATGGCTCGATCGAGTCCGCCGTTGATGCCATGAAATTGGGCGCTTACGATTACATCGAGAAGCCTTTTCGCGTCGAGAAAATGCGCTTATTGCTGCAGCGTATGGCGGAAAAAGTTCGTCTGGTGACGGAGAACGAATTCCTGCGTGAGCGCGTTAATACCGAGGAAAATCTAGACGGCATCATCGGTACCTCCGCCAACATTCAAGACGTGTTGCGCATGATCGGACGCCTGAAAGATACGCGCACGCCCGTGCTCATCTGCGGCGAAAGCGGCACGGGCAAGGAATTCGTCGCTCGCGCCATTCATTTTCGCGGCGCGCTGGCGCAAACGCCGTTTCTAGCCGTCGATTGCGGTTCCCTGGTACCCACATTGATGGAAAGCGAATTATTCGGCTACGAAAAAGGCGCGTTTACTGGCGCGATCAAATCGAAAGCAGGACTGTTTCAAGCGGCCAACGGCGGGACGATTTTTCTGGATGAAATTGGCGAATTGCCCCTGGAAATGCAGGCCAAGTTGCTTCGCGTGTTGCAGGAAAAAGAAGTCCGCCCCGTGGGTAGCAACGAGAAGGTTAATGTTGATGTGCGTGTGATCGCCGCCACCAATCGGGATCTCGAAGAGGCTTATCGCGCCGGCACTTTCCGCAAAGATCTCTATTTTCGCTTGAACGTCGTCACCGTCCAGTTGCCTTCGTTGCGCGAACGCCGCTCGGATATCCCCATGCTCACCCATCATTTCCTGGGTCGCTACGCACACGGCGCACAAACCCAAGTCAGCGCGGCGGCGATGAAGAGCCTGTTGCAGTACGACTGGCCCGGCAACGTACGCGAACTCGAAAATTGCGTGGCACGCGCCGTCGCTCTGGGCGATGGAAAGCTCATCGACGTAGCCGACCTCCCTCCGGCGATTCGCGTCGAGCAACCCGAAACGTCCGGAACCTCACAGCAGGACGCCGCTTCTCTCTCCACCACGGCCCTAGCCGAGATGGAGCGCATGACCATCCTGCGCGTGTTCGAACAAGCGCACGGAGACAAGGCGCTGACCGGCAAAATGTTGGGCATCAGTCGCGCGACTCTGTACCGCAAGCTAAAACGCTACAACATTCCAGTGAAGGGCGAATCCGGAGATGCAAGAGTCGGACCCACATTCCATCCGACAATAAAAATCATTGTGGCTTCCCGTCGTCTCACGCACGCCACCCATTCTCCAGCCAAAAAGCGTCACCCTGGGGACAATTTCGCGCTTAGTACCTGCAACGGCCTGAGACGAGACCGTTTCACGGTGAGACGGATGATTCCGAGCGTGCCTAAAGGAAAAAGCTAAGCCTCACCCTTTCTTCAGTTTCTAAACCTGCCAACAGACCTCCGATTTGGAGGGTAGCGTGCAACTCCCCTCTGTGGGACGCTGCGCCCACTCTCGCATTTTGTGCGCGCAAGCGACTAGCGAGCAGCAATCTTTCGGCGACAAGGCATCGTCAGATTGGTTGGTTTGGCCACAACCTGGCCAGCGAAGGAAAAGGTAACGTGCAACCGTCCAACGCGTGGCCAGTTACTGAAGTGACGCCAAATTGTGCTGAGCAATTGTCGAGGTTTTTTCCTCAGGTGCTGGCAGTTCGGGTACCTGTACAGGTCACTGCGCTCCGCCCTGGAAGAGCGCGTTTGCGCGAGGCCACTGTTCTCGAATTTGGCGGCTCGGAGCACGCCATTTTTTTATCGACTTTGCCGCTTGAGTTTGCCGATCGCGTGAAGTTGGAAAGTGCGCAAAACGCTGGGGCGACAGAGGGTAGCGTCGTTGCCGTACAGTACCACGAAGGGCGCAAGGCCGTGGCTATACGATTTCTCCACGAACCGTGCCATTGGGTGACACAGACGTGAACAAAGGAATAACCACACTAAATATCCCGGCCCCGACCCGCAGCGAGGGGGTACCTCAAGCACAATGGGAGGAAGCACGCTCCGTCTTCCCGATCTATCTAGCCCTGGCCAAACAGTTGGCCATCGATATTCCCTTCCCGCCCGCGAGTCGTAATCTCCCCGAACAAGCGGAGTTGGAATTGTTCGGCCAGGTCCAGACATGGCTGGATTCCATGGACCAGCGCGTGCTGGTCCATGAACTACGCCACTTGCTGCAGATGACGACGCTGAATGCCAGCGAAACGGGATTACGCGCTTTGATCACCCGTCATCTTCGCAAGCCGACGAAAAACAATATTGACCGCGACAAGATCGACTTTCTCTTGGTGCAGTACTTCGCTCTCTGCGCGCCGGCAAAAATCTATCACAAACAGATCGAACCGGCGGACGTGGCCGCGGTCATGAAACCCGTTCTCGGAGAGGCTCCCGTCACGCCCGTGGCCTGGTGCGAGCCTCTGGAAAAAATGATCGCGTCCTTGCGGGAGTTCCGCACCCTGCGCTCCATCTCCAAGTCGGAATTCATTGCGCAAGGCCGCAAGGTCAAGGAATCGGCAGGCAGCAGTTTCTATGAACCGGCGGCGCTGCTGTCGTTCACGCGATTCAATTTCCTGCTGCGGCGCACGCTAATCGAACTGATGCACGCAGATCTGATCGCCATCCGCGGAGGCTTGAATCAACTCGAAGCTGCCGGCGTGGCCACCGTCCGTAGCAGTCACACCGGGACCCCGACGGTCGAGCCGCTCGCCAAGATCAAGCAGGTAGCGGACGATTGGAAGCAGCCATTCACGAAGGAATACACGGAAAGTACTGTCACACAAGCATTCGAAAAGTTGTTGGGATTGCGGAGCGACGTCGAGCACGCCATGGAGAAAGCGGGGCTAAAAACTTCCGGCGGCGCAGTCCAGAAGAAGCCCGGCGCTCCCACGCTGCCAACACCTCGTGCGGCTGAGAAGGCGGCTGATTCCCCTACCACACCAGCGACAGATCCCATTTCATCGACTAATGAAAGCGAGCCCGCGCTGGATTTCGAATCGTGCCTCGAAAAGATATGGGAACAGCTGATCGCCACGCCTCCCTCGCGCGGCCGCTCAATGACCACCGTAAAGGTCGGAGCCGCGCGGATCCTCATGTCCTCTTGGGAAGTCGCGGCCTTTGTCACGGAAGATGGACCCGCAGCTGAGGATCTCCGCCGCGCCGTCGTCGCCCGGACTCTGGTGACCACGGCACTCGAATCCGCCAAGGTCACCGGCAATGCCAGCGCACTTGATCGCGCACTTCCGGTGGCACGCATCGAGGTAACACGCTTGCAAGAGCGCGTGGACGTAGCCAAACAGGCCAAGGATACCGAAGCCGCTGTGAATTTGGGAATCAGCACCAAGCGTTTGCTGTCTGCGCTGGACGAGGCGGAAAAGCTTTAGCAGCGCCGTATTTGCTGGACGATGCGTCGCTGGACGATTAGTTGCCGTTGGATTTATCGAATCCACGTGGGGGCAATGCTTCTTTGCGAAACGCGAATGTATTGATTCTTACCGACGAAGCCGAATTTGCGCGTTTGCTTACGGCTTGCTGGCAGGCCGAACGCCAAGCTCCGCGCGTCACAGTTTTGGATAGCGACGTGTGGGCGGGACAGAGTGGTCCGACTTATGACCTCGTGGTCGTCGGTCCCATGCGCGATGGCAAATTATCGAACATACTTCGCGCGTTCGAACCCACCGCCGCCGTAATTCTGTGCGCGCCCGCGGACTCTAGAGAGTTGGGCCAACTGCGCGGAAATTATCCTCGGCTTGTCCATGTGCCGCTGCGCGAGGATTGGACGCAAACGCTTCTCCTGGTGGCCGGAGAATCTCTGCGCAGAACTGATGCCGTGCGAACCGCTCGCGAAGCACAGCGCGAAGCTCATCGCAACGAGCGCCACGCCACCCTCGGTCGTTACATGCTCGACATGAAGCACAGCGTCAACAACGCGCTCACCTCCATGCTGGGCAACGCTGAACTGCTCCTGCTCGAGCCGGGGCAACTCTCCACCCAGTCCCTGGCCCAAATCAAGACCATCCACAATATGGCGCTACGCATCAACGAGATCATGCAGCGATTCTCATCCCTCTCCAGCGAGATGAAGGAAGCTGAGACAACATCTCAAGCTGAGAATCAAGAAGCCGTAACTCCGGGCGTTTCACGCCGTTAGCTCATCCCGCTCAACTCGTAAAGACCACGCAATCAATCGCTTAGCAAGAGAGTCAACTCCCCATCAAGTTCTGCATGCACTGGCTCTCGGCGTGCACCTCCGCTCTATGGATAACTATCACGGGAGCAGTCTGTGGTAAAAAAAGTTCTTATCGTCGACGATTCTCCGGCCCAGGTGAAGTTGATCCACGGCCTGCTGGAGCGCGAGGGCTACTCCCCCATCGATCTCAACGATCCCCGGCGGGTGGAAGAGACGATTGCCTTCGAGCAACCCAAGCTGATCTTGCTCGACGTGGTCATGCCCGAACGCAATGGTTTTCAGGTCTGCCGCGAGCTAAAGAACAGCAGCGAGTTCAGCTCCATACCAGTAATTCTGGTGACCTCCAAAGACACCGCCAGCGACCGTTATTGGGGTCAGCAACAGGGCGCCGACGGCTACGTAACCAAGCCATTTACGCGCGAGGAATTGCTTAGCGCGGTGAAGAGATTCGTATGACAGCCCGCACCACCCGAATCCAGGGAGAGAACGCATCGCGATGAATGAAGAGTTCCATCTTACGCCGGTCTCGCCGGAGGCCGACGCTCAGGAGATGCTCGAGGCCTTGGGCGCGCTCGCCGAACCGCGACCCGAATCACAGTTTTGCGTCTTCCGCAGCGGCCGCGAGCGCTTCTGTCTGCCGGTGCTGGATGTCGAAGAAGTTGTCGAGTGGCCGCTCTTGACCACCGTGCCGTTGGGGCCGGCCTATCTCATCGGAATTTTCAATCTCCGCGGCGCCATCGTCCCGCTAATCGATATCGCCATGACCGAAGGCCGCCGTCCGGGACTCTTGCCGAAACACGTCGTGGTCGCCATATTTCACAACGCCTCTTCGCAAGAGGAAATTCGACTGGGCATCGCCGCCGATGAAGTCATCGGCACCTACACCGTGAACGCGGAGGATTTGCTTGAGCAGGCCCCGGAAAACGTTCCGCATTGCATCGGCATGTTGCGGCACGATGACCGCCTGGCGCTGCTCATCGATTTGCGCCTGCTGCTCGAAGCTTTTCCGGGCCCGAGTATTTGAAATCTCGACCTTTACGCGGACGCGTTGCCCTACCGCGCCGTCCGCAAGTGAGTTTTGGAGGAAAGCATGAAATCGCGCTTGAGTTCCACAATTTGGACGCTGGTGCTGGCCACCGGTGTCGTATTTATCGCCGCAGTCTGGCTGGCCTATAGCGCCGGACGGCAGTCCGGAGGTGCCGCGATCTTCGAAAGCAACCCGGGCAGCACCTTGATCATTTTCGCCGCGCTTCTGGGCCTTTCGACCGTCGCGTTTCTCGGCTGGCAGCTGAGCAGCCGCTTCGTGACCCCGGTTCAGGAACTCGCGGAATTTTCCGAGCGCCTCGCCGCCGGGGACCCTCGCGCACGCGCGGAGGTTGGCAGCAGTGATGAACTCGGCTATATCGCTGAGAACCTCAATCGCGCTGTCGCCCGTGTCTCCAAGGCCAACAACAATCAGGAAGCCAGCGATTCCCTGCAGCGCAGCATCACCGAATTGCTCAACGTGATCAACCAAGTCGCCCGCGGCGATTTGACCATGCGCGGCAAAGTGACCAACGACGCCCTGGGCAACGTCACTGACTCCATCAACTACATGCTCGACAACTTTATGAAAGTTCTCGAGCGCGTCCGCAAGGCCGCCATGGAAGTTACCGCCTGCTCCAACAATATTCTCGTCGCGGCCGACGAAATGCAGGCCGGCGCCACGCAACAGGATCAGGAAATCACCAACACCTCCAGCGCCGTGGAAGAACTGACGGTATCGATGAAACAGGTTTCCAACAACGCCGAAGCCAGCGCCGAAGCCGCACGCCGCGCCCTCGATGCAGCAGAACAGGGCAACCGCGCCGTGCGCGACACGCTGGATGGCATGCAACGAATTCGCGCCTCCGTGCAAGCCACCGCTAAAAAGATCAAGTCACTTGGCGATCGTTCCCTGGAAATTTCAGAAATCATCAACGTGATTAACGACATCACGGAACAAACCAACCTCCTGGCACTCAACGCCGCCATTGAAGCCGCACGCGCCGGTGAAGCCGGACGCGGTTTCGCTGTGGTTGCCGACGAAGTTCGCAAACTCGCCGAACACAGCCGCAGCGCCACGAAAGATATCGCCGCACTAATCAAGGCCATTCAGGCGGAGACAAACGAAGCCGTCGTGGTCATGGAAGAAGGCACCAAGGAAGTGGAAAGCGGAGCCACACTCGCCGATCAGGCCGGCCGCGCGCTCGACGCCATCTCTAACGTCGTCCGCCAATCCGCCGAACTCGTCCAGGAAATTTCCCTGGCCTCTAAACAACAGGTGCGCGGTACGGAAGGCGTTGCCCACGCGATGCAGATCATTTCCAGCATTACCCGCCAAACCTCCCAGGGAACGCGCGGCACGGTGGCCACGGTCAGCCAGCTGGTCAAACTCTCGGATCAGTTGAACGAAGCCCTGGCGCAATTCCGCGCCGCCAAAGCCGCAGCTCAGGCGCAAGACGAGTCCGAACGTCTCGTACCCGCCGGCGCCGCGCGGTAAAGAGTCACTTCCGCGTCCGGCGCGATCCGGATGGCAGGCGTGAGCACAAATGAACCGAACCCAGGGATTGGTCCACGGTCTGAGCGAACACGAGTTGAGCGAGATTCGCATGCTCATCGAAGAGCGCACGGGAATTTGTTTCGACGCCTCACGCGAAAGATTTTTCTCCACGCGTGTCGAGGAACACCTGCGCGAAAAAAACTTCGAACGTGGCACGGATCTCCTGCGCGCCGCGCGTAAAAGCAATCTCGAGTACGAGTCCCTCCTCGAACGCCTCTTAACGCAGGAAACCAGTTTTTTCCGCTATCCAAGTGTCTACGAAGCATTTGAAAAGCGCGTCTTGCCGGAGTTGCACGTCAAGAAGTTCTGGACCAGTCCCCGTACCTTGCGCATATGGAGCGCCGGCTGTTCCACCGGTGAAGAACCCTATTCCATCGCCATGACCATTAGCGACTCCGGCTCCTTTGCCGAGTCCTGGAACGCCGAGATTCTAGCCACCGATGTCGGAAGGCAAGCGCTGAAACATGCCGAGCGCGGTCTATATACCGGCCGCAGCGTCGGCACCTTAACCGAAAAACAACTCGCCACGCATTTCAGCCCGGCCCCGGGTGGCCAGCAGGTCAAACCGCGCCTCCGCAAAATGGTCACTTATACGCAAATGAATCTGGCTTCCGCCGTATACGTCGGCCGCATGGACGCTATCTTTTGCATGAATGTGCTGATCTATTTTTCCGAGGAACGCCGCCGCGCCCTGGTACAGCGTTTTTACGAAACGCTAGAGCCGGGCGGCTATCTGTTCCTCGGCCATTCTGAATCCATTTCCAAAATGCCCGTGAAGTTCCAGGCCATTGTGCTCAACGACTGCATTTTGTACCGCAAACCGACCGCGGAAGAAGCGTTGAAGAACGCGCTCGTGGCGGAGGGTCGCGCGTGAGCACTCCGGAACGCGAAGCCGTCGAGCTGTTCCTGCAAGAAGCGGCAGAGCATCTGCAATGTCTGCGCGAATACGTTGGTGTGCTGCAAGACTTCGAGCCGCGCCGCGAAGACGTCGAGCGTCTCTACATCTCCGCGCACACTCTGAGCGGCACATCCGCCAGCTACGGCTATCCCCGCTTCTCGGAAATCGCCGCCAAGCTCGCGCACGTTTTTCAGTACGCCTTGAGCGTCTCGCTCGGCAGCGACCTGCACGGTCCGTTAACCGAGTTTTTGTCCGACGGCATATCGTTGCTCGAAACTGACCTGCTCGAAATCAGCGACACCGGTAATGAGACCGTCGACGACATCGCGGCCTTCAAAGACCGCTATCGCTTCGCTTTCCCAAGCGAAGCATCGCACTTCAACCTGCAAGCTCCAGCGGCGAGCTCCGAACTTCAGTTCGCGACCGAGACGCTTCCGGAACTCCCGGACGCCGCGGCCACTGGTTCCTACTTTGATTCTTTGCCGGTCGACGACGAAGTTCCCGATGAAATCCTCGAATTCTTCCAGCCGGAGGCTGAAGAGCATCTGCAGATCGTCAGCGACTGTCTGATCTCTCTCGAAGGCAGCAACAATCCCGAAGAAATTAACAAGCTATTCCGTGCCATCCACACGGTTAAAGGATCGGCTGCACAGGTCGGCCTGAAACGCCTCGGCGCAATCGCCCATCGCGTTGAAGATTTGATCGGCCGTCTGCGCGACGGCGAACTCGAACCCTCGCCTTCCGTCGTGGACGTCTGTCTCGAATCCGTGGACATCCTGAAAAAAACTCTTCACCGCGAGTTCATCGACGACGCCGAAATGCGCACGGTAGTCGATTCCCTGCTGGGACGCATCGCGGAATTCGCACCCACCGACAGCGACGAATTCGAAGCGATCGGCGATCCCGAAGGAGCTATCGAAGTCGCCGCGCACGCGGAGACTGGCGCACAGCAATCAGCAACTCCAGCGGGCGCAAAGAAATCCGCCAAGCCCCAGCCCGTCAATGGCACAACGGCAAAATCCGTCCGCATCGCCCTCGAACGTCTCGACCGCATGATGAACACCGTGGGCGAGTTGGTCATCAACCGCACCCGCATGGTCGGGCGCGTCGACGAACTCGAGAAGCTCGTCGAAACCCTCAGCTTCTCTCGCGAACGCTTGCAAGGCAAAGTCGCGGAGTTCCAGGACAAATACGAATTTACGCGCATCAACACTTCCCGCAGCAACACCGCATGGAAGAACTCTCATACCCCGGAAATGTTAACCAGCGTGGCCGCCGGCGAAACCTCCTTCTTCTCCGAGTTCAGCGAACTGGAGATGGATCGCTACGACGATTTCAGCATTCTCTCCCGCTCCATGGCGGAAATCTCCGCCGACGTAAACGAAGTACTCTCGCAATTGCAGGGCTTCATTGGCCGCGTCGAAGGCGACATCGATGAATTCACGAAATTAGCTCACCACCTGCAAGACGAATTTACCGCCGCGCGCATGGTGCCCATCGGCACTCTCTATTCGCGGTTGTCGCGCGCCGTTCGGGACGCTGCGAAATCCGCCGGCAAAGCCGTGGAGCTCGATCCCACTGGTAGCGAGACCGAACTCGACAACAACATCATTCAACAGATTTCCGATCCCTTGGTCCATCTGGTCCGCAATTCCGTCGCCCACGGCATTGAACGCGCCGAGGATCGCGTGGCAGCGGGAAAACCGCGCACCGGCAAGGTCGCATTGCGTGCCTATCATCGCGGCAATCACATCTACATCGAAGTCGAAGACGACGGTCGCGGCATCGACTACGAACGCGTGAAACAAAGCGCCATCGAACGCGGTCTCGTATCCCCTGAAACCGCCGATCGCCTCACCGAACGTGACTTGCGCGAAATGCTCTTCCACCCGGGCTTCTCCACCGCGCCGGTAAAAACCGAATTGGCCGGCCGCGGCGTGGGCCTGGACGTAGTCCGCGCCAACCTGACCGCTCTGAACGGCGAAATCGATATCCAAAGCACCTCCGGCTCGGGTACGAAGTTTACGTTGAAGGTTCCGCTGACGCTGATCATCTCTCCCGCACTCTTCGTGCGCTGCGGGGTCACCAGCTTTGCGCTCCCGCTGGCCGTCGTCGAGGAAATTCGCCGGCTCCGCTCCGACGAAATCGAAGACGTCGGCGGCAAACTTCTTACCAAAATTCGCGACGTCGTCACCGAGGTCGTGCGCTTGGACAACTATTTGGGATTGCCGCCCCTCGAACCCGTCAACGGCTATTTCCACATGGTCGTGGCCAATATCGGCGACCGCAAAATTGGCCTCGTGGTCGAGGAAGTTGTCGGCAAAGACGAAATCGTCATCAAGAGTCTCGGCGAATATCTCCGCCGCGTAAAAATTTTCCCCGGCACCACCATCGCGCCCGATGGCAGCCTGATTTTGCTGATCGATCTGAACCGCATGGTCGCCGCCGAGCCGACGGAACGCCGTGCCCTGCATGCCAATGCCAGCGCCGCACGCATTTTCGCGCCGGGCTCCGCCGCCGTAGCTCGCGGCACCATTCCAAGCGAAGCCATCGACCGCGTCGAGCAAGAGCGCCTGATCGTCGTCGCCGACGACTCCATCAGCGTCCGCAAATTCGTCGGACGCATGCTCGAAAAGAATGGCTATCGCGTCAGACTTGCCGCCGATGGCCTCGAAGCTGCCGAACTCGTCGCGCAACACGGCTGCCACCTGGTCATCACCGACCTCGAAATGCCACGCATGACCGGCTACGAACTCATGGCCCAACTTCGCCAAGGCCCCGCAACTCGCCGCATACCTGTGTTGGTAGTGACCTCACGCGCCGGCGAAAAGCATCGCAATCGCGCCATAAAAGAAGGCGCCTCGGCCTTCCTGACCAAGCCCGTTCAGGAAGATCAACTCATCGCCGCCGTCGAAAAGCTCATGGGAACGGAGGTCCCGCGACCGCTCGTACCGGTTGCGTAATCGCATCATGGCCACTACCGCTCCCAAAAAATTCCGCGTACTGGTAGTCGATGACTCCTCATTTATGCGCAAAGTCCTCGAAACCATCTTCAACGCGGACGAGCACCTGCAAGTCGTCGGCCACGCCAAAGACGGCCGCGAAGCCGTAGCCCTGGCCGAATCACTCAAGCCCGACGTCATCACCATGGACATCAACATGCCCCACGTCGATGGCCTGCAAGCCACCGCCGAAATTATGACCACCAACCCTCGCCCCATCGTCGTGGTCAGTTCCGAATCGCGCGAGGGCGCGGCCAGCACTTTGCGCGCACTCGAGCTCGGCGCCATCGAATTCGTCGCCAAGCCTTCCAGCGGCATCGATCTGGACATGCAAAGCGTTCGCGAGGAGTTGCTCCGCAAAGTTCGCATGGCCGCTAAAGTCCGCGTCGTGCGCACCGCTTCACGCTTCGCCTCAACGCTGCGCAATGCCGCGACCATCGCCGCACCGCAGCGTGCTCCTATGCCTTCACCCGTCGCCAGTTCCGGACTTGATCAGCGTTTCCCGGTCGTAGTCCTCGCCGCCTCCACTGGCGGCCCAGCCACGGTCATGCGCATGGCGTCCGGATTCACTGCGGACTTTCCCGCGGCCATCATCCTCGTGCAACACATGCCCGCGGCGTTCACCACCCAATACACCGCCCAGCTGGCGGAGTTCACCAGCATTCGCGTCAAAGAGGCCGAGCCCAACGAATCTCTGCTCCCTGGCGTTTTCTATGTCTGTCCAGGTGGTCAACATTTGCGTGTCACGCCCACGGGACGCCTGCAACTCGATGGCACTTCCGGCCGCATCAACGGCTACCTGCCCAACATCGACGTCACCATGGAAAGCGTCGCGTCCTATGCCGGCGCCATGTCCATCGGCGCGATCCTCACTGGCATGGGCAATGACGGCGCCGTCGGTTGCCAAGCCATCAAACGCGCCGGTGGCTTAGTCCTCGCGCAAAACGAAGAGACCTGCGTAATTTTCGGCATGCCCTCGGAAGCCATAAAGCTCGGTGCCGTCGACGAAATCCTCGGCCTCGACGACATCTACCCGGCCATCGAAAAACGCGTCATCGGTATTTCGCGCGTAACCACCACGGCGGGGGTCCGCTGATGCGCCTCGTGCCCAAAGCCAAATCGCCCGCGTCCAGGTCCGAAGAAATTATCCTGTTCCGCGTGGGCGGTCAGCTTTTCGCCGTTTCTTCCGCGTCGGTCCAGGAAGTGCGCAGCGTGGACAGTCTCGCGGGCGCAGCGGCAGAAATCAAAGACTCCGGTGTTCACAAGGTGCGCCATCTACTGCAACGTGGCGAGCAAACTCTCTTTGTGGTCAACGGCACGATCCATTTCGGTCTGCCGCTCACACCCGGCACCTTGGTTTTTATCCTGCGTCAGACGCGCACCGCGCTGTTGATCGATGGCATCGAGAAAATGACCAGCATGACGCAGTTGCAAGCGCTCCCGCTCGCGTTCTCCGCGGAAGAGCGCCAGTGGTATCGCGGCCTCACGGCCCTCGATCAAACCGTAGTGCCCGTCGTGAACCCCGAAGGTTTCTTGACTGCCCACGAAATCTCGCGCTGCTCGAAGCATCGTCTAATCGCCAACGGGTTTCCACGGACGGATCTCCGGCAAGCAGCCCGGTGCACTGCAATGACCGCAGCTTCGCCGAACTCGAGTTGCAATCAGTCGTGCTCTTGCGGCTCGGCGACCGCCGCTTCGCCATTGCCGCAACAGAGATCGCCGAACTGGTTGCTCCCAGTCGCATGTTCAAATTTCCGCATCGCACGCCCGAAGTCGAAGGCGTGATCTTGCGCCGTGGCCGCATCGTTCCGGTTTGCGAAGTAGCCGAGCGGCTCCTCGGCAAAAAAATCTCCGCACGCCGTTTTTATCTAATTGCCGTGCGTCGCTACGGGCGCCAAAACGAATGGGTGGCCCTGCCCATCACCGGCGAATGCGAATTGATCAACGCGGAAATTACCGCCGCCAGCGAATCCGATGCACCGCACGTCGCCGGCTGGATTTCTCACGACGGCAACGTCATCGAAGTCCTGGACGTCAGCGCCCTCACCGCGCCCTCGCAAGACCAACCCACATCATCCAGCGTCCGTGACCCTGGTGGAGGCCTCGTCATGATGATCGCCGGCCGCCCCGCAAAAATTTTGCTGATCGACAGCAACGTCTATTTCGCTAAGCGCCTGAGCGACGCGTTGAAACGCGAAGGTTTTGAAGTGGTCAGCAGCACACAAGCGGCGTTCGCGCTCACCGCCATCGAATACGACGCTCCCACCGCCATCCTCTGCGCCACCAACATGCGCGAAATGGACGCCCTCGATATCGCCCGCATCCTCCGCGCTGACGCCAAGAATAATTCCCTGCCGCTTATCGCTCTCGGTGACGGCAGCCAACGCGCCTTGATGCAAGCCTTCCAGGCCGGCTGTGACGATTACATCGATCGCCAGCGCGCCCCCGGCGTGATCGCTGCCCACGTCAAACAAATTATCATCAGCAAAGCCGACGGCTTCCAGCCCACGCAAATGCTCGCGCAAGCTGACACCAGCCTCAGCGGCAGCCTCACGCATCACGATCTTCCCGGCGTCATGCAGATGCTCGGCCACGCTCATCAGACCGGCGCGCTCCACATCAACGCCGGCGAAACCGACGCTTTGCTCTTCTACGACGCTGGCGAAATCACCCACGCCGAATGCGGCGCGCTCTTTGGTGACGAAGCCGTCATTCACATCCTAAAAAGCTGCGTCCAGGGCGGCGCCGGAGTATATAAATTTGTATATGGGGCCACCTCTGCCCAGCGCACCGTCCTTCGTACCGCAACCGACCTGATGCTCGACGCCATGCGCGAGTACGACGAAAGCACGCAATCCTTGGCCGAAGGTCTAACCAACGACATGGCAGATAAGGAAGCCTCATGAGCGAAACCATGCTGATTCCCCCGCTGGAGACTCCACGCAGAAGCGCACGCCGACGGTCTATTTCATCGACGACAGCGCCACCATGCGCGAAGTCATCAAGATCGCCTTCCGCCGCGAAAACATCAACGTCATCACCTGCGCCGACGCGCAATCCGCCTGGCCCAGTTCGAACAGAACCGCCCTGACGTGGTGATCACCGACGTCATCATGCCGGATAAAGATGGCTACTCCGTCTGCTCCGAGATCAAGCAGCACCCCGACTATTCCGAAATCCCGGTAGTCTTGATGTCCGGCGTGGTCAACAAAACCGTCGCGGACAAAGCCGTCTCCGTTCGCGCCGACGAGCTGATCCGCAAGCCGTTTCAGCCGCAGGAACTGCTTTTACGCGTAAAAAGCCTCTTGCAACCGAGAAGCGCGGAATTGTCAGGTCTCGACAAGCCTCCTGCGCCCAGCGTGGCGCTGAACCAACTCTTCGCTCCCGCTCCTCCAACGCCGCCACGCTCCGTCGCAACGCCCGTGCCCGCAGCGCCGCCAGCCGTGGAGTCCGCGTGGCCTCGCGCCTTGGCCGACGCTTTCAGTCCGCACGCCACGCCCGCGAATGGCGCTCCCATGCAATCGACGCCAGCCGCGACGCTTGCCCAGGGGTCCAACTCACGCCCAGCCTCATCTTCCGCCGAGGTCCAAAAACTTCGCGCCGAAATCACTTTCCTCGACACGCTGGTAAAGAAATTACAAACCGAGCTGCAAAACGAGCGCCAGTACAATCAATCCCTGGAAAAACAAATCCGTGCCCTGACCTCCGAATAGCCCGGGTTTCGTAGCAGCCGAGGTTTCGTCGCGGCCAGGGTTTTGTAGCGGCCGGGCTTCAGTCCCGGCGCTGTTTCGTGTCGTGGCAGGTGCCGTCGGTGTCGTTCCACCGAATTTCAGTTTGTCATCAGGGCGAAGCGTGAGATCTGCTTTAGATCGCGGCGAGTGTGATACTTTCATCGCACGAAAATCGGAACGCCTTCGGAGGAAACTTTCTTGTCCGAACCAAAAAATTCCGCACTAACCCGCCGCGAGTTCGCCACCGGTGCACTCTTCGCTGGCGCAGCCGCAACGCTTACCACCGCTACCTTAACAGCCGCAACACCGCCGCAATCCGCAACCACCACCCCCGCCCTCAGCGAAGCTAGCCAATCTGAGTCCGCCCTCCGCCTCCAAACGATCCTCGCTCTTTACGGCTCCTGCTTCTCCGACGACCAGAAGACCGACCTAAAGAAAATCTGCAACTCCACGCAATCTTCGCTAGATCGCCTTCGCGCTTACAAAACCGAAAACTCCGACGACCCTGCTTTGCATTTCAAGCCGCTAATCGAACACGAAAAAAAATCTCCGGCATCGCCCACCGAAAAGCCGTCAGCAAAACCTTGACGAACCCAGAGGACACTGATGCCCAGCGAAGAACTTTTCTATCTACCCGTCACCGAACTAGCCAAGCGCATCGAATCCAAAAAACTCTCTCCCGTCGAACTCACGCAACTCTACCTCGACCGCAGCGAAAAACTCGGCCCCACTCTCAACGCCTACGCTCGCTTGACTCCCGAAATCGCCATCGAACAAGCCACCGCCGCCGAGAAAGAAATTCATCGTGGACACTATCGCGGCCCATTGCACGGCATCCCCTACGCCGCAAAAGATTTGCTCTCGGTCAAAACTTTGCCAACCACCTGGGGTGCGAAACCATACGCCAATCAAATTTTCGATTACGATGCCGCGGTCATCGAACACTTGCATAACGTCGGCGCCGTCCTAATTGGCAAAGCCGCCATGATCGAACTAGCCGGCGGCCTGGGCTATCGTTTCGCCAACGCCTCGCTACAAGGCGCCACCAAAAACCCCTGGGACACCACGTGCTGGACCTGCGGCTCGAGCTCTGGCTCGGGCGCCATCGTCTCTGCCGGCTTGGCCGCTTTCGCCATCGGAACAGAAACCTGGGGCTCCATCGTCTGCCCCTCTTCATTCTGCGGCATCAGCGGTCTCCGTCCCACATACGGCCGCGTCAGCAGATACGGCGCCATGGCCCTGGCGCCAAGTATGGACAAAATCGGGCCCATGGCCCGCAGCGCAGAAGACTGCGCGCACATCTTCGCCGCCATCGCCGGACACGACCCGCGCGATAGCAACACTCTCCCGATCGATAAAGCCGCTTTCACCTACTCCCCCTCCATGCAACTCAAAGTGCACTCGCTACGCATTGGCTGGCTAACCAACGCCTGGCCCAACATCGATAGCGAAGTAGCTAAGGTAGTCTCGGCCGCCGAAAAAGTGCTGCGCAAATACTCACCCACCATGCGCGACGCAGCTCTCCCGGTTGGCCCCTGGGAGGATGCCGGCAACGTAGTTGTCTCGGCAGAAGCGACCGCTTCCTTCCGCGATCTGCTTCGCTCGGGAAAGGTCAGCGAACTCGCCGACCCGCTGGGAAAAATCGGCGGCTACGTAGGCGAGCAAATCTCGGCTGCCGACTACATCCAGGCCCTGAAAATCCGCGAGATCCTGCAAAAGAAAATAGACGCCCTATTCGACACTTATGATGTGCTAGTCGCCGCTGGCCAGCCCACCCCGGCCTCGCCCATCGACATGAACCTCGAAAGCGGCCCGGATTACCCCGATCCCTTAGGTGCTATCGGCAACCTCTGCGGTCTCCCCGCCCTCAGCGTCCCCTGCGGCTTTACTGAAAAGCACCTCCCCGTAGCTCTCCAATTCGTAGCCCGCGCCGGCGACGATTTCTCCGCAATCCAAGCCGCCCGCGATTTCCAACACCACACCACCTGGCATCTGCAGCATCCCAAACTGAGCCAGTCGTAGCTTTTTTGGAGTGCGGCGGTTCACCCTGAGCGATTTGCACGAAGGGCTTGACGCCGCTTTCTCCCAACACGAGCGACACTGCCACACCAACCAGTCGCCCTCGTAGGAATACGGAACTCCGCACCCGCGCCTAGCACGCCACCACTCGCAACACCATGTTCCAGTTCTGATTTCTTAATCTCTAAGGCAGGATTTCCAAGAAGCTACGACAGCTACAGAAGAACCGCATGCTAATTCCTACTGCCCACAGCCCTCATTCAACAATTCCCGCACCGTTCTCAACAACACGCTCCGGCTAAACGGCTTCGTCAGCAATCTCATGCGTTGATCTGATTGCACCCCATCGGCGGCAGAGTGCTCGCTATACCCGGACATATACAGCACCCGCAGATCATTGCGCTGCTGCGCTAATCGCGCCGCCAATTCCTGCCCGCGCATCCCGGGCATCACCATATCCGTAATCAACAGATCGATCTTTCCGTTGTGTGTCATCCCCAGCCGCAGCGCTTCCGCGCCGTTCTGCGCCTCGATAACCGTGTACCCTCCCGACTCCAGAAACTCCCGTGCCACTTCCCGCACATCCTGCTCGTCTTCAGACAGCAGCACCGTCTCCGTCCCGCGCGGAACGTCCGCCAACGGCAACATCGCACCCAGGGCCTCGGCAGGTTGATCCACACGCGGCAAATAAATCTTGAAACACGTACCCTTCCCCACTTCGCTGTACACCCAGATGAACCCGCCGCTCTGCTTCACCACTCCATATACCGTTGCCAACCCCAGCCCCGTACCCTTGCCCTGCTCTTTGGTGGTAAAAAATGGCTCGAAGATGTGCGCCTGCGTCGCTGCATCCATTCCCACGCCCGAATCAGAAACCGCCAGCAATACGTAGCGTCCCGGATTTACCACCGGATGCGCGGCGCTGTAAGAGTGATCGAGGTCGGCGTTCGCCGTCTCAATCACCAGCTTTCCTCCGCCCGGCATGGCATCTCGCGCGTTCACCGCCAGGTTCATGATCACCTGTTCCATCTGGCTGCCATCCGCGCGAATCATTCCAAGCGCCGAAGATGGACGGATCACCAGCTCGATGTCCTCGCCGATCAGCCGCGGCAAAAGATTCCCCATATCCTCCACAATACTGTTCAGATTCATCACTCGCGGCTGCAACACCTGCATCCTGCTGAAGGCCAGCAGTTGCCGCGTCAGCGCCGTCGCGCGATCCGCGGCGCGATCGATATGCTCGATTTTTCTTGAGATCTGATCCGATGCTGGCAGCGCGTTCAACAACAATTCCGTGTGCCCCTTGATCACCATCAGCAAATTGTTGAAGTCATGCGCCACGCCGCCCGCCAGCCGCCCCACCGCCTCCATCTTTTGCGCCTGCCGCAACTGTTCCTCGAGCGACTGCCTCTCGCTCACATCCTGCGCCACCATTAGCCTCACTCGCCGCCCCGCATATTCCACCTGGTGCGACGTGATTTCCACGTGTACCGCGCGCCCGTCTTTTCTCAAGTGCTTCCAGCTCGTTTGAAATTGCGCGCTATCCGGCCACGTCCGCATCTGCTCTTTGAATCCCGCGCGATCTTCCGCCGGCCGGATGTCCAGCATCGTCATCGTGTCAAACTCGTCCGCCGTGTAACCGTATTGCCGCACCGCCGCTTCGTTCACCTGCAGAAACCGCAGCGTCTCGCTGTCAAACACCCATGTCGGAAGCGGGTTATGTTCAAATAGCAAACGAAACTCTGATTCGCTTTGCCGCAGCGCTTCTTCCGCGCGCCGCCGTTCGATGGCCAGCGCAATGTGCCCGCCTACCGAGTCTATAAATTCCAGGTCCCGCTCATCGTAGGCATTTTTGTTTTGGTAGTGCTGTACCACCAGCACGCCGATGGTCGCTGTCGGTGTCTTCAGCGGCACTCCCAGCCACGTTGGCGACGGCGAGCCCACCAGTTCCACTTCGTTTTGCTCCACCAGACGATCGAATTCCGATTGCGGTATCAACCTGGCTTTGCCGGTGCGAAACACAAATGCCGTACAGCTGCGCCCCACTCTTTGCGGAGGAGGCACGGAATCGTATTCATCCGTAAAAAATGGAAATTGGAATGTATCGGAAGACGCGTCGTGCAGCGCCACGAAGCAGTTTTCCGCATACAGGACCTTCTTCAGCGCCTGGTGGATGCTGCTCAGTAACTCGTCAAGGTTGGCCGTCTGGTTTAGCGCATGCACCACTTCGGAAATCACCTGCCGCTCCGATTCCATGCGGTGCAGCTCGGTTACGTCCAGGTACGTCACCACTATCCCGTCGATCAGCGATTCTCGCGACGGCACCCGCGCCTCCGCCGCGAACCACCGCCAGCTTCCGTCTTGCCCGCGCAATCGGCAGCGCCTGCCTCGTGCGGCACGGCGCCCTTCCTGGCATTCGCGTAACAGCTGCTGGTGTGCTGCTCTCTCGCCTTCGTGCACCAGACTATCGATATTTGTACCGATTAATTCTTCTGCGTTGTAACCCAAAAGTGTCGCGTATCCCGCGCTGGCGAACGTAATCGTCCCGTCGGGGCTCACGATCGTCATCAGCTCACGCACGCCATCAAGCAGGCCGTAGAGCTGTTCTGGAAGGGTCAGGAGATTTTGTTCGAGCGGTGCGCGCTGTGACATTCGTATAGCTGCCTGTGAAACGCCGGGGCACGTAACCGCTTAACCTGCCCGCGTTTCTGCAGCCTCCGATGACAAATGTATCTCGACGACGACCCGAACTGGTCGAGGGAAACAAAACTCTTCGTAGCATACGGTAACTTCCCACCCCGGCGCAGCGCCAGATTCCCGTTCTGCCGCGAAAGTACCACTGTCCTTAGGTACAGGCCTTTCGTCCCACCTTCGCCACCCGCCTCGCCTATATCCCGAGAAAAAATCGCCGCACCCCAACTTTTGTATTGACAACAAGTGGCAATATGATATACTCTCGACGTATAGATTTGTGCCCCGGGTCTATGTAGCGGCCGCCTTTTAAGGCGGCGCCTTTTTTTGTCCAACCCAGTCCTGGCGATGCCCCGCCGTAGATCCACAGTTCGGCGGTTTACCCCGAGCGATTTGCGCGAAGGGCTTCGCCGCCTTCGGCGACCCCTAATAACTACTTACTAAACAAAAATTGCACCTAAGCCCCACAGAATGAACACTTGCGAAAGGTTGTGAAAACAAAGGTACTTTAAGTTCCTTTGTTTTCACAACCTTTCGCAATTCCCACCCCCTCCCCACTTCCTGTGGCCCGCCAATCCTGGCGGTGCGCCGACGGATTTGGAGTGCGGCGGTTTAGCCTGAGCGCTTTGCGCGAAGGGCTTGACGCCGCTTTCGCGCAGTAAGCACGAGGATCGTTGCCTGGGGAGAGATGAACGCCCCATCAGCTTGTGTCAATTTAGCGGGGGTGTTCCCAAAATGGGCAGAAACCGGGCCGCCAAGCATTGGCGGAGGGTAAGGAGGAAACGGCCGCTACCCAGCACCTATACTCGCGAAGTGGCTATCCGAAAGAGGTTACTCGCAACCAAATCCCAAACCGCTAATGCAGGAGAAACGCCGTGCAGGCGATCGCCACGCCCACCGCCGCAATGGCCATGCCGGAAAACCAGAAGATCTTCTTTTTGGTCAGCAGCGTCATCGAGCAAATCACCAAACCAATTTCCAGTAACGCTTCTCCTGCGTCAAAACGGTTTTCGCGATGCCCGAAAACATCCCGTTCCGCCTCGATCTTCTTGGCTTCATTGCTGATTTCGTCTTTGTCGGCTTCATACTTTTCCGCCTGCTTCACGTACTTCTCGCGCAATGCCTCGGTCTTTTCTTTGTCCGCGGGAGCCAATGCCCCGAGTAAATCCGCATTCGCCTGCATCTCGTGCCAGCGAATATTTTTCGCCTGATAATAATTCCACTGATCCGAGGCTTTCGCTTGCAGCAATATCTGTTCGTTGGCCGCACGGTGACCGAACATAGTTACCAGCGCCACCAGCACCGCCAGCGTCGAAATCGTCACCGACACCGGCAGTATCAACGGATCTTCTTCGATGGTGTGTTCAGGACGTTCGGGCAATTCAAACTCAGCCATAAGTTGCTCTCCACTAAGATGCAAGACTCACAAATGGAAATTCACAGCGCATCAGCAACGACCTGTAAGGAAGACAGCGCCGCTGCCACCGTGCGATCCACGTCTTCCACGGTGTGCGCACCCGAAACAAACGCAGCCTCGAACTGCGACGGCGCCAGAAAAATATCACGATCGAGCATTTCGCGAAAGTACTGCGCGAAACGCGTTTTGTCGGACCGCTTCGCTCCGTCGTAATCCGTGACCGGTTCGGCCGTGAAAAAAACCGTCGCGAGCGAACCCACGGCATTCACCACCGCCGGAACGCCGGACTCCGCTACTGCCTTGCGAAGCCCAGTGACGAGTCGCTCCGCCTTCTGGTTCAGCTTCTCGTAAAAGTTCGGAACCGTCAGCTCTTTCAATGTGGCCAGCCCCGCGCGCATCGCCAGCGGATTGCCGGACAAAGTTCCGCCCTGATATACCGGGCCAAGAGGAGCCACCTGATCCATGAATTCGCGCCGCCCGCCGTAGGCCGCCACCGGTACACCGCCGCCAATGATTTTGCCCAGCGTCGTGATATCCGCGTCCACGCCAAGCAGTTTTTGTGCTGCGCCATAATGCAGCCGGAATCCGGTGATCACCTCGTCGATGATCAGCAGCGCGCCATTGGGTCGTGTAATTTCGCGCAGTCCGCTCAGAAATCCTTCCACCGGCAGCACCACGCCCATATTCGCCGCAATCGGCTCGACGATTACGGCGGCAATTTTCCCAGCGTGTTCCGCGAACAGCCGTTCCACGGTTTGCAGATCATTGAACGGTGCATTCAGGGTCAGTCCCGCCAAAGCCTGCGGTACTCCGGGACACTCTGCAATGCCCAACGTCGCCAGTCCCGAACCCGCTTGCGAAAGAAAGCTGTCGGCGTGTCCGTGGTAGCAGCCCTCGAATTTCAAAATATAATCGCGGCCGGTAACCCCGCGCGCCAGTCGCACCGCGCTCATGGTCGCTTCCGTCCCGCTCGAAACAAAACGAACTTTTTCCATCGACGGAATCGCGCGGTTGATCACCGTAGCAAGCTCCAGCTCCAATTCGGTTGTCACGCCAAAACTGGTTCCGCGATGCGCCTGATCCGCGATGGCCGCGGCCACTGCGGGGTGCGCGTGCCCGAGTAGCAGCGCTCCCCACGAGCAAACGTAGTCCAGCAGTTCGTTGCCGTCCGCGTCGTAGAGATGTTGTCCGTTGCCACGCTCGATGATCAGCGGCTCGCCGCCAACCGAGCGAAACGCCCTTACCGGACTATTCACTCCGCCGACCATCACCTGCTCCGCTCGCGCAAATATTTCGCGCGAGCGTTGCCGGCTCGGTTTCACTGCCTTCGTCGGTGCATTCATCGTGGGGCTTTCACTTTTGGAGTGCGGTTTACCCTGAGCGCTTTGCGCGAAGGGCTTGACGCCGCTTTTTCCGCGTTGGCGTTGGTATAACTATCAATCGTCAGTATCCTCGCTGGATTTCACCCGGCGGCATGCCAGACCGCGCCGAATTAAACTATCACGTCGCCAGCCACCGCGCGACATCCTTGGCATGATAGCTAATGATAATGTCCGCGCCCGCGCGCTGAATCCCGGTCAAAATCTCGAGCACCACGCGCTTTTCATCCAGCCAACCGTTGCCCGCCGCGGCTTTCACCATGGCATATTCTCCACTCACGTTGTACGCCGCCACTGGCACGTTGCACGCGTCTCGCACCTGCCGAATCACATCCAGGTACGGCAGCGCTGGCTTCACCATCACCATATCCGCGCCTTCCTCAAGATCCAGCGCCACTTCTTTCAAGGCTTCACGCGCGTTGCCGGGATCCATCTGGTAGCTTCGCCGGTCGCCAAATTGCGGCGAAGATTGTGCCGCTTCGCGAAACGGCCCATAAAATCCCGAACAATATTTCGCCGCGTAAGAAAGAATGGCGACATCAGCGAATTTATGGTTATCCAGAATGCCGCGAATTGCCGCCACGCGGCCGTCCATCATATCCGAAGGCGCCACGATGTCCGCTCCGGCGCGCGCGTGCGAAAGCGCCTGCTTGGCAAGAATCTCCACCGTTGCGTCGTTCGCCACGTCGCCATTCTCGATCACGCCGCAATGCCCGTGATCCGTGTACTCGCACAAGCAAACGTCGGTGATCACCAGCAGAGGCAGCTGCGCCTTGCGAATCGCTTCCACCGCCCGTTGCACCACGCCCTCGGCCAACAGCGAACTGCTGCCGCGCGCATCCTTAGCGTCCGGCAATCCAAAGAGCAATACTCCGGGAATCCCGAGTGCTGCAACCTCGCGGCACTCCTCGACAATGCGATCCACAGACTGCTGAAAAACTCCGGGCATGGAACTAACTTCCTGCCGAACATTCTCGCCGGGACAAACAAACAGCGGATAGATCAGACCCGCCGTGGTCAATCTTGTCTCGCGCACCAATCCGCGCAAAGCTTCCGTCCGACGCAAGCGCCGCGGCCGGTGGGTAGGAAAACTCATGCTTTTTTCGATCCTGCAAAATCCCGTTGCATCTGCCTGGTGAAATAGTCGCTCAAAACGCCCACGGCCGCTTCAGTAGTGGTGTCCTCAGCTACCAAAGGTTCTCGCACCCCGGCCTCACGAAACGCGCGCGCCGTCACTTCTCCAATCGCTACAAATCGTACGCGATCATGGAGCTCAACGATTCCGGCGCCGAGGATATTCACCAGCGAATGAACCGCCGACGGACTGAAGCACACAACAGCATCGACTCGCCGCGCCGCAATTAATGTCTGAAGTTCAGCTTCTGATTCGCGAAGGTATTCGGTGCGATAGGCGATAACTTCCGTGACCTCCGCTCCATACTTCCGAATAGCGGCAGGCATCTCAGTGCTCGCAAGATCGCTGCGCGGCAAAAGCACTCGCCGCCCACGCAGTCGTTCGCCCAATTCGTGCGCCAGTGATACGCCGTCGTGCACCTGCGCAGCGTAATGAACCCCTAAGGACGCCTCTTTCGTGGCTTGCTGCGTAGCCGGTCCGACTACCGCAATATGCACATCAAGAGCGGTATCGGGGTCCGCTGCGTGCAAAAATCGAAGCCGTGATGCGACCGAATCGACGGCGTTCTGGCTCGTCAAAATAATCCAGTCGCGCGCGCGAAGTTTCTTTAGGCCAGCGTCGAGTGCGGCAAAGTCTCCGACGGCGACGATCCGAATCAGTGGCAGCGCGAGGGGCTCCGCTCCGTAGGCACGCAGTGCGTCGCAAAGCGCTGCGCATTGTGCCAGCGGACGCGTGACGACGATACGCTTCCCAGCCAGCGGAGATGGCGGAGCTTCAGCCACGCTGGCGTCCCGCCGTTTGCAAAATTTCCATCGCGCCGGCATCCAGCAATTGCCTCGCGAGCTGCTCGCCGATTTGCGCGGCATTTTCGGCGGCGCCCGTGGCGCGCTCTTTGATGTACTGCACACCATCCACGGAACACACGCAAGCTTCCATGATTAACTCGCCGCGCTCCATTCGCGCCCAGGCGCCGAGCGGCAACTGACATCCGCCCTGCATCGCGGCCAGCAAAGCGCGTTCCGCGACAATCGCGGTGCGCGTCTCGGCGTCGTCCAGCGCCCCGACCATGGAAGCAACTTCGGCGTCTTTCAAGCGCGCTTCGACGGCGATGGCTCCCTGCCCCACCGCGGGCATGCACACTTCGGGTGAAAGCGTTTCTGCGATGCGTTGACTTAATCCAAGCCGATCGAGTCCCGCTTTTGCCAATAAAATGGCTTCGTATTCTCCACTGTCCACTTTTCGTAACCGCGTATCCACGTTGCCGCGCAAATCGCGAAAATCCAGGTCCGGGCGAATGTGCAGCAACTGCGCTTGCCGCCGCAGACTACCGGTTCCTACGCGCGCGCCCTGACGCAGATTGGCCAGTGAAACACCGTTCGCGGACACCAGACAATCACGCACATCCGCGCGCTTACACACCGCGGGAAAACAAAGTCGCGACGGCGTATCCGTGGGAATGTCTTTCACGCTGTGCACCGCCAGGTCGATGGACTCATCGAGCAGCGCTTCTTCCAGTTCCTTAATAAAAATTCCCTTGCCGCCGATCTCCGTCAGCGAGGCGTGTTGCAATTTGTCGCCCGCCGTCTTGATGATCACGATCTCGGCGTCGACCCCGGTTGCTGCGAAAAGCTGCTTGCGCACGCTCTCCGCCTGCCATTTGGCCAGCATACTTCCACGCGTGCCGATCCGCAGGGCCCTCACGACTTGTCGTTCCCCGGAAGAAATAAATCGCGCAGCGCTTCCACGTTTTGTATTTTGCGCCGCAGTTCCCGCTCACCTCGCAACTGTTGCGCAGGTTCAATTAGTAGTTTTTCCAGCAGTTCGCCCACCACGCTCTCAAGATGCTCGCGGTCCTCGGCGCTTAAATGGCGCATGCCGTCGAGCCGTTCGCGAAGAAACTCGCGCCGTTCCTGCTGCACGCGCTGACGCAACGCGGCCACGAATCCAACCAACTCGACGCTGGCCTGCCAGGAAAGAAACTTCCCAACATGCTCGTCGATAATTAATTCGGCCTTGGGAATTTCGCTTTCGCGTGCGCCGCGATTTTGCTGCACGATGTCCGAGAGATCGTCGAGGTTGTAGACATACACGTTGTAGATCTCGCTCGCTGCGGCTTCGATGTTCCGCGGGACACCGAGATCCATCAGAAACAATGCGCGATTGCCGCGCGCGTTCATCACACGTTCAAGCTCGGAGCGCAGCAACACCGGTTCTTCGGCTGACACGGATGCCACTACGACATCCGGCAGCAACAGCGCATCGTCCCAACTTCCCCACGGCACCACGCTGCCGCCAAATTCCCTGGCGAGCGCGGCTGACCGTTCCAGCGAGCGATTCATCACCATCAGGTGTGCTATGCCGCGATCGCGCAACTGAGAGACCACCAACTCGCTCACCGTGCCGGCGCCCAGCACCAGTGCGCTGCGTTCATGCAGCTTGCCAAAAATACGTTCCGCCAGCTTTACGCCGGCAGAAGCTACCGACATCGGCCGCGTACCCAGCTCGGTTTCCGAGCGCACGCGCTTCCCTACTTCCAGTGCACCTTGAAACAGGCGGTTGAGCACCGGCCCGGTGGCGCGTTGCTCGTGTGCAAACTTGTAGGCCTCGCGCACCTGCCCCAGAATTTCCGCTTCGCCGAGCATCATGGAATCGAGGCCGGCGGCGACACGGAATAGGTGGCGCACCGCCTGGCGATCGTAGTGGTGATAAAGCGAAACGCTCAGAAGCTCGTGCTGCACCGAATGGAATTCGCTAAGGAATGACGAAACGCCGGGCGCGGATTCGTGCATCGCTTCCGGAGGCACGCCATAGACTTCGCTGCGATTACACGTTGAAAGCACCAGTGTCTCTTCGAGCAGTCCACGAGAGCGCAGTTCGTCGGCGGCCCGCCGTGCCTGATCGTTGGTGAAAGACACCCGCTCGCGCACCTCGAGAGGCGCGGTGCGGTGGTTCAATCCGACGAGGACAATTTCCATACTGCTTGCTGCGCCTCTATGTGCCTCTAGAAGTAGCGGTGACTCTGAGACAAATACAAATTCACAACCGTAAAACTCAGGATGACCACCACGAAATTGAAGACGCAGAACTTTGACGCGCGCGCACCGCGCCACGCGGCAGTGCGAGCCACCACGAAATAGACGGCGTAAAGCAGCAGCACGAGTAGAGTGATCACATATTTGGGATCGTAATACCAGAACTGGCCGTGCAGACGGTCCACCCAGATAAATCCAAGAGCGGTGCCTGCTGCGATGGAGAACAGGCCAATGAGTACGCTGGAGCGGCTCATGCGTTCCAATAGGTCGAGCGGCGGTAGGCGCCAAACTACGTTTCCCAGTTGCCTGCTACGGAGGAGGCGTTCTTCGCCAAGATAAATCAGGCTGAGGACAAACGATAACGCGAAGGCCGCGTACGCCAGAATGCTCAGTGTAACGTGCAGGGCAAAAACCGGGCCATGCGCAGGCGTTGGAGTGAGCCGATCCGCCGGCGCCAGGTGCGCGGCCAAAAACACGGTTAACACGATGGAAAGAACGAATGGGCCGACGGAGCGCTGCTGGTGAATTAATTCCAGCACCAGATACGTCAGCGCCAGGAGCCATCCGAAGAGCGAAAGCGAGCCGTAAAGGTCGTGATACGGAACGGTGTGCAGTCCGCGCGAGCGTTCCAGCAGGGCAAAATAATGCGCCACGATGCCCAAGCCAAGAAACAGGGTTGCCGCCAAGCCTGTGGTCTTTTTGCCAGTATTCAGAAATCCCAAGTACATGGCCAGACTGAAGCTGTAGGCGACGACCGTGAGAATGAGATAGGCGTGGTTCATGGCTCTAACCGCATAATGTCCGCAGAACGAACAGTATAGCTCACCCGGTCAGGCGCAGGCACAACGCCATGCGCCCGCAAATGTTAGTGTTGCGCCACCTAGCGCTCGGTAACGCGGGCAGGGGTGGTTTCCGATGAAGCGAATTGCGAGTCGTCCCGTCTATGAAATTATGAAAATCTCGACATCGCTTCTTCTCACGATGCTAGTCCTGGTTTCTGCATCGCTCTTTGCACAGGCGCAGCTTCCGGAGACGCCCGCCGCCGCGCAACTCTCGGCATGGCTAGCGGCTTTCAACAGTGGTGACCGAGCGGTTTTGCTTAAATTCCTAGAGGAAAACGAACCGGATCGTGCGTCCCACATTGATGAAACGATGAGCTTTCGGGCGCGGACGGGCGGGTTCGATATCAAGAAAGTCGAGGAGTGCGCCGAGCTGTCCTGCGATGTACAGGTGCAGGAGCGCAATTCGGACCAGTTGGCGCGAATGACCATCGAGGTTACTGCAACTCCTCCGCATGTGATTAAACAGATGCAGCTGCGGGCCATTCGCGGTCCGAAGCCGCCGGTCGTCCGCATGACGGAAGCGGAAGCCATCTCGACGTTCAAGGCTCGGCTGGAGACGGCGGCGGCGGAAGGGACATTTTCCGGCGTTGCAATGATCGCCAAAAATGGTGTGCCTATCTTTAGCGGTGCGTACGGCTTGGCAAACCGCGAGAAGAAAATTGCCAATCAACTCAATACGAAGTTCCGCATCGGGTCCATGAACAAGATGTTTACTGCGACGGCGATTGTGCAACTTGCGCAGGCGGGCAAGCTCCGGCTCGGCGATGCGCTCATCAAATATCTGCCGGATTATCCGAACAAGGATTTCGCGGGCAAGGTCACGATTCATGAGCTGTTGACGCACACCGCAGGCGCGGGGGACATTTTTGGCCCTGAATTCGACCAACATCGGCTTGAGCTGCGCACGCTGCAGGACTACACGAAGTTGTACGGCGCGCGCGGTGCAACGTTCGAGCCCGGCAGCAGATGGGATTACTCGAATTACGGCTTTATCCTGCTCGGTCTAGTCGTGGAAAAAGTAAGCGGCGAAGACTACTACCAGTACGTGCGCGAACACATTTTTAAACCGTCCGGAATGAATGCGACCGATTCGCTACCCGAAGATCAACCGGTGGCGAATCGCTCCGTGGGTTACATGTCGCCTGACGATCCAAAGGATTCCCGTCCGAACGATGACACATTGCCTTACCGCGGCACTTCGGCCGGAGGCGGATATTCCACAGCTGGCGATCTCCTCGCCTTCGCGAATGCCCTTGTCGGGCAAAAGCTGCTGGATGCTCAGTACACTGCGCTGCTGACGACCGGAAAAGTGGGTACACCGCGAGGAGACAAGTACGCCTATGGGTTTTCTGACGAAATGATGTCCGACGGTGTGCGGTGCTTCGGTCACGGCGGCGGAGCGCCCGGAATGAATGGCGAACTGAGAATCTGTACGCCGTCCGGTTACACCATCATCGTGCTCGCCAACATGGATCCTCCCGCGGCGACCAGCCTGGCTGATTTTGTCGCGAGCCGACTTCCCAATGACGCAAAATAAAACTGCTCATTGTTGAAATCCTTGTAATCCTCGCTGTCGACAGCGACACGCTGCCGCTGACCGCTCTTCTACGGCATTGCTGGTGTGGATTTGCTATTCTGTGCACGACAACTGACATGAGCCTAGTCGCCGATACCTTAACGCGCAAGGAACTATTTCTCCAGGCTTGCCGTGGAGAGAGCGTGCCGCGCCTGCCGGTGTGGATGATGCGGCAGGCGGGGCGGTATCTCCCGGAGTATCGGGCGATTCGGGCGGAGCGGCCGTTTCTGGAGGTTTGCAAGACGCCGGATTTGGCGGTGGAGGTTTCGCTGCAGCCGTTTCGCCGGTTGGGCGTGGACGCCATCATTGTTTTCTCGGATATTTTGATTCCGGCTGAAGCAATGGGTTTGAAGCTCGAGCTCGGAGATGCCGGACCGAATTTGCCGGAGCCGCTGCGCACGGTCGCCGACGTCGAACGGCTACGCATTTTCGATCCCGAAGGCGAAACGGCGTTCTTGAATGAGGCGATTCGACGCATCGTGAAGGAAGTTGGGCCGGACGTACCAGTGCTGGGGTTTGCGGGCGCGCCTTTTACGCTGGCCTGCTACATGATCGAAGGTAAGACCAAAGAAGGTTTTGCGACAGTGAAAAGCTTCATGTACCACCAGCCGGCGGCGTTTGAAAAGCTGCTATCGCAAATCGCCAAGGCCACCATTGGCTACTTGAAAGCGCAGATAGCCGCGGGGGCCGCGGCGGTGCAGCTTTTTGATACGTGGTGCGGAGAACTCACGCGCGAAGATTACGAGCGGTATGCGCTCCCAGCGGTGAAAGAGATTATTTCGCGCATCTCGGGAGAAGCTCCGGTGATTTATTACACCAAGGCTTCCAACCATTTGATACCGGCCGTCGCGCGGTCTGGGGCGGATGTGCTGAGCGTGGATTGGCGCGCGAATCTGGCGGAGTTGCGGAAATATATTGGGCCGCGGATTTCGCTGCAGGGGAATCTGGACCCGGCGATACTTTTTGGTCCGGCGGAGAAGATTCGCAACGCGACGCAGGAGATTGCGCACGCGCTGGGCGGACGCGGGCATATTTTGAATTTGGGGCACGGGATTCTGCAGCATACACCGGTGGAGCATGCGCAATTGTTCGTCGAAACTGGACGACAGATTACCTTCGCGGAAGCGCAGCAAGTGGCTATCAGTGCCGAGGCTCGACTGTGAGCGCGCCTGATACAGTTCGCGACTCCGCGCAAGAGGTGCGCGACGAACTGGGCGATGCACCTTCAACCGCACTGCACGACTCATTGAAAATCAGTGAAGACTTCCTCGCCAAGTACAATCGGCCTGGACCGCGCTATACGAGCTATCCGACGGCGCCGATCTGGAACGATTCATTCGGCCCCAACGATCTCGAACGAGTCCACGAAGCGGCGGACCAGGCACAAAGTCCCGTGTCGTTATATATGCACATACCCTTCTGCGAAAGCCTGTGTTTGTTTTGCGCGTGCAACGTGATCATCCAGAAAAATAAAGCGGTGGCCCCGCCTTATCTGGACGTGCTGAAGCAGGAGGTGCAGCGCGTGAGCCGTAGCGTTTCGCGGCAACGCGAAGTGGTGCAGTTTCACTGGGGCGGCGGAACGCCTACGTATTTGACGCCGCCGCAGATCGAAGATTTGTTCGGTACGACGCGCGAGCTGTTCACGTTTGCGGCGGACGCCGAGATTGGCATTGAGGTCGACCCGCGTGTGACCTCACGCGAGCATCTGGAAGTGCTGCGCAAGCTGGGCTTCAACCGCCTGAGCATGGGGGTACAGGATTTTCATCCCGAAGTGCAGCAGGCCATCAATCGCATTCAGCCCTTTGAACTGACGCGCGACCTGATTGCCGCGGCCCGCGAATTGGGATTCGACAGCATCAACGTGGATCTCATCTATGGGCTGCCGTATCAATCCGCGGAACGCTTCGCGAAGACGGTGGACCAAATCATTTCGCTGGCGCCGGACCGCATTGCACTGTTTAGCTATGCACATGTGCCGTGGCTAAAAAAACAGCAGGGATCTTTTGCCACGCATCTGCCCGAGGGCATGCAGAAATTCGAGATTTTTCGCACTGGCCTAACGAAGTTTCTCGACGCTGGATACCTGTACATCGGCATGGATCATTTCGCCAAGCCGGGCGACGAACTGGCCGTGGCCCAGCAGAATCGCACGCTACACCGTAATTTTCAGGGCTACACGACGAAGGCCGGCGCGGATCTTTACGGTATGGGAGTGACGGCTATCAGCGGGATACAAAATTCCTACGCGCAAAATCATCGTGATTTGCCGTCATGGCAAGCCGCGGTGGCGGAGCGCGGCATCGCCACCATGCGCGGTTACCGACTGTCGGAAGATGACCGCTTGCGCCGCGCGGTGATCAGCCGGCTGTTGTGCCACACGGTAATTTTCAAGGAGGAAATTTCCCGCGAGTTCGGCATTGATTTCGACACTTATTTCGCCGATGCGCGGACAAAAGCTCGCCGGCGCCCGCGAGGACGGCCTGCTCATCGAAAACTCCAGCGAAATGCGCGCTACCTGGCTGGGCCGCATTTTTATCCGCAATCTGGCCATGGCGTTCGATCCGTATTTAGAAAAGCAGCAGCTGGACGCCAAACCTCTGTTTTCCAAGACGCTGTAATCTCATGCGCTTCGCCAGGTTTGCAAAATCGTGACGCCCGCCATGGCACCCACGGTTTTGCCGGCCGTCGTGATTGGCGCTGGCCTTTCCGGACTGGTCTGCGCGTACACGCTGCGGCAGCGCGGAGTCGACGCGCATCTTTTTGAAGCGTCAGATCGCCCCGGCGGGGTGATTCGTACAGAAGCGCGCGACGGTTTTATTTTTGAGCTGGGTCCGCAAAGTTTTACGTTCACGGAGCCGATGCGCAAGCTCAGCCGGGAGCTACACCTTGATGCGCAGCTTTTGCCGGCGCCCGGAAAGCTGCCGCGCTACCTATTTCTGGACGGGCAGCTTGCGCCGGCGCCGCTGAGTCCCTCGGCGTTTTTCACCAGTCCGCTCTTCAGCACGCGCACGAAATGGAACGTGGTGCGCGATGCGCTGGGGCGCAGCAAGCCGCCTGCTGACACGGCTGCTGGAAGCGAGTCCATTGCACATTTTGTTCGCCGCAAATTCGGCGATGAAGTGCTTGAGAACTTAGTTGGTCCGTTTGTTTCGGGCATCTACGCTGGCGATCCAGAAAAGCTGGGGTTGCGCAGCGCCTTTCCTCAGCTTTATGCCGCGGAAAATGCTCGCGGAAGTATTGTGCGCGGACTGCTGCGCGCGAAGCCGCCCGGCGGCCGGCAACAAACTTTGGCGACGTTTGAGAATGGCAACCAGACGCTGGGGGATGCGCTGGCAAACAGTCTCGGTTCCGCGCTGCATTTAGGCGCTGCGGCGACGAATGTCGTACTTTCTCCGTCTCGCGCACCCGGCCGCTTCCGCGTTCATTTTGCCGGACCGCAGCCCGGTTCGCCGACCACTGAAGCGATCTACGCCGACCATGTGATCATCGCGACCCCGGCGAGCGCCGCGGGCAAACTGCTTGCGAGCCTCGACGAAAACTTGCCGCGCCTGCTCGGGGGCATGGAATACGCGCCCGTCGCGGTGGTGTCGCTGGGTTATCGGTGGACCGCGATCACCAACGATCTGCGCGGCTTTGGCTTTTTGGCGCCGCGCAGCTCGCGGCTGCGTATTCTGGGCTGTGTTTGGAATTCTTCGTTATTTCCCAGTCGCGCGCCGGATGGCTCGACGCTGCTAACCAGCTTCGTTGGCGGTATGCTCGATAAAGCGGCCTGCCAGCTTCCTGCCGCGGAGCTGGAAAACATCGTGCACCAGGAACTGCGCCGGATTCTGGGCATCACCGAGGCTCCAAACGCATCGAATGTGCAGAAATGGGATCAGGCCATCCCGCAATACGACCTGGGCCACTATCGACGAACACAAATATTGCAGCAAAAAATGGCCACTTTTCCGGGACTCGCGCTGGCCGGCAATTATCTGGACGGTCCAGCGGTCGGCGCGGTGGTTGAGCGAGCTAGAAAAGTTGCCGACTATGTACTGGATGGTCCACCCCACTAGTTGTTACGCCGCACATCCGTTGTTCCGGGTATGTCGTATTTATGGTTGCAGGGGTAGTGTGCGGCAGGAGAAGATAAGCCTCTTAAACCTGTGTTCTTAGCCGCCCTATTCCCGAAGCAGCACGACGACGCTGCGCTGGACGCGACCCTCGTCCAGCAGATCTTGCAGAGGGATATGCGCGCCTTTGAACAGCTTTACGACCGCCATTGCCGCCTGGTTTACGGATTGATCTTCCGAATTGTGCAGCAGGCGGGTACGGCCGAAGAGCTGGTTCAGGACGTCTTCCTGCAACTGTGGCGCAATGCTTCTCAGTACGATGCCTCGCGCGGACCGTTCCTGCCGTGGCTGCTGACCATGGCGCGCAACCGAGCTTTGGATAATCTGCGGCTGAAGAGCGAACGCCAGCGCCGGCGTGAAGATCAAACCGAGGAGCTGCCAGGTATCTGTGCCGCGCCGGAATTTGAAAAACAACTGGATGAGAAGAGGCGCGCAACACGCGTTCGTGAATTGATGACCAGCCTGCAGCCACTGCAAAAACGCGCCATCGAGCTCGCTTACTTTGAAGGACTGAGCCACACGGAAATTGCGGAAACGCTAAAGGAACCGCTCGGAACAGTAAAAAGCTGGATTCGCAATGGTTTATTGCGTATCAGGGAAGGATTGCAGGCTCACCTCGTGAGCAACGGCGACCAATTCGGCGAACTGCTCGAAGCTTACGCGCTGGGCGCGCTGGACGCGCCTGAACGCGCAACGCTCGAAGCGCATCTGGCGACGGATTGCCCGGAGTTGCGTTCGCGGCGCTGAAAGAAGCGCGCTGGCTGGTGAGTCAGCTCGCCTACACTGCGCCTGAAGCTGTTCCTTCCGACATGCTGCGCGGGCGCTTGATGAAGATCGTGCGCGAAGAAGCTGCGCGTGAATCGTACGCACAACGTTTCGCGTGTTGCAGGGGCGGCCAAGACGGCCGTGCCTCTCTGGATGTGGGCCGCGATTGCCGCACTGCTTGTGGTAACGATTTATGCGTCCTGGGATGCGCGGCAATTGCAGCGGCAGATTGCCGACGTGAATGATCGCGCCACGGCGGAACTGCGGACGCGCGAAAGGATCGCAGAGGAGCTCGTCGCGGTGCGCCGCGAAGCCGCTATTCTGGCCGACCCGGAGTCAGTGAGGATCGCGCTGGCCACCAGTCAGCCGGACGCCAGCCCGCTGCAAGCGAACTGGAATGCGAAGTTGGGGTTGGTGGTGAGCGGGCAGAAGATTCCGCAGCCGCCCGGCGACCGCGTTCTGGAGCTGTGGCTGATTCCGAAGGCTCCGGGTGGAAAACCGGTGCCATCGGAAACGCTGCGTCCGGATGCGAATGGCAACTTTGTGTTGCTGGTGCCTAATCCTCCAGAACTCATGACTGACACGAAGGCCCTGGCCGTAAGTGAAGAGCCTGCCGGAGGCAGTCCCCAGCCGACAACGACGCCCAAGTGGGTCGGCGGAGTCAGCTAGTCGGATCGCCGCCCTTTTTCTTTTAATATTTCTTATTCCTTGCGCGTAACGCTAGGCGAGCTTTGCGTCTTCCCGCGGCTTCAAGAAAGCGCCGCTTCTCTTCCGCCGTCTTTACGATCAACGGACGCACAGGCTTTGGCTTTCTGGTCTGCGCATCAATGGCCACGAAGGTTACAAATGCCGAGGTGGTGTGCTTGCGCTCGCCGGTCAGCATGTTTTCTGAATAGACTTCCACGCCGATTTCCATGGACGTCGTGAACACGCGGTTGACCTGCGATTTCAGAATCACAAGTTCGCCCAGATTCACCGGGTTGCGAAAGTCGATGGAATCCACCGATGCTGTCACGACCCAACTGTTGGAATGACGGCACGCGGCCATGGCGGCCGCAATATCCACCAGATGCATCACGTGGCCGCCGAGGAGCTTCCCGAGCGCATTCGTTTGCGCCGGCAGGACCACCTCTGCCATCTCCGAACGCGAGGCGCGTACGGGCTTCCCCGGAAGCGTTGATGCTTCGCCGCTTTTCTTAATCACATTCTTGCTCGCCATTCTGCCCATGCCTCCGTGATGTAGCGCTGCGCACTGCGGCTACTTTTCGCCTGCTGTATAATACGAGATGAGCCGATGACCGAACAAAAGAAAACCCGCCGCCAACTGCTGGAAGAATTTATCGCCAAAAAGCCGGACGACGCTTTTTCGCGCTATGGATCTGGCGCTGGAGTGTTCCAACACCGGCGACACAGCTGCCGCCGACACACACTTTCGGGAGCTCAATGATCGCCATCCGGACTATATTCCCGCTTATCTGATGTATGCGCAGATGCTGGCGCGCGAGTCGCGCTCTGCTGAGGCGCGGCAAGTGCTCACCAAGGGAATTTCGGAGGCCGGCAAAAAAGGCGACCAGCACGCTTGTTCCGAAATGGAATCGCTGCTATCTGAATTGAGCTAATTTTTCGCTAGCTAGCGGCCTGCAACGCCGTCGTCTGCCATCTGCTATCATGGCATTGAGACATGCGGCCTGAACGCATTCCGCTCTTTCCCCTGAACGTCGTTCTTCTCCCCGGCGCCGAACTTCCCTTGCACATTTTTGAGCCGCGCTATCGCGAGATGGTCAAACGTGCCTCGAAGATAAATTGGAATTCGGCATGCTGTTGTCCATTCCCAAAGGCCTGGCGCGGGTGGGTTGCACGGCGGAGATCGTTGAGGTGCTGAAGCGGCAGGAGGACGGGAGCGTGGACATCTTGACGGTGGGCCGCGCGCCGTTTCATGTGCTCGAACTATTTACGGAGGCGCCGTTGCTCGAGGGACACGTTGAATATCTGGAAGATGCGCCTGCGGTGGCCGGCGAATCCGTGCGAACGCGATCTGGTCGAGCTTTACGAGACTTGTCACACCCTGGTTTTCGGCGATTATCCCAAGAATCTCGATGACCACGGGGGAGAAAATCCTTCTTACCTAATTGCCGGCACGTTGCCGATGGAATTGCCGCGGAAGCAGCAGATTCTGGAGTTGCGCAATGAGGCGGAACGCCAGCAGCGGCTGGTCTCGTATCTTCGCGAGTGGGCGCCGCATCTACAGAAAGCAGCGACGGTGCGCAGCGCGCCGCGGGAAATGGCCACGGATTGAACTGAACCGGCATCCAACTATTTGACGTAAGCGATGGATGTAAATGGCGGCGAGATTTTCAAAGTGGTATCCGACACAAGAGAGTGCGCTGGAGAATTCCAGCGCGGAACAGGGCCCTATGACAGCGACAACGGCAACACAATCTTCGAGCCATCCCAGGCCGCGAACGCTCGGTGAGCTGAAGCACATCCCGGACTTCGATGCGCGCAGCGCTTCGCATCTCGGTGAAGAACGAGATCCGGCGCAATCTGCTGCGCGCCATCGAAAAGGGCGAGACCGCTTTTCCCCGGCGTGCACGGCTACGAAGATACGGTAGTGCCGCAGATCGTCAACGCCCTGCTTTCGCGGCACAATTTCATTCTGCTGGGACTGCGCGGCCAGGCCAAGAGCCGCATCCTGCGCGGGCTGATCAATCTGCTGGATGCGGAAGTTCCCGTCGTCGCCGGTTGCGAAATCAACGACGACCCGCTGCAGCCCATTTGCCGCGGCGTGCCGCGAACGCATCGCTGCGGAAGGCGACAACACGCCCATCTTCTGGATGCCGCGCGAACAGCGCTACATCGAAAAGCTGGCGACGCCCGACGTGACCATTGCCGACATCATCGGCGACGTGGATCCCATCCGTGCCGCGCGCGGCGGGCGCGACCTTTCCGACGAACTGACGATTCATTACGGCTTGCTGCCGCGCGCCAACCGCGGCATATTTGCCATCAACGAGCTGCCCGATCTCGCCGGCAAAATTCAGGTGGGACTTTTCAATATCATGCAGGAAGGCGACATACAGATTAAAGGTTACCCGCTGCGCTTGCCGCTGGACGTGTTGCTGGTTTTCACCGCCAATCCGGAGGATTACACCGCGCGCGGCAAAATCATTACGCCGCTGAAGGATCGCATCGGCGCGGAAATTCGCACCCATTATCCGGCTACGGTCGCGGAAGGCATGGCCATCACCTCAGCAGGAAGCGTGGGTCGCTCGCGACGGATCGATGGCGGCCGCAAGATCGAGGTGCCCGAGTATCTGCGCCAAGTGGTGGAAGAGATTGCGTTCCAGGCGCGCGAAGATAAGCGCGTGGACCGCCGCTCTGGCGTAAGCCAGCGGCTGCCGATCACCACTCTGGAAAGCGTCGTGAGCAGCGCCGAGCAGCGCGCCGTGCGCACGGGAGAATCCGCCTCCGTACGCGCGGGTCGACCGACGTTTATGCCGCGCTTCCCGCAATCACCGGCAAAATGGAACTCGAGTACGAAGGCGAATTGAAGGGTGCCGACTTCATTGCGCGCGAATTGATCCGTGCCGCGGTTGGCCGCGTATTCTCGAAAAACTTTGGCGAAACCAATTTTCAGCCGGTCGATTCAATGGTTTGAAGCCGGCGGCGAGCTGAAACTTCCGAGAACGCCACCACTGCGGAACGCTTTCAGCAACTTATCGAAGATTCCAGGCCTGATGGAGAACGTGAACCGCTTGGGCGTCGACGATCGCAAGGACGGCGGGTCAGCCGGCCGCGGCCGCGGAAATGATTCTCGAAGGCTTGTGGGCCCATCGCCGCATCGGCCGCACCGAAGAACGCGGCTACTACGCGGAGAAACAGCGCCAACCAGAACCGCGCGACCGCGAGCCAAGCGGCGGCAACCGGCCGCCGCGCCGCGGCCTGAATTAGTTAGCAAGTTCGCTGTAAGCCTGAGCTGCGCGCTTTTACCGAGTTCGCAAAGACGTCTGATGTCATTGCATTAGCTGTGACTCGGCTCGACGCTTTACTGGCCCGGCTTTATCGGCGACTTAAGAGGCCAACAGAGGCACTCATGAAATTCATCCGCTACGGAAAATATATCGGCGAAGCCGCGGACGCCGTGGACCTGGAAGAGCTGTCAAGCGGCTCGGCGATTTTTTCCTCCAAAGCGGCTTCGAGTCGCAATACTACGGCATCAACGAGATGGACCCGGACCGCTCGATGGAAGCGCTGAAGGAGGCAATCTTGCGCGCGCTGCAGGAAGGCGACTTGCTTCCCGACGACGCCATGAGCAAAGAGATGCGCAGAATGCTGCAAGATCCCGGCGCCATGAACAATCAGGAAATCAAAGATCTGATCGACAAATTGATGGAGCGACTGGGCCAGGAAGGTTTTATCAATCCGCAGCAGCCGCCGCAGGTGACGCCGCCGCAATACGAGTTCCGCTCGCGGCCAAGTGGGCGACGCGCAAGAGCGGCAACAAGAAGTGCGCTTCGAGATCACCGACAAGACGATCGACTTTCTCGGCTTCAAAACCTTGCAGGATTTGCTCGGCTCGCTGGGACGCAGCAGTTTTGGCCGGCACGACACGCGCGACCTCTCTACCGGCGTGGAATCCGGCGGGATTTCGCGCCCGTACGAATTTGGCGACACGCTCAACATGGACATCAGCGCCACGCTGTTCAACGCGGTGCGCCGCGAAGGCGCGAAAGTCCCCATCGAGATGAATTATTCCGACCTGATGGTGCACCAGTGCGAATACCACAGCTCCTGCGCCACCGTGGTGCTGCTCGATTGCAGCCACAGCATGATTCTCTATGGCGAAGACCGTTTTACGCCCGCCAAGCGCGTGGCCATGGCGCTCTCGCATCTGATCCGCACGCAATATCCCGGCGATACTCTGAATCTGGTGTTATTTCACGATAGCGCGGAAGAGGTGCCCATCGGCGAACTGGCGCGCGTGCAGGTGGGCCCGTACTACACCAACACGCGCGAGGGCCTGCGCATGGCCCAGCGCATCCTGCTGCGCCAGAAAAAAGACATGCGCCAGATCGTGATGATCACCGATGGCAAGCCTTCGGCGCTTACGCTGGAAGACGGCCGCATCTACAAAAACGCTTTCGGCCTGGATCCGTTCGTCGTCGGGCAAACTCTGGAAGAGGTCAACAAGTGCAAGCGCGCCGGCATCATGATCAACACCTTCATGCTGGCCAGCGATTACAGCCTCATCCACTTCGTGCAGAAAATCACCGAAATGTGCAAAGGCAAAGCCTACTTCACCACGCCCTACAATCTTGGCCAGTACCTGCTGATGGATTACATGCAGCGCAAAACAAAGAACATTCACTAGCATTTGCGGCCAGAGTGCTTTTCGTCGCGCTGTGCGCTGCGGTAAACTTTTGCATGGCACTTCTGCGCCGCATTGCGCGACTGATCGGAGCCGCCGAACACTATGACTAATCTTGACGCCGGAAAGATCGCTCCCGGATTTTTCTCTGCGGGCGCTCGACGGGAAGGAATATTCGCTGAATGCTGCGATGAAGCGCGGGCCAGTAGTCGTCGCGTTCTTCAAGATTTCCTGCCCGGTGTGCCAATTTACGTTTCCGTTTCTCGAACGAATGTACAGCCGGTACGGCAGCGACAGCGTGACTTTCCTGGCCGTCTCGCAGGACGACGCGCGCGCTACGCAGGCGTTTCGCCGAAGATTACGGAGTGACATTCCCCGTGCTGATCGATGAGGACGGCTACCCGGTCTCCAACGGATACGGATTGACCAGCGTTCCGACAATTTTCCTGATCGATAGTGACGCAGCGGTGCGCACCGTGTGCATGGGTTTCGACAAAGCTGGCCTTGAAGCCATTGCCAACGAACTGGCGACGCATCGTCAGAAAGCTCCGGCCGCACTGTTTCTTCCGGGCGAACAAGTGCCGGCGCATAAACCTGGGTGAGGATCGAAAAACTAGGTCCGGTCGGGACCTTGGCCTGCGACTCTGGAGAGTTATAGTTTGCGTGGTCGCGGGGACGGTTGCGGAAAGGCGCACAGAATGAATTCTGCGCCACCGACTCGTTGCGGAACATTCAGCGCGCTTCAGCATGCATCTGATCAGTATGTGTCCGGCTCCAGTTCTTTCTTTTTGTGCTTAGGCGGGCGCCTGCGTTTGTCCGCGATTACGCGCGTCGCGGCAGGGGCGACTCCGGATTTGCGAGCTCTGCGCCGCGCTTCTTTGCCCGGATCGATACCCTTCTTCTTTCGTTTCTTCATAACTTAACCTTACGAGACGATTTCTTGTACCGCGCGCCATGCTTGATCGATGGCTTCGTTGGTATACGCAAAGGCTCCCGCGTCGGAATTCGCGATATGGATGTTTCCGAAGGCCGCGCGGCCGATTTCGCAGGGTGACTTTCCGGCAGGCCAAACCGGATCGTATAGCGAATTATATTCGTAGGCGTAGCCGTGCGGCCAGCGATTGACGGTGATGGCCTGGATGTCGCGCGACGCGTCAAACCCACCCGAACCCAGCATGCGGTTCAGCTGATCGCGAATATTACGCTCGAAGGTTTCAAACGTGGTGCTGTAGAGTTGGCCGCGGCCAGCACGCTGCTGCTCTCGCGCCGGAAGCCCGGGCGAGCACGGGACGTATTGCATGTGGAGCAGGCAAGGATCCTCGGTACTCCGGGAATACTGGTAGCCGCCCATGCTTACGGGAAAATCCAGCGCCACGCTGCTGAAAAAACTGCCCGGACATTCGATGCTGTGGATACCGAGTTTCTCGAATGCCTTGCGGTTGCGCAGCGCAACATTCGTGTAGACCAGCGGAACTTTTACGCCGTAGGCCAGCCCGTCACGCTGTTCTTGCGACATTTCCGGGCACATATAGGGAATCACCACATTCCAGCAGGCGAGGATGCACTGCGTGCCGCGCACCGATCGCGCTTGTCCATCACGCACGTACGTAACTTCCACTTCCTTCGCTGAGATCGCGCGGTCGCTCGCATTACCAATATTTCTCGCATGCACCACGGTGGAATTCAGCCGTACCTGAACGGGCGCTTGCGGCTGATCGAGTTTCGCGTAGTCCATATTGGCCAGGACGATATCTTCCATGGTGCTACCCGGGGCGCTGGCGGGAATCAGCGCGCGCACCAGCATCCGCGCGATAGAGGCGTTGCCGTCCGGGAAATGATAGATATAAGGCTCGCTGTCTTGTCTGGTGATTTCCAGGCCCATCCCCGGACCATACGGTCCTGAAAGATCCATGCCGGCAAATCCTGGATGGTAGCCCAGTTTGGCGAGGTCGCCGGCAGGAACCGCGTCAATACCCACGCCGTATAAACCGTAGGTGCTTTGCTGAAAGAATGGGATGACATCCGGCTGCACCTTCGCGTCGCGCAGCAGAAAATCCTTATAACTGGTTTTGGCCAGGTAAATTTTCTTTTGCTCACGATCCATCTGCGGCAGGTAATCCACCTTCGCGGAATACAAACGGACGATGTCGTCTTGTGCGGCTTTGGAGAGTGGGGTTTTGGCCAGGAATTCCGCCCAGGTTGGCTGGCCAAGTCCGGCGACGAGGCGTGTCGGCGCCAAATGTTTCCTTTCCGAAAAATGCACCGTGACTCATTCCGCGCGAGGAGAAAAACTTCGTGTCGTTATATTTCGTGAATCGTTCGGGCTCGATACCGAGGTCGCGAAACAGGCCTTTGGCTTCGGCGCTGTACAGGTTCGGCCCGGCGATACTTTGCGTACCCCCATAGCCGAGTAGCAATCGGCCGCCTTGCTGGAATTCGTTGCGTTTGGCGTGACCGCCGAAGTCGTCGTGATTGTCGAGAATCAGGATGCGCGCCTTGGCGCCCGTATGCTGGCGGTAAAAATAGGCCGCAGCCAGGCCGCTGATTCCGCCGCCTACCACGATTAGGTCGTAGTGCTCGGTATCTGGCGTTGACGTCGGCCATGTCTTGCCGTCACGCATGGCGTGCGCTATTTCCCAGGAACCATCGTGACTGCCGCGCATGCCGGTTTTTGCGGGTGGATAATAGCCAGGGGAGTTTTCTTCGGCGCCGCCCCCAGTGAAGTGCGCGCTGGGCATGCCGAAGGCTTCGGCCCAAGCAGAATGCGGAAGCGCGAGGGACGCACCGATGGTTACACCAAAACCGTTCAGAAAATCTCGCCGCGTTATGTGGCGATGCATCCCCAACTCGTGGTCTCGTTTATTCTCGGTCAACTCGCAAGCCTCGGCATTGTCGATGCGATGCGCCTACAAACTCGGGATGAGCTTATCGTAGCTGGCGCTAGCGAGGAAGTGCGCCTGCACCGTGACTTCCGGATATCAACCCGATATCAACGCGATTTCGAGGTCTGAACTAAAAGCTGAAGAGCATTTGCAAGTCGAAGCGGCGGTTGGCTGTGTTGGTCGAATAAGGGCGACCAGCCAAGCCGTTGGCGTAGCTGAAAATCGGCGATGTGACGATGCCAACGGGCGTGGCAACGTTCACGTTGTTGAAAAGATTTTGCGCGGAAACGCTGAACGTCAGCCCATATTTGCGGTTTGTGGGGTTGCCGGGACCGAACCCTCCGCCGCCGGGGCCTCCGCCACGACCACCGCCTCCGCCTCCGCCTCCAGGACCGCGACCGAAGGTGCCGCCGCTTGGCCCGCCCAAGCCTGCATTCGCGGCGCTTTCTTTCTTGGCACCGAAACCAAAGGATTTGCTGAGGCGGAGGTTGAAGCTGAAGCGCCCGGGGCTGGTGCCATAGTCGTACGGGACGAGGACTTCGCCCGGCTCAGGCGCGATATTAAAACAGCCCAATCTGGTCGAAACTAGGTTTGAGGGAGCACCAGGGCCACAACCCGTCCCAAACGTTGGCCGGTCGTTAAAGATCGAATCGTTATTATTATCCGCGCCGGTGGTGACGTTGTAGGGGATGCCGGAACTGGCGATGACAAACGGGCTGAGACGGAAAGCATACGGAAGGCCGAAAGTGCCGCCGAGGAAGAGGCGATTGCGTATGTCATACGGAGTACGGCCGTAGTCCTGTGAGATATCGTACGAGTTGGAAGCGAAAGTATTCGGGCCAGCTGTGTCGGCGTCGGCGTAGTTGAGCACGTAGTAGCCGAAGAGTGAAAGCTTTGTGCCCATGCGGACGCTACTGTTAACGATCAGCTGATTCTGCTTAAAAATTCCCTCGGATTGATACTGGTAGATATCTCCCTCCGCCGGGTTGGGGCGCGGCTGGGTGGCAGGATTGCATCCAGCAACCGTGCAGGGCAGAGGCGCGTTAATGTTGGTAGTGACATATTGATGGACACCGCGGGAACTGAGATACGTGACCGCTAGGTTGGCGTTCTTGGTTAACTGGCGCTCGACGCTGATGCCGGTCTGCATGGTATAGGGCGTACGGAGATTAGGGTTGTTCTGATACTGCGTACCAAGCGAGGTGGAACTACCGCCGGCCGTAAGGCAGGTGGACGGCCCAAAGTCTCCGTTGGCGTTGGCCGTGGGAAAGCAGGCGGGATTGGTGATGGTGGTCTGGGTTTGCAGGACCCCATTCAGGCGTTCTTGCTGCTCGATAAGCGTCTGCGTAAAGCGATCGTAGAAAATTCCGAAGCCAGCGCGAAGCACAACAATGGCAGGGCGCTTCCCTTTCGCGCCCACACCCCACGCAGCCCCGACCCTCGGAGCGAAGTCGTGTTGGTCGCTGAGATTGCTTTGCGCTTCGTATCGCAAGCCATAGCTCAGCGTGATGTTCGGACGAAACTTCCAGTCATCTTGTACGTACGGCTCGACATCGAAGTAAGTGTCGGTCAGCGACGGCGTGCCGGTGATCACTGAATATTGCCTGGCGCCAAATCCAGCTGCTATCACCATCGCTGGAGTCGCACCAGCTTGCATCAATTGAATGGTCTTTTGGTAGATGTCCAACGAGGAGAAGGTGAATTGGCCATTGAAGTTATTGGTCAAACTGTTGTCGTCGTGCGTAACGCGGACACGGCCGCCAAATTTGATGAGGTGGTTTCCCGCGGTGATCGCCGTGAAGTTTTGGATCTCGTAAGAATTTTGCAGGTCGGATTGGTTGCCGGTGTTGTTGGGACCGCCGATGAATGCGCCTTGCACGTTGACCGTGGGATTGTCGATGGTAAAAGGCAGGCCGGCGGCGACGATGTTCTGACCGGTATTGCCATGAATAAACTGAAAACGCGTTTCGTTGATGATGCGCGGACTGAGTATCTGCGTGTCGACAACCTGCAGAGTGTTCTCGGTCTCCAGCTCATTGTAGGCTTGCGATGCGAGATTAAAGCCTCCGACACCCTCATTTTGCTCATTGTCCCGAAAATACTGATAGCGAACAGATAGCGTATTGCTGGGAGTGAGCTGGAAATCGAAGCGCGGACCCAGATTGGTGCGCGTCTGCGGAAAAGGCACAGCTCCGGAAAAAGGCATGGTCGTGGCAGGATCGGTGGGATCGAGTACCGTAGCGCTGATGATGTTCAGATTGTTCTGCTCGCGGCGGTCAATGCTGAAAAAGAACGAGGCTTTCTTGCCGAGCGGGCCACCGAGACTGGCGTTGTACAACTCCGAGTCGTACCCGGGCTGTTCAGCATCGCCAAGAAAGGGATTCTCAGAATTGAATGCGGACGAATTCCCCTGAACCTGCACCTGGCCGTGCCACTGATCGGTGCCGGGTTTAGTGAGAATCTCGATGCGGCCGTAACCCAGCTTGTCGTACTCCGCGGAAAAGGGATTTTGGTTGATGCGAATTTCGCGAATAGAAGATTTCGGCGGGAGTTGTCCGGCCGTGAATCCGTCGATATAGATTTGTCCGCCATTCGGACCTGCGGATGGCCCCGCGAGAGCTTGCAGCTCAGACTGAAACTCATCGGGATCATCGGACAGCGCTTCCAGATCTTTGTCTTTGATCACGATGGCGCCCGCGTTATTCGCGGGATTGACGTCCACAGTGGTATTCGTGTCCGTGACCGTAACCTTTTGTTCTTGTTCCTGGATGGTAAGGGCGATGTTCAGCTTTTGTATCTGGCCGGCAGAAATGGTCACGTTGACTTGCGTGAACTGCGCGAAACCATCGGCCACGGCCTTTACGACATATTTCCCAGGCGCGAGATTCTTGAACTCGTACAGACCGTCCTTGGTGGTGACGGTATCGAGGGATGCGCCGTCGGGCGTGGTGAGCAAGATCGTGGCACCGCCCACGGTTGAACCCGAGGGGTCAGTCACCTGACCGCGCAAGCCTCCCTTGGCCTCTTGCGCGGCCACGCGATGGGCCAGCAGAGAACCCTCGAAGAACGACACGATGACTAGCAGCAATGCTTGGAATAGCCGGGCTTTCATTACTTCTCCTGAGATGATTTGTCGACGCTTTTACGTTGCCGCGCGGCGGCGCGGTTTCTAGGGCGTGCCAGTGTCGCCACCGGGCGCGCCTCCAAGGCTCCAAGGCGAGAGGATGGATGCTTGGCCTTTCGGCGATCCTTGGAGAATTGGTTCGACTCCCGCAAGCAAGGTGATAGCAGTTACCGCACCGCCGTCCGTTCCCTCCGTGGTAACCACCATCACAGCATCGCCCTTTTGCAAATCGCTAAGATTGGCTGCGGGCATTCGCCCGATAATTTGCTGCAAGTCGCCGCCCTGACCGCCGGGACCGCCTGGCCGACCCGCTCCGGGACCGGAACCCGCGCCCGGGTCAGCGGAATTTGCTGCAACTGGCGCATTTGGCGGCGCGCCGCCAGGCGCTCCTGCGCCAGAAGGCGGGCCGGGCTCTCGCCTTTAAGACGCGCGGCGATGCGCTGTGCCACCTGCGGAGTTAGCTTGCGCAATTGCGACTCTGTTGTAACTCTCACGGTGACGGGCTTTTTGGTCGTCAAGTCCTGCACAACAATTGTGCCGGCTGCTGCGTCCATCGCGGAAATGGTTCCAGCGATGTTTCTGAAGGTTCCGGAAACGACTTCATCGGCGGTCAACTCGCTTCCGTCGGGGCTGCGGGTGCCGCGGCCACGCAATTGATCGCCAACCTGAATTTTGTCGAGAGATGAAAGCTTGGCGTCGTCAAATTTCACGGAATCCGGGGCGTAGCGCCGCACTACGGTGTCTTTGCCGACATGGACCACAACATTTTTCTTTTCTCCACCGGCACTCACTGAGATGGTGATCGTAGAGGACGCCGAATCCACGGCGCTGACGATTCCTCCTAAGCCGTGCCGCTGCCACTCTGCGCGGTCTTTGGCCTGCTTTGCGGCGACGTCGGTTTTGGCCATGGCGATCACGGAAGCGGCATCTACCGACTTGCCATCCTGATCGGTTTTGCCGCGCACAAAGATGCGGTCGCCAACCTGTAAATCGCTGAACGCGATGGGAGTCGCTTGCTTGATGTCTGTCTGTCCGGGAGCGACACGCACGATCTTGGTTCCGTCTTGTATGAAGATGACCATTTCGCTACCAGAATCGGTTGCCAAGGTCACCGACTTGCCGACAATGCCCTTCACGGTACCCACGGTGCGGATCAGCCCCGCGTCCTGAGCGGTCGCTGGCGCCTGGGCTTGGGATGTCAAGGCCGACGCGGCGAAGGTTTGTCTGGCAGAAGTTCCCGCGCTCGCCAAAATAAGAGCCAACAAAATTTGCGCAACTCTTGCCAATCCTGCCGAGGCGCTTCGTAGATCGCGACTGCTCATTGCCAACCCTCGCTTGCTGTTTCTTCGGTCATTATCGAGGCGACACCCATCGTGACAGCGTTCCGCCCAGGCGGGTTTAATCCACGAGTGTTGGACGTTGCGAAACGCAAAACTGGTACAGAAACCGAGAAGAATCCTGTGCCGAAGTGGAACTGGCGGACACTGTCTTCAGCGATAGCTAATGTGCGAAAAGGAAAGAGGCTCGCGTGGGCCGAGCCTCTTTTGGAACATTTATTCATACAGAAACAACTAGTCAGAATCGCTCAGAGTGGACGGTTCATGACTTTCCAGCGCTGCGCGCTCTGTTCCTGCTGGCGGCGTTGGCGTCTACTTCCCGTTCTTCGGCGGCTTCATTCACGTCGGGTTGATTGTAAGCCCGGCTGAATTCGTCCACCTGCTGCTTGGCAGCTTCTCTGGCGATGCCGTAGCGTTCCTGAATTTTCCCAATCAACTGATCCTTCTTACCGGCGATGACTGTCAAGTCGTCATCGGTCAGCTTTCCCCACTTTTGCTTTACGATGCCTGCGGACTGCTTCCACTTGCCTTCGATCTGGTCCCAGTTCATAACGCCTCCCTTGGATGATTCACGGTTCGCAAGCTCTGGACTTCTCGCTTTGGGTATTACTTGAGCTTGCTCAAACAGAAGACCACATCACGAGAAACGGTCGGAATACCGTAGACTATGGACGAAGGTCATAGCGAGGCAGTAGCCGCGCTTATTTTTTCGGCGCCAGATTAACGTATGGCTGTGGATGCGAGTGTGCTGCTCTCGCAGAATTGCGGACCGATATTTTTTGCTTCCCCAACAATCAGGTTTCGCGCTACGCCGAAATCGGGGCGTCCCACCCGCGCTGCGGTAAAATATCTTAGACATGGCGCAACGCCAAAATCCGCGCCGCTGGCCGTGCGTAACCAATCGGCGCCAGTTCTTGATACAGTTCGCCGCGGGGCTTGGTGGTACGTTGCTGTTGGACCCGGTCGTCCTGGGCGCGCAGCAAAGCGTGCCGACCGTTCTGCAGACTCCAGACGCGGTTTCATCGCGCCCGCTGGCGGGAAACGACGATCTCCTGCTGGAAGAAATCTCCAAAGCCTCCGCGCAATTCTTCTTTGAGCAATCTCATCCCGGAGACCGGACTCACCAAGGACCGTAGTTCGGCGGAGGGTAACGACTCCCGCGATGTCGCCAGCATAGCCGCCACCGGGTTTAGCCTTACGGCGATGTGCATTGCCAACAAGCGCGGCTGGTCGGACGCACAAAGGATCCGAGAGCAAGTCCGTGCCACGCTGCGCTTCGCATGGAACAAGATTCCGCATGAACATGGTTTCTTCTTCCATTTCCTGAATATGCGCACCGGGGAACGTGTTCTGGCTTCCGAAGTTTCTTCTATCGACACCGCGATTTTTCTTTGCGGCGCCCTTGCTTGCAGAGCTTATTTCGACGACGACGAAATCCGCGACCTGGCCAATAAACTTTACGAACGAGTGGATTTCACATGGCTCTTGCACGGCCAGAAACTGGCCTCGCAGGGCTGGACCCCTGAGCATCAATTTCTTGGATCGTCTTGGGACACGTACAGCGAGCTGATGATGCTGTACCTGTTGGGCATGGGTTCGCCCACGCATCCGTTACCCAGCGAAGCGTGGGATAACTGGGGGCGTCCGATGTTCGATTTCTATGGTGTTCGTTTTATCGGCGCGTACGCCCCGCTCTTCGCGCATCAGTATTCGCACGCTTGGTTTGATTTTCGCGGCAAGCGCGATAAATTCGCTAATTACTTTACGAATTCCATCCTCGCCACACGGGTGCACAAACAGTGGTGCCTGAGCTTGGTGCACGACTTTCCTGACTACAGCGAGGATCTTTGGGGCATCACGGCCTCCGACTCACCGCGCGGATACACCATCTGGGGCGGGCCTCCTCCGATGGGGCATGTGGACGGCAGTGTCGTACCTTGCGCAGCAGGGGGTTCGTTGCCATTTTTGCCGCAGGAAACCATCCGCGTGTTGCGGACGGTGCGGGAGAAATTCGGAGAAAAAGCCTGGCGCAAGTACGGTTTCGTTGATGCGTTTAACCCGCTGACGAATTGGTATGACCCCGATGTAATCGGCATCGACGTAGGCATCACGCTCTTGATGGCAGAGAACGTCCGCACGGGTTTTGTCTGGGAACAGTTTATGAAGAACGAGGCGGTTCAGCGCGGCATGAAAACTGCCGGTTTCCAGGTCGAGGGCCAGGAAACACCTCAACCGGCGGGATCGGCGGGATCGGGTCTTGTACAGCCGCCTGCTTGAATTGTTTTGTGGTGGGGCTCTCGAAAGCTACTTTTGGACTGTCACAATTTCGGAAGAGTCGAGGGCTAAGGTTCGATTTCGACCAGTGCCAGCGCGTGTCCCGGAAGAGTCAGTTCGAGTGTATTGCCTGTGATAGGAATGGCCACCGCCACAGGCAATGCGGCAGCGGCCCGCAATTGCTTGATCTGCGATTGAGTCAAGAATTGTGGACTACCCATCCGTTCATAAGCAGGCAGCGGAGAACCGTGATTGTCGTCAACGATCGTCACCTCGGCAGAGTGTCGCCCTATCAAGCCCTTGAACTGTAGTCGCACTACGTCGGTGGCGCTCGGCTGCTCCTCTGGCGGAACAATTTTCCCCCAAACTGCGAGAACGATTCCGCCGTCTTTACGTCGCGTAACGAGCACCAAATCGCTGTCGGCGTCAAGCCGGGTGTCTCCCAGTTTGTGCAGCATGGCAAAACCATTGAACGCCGGCTTCGGGATCCCATCTTCGGCGAGCAACCCATAACCTCCGTAAAACGGCTTTTTCACGACACCTTGCTCTTCAAAAACATCCGAGAACGTCCAATAACTCATCATGGCGGTCAATCCGTCGCACTGACGAATGGTATCGGCCATCCACGGCCCCATATACGCGCTATCCGTTACTTGCGGCTGGTTACTGTAGTCGGCGTTAAATTCGCTCCAGATCAAGGGAATCTTGGGATACGCGGAAGCCAGAATTTGTTCGTGAACCTTTTGCACCGAACGGCAAACCATACGATCGCGCGGGATAACCTCGTGTGTTCCAAATACGTCTTCGGCTTTGTCGTTCCCGTATACGTGCGTCGATACAAAATCGACCGGGACATTGTTCGCTTTGCAATGCGCTAAGAAACGATCCGCCCAAGCTGCCTGAGCTGTTGCCGGTCCACCGACACGCAGCCGTGGACTAACGCGCTTGATCGCCCGAGCCGCGCCATCGTACAGCTGGTAGTAAGTGCTTTCGCGTGGGTCGCCCATCCAGAAATCGAGGTTCGGTTCATTCCACACTTCGAAATACCACTGCGCGACCTCATCTTCCCCATAACGGTCTACCAGATGACGCGCAAAAGCTTCTACCAGCTTTCCCCACTTATCCCAATCTTTGGGTGGCCCCACGTTGGGTTTGTACCAAAACGACTGGACCAGCTTGGCGTCCGAAGTGAGCTTATTGGGCATGAAGCTCATCTCCACAAACGGTCGCACATGATTCTTCAACAATCCGTCGTAGATCTGGTCGATGTAGGAAAAGTTGTAAACGGGACTGCCATCTTTATCCTCGTCATACAAACCAAGCTCATCCAGAAAAATTCCGTGAAAGCGAAATATTCGAATCCCGTCGCGCGCTTCACGTCGCGCAAGTCATCGCGATAACTCTCGCGCAGAGAGAGCGCGGCGCGGCCCGAACCATACATCTGCTCCCAGAAAATGGGGAAAAGGATGTGATGGCGCTTTAAGATCCACGCTAATGGTATCGCTTTTCCGGGAGCGTAGCTCTTGCCGCTGCCCGCCGATCTGGCAATCCGCGGGCCGGATCAACCCCACATACACCTCGCCGCGAGCCTATCAGCAGAAGGCCGCGCCGTAATAAGAGCGTCACATTTTCCGTGCGGCATACAAGCGGCAGATTACGCATGATTCGGTGTCAATTCGCATCCTCGGAGGCTGTCCAAGACGTCGCCCACTCTTCGCTTCCTGCCAGGCGCCGGTTCACTGTTGGTTGTCGAGGGCCTTCGTTCATGCAGGATCCTCTCCGTGGAAGCGACCATCACTTCCTCGTGAAACAGGCGCCGGAAAATCGCATTGGAGAGCAAATTAGCAACCGACAACAAACTCATGCCCTGATGATGCGCCATCCAACTGCGAACGACCTCCCCGTCTGACTTTTTCCCCGTGCTCGGGCGGCCATAGTCCGCCGATTCGTAAAATCCCATAGCACCCCACCCATTTTTGCTGGTGCATCTCGTCGCAATTGCGCACGGCATTCGCGGGATCTACGTTCAGCGCGAGGAATGCCGCGTAGGGAGTAATCACCAAACGTTTCGGCGTCTCGGCTTTCAATGCCAGCGCCTTCACGCCGAAGGCCTGGTACTCATAATGTCCGGCATCGTTGCGCGCGCTGCAAGCACCTTCCGAAATGCCCCACGGAATTCCCAGCTTTTCGACCGCTGCCCGCTGACAAGCGACCGCGCCGTCCATGCTATTTGCGAGTAATGTCTCCGGATAAGTCTTCATCCACAACATCGGCATCAGATATTCAAACATTGTGCCGGTCCACGACAGCAGCACACTGCGGCCCGCGAAATGTGTATGAACTCGGGCCAACTGAAACCAGCTGATCTGCGGAATGTCCCCCTTGGCTATCGCTACGAAACACGGCGCTACGCGCCTCGGATGCCAGGAGGTCGTAGCAACTCTCGACCAATTCATTTTGCTCAACGTCGTAACCGACGGACAACATCTTGCGTTTCGCGTTATACAGAAAACGAAAATCCATTTCCTGAACCAGGACGTCCGCATCTTCGGCGATTCTTGTCAGACCGGTTGGCATCTCGCGCGCTTGAGATGCGCATTCCGGCAACCGCTCGCGCAGTGACTGCAGCACGTCATGTTCTTCCGACCAGAACGAATACTCATCCAGCTTCTTCTGCAACTTGGTCACAAATCCGGGCAGCTCCTGAAGCGTCAGACCAGCGGTCACGTTGCCGTAGAGCATCTCGCCTACTTGTTGGCGCACGGCGGCATACTCGGGTAGCATCCACGGCGTCAGACGATCGCACGAGTTTGTGCAACTCAAGCACTCGCTCGCGGCACGCCATCAACCACCAGCGCGCCGAACTGTAAGAAGAATTTGCCGTGCTAGCAGGTGCGTCCGCGGGAACCTCAGCGATGATCGCCCGCAGCCGCTCCTCGATATCCCTCAGCGCGGCGAACCACGCTGCGAAATCTTCTCCGAGACCAGTGCACTCACCACGCAATTTCGCGAAATTTTGCGCCACTTCGGGACCGGCACCTGCCAGCTCACATTCTCAGCGGCCAGCCCTAAGAGTTCCCGTACGGTACGCAGCGACCGCAGGCGAAAAATAGGGCGCTGGACAATGTCCAGGCTCCCTTGCTTCAGGCACCACAGGGAACACGCCAGATTGCCGCTGTCCACGCTGGAAACAAATCGTGGCCCCATCGCCGTCAACGAAACGGTGTCAAACCAATTGAGGAAATGGCCCTGCACGCGCGGAAGTTTCTTCGCGCTGGCGAAGGTCCTTTCCACAGCTTCGAGGTACGCGTATGCATCGAGGAAGCCCAGATCATACGCCGCGTATTGCGCGTTAAACTGCAACCCAAGATTCGTGGGGGACAAGCGATGCGCCACGCTCAACGGCTCTTCTTGAACATTGTCCGGAATCAGCCAATTATTTTCCGCAGATGCGAGCTCGCGAAAGTATCTCCACGTCTGCAACGCGGACACGCGGAGGAAATCTTCGTCGGCGGCGGCGATATCGCTCCGCACGTTGTGCAACGGCCGGTCCAGCCACTGCGCCGCAGGTTTCGAAAGCATCCACAGCGCTAGAATGGGCAGCGACGGAAGCAGTGCGGCCGGCCGGAAAAAGCTCTCCGCCAGCGCTAATAACAATCCAACAACCGGGGCCCAATCCAGATATACGTCTACGGGCGTGCGCTTTTTCTTAGCATCCATCTCCGACTGCGCCGCTGTTTCCCATTCCAGAAGATGACGCCCGCTCACAGTTAGGCGGAATACCGTCCGCACAATCGCATCCAGAGTCACCAAAGTTTGGTGTGCCAAAAATGTCAGAGTGATGAGCACGGTGATCTGACCGGAGGTAAAGTCGCCGAAAACCTGGTGCAGCAAGCCGGCACGATCTTTCGCACGCCACAATCGCGACATTCCGAGTATCAGTTGAACGTAACTGGGTATCAGCATCAGCGCCACGGTGGCTGCAGTCCACGCCGCAGGCGAGCCCGGCAAATAAAACCACGCCGCCAGTAACAACACAAACGTGGCCGCCTCGATCACGCTGCGCCGCAGATTGTCGAGGATTTTCCACCGTGACACTACGTCCAGCGGATTCTTGACGGAGACCCTTTGCGCATCGGGGACGCGCGGCAGTAGCCATCGGAGAATTTGCCAGTCGCCACGAATCCATCGGTGCTTGCGGCGGCTGTGCGCGCTGAAATGCGACGGATAGTCGTCGATGATCTCAACGTCGGAAACCAATCCCGCCCGAGCGTACGCTCCTTCAATGAGGTCGTGACTCAAAATGGCGTTGGACGGAAATCTTCCCGACAAGACCTGGCGGAACACATCCACCTCATAAATGCCCTTGCCGGTGAAAATTCCTTCGCCAAAAAGATCCTGATAAACATCCGAAACCGCGCGGGCGTAGATATCCAACCCCGTCTGCCCGGAATAGATGTATGCCAGTCTTGACTGGTTCGCGGATTGCACGCTGATGCCAACGCGCGGTTGCAACACGCCGTAGCCTTCGTCCACGGTATTGTTCGCGGGATTAACCGACGCACGATTTAGTGGATGCGCGAGCGTACCCACCAGGCGATGCGCCGCTTCCCTCGGAAGTTGGGTATCGGAATCCAACGTAATCACGAAGCGCACGCGTGGCAGAATCGAAAGGTCGCCCACCTTCACGGGAAAACGATCGTACTGCCCGCGCAAGAAATCGTTGAAATCCAGAAGTTTCCCGCGTTTGCGTTCCCAGCCCATCCATCTATTTTCGATTTCGTTGAATACCCGGTGACGATGGAAGTGCAGGAAAGGCCCGCGACCGCCCCGCCCGTACTTGCGATTCAGTTCTTCGATCAACCCCGAGCATAGCGAAACAAATTGATCACGTTCGTCGAATCGTTGTTCCGAGTCGGGAGGATCCGTAAGCAGGGCGAAAAAGAGATGTGGGTCACGGTTGCCGATGTAACGAATCTCTAGGCTCCGCACAAGATCTTTAATCTGTTCTTCATTGAGCAGAAGTGTCGGCACAGCGACAATCGTCAGGCAGTCTTCTGGGATGCCTCGCGAAAAGTCCAACCGCGGCAACGCCCGCACCGGCGTTAAAAAAGTAACCAACTGATTCACGACTTCCACCGCCGACTCGCTGGCGGGCAATAGCAGCAACAGCACCGCAGCAATGATCGGTACAGCTCCGCTGACGCTACTCACTACAAAAAACATCATCACGAAGACCAGAAACTCCAGCGTCAAAAAATAGAATGCTTCTGGCGATTCCCGGAAATTCTCGGTCAGCGACTGCCATCCGCGGGGCTGGTAGCCGATGTGCTGTTTCATCAGCTTTCGACCGCGCCCCAACAGATAAAATCCCACGTGGCCGCGGCGGTCCCTCGCGCGATCATTGGGATGCTTCTGATTCATCGCTTGACGGGAAAACTCGACGGCCAACCGCGCGATTTCAAATTCATCCGCAGCGGACGACAACGCAAATCGTTGAATCGCGCTGCGATAAAGGTCGCAGCTCTCAAAATCCATGAGTGGGTACGCGCCCACGGGATCCTTGCGCAGCAGCACTTCGGTTCTGCTGAGAACCTGGAACGAATCCTTCAGTTCGGTGTGACTCAAGCGGTGCAAGCTCTTGACCAGCGGCGCGAAGGATATCGATCGGGCAGCGAACTCATCCGAAATGTCGGGAGGTTTTTCGCTATCCAACTCGGGAGTAGTTGCAATCTTGGCCGCGATGCATTCGAGTACCGCCAACTGCATCATCGGTTTCAGTGCCCAAATCTCGTGCATTTCAAAATAGCCGTGCTCTTCGAAGGCCTGCATATAAGACGCGAACACGTCTTCTTCAAACAGGTAGTTCACCGCGGATAAGTACGATCTGGCGGCGACATAAGGACGCGGAAACTCGTTCTTAGCGTCCTCGCCCTTCGTTACCTGGGCTTGGTGGTTCTTGGCCAACTGCTGTATGGGGAGGTCCAACTGCAGAGCTTCTCGTATCTCCGCCGCCGCCGAACGCATCAATCGCAAGTTGTTTGAAAAATCGCGGAACTCGCCATGCGCGCCCTGTCCAAGCTCTTCGTCTTCGGCTGTTTTACGGCCAACTTCGAGAATGCTTGCGATAGTACGGGCGAGCCGTGCCTCGAGCGCAGGATTCCCCGTCAATTTTCTCGTAGGCAGCCACGTCATCGCATCGGCCCGGGCGCGCTCGTCTAAGCGCACGCGGCCCATGTTCGCAGCTCTTGGGGCGGTTCCCGTCGTCTCCGTCGACAGGCGCGGCTCCGCATTCATCGCGCCATCAGTCTGCGCAAGCCGCTCCACCTCGATCAGGTCTTCTTCATTCACAAAAGATTTTCCGCTCCGCGATGGCGCACCTTCACCGGTAACTCGACGCCTGCATTTCAAACATCGCGGCATACCGCCCGCCCCGCGCCATCAATTGCTCGTGCCGCCCCTCTTCGGCGATTTGTCCCTTTTCCAACACCACAATGCGGTCCGCCATTTTCACCGTGGAAAATCGGTGCGAAATCAACAGCGCCATTTTCCCCTGCGTCAATTCCGCGAAACGTTCGAAGACCTCATGCTCGGACCGCGCATCGAGCGCGGCTGTCGGCTCATCCAACACCAGCAATTGCGCGTCCCGCAAATAAGCACGCGCCAATGCCACGCGTTGCCACTCGCCGCCACTCAAGTCCACGCCGGTCTCAAACCGCCGCCCGAGCATCTGGTCATAACCCAAAGGCAGTTTCGCGATTACGGACTCCGCCAGGCTCTTCCTAGCGGCTAGTTCGATACGCGCAAGATTCTTGCGTTCGGAAATTTGCCCCATAGCGATGTTTTCCCACGCTGTCATGTCATAGCGCATGAAATCCTGGAAGATCACCGCGATCTGGCTCGAGTAGTCTTCCAAGTCATATTCGCGCAGGTCGACGCCATCGAGCAGCACACTTCCCACCGTGGGATCGTAAAGGCGCGTAATCAGCTTCACGATCGTAGTCTTGCCTTCGCCATTCTCACCGATCAATGCAATGCGCTCGCCGGGGGCCACGCGCAAATTTAAATTCTTAAGCACCAGCCGCGTGCTTCCCGGATAGGAAAAGCACACATCACGAAACTCAATGCCCTGCTGAATCGGCCGCGGCGCGCGCAAGGCATTTGGTTTGGAGGTCACCAGCGGCCGCAGCGCGAAAAATTCCAGCAAGTCGGTCAGGAACAAAGACTGATCGGCAATGCTGGAAAACGTGGAAAAAATCATCTGCAGATTCGCACTCGCTCCGGCAATCGCGCCGGTCAAAAACGTCAGCGTACCCACGGTCATCTTTCCGGACACGGTTTCAAAAATTACGTAGACGTATGCACTGTAATAACCCAGGGTGGTGACGAGGGAAAGTACCGCCGTGGCGCCCAGCCTCCGCTTGGCGAGCGCCACATTTTCGTGGTACACGTCGTCGGACAATTCCGTAAAACGATCCGTCAAATACCTGTTCAGCCCGAAAAGCTTCAATTCCTTCGCGCTATCTTTGCTAGCGCCGAGAAATCGCAGGTAGTCGATCTGCCGCTTCACCGGCGTTAGCCGAAACGCCAACGCATATCCCAGAAAAGCGAAATGGCTCTCCCCCAGAAACGCCGGCACCACACACAAGATCAAAAGCAGCAACAGCCAGGGAGAAAAAAACAAAATGCTCGCCGCCAGCGTCGCGGTCGTGATCACCTGCTGCACCAGCAATCCCAACTGCCGAATCATGCCCAGCCGGTCGGTCGCCTGTACCCGCGCCCGTTCGAGCTTGTCCTGAAAGCTGGGATCCTCGTAGCAGAACAAATCCAACCGTGAAGCGTGCTCCATGATGCGAATGCTGATGTGGCGGGCGAATTTATCCGCCAGCAGTGTGTCGCAAAAATCCACAATGCGGTTCAGTATCGTGGCAAAAGATGCCAGCCCGAACTCCGCCGCCACCAACCACCAGAAATCGTGCCTCAGCATGTTTCCGCGTGACACGTGCGCGACCACCGCATCGATGATCAGCCGCGTGACCGCCAGCAGCCCCAGCGGCACCACCGCCACAACAGTTCGCAATGCCAATTCGACCCCGACCACTGCGGGACTCGAATCCCAAATGATACGCAGCACTGGAGGTATATTCTTCAGTGCCTGCAAGCGCTTTCCCCAGGCATTCTGGAAGTTTTCTTGGGCGGCTTCGGAGGTTACGGCCACGATAGGGTGCGCTTCACGCTCTGGAAATTCTGCGACGCGAAATGGCCTTCATTGTACACGCGATTGAGCAGACAAGAAGCGATAAGGGCACTCAACGCCAAACGCATTTCTGAAGAGGAAAATAGACCACGAAGGACGCTGCGAGACAATACCGTCGAACCCTTAGGCGCGCAAACGCGTGGCAAGGCCCAGAGTCGACGCCACCGCAAAAATCCCGACAGCCGCGAAGTTGAAAAAGCGGGTAAATGCGGCCAGCGCACCGCTCGCGCCAAACATCATCACTAAGATCGTAACCACCGCCAAAACACCGGCGATCTTGAAAATCGTTGTGCTAGTCATCGTCGTTTCTCTGCTTCTGCGAAGCAACAACGCTTCATGGGAATGCAGTTCCCTGACCATACTTTCCCCGTTGCAAACAACGCACTTAGACCCGAAACCGTCGCGTGCTCCCGCGCAATTTCTGGATATCCCACGTAAATCTTTCCGACTCATCAAGTTATCCAGGCTGGTCAAGGCCCGCAGAATTTCTGCATGCGACACGCATCTACGTCCTTACCGCCAAAAACCCTACACACTCCCATGTATTGTCCGGGCCGCGCTCTGCCGCTATACCTGTACCACGTTCTCTCGCGGGAACGACTCGCCTTCCGTCTCGGGATCATTGTATCTCCAGCGGCGTGGTTGGGCGCAGCGCTCAAACTAAAGTCGGCGATCATCGCCCAAGGAGCAAGACTGGTCATGGAGAAACTTTATCCGCGAAACGAGGAAACAGTAGTCATTGGACGCGCCCGCCGGGGCAACGCAGACGCCTTCTCCGAGCTGGTGAGACGCCACTCTCGACAGATTTACGGCGTTTCCCTTCGCATGCTGAAGAATCATGAGGACGCCGAGGACAATGTGCAAAACGTGCTTTGCAAAGCCTTCAATAACATTCGGCAGTTCGAAGGGAATTCGCGGTTTTCCACTTGGTTGGTGCGTATCACCATCAACGAAGCCCTGATGAAGCTACGCAAGACACAATCTGACCGCGCCGCCAAGAGCTCCGAGGCGTTGCGCCCGGATAGCAACGAGCCGATGATTCCAGAAATTGAAGACAGCCGCCCCGACCCAGAACGCACCTACATCGCTAAGGAGCTTGCGGACAAGGCGTTTCACGGCCTCCATCCCTCGTTGCGAGACACCTTTATTCTCCACAAAGGAGAAGGCTGGACAAATCGGGAACTCGCTGGAGCTATGGGTATTACTGTGGAGACTGTCAAGTCTCGGATTTTCCGCGCTCGCGTGAGAATGCGCAACCAGTTGCTCGCCATCTCGAAAGATCGCGCCATCCCAATGCAGGCCTAAGAAGCCGAGGCCTTACCACTTCTCATTCGCGCTCAGGAAGGCCGCTTGAGAATCAATACACAGACACGCGGACGGTGCGCTCGACAGAGCTACCGTCGACCTTCGCTGTGAGACACGCAACGCATGTTGTGAAAGTGCGCTGAATTATTCGAGTTTTGCCGCTAAAGTATCCAAAGCAGTTTTTCCCGTCTTTAGTACTTTAGCGACGGTCTGTTCGCCCTTTTCCAATGCATCTTGTACTTGATCGAGCGAACGCTTTGCTTTGCGGCGCAAGCGATAAGCCTCATCTTCCACTGTGTCGCCGATCCATTCGCGCGTATCCTCGCCGGACTGCGGCGCGAACAGCAACGCCACGGCGGCACCAACCCCCACACCCGCCAAAAACCCCAAGAGCACGCTTCCCGTATCCTTCATTCTGACCTCCTAAAATGTCCGCGCCCATAACTTCCGCGCCGCTACATCCTAGCGCGCCAACCCACCAGTCGTCCCGAAAAGTTAGTTTGTTCCGGCATTCGAAGCGTCGGGCACTTGGGCCCATTTTGCAACAAGTTCTCTGGCTACCGCCGGATCGATCCGCGGACTCACGTATGTGCCTTGGGCAATCACCACATTTAGTGCCTGCACAAGCTCTTGCTCAGCGTCCGTCTTCAGTAAGTAACCGTTTATCCCGGCCTGGAATGCGGTACGTACCAGCTCAGAGGATTCGTGAAGTGTTAACAAGAGGATTTTAACTTTCGCGTTGGTTTTGCGAATCGCTCGGGTAGCCTCGACGCCGTTCAGCCCGGGCATCGAGACATCCATAACAATCGCTTCGGGGTTCAATTCTCTGGCCAGCCGCACGGCATCGTTGCCATTGTCGGCCTCGCCGCACAATTGCCAGTCCGGGTAGGCCTTCAAAATTCCCTGTACACCCCTCCGGATAAACGCGTGGTCGTCCACGATCAATACTCTAGGCACGGTCACCCTCGTACTCCCAACCGGGATACGGGGACCCATCGTTTGCAAGCTCTCGCAAAAGCCCGAAGCAAACCCGCGAACTCCAACATATTGCCGTCCATTCCGCGACCACAGCCCTATGCTTCGATGATCTGGTTCTTGACCGCATAACGCACCAGTTCGCTCACAGAATGCAGTTCCAGTTTCCGCATGATATTTGCGCGATGCGTCTCCGCTGTTTTCACGCTAATGTTCAGCGCCACAGCCACTTCCTTGCTGCTTTTGCCCTCCGCCAGCAGTTGCGTGATTTCCCGCTCACGTGACGTCAGCCGGCTGCGGTACTCCGTCGGAGCTGCATTGGGCGTGCTCTGCTTGCGGAACCCGTTTAGCAACATCTCGGCAGCGCGCGGCGTGAAGAATGACCTCCGGTTCGAAATCGCTTCTACGGCGGCCACCAGGTCACGATCCGCATCCGACTTCATGATATACGCGCGGGCACCAGCTTCCACAATGTCGTGCACCAGTTGATCGGAGAAATGCAGCGTCAGAATCACAATTTCCGTCTTCGGCAACGCTTTTCGGATTCTGCGGGCCGCTTCCAGCCCGTTCAAATCCGGCATACTTACGTCCATTACCACAACATCGGGTTTGTGTTCTTCGGCCATGGCGACCGCTTCCCGGCCCGTTTTGGCCTCCGAGCACACGTTCCAACCGGGGTGTGCCGTCAGCAGTTGCTTGAGCCCTCTGCGGATAATGTCATGATCGTCAGCTACAAGGATTCGTAGATTCATAATCCCCCACCCTTCAACGATACGGATTCCGATTCGCAAGACACATACCATCTTTCATGTATTTTCCGCCCAAAACCAGAATTCGTACACTTTCAGTTTCCCGTTCCCATATGTCGCTAGCACCCACATCGAACTACACCGTACATTCCGCCACGCTACACGGTTGCACCGATAGTTTCGCAGAGCCCTGCACGGTGTAATGGTGCGGTTAGAGAACGGTTCTGAGCAATCTTGCTGCATAAACCAAAGGAGGAGCTCAACATGATCACTGTTCTTCTTGTGATTTTGCTGTTAATGGCGATAGGCGCGTTTCCCAGCTGGAACTACAGTCGTAGCTGGGGCTATTTTCCCAGCGGCGGGTTAGGTCTCGTCGTCCTCGTCCTTTTGATTCTCCTACTTCTCGGCCGGGTGTAGCTCGGTTTACATCGCGCCCTAATCATCCGGCGTAGTCTGCGACGGATTGCTCGGCAATGTGGTGGCAAATGTAATGACACGTCGCCGCGTCGATCTAGAGCCGAGACTATCTAAGTCGCGGATCTAATATTTTCGATGTTGGCTTTTCGGGCGTTCTTGGACGCTAGCGCGTCGGGCCTCGCCGACGACGGATTTTGTGTACCATTGCCAGAGACAACACCGTCTCACCCATTGGAGACTCATAGCCCGCACATGTTCGACAAGCGAACCTACTTCAACGACACCCGTTCGTTCGTAACCAAAAGCTGGGACTCGCTCACACGCACCCTTACGCGCTCCGAAACGTACGGCGACCCCAAGACCGACGATGAGCCTATTCTCTATCTACCCGCCGAAATGCCGGAGCCTGCCGCCATTCGAGATCTGCAGCTCCGCTGCCGCATCGACGTTCGCCGCCTCCCGGAACTAGTCGCGATCGCCGGTGACGTGGACCTCAACAAAATCGAGAACGAAGGCCTCCTCTACCTCGAACATCCCTACGTCGTCCCCGGCGGCCAGTTCAACGAAATGTATGGCTGGGACAGTTATTTCATCATCCTGGGCCTCCTGCGCGACGACCGCATCGGCCTGGCCAAAGGCATGGTCGAAAATTTCTTCTTCGAGCTCGACCACTACGGCAGCGTTCTAAACGCCAACCGCACCTACTATCTCACCCGTTCTCAGCCACCGTTTCTTACCTCCATGATTCTCGCGCTCTTCGCCGCCGATAAATCCTCAGGCGGCCTCGACCACGCCTGGCTCGAACGCGGTTACGCCTACGCCACACGTGATTACCAGCAATGGGCCAACCCTCCTCACCTCGCCGGCGATACAGGCCTCTCCCGCTACTTCGATCACGGCGACGGCCCCGTCCCCGAAATCATGGGCAATCCCAAGAACTACTATCGCGGCGTCGCCCACTTCTTCCTGCTCCATGACGGCCAGGACACCAGCAGCCTCGTCCGTCTCGACGGCAACGAGCCCGCCACCTCCGTCATCGGGCCGATATTCCCTTTCTTCGGCCACGAAACGAAACCCACCGAAGCCTCTGCAGAATCCGCTGACGTCCATCACTTGGCCCTTACTTCGGACTTCTATAAGGGTGACCGCAGCATGCGGGAATCTGGCTTCGACGTCTCCTTCCGTTTCGGCAGCTTCAGCGGCCAGACGCACCACTTCGCGCCGGTCTGCTTGAATTCGCTGCTTTATAAAACCGAGTTAGATCTCGCCGAGATCAGCAATATCCTTGGTAAGTCAGAACAAGCCGGGGAGTGGAAGAAGAAAGCCGCCGCTCGTCAGCAACTCATGAACAAGTATCTGTGGAACCAGGACTGCGGCCTCTATTTCGACTACAACGCCGTCGCCAATGCACCCTCAACCTACGAGTATGCCGCGACCTTTTATCCCCTCTGGGTCGGTGCCGCCTCTCCCGAACAGGCCGCCGCCGTGGTGAAAAATCTCGCCAAATTCGAACAACCCGGCGGAATCGCCATGAGCACCCGCGAATCCGAAGCGCAATGGGACTTCCCTTATGGCTGGGCCCCCATCCAATTGCTGGTCGTGGAAGGCCTGCGCCGTTACGGCTGCCACGTGGAAGCCAACCGCATCGCCGAAAATTTCCTGACGATGGTGGTACAAAATTACGAAAAAGATCACACCATCCGCGAAAAATATAACGTTGTCACCCGCAGCTCCGCCACTCGCATCCGCGTAGGTTACAGCCAAAACGAAATTGGCTTTGGCTGGACCAACGGTGTTTTCTCTGAACTCCTGGCTCAGCTCCAAAGTCAATAAAGCGAAACGCTCCAAGGTTTCAAGTCGTCTGACACCACGGCCCCATCTGCCCCCGAAATCGACGATCATCCGCGAACCATGCTTTAATACTGCCGTCGGCGGCGACAAGATTTTTCTGAGAGGTCGATTTCTTGCACGATGAACCCACGAGGTTCGGCTGGCGCTCGTATCACGCTGAGCCAGGAGATATCCGACTTGCGCGAGGTGCTCGCACGGAAGGTTCACGAGAATTGGGTGATGCTTCGGAAGAAAGAGGGTTGGCGTTACGGACCTCAACGGGACGAGGTTCGCAAGGAGCATCCCGGGCTGGTGCCGTTCGAGCAACTGCCGGAATCGGAGAAGGAATACGACCGCGAAACCGCGATGGAATCCATCAGAACGTTGGTGGGATTAGGCTATACCGTGCAATCTCCAATCGTCGCAGCTGCGGCCCACGCGCAGCAATATCCCGATACATCGGAGGCGAAGCCCGAGAATCTGATGCGCCTGGTCGGGGGTGCCGGGCAACAAGACCGCACCACATTGCAACGGCTCTGGCGCGAGCACGATGGTAACGTCTGGGCCGATAATGCCGAAGCTTACAAGATCGTGGCGCAGAGAATTTTGAAGCTGGGCGAGCCCCTATTTGCTTACGACGTTGTCGCAGAAGGCATAAAGCACTGCCCGAATGATGTGCGGCTGCGTCAACTTCTGGCACTGGCGTTGGCGCGCAGCGGAGCGGTGGCATCAGCCAATGCAGTGCTCACCACTTTGTGCGCAGAGGGCCACCAGGACGAGGAAACGTTGGGTCTGCTAGCGCGGACCCATAAAGATCTGGCCGCCGAAACAACGGACACCGTCCAGAAGACACAACACTTTCGGCTGGCATACCAATTCTACACGCAGGCTTATCAGGCGACGGATGGTTATTGGAGCGGAATCAACGCGGCTACCGTTGCGCTCTTATTGGGCGACCGGGAACAGGCTGCCGTTTTGGCGGGCAAAGTAGCCGCGCAGTGCCGCGCTGATCTGTCTCGCGTCGACTATCCTTCTGGAGATCGTTACTGGCTCCTTTCCACGCTGGGAGAGGCCGCTTTATTGCTCGGAAATTGGCCGGAGGCGGAAGACTGGTACGGCCGGGCCCTGGAGCTCGGGCGCGGCGATTGGGGGAGCCTCCAGTCCACGCGCCACAATGCGCGTTTGTTACTGCAACACTTGGACGGCGATCGGGAGCTTGTGGATCGCATCTTCCGTGTCCCCAGCGTGGTCGTCTTTACTGGACATATGGTGGACCGTCCAGAGCGGGAAATTCCACGCTTCCCATCGCGGCTCGAACAGGAATTGAAAATCGCGATTCGTGATCGCCTTCACAAATTGAACGCGGGGTTTGGTTACGCATCCGCAGCCTGCGGGTCAGATATTTTGTTTCACGAGGCAATTCTGGAGCGGAAGGGCGAGAGCCACATCGTGTTGCCTTATGAGAAAGAATTTTTTATCGAGGACAGCGTAGACATCACCGGCAACCCGGCGTGGTTGCCGCGATGCAATAGCGTGATGGCGCTGGCAGCAGAGGTGCTGGAAGCCTCGAAACGAACCAAGATCTGCGGGCACGTCTCCTATACCTTCGCCAATCTCATGCTACATGGTTTGGCCAGCGTGCAAGCCGAGCAACTCGAAACCAAATTGGTGCCCATGGCGGTCTGGGATCGCAAGCCGGGAGATGGACCCGACGGAACCGCAGGCACGGTGGAGCGCTGGCAGTCCTTGGGTCTCGCAGTAGAGATCATTGACTTGAACGAGATTCTTTGCCGCGCATGCCCGGAGGTGGCAACCCGTGAATCGTCAACTGTAAAAACTGTCGCGCCTCAGGAAAGCGCGACTGTGCCGGAATTTTCGTCTGAGATTCGCGCGCTGCTTTTTGCCGACGCCCACGGATTCAGCGAGCTTAGCGATGAACAAGTTCCATTGTTTGTGCAGCACTTTCTCGGGTTGGTGGGGCATCTGGCTTCCGACTCGCCACACCGGCCACTGATGAAGAACACCTGGGGCGATGGACTCTATTTTGTTTTTGCTAGTGTTCGCGATGCCGGCGAATTCGCTCTTGATTTACGCGATAGCGTTTCCTCCACAGATTGGCCGGCAAAAGGCCTGCCCAATCTGAAACTGCGCATCGGTCTGCATGCCGGGCCGGTGTATGCCTGTACCGATCCGGTTACGCGGCGCGAAAACTACATCGGTGCGCAAGTCAGCCGCGCGGCCCGGATTGAGCCCATAACGCCCACCGGCCAGGTGTACGCCAGCCAATTCTTTGCTGCCTTGGCGGCCGCCGAGGGTGTGAAGGAGTTCCGCTGCGATTACGTCGGGCAAACGCCCATGGCGAAACAGTACGGGGTCTTCCCAACCTATGTTGTGCGGCGCTGCGCAGCGAGGTATCCGGGCGACGATTGCATGCCAAGATAAGAGCTCGCTAACCGATTATCCGCTGGCCGGTGGTGAATCACCTGGAAAGAGATTCGGTCTAACACCTGCGGGCATGAAACAGCGTCCACCTACCGTCCAGTTTCGCAACCACGTGTCCCACAAGCGGTCACTGATTCCTTTTTTCGTCTACAACCGCGAATCCCTTCCTCTTTGTTCTTAAGCTCTTAGCAACATTTCGCAAGTGGGCAAGGCGGTGCACCTTCCTTCCGCAGTTAGCGACCAGGCACGTTCCCGGTCAGAATCCGGAGGTAAGCATTTCATGCTCGCAGCGGCTCGTAACGGTGATGAGAAAGCTTTCATGGCCATGGTCTCTCCTCTCGCTCATGGCCTTCAGCGATTGGCCAACCGCTACAGCCGCAACTCGGCTGATGCGGACGATATTTGCCAGGAGTCCTTGCTGAAGGCATATCTGAAACTGGAGCAGTTCTCGTGCGCGCAGGAACCCGCAACCCACGAATTCCATTCCTGGCTCATGAAAATCGCCGCGAACTCCGCGATCGATTTCATACGCCGCAAACACACCAATAGATTTGTTCCGCTGGATGAATCCAACCATGTTCACAATAAGTCTCACGAAGCCGGAACAGGGGGCTGGGGAGAGAATCCTGAGCGCGCCTATGTTCGCCGGCAACAACGTGGTCTGATGGTGGAAGCCATCGCCAGCTTACCCGCAGAGCTTCGACGCGTTTGTCTGCTGCGCGATGTAATGGAGTTTTCCACCCAGGAAGTGGCGACAAAGTTGGGCATCTCGGCCACAGCCGTGAGACTTCGGCTATTTCGTGCGCACGGCCGCCTCCGGAAAAGTTTGGGCGCAGCCGCCACATGTTTCGGACCTCGTCGCAATGGTAATGAGTTCGCCAAGCTGCGGAATAGCACTCGCGCACAAAACCCTCGAAAACAACACCGCGCGCGAATTCTGCTGCCCTATTCGGCTAAAGAAAATTGCGCGTACGGCGACTGACGAATCCTCCGCCAGTGTCCGATCTTGGGACAAGGAATCCCAACATCGCGGAAGAGTGGCACAGGATTTGCAACTTACACCGCCAACTTGTAGAAAGAGATAGCCTTAGTCGAGCGACGGTTCGGCAACGGGTATGCCGTAAGAAAGACGAGATCTCCTCCATGGACATTCAACGCCCATCAAACGCACGCAGCAAAATGATCCGCAGGATCGTGTTGGTCACTGTCGCCGTGCTGATTCTCGGCGGCGTGACGCTGGGACTTTCGAGGCTTCGGCCCGCAGCGCCCTCAGTAGATCGCGCGACGGTGTGGACCGACGAAGTAAAACGCGGCCCTATGCTGCGCGAAATGCGCGGACTTGGCACGCTGGTTCCCGTGGACATTCGCTGGATTCCCGCGCAAACCGAGGGGCGCGTGGACCACATTGTGCTTCGTCCCGGCGCGATCGTGAAACCAGACTCCATCATCCTGGAACTGAGCAATCCGGAGCTGGAGCGCGATACGCTGGACGCCGAGTATCAACTGAAAGGCGCGGAAGCCGATTACGCAAATCTCAAAGTGCAGGCGCAAAGCGATTTGCTGAATCAAAAGGCTACCGCCGCCTCGGTGCGCAGCGACTACGAACAGGCCAAGATCCAGCATGACGTAGACGAGAAGTTGCGCGAGCAGGGTTTGGGCGCGGAGCTAAACGCCAGACTCTCAAAGGTCAAGGAAGAGCAATTGGCAATTCGCGCGCAGCTGGAAGATGAGCGCACGCAGAACGCCATCGATACGGTGAATTCGCGGCTGCAGGCGCAACAATCGAAGGTGGACGAGCAACGCGCGTTGTATCAATTGCGTAAGAGTCAGCTGGATGCGCTCCATGTGCGCGCGGGTATTGACGGGGTGCTGCAGTTGCTGCCCATCGAGGAAGGCCAGCGGGTCACTCCGGGATTAAACCTCGCGCGCGTGGCGGATCCCAAAAAACTTAAGGCGGAAATCAAGATCGCCGAGACGCAAGCCAAAGACGCCACCCTGGGGCAGAAAGCCGCGATCGATACACGCAACGGCATTGTGGCCGGACACGTCTCGCGCATTGATCCCTCGGTGCAAAACGGCACGGTGACAGTGGACGTCTATATCGACGGCGCGCTGCCGCAAGGCGCGCGGCCGGATTTGAGCGTGGATGGCACGATCGAAATTGAGAATTTGAAGGACATCCTGTACGTCGGCCGCCCAGTACATGGCCAACCCGATAGCACCATCGGCATCTTCAAACTCGATCCCGACGGAGCGGAAGCCTCGCGCGTGAATGTGAAGTTGGGACGCAGCTCGGTGAACACCATCGAGATCGTGCAAGGCCTGAACGTGGGAGACAAGGTGATTCTCTCCGACATGTCCGCATGGGACAACTTTGATCGCATTCGCTTGAAATAAAGATTTGTGACCGGCGGTGAGATTCGCTGAAGTGTTTCTCAAACTTTATCGCGCGACGAATCGTTAATGACGTAGAGGTGCAATCGTGCAGAAGTCCGCGCGCCTAACATTCGTCTTTCTGCTTGGGATGGAGAGCTAGCTCATGACCACCGTATGGCAGGATCTGCGTTACGGGCTTCGAATGCTGGCAAAGACGCCGGGCTTCGCGGCGGTAGCCATTCTCACGCTGGCCATCGGCATCGGCGCTAACACCACCATTTTCAGCGTGGTGAACGCCGTGCTGTTACAGCCGCTGCCCTTCCCGGAACCGCAGCGTCTCGTGGCCGTCAACGGCATCGGACGTGCGCAACAGCGAGCATGGCCGCGCGCTCAGCTATCCGGATTTTGTGGACCTCCGCAAACAGACGCGGGCGCTCGAATCCGTAGCCGCGAACACCGATGCCAGCTTTACGTTGACCAATGTCGGAGACCCGTTACACGTGCACGCCGAAGTCGTCTCTGCTGATATGTTCACCGTTCTGCGCGCCGCGCCCGCATTGGGCCGCACCTTCCTCAGCACGGAAGACTCTCCGGGAACGCGCGTCGTCATTCTGAGCGACAAGCTGTGGAAGGGCCGCTTCGGCGGCGATTCGAGCATCACGGAAAAAAGCATCAGGCTCGACGGGCAGCTCTATACCGTTGTGGGCGTGATGCCGCCGAGTTTCCAGTTTCCGCTGGACGCCGAACCTCGCGACCTCTGGACCACCATGTCCGGCGAACCGGGCTTGGTTGACGTCGCTCCCGGTGACGACAAGCCCCTCTCCGAACAGCGTGGCGCGCACTTCCTGAACGTCATCGGCCGTCTCGCTCCCGGCTTCACCGTACAGCAGGCCAATGCCGACGCTGCGGGAATTGGCGCCGCGCTGGAAAAACAGTTTCCCGACACGAACGGTCATCTGACACTTGGCTTGCAGCCGCAGATCGATGCGCTGGTCGGCGACATTCGCCCTGTTTTGCTAATGGTGCTTGGAGCGGTCGCCTTCCTTCTGCTGATCGCCTGCGCCAACACCGCGAACCTCCTGTTGGCGCGCGCTGCGAGTCGCAAGCGTGAAATGGCCATTCGCGTCTCCGCCGGAGCTGGCCGCGCACGCATCCTGCGCCAATTGCTCACCGAAAGCCTGCTACTTTCCCTGGCTGGAGCCGTCCTCGGTTTGCTCATGGCCTTCTGGGGCACGCAACTGTTTGCCTCAATGACCGATGTCCGCATACCGCGCCTTAACGCCGCCCAGGTAGATTGGCGGGTTCTCGCATTTACTCTCGCCGTATCCTTCGTCACCGCGTTGCTCTTTGGCCTCGCGCCCGCCATGCATGCCATGCGCTTCAACCTTTTCCCGTCGCTGAAAGAGGGTGGCCGCAACGCTACGGAAGGCCGCAGCCATACCCGCCTGCGCAGCATGCTGGTGATTTCCGAAGTATCGCTCTCGGTCGTGCTGTTGGTAGGCGCAAGCCTGCTGCTCGAAAGCATGCTTCACTTGCTGCACCAGTCGCCGGGCTTCGAGCCCCACGGCTTGCTGGCCTTCAACATAGATTTGCCCAACGAGCGCTACGGGAAACCAGAACAATCCATTGAGTTTTATCATCAATTGCTCGAGCGCTTGCGTGCGCAACCGGGTGTACAGCAAGCCACCGGCATTTTCCCTCTGCCTTTGTCCAACGACGGCATCCGCACCACATTCAAAATCGCCGGCCGCCCCATACCGGAGAGTGAACTACCGAGAACGCAGTTCCGCGGCATCGCCACAGACTACTTTCAAACCATGCACATTCCCGTTCTTGCCGGCCGCGACTTCTCCTCGCGCGATACCCGCGGCGGAGCACCCGTTGTGATTATTAACGATGTTCTCGCCCGCCAGATTTTCCCCAACGAAAATCCTATCGGCAAGCGCATCACGCCGGGAATCGCCGATAGCGCGTCGCCGCTCGAACGGGAAATCGTCGGCGTTGTTGGTTCCGTGCGCTATCGCTCGCTGTGGAAAGAGCCAGATGCCGAGTCTTACATACCGTATGACCAGGATGCGGTCGGCGGACTGTACATGGTGTTACGCACCGAAGGCGATCCCGCACTTTTGGTTCCCGCCGCGCGTGACCAGGTCAAGGCTCTCGACCCCGACTTGTCCGTCTATGCGACGCGCACGCTGGACGATTATCTTTCCGCTTCGCTGGCCAACCGCAAGTTCATCAGCATCTTGTGCAGCGTATTTGCCGGCGCGGGACTGCTGCTCGCGGTCGTCGGTCTCTCCGGTGTCATGTCTTACACCGTATCGCAGCGCACGCATGAGCTGGGTGTGCGCACGGCTCTCGGCGCGCGCAGGGTGGATATTTTGCGGCTGATTCTGCGCGAAGGCATGTCCATGACGTTTGCGGGCATCGCGGTCGGATTGATCGGAACACTGGCGATCTCGCGCGTGCTGGCCAGCGAGCTGTTCGGCATTTCGCCCACGGACCCCCTCACGTTTATCAGTGTGGCGATCCTGTTGGCAGGCGTGGCCCTGGCCGCGTGTTACTTGCCGGCGCGCCGGGCCGCACGCGTGGACCCCATGGTGGCGCTGCGCTATGAGTAGTCTCGAGCTGGCGCCAAAGTTTTGGAGAGCGAAGCAATGAACACGATTTGGCAGGAAATTCGCTACGGCCTGCGTACGCTGAGCAACAATCCCGGATTTACTGCCGTCGCAGTTTTTACGCTGGCGTTGGGTATCGGCGCGAACGTGGGAATTTTTTCGGTGATGCAGCAAGTGCTGCTGCAGCGCTTGCCGGTCGCTCATCCGGAGCAATTGGCTCTGGTGTATTCGCCGGGTCCAAAGAGCGGGCACGTCAGCTCCGACGAAGTCGACGGCTCGGAATCGTTTTCCTATCCAATGTACAAGGACCTGCGCGATCAACTGACCACTCCCGCCGGCGTGCTTTCCGGCCTGATCGCCAAAGCTGATTTCCCGGTAAGCCTCACGTCGCGCGGGCAAACCGAACGGGCCCACTCAGAACTTGTCTCGGGAAATTATTTTGAAGTCCTCGGTGTCCAGCCGGCCCTCGGCAGAACGCTGCAACCTTCCGACTCCGCAAGCGACGACGGTGTCCCGGTCGTCGTATTGGGCTACGGTTACTGGCAAAAACGTTTCGGCGGTGACCCGCGCATCCTCAACGAAAGCGTGCTGATCAACAATTCGCCAATGACCGTCGTCGGAGTCGTCAATTCGGCGTTTCACGGCGTCCAACCCGGCAACATTTCCGACCTCTACGTTCCCATCACTATGAAAGCGGTGATTACGCCGGAGGACATCACGAGCCGTTCTCACGGCCACTACGAGCTCGAGAGTCGCAACAACTACTGGGTCAAGCTGATCGCCCGCATGAAACAAGGCGTCTCCCTACGCACGGCCATGGCCGCGACCACGCCCGCCTATCACGCCCTGCTTGCGGAAGACCTGCAGCATCACGACCACTTCAACGAACAACAGAAGGCGAAGTTTCTTGCGCAAACGCTCATCTTCAAGAGCGGCGCGCGGGGCCGCCCCCAACTGGAAAACGATACCGGCCAGCAATTGCTCACGCTGATGGCCATGGTCGCGCTAGTTCTGTTGATCGCTTGCGCGAACGTGGCGGCGTTGCAGACCGCGCGCGGCGCTGCTCGCCAGAAAGAGATTGCCTTGCGCCTCTCACTGGGCGCCGGCCGCTGGCAACTCGTTCGACAGTTGATCATCGAGTCTTGCCTGCTCTCGATTTTCGGCGCAGTGCTGGGATTGGTTATCGCCAGCTGGATCAGCGGCGCACTGGTGCGTTTCGCGGCCGCCAACGAAGTGGCCGACGGCCTTTCCTCCGCCCTCAGCCTCCCAGTGCTGCTGTTCGCCGCGGCGATCGCGATTCTCTCCGGCGTGCTCTTCGGCATGGCTCCGGCGTTCCGCGCCACGCAAGTGGAGCTGGTTACCACCCTCAAGGAACAATCCGGCGGACTCGGCAGCGGTGTCACGCACGCCACGCTGCGCAAGGGCCTGGTAATCGCGCAAGTGGCGCTCACGCTTTTACTAGTCACGGTGGCCGGGGGCTTCGTTCGCAGTCTCTACAATCTGCAACACGTGGACCTGGGCCTCCAGCCAACACACGTCCTGCAATTCGCTGTCGCTCCCGAACTCAACGGCTATACCAACGCGCGCAGCCTGGATTTCTTTCGCCGCCTGGAAGAACGCCTCAGCGCCTTGCCAGGGGTGAAGTCAGTGAGCGGCGTCGAACAAGCGCTGATGACTGATGATGACCGCAGTGCCAACGTCACCGTGGAAGGCGAGCCTGCCGATCTTGCCGGCACTCGTGACGTCATGCGCAATGCCGTCGGCGCCGGGCATTTCTCCAATCTGGGAATTCCTCTCTTGCAGGGCCGCGAATTTACCGTGGCGGATGTTGCCGGCAGCCCCAAAGTGGCGATCGTCAACGAAAGCATGGCCAAGACTTTTTTCCCGGACGGCTCTGCCCTCGGCCGCCACATGAAATTCGGCGGAGGCAAGGATCCTCTGGACATCGAAATCGTTGGCGTGGTGAAAGACAGCCGGCACATGGACGTAAAGGAAAAACCGAAAGCCTTCGTCTACATTCCCTACACGCAGGAAGAAACGGCCGGCGAACTCACGTACTATGTGCGCACTTCGCAGGATCCCGTGGTGCTGGCCGGGATAGTTCGCCGGACAGTGCAGGATCTGGACGGCAGCTTGCCGGTTTACGATGAACGCTCGTTCACCGAACAAATCGACCGGCAACTTTCCAAGGACCGGCTGGTCGCGGTGCTCGCTGCCCTGTTTGGCGGGCTCGCCGCCTTGCTCGCAGCCATCGGTATCTACGGATTATTGGCTTACACCGTAACGCAGCGCACGCGCGAAATCGGTGTGCGCATGGCGCTCGGCGCTTCCACGCAGCGCGTCGGCAACATGATCCTCGGTGAGGTCGCTCAGCTGGTTGGTATCGGCATCTTGATCGGCCTGCCGCTGGCCTACGGTCTCGGCCGTCTGATAAATTCCCTGCTCTACGGTGTAAAAGTCTTTGAACTTTTGGGCCTGGTAATTGCGTTAATGACATTAGTCATCGTCGCACTGGCTGCCGGATATATTCCTGCGCGCCGCGCCACGCGCGTCGATCCCATGGTCGCTTTACGCTACGAGTGAGCAGAAAATGAAAATGCCCGCACAATCGTCGCGCGATTTCTGCAACACCGCACATAGCGAAGCACACACTGGCGGTGGGCCCTCGCTGCTCCAGAATCTTTTCCTGGACGTCCGCTTCAGTCTGCGCATGCTCCGCAAGTCTCCCGGCTTCACCGCCATCGCCGTGCTCACGCTGGCGCTCGGCATCGGCGCCACCACCACCATTTTCAGCTGGGTGCGCAATGTCCTGCTCGATCCCCTTCCCGGAGCCGCCGCCCCAGACCACGTCGTCGCGCTCGAAACCCTCGCTCCCAATGGCGATTGGTTGCCCACCTCCTATCTGGATTTCCGCGATCTGCGCGACCACTGCAACCTCTTACAATCTGCATCCATCGCCAAACCAGTAGCCCTCGCCGTCGGAAACGACGAGGCCCTCGAGCAAACTTGGGGCGAAGTGGTCTCCGGAGATTTCTTTGACTTGCTGGGTATCCAGCCTGCGCTCGGCAGATTCTTCTCCACCGCCGAAGTCGACCACGAGCAGAATGCGCATCCCCTGGCAATCGTGAGCCACGGCTACTGGACCAGTCATCTCCACGCCGATCCGCGCGCCATGGGCACCACCGTACGCATCAACCACACGCTCTACACCATCATCGGCGTAGCACCCGAAACATTTCATGGATCCATGCCCGGCCTGTCGCTGGAAATGTGGCTACCTGCCACCATGTACGGCCAGCTCACCGCAACCGGAAACCACACACTGCGCGATCGCAAGTGGCGCACCTTCCGTGTGCTTGCACGCCTCGCACCCGGTGTTTCCATCACGCAAGCCCGCGCACAAGTGCAGTCACTCGCCTCGGTCATGGCCCGTCTCAACGCTGACACCAACGAAGGCATGAGCGCCACGCTGTTGCCAATGTGGAAATCGCACTACGGCATCCAAGACTCGCTTCTTGGCCCGCTCAGCATCCTAATGGCCGCCTGCGGGGTCCTCTTGCTCATTGTTTGCGCCAACGTCGCCAATCTTCTTCTGGCTCGCGTCACGCCGCGCCAAAAAGAATTCAGCGTCCGCCTAGCCATGGGCGCGCCCCGCTCGCGCCTTATGCAACAGCTCCTCACCGAATCATTTTTAATCGCCGCCGCAGGCTTGCTCGCCGGACTCGCCATCGCCGCGCAGCTCGGCAACTCGCTGCAGTACTTGCTACCGCAATCTGCCACACCGGCTCTGGCGCATGCGCCCATCGATACCGGCGTCCTTCTCTTCGCCATCGCGCTCATGATCGTGGTTGCCCTGTTAGCCGGTATCGCTCCCGCGCTGTACGCCGCGCGCGGCAACGTCAACGACACGCTCAAAGAAGGCGGCCGCACTGCTTCCAGCGCGCGTTCCGGCCGTCTGCTCGGCGTTTTCGTCACGGCCGAAATGGCATTAGCTGTAGTCGCCCTCGTCGGCGCAGGGCTATTCCTACAAAGCTTTCGCCACATCAACGACATTCGCCCAGGCTTCGATCCCGAACACGTGGCCATCGCGCAACTCAATCTCTCGGCAGCCAGTTATGACGCAAAGCAAGCCGATTCGTTCTGTCAGCGCCTCCGCGAACAACTCGAGCAGCAGCCCGGCGTCACCAACGCCAGCTACGCCGACTACGTCCCGCTCAGCGTCTCCGGCGGCTCCTGGGAGGACCTGCAAATCGAGGGCTACACCGCGACTCCCGGCGAGAACATGAAAATCTACCGCGCCCTCACTGCGCCGGGCTATTTCGACGTAATGAAAATCCCCATCCTGCAAGGCCGCGACTTCACCACCCGCGACAATACGGACGCGCCTCCGGTAATGATCGTCAACCAGGAATTCGTTCGTCGCTTCATCCCCACGGGAGTCGCGCTAGGCCGCAAGGTCCAAGGCTGGGGAGACTGGTTCACCATCGTTGGTGTGGTTCCAGATAGTAAAATCTATCGCCTCACCGAATCGCCGCAACCCTACTTCTACGTCCCGATTCGCCAGATCTATCGCCCAGAGATGGGCCTGGTATTTTTCGTACGCACGACCGGCTCAATTGACGCCGCCACCACCGCACTGAGGCGCACCGCACAATCCGTCGACCCTGCTGTTCCCGTCTTCGCCGCCACTTCGTTAAACGAAAGCATCGCACAGTCCCTCTTTAGCCAACGAATCTCCGCCAGCCTGCTCACCCTCTTAGGCGGCGTGGCTCTGCTATTGGCCGCCATCGGGCTTTACGGCGTAATGGGCTATTCCGTGGCCCAGCGCACCAACGAAATCGGCGTCCGCGTCGCTCTTGGTGCCCAGCCTGGGAACATTTCGCGCCTCGTGCTCGTCCAAACAGCAAAGCTCGCAGGCATTGGTGTAATCGCCGGAGTTCTAGCCGCGCTAGCCCTCACGCGCCTGCTCTCCAGCCTGCTCTTCGGTGTCACTGCGACCGATCCGTCGACCTTCGTCGCCGTGGCGATTTTGTTGACCCTCGTCGCGTTGGCGGCCGGCTACATCCCGGCGCGCCGCGCCACCCGCGTCGATCCCATGGTGGCTTTGCGGTACGAGTAAAAAGGACCAATCGAGATTATTTTTATCTTCAAGGAGAAGAAATGAGCGACACAAACGGAACACTGATCAAAATGGAAGGCGTGAAAAAAGTCTTCTACACCGACGAAGTCGAGACTCACGCCCTCGAGGAAATCCATCTCGAAATCAAGAAAGGCCAGTACATCTCCATCGCCGGCCCGTCCGGCTGCGGAAAATCCACCCTGCTCTCCATCCTGGGCCTGCTCGATTCACCCAGTGGCGGCAGCTATTGGCTCAACGGCCAGCCCGTTGCCGAGCTCTCCACCAGCGAGCGCACGCGCATCCGTAATCGTGAAATCGGCTTCATCTTTCAGGCCTTCAACCTGATTGGCGATCTCACCGTTTACGAAAACGTCGAGCTACCGCTCACCTATCGCGGCTCTGGCGCTGCCGAGCGCAAACAAAAGGTCCAGAACGCGCTCGAACGCGTGGGCATGGCTCACCGCCTGCGTCACTATCCCTCGCAACTCTCCGGCGGTCAGCAGCAACGCGTGGCCGTAGCCCGTGCCTTAGTCGGCGATCCACTAATCCTCATGGCCGACGAGCCCACCGGCAACCTCGACTCCAAGAATGGCGAAGCCGTCATGGAACTCCTCCGCGACCTGCACCGCAACGGCGCCACCATCTGCATGGTCACGCACGACCAGCGCTACGCCAATTTCGCGGATCGCAGCATTCACCTCTTCGATGGCCGCATCGTCGAAGAATCGCAAGAAGTAGCCGCCACGGTCTGAAAAAGAACAGTCGCGAGAACGGGGTCCGCCGTGAATACGTTAATGAACGACGTTCGCTTCGGTTTGCGCATGCTCTGGAAGCATCGCCTCGCCAGCCTCATCTGTGCCGTCGCTCTTGGCCTGGGCATCGGCGCCACAGCAGCCATGTTCAGCATGGCCGAAGGCTTCTTGCTCCACCCCGTGCCGTTTGCGGAAGCCGGCCGCATCGTTGCCTTGGTCGATACTCGCCCGCAACAAAATGTCCTGATGAACGCCGTCGCACCCGCCACTTTTCTTGACTGGCAAGAGCAAGCAAAATCCTTCGATCAATTGGGCGCTTACGATTGGGATGAAGTGAACCTCACCGGCGATCGCGACCCTCAACGCGTTCAGGGCTTCGAGATCACTGCCAACTTATTCCAGTTGCTCGGCGTCCAACCCGCGCTCGGTCGCAGTTTTCTTCCGGAAGAGGAGCAGCCTGGCAACAATCAGGAAATCATCCTCGGCCACGGTCTCTGGGAACGCCGCTATGCTTCCGATCCCGCCATTCTCGGCAAAGCCATTAAGGTGGATGGCAAAGCGTACACGGTCGTCGGCATAATGGCCAAAGGCTTCGACTTCCCCAAGCCCGCGGAAGCCTGGATGCCCCTCACCATCGCCGGCAAGCAACGCGTGCAACGCGATTCGCGCTATCTGTGGGTTCTCGGTCACCTGAAACTCGGCGTTTCTGATGCGCAGGCGGCCGCTGAAATGCTTACTCTCCGCCAGCGCCAGGCCACCGACTTCCCCGATTCCTACAAAGGTTGGCAGCTCCGAGTGATGTCGCTCCGCCGATTTGCCGCAGGGGACCTTACGCCCCAATTTATGTTTCTGTTGTTGGGCGCCACGGGCTTTGTGCTGCTGATCGCCTGCGCCGACGTCGCCAACGTGCAGTTCGCTCGCGTCACCGGCCGCCAAAAAGAGCTGGCCGTCCGCACCGCCATCGGCGCGACCCGCGGCCGCATCGTTCGCCAATTGCTTGTCGAAAGCGTGCTGCTCTCGATCGTTGGCGCCGTACTCGGACTATTCCTCGCCCACTGGCTACTCGCCCTGCTGCTGCAATACATGCCTCCTGACGTCGCCAAGTTCATCGCCGGATGGAATACCATTCGCCTGGACACCGGCGCCTTCTGCTTCACCCTCGCCATCGCCGCCGCCAGCGGCCTGCTCTCCGGCGTTGCCCCGGCCCTGCTAGTCTCTCGCACCAATATCAGCGAGACTCTTAAGGAAAGTGGTCGCGGCTCTTCAACTGGCCGTGTCCGCCATCGTCTCCGCAGCGCCCTGGTCATTGCCGAAGTTGCACTTTCGCTGGTCCTCCTCGTCGGTGCCGGCCTCTTGGTCAAGGGATTCTACGCCCTGCTCACGGTAAACAATTATTCCCATCCCGAAACTTTGCTCACCCTCAGCACTACCTTCCCAGAACTAAAATATGGCCGCAGCGAAACGCGCCTGTCTTTTGACGACCGCGTCTTACAGCGAGTGTCCGCCCTTCCCGGTGTACAGTCGGCGGCGCTCGCCACCGCCATCCCATACGCCAACGGTGGCGGCGCTGACACCGATACTTTCTCCATCGAAGGGCGAGTCTCCACGAGCCGCCACGATCTCCCAATCGCTTTTCCGGAAACCGTCAGCCCGAAATACTTTGCCATGATGAATATCGCCTTGCGCGAAGGCCGCATATTTTCGGATTCCGACGGTGCCTCAACTCCTCCCGTCGCCGTGATTAGCGAAAGCCTCGCGGGACGTTATTTCCCAGGCGAGAGTCCCTTGGGCCGCAAGATTAAAGTTGGCGCGGCAGACAGCGCTTCCCCGTGGCTCACCATCACCGGCATCGTCGCCGACGTCCACTACAGTTGGATCGAAAAAGACTACATTCCCACGCTCTACTCTCTCTACAGCCAAGCGCCAAAACTCAATTCTTCCCTGCTAGTCCGCACCGACGGCAACCCTCTTGCCGTAGTATCCGCCGTACGCAGTGAGATCGCTGCCGTCGACCCAGACCTGCCGCTCTTCAACATCAAGCCTCTCGACACCGTAATCACCGAATCGATCGTCGGCATCGCCTACGTGGCCGCACTTATGGGCGCCATCGGCATCATCGCTCTGGTTCTAGCCAGCGTCGGTGTCTACGGCGTCATGTCCTACTCCGTCAGCGAACGCACCCGCGAAATCGGCATCCGCATGGCCATGGGCGCGACTCGCGGCCAAATCCAGCAGCTCATCATCGGCAACGGCTTGCGACTCACAGCCATTGGCATGGCCATCGGCTTGCCCATCGCCTTCGCGCTGACCTACGGCCTCTCCAGCCTGCTCTTCGGCGTCACCGCCAACGACCCGGCCAGTTTCATCGGCCTGCCAATCCTGCTTGCCTCCGTAGCCTTGCTGGCTTCCTATCTTCCTGCGCGTCGCGCACTTCGCGTCGACCCGCTCACGGCCCTCCGTTATGAATAGCGCCTTTCATGAATAGGAGCCTATGATGCAAATCCTCTGGTTGCATTTCCGCCACGCCCTCCGGCAATTGCGCATTCGCCCCGGTTTCACAGCCATCACCGTGCTGACTTTAGCTCTGGGTATTGGCGCGACCACCGCGATTTTCAGTGTGGTCTACGGTGTGCTCCTTCGTCCTCTTCCGTACGCAAATCCAGATCAGATCGTCCAGTTGTGGGAACTTGACGCTACCGGCCATCGCATGAATTTCGCGGAGCCAAACTTTGTCGATCTGCGCGCGGCATCGAACAGCTTCGCTGCCATAACCGAAACCGGCGGTGACGAAGTAACCGTCACCGGCGGCGCGGCACCTACACGCGTAAACGCCGCAGTTGTTTCCCAGGATTTCTTCAAAGTTCTGCAAGTCTCACCCGTTGTCGGCCGCGGTTTTTCCTCAGAAGATCAGCGCCAAGGCGCAGCCCCGGTCCTTCTCGTCAGCCACGCCTATTGGCAGCAGTATCTCGGCGGCGCGCCCGATCTCTCCAAATTCAAACTCGTGGCCGACAACCGCGTCTTTTCCGTCATCGGCGTGATGCCCCAGAATTTCAGTTTCCCCGATAACGCCGCACTCTGGATTCCACGCGATTTTTTCCCTCCAGACACCAGCCGTACCGCTCACAACTGGGTGGTTTTCGGCCGCCTTGCAGACCACGCTTCCCTCCCGCAAGCTAGCGCTGAACTCAATACCATCGCTCATCGCCTCAAGCAGCAGTACGGCCAGGACACCGACATGTCCACCGCCTCCGTAATCCGCCTGCAAGATGCCATGACCGCGCAAGTTCGTCCCGCACTTTTCCTTCTGCTCGGCGCGGTGGGCTTTCTGCTGCTGGTGGCCTGCGCCAACGTTGCCAATCTTCTCTTGGCGCAATCTGCGGCGCGCCAGCGTGAATTGGCCATCCGCGCTGCCTTGGGCGCTGATCGTCATACACTCGTGCGGCAGTTTCTCGTCGAGTCCTTCGTGCTTTGTGGCATCAGCGGCGCGCTCGGTGTCATCGCCGCTCGCTGGGGTGTCGACCTTCTCGTGGCTCTGGCCCCCAAGGATCTCCCCCGCCTCGATTCTGTCTCGACAAATCTCCCCGTACTTTTCTTCGTCCTGTGCTTAACCATTCTTCTGTCCGTCGCCCTGGGCATCTTCACCGCTTTCCGCGCCACCACCGGGGACGTTCGCGAAGCTCTCGCCGAAGGCGGCCGCGAACAAATCTCCGGACCACGCGGCCAGCGCTTCGGCCGTACCATCGTCGCCGCGCAACTTGCCACCACGCTGGTTTTGCTCGTTGGCGCCGGACTTCTCGGCCGCAGCCTGCTGCGCGTACTATCCGTCGATCCCGGCTTCCGCACCGAACATATCGTCACCATGGACCTGTCGTTGCCGTCTATCGAAAAAGACGCCGACAAGCCCGCCCGCGTGCAATTCGTCGATGAACTGATCGGCCGTCTTCGCGCTCTGCCGGGCGTCGCGTCCGTTGGCGCCGCCGGCAGCTTGCCGCTCGCCAGCGATTTCCTCCCCAATGGAACATTCCTCGTGCTCCATCCCGGCCAGCAGCCGCAACGCGTGGAAGACTTCGAAGCGCTCATGCACAATACTTCCATCACCGGCTACGCCGATTACTGCGTCGCCAGCGACGACTTTTTCAGCGTCCTCGGCATTCCATTGCGCGATGGCCGGTTCTTCGATAGTCGCGATACCCTCGACACTCCTCACGTTGCCGTAATCAACGAGGCGCTCGCCCGCAAGCGCTGGCCCAACGAAAATCCTCTCGGCCAAACCATCGAGTTTGGTAACATGGATGGCGACCTCCGCTTGCTTACTATCGTCGGTGTCGTCGGTGACGTTCGCACCCGCAGCCTGGAAACTCGCCCCTCCCCCACCATCTACGTCAACTATCGTCAGCGCCCGCAGTCCACCAGCAGCTTCACCGTCGTAATGCGCACCTCCCTCCCGCCCACCACGCTGATTCCCGAGGGCCGCGAAATTCTTCATAGCCTTGATCCAAACTTGCCGCCACATTTCAATACCTTCGGGGAGATTTTTGTTTCGTCTCTCGCCGCGCGGCGCTTCAATCTCATTCTCGTTGCCGCCTTCGCTGCTGCCGCCTTGTTGCTCGCCGCTGCTGGTATTTACGGAGTGATGGCCTACTCCGTCGCGCGCCGCACTCGTGAACTTGGCGTCCGCATGGCGCTCGGCGCAACTGCGGGCGACGTGCTCCGTCTGGTGCTCGGCCAGGGCCTCGGCACCACCGCGATTGGTGTAGCCATCGGCATCGCAGGTTCGTTAGCGTTACGGGCATGATCCGCTCGTTGCTCTTTGGCGTCAGCGCCTTCGATCCGCTAACGCTCGTCGCCGTTACCTTGCTGCTTGCAGCTGTCTCGCTATTTGCGTGCTGGATCCCCGCGCGCCGCGCCACGCGTGTCGATCCGTTAGAGGCGCTGCGTTACGAATAATTTTGCTATACGCCGTCAAACCAAACCGTGCGGTGCGACCCGCCGCCAAAAATGGAATCCGTTAGGAGCCTAAGTGGAACCTTTAATCCAGCTGAACAACGTTGAAAAATCCTACGACGCCGGAGGCAGCAAATTTTTCGTCCTGCGCCGCATCACCCTCGCCGTGCAACCCGGAGAGTTCGTCACCTTCATGGGCCCCAGCGGCGCAGGCAAATCCACACTACTTAGCATCCTCGGCATGTTGGACAGCGCCTGGACCGGCGAATATTTCTTCAATGGCGAAGCCGTCCACAAACTCAGTGTCAAAAAACGCAACGAACTTCACAAAGCCAACATCGGTTTCGTCTTTCAAAGCTACCACCTGATCGACAACCTCACCGTCTTCGAAAATCTCGAGCTCCCGCTCTCCTACAAAAACATCCCTAACAAAGAACGCCAAAGCCTCGTCTGCGACACTCTCGATCGCTTCCACATCGTCGCCAAAAAAGATCTTTTCCCCAGCCAGCTCTCAGGCGGCCAGCAGCAACTCGTCGGCGTGGCCCGCGCCGTAATCCTCAATCCCAAATTAATCCTCGCCGACGAACCCACCGGCAACCTCCACTCCGCGCAAGGCGAAGAAATCATGCAGCTCTTTCGCGCCCTCAACGAAGCCGGCACCACCATCATCCAGGTCACGCACTCCGAAACCAACGCCGCCCACGGCCATCGCATCGTGCAACTCAAAGACGGCTGGCTCGCCAGCGAAAACGCCACCCTCAACGCCCGGGCCGCGCAATGATCCGTCAATCCCCTTTTGGAGTGCGGTTTACCCTGAGCGCTTTGCGCGAAGGGCGCGACGCCACCTTGAGGTTCACCTCTTCAGACAGCTGCAAATCCGTCGCCGACTCCGATGGAGCAAATTCTCATGACCGCACTCTTTAATGACTTCCGGTTCGCCCTCCGCATCCTCGCAAAATCCCCCGGCTTCACCGCCGTCGCCATCCTCACTCTTGCTCTCGGCATCGGCGCCAACACCGCCATCTTCAGTGTCGTAAACGCCGTCCTGTTGCGTTCCCTGCCCTTCGCGCACGCTTCGCAAATCGTCGATATCTCCGCACGCAGCACGCTGTTCGATTTTTCCAATCTCGGATTGTCCTTGCCGGATATCGCCGACGTCCGCGCCAATATTCCCGCGCTCCAGTCGCTGGCCACCTTCCGTTATTCCTCGAATGAACTTTCCGGCGCGGGCCATCCCAAGCGCCTCGAAAGCGCCGAAGTCTCTGAAGACTTCTTTCCGATTCTCGGCATGCGGCCCGTCCTCGGCAGAACCTTCACTGCATCTGACATGCAGCCCGGCGTCGACGTAGTCATTCTGAGCACTCCGCTGTGGAAGTCGAACTTTGCCGCTGCTCCGGACGTCGTTGGCAAAAGCATTATGCTCGACGGCCGGCCGCGCACCGTCGTCGGAGTCATGCCCGCGGAGCCGGAACTCGGCTACGTCACGGATTCGGAACTCTGGACCCCATTCCTAGCCACCAAGGAGGACCTGTCCGACCGGGGAAATCATGGTGTCTCGGTGGTCGCACAATTAAAGCCCGGCGTGCCACTGTGCCCAAGCGGAGCAACAGCTAGGTGTTCTTTCCGCGCAACTTGCCGCGCAATATCCCGACGCCGACAAAACCTGGAGCATTCACGCCCAACCCATTAAAACCCTGCTGCTCGGCGCCGCCCGCGCTCCTTTGGCCATTCTTTTCAGCGCCGTGGGTTTTGTGTTGTTGATCGCCTGCGCCAACGTCAGCAACCTGTTTCTCTCGCGCGGCCTGGCCCGCAAACGGGAATTTGCCATCCGTTCCGCCGTCGGCGCCACCCGCGGCGCTCTGATCCGGCAAATCGCCGTGGAGTGCCTGTTGATTGCGCTAGCCGGCGGGGTCTGCGCATTTTTTGTTGCGATTTGGACCCTTCACGGACTGCAACTTGTTCTTCCACCGGACATTCCGCGCGTGAAAGATATTCACATCGAAGGCGCGGTGGCCTGCTTCACGCTGGGCGCCTCGCTACTCGCTGCTTTCTTCTCCGGCCTGGCTCCCGCTTTGCTGCTCTCGCGGCAAAACGTCTCTGCCGCCGTCAAACAAAATGCCTCGGACTTGAACTCCGAAGGCACGCGCACCAGCCACCACTTTTTACGCTACGCCCTGGTGGTCGGGGAGGTTGCCCTTGCGGCCGTCTTGCTGGTGGGCGCTACTCTCTCCGTTCGCAGCTTTTCGCAATTGCTGCATCACGATCTCGGCTTCCGGCCCGATCATCTGGTCACGCTGCAGCTGAATTTCCCGAAATTTCGCTTCAGCAACAACGAGCAGGCCTTGTCCTTCGTCCGGCAAGTTGTGGAGCAAACCCGCGCGACGCCGGGCGTAACTTCCGCCTCCGCCGGCATGCTGTTTCCCCTGGGCGACGGCATAGCCGAGAGCACCTTCCAAATCGAAAGCTCCGAGCATCAGGAAAAATCCGACGACCGCACCAGCATGATGAATTATGTGGCTCCAGAATTTTTCGGCACGCTCGGGATACCGATTCTTGCCGGCCGAGACTTTACCTCTTCCGAGCCCAAGGGACGCCTCATCGTGAACGCCGCATTTGCCCGCGAGGTTTTCGGCTCCTTGAATGTGCTTGGCAAGCGCATTTCCACGCATCGGGAAGGCTGGAAAACCCGAGTGGTCCGAAATCGTGGGCGTCGTGGGCAATACTCGCGAGAGCAACGCCGGAGTTGCCAGCAAGCCGCTCATCTACGCTCCGATTTATCAAAGCAGCAATCGCCGGTGTCTATCTGCTGGTGCGTACTAATTCCGATCCGCTGAAACTGGTTCCCGCCATCGAGGAACGCATCTGGTCGGTGGACAAAAATCAAACCATCTGATGGCATTCAAACCATGAACGAGCGCGTTTCCCAGGTGAATGCCGCACCCCGCTCGCAAAGTTTGCTGCTGGGCATCTTCGGAGCGCTCGGTTTTGTTCTCGCGCTGCTGGGCGTCTACGGCGTGATGTCCTATCTCGTCTCTCTGCAGACGCGTGAGATTGGCATTCGCATGGCGCTCGGCGCCGCTCCGGGAGAATTCTTCGCTCGGTGATGGTTGACGGACTGCAAACTTACCCTCGCCGGCGTGGCCATCGGCGTGGTCGGCGCCCTGGGGCTGACGCGTTTTATGCGCACCCTCCTCTTCGGCATCAGCGCCACCGATCCCCTCACCTTCGCGATCGTCGCCGTCCTGCTCACCCTGGTCGCCTTGGCTGCCTGCTACATTCCCGCGCGCCGCGCCACCCGCGTGGATCCGCTTGTCGCCCTGCGCTACGAATAAGAAAATTCATGTCAACACGTTTCCACGATCGGGTGTAGCTCTCTCCATGCTCCGCGTAGCTCAGTGCTGCCAAAATCAGGAAGCATGCGCCCATCGCGCAATTCAAAGTTCCGCGATTCACAGTAGAATAGCCATTCTCCAATCTCATGCGAACTGACAAATCACCCACCTATCGCATCCTGCTAGCCGACGACCAAGCGGACATTCGCGACGCGCTTCGCCTGTTGCTCAAGCGCGAGGGCTATGAAACGCAGGCCGTCGCCTCTCCCGCCGAAGCCTTAGCGGCCATCGAAGCGCGCGAATTTGACGCCGTGCTCATGGACCTTAACTATGCGCGCGATACCACCTCCGGTCAGGAAGGGCTCGACCTGCTCACCCGCATTCAGCAACTAGACTCCACCTTGCCCGTCGTGGTCATGACCGCCTGGAGCAGCATCGAAGTCGCCGTCGAGGCCATGCGCCGCGGCGCGCGCGATTTTCTGCAAAAACCCTGGGAAAATACGCGCCTCGTCGCCATTCTGCGCACGCAGATCGACCTACGTCAGGCTCTCCGCCAGGCCTCGCGGCTCGAAGCGGAAAATCGCCTGCTGCGCGCCGAATCGCGCCCCACTTTTCTCGCCGAGGCTCCGTCCATGCAGCCGGTTCTCGATCTAGTGAGCCGCATCGGACCTTCGGACGCCAACGTCCTCATCACTGGCGAGCACGGCACCGGAAAAGAAGTTGTCGCGCGAACATTACACGCGCTCTCCGCGCGCGCCGCCAAACCGATGGTCACCGTAAATGCCGGCGGCCTCTCTGAAGGAATTTTTGAAAGCGAACTTTTCGGCCACGTGAAAGGCGCCTTCACCGATGCCCGCAGCGACCGCGTCGGACGCTTTGAACTGGCCGATAGCAGCACCTTGTTTCTCGACGAAATTGCCAACGTCCCGCTGAATCTGCAAGCCAAGCTTCTGCGCGTGCTCGAAACGGGCGATCTCGAACGCGTTGGGTCTTCCGCTACCCGCCGCGTCGACGTTCGCGTTCTCGCCGCCACCAATGCCGACGTAAACTCCGAAGCCGCCGCGGGCCGCTTCCGCCCCGACCTGCTTTTCCGCCTGAACACCATCGAAATCCACATCCCTCCGCTCCGCGATCGCCGCGAAGATATAAACCTCTTGGCGCATCATTTTCTCCGCGGCTACGCGCAGCGTTATCGCAAAAGTATTTCCAGCTTCGATCCTGCCGCCACCGTCGCATTGCGTGAGCATTCCTGGCCCGGTAATGTCCGCGAACTGGATCACGCCGTTGAGCGCGGCGTGCTCTTGTCACAAGGTCCGCTGGTTCGCGCCGCCGACCTGGGTTTGCGTCCGCCCGCGCTGAGCACCGCCGCGCGCCTCGAAGAAATGAACCTCGACGAAGTCGAGCGCTATCTGATTCAGCGCACCCTCGCCCGCCACGACGGCAACGTCAGCAAAGCCGCGCAGGCCCTTGGGACTCAGCCGCAGCGCCATGTACCGGCGCCTGCAAAAATACGGATTGGAATGACGCGTTTAAGCTACGAACGCAACATCCAACTTCTTGCGCTGGCCGCCGGATTCCCGGCTCACTCATCGCCCTGATTCTGCTGTGGACCGGTGATCACTCTTCCAGCACCGCGTGGACCCTCACGCTCCTGATTGTCGGCTTCTGGCTCGGTTTCGCCGCATCGCTGCGCCAGCGCGTAGTCTTCTCGTTGCAAACACTTTCCAATCTGCTCGCCGCCATGCGCGAGGAAGATTTTTCGCTGCGTGGCCGCGGCGCGCGCAGCGATGACGCCATGGGCGAAGTGATGATCGAAATCAATGCCCTTAGCGAAACGCTCCGTACCCAGCGCCTCGGCGCCATCGAAGCGTCGGCTCTGCTGCGCACGGTGATGGAAGAGATTGATCTGGCTATCTTCGCCTTCGATGAAAAATCCAAATTGCTCCTGGTGAATCGTGCCGCGGAGCGCTTGCTCGCGCGACCCACCGCGCGCCTCCTCGGCTTTACTGCGGCCGAACTTGAGCTGGCGCCGTGCCTCCAAGGCGCCCCCGCGCGCACCATGGAACTTAATTTCTCCGGCGGCTCTGGCCGCTGGGGATTGCGCCGCGTTTCGTTTCGTCAGGGCGGCTTGCCGCACCAACTGGTGGTACTGAGCGATTTGAGCCGCACCCTGCGTGACGAAGAGCGCCAGGCGTGGCAACGCCTCATCCGCGTTCTCGGACACGAACTCAACAATTCCCTGGCGCCCATTCAATCCGTGGCGCAAAGCCTAGAGAGCGGTTTGCAAACCGCCGTCCAGTCTCCCGAACTGCGCGACAGTTCCGCTACCCCGGTGCTGGAAGATTTGCGCGAAGGTCTGAGCATCATTCGTTCCCGCACGGAAGCTCTGGGCCGTTTCATGGCCGCCTACGGCAGGCTCGCGCGCCTTCCGCAGCCGCACCTTTTGCCAATCGACGCCGGCGAATGCATTGGCCGCGCCGTAAAACTGGAAACCCGCATAAAAGTCACGCTGCTGCCAGGACCACAAGTGACAATCTCCGCCGACGCCGACCAACTCGAACAGCTCTTGATTAATTTAATCCGCAACGCCACCGACGCCGCGCTGGAAACGGGAGGCGGAGTTCAGGTGGGCTGGTCGCGCCACGGTGGGCAATTCGATGTCTGGGTGCTCGACGAAGGCCCTGGCATACCCAACACGGCCAATCTCTTCGTGCCCTTCTTCACCACCAAGCAAGGCGGCTCCGGCATCGGCCTGGTGCTCAGCCGGCAAATCGCCGAAGCACACGGCGGCGAACTCACGCTAAAGAATCGCACTGACGCTCGCGGCTGCGAAGCCCGCCTCCGCCTGCCGATCTGAGACGAGCGGTAAGTTGAGATTTGCGAGCTGTGTTAAGCATTGCAAAACGAGCGTGCAAAACCCCACGCAGGACCCTAACCCGCGCGGGCTGGGAGCCGATCACCGTCTTTTATTTTTTACGCCCAGCCCACGCGGCAGTACGCAAACAGCAAGCGAGGGTTGGGCGCTCCGCCGACTACCAGTTACGCGTGGGCGGGGCTTGCCTTAGCGTGATGTTCGATGTGCGCCTTGGCGGCTTCCGCAGAGTGGTGTGAAGCATGGTGATGGTGGCCGTTGGCCAGGTGAGCGTGATGTCCTGCCAATTCGTGTTTGCCAGCCTCGTGGTGTTGAGCTGCTTCCTTATGGTGCCGCGCCGCGTGTTCGTGATGCTCGGCCGCCTTGTGATGATGTTCCGCTGCCTGCTTGGACATAACATTCCTCCTATGCAATGTCGTGGGCGAATCTGACGAAATCCGCGACGACGGGGCGACTATCGCATCGGATTATTGCGGAATGGTCGCTTTTGCATGAGGATCACATGAACAGGGAAGGTTTGCGTGCCATGCCGCCCGGAATTGGTCGGGAGCAGACCAGTTCCAGTACTAGGCAGAAAAAAGCTATTGAAAATAGTGTGGTCGGCGTAGAATGCCGCTTGCGAAAGTTGCTGTGTCCCCCGAGAAGTGCGGTCCGAATCTTTGCACCCCCCGCAAGAAGCGGTCCAGGCCAGAAGTTTCAACCAGCTTAGACAACGCCAGAAGAATTATGCACGATCGGTAGACATCCAATGGGCCATTCCTGGCGTAGGCTATGCAACGGCTATTCAACGGGGGATACATCCGAGCGGCGGTTCGTCCCAACCGTCCTACAGCGTACGGAAAAAATATCTACGAAGGAGCACGAGCGTGAAAATCAAGAAGACTCATGAACCATCTGTGCGGCACCACTTGGGGCGAATCGCGATGGCGCTGACAGCCTTCGTGGCTCTGGCTGGTGTACTTTTTTATTCGCCTTCGAAGCTGCTGGCTTCCGACCACCGGGAATCTCCGACCGCGGACGCCAACGGTGAGGGTGACATTACTGATATATTCGCGTTTCTTGATCCGAATAACCCTTCTCAACTCGTTTTGATCATGAACGTCAATCCTTTCGCGGTTCCCGCTGAGACGCCCAGTTACCGGTACTCGACGAATTTCCTGTACCAATTTAAGATCGCCCGCGATGAGCACGCGGTAGAGGATCTGGTCATTCAAGCGGTCTTTGAAGACGTGGCCACGACGACGTGCGCTTCCGGGCAAATGATCAAGGTCTACGGACCGGCGCGGCCGCGCGTTACTGGCACCAAGAATATCGTTCTGCGAGGCGCTCCCACCGTGACCGGCTGCACCGGGACAACTCTCTCGGAAGGCAACATGCAAGTATTCACTGGTCTGCGCGACGATCCGTTCGTGACCGACGTGGGCCAACTCAATCGCATTCTCCAGGACAAGCAAGACCTGTTCCGCAACTTTCCGGGTTTCGCGTTGGGAGCTCTGCGCGGCAGGCCGGTGCGCTCTGACAACACGAGCGGCGTGGACGGCTTTGGCGGTTTCAACGTAACCTCCATCGCCATCGAACTGCCCAAGAGCGAAGTGGCAGGCCCCGGCTTTCTGGGTACCAAAGGCCTGATCGGCGTTTGGGGCACCACCAGCATGACGGGCAACAATGCTGAACTGTTCCACGATTTCGGCTGGGAGCCCCTCTACACGCAGTTCCAGCGCGTAGGCCAGCAACTTTTCAAGACCATTTTCGTGCCGTCTGCCAACCGCGACGCATTTAACGAAACCAAACCTGAGGATGACGTGCAGAATTTTTCCTCGCTCGTTCCGGATGCGTTGACGATCACCGACAACGATGGCACCGGTAATACCATCGCCGGCCGTGCTGGCCTGCTAACAGCTTTGGGCTTTACTGACGCTAGCGGGGCGCAATCCGGGCGCTGGTCACGGTGCACCGCTGCTGCTGCCCGCAAGCTTCAATAACACGAACAAGAATTTACTTCGCGTGGCGTTGTTGCCAGACGTTCTGCGGCTCGATCTTGACCGCTTACCGACCGGAGTCCTCCCTGGTGCGGCGGCCGTCGGTGGCAATGGCGATCCGCAGCTCGGTTTGGGAGCTTTCGGACTACAGAATGGCAGACGACCTGCCGATACCGTCACCGACATCCTCCTGCAATTTGCGCGTCAGCTTGCTGACGTCAACTTCCCGTCGAGCCTCGGCGTTCCTGGCAGCGGGCCAGCGCGTCCCGGTGCTTTGAACTTTGCAACGGACCGCCGCGTTTTGGCAGTGCTCCAGGGAACGGACTGGATCAAAACCGATGCACAGGTGGGAAATGTGTCTGGTAACGCGACACCGTATGGTGGAAACGACTTGCCGCTGTTGACGCAGTTTCCATTCCTTGCGGCGCCGCACCCGCTTCCCGGCGAAGCCGGTACGGTGAACTTCCCGCCACAGCAGTAGCTTCCTTGGGCAGCTAGGCCCGTGGCGAACGCCACGGGCCCGGCTCCCTCTAAAATCCCTGCATCGAGATGTCCGGAAAGAAGCAAGGATGCCGAAGACAACTTTGCAAAAGAGCATCGCGGCCCTGGTCATCGCGATTTTCCACTTAGGTGTTGCGGGCGCGGCTCGGGGTCAACAGCGCGAGACGGACGACGTCATCCGCTTTTTTCAGTGGAAAGTGGCGCAGGATCCGGACGACTTTTTCAACTATGATCGCCTGGGTGTGGCGTACATCCAGAAGGCCCGCGAGACGGGTGACGTTACCTACTACAATCTCGCTGCCAAAGCCCTCGAAAAGTCCCGCGATTTAGAGTCGACGGGCGCGCAAGCCTCGCACGCGACCAAGCATCTGGCGAGTGTCTATTACGCCGAGCATCGTTTCGGCGAAACTCTCGCGCTGGCGCAAAAAGCCATCGACCTGAATCCCCACGACGTCACTCCCTACGCCGTTATCGGCGATGCACGAAGCGAAATGGGCGAATACGACCAGGCGTGGGCGGACTACGGGCGACTGCAGAACAGCGGGGACGCGCAATCCGCCACCAGCGGTGTGCAGTACCTGGAAGAAAGCCGCGCGGCTACTAAAAGCTTTTTAACCGGCGACACCCAGGCTGCGATCGAACACATGCAGCGCGCCGTGGATATTTCCGTGGCCTCACGCATGCCGAAGGAAAGCATCGCCTGGAGCCAGTTCACGCTCGGAGAAAATTATTTTCAATTGGGCGACCTCGCGAACGCCAAGGCAGCCTATAACAACGCCCTGAAAACTTATCCCGACTATCATCGCGCGCTCACGGGTTTGGCCAAGGTAGCGTGCGCGGAAGGCCATCTGGACGAAGCGATTGCGCTTTACGAGAAAGCCATCAGCATCATTCCGTTGCCCGCATATGCCGCTGCTCTCGGCGATGTGCAGTCAAAAGCCGGAAACACCGCCGAAGCTAAAAAGCAATATGATCTGGTCGAGTTCATCGCGCGGCTGAACACCTTCAACCAAACCGTATACAACCGCGAGTTAGCCGTCTTCTACGCCGACCACGACATTCATCTGCAGCAGGCTCTAGCATTGGCGCGCAAAGAGTTTGAGGTTCGCCACGACATCTACACCTGGGACGCTTTGGCCTGGGCGCTTTACAAGAATTCTCAGCCGGAGCAGGCTGCCGCGGCCATCAAGGAAGCGCTGCGACTCGAAACAAAAGACGCCTTGCTCCTGTTTCACGCTGGCGAGATCTACGAGCGTCTTGGCGACAAAGAAAAGGGCCAGGAATATCTGCGCCGCGCCATCGCGTTGAATCCGCAATTCCACTTGTTCTTCGCTGATGTAGCGCGTGCCACGCTGCAGGGACAGTCGAACGCCTCCGTCGCCGCGGCAAGCCAAAAAACTCCCACTGGACCGGCAGATGCGCGACCATAGGCCCGCGAAGTTCGTGCGCATTTTCTCGGCGGCGATGCTGTTGTGCTCCTGGCTCGCCAATCCGCTGACGATTGCCGCGCATCCCATGGGCAATTTCAGCATCAGCCACTACGCCGGGATCCGCATCGCGCCGGGATTTATCGAGCTGCATTACCTCATCGATATGGCGGAAATTCCTACATTTCAGGAGATGCAGGCCACCGGCATTGTGCCCAAGGAAGGCGATCCAGGGCTGCCGCCATATTTGGCAAAGAAGGCGGATTCACTAGCCGCCGGCCTGGTGCTCGAGGTAAACGGCCAGCCTCTTCCCTTGCAGTTGATCTCGCAAGACGTAATCTTTCCCGCCGGCGCGGGCGGTTTGCCGACCATGAAACTTGGTTTTGTATATCGCGCGGCGCTGGGAAATGTTTCTCCGGGTTCCGCTTACAAGGTGCAGTACCGCGACAACAACTTTGCGGGCCACGCCGGTTGGAAAGAAATCGTCGTCACCGCGGAGTCTGGCTCCGAACTGACTGCCAGCTCCGCTCCCGCAACCGACCGCAGCGCGCAACTCTCCAACTACCCAACCGACCTCTTGAGCAGCCCGCCGCAGAATCTCGAAGCCACTTTCACCTTTACGCCGTCATTCTCGACGGCGAAAAACATCGCGCCGGTCAATGGAATTCATGCGCCACCCGCACAGCCCGCGGTCTCCGCGCAAGCCAATACACGCGATGGCAACTACCATCTGCAAGAGTCTCTGGCTCACAAGTTTCGTCGATCGCGCCCGCGGAAACCGCCGCATCCAGCACGCCTTCCGCAACAAAACCACAGCAAACCGCCGACGTTAGCTCCACCCCAACAGCGTTACACGAGAATCAGCAAGCCACACCGCGCAGCAAATTCACGGAACTCATCTCCGCACGCAACCTCAGCTTCTGGTTTCTGTTCACCGCAGCGTTGATTGCGGCCGGGCTCGGCGCATTGCACGCCCTCGAACCGGGTCACGGCAAAACTATCGTAGCGGCATACCTGGTCGGATCGCGCGGAACGGCACGGCATGCCGTTTTTCTCGGCGGTATCGTCACCGCTGCGCATACCGCGGGTGTATACCTCCTCGGCGCCATCACCCTGTACGCCTCAAAGTACATCGTGCCCGACCAACTCTATCCCTGGCTCGGTATGATCTCCGGAATCATCATCGCTGTCCTCGCCGCTTATATGATGATTCGCGCGTGGACTGGCGAAGCCGGCGATCACGCGCACGAAATCGGCAGCAATCATAGCCATTGGTTTTCTTCCCTCGGCGACCGCCGCACCGCCGCGCAAGACAATTCGCAATCAAAGAAAACAGTCTCTCTTACTCAGCTACTCACCCTGGGGATAACCGGTGGAATCGTTCCGTGTCCCGCCGCGCTGGTGGTACTGCTGGGCGCCGTCTCTCTGCATCGCATCGGCTTCGGACTCTTTCTAATCGTGGCCTTCAGTCTGGGTCTGGCCGCCGTGCTCATCGCCATCGGCTTGTCGATGGTCTACGCCAGGCAGTTTCTCGCGCGCTGGAAAAGCGACGGCCCCATCGTTAACCGTTGGCTCCCGATCGCCTCCGCGGGATGCATGCTGCTCCTGGGCTTGGCCATCACCGTCCGCGCATTCTTGACCACCGGCATCGGCTCCGATTTCCTGGCGCAAGCCAAGCTCCCATCCTTCGTCGGCATTGTGCTTCTCGGTTTATTCCTGGGCATGCGCCACTCCACCGATCCCGACCACGTCGTCGCCGTCTCCACCATCGCCAGCCGCGAACGCTCCGTCACGCAAGGCGCGTTGATCGGCATGCTCTGGGGCGTCGGCCACACACTTACCATTTTTCTGGTCGGCTCCGGCATCATTCTCTTTGGCCTGGTAATTCCGCCAAGGGTCGGCCTCTCGATGGAGTTCTCCGTAGCCCTGATGCTAATTCTTCTGGGCGTCTTAAATCTCACCGGCGCACTTCGCTGGCTGAACAATCGATTTGCCCCAGCGAATCGCAGTGACGCGGCACGAATCCAACGAACTACTGCGCAGTCAGGCCATCGACGATCCTTCGAAGGGCGCTTAAACCGCCTAACGAGTCGCTACGGCCGTTACCAAATTTTCCGCCCGCTAGTCATCGGACTAGTCCACGGCTTGGCAGGCTCCGCGGCCGTAGCCCTCCTAGTCCTCTCCACCATTCGCAGTCCCCTCTGGGCTATCGCCTACCTACTAGTCTTCGGCTTCGGCACCGTTCTCGGCATGATGCTAATGACCTCCGCCATGGCTATCCCCGTCGCCGTCACCGGCAAACACTTCGAAACCGCCGGCCGCTACCTCTCCCCAATTTCCGGAATCGTCAGCACCGCCTTCGGCCTCTTCCTCGTCTACCAAATCGGTTTCGTAGACGGCCTCTTCCGCGCCTCCGTCCACTGGACCCCGCAATAGCATCTCCGCTGCGCTTATCTCTGAAGCTCATCTCTGGTAGCTTCTTAGAGTGATGATGACATTGAAATCGTTTGTCATTCGATTGGGTCTCACATGTACCTTAATGATGCAAAGTGGTTCAACGGGTCTGGTAAGTCCGGTTTGGACTTCTCAAGTCGTAAGTGATCTGAGCGGTGATCGTAATTCTGCAATTTCACAACTCCTCGATGTTAACCGCGCCGGATTAATTTATCTCGATGCCGACCGACTCATCGTCCACGAGACCGACCTCATCGGAGATTTGTCATCCCGAGCCAGCCCCGATATTCGGAGCGCATTTCAGTTACACGCAGTAATTCTGAATAGTCACACTGGCACCGTTATCGATACGAAAGATTGGCCCACACGCTCGGAAGAGTCTACAATTGAGGTGTCGAGCGGCGCTATTCTGGTCCGCACGGGCGAAGTGTTGAGATTTTTCTCGAAGGATTTCAAACCCGTGGTTGATGTGACTCTTGCTACACCCGCCCACGGACTCGCGATGACCGGTGTGGGGAAGGAGATTATAAGCACGTCGGCCACAGGCAAGACGATTCTGGTAAATGCGTATAATTATAAGGTGCGCACGAGCAATTTTCTGGTGCTCGACGGGGACACGCTCGCAAAGAGATTTTCCTGGACGGAGTCTCCTCCGCTTTTACATTCGTATGCGGTCTCGGATTCTGAAATCGTGGCTGTGGACAATTCCAGAACATACCTTCTTGTCGGGGCCCTTCGGTACAGGTGATCGAATAGCCCTTCGGTGACGCTAGTCAAGAATCTTGTCGGAACGGGTTGGCATCACCTATGTGGGTCACTCAATGGGCCGGTCGTTTTATTGCCTGTATGCAAAAAGCTGCTATTAGTCTCGACCACTGGTCCCCCTCAGATTTTGGACGAGTTTCCATACGCGAACGATTCACTCGCAAACTTGTGGTTTCACAAGACGGCAACTTTGTAGCCCTTGTAATAGACATCGTTGAGACGAAACGTCGGCCGTTTGTCGAAGGTACAGAAACGATAGTTGCCAAAAAACTTGCCGTTTATAGTTTGACCCTTCACAAACGGATTCTAACGATACCGATTACGCCAATGCCCACGGCGGATTTCGATTTTGCACTGTCTCCCGACGGATCCCAATTAGCAGTGCTCACGGATCGCCGCGTTTCGGTTTATGACACTCACCTTAACTAACTGAGGCTACAGCCGAATTGTGAGCAGCTTGGCAGTGGCCGCGAACGTGAAATCGAACCATCCCAACTTCGCCGTTCGATTGTTAATTGGACCGGAAGAACTGATGGGCCGTGAAAAATATCATTGGTGATCGATTCGATGGAGGCCATGGCCCGCTACTTTTGAGGTTATGTGCGATTGTTACTCGCGTTGCTCCTCGTTTGCGCGCCGATTATTGCGGTACTGGGATGGCCAGCGAAATCTCTCGTGGTCTCGCCAACCAAATTATGAAGGGGCACGTTATCTTCGCCACTTCCAAAGTACTTTCCACAACGTGACCAGCTCTTGCATCATTTTTGGCGTCGCCAACTCCACGAATCGGCACCTGTCCAAAACGGTTTTATATCTTTCCTGAACATGGTACGGACTGAGCAGCTGCAAGCCGCGGCGCAATTCCTGAACCTGTTCCCCGTCATCGCATCATTCGGGAGCGGATTTGGCCGTCGTGCCATAACGAGGCATCCTAACATATTCGCCTTTTGTTCGCCTACGCAAATTCCGCTGCTTTGGATCGCGGGCGTTGCGTGACGAAAGTTGTCATGATTTAGTCACAACAGCAAAAGGACGCCCCAAACCAAATTCTCGGAAGAGGTTTTATGACAAGGCAAGCAAGCAATCTGAAGCCACGGCGTGAATTTCTCAGGCTGGCCGCGTTTACCGGTGCGGCAGCGCTCACGGAAAAGGTAGTGGCAGCCGCAGGCGAACAAAATGCCGGTCCACAAGCAGCGGACAGTCATGAGGGGGATGACCAGATGGAGTTCCTTCGTGTCAGCGGCCGTCACATAGTCAATGCGAAAGGGAAACAGGTTCGCCTGAGGGGAACCTGTCCGGGCGGCTGGATGAACATGGAGGATTTCATTAATGGGCACCCAGGCGCGGAGCATACTCTCCGAGCGCAGATGGCGGATGTGCTTGGTCCGGCCAGAGCACAGTTCTTCTTCGAGCGCATGCTGGACTACTTCTTCAATGAAGACGATGTGATCTTTCTCAGGAAGGCCGGCGCCAGCGTCGTCAGGATACCTCTTAATTATCGACACTTCGAGGACGATGCCGCTCCTTTCAAATACATAGAGGCAGGTTTTGCCCGTCTCGATAAGGTGTTAAGCCACTGCGAAAGACATGGTCTTTACGTCATTCTGGACCTTCATTCGGCGCAGGGGTGGCAGAATGTCCACTGGCATTCTGACAACGCAAACCGCATCAGCCTTTTCTGGGAGGTTGCATTCTATCAGGATCGCTTCGTTGCCCTTTGGCAGGAGTTTGCGCGGCGCTATAAGAACAGGGCTGTGATCGCCGGCTACGATGTGCTGAACGAGCCTTGTGCGAACAACGCCCTAGGCGACTATCCATGGAACGTGGGTTCCAATTACAGGCCCAATTTTGACCGCATGAATGCCGTCTACCGGCGCCTGGTTACAGAGATTCGCAAGATCGATTCCAGACACATTATCTTCCTTGAAGGTGATGACTACGCAAAGGACTTCTCGGGGCTAGAGAAACCCTTCGACGATAACCTCGCCTACAGTTCACATAACTACACTGTGCCTGGGTTTGGACCTGGCCGATACCCTGGCACCATCCATCCGCGATCGGCTGCGGCGGGCAGTGCTCAGGACTGGGATCTGGCAAAACAGGAGCGCAACTTCCTCGATGCCGAGGGAACGAAGTTCACCCAGCAGCATAACGTTCCGCTGTGGGTTGGCGAGTTTGGGTCTGTCTTTAATGGGCCTGCCGATGAGAGTGGTGACCGGCTTCGCGCGTTAGATGATCAGATTGGCATCTTTGAAAGTCACGAGACGCACTGGACGACGTGGAATTACAAAGATGTTGGCGTGATGGGTATGCTGACACTCAACCCTGCATCTCCTTACATGGAGCGCATCAGCGACCTTCTTCGTAAGAAGGTTGCTCTTGGGACCGACGATTGGATGAAGTGGTTACCACCAACGCCGGTAAAGGACGCAACGGCTCAGCTTGCTGACCAGATCCGTCAAGTGGTTGGTGATCCGCAGTTGGATGCGCGACTCAATGTACGGTGTATGAGTCAGACCCTGTTGTGCTTCTACACGGGAACCCTGATGCAGCCCCTCTATGCCAGCCTCTTCAAAGGCCTGTCCGAGAATGAACTGGATCACATCCTATCTTCCTTTTCGGCAAAGCAGTGCGTGCCAAACCAAGGTCTGGTGGACGTCCTCAGTAAATACATGGCCACGCCAGCTCAGATGCCGAGTACTGGCGGCTGATTCACGCACGGCGCGTTCTACGCGCGCTTCAGCTCGAAGTAAGTGAAGCGGACCTTAGAGAATAGGGGCGGGTGGCACATCCTTAAGACGCCAGGACCTTCCTGGGTTGCCTTCGATAAGAACGAAAGCCACCCAGGATGCTGCTCCATTATCACTTTGAGGTATGTTTGCGGCGACGCAAGAAGGGGTGGCAATGCATGGCCACCCGCCACAGAAAGACAAGCAGCAACAGTGAGGAGCCAATGAAGAATACTTTTCGGGGACGCTTACTGCTGGGCTTGCTCTTGGGTGGTCTGACCGTAGGGCTAATCAGCTTCTGCGCCACGAAGCTGCCCTATAGCCCGGTTCGGGTCGAAATCACGGATGCAGCCTCCTTACCAGGTATGCTGATCGCTCGAATCTTTTACCCGGAGGGTGTTCATACGGGCAAGGGCGCTCCTAGCTGGGGCTACGTGTTCCTCGGGGCTGGCTTTCTCTTTTATGCAGTCGTTTGGTTCGGCATCCTGTCTTGGATGGCTCGGCGTAGCCGTCCCGTTGATGTCTAAGAGCAAACCAGGAGGTGGCTGGCCCGGTCTGAAGGCGTAAAATGCAGACACTCGATCGGTGTGTCGTTCTTTTGGTTCTAGCTCTTCTTGCATTGGTCCTTTCCGAGCTTGGTTTTTTCGGGGTGCCCCACCCTCGGTTTTTGAGGGTGGGGCTTGGTTTTGCTGTCTTTTCTTTCGCCTGTCATCAGTATCGGTTTGGCTCCTCCCCCTCTCGTCCCTTCAACTCGGAACAACATCAATCGCCACCAATCCCACTTCACCCGTGGCATAAAACGACCAACTGCTCCACGGCCAATCTTTAGGATCCTCCACCAAGCCCCGCATCACCGGATTCCGATGGATGTACAGTAATTTTTCTTTGAATTTCTTACGGCCATACACATTGAATCCGTAATAGCGCGCCGACCAAAAACTTCGCAGTTCCTCGCCCGTCTGCGCAAACGCCAACCGCAACTGCCCCGGCGCTCCGCTACGCCGCTTTTTCCGCATCTTCCGCGAAACCCGTTGCTTCAACATCTGCAGCACCGTCGACGGCGTCCCTTTCTTCGGCTCGCTCATCAGCAGGTGCACATGTTCCGGCATCACCACATACCCGGCTAGCAGAAATCCATACTCCTTGCGGATGCGCGCCAGTTCGCGCACAAAAACATTCCTGGCCCGCTGCGTCTCCAACAACGGTAACCGCCGGTAGCAACTAAACGTAATAAAATGCAGATCGCCACGACCGTAATAGCGTTTCAATCCCGTGGGCACAAGCCACCCCCACAAGCTACCCCAAGACCCACCCTCACAACCCGAGGATGGGGCACCCCGCGCCTCTCTACTCCCAGGTTACTTCCAAATAGTGATATCCTCCGTTCGTGCCGCGACGTCAAGAAAAAAACGAATCCTCCGGGCCACCCGCCTGTCTGCCAAAATGACAAGGGACTAAGATCAGTGGCTTATTATGAAGATCTCTCCGATTACGTCTATGCCCCAGGATTTGTCCGTCCTGGGACAAAGGCCGTCGGATGGTTGGCAAGCGGCCACGCGTTTCCTACGATGGTTCCGGAGAAAGAGATCCTAGACCTCTTTGTGGCAGTACTGCTCGATTTCCGTCGCGCCTACGAGGGGCGGCCATGACTGTGAATTCTGCCATGGCTGTTGTGCCAGTCAAGCCGAAAGGAATGGCGAAAGGCTCTTGTTGGGCACAGCGGAAATACGTGTTTTCTCTCGGAAGGATCGGATTTATGCGGCACCTACGCTGATATATCATTACGTCGCAGTTCACCACTACAAGCCACCCGATGAATTTCTGCAAGCCTTACGGGATGGCCTTCGCCCTCCGGGTCAGGAGTACTTTGATGCCTTGGCTGACATGAACCTTGAATGGAACAAAACATCCAGGGGCGCTCCAAAGAACAGAATCTTCCTATACCCAAACGCGGGGGATGGCAGGACTTATCTTGAGAAAATCGGGACACTGTCCGACATAAAACGCACAGGCCTTAAACTAAAAGAAGGATTAATCGTCCACTTTTATCACCCCAACAGTGACGGCGAAAATAACCCGGACGACCTACTCTTTGAAGGTACGGTTCACTTCGACGCTGAAAAAGACCAGTGGTACGCAATGATCGATCAGCGGAGCTATCGGCGCGAATCCGGGTTTTCATAGCACGATCCCCGCCCGGCGGGTGGCACATCCTTAAGACGCGAAAGACCTTCCGGGGCGGCCTACGCTTTGCGGTTTTTCCTTTCGCAAAGCGTGGAGCACTCTTCGCTGCGGGCCGACGTTCGCTCGCGGCTGATTCCCACCTGTCTCAACCGACCGTCTCATTCCGTTCGAATGATGTATCTATACAATAATTGTTGACACAGTAATTCACAGATGCTACTCTTCCGCGTGTTAACTAAACTCCCCGCTCGCCTGCACCACTCCGTCTCCTCTCCAGCTTCCTCGCCGCGCCCAACACTCGCGCAAAACGCGATCCATTCTTTTCAATCACTTACACACGTTTTGCCATTCACAATTTCACGCATCCCTTTTCTTTTGTTACTACTGCGCACGCTTTGCAAAAAACACCCGGGGGTGGCGTTGGTATCTCTAGCCAAATTCTTGTTCAAAGAAAGCCTTTCAGTCAGAATTCGTGTTCCCGTGTAACCCCAATAGAATCAAAACGATCCACAAAAATCGTACCTAACCCATGTAGAATGAAAACGTTCCATGACACCCCGGGGGGTGGGGGGTGGGGTCAGCGCAGTTTTTTCAAGTCAAATGTCGCGGAGATGGTCTTGCCGTCCGGCGTCACCACTTCGATCACCGTTTCCTGCGCGCCCACATCTTTGGCGTCGAATTCCATCCACACCGCGGCGCCATCCAGCACTGTAGGCGTCCCCTTGGTTGCCGAGGAGTAAATCGGTTTGTCGTGCAGCGCTTTGGACGGAATATTCTTCCCGTTCTGTTTGAAATAGAACTGGAAGTTCTGCCAAAAATTCTCCGGCCGCAGATTGCTCTTGGCCTGCGATTCGGCGGCGGATTTCGCGGTCTCCGGCTTTGCAGCATCTCCCGATGGCGTGCTATTCCCTGCCGCCCCGCTATCTGGACTCCCGCTGTCCGAGCTACTGTCCTTGCCATTGTTGTTCGAGGCCTGCGGATAGACCGATGGCAGCATCAGCGTCACGTTCACCAAGACGGTGTTACCGACCTGCTGATACTTTTGCGCGGCCTGCTCTTCGCTATAACCCGCCGTATTTTTTCGCGATTCCTCCACCACTTGCGCGAAGGGCGTCAGAACTTCAATCTCCGCCACGTGCAAATCGCTGCGGGATCCTGTCATCTCTTTTATGTACGCCGCAAGAAAATCTCCCGTGCTCTGATCGTTGCGCTGCCCCAGTACGTAAGCATCGTGCACCGCCTTGGCATCCAGCGGGGTTTGATACCCGTCCACTGGCATCGCAAAACTCAGCAACGCGGCCGCCACTCCGGCGATGCCGCGCATATGCGTGGAACTCGTTTTTTTAATTCTTCTGTTCACGTCAGGAATTGCCATGCCAACGAAGTAAAAACAGATCATCAGTTTGATGCCGCGCCGCCACTTTCGAGGCGTTTCCTGAATCCAAATAAAGAGGCCGCACCGTGCTCGCGCGGTAAGGAGAAGATCTTGGAGAATTTTTGGAGCGATACGCGCTCTCTACTAATATCCGGAATCATTCTCGTCGGCGCCGTCGTTTTGGCGCTCGTCGCGCACTACATTTTCTTTCAGATTGTCGAGCGTCTCGCGCGCCGCAAAGGTGCCGCGGATCTTTCTTTCGTAAAGCGCGCCAAGACTCCCGCGCGAACAATTTTACCGCTGCTGGCGCTGGTTCTCGCGCTGCCCTTCGCGCCGCTGCCCGCGCACCTCAGGGATATCCTGCAACACGTTCTGGGCCTCTGCGTGATCGCTAGCGTGGGCTGGGGCGTGATTATTCTGGTGCAACTGCTCGGCGACCTGGTCTTCACGCGCTACACCATCGACGTGGACGACAATTTAGCCGCGCGCCGCATTCGCACGCAAACTCAGGTGCTGCAACGCACGGTTGTGGTGGTCGTCACGGTGATCACGCTCGCGATCATGCTGATGACCTTTCCCGCGGTTCGTCATATCGGCACCAGCCTGCTGGCGTCCGCGGGCCTCGCGGGACTCATCGTTGGTATGGCGGCGCGCAGCACGCTCACCAACGTGATCGCCGGCGTGCAGGTGGCCCTTTCGCAACCGATCCGCATCGACGATGCCGTAGTGGTGGAAGGCGAGTGGGGCTGGATTGAAGAGATCGATACCAGTTATGTGGTGGTGCGCATCTGGGATCTGCGGCGGCTGATCGTTCCGCTCAGCTACTTTATCGAGAAGCCGTTTCAAAATTGGACGCGCACGCGCGCCGAGTTGCTCGGCACGGTAATGATTTACACCGACTTCACCGCCCCGGTGGACGAGATCCGCAAGGAATTGCTGCGCATTTTGCAATCCACGGATTTGTGGGATGGAAAAAGCTGGGGCTTGCAAGTTACCGACGTTACCGCCGGGTCCATGCAACTGCGGGCCTTGATGAGCGCGCGAAATGGACCGACGGCATTCGATCTGCGCTGTTATGTGCGGGAACATCTAATAAAATTCGTGCAGGAGAATTTTCCCAGTTCCCTGCCGCAAGTACGCAATAAAAATGCTGGAGCATCATCGCAATTTCATACTTTGCACGACGCTGCTGCGGCGGCATCACAACAATGAAGGAGTTGCCGATGAAAGAACTTCCGAAAGATAACCCAGTGCCCGCGAATCGGCGCGCGTGAAACATTGCACGTAAATCAGGGGAAGTAAATCACTGCACGTGAATGAAGGGCTCAGCTGTCTGCGAGGGAACGATGCCGCCGCAGCGGTTATCATAAATAAAATATTCGCCCGGATTGATGTATTCGAGCCGCTTCAATTGCACTTTGGCCTCGGCCAGGTTCTCCACCGCACGCACCCACATCATGTGCCCATCTGGCAGCTTCTTGAAAATATCAACTTTGGCTTTCATCAGCGTCTCCCGGGCCTGGGGCCTTTTGCAACAACTTCAACAACTACGCCCTTAATAGGGCAGGCGGCGTGCCAATCAGCTCTACACCTTGCAAGTCCTGTGCTCACAGCAAGAAGTGGAGAGGAACGGCGGAATCTTCGCTCGGGTCCGAGCGTCCGCACCCGCCGTATTTACCGCCTTGCCGCCGTTTTTGCTGTGTGCGGTACTGGACCTTACAGGGAATACCTCAGACGCTGTGCCGTAGTCGGTCTAGCTTTCCGCTGCCTGATAGTCGCGCTGGCTGTTGATCTCAGGAATCATCGCGGCCCACGCGTAGCCATTACGCCGCAGCAGCCGCTGGCGCGGTGAACGATACCGTTACGTGAAATCTCAGTGGGCTGTTGCAGATACGCGAACGGAGAAATCCTGAGATTTTCCTGAGACTTTCCTGAGGACTCCACGTTCCCTTTTTACGTAGTATCCGCCCGAAAATGGCTGTCCCACGCTGAAAACGAAAAGGAGAACTTCATGCGACTTACAAAGCGGTTGTTTATGGGCGTCGGCGCTGTGGCAGTAGCGGCCATTCTATTGGTATCGACGGTTGCCATCGTGACGCCTCGGGTGGTGCGTGCCGTGACCGCCGAATTGGTGCAAGACGTGGACAGTCCGATTCGGAACGCGTGGACAGCAAATTGCCAGATGGCGCCAGCGAGCGGTTCATCCAATGGTTGCACGATTCCTTTGCAGCCGGGGCAGGCCGTGGTAATCCAAACGCTGACGTTTCAGGGATCCACGAGTTTTGATAGACACATCCTGATGCAACTGGAAACGGGAATCGGGTCCGAACAAGCGATGTGGAATCACCAATTTACGTTTAGCGCCTTGCCGATCTTGACAACGGACAAGATATTTCAGTTTGTCGGAAGCGAGAACTTAACGATGTACGCCAATAATGCCACGACAGGTATCACGGTGCAGCTAACGACGAGCGACCCGAATCCGATCACTTTTGGTTTCGGGGGCTTAGGCGGCACGGTGACCCTGGTTGGTTACTCGGTGAACGTTGGCACGCCTGGCGCAAGCACGAACTAGTTGACACCTTCCCGTCGCTGAGCAAGCGCACGATTCGTGGGTGGTTCGCTCAGCGCTTCAGCCGCATGAGCCGCCACATTGGTCCGAACCTGGTCCGCAGCTGCGCTGGCCTAAAATACTCGGGCTAATATTTATTTTGTCCACGAGCGCATCATAGGCCTGTTCGAGAGCGGCAAGACGTTCAGACGGCTGTTTCAAGGCGGTTCCAAGTCATATCGGGTTAAGCCTTCGGGCGGTATTCCTAGGCTGAAGCCCCTCTTTGCTCCAGCACCCCTTGCAAGCAACACCAATTCCGCTTTCGGTGTGATGAACTGCGAAAAACCACATTCAAAGCAGACCAAAACCTTTGGAAATATCCAGACGGTGGGTTCGTTCAGATTTGCAAGGCCGGGGAAATGGAGAAACATCTCAGAAGGGAGTTCCACCTGATTCTCTGAAGCACATGACAGACAGCACACCAAGCAGCCTCCGATAAATGAGACAGAGATTATATACCGCCGATGAATTCACTAGGTACGGTACGAAGATGAAATCTTCCGTAGAACGTGACGCGAAAATTGAATCGAGCAAAGCAATGGGCAGGGCTTCCTACAGGAGCGAAGCCGGCGCAGTCAATCGTTTCGGATAATGCTGGAGCTATTTTTGCAAGGTCCAGGGTGTACCATCGTGGCTAGCAAACGGCCATGTCCCCATGCCCGCTTTTTACAAAATTTACCGTGAGCATAGACTCGTGCTGACGTGGCGACCGGACTTGTTGAGATCGTCGTACCATCAGCGCCGATTCGTACTGCGTAGAATTCCGACTTCTGGCTGACCAGCGTTGTCGTTCACAAGCACCGACCAGTCGCAACTACTTAACAGGCTTTTTCAGCCCACTTTCAAATCACCTGTGGCATCCAACATCATTGGAGGAGAATTTCATGACCGTGAAGCGTTCCGACAATCCCCAAGAAGCGCCTGACGCGATGCGCGAACAGCGAATTAAGTGCCGTGCTTACGAAATATATCTACGCCGCCAGAAAGACCCTGCTCTGTTTGACTGGTTGCTCGCCGAAGCCGAGATCGGGGCAGAGACCGTCAAGCCCGCTTACGCCGAAGTGCCTCGACCGTCGCCACGATAGCGCAGGTCGGTGCGCTGATAGACGGCACTGTGACCGCAATGCGGACACTCTACCTTTAGTCCCTCGCCGGGAAAGTCAGGTTTGCGTTCCTCCAGAAAATTCGCATACGTGTAAATATTTATTTCCGAGTGGGGGAACTCATTTTTGCAATGCGGACAATCTAGAACCCATGTTGGCATGGCAGGCCCGGTATCAGGTTGTAGTGGCTCGACGGCAGTGACAATACATGGGAGGGCTGATTTCTGACGGGAGATTACGTACGCTTCATGAAGGATTTTTGCCGTCGCCCGATCCGGGTTCTTGAAAATAAACGGAATTCGTGGAATGAGCCTACAATTTGTGTAGATAGAATTTACCAGAATCCACCTACATATATTGCGAGGCGACCGGGTTAACGTGGTGTGAGGACGGAGTGGAACGCTCATACGACATATTCGAGAGGATGCCTGACGGCACACTGCTGTGGGTCGCGGCGGTTCAAGGCCACGAAGAAGCAATCATAAAGCTCAAGTGGTGGGGGGAGAAGCGCTCGAACGAATTCCGACTGATGCATCTTCCGACCAGCGCAGTCATCGCGGTCGTGAATGCTCCGAAGCAACCACCAGATTAAGCGGAAAGCAGCGATGCTAATTTTGTCCCAGCACCGATAAAGTCCGGGAGCTTTTCGCTTGGGGTTCTTTGCCGTCCACCGCCAACTTCGGCTTATCCGAACGCGCGGTATACCAAGTTGCTCGCCTGATAGACGCCGTCGCGTCCGCAATTGGGGCAAGCTCCCGCTATGCCGTGCAAGGGGAATACTGGCTTTGTCGGACAAAAGAAATTAGCGAGAGTATCCTCAATTTCCCATAACTTGAAGGCACTGTTACAAGCAGGACAAACGAGAACCCATCTCGGCATAAGGCACCACCAGACGAACGTACTCCTAACACGGATGGTGCAACATACCTGAAATGCCTGATGACGGTCTCGCCAAAACACTGCTTGACACCATTCGTGACAATGACGACCATAATGTTCTAACACGGAAGTAGGCGAGATTTTAGAATGACACCCAACGTCATGTTCGGGAGACCAGACAATGGGAAATCAACTCTGCGCATACTGCAAGGATGAATGCGACCCGGTTACACCGGAGAACGGCGTCTCTATACCGGACGCGGACGGCAACGTGGTTTTGGTGCACAAGCGCTGCGCTGGAGAGTGGGTTCTAACGGAATCTGAAGCTGAAAGCACGTCCGCTAACTAGGCCCGCTCTTTTCTTCGGTGCTCACTTCACGAGTTTTTGTCTCGCCTCAATCAGCCGCAGTTTATTGCCGTGAATAATGGTGGTCGTCTCATTTTCAAGCTGCTTGCGTAACTGCTTAACACGGTTTGTCGCTAATCGCTTTTTGAATGCAACGTATCGGATAGGCTTTCGGTGAAGAGAGGTAAATAATAAATCGACAGGCCACTGTTAGTTCGATTCAAACCTAGCCGACTCAGTGCCTGATTAAAGTCTTCTCAGTTGCTGTGCTTTGCGAGTTTGTTGTTAAGGACTGAAACTAAAGACTTGCCTTCAGTCGTTGGTTGGACACCGGGTTCGCGCACGATATTGGTTGCGGTCAGCGTCTTGCCGTACAGGCGGTAGTTCGCGTCATTGTCTGGTTCGATCGTTGCGCCTCCCAGGGATACGCCAGCGAACAGTCCCTCGGCTTTTCCGTAGGTCAGAATCTCGGCGTCAGATGCACTTGCTGCGGTGGCGCCGGGGCCGGCCGCTGCCGTCGCATCCGTGCCCATCTTGGTCTTTCCGTTCAGAATCTGTTCTACAACTTTCGGAGTCATGAGCAGAAGGACGAAATCACTGGACGAGCCGCCGACTTGGAAACCAACGCTCATACCGCCGACTGAATACATCGCAGGGGTGGACCACTTGCCGTCGAAGTTTGGGCCACGGCGGCAGAGCAAAGGACCGCGGCCACCGCTGCCCCCGATACCGAAACCAAACTTCTTCACGTTCGGTAGAATGAGAACGCAATCAGCCTTTGACAGCGCGGACAGCGAGACTTTGTTGCTGTTGAGGAAACCCTGCAACACCAAGTTTGCTTCGTGGAGGGTGTCTTCGTCTTTCTCCTTGTCCCCCGCAAACACCGGCATAATCATCAGCAGCACTACGGCAATCACGAAGCACGGGAAAGCCTTCCGGGTGCTCCGCTCACTGGTTTTTTCATGCGCAGTTCGTAGCATGGGTTCCTACCTTTCCTCTTGAGGAGTTGCCTGGCCGAGATTCGACCGCGCCCCCGGGGCCGAAATACGAAGGTTTGTGCAAAAGTTGGCAGAATGGGAACTGTCAATTCATGCAGGGGCGAACCGCCAGTGTCATACCATGATTCCCGGGCACTGGCAACTCGCAAGTAATCCTCATAAACATTAACGAATTGTGGCGGAGGCGTGTGGGAGTCGAACCCACCATTCGATCCGCGAAGGAACGAATCGCCGGCTTTGAAGGCCGGGAAAGTCACCGGACCCTTTTCGCCTCCGCCGTCATAATACCAGCAATACAAAGAAGTTATTGGAGCTGGTACGTCGTCTCATTTTCCGAATCGCGTTCGGTGCTACTGGGGTGCTATTGGTTATCCGGGCCACGGCGTCATGTAGATTTGACATCGAAAGATGGGCGTATCTTTGCGACATCGCTAGTCCTTTGTGCCCAAGCAACTCTGCGATGTGACCGAGCGGTACGCCGATTCTGGCGCAGTCGGCTGGCGAAACAATGCCGGCAGTCGTGCCACCGGAAATCTTTGAGCCCAGCAGCCGCACGGCCGCAGGAAACCAATGCGCGTTCACCGTCAACGTCTCCCCGTCAGTATTACGAACCACGCGGCCAGTGCCATCCCCGCGCGACCTAAAGACCAAGAGCGCCCGTATCGCGTCCTGGTTCAGGGGCAGGTCGAGGGCTTCGCCGTTCTTGGTGCGCGGGATCCGTAGCGTGCGACCCAGCAGATCCACGTTTTCCCAGGCCAGCTCCCGGTACATCGATCCGCGTCGCAAACCTGTAGCCAGCGCGAGGTCTAGTTCTGGCTCATGCTGAGCCCACTCTGGCTTTGAACGGATGGCATCCCGTAATTTCTTCTCTTCGTCAGCCGTGAGGTATCGGACACGGCGAGAACCTGTCTCGCTCTGGCGTTCGACCGCCCGCGCTGGATTGTCCTTGACCTTACCATCCTTGATGGCGAGCCGGTAGGCGAGGCTGATGAGATTGTGATGGTGGTTTCTGCTCGACGCACTCCAGCCTTTCTCGTCGGCCAACGCGTCGAGCACGCGTTCCACCTCGCCCGGTGTAATGGCGTCGGCACCACCAGTGAAGTGTTCTTTTAAGAGTTTGAGCCGCGCCACATCATCAGACGGACGTGCGTACCGTTTCTCGATGTATGCGATAGCGCTGTCGGCAGCGCCGTGAACGGAACCATGCGCTGGCGCAGAGTCTCTGGTAATTTCTTTCTTGTAAGTGTTTCACCGCGGCGCTTGTCGAGCAGTAGTCGAGCCGAGCTCTTGCTCCCCGCAACTTCGCGGCGATAGTGGCCGGCAGCGTCCACATACCTCACCCACCAGGTATTTGACCCGACGAACTTCTCGAAAATTCCACGCGTGGGCGCCGAAGCCTTCCGAGCTTTATAGCTCGCCTTTGGATGGTCAATCGCAGGCTGCATCTCGCCGTAGTTCCCTTCCGTTTCCTTGCTCATCGTCTCCTCCTGATTTGCGATTTCACACGAAGTCTGTACATCTTCTGCCGGTAACGCTCCCGCACGCCGCCGTGCAGTACTTCTCGGTGCCTCCGCGCGTTCGGCATCAAGGGCAAAGAGCTTGGTGCAGTTCGCGCAGACGGAAATCCTGCGGTAGGCGCTCGCCACGATGCGGCGCACTTCAGGTCGGGACACAAGATCGCGGGCAAGAACTCTCCGTCCTTGGCAGGCCCGCATGACGAGCTTCGCGCGAGCCATTTCCCGCGTCAGTAGCGACGCGTAAAGAGAGGGCTTTACCATCGCTTCCCGGCCGGGATGGTGCGGAAGCAGGATTTGCGCGGCATCCGAGAGCGCCTTCCGACTGATGCTGTTTTCGCCCGTGCCATGCGCGTAGCGCAGTAGCGAGATAGCCTTCAGAGTAGCCCGGTCATCTTCGGTAGTTCCCGCTTCCATGGCTTTGTGCTCGGCCGTTCCTGGAAACAGGTACTCCGCCGTGAATTCCCGCACACGCATCAATTTCGAACCAAAGAAGTCACGAACGAATTCAGCGTGCGCGCGATCCGGACTGTCGGTCTTAAAGAGAATGCTTGGACGTGGAGTTATGGCCGCGTTACGTGTGACCATTACGTTATCAGTTTCGACCTTGACCATAACCCTAGTTTGCAGCACAGTGCATGCAGTTGTCAACAGTGGAGTATAGATAAGGAGAAGCGATGGAAACCACGATTACCGCCAAAGCAGCGCCGCAATGCATGGGCCGCGAGACAGTAGCGCAACGCTTAGGCGTATCGCTGCGGACCGCCGACGCACTCATCCTGTCGCGGCAAATCAAGAGTTTTAAGGTTGGAAAAAAGCGCTTGGTTACCGAAAAGGCGCTCGCCGAGTTTATCCAGAAGCGCGAAGCGGCTGCCAGCCGTTCCTAAAAAATTTAGGCCGTTGCTGCAGAACTTCGTCGCTCTTGCAGCAACAGCCTCGTTTGTTTGCGAAGGTGAACGTGGAAAGCGTAATCGAACACACCAGGCAGGTCAATATTGAAGCGCTTTTCACACGCGCGGGGTTTCAGATCCGTGGCCGGCGCGCCACGTGTCCCAACTGTGAAGGTCGCCGCGGTCTCACCGTATCGATAACCGACGAGGGGCTGTGGTACTGCCATCGCTGCCACAAGGGCGGTTCCATCCGCCAACTCGCCCGCGCGCAAGGCGTGGCACTTCCGCCGCCACGCGTACGGAAGGCCAACGCTCCCAAGGCCGCGTTCCGTGAATGGCTTGGTAAAAAGATGCGCGAGATGGCCAACGAGGAGCACCGGCTGACTGTAGCGAAACGCCATGCCGAAGCCGCCCTCCAGGTCTTTCCGGAAATGGATGAGGCCTGGCAGGCCCTCGCCGACTACTACAACAAGGAGCAGTGCTTCGCGCTCTTCTGGAAATGTGCGACCGACAACATCGGCAAATATTGGATGTATCGCGCGTGGAGGAAAACGAATGGCTGAGCACGCTCTTGGCGCGGACTTCTTTTCAGAACAGCAGCAACGAGCACAGGATGATTGGATCGCTCCCATCCGGCCCGAGGCACTCTACGGCATCGCCGGCGACTTCGTACACCTGATTGCACCCCAGACCGAAGCGTCGGACGTCGCCCTGCTTACTAACTTTCTAATCATCGCCGGCGTGCTCTTCGGACGCGAAGCCTATGTCCTAGCTGACGGCGCTCGACATTATCCAGCGGAATTCCTCATCCACATCGGCGACACGGGCAAGAGCAGGAAAGGCACAGCGGGGAGACGCACGCTAGCAATCGCCAATGCCGTCGAAGAAGATTTTTCCAAAAACCACATGCGCAGCGGACTGTCGAGCGGCGAGGGTCTCATAAAGGCCCTGCAGCAAGGCAAGCAGCTCGGCCAATATCGCTTCCTAGGATACCTTCCGGAATTCGGTTCCCTGCTCACCTGCGCGCGCCGCGAGGGCAACACCATCAGTGCAGTGCTACGCCAATCCTGGGACGCAGACCTTCTAGAGGTCACGACCAAAACCGATCCGCTTTCCGTCAGCGATTATTTCCTGAGCGTCGTTGGCCACATCACACCAGAAGAATTACTTAACGGACTTTCATCCGTCGACCTCGTGAACGGCATGGCGAATCGATTTCTGTTTTGCAAGGTCAGACGCAGCAAGTTTCTACCCGAGGGCGGCGCCGATGTGAACGTCAGCCCCATCGTCGTGCGCGTGCGCAGCGCGGTCGAACGGGCGCAAGGGCGCGGCCGCATGCAGCGCGACCAAGAGGCCAAGGAACTTTGGGCGGAAGTGTATCCGCAACTGGCCGACCAGCCGCGCGGTCTCAAGGGTTCGCTGTGCTCCCGCGCCGAATCCCACGTCTTGCGCCTCAGTATGATTTACGCGTTGCTCGATAGCGCGGGCACCATCGGCATACAGCATCTCCGCGCCGCCCTGGCCGTCTGGGACTACTGCGAACGGTCGATCGCCGACATCTTCAAAGGCCGTCTAGGCGACCCCGACGCCGACAAGATTCTGGATGCCATGACCACCGGCCCGAAAACGATGTCCGAGCTGTTCACGGTGTTCGGCCGCAACAGGCCTAGCGAGTGGCTCCAGGCCAAACTCGCCGCCATGGTCGAGGCCGGCCTGTTGCTGAAGACCACTAAGCGCGGGGACCGTAAAGGCAATCTGGATGCCTGGGACAAAAAACATTGAAAGGAGCGACGCACATGCCACACAAAACATTAATTTGCCGAGATTGCGCATGCGAATTTGCTTTTACCGCCGGAGAACAGGAGTTTTTTAACGAGCGGGGATTTGCAGATCCAAAAAGATGTAAGCCGTGCCGCGAACAAAGGAAGGCCGAACTGGCCGACGCGCCCAGTCCGCGATCTAAGCCCACCACCAGGGGCAGTCGATGAGCACCGTGGACGAACACGCAATAGTCCACGAGGTCGCTGACGATGAACGCAAGGCCTTCGTGCGCGGCGTCGTGCATCGCAGAATGGCCAAACTGGGGAAAAAACTAGGGAAAGCCAAACCGCCCCGTAGCAACGTTGACCCACGCACCCACGCTCTGAATGAGGTACTTCGGGACAGCATTGCCAACACCGCTGGCGGGCGCATGTTGCTGGTCCTGGAAGCTAACTTCCAATGGCAAAAAACGCAATTGCGAGACTCCTTCGGCCGAAGCCTTTTTTTAGCTATCAGGACATGAAGGACTTCATCCACACGCACGGTTGGGATGAACAGTGGATCCCGACCCGGCGCTTGCAAGCGTATTGGCGCAGCATCGGCCGCAATGGCCGTCTGTGAAACGAGTTTGTAAATAAAAAAGGGCCGCGGGAAGGCGGCCCCAAAAAAGGAGAAGCACATGTCCAAGGTACAAAATAGTTCCATCTCGGTCAACCCGGAGGAAGAATTGTTCGCGGAGCCCGAAGAAGATTGGGACGGTTGGATCGACGGGATGATGGAAGGGCGATGGGAGGAGGAAGAGCAGCGAGAAAAACTGGCACAAAAACGCGCCACTCGGCTTTTTGATTTTATTGCCGAGGAGTGGCGCATATACGAGGCGGACAACGCGGAGCGCTACGGGGAGCAGGAAATTTTTGTCGCTCACTGGGTCATGGCCGACACCCTTGCGGGCTACAGCCAGGGCAAAAGCACCCCAGACGAGAACTTGTGGTACCTAGCGTGGATCGGCGCGTCGCGTATGGTCGAAGCCTTCGCCCAAACCGGGCCGGATGATTTTGCTGCGTGGCAAAAATTGCTGCACGACAAGAGCTACGTGCATGGAAAACCTTGGTGGCGCCATCTGGTCGAGCGCGACGGCATGTGGGGGTACATACCGCGCTAACTAAAAAGGCCGGCGAGGGTGCCGGCCCTCGGAGCTTGAGGGGTACCGGGAGTCTGCCAGACGGATCGGTTACCGGCAATAGCAGCTCCGTGCAGTTTACGAATGATTCGTTTTGACCATTTTCAGAACCGCGCAGCTCCGTGCAGTTTTGAACCTGTTTTCAGGCGAATCATTCGTTATCTTTCTTTTTTTCTATTAATTTATTATTCGTAATCTTTCGTAAAAGAGACCAAAAACATCTCTGAATCGTTCGTATCTTTCGTACCAAAGCCACAAAAACACAAACTCGTCGATTTACCCCCCTACGAACGTACGAACGATTACGAATCATTCGACCCAAATTCTCACTTCTACGAAAGATTACGAATCATTCAAGCCCCTTCCCGCGAATCTTTCGTACTCCCCTGCCCCAAGACCTGCAACAGAGACGCCAAATCGATTTCCGTTCGTGCTACGCTTGCCCCCTATGCGCTCCTGTAGAGTCTGCGTTCACAAAGATAGGGCAGCCATCGAGGACGCCATCCTCCGGCATGAACCTCAAAGAGAGATTGCATCGCGCGCGGGTGTAAGCCTTTGGAGCGTTAACCGTCACAGCAAACATTTAGGACGTAGTGTGGTGGTCAACGGTGCCACGCCACTCGTCGATCGCGTGGATGCTATGCTGCTGCGCCTTGAAAAGATTGCCCACCAGGCGGAGACTGCGAAGAACTGGGGTGCAGCAGTTGGGGCAATCGCGAAGTACGGGCCTCGCTAGAGCTCATCGCTAAGCTAACTGGACAAATCATGTCAGTCGGTGCCGGCGTGAGCGTAGGCGTGGCTGTAAACGTCAATACCAGCCGTTCTACGAACGAATTCACTGACCGTGACCTCGATATGCAGATTGCTTTGGACGTGGCGGAAGCGACAAATAATTTCGATCCGCGCCAGATTGAACGGTTGAAACGGCTAGCCAAAAACAGATTGCCCGGGCCAACCAATCCATCCCCGCAACTCACCGAAGCCATCGACGTTTGAGTGCGTGAACGGCTCTAAAAGCCGGGAAGCTAACGTTAAATCGCCAATGTTTATGCAGGTTTCTGTCGCTCGGTGCTATTGAGGTGCTGATACGTCATGCTTAGCCAACGATGCAGCGTGCCCAGCCGGGCTGCATTCCACAACACCGAAAACCGTACTGACAACAGATAGGTGCGAGCCCCAACGCAGTGTTGAATGTGGCGCACTTGTGCTGTAGCGTGCAAGGTGTACGCGAGGTCTCGCGTGTTGCCTATGTAGATATAGGTATCGACTCATAACTTTTGAGCTGAGGGCCTTCGAAAACCGCCAATTACCTTTCCCCGGGCGTTTTTGCGGAAAGAGGTGAACCAGGTGGCGTTACGGAACTTACTGGAGGAGCGGCGGAAGCGGAAGTGCGAGGAATCGCTGCATGAATTTTTTTTGGCGGCATGGTCGATACTCGAGCCGGCGACGGAGTTAATCGACTCCTGGCACTACGAATTGATTTGCCAGTACCTAGAGCTGATCACGCGTGGGGAATTTCGGAAGCGGTATACGGACAAGTTGGGGCTGATCATCAACGTGCCGCCCAGAACAGGGAAGAGCACGCTGGTGAGTGTTTGCTGGCCGGTATGGAGTTGGATTTTGCGGCCGAGTTTACGATTTTTGTGCGCATCGTATTCGGACCAACTGGCGACGGAGCACAGCATGGCGCGGCGGAATCTGGTGACGAGCCGGTGGTTTCAGGAGCGGTGGGGCGAGCGGTTTATGCTCTTGGCGGACCGGAACCGGATAAACGATTTTGGAAACACCAAGATGGGGTACATGGTGGGGACGAGCGTAGGCGGGACGGTGACGGGCTTGGGCGGGGACGTTTGCGTTGGGGACGACTTGCTCAACCAGGATGAGTCTTTCAGTGAAGCGGCACGTGCGGCGACGAACCGGTGGATCGATGCGACGTGGTCGACGAAGTTGAACAATCCGGCGTCAGGCGCATTTGTGCATATCAGCCAGCGGCTGGCGGAAGACGATCCGAGCGGGCATCTCCTCGGGCAGGCGCCGGGGCGATGGATTCACCTCAAGATTCCGCTCGTGTGCCAGGAAGACGTCGAAGAGTACGAATTTCCGGGGAGGTAAGAATTAAGAATGGCGTTGCGGATATTTCGGCGGAAGAGGGGCGACACGCTGCAGCCGGGGCGGTTCACGGCGGACGTGGTGCGTGGACTGAAGACGAAGCCGCGGGAGTATAGCGGCCAGTACCAACAAGAACCGAGTCCCGAATCCGGCGTAATTTTCAATCCGAATTGGTGGCGGTATTACAAGTCACGGGAGCTGCCGGAGCTCGACCTGGTGGTGATCAGCGTGGATTGTAGTTTTAAGTCCGCGGCGCAGAACGATTATGTCTCCATTCAGAAGTGGGGACAGGTGGGGCCGCGGTCGTATCTGGTCGATTGCGAGACGCAGCATTTGGGATTTACGGCGACAAAGGCGGCCGTCAAGGCGATGCAGCGGAATGGCCGGCGGGCGTCGACGATTTTGATTGAAGACAAAGCGAATGGAAGCGCGATTATCGAGGAGCTGAAGAAAGACCCGGATTTTGGTGCGGCGGTGATTGCGATCGAGCCGGAGGGCGGAAAAGAAAGCCGGGCGCACGCGGCGAGTACGGATGTTGAGGCGGGCAACGTGCATCTCCCCGAGGATGCGCATTGACTAGGGCCGTTTCTGCGGACGGCGGCGGCGTTTCCCGGCGTCAAGCACGACGATGACATTGACGCGATGACGCAGTTCCTCAATTGGCGGCGCGGGCGGACCGTGACGTTGGGGCTCGTCGATTACCTCAAGCAGCTAGCATCTGGCGCACGGCAGATGGTCGAGCGTTGCAGAGCGGCTCAAGAAGAAGCCGGCCGTTGCAGGCGCAGTCGAGTCTGCGGTAACGCAAGAAATATTCCGCAAGTGGGCGGACAAGCACGAAGGTCCGCCATGCCCGCATCCGGATTGCAAGAATCCCAGTACCGTGTTGACAGCCGGCCCGGACGGCGTGCCAAACCTCCATTGCAACCAGTGCGGGCGTGACAACGGTCAGGATTTACCGAAGGCAATCGGCCAATGCTGCGAAAACTATTTGCGTCAGATGATTGCTGGCGGGACGCGCTGTGGCAACTGCGGCGCACAATCGAACGAAGGTGCGCTGGTCGCTGCCGGCGTCAGCCGCGCGGACTACGCGCGTGGTGTTGGCCGTGGCAGGGGGCAGTTTGGGAGGTTTCGATGAGTGAACAGAAAACAGCATGCCCGAAGTGCGGCAGTACGCTGACGATCCAGGTGGCGAACCAGCGGCATTGCAATTCATCACCGCGGTACGGTGTTAGGACTGGCGAAGAAACATCATATCAGCGCCGCAAAAGTGCGGCCGATGGCGAAAGAGCTGCTCGGGGCCAAGAAGTTTTCGTCCGACTGGCGACGTCCGTTGACCGTCGACATTCCGGTGACCCCGTTGCCCCCGGTCGAGCGCATCACCCGCGAGACAGAAAATTGGCTGCAATTCGTGGCGTATCTGGAAGGCCATTTCGAGAAGCACGGTCTCGTGCTTCCGGCGGATCTCCCTGCCCGTGCTGAGCTGTTCTACAGGATTGCTGTCAGAAAGATTCCGCCGGCGCGCGCCGCTTCGTTCACCGCAGATGAGTTCCATAGGGTTAGCGAGAAATTCTCTATCGGCATCCTGGCAGCGGTTAGCACGCTCCATGATTCAGCAGCGGGGCCAATCCATTAGCACCGCCGCCACCTCGCGGATCGATGAAGCGGTGCTGGCGCTCGCAGCGTCGTGGCAGCGTCTCAAGAAGGCGCACGCGGACTTAATCCACTTCGCCGCCCAGCCGGGTGACGCCGGGCTTGCGGAAATGCTCACCATCGAACTCGACGAAGCCAAACGATTTCACGAGAAGTGCCAGGCGGATCTGCGGGGAGCACGCATCCCAACGACGTAGGCGAGCTGGTCCTAATCCACTTGTCCGGTAACCCGACTTCCATGATAGGTCTTTGTCAAGAGGGCAACAGCTCTCCCGACGCGCTCCGGAGGAGCGTGGGTGTAAATTTTGTCGGTCTCTTCGCCGCGTGTGTTGGCCTCTCAGCCGTGGTCTCTTCTTCTTAGAAGAACCAGACTTCCATTTGCTGGCGCAACCTTTGCGGCTGCCCAGAAGATTGAGTTGGTGTTCTCCTGCCAGTCTCGAAACTAATCAATGGGAGCATCCAGAGCTTGCGCTCCTTCGCCCAGTCGCGTTAACGGCAAGACCTGGCAGGCCACGCGCCGAAGAAATCCTCCTTTTGTTTCCGGCCGCGCTGCTACGCGGCGGTACGGTTTTCTCTTTCTACTGTAAGGAACTCTTTTTGACGGCGATCCACGGCAACCAAGTAGGCGACGAGCTTGCGCGCTACGGCGAGCGTGGCACGATTAGCATTGCCTCTCTGTTTCTCCTTGTCATGGAACATGGCTAAATCCGCGCTGTAGCGCGGCGCCATTTTCGCCGCCTCGATCAAGGTCGTCTGTAAATGTTTGTTGCGCTGTTTGGATAACGGCGTGCGCTGCACCGTGCTGCCAGAACTCTTCTCCGCTCCACACAGCCCGCAGTAGCTGATGGCTTTCTTGATCGAGGAAAAACGTTGCACGTCGCCCACTTCCAGTGCCCAGGTCAGTGCCGTGATCGGCCCCACGGCGGGAATAGTCATCAATCGCTCCACGCGGTCCACCAACAACGCATCACTTTCCAGCGTGCGCACCAAAGCGCTCTCGGTCCGCTGCAAGCGGACCACCGATTCGCGGCATAACCGCAGCAGCGAACGCAGCCCTTCGTCGATGTCCGGGTGGCTCGCCAGCAGTTCACGAAAGTAGCCGGCCTTGTGCAGCCGCTGCTTGTTGTAACTCACGCCTGCTTCCATCAGTAGAGCGCTGATCTTGATTTTCATTTGCACCATCTGGCGCACCAGCAGGTTGCGATAGCGCAGGGTGCGCCGCCGTTCGCGAATGGCGGTCGAGGCCATGTAGCTCTCGGGCAGAAAATCGCAGCGTAAGCAGTCGCAGATCTTGCCAGCGTCAATACGGTCGTTCTTTTTCTTGGCCGCGGCGATGGCACGCAGCATCAGCGGGTGCGCCACTTTCAGGGCCGCGGCATGCGGCTTGAGGTGATCGTAGATCCAGCCCGTGAACATGGTCGCTTCCATCGCCGCGCTCCACGGCTGGGGCAGCGTTTTCATCCAATGGTCTAGGTCAAGGCGTGTGGCGGCAAGCGATCCTTCGGCATAGACTTTGCCACTGCCGTCCTTCACGCAGTAACTGATCTTCCGCTTGTGAACATCCAGCCCGATGTAATACATAGGTTCCATGGGGGGAGCCTCCTTGGTGTTTCTGAATCAGCGTCCGCTGAGTTCAGCTTTCTTTACACCAAACGCTCCTCCTCGACCTATACATTCAAACTTATCAGGCGTCGCCTCGGTCAACGCTAGCGCGTTATTCCGTTCTAGTCGCACATGGGAAGACCACCCCAAGAGCTTGATATATGACCCTTACCTGCGTCATGAGGCCAGCTAATCTTCCCACCAGAGTTCATTTAACCTCAGTGCGTTCCAATACCAGCTGCGCAATGAACGGACATGCCAACGCAGCTAACGACCAACCTACTAACGGCCAAAGGGGTGGCAAGGTCGAGGCGAGTTCTGGGTATGACATCAATTCACTCATTCCGAATGGGTACATGTCTGCCGGCGATGGCAAATGAATCTGCCAAAAGTGTTCCAGCGCCAAACAAATCATCGGAAATAGAATCACTACGCCTAGGCTGCTTAGGAATCCATCGCGCCCATTCTTATGCAATACGGCCAATAGGTAGGTCATGCCGAATATCAAAAAGGTCACAATGAGGCCCGGCACGAATGCCAGCACCATACGCCCTGTAAGCGGCGCATGATATCGCCATGACAGAATCGATGCCCCGACTAACATCATGCTTACCGTTAGTGTGAGAAATTGTACGGCATTCGCCGCCCAAGCGGTCCAGACGAAGTAACGAATCGACCGTGGCTTGGTCAGCAAAAAGACCGCTGTGTTGTGGGCGAACTCTTCACTAATCCCGGTGGCTCCGAACGAAATCGCAGCGAGATCGAGCAACGCACTGGAAGCGAACAGGAGGATCACCCAAGCGAGCGCGAAAAGTTGCTTCGCTGGCAACTCGCTCATGGTGAACTCCATAATCTTCCACAGGAGCGCTGCCAACGTAACGGCAATGAATAGGAAAACATAAAAACTAACCCGTGTCTCACGCCAGCATTTCCAGAAGTACATCATTGCTCCTTTCGAATGAGCCGCAGAAAGATTTCGCGCAAGCCCAACGTAGTGATACTCGTAACGGTTGCACCGTTCCGCGACAGTTCGGCGGCAAAGTCATCGGCATCTCTTGTCACAACATAGCGGTAGAAGTTCTCCTCAACATCAACGGATAAAATCTGCGGCGACGATTGTGCCGGAAGGGAGTTGCCGACAGCAGTGATCAGGCGAAATTCGCTCTTGATGTCATCTAATCGGGCCTCCATCAGAAGCTTGCCGTGATCGATGAACCCGGCGTATTCCGCGATCCGCTCCACCTCCTCAAGTTGGTGGGAGGAGAAGAAAATTGTGCACCCTCGGTCGGGACCGTCCTCGGCCAGCACATGCATCAACTGGTCCACCGTAATCGGGTCCAAGGCGGTTGTCGGCTCATCCAAAATCAGTAAATCCGCACCTTGGCAAAGCGCCAGCAATAGCCAAACCTTGGTTTGGTTGCCGTTGGAGAGCTGTTCAAAGCGTTGTTTCATCGGGATTTCAAATAGCCGGGCATATTTCTCTACCGCGCTGTCCGACCAAGTTGGGTAAAAGCCACGGCTAAACCGCACTAGTTCAGATGGCGTCAGCGAGGGATACAGAGTCTTTTTCTCGCTGACGAAAGCGGTGCGTTGCAGAATGGCAACGCGTTCGCTGCGTCGTCCATGCTCAACACGCGAGCCGAACCGGCCGTAGGGCGTACAAGTCCGAGCAACATTTTGATCGTGGTTGTTTTGCCTGCCCCGTTGCGGCCAAGAAATCCATAGATCGATCCGCGCGGCACGGTCAGGTTGATTCCACTAACGGCGTGGATGCCGGCGTATGTCTTCGCGAGATCCTTGGTATCGATGGCAAGTTCGTTCATTTGTGGTCTCCTACCCGTTCTCCTGATTTGGCCAGTTCCTCTTGCACGATTTTCAGGATGTCCTCATGCGTAAGGCGGAGTTGGGCACCTTCGACGGCGATCTGCTTGGCGTATGGTTGCAGGCGGCGCAATTTCTCCGATTTCAGAAAGCGCGGGACATTTCCTGCGACGTATGTGCCGCCACCTGGAATGGTGGTGATGACGCCATCGCGCTCCAGATTCTGATACGCGCGTGCGGTGGTGGTGGGATTGATCCCCAGTTCGGCGGCCAGCTTGCGTACCGAGGGCAATGCATGGCCCTGTTTCACGGCGCCCGCGGCAATCGCATTCTTCACTTGAATCTCGATCTGCGCATAAATCGGCACGCCCGAGGATGGATTCACGTGAAAGAGCATTCTGTATGATTACAGCCATACAGTCTGCACGTCAAGTTTCGGGTGTTTCAGTGGTAACGGAGGGACAGAGTAGCGGGAGATTATGGTTGATGAGCTGTGGTTCTACAATTTGCTCGGTTCTGGACGAGTAACGGGTAAACCGGAACTAATCCTCAAGTCCTTGTAAACGCACTCACCGGACAAGTGGATCGGGCCAAAAAGCACTTGTCCGGTAATGCGGGTGGTCTCAATGGGTCGAGGCAACACTAAGCTCGAACCTCCCTTCCAATGAAAACAAAGGCTGAAATCGCTCGCTAGGGTTAGTTCAGCCGGAATGCTGCCCTGACTAGGTTTTGACCGAATACAGCCAAACAGAAGAGTTCTTCTAGGAAGGCATAAGCGAATCAACGTATTCAAGGGTGTTGCGTCGACCGTCTGAGCCGGCACGACTTACCAGGCAAGTGGAATTCGACCGGCAAACACAAGCGCGTTTCCCGGTACAAATTTGCACGACCTGTTAGACCTCTGGGGTGACAGAGTTGCCGTATTCGGCTTTACAACCACTTGCAAGAACGCGGGGACTGCCAAACGCAGGGTAAGTCATATAAGGTACGCAAATTGTGGGTTGGAATGTGGGTTGAAAAAATCCGCGTTTTGTGCACTGTCCCCCTTCCTAGCCAGGAGGTCGCGGGCCGCGCCGCTAATCGACTCGGCCTAAATATTTGTCCAGCCACGCGAGGACATTTTGAATAAGGTCGGCGCGACGCTCGCTGACATCGTGCGGAGTATCAAATTCCACGTGGCGTTTGTCGGCTGCTGGAGTGCCGAGCATTTTGAATAAAGGATCCTGGGCCGTGTCCACGGGGAAGACGTAATCAAAACGGCCATTCACCATCATCACCGGCTTCTTGAGGCGTGGGGCGAAATCGGCCTGATCGCCACCGGTGGGCGGCGTGTAAAGGAAGTAGCCGCCGTCGAGGAAGACCGCCGCTTTTAGCCGGTCTTGCGCGAGCGCCGTAAAAATTACTCCTTCGGCCGAGCCCACGCTGACGCCTAAATAAGCGAGTTTGTTCCTGTCGATGTCGCTCCGGGTCTCCAGATAATCGATCGAACGGGCGAGATCTTTATAGCGCTCGGTCATGTATTCCAAATTCTGGGAAGTTCCCGGGAGCACGACCTTCACGCGCCGTTCATAAGTACCCTGGTAGATCGGGTACAGCACGGCGCGGCCGCTCTGGACGATATAGTCGAAAAACTTTATGTCTCCCAGTGTCTGACTATCCGCCAAGTCCAGAACGCTAGCGCTGGGAAAGAAAACCACCGTTTGAAAAGGCGGCGAAACTTTTTTCGGCAGGAAAAGATACGCCGCCATTCGTTCGTTGTTGTAGGCGGCATCGAAGGTAATTTTTTCCTCACGCCAGTCCGCGGTATCTTGCACAACGCCTTCCACCTTGGCATTCAAGGGCGTCTTGTCGTACGCGTAGAGTGTTTCGTAGGCGCGAAAAACGTCGTCGGTCGCGATCTTAACCTTGGAGAAGTCGCGCTCGTAGGTCTTGACGGGAGTCGTCAAATTCTCAGGTACCGGCGTTATGTTCCGGACGCACCGGACACCATTTGTGGCCGAGCGATCCCAGGCGGAGAGCGCCTCCGGGCTGTAGTAAAGATAAGTCGGAGACTTCCAGGTTCCGCCCAGTATCAAATAAGTGCCTGCAGTGGTAGCGTTTTGCACCCACTCGCGCACGTTCCCGGCCATGTCGTAAGTGCCGAACGGTCCCAAGCCTTTAAAGGTGCCAACCGGCGCCAGCCCGGATTGGGAAATGTTGCTTTCTTTGATGATGTAGCCGGCCACATCGGGCGGAGCTGCAACATACCACTGAACAAACGTGGGCAAGCTCTTCCCCGCGAACGTCGCGTACGCAGTGGCCTCGTACCAGCTAACTCCCGACACTGGATAGTCCCCCTGTCCTTCCGGATAATGACCGCCGGCCCAGGTTGAAGGACCAGTGCGCCCGGTCGTGTCTCGGAACTGGGACTTGGCGTCTTGCCACGTCAGCTCACGGGCGTCGCGCAAAAACTGTTTTGGCCAGTACTCCTGTTTTTCGTATCCACCCTTGTCGACGAATTCTTGATACTGGCGATTGGTTACCTCCAAGCGATCGATGTAATAAGGCGGCACGTTGTAGGGACCCACCCAACCAACGAACGCGATCATATCTATCCACGAGCCTCCATCGACCCAAGACATTCCTTGCGGAGCCGCAACTGTAAAGTCCAGGGCGAACCGCATATTCTTCTGGGTCGTTGGAGCAGCCACAGATTCACCAATACCCGCTTTCGAGACCTTCCAGCGGAAGTAGCCGGTTGGAATCTGAACGCCGGTGAGCGGCGTTGTGCCCAAGCGATACCAGGCGCCATGCGGAGATAGATAATCCTGGATCTCAACCGTCGCGCTTGCGGGCGAGGACGCGACGGAGACGTGCGTGGTGTTTTGTTCGGCGAGCCGGGCGAGTTGTGGGTCGTTGGGCAAGTATTGCTCTGCCTTCTTCAGTAACAGAAATGCCCCGAGGGATTTGTCTTCTGATTTGAGTTTGACGATCGCCGGAATGGCTTCCTCTCGCGCCCAATGACGCCGCTCAGAGCGCTGATAAAGCCACATCACCGAACCCGCGAGAAGCAGCAGCAACACGATGGCGGTGAGGAGAATTCTCGGCGAAAACCTTGATGCGCGGTCCGCGGGCGGGAGCGAGAGAGCGCTCAGTTGCAGCAAAACGTCCGAAAGATCCCGAGAGATTTCAGAGGCACTCTGGTAGCGCTTGGACAGATCCTTTTCAAGTGCGTGCGAGACGATCTGATCCGCGCCCTCGGGAGTCTCTGGGCGGAGATCCCGCACCAACTTGGGATTCTCTGTGGTGACCGCACGGAGAATCGCGAGCGCACTCGTTCCCTGAAACGGAGGCTTACCGGCGAGCGCTTCGTAAAGCACCACGCCAAAACTCCAGAGATCGGTGCGACTGTCGACAAGTTTGCCCGCGGCCTGCTCGGGAGACATATACAGCGCAGTGCCAACCGGGCCATGGGTCTCGGCTAAGGACAGAGTAACTTCGGGAGTGCCGACCGGTTCCAGAAGCTTCGCTAACCCGAAATCCAGAACCTTGGCGTGGCCCTTGGGCGTGACCATGATGTTAGATGGCTTCAGGTCTCGGTGCACCACTCCTTGCTCATGCGCTTCTTCAAGTGCGCCCGCTACCTGAACGCCAAGGGAAAAGATTTCTTTGGCGGGAAGCTGTTGCGATCGCATTTTTTGCGAGAGCGTCTCGCCGGGCACGCACTCCATCACGAGGTAGTCCATGCCGTCCTGCTCGCCCACATCGAAAACGGCGGCGATGTTTGGATGACTGAGCCTTGCTAAGGCGAGGGCCTCTTTGCGGAAACGGCTTTTCGCGGGTTCGTCGGAAAGCAGGCCGGGCGGGAGAACCTTGATGGCGACATCGCGTTGCAACCGCTCGTCACGTGCGCGGTATACTACACCCATACCCCCCTGACCAAGAAGGGCAACGATGGTATAGGGGCCTAACTGCGTGCCTTGCGGTAAAGGCATAAACGCCGAAAGTATAACCTGAAACCGTCGGGAGTATTGGGGCATTTCGCGGATTCAGACCACGCTCGACCTGTACACGTACGAAGACCTCACCGAGATGATTGCGGCTCAGGAAAAGTCTTTCAATGCCGTGGGATTCGAATCGAGGAGCGTTCAGTGGAAGTTGTGGGTGGGTTATGGGTAGGAGTTTTCGGTGTCACGTCCGGTAACTCCTCGGAATTAGCGGGTGCAGGCCCCGGCGCTGGTCGCAACACGGGAACGTCTTACCCTCACCCCTGAACAGGTCCGAGCTTTGCTAGGGGTTCTCAAACAACCGTATAGAACTATGGTGCTTCTGGCAGTCCTCTCCGGCTTACGGCGCGGCGAAATCTTTGGTCTGAAGTGGCGTTGCATCGATTGGACCGAACGATCCGTCCTCGTCTCAGAGGCCAGCTACGAGGGCCACACGGCAGCACCTAAGACGAAAGCGTCTAGGAGGCTTGTATTCGTCGACGAGGCCGTTCTAGAGAGCCTGAGAAGCTTACGGCCAGCGATGTGTCGACCCGAAGATCTGGTGTTTTGCACAGATCGAGGCACACCGTTGAATCCTAATAACGCGTTAAATCGCGTTCTCCACCCTACGTGCAAAAGCGCAGGGTTGCCGCACGTGAGTTGGCACAATTTCCGCTACACGTACTCGACGTGGGCGAATCCTACGGGAGAAAGTATCAAAGCGCTCCAGGCGCAGCTGGGTCACACAGATTCACGGTTGACACTCTCTGTGTACACACAGCCAATGCCTGAAGCGCAGAAAAAAATGGCGGGTAAAATCGCTCGGGTTTTGCTCCCAGATGTTCCCAAGTTAGAGAATGAAGATCAGACGGAAGGCGTGCTAATTCAATGATTCGAAAGGAGAAGAAGTGGTGCGCCCAAGGAGACGATCTTAGAACTTTCCTCGATGAGCTCGTGGCGGCTGTGCCGAGGTTTTCGATCTGAAGCTGGCGCACGAAACGGGAGCTGCGGAAAAGTTTCACGCGCAGTTTGCTCCGGGCGGCGCGGATCGGCATTTAGGCTTCCGGGAACTGCCAGTGGTTTCTGGAATTGCTGGCGAAACTGGGGCACAAGGTGTGAATCGGTGACGCGGCCAAGATTCGGCCAGCGATGCGCGGCTGCGGTATCGATGGCGGGTGAAACGATTCGTTGGTCGTTGACCGAAAAACTGATTCATCGCGAGAGTTCTCTTATCGAGGGCCACCCAGAAGGTTTTCGTAGTTTCAGGGTTTGCCGCCCGCCACTCTTGTTGCATTTGTCCTGAGCGGCCTGGCTTTGCGTCCAGTGCTCTACCCTCGACTTCCCTCTTTTCTAGTAACTTTGCAAATGAAAAGCCCCAAGAAGGCGCCAAAAACTGCGCCGATTAGCACTCTGCCCGGTTCAAACCACCCACCTTTGTTGGCAATCGCGCCGCACACCACGAGCATGCTGAGTGACCACCAAAAATCCCTTCGGTCGATCGTCATGGCAATTCCACCTTATATCTTATTGTAGAGGGGGTCTAAGCGGACTGCTGGAGCTCCCGTGCTTTCTGGAGTCCCTACTATTGTTACATGTCTTAGCGGACTCCACGTGGCGACCGCTTCGAATTTATAACCACTGTTGGTTTTTAAGGCATTCAAATGGGTCAGTAGTAGATTGCATTGATCTTCGCAACCGAGAATTCTATGAGTTGTTTCTTTACCCTTAAACACTAGATCGATTGTTGATTTTACGTTGTTCCATAATCCCCCTAAAAATCCAGTCCCACTTCGTTGCCCGTTGGCAGTCATGTCCGCCACGCTCCGATTAAACGTGTCTGTGATCTTTCCGAGATCCTGCGCCACCAGAACTGATGGTGGTGTGGTTGATGACGGTTGCGACGGCTGTTGGGTTTGTGACTTTGTTGGTTTTGCTGGTTACTTTGGTCTTGCGGCGGCGATGCGGACTGTTGTTGTGCGGCGTATAAGCCTTGTTGTTGGCCGAGCCATTTCCAATACTCCTGAGTTCCTGCGAATGAACCGGCACTGGCGTCTCCCGGTATATGTGGACCCTGTTGGTTCGAGGCAAACGGCGACGGGTCACGGACGCCGATGGGCCAGAGGTGCCCATCGATGTCGGCGGCGGTTTCCGGATTGTTTCCCACGTACTGATAAAGATTTAGCGTCTGCGGGTTGGTTAGGGTGGCGTATGGAATGGGAGCTGGAACGGCGGACCAGTCTGGAGAGAGCCAACGACCAAGGGTCGGGGAAAAATAGCGAGCGCCGAAGTTGTCGTTGCCGGTCTCAGTGTCGCGTTCCTTGCCGGTGAATTTATAGCTTTGCGGGCACGTGTTTGTGATGGGGGAATTTTCTCCTCCGAAGGGCTGGAAGTCGGCTTCATAACACACAGTTCCATTAGACGTCGTGATGACGCGGGAGGTACCCAGGAAATCTTCGGCGTAGTAAAAAATGGCTACGGGACTAAGGATCCAAGCGGAGGGTCGGAGTGTTCGTAACTCGGTGTCTGAATGGTGCGCCCGGGGGATTCGAACTCCCGACCTTCTGGTTCGTAGCTATAGGGTCTATCTCGTGCACTTTGCAACGGGTGTATTCCGGAACGCTCTGATGTACTGCGTATGGGAGATTCGGTGAAATTGTAGGGACCGTGGGGAATCGAACCCACGTCGGAAGCTTGGGAAACTAATGTTTACACTCAAAAACGTTTGGAAGGAGGCAATTTTAGCGATTTTGGCCAGTCTCAATTGGAAAATCGATGGAAGATGGGAGCGGGATGGCAACGGCATTTCGGAAGTTGGATTTGCGGCGCAAATCAAGAGGGAGATATCGGAGAAGTTCGAGCAGGCCTTAGGGGTGAAGATCGTTATGACGACGGAGGAGAAGGCGGAAATTTGTTCAGTGTGGCGTTGAGGAAGATGGGATAACAAGGGCAAGATCGGAATCCGTTTCTCCCGTAACGCGCTTACTGAGTACTCGGTGGCGGGTAGCAAAGTGAACAGCCGGTGGAGCGGCAACCACGCTTCCAGCGACTGGGAATGATGGCAGGCCGTGTCGTTTGCACAGTCTATTGGCTGGTGTTGGAACTTTCGTAGCTGCTTCCGTTTGGTGCCGACGTTCGTTGCCACATTGCGTGCAACCCTTCGTTCGGTATCCTACTCTCCAGTAGTAAGGCGTTATGGGCAATCCATGACGTTTGCATTTTCTTAACTTCGGGGACGGTACCGTTGTTTGTTTCCGTCGGATATTTCGTCGGTCCCATTCGCACTGGGTGCACCCGCTCGTGCGACATCGGGCAAGTAATCTACTAGCGAGAACTGGCAAGCCGTGTTTGGCGCACAGAGGCGGACCAGCGATTTTCTTTTTCACGTCTTGATTCTCGAACCCTACCTTCACCATAGACGAGTCAAAATCGTGTTTCAACTTGTCTTTAACGCTCTTACACGGACATCGTGCCACGACGCGGCTAAACTCGCAGCACCACGGATTCTATAACTAATGCTTCTTCTTCGCCTCTGCCTCCAGCGCTCCTACTCGTTCCTCCAGCTTCGCGATCTCATCCAGCAGGCATAGCAGCGAAGGTCCGGACCGATCAGGGCTGACCCTAATAACATCGCCGTGCATCGTGACTGTCGCTCCACCATCCGTAGAAGGAATGATTTTCATAAAGTCCTCTTAAGGCAAGGACGCCCAACTTCGGGACGGCGCCCTCACAGCCACATGATGCGATTGGGGTCGTTTCCATGAGGCACTAGGAGCATGCCGGACGCATTGTTGCGTAGGGGAATCGGGGAACACCTAGATCGATCGAGAAAAACGGGGGCGTCCTCCCCGCGACGAG
>CAWCTJ010000005.1:0-271321 GCA_963798585.1 uncultured Acidobacteriota bacterium
AGACAAATCAGGCCTTCTAATTTGCAAAGGGATGACAAATTTTCGATTTTAACTACTGTTATCATAGGGCGGAGGTCGAACAAATGAACCTTTTCTTGGGTCTCATATTCCTAGCATCCACCATCCTGCGCGGTGACCAACATCTTGTGACGACTTCGTACTCTGCGTCGCCCAGTTCCGTTGGCTGTGTATTGGTAGCAAAGAAGGACGTTTGGCTGAACGTGTACCAAGAGGATAAACAAGGCAACAAGAGTGTGAAGATATTTGTTGAGCTGAATCTCAAGCAGAATGAATCCCAACGTGTGGCCCAAGTCCCGAATGACAGAATTGTCTATAATTTAAGGTTGCTCTGAACAGCGCATATCGGGGCGAAACCCACGTTGCTTGCGCCGACGGCGACCGAATATTGGTCCCTTAACGACTTCCGAACAGACCCCCTCCCAGATATTCAGTTTTAAAGGTCGGGCGCACCGTGAACGCGCATGGTTCGCGGCCTAAATTCCGCGCGAAGAGCCAGCGAGTTATCATGGCCCGGACGAGGAGTCTTGGCTGCGGCTTTACAATGGAAGACAACCCGTTCTGATTCCGGATCAATTGTGGCTTGACCATCGATTTCCTTGGGGAAATGAAACTCGACGCGCTGTTTTCCTGTTCGGGTCCGTAGACGAAGACTACGCTAGCGAGATCGAGCGTCGTGCCATTCGCTAACTCCAGGAACACGGTATCGTGCAAATCTTCCTTGGCATCCGCGAGAATACGCAGCGGTTCGCTTCCTTCAATCACCAGAACATAATCCGGCAGCATCTCCGCGCGTAGCGGTTCCGCAGCCAACGCGGGATTGCTAAGTTGGTGGAGGCGTTGTCGCGCCAAACGGATGGTTTTCGAGGACCACCAAATTACCGGCACTTTAGGCTGCGGTTTACTGCGACTAATCTGAATGCCTGGAATCTGATTGGCGTTATCGGTATTTACAGGTGCGTCGGTCTGCAGCCGGGTCTGGGGGTCCGTTTGGTGTGCGGTAGCCCCTCGCTCCAGCTTGACCGTCGCTGGACTCCACGGAGAGCCCAGCAGAATTCGAGAAACATCCGCCAGATTCCAGTTTGCCGGCACTTTGTCCCAGGGCGAGCCACCGAGCGGCGCAGGGAGGGCCAGCAAGGCAACGAGGATGAATCGCGTGATCATCGGCGTGTCAGGAGCCTACCGGGGGTAACTTGAGAGATTCGATGTCGGCGCTGCCCTTAAAGTTGTCGCGCGCCCAATCGCTAATTTTTCGACGGCAGCAAAATCTCTAGTGCGCGGCCGGTGTACTCAGGGAGATTCTCTTCCAAGAAATCGGACAACAGGGTATACAGATGCAGCGTGGTTCCTGCGCCTTCGTTGATGGCGTGAGTGCGATTGGGGTATTCCATAAAATCGACGGGCTTATCGAGTTCGATCAAGCGATTGAGCAGAAGCTCGGAGCCGGAATAATGGACGTTGTCGTCGCCGGAGCCGTGAACTAGAAGCAAACTTCCTCGCAAGGCGTCGGCGAAATTAATGGCTGAGCTATTGCGATAGCCGTCCACGTTTTGAAGCGGCAATCCCATGTAGCGTTCCTGATAAATCGTGTCGTAGAGGCGCAAATCGGGAACGGGTGCAACGGCCATTCCCACTTTGTAAAGATCAGGGGCACGAAACATCATGCTGAGGGTGCTGGTGGCGCCGCCGCTCCAGCCCCATATGGCGACGCGCGACGGATCTGCGAAAGCATGCGTGCGCAAGAATGCCCGTAAGGCGGCGGACTGATCCTTGACAATGACTGGCTGAATCGCGCCATAGACAATTTTGCGCCACTCGCGGCCTTTGGGCGCGGGCGTGCCGCGATTGTCAAAGCTGACCACGATGTAGCCGGCCAGCGACAGCGCGGTTGAAATAAATGCCGTGAGGCCGCCCACTGATCGAGCACAGTCTGCGCTGCGGGTTCGCCGTAAACATAAACGAGGAGCGGATATTTTTTTGCGGGATCAAAATGCGGAGGCTCATCATCCAGCCATCCAGCGTGACCCCGTCGCCAATGTCCACCTGAAAAAATTCGCTCTTATTTTCGAGCAGAGGTTTGAGTTTTTCGCGCAGCGCGGAATTGTCCTCGATGACGCGCACCAAATGGGCGTCTGGGAGACTTACCAATTCGAAGTGCCAGGGGTCGTCGAAACGGCTGAAGGAGTGAAAGGCCCACTCGCCGCTCGGGGCAATGTCATAAGCGTGGTAACCCGGCTGACCGGCCGGCGTGATGCGCACTGCGGGAATGTCGTTAGAACTGGCGCTAGGACTACTGCCCATAGTGAGATTTACGCGATAGAGATATTGCTGGGTGGCGTTTTCCGGCGAGGCGGTGAAGTAGAGTGCATGTTGCGGCGCGGCTACGCGGTCGATGTCGATGACGTCGAAGGCGCCGGGCGTCAATAATTTTGGTGCGGAGTCATCACGATTCACGAGGTAGGCGTGGCGCCAGCCGTCGCGCTCGCTTAACCACACGAAGGACTGACCAAACGGGCGAATTTCGTTTACATCCACCCAGGCCTTATCCCCATCGCGAAAAATCCTTTTGGTCTTGCCGCTGGACACATCGGCGAGCAATAGATCCGCCGTGTTTTGCAGGCGGTTCAGTTGCTCGATCACTAATTCGTTCGAGTTTCCGGCCCACTCCATGCGGGCGATGTAGTTGTTACGGGGATCGCCTGGAACATCCATCCATTTCGAATCGCCCGTGTGGACGTCGAGCACGCCGATGCTGACAGCAGAATTCGTGGTGCCCACTTTCGGATACGGAATCATCTTGATGGTGGGATAGACGGAATCGGTGTAGTCGATCAGCGGATACTCTCCGACGCCGCTCGAATCGAAGTGCCAGAAGGCGATGTGCTTGCCGTCGGGACTCCAGCGAAAGGCATCGCGCAAATCCAACTCTTCCTCGTAGACCCAGTCCGATGTGCCGTTGATGATAGTGTGCGAACCATCGTGCGTCAGTTGCCGGACGCTGCCATTCGGCACGTCTTGTACAAATAGATTGTTCGCGCGCACGAACGCAACCGACGCGGCGTCCGGCGAGAATTTGGCAAACTGCATGGTTGACGGTTCACCGGCGCCGCCCAGTTTCTGCAAAGCTTTGGTGTGTAGATCGAGAAGCCAGTAATCGCCGCGCGTATGTCGCCGCCAGACGGACTTTGCATTCGTGAAAATCAACACCCGCTGATGATCTTGGGAGAACTGATAACTTTCGATGGGTAGCGCTTCTTTTTGACCCGCGGGGATAAGAGACTTGGCCGAAACAACAATCTCGCGTTTGCCGGAAGCTGTCGAATAGCGAACTATATCTTCCGCATCCGGAACGTCGGGCGAATCCTCTAGGACGGTGTACGCCGCACCATCGTCGAGCCATTCGAATTGTGGTGGAGTTTTCGCGGCGAACGCATGTTCGACGAAAATCTGATGTAGCAGCTTTTGCAGGTCAGGCGAAGGCGCGGCGTATGCCGGACTGACGGAAGAAAACACAACTAGCAGGCCTAACATCAAGAGACTGGGGCATTTACGTGGCGTCATGAGCGTGGCGCAGAATATCACGAATCCCCACAAGTGGAGCGATCCCTACAGCGGTCCAACGTCGATGACTCGACCGGGCCGCATGGAGAGCAGAGCTTGCGCACAGAGCGGCATCAGGGGCGCCAAATCCTTCATGCGATTCGATCTCGCTCGAAGTATCAAAATGGAGACGTTGCGGCCAGTCATGTTCTGCTGGTATTTGATATTCTGATCGCTGGTGAGAAGCACATCCCAGTGACCTTCAGCAAGCAGTAAGAGTTCCCCGTTCTTCTTCGACGCGAAACCTGCTTGCCGTACGGTTCGGCAGTCGTGGCCAATTGCGATGACGCTGTCTCTTAGTTCCGCTGGAAGGCACTCGTCGAGCAGAATCTTCATTTCCCAAAGCGCGCGAGAACCAAGGCCTTGGCTTCTTCCAGCGCAGCGATGGCAGTCTCGCGGCTGACGCCCGGGTATTGTCTCAGGAATTCGTCAAGCGTTTCTCCACCTTCCAAATAATCAAGAAGCGTTTGGAATGGGACGCGCGTGCCGCGAAAGACGGGTTCTCCGCTGTGAATTTCGGGATCTTGCATGATTACGCTTTCCGAGAAAGAAGCCATGGCGATCCTCCTGCGCGCTCGGCAATTATACCCCACCAGCCTTCAGGGAGCGCCCCGGAACGGTCACTCCACCAGGTAAACGAGCCCGGTTCGAGTATTAGCTCCTGTCCATGTTTTATTCATACCGCTGTAACACACCGTGGGCTATAACCCTCCCGTCCTCCGACAAGCACCACTATTGCTTGGGCCGATTGCTCGGCAAGAATCTAATGTAGTGACAGGAGCGTCATGGCAACAGCTACAGCACCAGTCCCACCACCACCATCAACTACTCCTCCACCCAGCCAACACTCGGTGCATGCAAAACTTTCCAAGGGCCCCGGGATGATTGGCATGGCGATTTTCGGCGTTGTGTTGATTGTCGGCATCGCCTATATCGCCATCAGCCTATCGAAGGACCTGAGTGGGATAAGCGGCCCGGTTATGCCTTACGTGCTTTTGGGGATAGCACTTTTTGTGGCGCTGGCTTTCGAATTTGTGAACGGTTTTCACGATACCGCCAACGCGGTAGCTACAGTGATTTATACCCACTCCCTCGACCCGCAGATCGCTGTGACGTGGTCGGGCTTCTGCAACTTCATCGGCGTAGTGCTTTCCTCCGGCGCGGTGGCCTTCGGCATCGTTTCCCTGCTGCCGGTGGAGTTGATTCTGCAAGTGGGCAAGGGCGCGGGCTTCGCTATGGTATTTGCGCTCCTCATTGCGGCCATCATTTGGAACCTGGGCACGTGGTGGCTCGGCCTCCCAGCTTCCAGTTCGCACACCATGATTGGTTCCATTATCGGCGTCGGCATCGCCAATCAGCTAATGCAGGCGCGCAGCGGGACCAGCGGCGTGGACTGGGGACAAGCCGCCAATATCGGAAAATCGCTGGTGCTCTCTCCCATCGTTGGATTCTTCGTCGCCGGGCTGCTGTTGTTGATCATGAAAGCCATCATCAAGGACAAGCAATTGTACGAAGCGCCGAAGGGCAACGAGCCTCCTCCGTGGTGGATTCGGGGTTTGCTGATCCTCACCTGCACCGGCGTGAGCTTTTTTCACGGTTCGAATGATGGACAAAAGGGCATGGGCCTGATCATGCTGATCCTTATCGGCACCGTGCCTACGACCTATGCACTGAATCACGCGGTGACCGCATCACAGACGCAGGACTTTATAGCGGTTTCCATCCAGACCGCTGCGAGCCTCGATAAGTACGTGCAATCTAGCGCATCCATTGGCGACCCGCGCGAAGAGCTCACCGACTACATCCGCACCAAGGAATTCAAACCCAGTACCATGCTGGCTTTGCGCGAGATGATCAACGGCATCGGCACGGAATTGGCCATCTTCAAGGACCTCTCCAAAGTTCCCAACGACAAGGTGCGCAACTTCCGCAACGATATGTATGTAGTGGGTGAAGCCATCCGTTTGATGCTCAAGTCCGGCGTGCCCCCGCTTTCCTCGGCGGACACGGCAATGCTGAAGAATTACAAGGCGAATCACATCGATCACGCCACGCGGTTTATTCCCCTGTGGGTGAAAGTTGCGGTGGCGCTGGCTCTCGGGTTAGGCACGATGGTGGGCTGGAAGCGCATCGTGGTCACCGTGGGAGAAAAAATCGGCAAAAACCATCTTACGTACGCGCAGGGTGCCGCAGCTGAAATCACCGCCATGGCTACTATCGGCGCGGCGGACTTTTATGGCCTGCCCGTCAGTACCACGCACGTATTATCTTCGGGCGTCGCTGGAACCATGGCCGCGAATCATTCCGGGATCCAGATGTCTACCGTCCGGAATCTGGCACTGGCTTGGGTACTGACGCTGCCCGTCGCGATGATGCTTTCGGGCTTCTTGTTCTGGGTCTTGACGCATGTCTTCAAGGGATAGTTTTTAACGGCCGTTGCAATGTTGTCCAAGAGTCGGGATCAGGTGCTGGCAGGATAGTTCTTCGCATAACGTCCCGACCTTGGGCGATCTTGCACCTGAACGGTCCCACGAATCCGGGCAGAGTAATCCAGCCGAGCTTTTCACGCTAGCTCCGGCTGTCGCCATTCACGCGTAGTGGGGTCCATGAAAAACCGAAGTGCCTACGAATCAATATCTTACTCACGTTTTGCCATTCAGGAAATCCCGCAAACAATTCATTTTCAACAACTTGCTCACGTTTGACAAAAAAGCACCAGGGGGTAGGGTGCCGAACCGTGAAAAAGCGAAAGTCAAGCGAAAATCGCTTGACTTTCGCTTTTTGTTCCCTATACTGACCCACGGTAGAGGAAACGGGAAACGGACGCTTCGCTGGCTCCATTGCCGATTTTGGCTCTCACGATCCGGCGGAGCGTCCGTTAAAACCCACGCGATACTTGCGCAGCCTCTCGAGGAGCGCTCATGGATGTATCCATCGGAAATACGTTCTCTGCCCCGCAGGTTCCCCGGGCTAAGACCTCAGAGCGGCAAATCTTTCACCGATTCACCAATCATTTCGGAAACATAGAGAGACTAGCTCACCGAATGTCCCACAATGCGCTCAGATGGCTGGCGAATCGGCGAGTGTGGTCATCGCGCGTCACGGCGGCTCCCGGAAGCTCTCAATCCAGCCTGATCAATGAACTTGAGGGCGTGCGGCGCGAAATACTGTCGCGCACAGGCGCGCACATCGCCATTGGCGCGGCTCGGTCGCGTGGCGTTGCTAGGACGGCGTCGCGCTCGGCTGGCACAACGGGCGTCCTTGTAGTGGCGTCCGGGCAGGAGCGTGCGTTCCTAGCGCCCCTGCCGCTACGCCAACTTGATGGCCTATCGGAGGCCACCTTCAGGGTCCTGAATACCAGTGGCCTGGTCACTATCGGTGAACTGCAAAGAGTCCCAAAGGCAGCGCTGCAGGCGCAATTTGGTAGGGCGGAAGGGCTGCGGCTGTGGCGTGCGGCTCGTGGCATGGACTGCGCTTTTGGTGCGTAACAGGCCGTTGGCGCCGGCTTGACGCAGAGAGTGAACCCAGGAACGCGTTTGCTGAGCGGCTTGTTGCGTGCGCCGTGGCGCACCAGATCTGCTGCCAGCTAGGCGCGCGCAAGGCGAGGCTGCTGGCCGGAACGCCGAGGTAGCACTCCCGACAACACCCGTTGGGGCGTGGTTGCGAGACAGGCTGGTGGAGCAGCATACTCGCAGTTATGGACGCAACCGCCAATTGCCGGAGAGAGCGATTCGGGAAGCGTGCGCTTTGCGCCCGTGCTCTGCGCCTCACGGCATTTCTCTTCGTGGCGTTAGTGTGCTTTGCGTTCGTTCGTGAACTTCGCGCCGACGAGATTCGCCTGAAGGACGGCAACAAGCTGTACGGCGTTATCGTGGCCTACGAAGACAACATGTTCAAGGTGCGAACGGCCTACGGATATGTCTTGGTCGAAAAGGACAAGATAGCCGAGATCGTGCCATCAACGATAACTGCAGCGGACCCGAAAGAGGACAGCGAAACTGCGGCAAAGAAGGATGCAGCGGCGGCGGCAAAGCGAGCGGCCCGCACAAAGCCTGTTGCAAGCGCACAGCCTGAGGCAGATTCTTCCACTGCCTCCGGACCAGCGACCGCGACGGAAGTGCCGGTCAGCGAAAAAACACCGGACCCGGCGATCGCCAAGCGCGAGAAAACCTCCGCGATACTCGCCAATTCCGCCGTGAAACCGCAAGTACCGGTGACGTCCACGAAGACGATCGTCGCACCAGCGCTGCGGCCGGTTGCCTCATCAAGTGCAGCCACAAATGGCATAGCGGCTCCCGCGATGCCGCCCGCTCCACCGAAAGAAGCCGAGATCCTTCCTGAAGAAATTCGCGGCAACCTGTATATCAATCACGCCAACAATTTCCGCATTTACAAAGCGCCCAGCTGGAACTTGATTGAGGATGCGGGCAAGGCGCTGCCCAATGCCATCGTGGCTATGGGGACGCTCAACGAGTCGACCTTGCTGGTCATCGGAAAAGAGAAAAACAAAGCGGTGTTGGACTCCGCTGCTGCGGCTGTGGAACGGCGCGTGCGCGAAGTCTACGATAATTACCGGCAAATCTCGCGGCGAAGCACCACAGTTGGCGGTCTTCCGGGGATAGAGATTCGCTATCGCGGCATGGCGGACGATCACGACTGGTCTGGCACGCTGGTTGTGTTGACGCGGGGGGATGAGATTTTTACGATCCTGGGAATGACCTACGCGGACGACGACCTGATACAAATTCAGGAAAACGTGATCTCGCGCGCCATTGCCAGCCTTGACTTTTCGGCTGGCAACACTTCGCCTGCCAAATAAGCGGTTTGCCGACAGAACGAGAAACCCGCTGGCCTGAAGTTCGACGTCCACACAACTCGATTAATTTGGTTCGATGAGACCGACTGGCTAGTGGGTTGCGGCTTCGGCGGTTTCGTGAGCTTTACGATGATCGCGAATCATGGCGATCAGGGCCTGCGCGGCGCGCGGCAAACTGCGGTCGCGGCGGTAGACCAAACCTAGTTCCCGCCAGAGTTCCACGCCTTCCACATTCAGAAGCTTTACTTCGCCGGCTTTCACCTGATCGCGCGCGAAACTCTCGCTAATCAACGAAACACCCACATCGGCGGCGACGAAGCGCTTGATCATGCCGATGCTAGGCAACTCCATGGTGACTTGTATGTGCGAGCGATATGGCCGGAACAATTTATCAAGCACCTGTCGCGTATAGCCCGTACGCGGAAAAATCTGCGGTTGCGCGGCCACCTCATCCAAAGTGACTTTGCTGCGATGCGCGAGCGGATTGCGGTTGCTGACCATGAAGCGCATACGGTCTTTGTAAATGTGGTGTACTTTGAGATTCGGCGACTTGGTGGGCAGCGTTACAATGCCGACGTCCACCGTACCGTCTTCCACGCGCTGCAGGATTTTGTGGCTGAAATTGCGATAGATGCTGACGTGCACCAACGGATACTTGCGTTGAAATTCCGCAAAAATGTCCGGTAGCAAATACAAGCAGGTGGCTTCGTTGGCGCCAAAGACGACGCGGCCCTGCACCACGTCGCCGCGGTCGGCCACACCTTGCACCGATTCGTCGCGCAGGCGCAACAATTTCTCGGCATATTCAAACAGTACTTCGCCGGCGGGCGTTAACTCAACAGACTTCGCCGAGCGGTCCAGCAGCTTAGCGCGATAGGCCTGCTCCAACTGGCGGATCTGCGCGCTTACGGCCGATTGTGATCGGAAAACTTTCTGTCCGGCGCGCGAAAAGCTCTTAAGTTTTGCAACGTAGACGAAAGTGGCGAGTTGGTCGAAATCCATAGCAGAGTGCTCGGCGAAGATTATAGCGGATTCTACCCGCCGAGTGTTTGTGAATTGCTCCTTCCAAGTGTACGCCGGCGCTACGCGTACGCAACTCATCAAATATGCATACCGGCGGGGGAAGGGTGCCCCGTGCCGTTGGGAGTCAAGAGCAGTTCCGGCTCTGGTAGCCCGTCCAGCAGCGGACGCCAAGTCTCTTCGATGGAGCCCTGAAAGTGTATGGGCTGTACACGCAAAAGCGGCAGACCAGCGGGCCGTGCCAAGATCCGAGCCGCGCAGGGACTGCCTGTCAATTGCACGTGTTGCTCGAGCACGCGGCGCAGCCAGGATTCTTCCTCGCCGGCGACATCGGTGAGATTTACAAAGTCGTGATGCACCACTGCTTCCGCGCCCGAACGCAATACGTAGGCCAGGCCGCCAGTCATTCCGGAGCCAAAGTTCATGCCCATCGAACCAAGGACCAGCGCAACACCACCGGTCATGTATTCGCAACCATGCTGGCCCAAGCCTTCGACTACCGCCAGAGCACCGCTATTGCGCACCGCGAAGCGTTCGCCAGCGCGTCCGGCAATGTACAGTTGTCCGGAAGTGGCGCCATATAGCACAGTGTTTCCGGCCAGCACGTCGCCGCGACGAGAGGCCGCCGAACCCGCGGAAATGCTGATCGTTCCACCAGAGAGTCCTTTGCCAACGTAGTCGTTCGCTTCCCCGGTCAGCTTCAGCGTGAGGCCCGCGGCCAGAAACGCCCCAAAGCTTTGTCCCGCCGAACCATGAAACTCCCGGCTGATTTCCGCGAACTTGCCGCCTTTGCTGCGCCGGCGCATCACTTCTCCGCTAATGCCTGCGCCCACGCTGCGATCGGAATTGCGGATGAGCTGCGATTCGGGTTCGTGGTCGAGCGAGCCGCTGAAATGCCGGGAATCTTCAAGAGCGGCGGCATGCACCGTGGGCGTTTGCTGCGGCGCCACCCTGCCGAACGCCGAGATGGGCACCACCATCAACGGATCCATTCCCGAGCGTGCCGAAAGGCGATCGTACCAACCGGTCAGTTCGCTCAGGGAACGCACGCCCAATTGTGCGAGGCGCACGCGGATTTCATCGGCGAGCGAACGGAAATACGCGACCACCATTTCCGGCTTGCCTTTAAATCTCGCGCGCAGAGTTTCGTCTTGCGTGGCGATGCCTACCGGACAGGTATTCAAATGGCATTGCCGCGCCATCACGCAACCGATGGCCATCAGCGATGCCGTGCCGAAACCGAACTCGTCGGCGCCCAGAATTGCGCCCAGAATAATATCGCGCGAAAATTTTAGGCCTCCGTCCACGCGGAGAGAGAGACGTGAACGGAGACCCGCGCGAACCAGAGTGTCGTGAGCTTCGCGCAAACCGATTTCCCACGGTAGGCCAGTGTTCTTGATGGATGTAAGTGGCGAGGAACCTGTTCCGCCATTGTGGCCGCTAATGGTGATGACGTCCGCGCCAGCCTTGGCTACTCCGGCCGCGATGATGCCCACTCCCGAACCAGAAACCAACTTCACGCCAATGCGCGCACGGGGATTGACGGCGCGCAAATCGTGAATCAACTGCGCCAGATCCTCGATGCTGTAAATATCGTGGTGCGGAGGAGGAGAAATCAGTGGCGTCCCGGGTGTCGCGTGGCGAATGCGCGCGATATATGCCGTCACTTTTTTCGCCGGAAGTTGCCCGCCTTCGCCAGGCTTCGACCCTTGCGCCATTTTTATTTCTAGTTCTTCCGCGTGCACTAGATAATCCGCGGTAACGCCAAATCTTCCGGAAGCTACCTGCTTGATTTTATTGGCGGCGTGCGGCTCGTGATGATAAACGTCCGGATCTTCCCCGCCCTCCCCAGTGTTGCTGCGAGCGCCAATAGAATTCATGGCTTCGGCGAGCGTACGATGCGCTTCCGCGCCAAGCGAACCGAGTGACATGGCCTGCGTGCTGAACCGGCGCAAGATGGAGTCGCTCGATTCCACTTCCTCCAGCGGCACGGGCGCATCCGCCGGAGTCTCCAGCAAGTCACGCAGAAAAATCGGCCCTTGGCTCTCGGCCAACTCCTCAAAGGCAGAAAACTTCTTCGCTTCGGGCGCCTTAACAAACGCGTGCAAACGCCGGAGCACTTCCGGCGAGTTAGCATGCAGTTCCGCACCTTTGCGAAAGCGGTAGAGCCCCGAGTCCGACATGTCGTCAGAGCCTTCCGCAAAAGCGGCCGTGTGCATGCGCAAATAATCGCCCAGCAAATCGTCGAGCGATTTCTGCCCGGGAAAATCCGCGGCGTCTTCGAAAAATTCGTCGCACACGTCTGGCGAGAGGCCGATAATTTCAAAGAGATGGCTGTTCCGATAGCTGGCCAGCGTGGAGACGCCCATTCTTGCCAGCACTTTGCGCAGTCCGGCATTGATCGCCGTGCGCACCGCTTCGGCGGCGTCAGGTTCGTGCGCCAGGACTTCCGGCGCGCCCGCAAATTGCAACGCCAGACTAGGCACCACCGCACTCGCGCCACTGGCTACCAGCAACGCCACATGATGCGTATCAAAAACTTGCGCCGATTCCACAATCAGTGGAACGTCCCACCATCCTTGCCGAACCATCGCTTTCCACACCGCCGCCGTCGCGAGCAACGCGGGCAGTGGCGCGCGCTCCGCGCTTATCGCGCGATCGGAAAGGAGGAGGAGCCCCGGACGCACACCGCTACTCAGAGGGGTAGTTGAAAGCTGAGTAACCGCGCGATGCGCACCCGGAACTCCCATGCTGGCAGGAAAAGTCAAATCGATTTGAACCAACGGGCCGAACGTGGTCCCAAATTTAGAAATCAGCGCGGCAAGTTCTGCAGCGGTGATTACCGGCCCTGGCAAGGTGACGCCCTCGCGGAGGTATACATCCAGCGACATCACGTGCGATTCACGCAACGGATCAATCGGCGGATTGGTCACCTGCGCGAAGCGCTGCTTGCAGTAATCCCATAACGTCCGCGACAGCGTGGAAAGAAACGCGGGCGGCGCGTCGTCGCCCATGCTCCAGTCGGCTTCTTTGCCGTGCGTTAGAGCAGAAAAGAGAATTTTGAATTGGTCGTCCGTCCAGCCCGCAGCCGTTGCCACACGTTTCGCATTCAAGAACGGTGTTTCTGCACGCGCTTTTTCGGCATGTGCAGGCACCGCGGCGGGAATCGCGTTGGGCAACGGAGCAGTCGCGGTGAGCTCGCTATGCTTCTCCGCCAGCCGTTTCAGAATCTCGCGCCATCGCAGAAAAATGCCTTTTTCCGGATTGGCGAGGATCATCTCGCCCGGACCAAGCTTCTGCCGCTCGGCGATGTTTGACTCCTCCAGATCGATCAAACCAGTTTCCGAGCCGGCCATGATCAATCCGTCATGCGTTACGGTATAACGAAGCGGCCGCAATCCGTTGCGGTCCAGCTTCGCCCCCACATAGCCCCCGCCGTAGAAGACTAGCGCTGCGGGGCCGTCCCAAGGTTCGCCATCCCGCGATCGCGCACGCAAAGCCGCGCGCACATCGCGCGAAAGATGGGGATCCTTCTCAAACGCCGGCGGCACCAGGGCCAGCATCGCCGCAGCCGGCGTGTAACCTTCCAGCAATTTCAACTCAAAGGCATTATCGAAACTCGCCGAATCGCTTACGCCTTGTTCCAGCGCGGCAAACCAATCGTCCACGCCAAGCCGCGAACGCAATTCCCTTTCTCGGGCACGCGTCCACCGGCGATTCGACAAAATGGTATTGATTTCGCCGTTGTGCGCCACATAGCGAAAAGGCTGCGCCAAGTCCCACGACGGTTGCGTATTGGTCGAATATCTTTGGTGAAAAACGGCGAAGGTCGCAGTAAAACTCGTGTCGCGAAGATCTTCGTAAAATTGCGGAAATTGCCAGGGCGTCAGCAATCCCTTATAGACCACTGATTGGGACGAGAGTGAGCAGATGTAGCACCGAGGCGGCAGCAGCGGCTCCGCGCGCTTGCGCAGCAAGGCCAACTGCCTCTCAAAATCCACGCCGGGGTTCTCGGCTTCCACGTAAAACTGCCAAATCTCCGGCATGCTCTCGCGTGCCCGGGCGCCGAGCGTGGCTGGATCAACCGGAACGCGACGCCAGCCCACAATTTCAAGCTCTTGTGCTTCGGCCGCGGCGTGAATTGAGGAGCGCGCTTGCAATGAAAATGGCGCCGCGAGAAACGCGAAACCCAAGCCAAAAACTTCGGGCAGTTGGACGCCATCCTCGAGGGCGCGCGCGCGGAAAAAGTCTTTCGGAAGCGAAGTCAGCAGACCCGCGCCATCTCCACTGGCGCCGTCGGCGTCCACACCGCCGCGATGCGTCAACCGCTCTAGGGCGGTCAGCGCAAACTCCACAATATCGTGCGCCGGCGGAGCGCCCAGACGCGCCACGAAGCCGGTGCCGCACGCATCGTGATCGGGGTGTCCCCAATTGGGATGCCGAGCCATACTCTTCTTATAGAGGCACGGGCAAGGCCAAGTACAACGCAGAATTTTGATATGGCAGATTGGTTTTCTGTGGGCTAAGCGTACGCGAAACGGTTCAAAACTTCGTAACTTCTGTGAAATGAAAATCGCGAATCTTCATCGCCGGCATGACCATTTCGAAGGCCTCTTCCCCAGTGGCGCGGAGCGCCGGGCCCAGCATCTCCACGTTGCGCAGCGCTTCGAGTATCGATTGGTTAAAACGAAAGTTGCGCACCGCGGAGGTGACCTTCCCCTTTTCCACCAGGAATAGGCCGTCGCGCGTCATGCCGGTCATGATCTTCTCGTACGGGTCGACTTCGCGGATGTACCAGATGCGCGTCACCAGCAGGCCGCGATCCGTCGAAGCGATCATTTTCTCCAGCGACGAATCGCCACCAGAGAAAACCAGGTTCATCGGCGCTTCGCCGTATTCATTCGGCAGCATAAAGCCATGACCGGTGGGCGATTTGCGCGCGGTTTTCGCCGCCCTTCGCGAGTACACCAGATTCTTCGGAACGCCGCGATCGACCAGCAATACTTTCTGCCGCGGCATTCCTTCGCCATCAAATGGCGCGCCTAGCTGCAACGGATGATAGGCGTCGTCGACAATCGTAATATTCTTGCCGAAGAGCGGCTTGCCCATTCGTTCGTTCAAGCAGGACCGTTTGTCCGCCAGCGCGGTCGCTGCGAAATCATAAAAAAGAAAACCGACTAGATCGAGCGCTGCCGCCGGTTCAAGAATCACAGTGTACTTACCGGTTGGGCAGCTCTTTTGCGTCTACCGCCAGATGCGACTTTTCGCTGGCGCGCTCGGCGAGCTCTTGCGGATCGAACTGCCGCACATCTCCGGCATTGCCCTTGGCCCAGCTCGCGGCCGGGGCTTCCTGCATGGTGATGGAAAATTCCGCGTGCGTCTCGCGATAAGCCGCGAGCAAGCCGCGCGAATTGCCCATGACACACTGCGATTGCCCGGTGGAAAAAATGCCCGCGGCGACCTGTCCGCGCTGCAGCGCCAAATCACACGGCCCGGCGCACCGCTCGTGCGCGATCTTCGGGAGTGACCGCAGCGGTTTGTTTTGAGAAAGCGTTGTACCTCGCGATAGTGTTGCTTGCCGGGAAGCGCCAGCAGCTGCTTATCTTTGGCTGGCTCGCAGCGCCAGCGACAACGTAGAATCTCACTGCTCGCGCGCGAACGAATTTTCGTCGAGGCGATTCGTCGTGACACGCGCGGTGCGCCCGTCCACCACCGTTCGCACCGAAACGGTTATGCCCTGTCCGAAACATTTTGATGGATGGCGTTGTTCGCAAAACGCGTCAGATCGTCGAGCACTTCATCGACGTGCACTTCCGCGTCTTCCGCGCCAGCCGACTTTGCAATGCGCAGAACGTCTTTAATGATGCCGTGCAGCCGGCGCGCGTCCGACAACGTCGCCCTGCGACGGCTTGCCCGGCGACGCCTTCGCGCGCGTCACGGTCGTACTCCGGCTTTTCGCGTGGCGCTCATTATTCTGAAAATGCGGTGCCAATCTGAATGTTGCGAAAGCGTGCCGGCGATGCGCCATGACCGGTCCCCATCGTCTGCATCGGCTGCCCTTTGCCGCAATTCGGCGTTCCCCACAAAGTCCAGTGCTTCGCCGAGCAAATCGCATCGCAGGAATTCCAAAACTCCGTGGTGATTCCCCCGTAGCTGGGATTCTTCAACATGCGAACTTTCTTCCCACCCTTGATCTCCCAGCCGATCTCCGTGGAGAACTGAAATTGATAGCGGCGGTCGTCGATGGACCAAGACTTATTCGTTTCCATGAAAATGCCGTCGTCCGTATCGGCGATGAGATTTTCGTACTCCCACGTTCCCGGCAGCAAACTAACGTTGGTCATGCGAATAATCGGCAGCCGATTCCAGCTTTCCGTGCGCATGGTGCCGGATGAGCGTGGCAAACCGATAAGCTTCGCGGTCTCGCGATTCGACAGGTAGCCGCGAAACTGTCCGTCCTTGATGATGTCGGTGCACTGCGCGGGCACGCCTTCGTCATCGTAGGCGAAGCTGCCAAGCCCGGGGCCGTGCTCGATACGCGCGTCGGCCACCACGTTCACGATGTCCGAGCCGTAGCGCAGATGGTTGAGTTTTTCGAGCGTCAGAAAACTTGTTCCAGCGAAATTGGCTTCTTCGCCGAGCACCCGGTCGAGTTCGATGGGATGTCCCACCGATTCATGAATCTGCAATCCCAATTGACTGCCGCCAAGAATCAACGTCCCGGTTTTCTGCGGACATTGAGCCGCCGAATGCAGCGCTGCCGCTTCTTCCGCGATGATTGGCGCGTGCTCTAATAAATTCAGCGACTCGATCAGCTCATATCCAGCGAGCACGTGTTGCCCGCCAAAACTGTTCGGATAAGAGCGCTTCTGAATCTCGTCGCCCTGAAACGCGGTCGCCACGATGCCGCATCCCGAAATCACTTTTCGCTGATGAATACGCGACCCAATGCTCGAAGCGAACCAAGAATCGATCTTGCGAAACTGCATATCGGTTTCGGTGAGCGTCACGCCCTTTACACGACGCATCTCTGCATCGACGGCCAACAGCAACGCCAGTTGCGACTCCAGCGGTATTTCAAACGGATCTTTCGTGAAAGGGCTTTGCCAGCTATCCACAAAAGGCACTTCGTCCACCATCACCACATCGCGTCGCTTGGCTAACGCGGAAGCCTTGCCAATCGAAACCGCATGCGCCGCGCAAGTCGCCACGCCTTCACGCGTGAGCCGGTCCGTGGATGCAAATCCCCACGCGCCATTCGCGAGCACGCGAATCCCTAACCCAATCGATTCCGACTGCGCCAGCGTGCCCACCTGCCCATTCTTGGTAGTCAAATCGCGCTGCCGCAAATGCATCACGCGCACGTCGGCATACGTCGCCCCGCGCAGCTTAGCTACATCCAGAGAATGCGTCGCCAAATCCCACATGATGTTTTAGTAGCACAGGCACTCCTGCCTGTGCGCTTTTCCATTTCCCGGCAAGAACGTCGGCCACAGCACGGTTATTGTACCGCAGCATCCTCGCCGTCACTTCGCAGCGTTCCGACCAAAGAAAAGGGGCGCAGCAAGCTGCGCCCCTGTGATTCTCGTCCTCGCAAGCGGCAGTCGAAGACTACGTGCCTTCCTGCCACGACGCCAAATAATGCACTTGTTCCGGCGTGAGCTTGTCCAGATGATGGCCCATGGATTCCAGCTTCAAGCGCGCAATTTCCTTATCCAAATTTTCTGGAACCACATATACCTGCGGCTTCAGGTTCTTGTGATTCGCGCGCAAATACTCCGCCGAAAGCGCCTGGTTCGCGAAGCTCATATCCATCACCGAAGCCGGGTGCCCTTCCGCGGTGGCCAAATTCACCAAACGGCCTTCGCCCAGCAAATACACTTTTCGGCCGCCGGACAAAACATACTCATCCACCAGCGGACGCACTTCGCGCTTCCCGCTGGACAATTTCTCCAGCGCGGGAATGTCGATTTCCACGTTGAAGTGCCCGGAGTTGCAGACGATCGCGCCGGTCTTCATTTTTTCAAAATGCTCGGCGCGAATCACGCTCTTGTTGCCAGTCACAGTGATATAGATGTCGCCTTCCTTCACTGCCTGCTCCATAGGCATCACGCGGAAGCCGTCCATCACCGCTTCAATGCCCTTCACCGGATCGATTTCCGTAACGATTACGTCCGCGCCCAAACCCTTTGCCCGCATGGCCACGCCGCGTCCGCACCAGCCGTAACCGGCCACAACTACCTTCAGTCCCGCAATCAAAACGTTAGTCGCGCGAATCACGCCGTCAATCGTCGATTGCCCCGTGCCATAACGATTGTCGAAGAAATGCTTGGTCATCGCATCATTCACCGCGATGATCGGATACTTCAGCGTCCCGTCCTTGGCCATCGCGCGCAAACGAATTACGCCAGTGGTGGTCTCTTCCGTCCCCGCAATCACGTCGCTCACCAAATCCGTGCGCTTGGTCAGCAGCATGGTCACGAGGTCTGCGCCATCGTCCATGGTGAATTGCGGTTTGTGGTCCAGCGCCGCGCGCAAATGGGTGTAATAGGTTTCGTTATCTTCGCCCTTAATCGCGTACGTCGGGATGTTATAGTCGCGATTCAGCGACGCCGCCACTTCGTCCTGCGTCGAAAGTGGGTTGGACGCGCACAGCACCGCGTCCGCCCCGCCGTCGCGCAAGGCGATCATCAAATTCGCCGTCTCGCTCGTAACGTGCAGACACGCCGAAACGCGCAACCCCTTCAGCGGTTGCTCTTTCACAAAACGCTTGCGGATCGATTCGAGCACCGGCATCTGCTGCCCGGCCCACTCGATCTTGCGTTTACCGGCATCCGCCAGCGCTATGTCCTTCACATCACCTTTTTTCAGTTCTACAGTGGGCATGCGTCAAGCTCCTCAATTAGAAAATTTGTCTCGTGAATTTGCAGCGCGCGAAAAAAAACAGCAAGCATTCGCACAAAATGGCCGATTGTTCAACGTAAATGGCGCGATTACCGCCGGGCGCCAACTTCCGCGGCCGCCGTCTGTGTCGGCGCGCCAAGGCCCGCAGCCTTGCGCAGCGCTTCAGCACGGTCCGTGCGTTCCCAAGTAAAGCCGGGTCCGGTCCGTCCGAAGTGTCCGTAAGCCGCCGTCGGTTTGTAGACCGGCCGGCGCAAGTCCAAAGCCTCAATAATGCCCTTGGGCGTAAGCAAGAAAAACTCCCGCACCAGCGAAGTAATTTTCTCTTCCGCCACGGTAGCGGTCCCAAACGTATCGACCATCACGGAAACGGGTTCGGCCACGCCAATCGCGTAAGCCAGTTGCACTTCCGCCTTCGTAGCCAATCCAGCGGACACCACATTCTTCGCAATGTACCGCGCCATATAGCACGCCGAACGATCGACCTTCGAAGGATCCTTGCCAGAAAACGCTCCGCCGCCGTGCCGCGAATATCCGCCGTACGTATCCACAATAATCTTTCGCCCGGTCAGCCCAGCGTCACCCATCGGCCCGCCAATCACGAAACGCCCGGTAGGATTAATGTGATATTTGGTCTTGGCATCCAGCATCTTGGCGGGAACCACCGGCTTGATCACCAACTCCATGACCGCCTCGCGCAAATCCGCGTTAGAAACTTTCTCGCTGTGCTGCGTGGAAATCACGACAGTGTCCACGCGAACCGGCCGGCCATCCTTATACTCAATGCTGACCTGCGACTTGCCATCCGGCCGGAGAAAATCTACTTTCTTACTCTTGCGAACCTCCGAAAGCTTGTGCGTTAGTTGATGCGCCAGTTGGATCGGCATGGGCATCAACTCCACCGTCTCATCGCACGCAAAGCCAAACATCAATCCCTGGTCGCCCGCACCGCCGGTGTCCACGCCCATGGCGATGTCCGGCGACTGCCTCTTCACCGAACACAACACCGCACAAGTGTACCCGTCATATCCGTACGTCGCATCGTCGTAGCCGACGCCGCGAATCGTCTCGCGCACCAATTCGTCATAGTCCACGTGCGCCGAGGTGGTAATTTCCCCGGCCACCACCGCCAACCCAGTCGTCACCAAAGTTTCGCAAGCCACGCGACCCTTCGGGTCCACCTTCATCACCTCATCCAGCACCGCATCTGAAATCTGGTCCGCAATCTTGTCCGGGTGACCTTCCGTCACCGACTCCGACGTAAACAGAAAATTCCGTAATCCTTCGCTCAAGTCGAACGCTCCTCTGGGGTTGCCGCGCGCCGTTTTCTTTAGTCTTTGTAGTGGCGAATCGTTAGATTCGCATCTTGCCTAAGCCTAAAATCACAGCCACACAGATATGCCCGTGCACAGTTCGTTTTAGATAGTCCCAGCCTCAGGACACAATTCACCGCTAAACATCACTGCATTTAACCCTCCAAGACTACCATCCCCGCTGCGTCCGAAACAACGTATTGGAGCGAATGGAGTTATCGGTGGGTCCAGCGGCCTCTTTCGCCCCTTGAATGGGAACCTGAGTGGAAAGTCGAATGGAAATCCGTTATCCCGCTTATAACCTTGCGTTACTCCCAAATCCCAGGCTTCCGCCGCCCGTCACTTCCCGAGGTGCCGGTCGAAAAATCCCGCCATAATCCGATCCGCTTCCTTCGACTCCGGCAAGGCCGCGTTGTTCCAGAACGCATGCGCCAGCGCCTCGAACACCACCAACTGCGCATCCACCCCCGCCCGCAAATACGCGCGATGCAAAATCGTCGTCCCACTCAACAATAGATCCCGTCCGCTGGTGACAAACAGCGTCGGCGGAAATCCCGTCAAATCCGCGTACAAAGGAGACAGCACCGAATCCTTCAGATCGGTCGAACCCGTATAGGCGGCGTCAGGCGTCCAGGCGCTCGGTGGATCCAAATGTCCCGCAAAACCATTCAGCGCGAACAGCGCGATCGAGTCTCCCGGCTGGCTCAGGTCGCCCATCCCAGAAAAAATTCCCGTCGCGCCAGGCAGCGGCAAATTCAGCTGCTTCAACTTCACCGTCACCTCCGCCGTCAAGATCGCTCCCGCTGACGTCCCATAAATCCCGATATTCCCGGACTTGTAAGTCTTCAGCAGCTCTTTGTACACCGCTACCGCGTCATCCAGCCCCGCCGGAAACGGATGCTCCGGCGCTAGCCGGTACAGCACCGCAATCACCTTCGTCCCCGTCAAATTCGCCATGGGGATAGATTCCGTTAACGACCCCGAATCCGAGTTAAATCCTCCGCCATGTAAATTAATCAACAGGCGATCGCGTTTCTCTGGCGCAATGCTCAGCGGCGTCACCACGCGCACCGGCACGCCCGCAATCGTGTCCGCCGCCACGTTTGCCGGATAGATCTTCTTCGCCGCCTCACCCGCTCCAGCCTGCCACTTGTCCGTCCCCGCCCGCCGTTGCTCCAGCGTCTGCGGTACCGCCGCGTCCGACACCACACGCGCCAGCACCGCCTGCGCCTCCGGACTCACCGTCTTCGGCACCGGGACCACCCGCGTAACATACGCCGTCCCGTCCGCAGCGATCTTGCTGGAATTCGTCGGAGCATCCACCTTAGCCGTCTGCGCGACCACCGGCCCCGCCATCACCAACCCCACCAAAACTCCAACCGTCAGCCACGCTCTCGATCCACGCATGAGAAGTCCTCCCACTCGATTCGGCGCTCGCAAAATATCAGCGGAGCCAGCGAAAAAAATCGTGCCAAGCATACAAGAAAATCTTCTTGTTCCTCAGGCGTATCCGCAATTTCCTTGAGATCGTTCCCCAATTCGTGTCGCTCCCTGCGCGAATACCGTCACCGCAACCCAAACCCCCGAAGCCAGCTGAGTGAAAAGCCTTCGTAGCAACGCCCTTAGGACGCCAGACATCCCGCCCGGTTGTCATGATAATGTGTGGATTCTTTAAGCTCGAAAAGGAAACCCGCGATGCGAAAACTAACCATTGCCGCAACAATCCTTTGCGCCTACGCGGCCGCGAACTTTGCGCAAACCGCCACCGCGCCCGCACAGGAACCACCCAACGCCCCCGCCGCGAAAAACGATTACGGCGATGGCGATAACTGGCTGTGCCGTCCAGATCTCCCCAAAGAAAAGAATGCCTGCAACGTAGATCTCTCAACCACAATAATCTCTGCCGACGGCAAACTCACTCCCGAGCCGTGGGCCGCCGACCCCAATGCACCTATCGATTGCTTCTACATCTATCCCACTGTCTCGAACGATCCCGGCGGCAACAGCGACATGCTTCCCGGCCCAGAAGAAAAAGCTGTGATCCGCTCACAGTTCGCTCGCTTCGCTTCCAAGTGCCGCCCCTACGCCCCGCTCTATCGCCAGGCCACGCTCACCGCACTGCGCGCCGCCGCCATCGGTCAACCCATTCCCGTAGACCGTGCCCTGGTCTACAACGATGTGCTCGATGCTTGGAACTACTACCTCGCGCACGACAATCACGGCCGCGGTGTCGTCCTCATCGGACACTCGCAAGGCTCCGGCGTTCTAACCCTGCTGATCAAAAACGAAATCGACGGCAAGCCAGTGCAGTCGCAAATAGTTTCCGCGTTGCTCCTGGGCACCAATCTACCCGTTCCAAAAGGCAAAGATGTGGGAGGCGCGTTCCAGCATATCCCTCTCTGCCACGCCGCCGCGCAAACCGGATGCGTTATCACCTACGTCTCCTTCCGCGCCACCCAACCGCCTTCTTCGAGCAGCCGCTTCGGGAAAGTCGCCGGCGAAAATATGGTCGCGGCCTGCACCAATCCCGCCGCTCTAGCCGGAGGCAGTGGCGAACTCCATGCTTACTTCGGAACGAAGGGTGTCGGCTTCACCGCCTCCGAAGCCACCCCGGAATCGTGGCTAAAATCCGGCGCACCCATCGCCACGCCATTTGTAAGCATGCCCGGTCTCCTCACCGCCGAATGCGTCAGTAACGAAAACTTCTCCTATCTAGCCATCAGCGTCCACGGCGATCCTGCCGGCCCACGCGCCAGCACCATCGTCGGTGACGTGGTCGTGAACGGCCAGACCCTGCCAGAATGGGGCCTCCACCTGATTGACGTCAGCGAAGCCATGGGCAATCTCCTCGACATCGTCGCCCAACAATCCACCGCCTTCCTAACCTCATCCCCAAAGAAATGAATTACGCGTCGTCATTCTGAGCGGAACATGCCGACACCTCATCTTCCCGTTCGCTTCCTGCGAACGGGGTCGGCATGTGCAGCGAAGAATCTCTCTTGGATGGCGCTCTAACTGGCCACTTTCCATGCAGCATCTGCACGTTCGAATGCATACCATACAGTAATATATCTTGACAAGAATCACAGCACATGCTAGCGTGGTCCGTGAACCTCGCACCCCAGTCGCGTCTGAGTCGTTTCCCCCTGGACTGCAGCTCCGTCTCTGTTTCCGCGCCGTCGAAGGAACACTTCACCCCGCTTCACACCTTTTCACAATTCGCAAAACGCGATCCTTTGTTTTCAGTCGCTTACACACTCTTCTTAATTCTCAAATCCTCGTATCCTTTTTATTTTCCTAACGCTACGCACTCTTTGCCAAAAACACCCGGAGGTAGGGGTATCGCGCGTCTAGAAACACCGCATTCTTCCGTAACTCCAACGGCGTCTATATGTTGCGTGAAAACTAAGTGTAACCAACCTGGAATCTATATGTTACACAAACAGGGGTGGGGGGTGGGGTACAAGTGTTTCATTACTTCATCACGTCGCTCTATCTCTCCTCGTCATCATTCCCGGTCCGCGTCATCCAAGTCCACTTCCAGCTTCCCTTTCGTCCGCTTCGCCATCAGGTACGACCGAATGAAAGGATCTAAATCGCCATCCAGCACGCGATCCACATCGCCGACCTCAAACTTCGTGCGGTGGTCCTTGATCAGCCGGTACGGCTGCATCACGTACGAACGGATCTGGCTGCCAAACGAAATCTCCAGCTTGCTCTCGTCCAGTTTGTCGGTGTGCGCCTGGCGCTTCTTGATTTCTTCGTCGTACAAACGCGAGCGCAGCATCTTCATCGCCATTTCGCGGTTCTTGCCCTGGCTACGCTGCGCCTGGCAACCCACCACGATGTTCGTCGGCAGGTGCGTGATACGCACCGCGGTTTCCACTTTATTTACGTTCTGGCCGCCTTTTCCGCCGGCGCGAAACGTATCGATACGCAAATCCTCCGGACGAATATTAATTTCAATGCGGTCGTCAATTTCCGGAATCACGAACACCGACGCAAAAGAAGTGTGCCGCCGCGCCGCCTGGTCAAAGGGCGAAATCCGCACCAATCGGTGCACGCCGGTTTCTCCCGCGAGCAATCCGTACGCATTCTCGCCGGCGAATTGGATCGTGGCGTTTTTGATTCCCGCTTCTTCGCCCGGAGTTTCATCCAGAACTTCCGCTTTCATATTTTTGCGCTCCGCCCAACGCAAATACATGCGCAGCAAAATCGAAGCCCAGTCCTGCGACTCGGTTCCGCCCGCGCCGGGCTTGATGGTCATGATGGCGTTCAGGTGGTCAGTTTCGCCGGAAAGCAGTGTCTTGGTTTCCAGTTCACCGATATACGTTTCCGCGGTATCGATCTCGCGAGACAGATCCTTCAGCAATTCGTTGCGCTGCTCGGCGTTAGTCTCTTCCTTCGCCAAATTAATGTACGTATCGATGTCTTCGGAAAAAGACGTCAGCTTTTCGTCCGCGGCGATTTGTTCTTCGGCGCGTTTCCGGTCGCGCAATACGGCCTGCGCTTCTTCCTGGTTGCTCCAGAAATTCGGATCGGCGGCGCGTGCTTCGAGGCTTTTCAGACGGTCGCGATATTGCGGCGCGTCAAAGATAACTCCGAACCATGGCGATGCGGGGTTTCAGTCCTTCATGGCGATACTGCAAATCTTCCAGAATCATTTTATAAACGCTCGCTTATTGGTTTTGTTAAATGGAAATCGCGAAACAGAAATCGCATGCGAGTTTAACGTGCGATTGACTCGCAACTCACGCCGTCGCCAGCGGCGGTTCCAGAACCCCCACAGTTTCTACTATGGGTATCGAGATGTTCTCTCCGGCCCCGTCTTGGCCCACGAACGTCCAAAGAAAAAGCATAACGGAAATGGCCACGCACAGCCAAGCGAACCAGTCGCCGAAGCGCGTATATATCGTTTTGTCCGTCCGGAAATCATACGGCAAATTCGCAGCAGCACGAACGTCAGTAGGCAGCGGGCGATAGATGCGGCCATACGGGTCAATCGAAGCTGTATGTCCATTATTGGTGGAACGGATGATCCAGCGGCGATTCTCCGCCGCACGCACGCGCACCATCCGCAAATGCTGTTCCGCCGCCGCCGAACGCCCGAACCATCCGTCGTTGGAAATATTGATGAACAATTGCGCGCCGTCATTCGCGAAGGTACGAATTTCGCCGGGGAAAATGGCCTCATAACAAATGAACGTACCAAAAGAATTTCCTCCAGGAAGCTTCCCCACCGCGTACTGCGAACCTTTGGCAAACCCGCCCACCTCGCTGGACACGTTGGCCACCACTCGTTGCAACAGCGGAAACGGCTGGTACTCCCCGAAAGGGACGAGATGAATTTTGTCGTACGTGTACACGCGCTGACCTTGGGCATCGATCAGTACCGCGCTGTTGTACACGGCAGGACGGTCAGTGCGTTTGCCGTCCGTAGCCGGGTTCCTTCGCCACTCCACTACGCCCGCGAGGAACGGATGATCGAAATGGATCGCCAACGAAGAAGCCAGCGTGGCAAATTGCGTGTCTTCTTCGGAAAACGGCGCGGGAGCTTCCGGCCAAACCAGCAAGTCGGGATTGCTGACGCCGTCGCTCTTGAGACTCAATCGCTCGACTTCATGCATTTCGGAGGCGTGCGCCTGCATCCAATTGGATTCGTACGATTGCGACTCGGGAAAATTCAGCTGCACCGCGCGAGCGATATGATTCGCGGAAGCCGCGGGAACAAGTCGCGGCGCGATGGCGTACACGAGCAAAAGCGCAACCGTGGCGCCGGCGAAAATCGCGACGCGGGTTCTCGGACGTGGCGCGGCCGCGCCATCGGTCCACGCCAGCAAGGCATTGAAGCAGACCATCAGAAACGAAAGCCCATACACACCGGTGACGCTGGTGATTTGCAAAAGCCCAAGGTTAGCCGCAGCGGAGTAACCGAGCAAATTCCAGGGGAAACCAATATCCGGCATTCGGCCATGCAAAAACTCCGCGGCTACCCAAATAAATGGTGCGCCCAGGCACGCCACCACAATGCTTCGCTGCGCGATCCGATTCACCAGCCAGGCAAACGCGCCGCACGCGAATCCCCAAAGCGACGCGACCATCAGCAGCAAACCCCAGCTCGCGGCCCGCGGGACATCTCCATGGACCGAGAGAACCGCGGCGATCCAGGCCTCCGAGCAAATGGCAAAAATCACGGCGTGCAGAAATCCGCACGCAAAAGCCACGCGCGGCCGCGCGCCAAACAAAACAACTATCAGAATGCCGACGCAAATCCAGGCGTAAATCGCGAGATAAAGACCCATGAAAGAAAATGACAGCGCAGCGCCAGAAACCGCGGCGATGACCAGACGCAGCGCGGTGGGCGTAATAGCGTTGGGATGTGGGCGGAGGTAAGAGAGCCAACGGCCAGCGGGCATTAGTGTTTCACAATGGCTTTGAAGCCTGCGGCGTCCAGGCCTTTTTTGGCGACGTCGACAGATTTTTGGTCGGAGTACGGACCGACCTGCACGCGATAAAAGTTATCGCCTTGCGGCGTCATCACGAATGCTGGAAATTTCGCTTTTTGTAAACGCGAAGCTAAATCCAGGGCATCGGCCTGACTTTTCAGCGCGGCCACTTGCAACGTAAAGGTTCCGCTGGGAATCACCGGAGCATTCGCCGGGGCACTCGCCGGGACGCGCGGAGGTGCTGGGGCGGAAGTATTTTTCACTCCTGACGGCGGGTTCCTCGGTGGGCCTGGATCACTGACCGGGGTTTGCAGACGATCGTTCTGATGTTTCGCGCCGTCAAATTCGTGAGGGTCCAGGCCGGGATCGCTGGGATTCGTATCGCTTGGCGGGGTTCGCGGAGCCGGCGTGACGTTGGATGGGCGTTTTCCCGGTAGTGGCTTTGGAGCGGCGAACGGATCGAGAATATTTTTCGGCAAGTGATCGGCTAGCACGTCACCGTTATATTGACCGCGGCCCATGAAAAATCCGAGCGCAAAAAAGAGGCCGGAAAAAAGAAGAATCAAAACGAATAGACCGATAACATGCCGGCCTTCCAGCACACGGTCACCAGCTCCGGCGTTTTTTCTGCGCGCAGCCATCTTTACTTTTGCGGTCCCCCGAGCGATTTAGTCCACTGGTTAATGATATCGATGGGCAGCGGAAACACAATCGTTGTGTTCTTCTCGACACCTATCTCGGTCAGGGTCTGCAGGTAGCGCAACTGGATGGCGGTCGGCTGAGTTTCGAGAACTTTGGCGGCATCGGCTAGTTTTTGCGAAGCTTCAAATTCGCCGTCGGCGTGAATGACCTTGGCACGACGTTCGCGCTCAGCTTCCGCCTGCCGGGCGATGGCGCGTTGCATCTGTTCGGGGATATCAACCTGCTTCACTTCGACTTTGCTGACTTTGACGCCCCACGGCTCAGTGTCCTGGTCCAAAATGATTTGCAGCTTGGCGTTTACTTTGTCGCGCTGCGAAAGGATTTCGTCCAACTCAAACTGTCCGACAACGCTGCGAATGGTGGTCTGGGCCAATTGCGAGACCGCGTATTGATAATTTTGCACTTGCGACAGCGCCATGTTGGCATCGATTACGCGGAAATAACATACGGCGTTTACCTTAACCGAGACGTTGTCGCGAGTGATGATGTCCTGCGGTGGGACGTCGAGCGTTTCGATGCGCAGCGGGATGCGGTACAGGGTTTCGATGGGCCAGAAAACCAGATTGAGGCCTGCGCCCTTGGCTACGGGGACTAAGCGGCCCAGGCGCAAGACTACACCGCGCTCCCATTCTTTGATGATGTAAAGGGAGTTCCAGAACCAGATTAGGAAGATTCCGATGATGATTACGATTCCGACGAATCCGATTTCCATGACCACTCCTTGGGCCGCGCAAAGTTGGTGCTGTGCTTTGGCCCTTGTTGCTTTTTCTGACACGAATTCTTTTGCTCGCGAGAAAAACGTGTCGGTCTGAACGGGTCGCGAGAAAACCGCAGGGGCTAAAGCCCCGTCTTTGCGGAGCTGCTAGCGGCCCGACTAAAGTCGGGCCCTCCCGAAGAGCAAAACTGTCAGCAAACTGTCGAACTGAACCTGGCCGGGACTAAAGCCCGGCCGCTACACGCTTACGACGCGTTTACGGGTTCTACGAAAAGTTGCAAGCCCTCGATGCGCAAAACCCTTACCGGACTTCCGGGCGGTACCGGTTGCTGGCTGATGGCGCGCCACAATTCGCCGTGGATGCGGATGATGCCTTCCGCGCCCGCGGGCAAGGCTTCTACGACTATGCCTTGTTCGCCCAGCAGTTCTTCTTTTCCGGTGGTCGACTTCCAGCGGCGCGAGCGTAACACCAGGCGCATCAGGAAAACGGCAATGATGGCGAACGGCAGTGTTACCGCCAGCGCGACGAAAAAGCTTACGCCAAAACCCGTCAGTGGTGAGCGTATCAAAAACATGGCGCCCAGCAACATGGAAACAATTCCGCCAGCGGCCAAGACGCCGTGGCTGGTGAACTTTGCCTCCATGATGAAGAAGGCCAGCGCCAAGAGAATCAGAAAGACTCCGGCCAGATTTACCGGGAGGAAGTGCATGGCGTAAAGCGCGAGGACCAGGCAGATCCCGCCAATCACGCCGGGGGCGATGACGCCGGGATGAGTAAATTCGGTGTAAAGGCCGAGGACGCCGATGATCAGGAGCACAAAGAAAATATCCGGCTCGACGATGCGGGATAGGAATTTTTCGCGTGAAGAAAGCTCGAAAGAGGTTTGCACCGCATCGTGCAGGTTGAGGGTGACTTTCGTGCCATCGAAGCGAGTGATGGTGCGCCCATCGAGCTGATGCAGAAGATCGTCGACGGAATTGGCGAGCAGATCGATCATTTTGGCGTCGAGAGCTTCCTTGTCGGTAAAGGCTTTGGCGTCGGTGATGGCCGTTTCGGCCAGCGTAGGATTGCGGCCGCGCTTTTCGGTGAAGCTGCGCAGAAAAGCCATAGCGTCCTGATTTATTTTTTTGCGAAAGACTTCATCGAGCTGGGTGGGGATGCCGCCGATGACCATGATCGGCGAAGCCGCGCCCGTATGGGTTCCTGGGGCCATGACGGCGATATCCGCGGAGAGCAAAATATAAAATCCCGCGGAAGCTCCGCGCGCACCTGTGGGCGTGACGTACACGGCTACCGGAACGGGCGAAGCCAGAATGTGTTCCACGATGTCTTTCATGGAATCGCTAAGGCCGCCGGGAGTGTCCATGGTGATCACCACGAGCGCGGCGTGGCGTTGCGAGGCGTCTGTTAAGCCTTCGTCCAGATAGGTAGCAAGGATTGGTTCGACGTCGCCATCGATGTGCAGGACGGAGACAATGGGTTCGACGCCGCGTGTTCTTCCGCTGCAGAAAACGAAACGGGGAGCCACGCGCCGGCTAGAGTTGCGACGGCAAACAACAGAAGCAGTAACGCGCGATTTCTGATGCTACGCATTTCTAACCTCGCTTGCTGCGCCCCTACAAACGATTCCGCGCATTACTGGGTGCCTCCATTGGGACGAGTAACAGTGGGACGAGTACCAGCGGGCGTGGTGGTTGGCAGATGATCCAGCAATTCTTTTGCTTCCGTGTAGTTCGGAGCTAGTTTGAGGGCACGTTGCAATTCCGCGCGCGCCAGATCCGGCTTTTTTTGCTCTAGATAGATGCGGGCCAGGGTGACGCGCTCGACAGCTGAATCGCGCGATTGCAACGCGGCCTGCAACTGCGCGACGGCTTCGTCCAATTTTCCCTGCTTGCGCGCGATATCCGCCAGTCCGCGATGGGCTGCGGCGCTTGAGCTATCGAGCGCCAGAGCGGCGTGAAATTCGCGCTGTGCAACGTCCATGTGCCCCGCGGAGAGCTCCTGCCGGGCCAGGCGGATGTGGGCCGACGCGGAATCCACAATGGTCCCGGAGGGCCCACCAGGGGTGCTGACGGAAGCGACTTCCGCCATCTTGATTTCCTGGCGCAGCTCTGTGGCATCCAACTCGGTTTTCACGCGAGCCATATGGGTTAGCGTGTCGGTATTATCCAGATGGAGCGCCGGCAGGCCGGCCGGGCCAAATGCTTCGGTGGCGGCGATGCGCTCCTGATCGGCCTCCAGCTTGCGCCCGGCTTTATCTAAAGAAAAAATCAGGAGTGCACGATCCTCCGGGTTGTCTGGTTCGCGCTCGGCGGCTTCGCGAAAATAGCCCGCGGCATTTCCGGGATCATTGGCCTGCAGGGCGAGCAATCCCAGGTTGAAAGGGTAATCATCTTCGTCGGGATCGAGATCCGCGGCGCGTTGGAGATCGGTCTGAGCTCCAGCGTTGTCGCCGAGCCGAGCTTTGGCTAGCGCCAGATTGTTCAAGATTTCGGGAAGATCGCCGCCGGAAACCGCGCTGGCAATATGCGCCTCGCCAGAGCCACTCGCGCGCAAGGACTCGCGCAAAGAAGTGAAAACCACTTGGGCACGATCCGGCTGACTCAGAAGCAAATGACAGACGCCGGTGGCGAAGATGGCTTCCGCGTAGCGATCGTGAGTTTTCGGCACGCGCGCGTACCACACCATAGCCGAATTACAATCGCGGCGTGAGAAATACACTTCGCCGAGCCAAAAATCCGGTTCCGGCCAGTCCGGTTCAAGCCTTGCGGCTTCGCGAAGTTCGCGCAAGCGCAGTTCGTCGTCACTGGCCAGTAAACCACGAACGTAATGTTCGAAAGCGTCGAGCCTTAGCGGGCGCTGTCTTTTGGCGAATTCTTCGAGACTCCAGGGATAGGCGTGTTCGCTGGAAGAGAGGGTGCGCCAAGCCAGGCGTGTTTGCAGGTCCATCAGCGTATCCAGAGGGCCGGATTCGCGCGCAACCGGGAGAAGCGCGGGAGGGTTTACACGCAGAATTCGGGACTCCACGGTCAGCGTGGCGCCGTCGGAGGTGAAGGTTCCGAAAACCACGAAGTCTACGTCGAGATCCTCGGCGATACGCAGCATGGCTGCGTGGCTCAATTTTGCGCCGGGAGGCAGGCCGTAACGATCCAGTTCGTTGGTGCGGCCCTGATGCGAATAGACCTCTTCACCCGCGGCGGAGAGCCGCAGAATGGTCAATTCTTCCAGACCTTCGCCCAGCCAATCCAGACGCGGGGAAGCACCAGCGTTTTCGAACGGGAAAACGAGGAAAATTCCGTGACTGTTTGCTGGCGCGCGAGAAGAAGTTGCGGAGCGCTGGGCCGAGGCTACGGTTTGGAGAAGCGCGCAAAGCAACAGCGCTGCGAGAAATCGTTGCAACGAGGCACGGAAACCCTGATTTGCCAGCTTTCGGGGCGCGAGGCTGCGGGGTGCTTGATAGCCTGCCATTTCACTTCATTATAACAGACCGGTCTTGTGGTGCGGGCCGTGGACGACGGATTGGAAAGTGGACAGTTTCCGATTCGGCGGCTTATCGAACGCCCGTCGCTTCCTGCCGTCTCGGGATGTACAGTTAACGCATGCGTAGGAATTTCCAACGAAATCTCATGGCGCTCGGTATGCTGTTCGTCGGGACATGCTCGGATACTCACGCTCAGTCCGAACCTACGAAGGTGACGAGGATTAAGCTAGAGGATTATGGGTGGCAGTCCCTTCCCGAGGACCAACCTAAAGAATGGGTTGGCACGCGCAGCCGCTCAATCTCGATAGATTATAAGGGGCGAGTGTTAGTCGGGTTTACAGTCCGTGAAAATCAAAGCCTTGCCGATCGCGAACACCCAGGCCTTTCATTTCATATCTTTCGATTCACCGGCGAGGGAAAAATCGACCTTTCTCTCGCGCTGTCTACCGACAATTGGTTTAATAACGGATTTTTCCAGGGACCGGACGATCACATTTATGCTCGGGCTAATAACGCGCTGCAATTTCTTTCAGATGAACCGGATGCCGGCGATACCGGTTCGGTTTGGAAAACTTTAGCGTCATGCTCGATGAACTGCTGGATCAATCAATCGCCCAGCCGCCGCACCTTAATCGTCAGAGAATTGGAAGGGTCCAGCCGCTATCGTTACACCGTCGTGGATTTATCTTCGTCGATTCCTCGGGTGGCGCAACACTGTCCTTGGATCGCATCACAGGCAGCTACAATCACCGATAAGTTCGCCTATCAATCGACAGATGGAATGAGTAGGGATGCGCGCCGCTGGCTGCTGTGCGACCGAGAGCATGACACAGAGCTGCCACTCGATATGCGAAAGGGCACGATTGCACCCCTTTCTGACGAGGCGTTCCTGTTGCTCGGGACGGGCAAGGAAAGAAGAGGAGTAGAACTCGTTGGATTGGACGGGCAAGTTAAGTTTCAACAGGAAGTGCCGAAACACGACATCGTCGTGTGGCAGCAGATCCGAGTCGACGACCGCGGTGATCGTTTTGCATTTACCGTGGAGACGTGGAAGGGTGGATCACAAGCCTTGGACATTTCGGGCAAGCGGGTTGCGCGTCGAGTTGTGGTTTACAGTGAAAACGGACAGCAACTGGCCTCGGTTTCGGTGAACCCGGACTACTATTCGCTGCGATACCAGCGCGATTTTGATTTTTCTCTGAGTCCGGACGGACATCGCCTGGCGATTCTGGACCTAGGTGTGGTGACAGTTGTCGATCTGCAGTAACTCGACTGAAAATCTGCTGACGTCCGCGAGGGTTTCCGTACCAAAATTGTCGGTGCTTACTGCGAGAAAGCGGCGTCAAGCCGCCGCACTCCAAATTGCGCTGCGAGGCCGTTTAGTGCTGCGCCACCGGGTCCGACGGCTTGGGCGCGAGCGCGTCTTGCAGTTCGGGAACTTTTAGATAGGCGGCAAAGACCGGGTCCGCTTTGACGGCCGCCAGGACCGTGAAGCCTTCGTCTTTGGCCTTGCGGAGATAGATTATGCAGCGCTCAAGATTGCCGGCCTCGGCGAAAGACTTGGCGAGCATGAAGTAAAACCGTCCGCGATCGTCAACGGAACGATCCTGCAGGACCGAACCGGCGCGCGAGCCATTGTGTTCGAAAAACTTGGGATCCAAGGTTAGCGCCTGACGGAAAGACGCGAGGGACTGCTCGTATTTCTTGTCCTCAAAGTAGGCATAGGCCAAATTGCTGTAGAGCACGGGCATGTCTTTGCGGAGATTGATGGCCTTTTGGTAGGCGCGAATGGCTTTGCCATAGCGCTTGCGCTGATACCAGACCGTACCAATGTTGTTTTCCGCGTCGGCGTAGGTGGGGTCTATTTTGACGGCGCGTTCGTAGCATTTGATGGCCAGCGCGAGCGCGGTCTGCTGGTGCAGAGAGATGCCGAGCTTGTTGAGATAGACGGCGTTGCGGGGATCGGCGTCGGAGAGGCGCTTGAAAATTAGCGAGGCTTCGCGATATTCCTTGCGCACCATGTGCAGATCGGCGAGTTCTTCGTCGGTCAGCTCCGGGCGCACGGTGATGACGGACGCATCCTGAGCGGGAGGCACGGGCGTCTGCGCTTGCGGCAGACTGATGCGCGGAACGGAAGAAACTCCGCCACCGGGGCTTTCCGTGAATGATTGCGCGGAGGATGAAATCGTGAAACTTAGGAGGAGACAACCCGCGAGAAACGCCACCAAATTTCGGTTCATGGCGAACTCCCTTCAATCCGGAGTCGGTTTGTCCTTATCCGGATCCTTCTTCTTGCCCCCAAAGATACCAAAAATCTTATGTAAAGGATTCTTTTTCTTTTCGGAGGCCTTGGCGGATGGGTCACCCGACTGGGTGGCGGCTGGACCCCCTGCGTCGCTCGATATAACGGGCTGGCCGTCGGAGGTGGTCTGCGCCTTGGGCTGGCCGCCCCCGAAGATGTGCGATAGCCAATTCCCGGAGGTACTGGCGGTGTTGTGCCCGCCATGCAGCTCGCAAAATTGCGTGGGCGCAGAGCCGGCGACGTAGACTTCCTGCCGGGTGGTGGGGCAGGTGGGCGTGGCGAGTTGCAGCGATTCTGGGTCAATCGTTACGGCCTGCACACCTTCCGGGATGCTGAAGTCTTTGACGTCTTTGTAGGCTGGGAGAGCGGTGGCGCGAATCATGAAGTCGGCCCAAATGGGCGCGGCGGCGGCGCCGCCTGCCAGACCCAGGTCGCGATTATCGTCGAAGCCGACCCAGATTACGCAGACGAGGTTGGAGGTGAAGCCGGCGAACCAGCCGTCGCGGGAGGTGCCGGTTTTGCCCGCGGCGGGTAGGGTGAAGCCGCGGGCGCGCACCGTGCGCCGGTGCCCTTGTTGAGCACGTCCTGCAGGACGCTGTCGACCAGGAAAGGCTACGCGGGCATCGAGAACGCCGCGCGTTTGTGGTGTGTACTGCTCTAGCGTGGTGCCGTCGGCACGAGTTACGCGATGGAGGAATTCGGGTTCGGCGCGCGTGCCCATGGTGGCGAAAGCGGTGTAGCCTGCGGCGACATCGACCGGGGTCATTTCGTAGGCGCCCAGCGCTACCGCGGGAGTGGGCTGGATGTTGGCGGCCAAGCCCATCTGGCGCGCGATTTGCACGACGCGGCCGTAGCCGATCAGTTCGGCGACTTTTACCGTGGCCACGTTGAGGGAGTTGGTGAGCGCCTCGCGGACGGTGACGTGCCCCATGAATTTTTCGCCGTAGTTGTTGGGCGTGTATTCTTTGCCGTCGAACTCGAAAGTGGTGGGCTCGTCGTCGATGGTGGTGGCGGGAGTAATTACCGGCTGCACATTGTTGACGGCGTTCGAGAAGGCTGCAGCGTAGACGAAGGGCTTGAAGACCGAGCCCGGTTGGCGATGCGCGAGGGCGTGATTGAGCTGGCTCTGGCCGTAGTCACGTCCGCCGATGACGGCTTTGATTTCGCCGGTGCGTGGATCGAGCGCTACGAGCGCGACTTGAGCTTCCGGGACGGGATCGTTGGTGCCTTTTTTGGCTTGTTCTTTCTTCCACTTGTCGTACTTCTTTGCCAGCAATTTGTCGACGTTGGCCATGCCGGCTTCGACGGCTGCGCCGGCGGCGCGTTGCAACGCCGGGTCAAGGGTGGTGTACACGCGAAAATTTTCCGTGGTGAGTTCGCTCTCCGAGTATTTGTCGAGCAGGTGGTCTTTCACCATGTCCACAAAATACGGAGCTTCGCTGCTAGAGATGGAAGCGCGCACGATGCGCAGGGGCGTGCGTTTGGCTTCCGCCACATCGGCTTCGGTGATGTATTGGTTGTCCAGCATCTGGGCGATGACGCGGTCGCGTGCCTGGTCTCCGCGTTCCGGGCGGCGATCCGCGGCGGAATAATAATTAGGCGCGCGAATGATGCCTGCCAGATACGCGCATTCGTTCAGCGAGAGTTGGCGCATATCCTTGCCGAAATAGGCCACGCTGGCTTCGGAGAAACCGCGGATGCCGAAGCTGCCGCGATTGCCGAGATAGACCTCGTTGGCGTAAAGCTCGAAGATTTCCTGCTTGTTAAAGCGCTGCTCGAGTTCAAAGGCCACCATGGCCTCGGCGAGCTTGCGGCGCCAGGTGCGTTCGTTGGAAAAGAAAAAGGTGCGCGCCACTTGCATGGTGATGGTGCTGGCGCCTTGGTAGTGCTGGCTGCTGTGGCGAATGTCCGCCCAAGCGGCGCCGAAGATACGGATAAAATCAAAGCTGCCGTGCTCGAAAAAGCGCTTGTCTTCCGCGGAAAGAATGGCGTGGACCAGTGTAGGAGGAAGATCGTCGTAGCGCACGGGACGGCGTTTTTCGCGCGCACTATCGAAAAGATTGGTGATCAGTTCCGGTTCGATTCTGCGCGGAACTGAGGGCCGCGCCGCCCCCCAAGGGGCGGATGGAGCGAACGGATTTCGCGCCAAACTCGACGGCTAGGGCGTTGCCGCCGGCAAAATAAGAAAGCTTGGAAGGGCGAATATCGACAGTGTTTCCCTGCACGGTGAACTGACCCAGGGCGTTGTCATCCTGTTCGGGGCGGTAGCCGACGCGCGTTAAATAGGTGGTCAGGGCTTCGAGGGTTTCTGGCTGCCCTTCGGCCAACTCTTGCGGGGCGGAAAAAATCTGCGTGGTGTTTTGCAACACGTGGCCGGAGAGGCGCGCGGTGATGGCCCGCGAATACTTCACGTAGTAGTAGGTGAAGACCCCAGCGGCGGTGAGCACCATGGCGAGGACGATCGCCAAAAGCGTCAGTCCAACGATGGAGGTGAAAAATCCTTTTTGCAGACGAATGCGCAAACGGCGGCTCCCTCAGGCTGGATATCTATTGTCTCGCAACCATTCGTTCGATCAAAGGCGGCTCATCAAAGGTTCGCACTCACTTCGCACGTACAAGGTGCATTCAATAGGATGCAGAAAGAGAGTACCAAGTGCGCTCGGGCCGGCGCGCGCCGATGATCCTAGAAGATCGATTTGTTCTCGCTGCTCGGCGAAAAGTGTATTTCCGTCTGATAAACGAGCAAGTCCACAGGCACGCGATAGTCGACGTTGATGGTGACCAGGTTATTTGTGCTGGAGACTTTGATGTCGTCCTGCGTGGCCGGAATATCCAGGTCTTGCACCACTTTGAAAATCGCCTCGCGAACTTGGTCTTCGTTCTGGCGATTGACGACGGAAAAGCGAGCTACTTCCTGCATCTTGTCGGCCAACTGATATTCCGCCACGTACGCCGGAACGGTCTTGAATCCTACAAAGACCAGCGAAACGAATATCACCAGAAAAACGATGACTTTGAACTTGCCTTCGCCGCGCTCGGTTCTCGGTACCTGGGTGTAGCCCGTCTTTTCATGGCAACGCATCAGGCTTCCCGCGCCCGGCCACGAGGGCTGTTTCGGGCGGCGTGCACACCGCTGGTCAAGTGAGCCGTCAAAGGGCAAGGGCGTCTCCAAGTCGCATAAAAACAACAAATTCCTAGTCACTTTACGTTAGCATCCGCGCAAAGAGCTGTCGATACGCATGCGAAAGGGGTGTGGCGTTTATGCAACCGGCAGAGCAGATAAAGTTAGTGGAGGATCTACGCTCGGAATGACAGTTGAACCTTGCGGTCGCGGCTAGTAGGCACGCGCAAAGACGGCTCGCTCGGGAGCAGGCTTGCCACAGGCGATGCAGTCGCTGGCGGAGCCTTCTTGCTCCAGCGGGATGCACCGCATGGTGGCGCGGGTTTCTTCTTTGATTTTTGCTTCGCAGTCGGGGCTGCCGCACCAGGAGGCGAGTGCGAAGCCGTTTTCTACGGCGCGCTTTAGATCGTCGATATTTTTGGTGTCGTGGGTGTTGCTCTTGCGGAAGCTCAGCGCCTTGTCGTGCATGGCTTGCTGAATTTCGGCGAGCAGCTTTTCGACGGTGGCGGCCAGATCGGCAAGCGGCGCGCTGACCTTCCCTTCTCTGCCGGGCTTGTCGCGGCGCGCCAGAACAGCGGCTTGCTTGGCGACGTCTTTGGGCCCTAGTTCAACGCGCACGGGACGCCGCGCATTTCCCAATCGTTGAATTTCCAGCCGGCGCTTTGGCCTTCGCGCTCATCGAGTTTGACTCGAATGCCGGCTTTTACCAATGCAGCGTTTAGCTTGCGAGCCGCGTCCAGCACGCTGGACTTTTCCTCATCGGTTTTGTAAATCGGGACGATCACCGCTTGGATGGGCGCCAGCTTGGGCGGCATGATCAAGCCTTGATCGTCGCCGTGCACCATGATGATGGCGCCAATGAAGCGCGTGGAAAGTCCCCAAGAGGTAGTCCAGCAGTGCTGGAGCTGGCCGTTCTGATCGAGATAACGCACCTCGAAGGCCTGCGCAAAATTTTGGCCGAGGAAGTGGGAGGTTCCGGCTTGCAAGGCCTTACCGTCGCCCATCATGGCTTCGATGGAGAACGTTGTGTCTGCGCCGGCAAATTTCTCGGCATCGGATTTTTTGCCGGGGATCACGGGAATAGCCGCATCATTCACGGCAAAATCAGTGTAAATGTCCAGCATTTGCCGGGTCTCAAATTCGGCTTCTTCGCGCGTGGCGTGCGCGGTATGGCCTTCTTGCCAATAAAATTCCAGCGTGCGCAAAAATAATTTGGTGCGCAACTCCCAGCGCACCACGCTGTTCCACTGATTCATGAGCACCGGCAAATCACGATAGGATTGAATCCATTTCGACCACATGTGGCCGATGATGGTTTCGGACGTAGGACGAATCACCAGCGGCTCGGCCAACTCTTCGCCGCCGCCGATGGTGACAACAGCCAGTTCGGGCGAAAATCCCTCCACGTGATGCTTTTCTTTATCGATAAAGCTGCGCGGAATCAGCATGGGGAACGCCACGTTCTGGTGGCCGGTAGCTTTGAAACGTCGATCCAGCGCCGCAGTGATGTTTTCCCAAAGCGCCCAGCCATAGGGCCGCACCACCATGCAGCCGCGCACCGGCGCATAGTCCGCCAACTGCGCCTTCAGCACAAGTTGGTTGTACCACTCCGAAAAATCCTCAGCCCGCGTCGGAAGCTTCTCTTCAGCCATGCAGCAATCGCCTCATTCCCCTGCGCAAAAAAATGTCGTTGCGCGAACACAAAAGCGTAGCGGACACGTTGAGGCAAGTCAATTAACGGACGTTCGCGTTGGACCCTCCCAGTTCTTGATCTTGGGAGGATGGATCAGGAATTGAGCCGGTGTGTCTACTTCGCCACAACCTGGCCGAGCGGGCGCACATCACGCTTGACCTGCTCGGCAATTTCATCTTCGGCAACTTCGAGGTCATAGCGTGTCTGCAAATTCATCCAGAATGCCGCGGCATTCTTGAAATAGCGCGCAAAGCGCAGCGCCGTATCCGCAGTGATGCTCCGCCGCTCGTTCACGATGTCCGCGATACGCGTCACCGGAACGCGCAAATCCAGCGCCATGCGGTTCATGCTCAGCCCAAAAGGCTGCATGAATTCCTCACGCAATATCTCTCCCGGGTGTACTGGCTTTTGTTTGCGTGCCATCGTTTCTCCTAGTGATAATCCACAATTTCTACTTCGTACGCGTGCCCATCGCTCCACGTAAAGCAAACCCTCCACTGGTCGTTGATACGAATACTGTATTGGTCTTGGCGACCGCCGCGCAATGCCTCCAGGCGGTTTCCCGGCAGAGTCGCTAGCGTGCGGAGGTCCGGCGCGGCATCCAGCATGTCCAGCTTGCGAAGCGCCGACCGTTCGATGGCCTTGAAGCGCCGCACCGCGTCCCGGCGGAACAATCGCTTGGTGTCATCGCAACGGAAGGACCGGATCATTCCCACCAGTCTATACCGCTTCGCGGTGCACGTCCAACAGTACGCGGCATTGGCGATAAACCTAGGCCCGGCGGATTCTGACTCTCCGGAGGAATTAGTCCAGAAGGTGAAAGATTTTCATAGCATTTGGAGAGCGGCCGACGGCCCAGTTCAGTGGCTGAACAGCGTCGATTGGCTGGCGACGCATTGCCATGAACTATTCTGATTGATCCAAGTGTCCGTGAATCGGCCACGGCGGAGATACGGCTTGCCCTTGAGCTTGCCTTTTTCGCGATAAATACCGGTGACGACGGCAGCACCGGTATACATGTGTACGGTCATGCTCTCATTCGTGATTTGATCGGGTTCCAAAGACTCCGCTTTGACGCTGGCCAGGAATTGCGTCTTGTCCATCATCGTACCGTCGTAATCGATATAAATAAGCGTGGGAGCGAGAAGCTGGTTCAGTGCCACGGCATCTTTGTTTTGTTCGGCGTGGTTCCAAGCGGTTTCGAGGGCGAGAATCCGGCCCTCGTCATCGCGTTGCAGCGATGCCGTTTGATCGGACTGCAAGAAAAAGGTGGTGGAAAGCAGCAGGCATAGAGAGATTAGTGCTTTCACGGCGGTTGATCCTCCTAGCAAAGTGGGCTCAGTTGCCGGACTTGACGTATGCGCGCCTCACAGCAGGCGAGAACGTCGCTTTTGCCAGTAACAATATCTGGTGAGAACAGATGATAACGCATATCACCGCGCCTTTTCCCCTCGCAAAACAGTTGATGAGCTGTGCGCTATGGCACAGACGCGCCAATGTGTCTCGCTCTACGATTGGAGCCGTTCCGAGGAAAATGCCATGACCATCCAATCGACGTTGACTCAAACTTCAGCATCGCCAGTTGTTAACGGAAAGTCGCCAAAGCCGAGCAAAATGCGCGCCGCGGTCGTAGAACAATTCGGGAAGCCTCTCGTGCTTCAGGAACGCGAGATCCCTACTCCCGGCCCCGGCCAAATACTGGTCAAGACGGAAGCCTGCGGCGTGTGCCACACCGATCTGCACGCCGCAAATGGCGATTGGCCGGTAAAACCCACGCTGCCATTCATCCCCGGCCATGAAGCGATCGGCCGAGTTGTCGCTGTGGGCGCGGGCGTGAACGTTCTAACGGGGGTGTAAAAGAGGGCGACCGCGTTGGCGTCCCGTGGCTTTACTCTGCGTGCGGTCACTGCGAATACTGCTTACGCGCGTGGGAAACGGTCTGTCCCGAGGCGCAGTTTGGCGGCTACAGCAAAAATGGCGGTTTCGCCGAGTACCTCCTCGCCGATCCAAATTACGTAGCACACATCCCCGCCGGCCTGACGCCACAGGAAGCCGCGCCGCTCATCTGCGCCGGCATCACTACCTACAAAGGCATCAAGGAGACCAAAGCCAAGCCCGGTCAATGGGTTGCCATCTCCGGCGTTGGCGGGCTCGGCCATCTAGGCGTCCAATACGCCAAGGCCATGGGACTGCTTGTCTGCGCCATCGACATCGATGACGGCAAGCTGGCCCACGCCAAACGCCTGGGCGCCGATTTCGTATTCAACGCCAAGGCTGGCGACGCGGCCACCGCTCTAAAAAAAGAGACCGGCGGTGGCGCACACGGCGTGCTGATTACCGCGCCCTCGCTGGTCGCCTTCAAGCAAGGCGTTGGCATGACCCGCAAGCTGGGCACTTGCGTCCTGGTCGGCTTGCCGCCCGGCGAATTCCCTGTCCCGCTCTTCGACGTGGTCGCCAACTGCATCACGATCCGCGGTTCGTTCGTGGGCACACGAGAGGATATGGCTGAGGCTCTGGCTTTTGCAGCTGCGGGCAAGGTCAAAGCCGATATCGAGTTGCAGCCCCTATCCGCCATCAATGAGGTCTTCGATCGTCTCGCCCACGGCGATGTGCCGTCTCGCGTGGTTCTGGATTTCGCGGGCTAAAACCAGTCGGAGCGGTAGGCGATCCACCAGGCGAGCATGCCGACGGGGATGGTGGCACCTAGCGCCCACCAGAACGGCAGGGCAAGGTCGGCAACGAGGCCGAGCGCGGTGAAGGTCATCCAGAAAACTTTGCGCTGCATGGGGCAATTGTAGCGGAATACTTGTGACGGCGGCGGTGGTGTGCCTTGCGAATTTCGCGAAGGCCAACGCCCCGCCATTAGCCGCGATTGCGGCGCAGTTCGAAAATTAAATAGACAACGACCCCTATGTTGATCACCAGGAAGGCGACCTTCACCCCGGAATAGTTTTTCACCATCTCGTAAACCTCAATCGGGATCAGCGAGCTGGTCGAGATGATGGTGACGTACTCCGCCCAGCGCTGACGCAGCGCCAATCCCGTGCCCTCGATGAGGAACAGCGTGGCGTAGAAAAACGTCCCCGCACGAAGTTGTTTGAGTTTGTGCGGGTCTATATCGGCGATTTTTTCGAGGAGCCGGTGGATGTAGTAATTGTGCGGATCGATGCGCAGCAGGTCGAGCCAGTGCTCCACGTTCGTGGAGAGGTTTTGACTGAGCATGTGCCGAGCGCCAAAGCCCAAGGCTAGCAGTGCGAAGCCCTTGAAAAGTTTGAACGCGGCGATCAGCAACAGGCCGCGAGAGTGTGCATGACGTTCGCTGCCACTTTCCGACGCGCCCTTCGATTTTCCTGGTCTGCGGGATTTACCTGCCATGCGAACTCTACGTTGTCTCCGGGATAGGCTGCACCCCTAATGTGCCGTCCGGCGCATCGAAAGTACAGGAGATAACCATGACAATCGACATGCGTTCGCGATGGAGTAACCTACCCCGATTGGCGTGCGTGACGTTGGCGGTCTTTGCCGCAGGCTGCGGCTATTTTCAGATCGGCGGCAGCGACGCCGCGGCACAAAAGGCGCGCGACGAGAAAACGCGCGAAGAAGTTGCCAAAGCTACGGAAAACGCCAAGCCCAAGCTTGAGGAAGCGGGCCAGAAAGATTGGCGAGGCGGCAAAGATCGCCGTGAACGATGCGCAAGCCGCAGCGCAAGGCGTAAAGGAAGGTTGGGATCGCGGCGGGCACGCTACCGTGGACTTGAATTCCGCCAGCGAAAGCGATCTGGCTGCGCTTCCGGGGATATCGCACGGCGATGCGCGCAAGATTATCGCCAACCGTCCGTACAGCGATAGGCATGATTGGTCACGAAGGGTGCTATTGACGGAGGATCAGTACCAAGCCATTAAGGACGGCGTCGACGGCGAAGTAGTTTGCGATTGCATTAGGGCCGCGATACATCGTGCGTTCCCTCCGTCCTCCCTGGGCATATCTCAGCGCACTCTACTTCTGTGTGTTATCACCTGCTTTGCCGAATCGGCATCATGGACTGCGCTGAGATACGCGGAGAGGTCGCCGCTGATGCGTTGCTGGTGCTTTCTGACCGCGTCCGCTAAAATTGCGTAAGCGGTGCGAGCGCAGGGCTATCGGAGCAGACGATGACCAACACTACAGATTCCAACGAACGCATGAATCGTCCGCTGGACGCGGTGGATCCGGCGATTGCGGAATTGCTCAGAGAAGAAGCGCGACGGCAGGCGACCGGGCTCGAGCTGATCCCTTCGGAAAATCTGGTCTCCGAAGCGGTCCTCGAAGCCATGGGCTCGATCTTCACCAACAAGTACGCCGAGGGCTATCCGGGAAAGCGTTACTACGGGGGTTGCGAATACGCGGACCAGGTCGAACAGCTGGCCATCGATCGCGCCAAGCAACTTTTCGGCGCGGAACACGCCAACGTGCAGGCACATTCGGGCACCTCGGCAAACGTCGCAGTTTATATGTCCACGCTTGCAGCCCGGCGACACCGTGCTGGGCATGAATCTGTCGCACGGCGGGCATTTGACGCACGGCCATCCACTGAATTTTTCCGGGCGCATGTACAAATTCATCGCGTATGGGGTGCGCAAAGAAGACGAGCGTATCGATTACGACGAGATCGATAGCGTCTGGCGCAGGAACATAAGCCGAAAATGATCGTGGCCGGCGCCAGCGCCTACGCGCGCATCATCGATTTTGAACGCATCGCGAAAGCCGCAAAATCCGTGGGCGCGCTTTTCTTCGTGGATATGGCGCACATCGCCGGATTGGTCGCGGCGGGAGTTCATCCCAGTCCCGTGCCGCACGCCGATATTGTTTCCACCACCACGCACAAAACCCTGCGCGGGCCACGCGGCGGTTTGGTGCTGAGCAAAGCGGCGTTCGCCAAAGAAATCGATAAACTGACGTTTCCCGGAACGCAAGGCGGCCCGCTGGTGCACATCATCGCCGCGAAGGCCGTGTGCCTCAAGGAGGCCATGGAGCCGGGGTTCAAGGAGTATCAGGAAAAAGTGGTGCGGAACGCCAAAGCGCTGGCCGCGGCGTTGGCCAAGCGTGGCTTCCGCATCGTCACCGGTGGAACCGACAATCACCTGTTTCTGGTTGAAGTGCATTCGCGCGGAATCACCGGCACGGACGCGGAGAAAGCGCTGGATCGCGCCGGCATCACGGTAAACAAGAATTCCATCCCGTTCGATCCCCTGCCGCCGATGAAGGGTGGCGGCATCCGCCTCGGCAGTCCATCGGTCACGACGCGCGGCATGCGCGAACCGCAAATGGAGCAGATCGGCGGATGGATCGCAGACGTCCTCGGCGCCATCGGCAACACCGAGAAAGAGCAATCCGTGCGCAAACAGGTGGCAGCGTTAGCCGCGCAATTCCCCATCTACGCAGAACGAACAACGAGCCACAGAGACCGAGCCGAACACGCTATCGGTTAGGACTTCGCACGCAGCGAGAGATGCGCCCCACGATCGCGTCTGTCCGCAGCTTAAGCAGGGCCAACGACCCGTGCAAAGCACAGACGCCGTGCATCCGTGCTTCGCACAGGCCTTCTCACCTATGGCGCGGGTACGTTGACCACGGTGTTCACCACCGTCACTGAAGCGTTGAGTCCCAATGCTCTGCCATTGAGGGTGGTGATTGCGGCATTACCCGGGGTCGAAAACGTTACCCCGGCGGCAGCGATGATGGTACCCACCATCGTGCCGCCGCCCGCCGCATTGATGGTCGCCGCGCTGCCCACTTGCCAATACACGTTTTTGGCCTGCGCTCCGTTGACCAGAATCACGTTGCGGGGAGCTCCAGGACCCCCCACGGTCAGAGTCGACGCCATCTGAAAAACCCACAGAGCATTCGCGTCGCCTTGGGCATCCAGCGTGAGATCCGATCCCGTGATCAAGAACGAGCCGCCCGCAGCCTTATATAATCCCGGAGCCAGAACGAGTCCACCAAGTTGGCCAGCGCCAGGGTCCGTGCCGCCAGGCCGTGAAGCGGGAGAAAGATTGATGAATGCCGCCATCGCGGCCGCGGCTCCCTGCTCGGCGATGTTGAAGGTAGCTGCGGTGCCTTCGGAAGTACACTCACCAGTGGGCGGAGGCGGAGCCGTGTCAATGTTTCCGTTGACGATTCCAACGTTGAGTGGGGTTTCCGTGTAGATGCATCCTGGACTGGCGTCGTGGAATCCAGTCACCGCGGTGGAAGCGGCGGTGGTGCCTATGTCTCCGTTAATTACCGTGTTGATGCCCTGATTCGTTATTCCCGCACCGCCTCCGAAAGAGCCAAAAGTCGCAGCGGCCCCGAGATTCGGTCCTACTGGTCCGGCGGAAGCACCGGTGGTAAAGCTCCACGGATTGGGCACCATTCCGCTGGCCAATGCGTTACCGGCCAGGTCCGTCGCAGCATTGCTAATCGTAGCCGTATATTGCGTGCTGGCGGTCAGGTTTGCAGTGGGTGTAAAGGTGGCCATATCCATGGCGGAATCGTAGGTTACGTTTCCGGCAACCGCAGCGCCTCCCGCTCCGGCAATCGCCAGAGTAAATATACCTGGAGCGATAATCGTTACGGGATTCATGGCTTCACTGAAGGTTGCGCTAACCGCCTGGGTGAGCGGAACGTTGAAGCCGGCGGCGGCTGGGGCGGTGAGAGTTATTGTCGGCGGTGTGCTATCCGGACCCGCGGCAGTGGTAAAGCTCCATGGGTTGGGTACGGCGCCGGCGATCAATGCGTTGCCGCTTAGATCCTGGGCGGCATTCGTGATCGTGGCTGTGAAGTGCGTGCTCGCCGCCAGATTCGCAGTCGGCGTGAAGGTCGCGATGGAACCCGCATAACTGACGCTTCCCGGGACCGCGGTATTACCTACTGTCGTCGCTACTGTAAATGTCCCCGGTGCGGTAATCGTTGCCGGGTCCATGACCTTACTGAAGGTTGCGCTGATGGTTTCATTCGTGGGAACAGCTGTCGCGCCCGAGTTGGGGATGGTGACCTTGACGGTCGGCGGCGTGAGGTCCGAAACGCTGCCAGTAGTAAAACTCCACGCATGCATGCTTGCCAGGGCACTTCCTGCTGCGCTTTGCGCTGCGGTGTCGATGGTAGCCGTGTACTGCGTGTTGGACAGCAAGTTCGCTGTGGGCGCAAACGTTGCGGTTTTAGATGCCGCCACATAGGTCACCGCTACCGGAACGGTCGCCCCACCACCTGCGACCGCCAACGTAAACGTCCCGTGCGCGATAACCGATGCTGGGTTCATGGCAACACTGAAGGTTGCGATGATTTTTTCGTTCAACGGCACGGTGCGCGCGCCATTCAGAGGATTCGTGGAGACAACGGTCGGGATAATTGCAGTATTAAAGCTCCACACGTAGTTGCTGGCGAAGAGGATGTGCGTGAGGGTCTTCGGCTCCCGTGGTAACGGTCGCGGTGTACTGCGTGCCGGAGGCAAGATTCGCGCTTGGCGTAAAGGTTGCCGTTCCTCCTGAACTGGTGACGACCCCAGGAACCGCGGCACCACCCGGTCCGGCGAGCAGGAACGTCGTGGTGTTTATCGTTGCGGCGTTCATTGCCTCGTTGAAGGTTACTGAAACCGCCTGCGCGAGCGGGACGGCCGTAGCCCCGCTGGTCGGCACACTTGAGGTGACGGCGGGAACCGTAAACGCGACTGACCCTTGTCCGCATCCCGCAACGCCAGCGAGCGCAAATGTGAGGAACCACAACTTTCGAATCTTAGCCTTACACATAACATGCTCCTATTCCACTGGAGGGCAATGGCACTTCCTGCCATTCGCTCGAAGACTTGCGAAGTCACATTCACGCGGTCGCGCGGGGCTCGAGATTCGGGCTTTCGAATTCATGGCTACCCACGCGGAAAGAAGTAATGCACAGCGATGGCCAAAGACGGATGGCGGTTCTTGAGCTTCGGCAAAGGAAGTACTTCAGCGGAACTTCGTGATAGCACAGGCGAGAAGAGTCTGATGTTCTGTAACAGCGCAGAACCATTTCACTGCAACGTTCGACACATTTCCAAATAAGAACGGGATCGAATCCAATTGAGGATGAGGTATTACTGATTTTTGAAATCTACCGACATTTCGTCGATGGGGAAGATAATCGATACAGTAGAAGCTGTGCGGAATGGAATCTTGATGTGTTCCGCGCACCCACCGAAGAACCGCATTGTGATCGTCATCCTGCGGGATCTTTCTGCCGCGTGGCCTTTACCCCCGTCAAAATGCCGCAGCCCAAAAGGACCACCGCGCCCACAACAATCCAGTGCGCTGGCATGTGGATTAGATATGCCGCGTAAATAAGTCCGCAGATCACGATCGCGAAACCAGCAGCGTAGAGGCCGAAAGACATGGTTACCCGGCCTCCACAGTACTGCGTCGAAGGCTATTGTTGCTGTACAGAAACGGACACTCCGCGAAATTACTGTCTTCTCCTAAGGCTCAGTCCGGATGGCTGTGGCGATAATTCCAATATTCTCTCTGATCATGGTGGCTCAAGTGATTGTATCCGCGGTAATCGCGATGATTTTCTCCAAGGTAACGCCGGTACACGACGTCCTCATGGTGGTCCCAATTGTGATAATCGTGATGATCGTGATCGTAGACTCGCACGCTTACTTCTTGAGCTTTGGCTTCGTCGACCACTATGACAGGTGCCGCAACGGCTGCAGCCAACACCAGCGAGTTGAGATAGCGATTCAGATTGCGCATCGAAATCCTCCGAGCCAGGGCGAATAGAATCCCGGCAGGAGTGACTATGCGCGGACGCTTGTGCGGCGTGTGTGCAAAACAGCACGCATTTCAAAACTATAATTTCCACTGGGAATCACATGAGTACCAACTGCCCCGGTATCCCTGCACTTCCAGGACCTCTCGCCTGATATAGACTAAAGCACCGTTGTTGCATGCGGGTGTTGCGGACGGGTGCTGCGTGCGGCGGACTACCTTTATCCCGCGCCGATTCCTTGATCCGATTCGTCGCGCTCCGCTCGCGCGCGAAATCGCGCCAGGGAAATTCGCCGAACCAAGTCAGGGAGAATCGACCCATGAACATCATCGAATCCACGACAGAATTTGAAAAATGGCTCGAGCGAGAAGTTCCGCTCGTCCGCCAGGATCTGACTCTGAAGCATGCCGCCATGGCCGAGGCCGCGTTCCCTTTTTTCCGCGCCACCTTTTATCGCTGGCTGCAACTCTGGCCAGAGATCTGTCCCGAGGCCGCCGGCGCTCCCAAGGTTCTAGGTGTCGGCGATCTGCACATCGAAAATTTTGGCACCTGGCGCGACGAAGAAGGCCGCTTGATCTGGGGCGTCAACGATCTTGACGAAGCCTGGCCGGCCGCTTACACCCTGGATCTGATGCGCCTCGCCGCGAGCGCCTATCTCGCGATCGAAGAGGAGCATCTCAGCCTGCCGCGCCGCGAAGCCGCGGAGGCCATCGAAGAAGGCTATCGCGATAGTCTGGCAGCCGGCGGCCAAGCCTTCGTCCTCGCGGAAGACCATCAGTGGCTGCGTCTGCTGGCCTTAAGCAAGCTGCGCGATCCCGTAAGATTCTGGGAGAAGCTGGGCAAGTTTCCTCCTTACACCGCGAAGCCCCCCGCCGAGGTTCGTAAGCTGATTGAAGCGGCGCTACCCGCGCAAAATTGTCCGTACACCCTGAAAAAGCGCATCGCGGGATTGGGAAGTTTGGGGCATCCGCGCATTCTGGCCATCTCCACGTGGCAACATTCCTTCGTGGCTCGCGAAGCCAAAGCTATTCGCCCATCGGCATGGGTGTGGATCAAAAAAAGTAAGTCCGCGGACATCTACGGCCTGAAGTTGGTGCAGCGCTCGGTCCGCGTGCGCGATCCCTTTGTCTTTTTTCACGGCCGCTGGGTGGTGCGCCGCCTTGCGCCCGATTGTTCGCGCATAGAACTCGCTTCCCTGCCCGTTGATAGAGATGAAGCGCGTCTCCTTTACGCCATGGGCTGGGAGACCGCCAACATGCACCTCGGCACTCCGGGCGCCATCAGGGATGTAAAGCGCGATCTTGCTAAACGCAAGAGCCGCTGGCTGCACAAAGGCGCCAAAGCTATGTGCAAGGTCACACTAAAAGATTGGGAAGCCTGGCGCCGCGGATGGAAAAAGCTCGCGAAAAACTGAGCGTCACGGCGTTTTTCTTTCACGCAAAATCGCTGCGATAATATTGGGGCTGCGGCGGCCGTCAATGACGGCAACCACCAGGAGCGGTTCTTCCTCCAGCGCATAAGCTATGAGGTATTGGCGGACAGTCCAAAATCGAAGACCTCGGCCGCTGAGGTCGGATCGTAAATGGCCTTTCTCAGGAAAAGGGACCAGCCTGCGCACAGCATCGAGAATCTCCATGCGCATACGTTCGGCAGCGGACGGACTATCCCTAGCTATGAATTCCCAGATTTCCGTGATGTCCTGCGCCGCATCCGGGACTAGGCGAAAAGCCCGCTCAGCGCTCATTTCCCGGATCACGGCTTAAGAGTTCGGCGCCGCGCCTACGCAAACCCTCGAAGAAAGCTTCGCCGTCGACGGGCTCCACTCGCCCGCTCTTGAAGTCATCGTAGCGGCTGTCGAGCATGTCACGCACTTCAGCTACTTCCGCCAAGTACCCTGCCATGGCATCTTCAATAAGGTCGTCTGTCGGGCGTCCACTCTTCGTGGCGAGCTCGTTTAGGCGCGATTCTGTCTCGGGCTTAAGACGGATTTCCATGCTTGTCAGTGTAAATACGCGGTCCGGTAGTGTCAAAAGAATTGGCGGCTCTCGGAACGCATCGCGGATGGCCCACTCTTTCACCCCGAGTACGGGTGGCCTTTCCGTCCCTTATTACTGCGGTTCCGCTGTCCCAAGACTGTCCCCCGGAGCAGTAGATTCCAGCGTTCCGCGCGCGTACGTTGAAGACGGCCTGGAATGGAAACCCACCTCGCAATCCTGCTTCTCTCTGTACCGTGCCTGGCATGGACCTACGGAACGCTCGCGCCACAGGCATTTCGTTTCGTACAGCAGAGGGCGGTGCGCATTCGCCCTTCGACGCATTTTTTCGCAAGCTGCGACGCGGGACGTGATGTTTATGGTGGTTTTTATCATCCCAGAAATTCCTTTCTCCATGCGAGGTGAACCTATGATGGATACGGATGCTTTCCGCGAATTTAAGACCGGTCTGACCCTGCTGCGCGACAATTACGTGGACCGTGCATTGCCACACATGAAGCGCGCTGCCGAGCTGGATCGCAACAATCCTTACTACATGTCCTATCTCGGCGTGGTCCTTGCGCGCTCAGAAAAGAAATGGGGCGAAGCGGAATCGCTCTGTGATTCGGCCGTGCGCATGAAACGCAATCAGGCGCAACTGTACCTGAATCTGGCGGAAGTTTACGCCACCGCCGGGCGCCGCGAAGACGCCGTGGAAGCTATCCAGGCGGGGCTAAAGTTCGCCCGGAAAGATGTGCGTCTGACCATCGCAATGAACAAACTGACCGATCGCCGCCCTCCGGTCTTGACCTTTCTAAATCGCAAGCATCCGCTAAACCGGCAGCTCGGAATCCTGCGCCACCGCGCGCTGGGGGCCATCGGCCAAAGATAGCGAACAATCACAGACTCTCGCTCGTTGGTTTCATCCCCAACGCAACAAGGGCGAATGGCTCAAGCCATTCGCCCTTGTCATTTAATCTGTTGTTTAAGTTTGTTGTTTAGGTTCGTCGTTTGATTTCGCAGATTCGCCGTTTGCCGCTATGCCGGCTTAAGCCCTTATCTCTGCGGCGCGAAGCTATGCTGCATGCCCATTTCCATCAGCATCTTGATCCCAATTCCGGTGAGTCCATTGGCGAGCGCATCCATGCGCACCACTTCCGCCAGATATTCGCGATTCAGCGCCGTCGGATCTTTTGAGTATGGCATGGTCACGAACAGGCGCATGCCAAGTTCATAGCCCGTCTCGCTGCTGTGAAAATACACGCCGGTACGCGAAACGCTTAGCGAGCCCCGCAAATCCTCGAAATGGTCTTTCTCTGGATCCGATGGCCGCACGCGCATCAATTGCGTGATCTTGCAGCGCCGCGTTCCCCGGCGTTCGGGATGCGTTCCGCCACTGCGGGGAATACTGCTGGAAGTTAATCTGTTGCTCATCACGTCCTGCTGGGTGGACATATGGCCGGGTACCCTCTCCAAAAAGGCAACTGTTTGCCTGCAAGTAGTGTACGGCGGCGCTCCAGAAAAAACCTATAGTGACAACGTACCGGTTCGAAGATGGAGTGTTTCCCAGTCAGAATAGTACGAAAGTACTGGGCAAAAAAACAAGCTCACGCCAGGCGCCCAAGTCCAATTTCGGAAAGCTCCGACGCTTTGGTACCGAATCGGGACTAATCCACAAGATTTTTACCCTTACGCAATTTAATAAACCTCGCCAATTGAATTACATCGGGACGCGTGGCTTCGCGCACATATTCCACAGCTCGCGGCTTCTTAAGTGCATACAGGGAGCTTGTCCCGGTCACTGGATCGTGTGCTTTGAACAAACTGCATTCGTCCGAGACAGAAGAGGAAAGCTCATGCCTACTGTGGCGCGGCAAAAACCGATTGCGGCCAACAACGCGATGGCGATAGGTACCTTGTCCTTGCCGCATGCGGCCGCCAGGACACGCGTAAAGATTTTCGTGGCGGCTGAGACGGAGCCGCAGCAAGAAGCACTCACGCGTAAATTGCGCAGATGTGCCTCCGTTGAGATTGTCGGGCAGGATAGCCATACGCCGTTTGACGCCACGGCCATGTGCGACAAGGGGGCGGATATCCTGCTGCTGACTTCGTGCGGCAATTTCCTGGAAGATCTTACCGTCATCCGCAACGTTCGTGATAGCCAGCCGGGTGTCGACGTCGTGATGCTGGGCAAAATCGGTGACGAGGGCGAGTTCTTGCAGTGCGTGCGCGCGGGCGTGCACGGCTATTTGTCGCGAGACGCCCGAACGGAAGAAATCCTGCAAGCTATCTTCGACGTGCGTGCCGGGGGTGCGGTCTGCCCGGGCAAGCTTTGCGCGAAATTGTTCCGCTATTTTGAAGCGGAAGCCAAATCCCTCCCCTCCGCCAGCATTCACCAGCGTCTCGGCCTGACCCGTCGCGAACAGCAACTCATCCCGCTGGTCGCCCGCGGCCTCACCAACAAGGAAATCGCCAACCACTTCTCGCTGTCCGAGCAAACCGTTAAGAACCATCTCTATCGCATGAAGCACAAAGTCGGCGCGGAAAACCGCCTCAGCATCGTGCACCTCTGCCGCATGCAAGGCTTCATGGTTTAGCCAAGAAAGCCAATTTTTCCCTGTATCCCAAAATGGTACTTGACAATGCAGCTACCGATTTGTTAATCTTCCCACGTAGAGAATTGCGCCCAGCCTCTGGCAGAAGTCCGGCCCGCACCCTAGTAACTACTCTATAACTAAAAATAGCTCCTAACTCCCGCAGAATGAACACTTGCGAAAGGATGTGAAAACACAGGTACTTAAAGTCCCTTTGTTTTCACATCCTTTCGCGATTCCCCAGGGGCACTCCGTCCGGAGGCACTCCGTCCGGATCAATATGGATTTTGGTAGCACAGGCACCCTTGTTTACGCCCGCCAGGGTGCCTGTGCATTTTTTGCGGCGTTCCCTCTATCGCCCCACTCAACCTCGTCGCCCCAACGTGACTCTACCCCGCGTTTATGCGATTCTTCTGGACTACCTTTCGCTCTAGAATCGCGGTCCAGGACGGGCGCATGCTCAAAAAATTCAAGGATTTAAGCGAAAAGGAAATCGTCGCCTTGGCCATCGCCTCGGAAGAAGAAGACGGCCGCATCTACGGCGAATTCGCCGACGCCCTCCGCGAGTCCTACCCCGCCACCGCGCAAATGTTTGAAGAAATGCGCGACGAAGAAGTCGTACATCGCGACCGCCTCTTCGCCATGTTCCGCCAGCGCTTCGGCGATCATATCCCGCTGATCCGCCGCGAAAACGTGAAAGGCTTCATCACCAGGCGCCCCTCATGGCTGATCCGCCCTTTGGGCGTCAACGTCAGCTCGACGCCAGGCACGCGAAATGGAGATGGAAGCCGCGCGCTTCTACGCCAAGGCCGTGACCCGCGTCACCGACGCCTCCACGCGCGAGCTGCTGAACAAATTGGCCGACGAGGAACGCAAGCACCAGGCCACTGCCGGTGACCTCGAAGAAAAGCACCTGACGCACGACGCGCGCACCCAGGAAGACCAATCTCACGAGAAATTATTTTTGCTGCAAGTGGTTCAGCCGGCCTCGCGGGCTTGATGGACGGCTCGGTCTCCACGCTGGCCCCGCTCTTCGCCGCGGCCTTCGCCACTCACAAAAGCTGGGACGCCTTCCGCGTGGGCCTGGCGGCATCGCTCGGCGCGGGCATCTCCATGGGCTTTGCCGAATCGCTCTCCGACGATGGGTCGCTAACCGGCCGCGGCTCCCCGTGGATTCGCGGCGTGGTCATCGGCGGCATGACCACCGCCGGCGGCATCGGCCATACCATGCCCTTTCTCATCCAGAATTTTCATACCGCCACAATCGTTGCCGTAATCGTGGTGCTCTTTGAACTCGCTGCCATCGCCATCATCCGCCACAAATATATGGACACGCCGTTTCTCCAAGCCGCGTTCCAAGTGGTCGTCGGCGGCATCCTGGTGTTCCTCACCGGCTGGCTAATCGGCAGTTCGTAAACCGCCCCCGACTGACGCGACAAAAACGCACGGCTTTGTAGGGGCGCAGCATGCCGCGCCTCAGCTTGCCCAGGCATTCAAATCAAAATGGGTTTTTCTAATGGAACTCTTCAGATTAATCCGAATGCGCCGGCGCCACAACATGTTGCGATCCGCGCGAGAACACTCTCTGCAGCCACGATTGGAATCGATCCATATAGATATACACAATCGGCGTGGTAAACAGCGTGAGCAATTGGCTGACGATCAGCCCACCAATAATCGTCACGCCCAAGGGACGCCGCAACTCCGAGCCCACACCGCTGCCGACGGCCAGGGGCATGGCCCCCAGCAACGCCGCCATCGTCGTCATCAGAATTGGCCGGAAACGCAGCAAACAAGCCTTGTAAATCGCGTCCACCGGCGAGAGCTCCTCTTCGCGCTCGGCTTGTACCGCGAAATCAATCATCAGAATGGCGTTCTTTTTTACGATGCCGATCAGCAGGATGATTCCGATCAGCGCGATCATATTCAAATCGCCATGCGAAATCTTGATCGCCAGAATCGCCCCAATCCCCGCCGAAGGTATCGTGGAAAGAATCGTAATCGGGTGAATAAAACTTTCGTACAAGATTCCGAGCACGATATACACCGCCACCAACGCCGTAAATATCAGCAACAGTTGCGTGGAGCGCGCGTCCTGAAATGCCTGCGCCGTCCCCTGAAACGAAGCGTGCACCGTCGACGGAACATGCAGCTCCAGTTGCGCCGCCTGAATATGCTCCACCGCCGGCCCCAGCGACGCGCCCGGAGCCAGATTGAACGAAATGGTAATCGCTGGAAAAATTCCCTGGTGATTCACGGAAAGCGCGGTGTTGGAGGGCGCAAAATGCGCAAATGCGCTGAGCGGCACCAGTTTCGTAATGCTCGACGGCACATAGATCGAATTCAGCGCGTTGGGATCCTGCTGCGCGCCGGGCGCAACTTCCAGCACCACGTGATATTGATTGATGCCTTTATAAATCACCGAGACTTGCCGCTGCCCAAACGCATCATTCAGCGTGTTGTCCACATCCGCCATTTGCACGCCTAGCCGCGAGGCCGTGTCGCGGTCCACCACCAGCGAAGTCTGCAACCCCTTCATCTGTTGGTCGGAGTTCACGTCTCGCAGTTCCGGAATGCTCTGCATGCGCTGCATCACAATCGGCGCCCAGTGATTCAAATCCTCCAGGTTGTCCGCCTGCAACGTGTATTGAAACTGCGCCGCGCCAAAACGTCCGCCGATGTTCAGGTCTTGCACCGACTGCAGAAACATCGCGGCTCCGGGAACGTTCGCGGAAGCATCGCGAATGCGCGCAATCACTTCATCGGAGCTGATTTTGCGGTCCTTCATCGGCTTGAGCTGCGCGAAAAGTCTGGCCGTGCTGCCGCCGTTGCCCCCGCCCGCAAACGCCGAGACGTTGTCGACGCCCGGGTCATGCATCAAAATATCGCTGAACACGCGCACTTTCTGCGACATCGCCGCAAACGATAAATCCTGATCCCCTTGGATCATGCCGTTGATGCGCCCAGTATCCTGCTGCGGAAAAAATCCCGAATTCACGTTGAACAGCAGATACACGCACAACACCGCGGTGGCAAATGTCAGACCCAAAACCAACAATTGCTGGCGCAGCACCCAGCGCAGCGCAATGTCGTAACCGTGCAGCAATCCGTTGAACCCGCTTTCCGACAGTCGATACACCCAATTGTGTTTCCCGGATTCGTGCCGCAAAAATCGCGCGCACATCATCGGCGTAGTGGTCAGCGAAACCAGCAGCGAAACTCACGATCGCCACGCTCAGCATCACCGCGAACTCGCGGAACAGCCGCCCCACAATCCCGCCCATCAGCAGAGATCGGAATGAACACCGCCATCAGCGAAGTGCTCATCGAAACCACGGTAAATCCGATTTCATTCGAACCTTTCATCGCCGCTTCGTACGGCGTCATGCCGTTCTCGAGGTGCCGCGTGATGTTTTCGATCACCACGATGGCGTCATCGACCACGAACCCGGTGCAAATCGTCAGCGCCATCAGCGAAAGATTGTCCAGGCTGTAATCCCAGCAGGTACATCACGCCAAACGTGCCGATCAGCGAAAGCGGCACGGCCACGCTGGGAATAAGCGTCGCCCACACGTCGCGCAGAAACACGAACACCACCAGGATCACCAGGATGACCGAGATGATCAGCGCCGCCTCGACGTCGTGCACCGACGCACGAATCGTCGTCGTGCGATCCACGCTCACGCCTAGATGCATCGACGGCGAAATCGAAGCCTGCAGCCGCGGCACCTCGGCAAAGATACGATCCACCGTGGCGATCATGTTCGCGCCAGGCTGGCGGAAGACCGCAATAATCGCCGATCGTTTGCCGTTGGAAATCGCCAGGTTTCGCATATCTTCCAGCGAGTCCTCCACCTGGCCGATATCGCCCAGCCGCACCGCCGCGCCACCGGTTCCTGAGGTGCCCGGCGCATTGCTCGCGGGTCGGTTGCCCGCCACGATCAGCGGCTCGTATTCCTCCGCTTTGAAGATTTGATCCGTGTCGTTAATCGTCAACGGTTCGCTGCGTCGTTCGAGACTGAACCCTTCGGCCTGATTTGCGTTCGCCGATTGCAACGCCTTGCGAATCGTCTCCAGGCTCATGCCGTAACTATTCAGCTGCGTCGGATTCGCTTCGATGCGCACCGCCGGCCTCGCACTGCCCCACGCGAAAACCTGTCCCACGCCCTGCACCTGCGCAATCTTCTGCGCCAGGATGGATTCGCCGCGTCGTACAGCTGCGGCAGCGTCATCGTGTCCGACGTCAACGCCAGAATCATGATCGGCGAATCCGCAGGATTTACCTTGCGATACGTCGGATTGCTCGGCAGATTCGCCGGCAACTGGCTCCGCGCCGCATTGATCGCCGCCTGCACATCGCGCGCCGCGCCATTCATGTCGCGGTTCAAATCAAACTGCAGCACGATGCTGGTCGAGCCCAGGCTGCTCGACGACGTCATCTGATTGATGCCGGCGATCTCCGAACTGCCGCTCCAGCGGCGTCGCCACCGACGAAGCCATCGTCTCCGGGCTCGCTCCCGGCAGACTCGCGCCCACCGAGATCACCGGAAACTCCACCTGCGGCAACGGGCCACCGGCAACAGTTTATACGCCACCGCGCCCGCCAGAATCACCGCAATCGACATCAGAAATGTCGCTACCGGCCGCCGGATAAATGGTGCTGAAAAGTTTGACTCCGCGATTTCATCTCTGTCTATCAGTCCGTCCGTGCGCCAGCTCTTCGTCCGACATAGCGATCTGCCGCAGTGACTCCTTGAAGCGGTCGCCAAGCCGGTCAAAGAACAGATAGACCACCGGCGTCGTAAACAGCGTCAGCACCTGGCGACACAATCAGTCCGCCGACAATCGTGATACCCAGCGGCCGCCGCAACTCGCTCCCGGCGCCCGTGCCCAGCGCCAGCGGCAATCCGCCCAGCAGCGCCGCCATCGTCGTCATCATGATCGGCCGGAACCGCAGCAGGCAAGCCTGATAGATCGCCTCCTCCGGCGTCATCCCTTGTTCGCGCTCCGCCTCCAGCGCAAAGTCGATCATCATGATGGCGTTCTTCTTCACAATGCCGATCAGCAAAATAATGCCGATCAGCGCGATCACGCTCAAATCCACATGGAACAGCAGCAGCGCCAGAATCGCGCCCACACCCGCCGAAGGCAGCGTCGACAGAATCGTGATCGGATGAATGTAGCTCTCGTACAGCACGCCCAGCACGATGTAGACGACGATCAGCGCCGCCAGAATCAGCAGCGGCTCATTCGCCAGCGAAGCCTCGAAACGCCGCGCCGAACCCTGGAACTGCGCATTCACGCTCGGCGGCATATTCAGCTCCTGCTTCGCCTTGTTCACCGCTTCACCGCGTCGCCAGATCGACTTGCCCGGCGCCAGGTTGAACGAGATCGTCACCGCCGGAAACTGTCCCTGATGATTGATCGCCAGCGGCGTCTGCGCTCGCTCAAAATGCGTAAACGCGACAGCGGCACCTGCGTCCCGTTCGAGACTCTTCACATAAATATCTGTCGAGCGACGATCGGGTTCCGCTGAAACTTCGGAGCGACCTCCAGCACCACGTGATACTGGTTCTGCTGCGTAAAGATCGTCGACACCTGCCGCTGCCCAAACGCATCATCCAGCGTGTCGTCGATGTCTGCGGCGTAATCCCCAGCCGCGACGCCGTATCGCGGTCGATCACCAGCGTCGCCTTCAGCCCGCCCAACTGCTGGTCGCTCGCCACATCGCTCAAATCCGGAATCGTCTTCAGCTTCGCGACAATCTTGCCGTCCAAAACGCCAGCTCTTCCGATTCGCATCTTCCAGCGAGTACTGATACTGCGTCCGGCTCACCCGGTCTTCCACCGTCAGGTCCTGCAGCGGCTGCAGAAACACTGAGATCCCATCCACCTTCGCCAACTTCGGCTCCAGCCGCTGAATCACCTCCAGCGCCGACGCCTTCCGCTGCTCCGCGGCTTCAAATTGATCTGGATGCGCCCGCTGTTCAGCGTCGTATTCGTCCCGTCGATCCCGATGAACGACGAAACGCTCTCCACATCCTTATCCTGCAGAATCACATCCGCCAGCGCCTGTTGCCGCTGCAGCCATCGCCGCGAAAGCTGACCGTCTGCGGAGCCTCCGTGATCCCCAGCAGCACGCCCGTATCCTGCACCGGGAAAAATCCCTTCGGCACAATCAGAGAACAGATACACCGTCAGCAGAAACGTCCCCAGCGTCACCAGCAGCGTAGCGTCTGGTGACGCAGCACCCACCGCACGCCCACCGCATACTTCGCAATCACATACTCAAAGAACTCTTCGCTCTTCCGGTAGAACGCCTCTGCTCGCTCTCCGGCGTTATGCTTCAACAGCTTCGCCGACATCATCGGCGTCAGCGTCAGCGAAACAAACGCCGACACCAGAATTGTCACCGCCAGCGTTACAGCAAACTCGCGGAACAGCCGCCCCACAATATCGCCCATGAACAGCAGCGGAATCAGCACCGCAATCAGCGACACCGTCAACGAAACAATCGTGAACCCGATCTGCTCCGAGCCCTTCAGCGCAGCCTCCAGCGGAGAGTCGCCCTCCTCCAGATACCGCGCGATGTTCTCGATCATCACGATCGCGTCATCCACCACAAAGCCCGTCGAGATCGTCAGCGCCATCAGCGACAGGTTGTTCAGGCTGTACCCCAGCAGATACATCACCCCAAACGTCCCCACAATCGACAGCGGCACCGCCACCGCCGGAATAATCGTCGCCGCAAACGTCCGCAGGAACAGGAAGATCACCATCACCACCAGCGCGATCGTCAGGACCAGCGAAAACTGCACGTCCTTCACCGACGCCCGGATCGTATTCGTCCGGTCCGTCAGCACCTCCAGCGTTCACCGTCGCCGGCAGCGACGACCGCAGCTGCGGCAGAAGTCTTCTGCACCTCATCCACTACGCCGATAATGTTCGCGCCCGGCTGCCGCTGGATGTTCACGAATCACCGCCGGCTTCAGCGTCACGCCTTGCCGGCTCCATCGCTCGCGTCCTGCTGCACGTTCTCCGCTGCCATCCACACGCCTGTCGCCGACATCGCGTCCGACAGCCGCACCGGCGAACCATTCCGGTACGCGATAATCACAGTGTTATAGTCCGCGCTCGAAAGCAGCTGATCGTTCGCGCCAATCGTGTACGCCTGCGCTCGCCATTCAGATTGCCCTTCGCCTGGTCCACATTCGCGTTGCCCAGCGCCGTGCGCAGGTCTTCCAGACTCAACCCATAGTCGCCAGCGCCGTCGGATTCGCCTGGATCCGCACCGCCGGCTTCTGCCCGCCGCTGATCGACACCAGTCCCACGCCCGAGAGCTGCGAGATCTTCTGCGCCATCAGCGTATCCGCCAGGTCTTCCACCTGCGAAAGCGGCAGCGTGTCGTCGTCAGCGCCAGCGTCATAATCGGCGCGTCCGCCGGATTCACCTTGCTGTAGACCGGCGGATTCGGCAGGTCCTTCGGCAGATAGCTGACGCCGCATTGATCGCCGCCTGCACATCCTGCTGCGCCACGTCGATCGACTCCGTCCAGCGAGAACTGCAGCGTAATCACGCTGCCTCCGCCCGAACTCGTCGACGTCATCTGGCTCAGTCCCGGTATCTGCCCGAACTGCCGCTCCAGCGGCGCCGTCACCGACGAAGCCATCACCTCCGGACTCGCTCCCGGATAAAACGTCTGCACCTGGATCGTCGGATAATCCACCTGCGGCAGCGCCGACACCGGCAACTGCCCGATACGCCACAAAGCCCGCAAGCAAAATGGCCACCATCAGAAGCGAGGTGGCCACCGGCCGAAGAATAAATGGCCGCGATAGATTCATCGCGGATTTCCTGAGGAGCTTCCTCCAGACGCCGAACCAACTCCCGGAGAATTCTCAGCTGCCGCTCGAGGGGCGGCCCCATTTGTTGCACCATTCGCCGCGCCATTTGTTGCCGGATTTGCTGCGGGACTTGTTGTGCCATTCGATGCGGCCGGTTTCGCCGCCACCGCCGCTATCACCGGCGGCATCGGCGCTTCGGTCGGAATGATTTTCGTGCCATCTTGCAGCTTATCTTGACCGTCGATCACCACGCTGTCGCCGGCTTTAATTCCAGAGCTAAGCCCCACCGGTTGCCGGTCGTTTGCGCGATCGTGACTGCCTCAATCTTCGCCACGTTCCCCGTGCGCCGCAAGCGTAAACATATGTTCCCTGCGGACCGCGTTGAATCGCCGCTACCGGCATCAGCGTCATGTTGTGCTTCGTATCCACCAGCAGATGCACATTCACGAATTGGTTGGGAAACAAAATATCGTTCTCGTTAGCCGAAAATCGCTTTCAGCTTGTACGTCGCCGGTCGTTACATCGATCTGATTGTCGATAGTCGCCAGTTTCCGCTGGCGATTTTGTCGGTGTCGTCACGGTCCCACGCCTCCACCGAAAGCTGCGGGCCGGAGTGCAACTTGCTCATTACTTGCGGCAGCTGATCCTGCGGCAGCGTAAAGATCACCGCAATCGGCTGCAATTGCGTGATGACCAGCAGTCCGGTAGTGTCCGCGGCGTGGACGATGTTGCCAACGTCCACCAGCCGCAATCCCACCCGCCCACTGATCGGCGCAACAATGTGCGAGTACGTGATATTTAATTTTGCGCTGTCAATGGCCGCCTGATCGGCCGCAATCGACCCTTGCGATTGCCCCACCGAAGCTTCCTGGGTATCCAGTTGCTGCTTGGGTATCACGCCTTCTTTAAACAGCAGCTTGTAGCGCTCCATGTCGATTTGCACATCTTTAGTTGCGCTTGATCCTTGGCCAGCTGGCCTTCGTGCTTGTTCCAGCGCCACTTGATAGGGGCGCGGATCGATTTCCACCAAGCGCGTCGCCCTCGTGCACGAACTGCCCTTCGGTAAAATTCACCTTCACGATGGCGCCGTCGACGCGGCTGCGGACCGTAACGGTGTTGAACGCGGTAACTGTCCCCAGCCCATTGAAATAAACCGGAAGATCGCCGCGTTCCGCGGTGGCAACAACTACCGGAACAGGGGGCATCGCCGCCTGCGCCCGGAAATTACCGCCCGGGAAACCGGAACTTCCCGGCGCACCGGAATCTAGGGCTTGGGAGTTGGCCTGCGAGCCGCGGTAATACCAGAAGCCGCCAAGTGCCAAAACGCGACCAAGACCCAAATCCACCAGCGGCTTTTCGGCGGCGCGATCGCGTAGGGCGCGCTTCGCACCTCCGGTTTTGGAAGGCTCCGTGGGATTCAGGTGACCCATTGCACTTTGCTCCTATCGAGAATAAAAGATACAGTTTCAAAAGCTGCGGCCTCCAGGGCAGGTCATTGCGAACTGCGATTAGATGTGTACGCGAACACTGCCAGCTTTCCGGAAAGCTCCGCCTTCTTATAGATCAGACGGCGAACCGAGGTAAAGGTTACTGGAAAGGCAAGGGGGCGCCACGGGGCGCATACAATTGAGGCCACCACCGGGCAGCCAGGCTCGAGATTAATTTCGCTGCTGCAGAAAATGGCCCGAACTCAATAGACTGTACACGGAAAGCTGCGCGCGAAAAAAGCACGGAGGAGCTTCGGTTCTTTAGCGGGCTTCGTCTTTTACGCGGAGGAACAATGTTCAAGGCTCTGATACTGGGAATCATCTCGGGTGATTTTGGTGGCGGCGGGAATCCACCTCTATTTCTCCACGGGCAGGCGCCCGTGGCGGTGACTGCTCCTCCGATGCCTTTTGAGCGAAAGTACGCCCATAAGGCTCTCGATGCTTACCTGGACAAGTTGCCGCATCCGGCGCCGCAAATTCCGGCCGATGAACCCAATTATCTGGCGGGCGCCGAAATCTACAAGCAGAATTGCGCCGTCTGTCACGGATTGCCGGGCGGTGAACGACAGCCATCGCAGCGGGAATGTTTCCGAAGCCGCCGCAATTTGGCATGGCGACGGAGTGACCGACGATGAAGCGTGGGAAACCTATTGGAAGGTGGAAAACGGAATCCGGATGACGGGAATGCCAGGATTTAAGAGTACTTTGAACGAAACGCAAATCTGGCAGGTGTCCGTGCTTGCTGAAAAATGCGGACAAAGTCCCGCCCTCGGTAACGACCGCGCTGGCTAGCAGCTCCCGGCAATTTCGTCGTGGCGCCATCAAACGTGCGGCTCCCTAAACCTCCTGCGCCGCCGAGAAATCGTAGCGGCCGGGCTTTAGTCGGGGCGCTTTTCACATTTCAGTCTATGCTTTTAAGTTCGAACGACCAACTGGTCGGCATTCCGCAACTCCGGAAAACCCCAGGCCCATAGCGCGGTAACCAGCAGCGTCCCGATACCTCCCAAAATGACCGCAGGAACCGCGCCGAACCATTGCGCGGTCACGCCGGACTCGAATTGCCCAAGCTGGTTGGAAGCGCCGATAAAAATCATGTCCACGGCGTTGACGCGGCCGCGCATTTCGTCCGGCGTGGCGATTTGAATCAGCGTATTGCGCACCACCACGCTGACCATGTCCGTGGCGCCGACAAGGCCAGCGCGATCAGCGACAACACCAGGCTGTGCGACGCGCCAAACAAAATCGTGAAGACGCCGAAACCCGCCACACACCACAACATCGTTGCGCCAGCGCGCTTGCGCAGCGGCCGATAGGCCAGCAGCAGCGCCATGAACGCGGCGCCAACGCCGGGAGCGCTGCGCAGCAAGCCAAGTCCTAGCGGCCCAGTGCGCAAAATTTCCTGCGCGAAAACGGGCAACAGCGCCACCGCTCCGCCCAGCAAGACCGCAAAGAGATCCAGCGAAATGGAGCCAAGGATCAATTTCTTGGCCCAAATGTATTTAATCCCACTAGAGAATGTCGCCAGCGTGGCCGGTTCACGGCGTCGCGCGGCTGCTTGGCCTTAATCAGCACCGTGGACGCGATGGCCGCAAACGCGGCAACCACGCCATGGCATAGACCACCACCGGGCCACGAAAAATCCCGTACACCAAGCCGCCGATGGCCGGTCCAAGAATGGTGGCGCCCTGAAAAATCGTCGAGGCCCAGGCCACCGCGCTTTGAAAATGCTCTTCCGGAACAAGTTGCGGCAGAATCGCGCGGGTTACCGGTCCGTTGAACGAGCGCACCACGCCAAGCAGCACCAGCACGCAGTAGATGGGCGTGACCTTCGCGGTGTGCCGCCAGGCAATCAGCAACAGACAGCGCGGAGCAGCCGGCAAATCCCACATAACACAGCATCATCACTTTGCGGCGGTCAAAGCGGTCTGCAACGTGCCCGGAGAGCAGGAATAGCAGAATGCCCGGAAGAAATTGCGCCAGGCCGACGAGACCGAGGTCCAGAGCACGCTTGGTGGTGGCATAAATCTGCCAGCCGATGGCGACGGACTGCATCTCCAGCGCGACGATGATGAGGAACCGTGCGAGTTGAAAGAGTCCAAAATCATGGGTAGCGAAATACGGCAAGTCCGGGGCTAGGGAATCCTGAGGAGTCGGGCATACCGATATACTTTGCCACAGTTTACGAATGGACGAATTTCCCACACCAAGCGCGATGCTTAGAGAGCCGTCCACACCGAATTATTTTTCGAGGAGGCCAGTGCGGCAGCGATGAAGCGCATGCCGTTTACGCCATCGTGAATGCCGGGAACCAGGAGCGCGGCGGGATCGGGCTGGCGATTTTCGAGACGCGCGTGAATCTGTTCGCGCGAGATCGTTATAAAGCTGCGCAAACCTTCGAGGTACCCTTCGGGATGGCCCGCGAGGAGTATGCGGCTCGGCATGCGCCGCGACCGGCAGTGAACCGGCGCCGTTGCGCGCAATGGTTCTTGGTGGCTCGCCGAGCGGAGAAAAAATAAGTTCGTTAGCGCTGTTCCTGACACCACGAAAGGCCGGCTTTATCGCCGTAAATTTGTAATCCCAAATTGATTGTTGTTTCCGGGAGCGACCTGGCTGGCCCACAACATGCCGCGCACATTTTTTTCGTAACGCAAAAGCAGATTTACGTTGTCGTCGAGCGGGCGGCCGGGTACAAGCTGGAAAGATCGGCGGCAACTTCTGTGCACGCCAGGCCGGAAACGAACGAAGCAATATTGAACGCGTGCGTGCCGATATCTCCCAGCGCGCCGGCCGGGCCGTTGCGCGCGGGATCATTGCGCAAGACGGCTTGTTTTTGGCCGGTCGCTTCCACCGCGGTGGAAAGCCAATCTTGCGCGTAGTCGATTTGAATCACGCGGAGTTTGCCGAGCGCACCGTCGCGAATCATTTCGCGCGCCTGCCGCACCATTGGATAGCCGGTGTAGTTGTGCGTCAGACCAAAAATCAATCCAGTATGCTGAACAAGTTTCTCGAGTTCGATGAGCGTCGGAAAGCGTGGTGGTCATGGGCTTGTCGCAAATCACGTGGAAGCCGGCCTCCAGAAATGTTTTCGCCGGAGCGAAATGCATATAGTTGGGCGTCACGATGGCCACGGCGTCGATCCGATCGCGTCGTTGCTTTTTCCGCCGTCGCCATTTCCTGCAAAATTGGCGTACGCGCGGGGAATGTGCAGTTCCTCTGCGGCGGTGCGATTGCGCGCGGCGATCGGAAGTAAGCGCCGCCGCCACCAATTCATAGCGATCATCCAGGCGCGCGGCGATGCGATGCACCGCGCCGATAAACCTCCCGGGCCGCCACCAACCATGCCCAGACGCAGGCGGCGCTGATTTGCGGGTAAATTTTCAGCGGTCATACGCGGGAACTCCTAATTGCGAATTTTGCGGGACAGACGATCTTACGGACTGCGGCATCAAGATAGTGAACTTCTCCGGCTTTGCGCAACGTTCGGCGGCAGTTTCTGGGGTGATATCGCGCTGCGGAGAGGCTAAGAGTTCATATCCAACCATAAATTTCTGGATGGTCGCGCTGCGCAGCAACGGGGGAAAGTAATGCGCGTGGAAGTGGCACTCCGGATGCGGTCGCCCATCCGTCGGGCGCTGGTGAAAGCCCATCGAATACGGGAACGAAATGTTAAAAAGATTGTCGTAGTGCGTTGTGAGGCGGCGAAGAATATCGGCCAGATGGTCGCGTTCGATGGAAGAGAGTTCGTCGATGGCCTGGAGATGGCGCTTGCTCACGAACAACACCTCAAAAGGCCACACCGCCCAGTAAGGTACGAGAGCGACGAAACTATCGTTCTGGCAAACCAGCCGCTCTTGGTGTTTTTCTTCCAGCGCGAGGTAATCGCAAAGAAGACAGGAATGTTTGCTGGCGTGGTATTCGGACTGAGAGGCCACTTCCCTTTCGGGGATATTTGGCACGGAAGCGTTGGCCCAGATCTGACAATGCGGATGCGGGTTGCTGGCGCCCATCAACGCTCCGCGATTCTCAAAAATCTGTACGTGCTGCACCCAGTCGAGCGCCCCGAGCGACGCGAATTGTTCAGCCCACACGTCCACCACTATGCGCAGCTCCGGCAACGACATGCGCGGAATGGTGAGATCATGGCGCGGAGAAAAGCACACCACCCGGCAGAGGCCAGCTTCCGTGCGCGCCACCAGCAGGCCGCCTTCATCCAGGGAAAGATGCGGAGTTTGCGGCAGCAACGCCGCGTAATCATTGTCAAAAACGAAGGTACTGGTGTAAGCCGGATTGCGTGCGGCGGCTCCGCCAACTAAGGAACGCGCACGCTCGTTGCCGGGGCAAAGATAGCAAGTCGGATCGTAGCGCGGCTGAGCGGCGGGCGCGGTATCTGATACTTTGCCTTGCCAGGGGCGTTGCGTGCGATGCGGAGAAACCAGCACCCACTCCCGCATCAGAGGATTGAAGCGGCGATGCGGCGTGTGCGCCAGGAGTCGGCGCAGTGCCAATTTGCGGAATTGCGTTCACTGATCTAGGCCTTCTGCGGGCTGCGCCGCCACGGGTTGATCGTCAAGCGCGATGGCTTCGGCGCCTTGCGAGGCCTCGCAAATATAAATATCGGGGCGAAGGCCGGTAGCGGCCTGATATTCGGCGACCATGCGGCGCTGAAATTCCGGGGCGTGTTCCGCGGCCACCAAATTAATGGTGCAACCGCCAAATCCACCGCCGGTCATACGCGCGCCGTAGATGCCGGGTTGCTTCGCGGCTAACTCGACCATGACGTCCAGTTCCGGGCAGCTGATTTCGTAGTCGTCGCGCATGCTGCGATGCGACTCCGCCATCAGCGGAAAGAGTCGCCAATTTCCGGATTCCAGCGCGGCTGCGACGGCGTGGACGCGTTCGTTCTCCGTGATGATGTGGCGGCAACGGCGGTAGATGACCTCCGGCAAGAGCGCGCGATGCGCTTCGAGTTGCGCCAGGGTGACGTCGCGCAGCGCGACGATGCCGGGCAGCACGGCGGAGAGCAGCCGCACACCTTCTTCGCATTCCGCGCGCCGCGTGTTGTAGTCGCTGGCGCCGAGCTGATGCTTGACCATGGTGTTGCAGATCACCAGATGCGCGCGCGTCGGAACCGGCACCAGGTGGAACTCCAGCGAGCGGCAATCGAGCAACAGTGCGTGTCCCGCGCGTCCGTTGCAGGAAACAAAGGGATCCATGATGCCAACGTGCGCGCCGATGAATTCATTTTCCACGCGCTGGCAAAGCACGGGAGGCCTGTTGCGGTCGATGGGATAATGCGGCGCTGTCGAGTAGTGCGTAGCCCACGGCGACGTCGATGGCCGCGGAGGAACTGAGACCGACGCCAACGGGAACATCGCTGATCATATAAATATTCGCGCCAGGGAGGGGAAACCCACTCTTTTCAAGAATGGTGGCCACTCCGATGGGATAGTCCGACCAATTGCCGCGTGCATGCGGAGGCAACGAGTCGAGGTTGGTCTCCACAATGGAATCGAAAGTTTCCGAGTACAGCGCCAGTTTGCGATCGTTGCGCAGCGCAACGGCCACGCAGCAGGAAAAACCAATGGCGGCTGGCAGCACGAAACCGTCGTTGTAATCCGTGTGCTCGCCCATAAGGTTCACGCGACCGGGCGCGCGGTACAGCGCGGCGGAGCCGGCGAAGCGTCGTTCAAATTTAGCGAGTAAGTGGGAGGCGGTATCCACAAAAGTTCCGGGAGTAATATCGCACAGTTTGCGAATTTGGGGTACGCGGTCGGGGTACGCGGTCAACACGAATGCGCTAATGAGGCAACGTCGTGATGACGACAATCGGTTGGGTTGATGCGAGGCAATCCCATCTTCGAAACACCCGGCTTGGGGTTCCGCTTTTTAAGTAGCTTGTATAAACGCTCTGATTGCGGCATGTTCGTTGCCAGGGGGAGCTCATGATCCTAATCTGGTTAACGCCCCTGCTACTGGGCTCAGCGTTTGCCATCGTGGGGGCCCAGGGAGCCAAGTTGAAATTGGTCAACGCGGTCATCATTTTGGGTTGCATGGGTTTAGGTCTCGGTATCGGGTACGCGGCCGGTTTGGGCAGTAAGAATATGGGAGCGATCCCCCACCAGGCCGTGCCGTTTTCAATGATATTTGGAATCGTGGGAGCGATGGGATGCGTGGCGCAGAACCTGCTTCGCGCACAGGGAAATGATTCGGAGGCATCATGAATACATATAACGTCACACTGCGTTACGAAGATCGTAAAAACGGGGCGGAAGGCAAAACCGTAAAGGTGGATGCCTCCAGCATCGCGGGAGCGATCGGCAAGGCCGCGAGAGAATTCGTCGCCGCGCTCGACAGGAAGCAGCGCTTCGATGCCAACAAGGGCCTGCGTATCGAAGCCGTTCGCGTCCTGACGGGAAGCGAGGCCGCGCCAGAGAACACTGCCGTGGAGAAAGAGGGCGCGGATTGACGTCAGAGTATCGCGGCAACGGTTTACTCGATCAGTGACCAGACGGATCCGTCGTCCAGCGAACGGGTCAGGCACGCAATATCAGGATCTAGGGTTGTCCGCGAGCTACACGAACTTGGCTGCGCGTTTAGCTCAGATCAGTTTTACCAAAGTGTAATCTACTTCAGCGTGAATCCTGCCACGCCGAATTCGTAAAGCAGCCTTCCTGCCACGGATTATTCCCTTCCCGCTGTTGCCTCTGGTTTGGATTCCGTCTGTCCCCATTCATTCGTCCTCGATCCATCCACTCCAGCAGCGCGATGCGTGCGACATAATCGAGACCAGTAAGTGACAAAAGCTTTACAAGCGATTTTGTGACGCAGCAACAGCGCAGCGCGTCACATCGTTGTACACGTTTTGAGGACGATTCTGCTAGGCGCGATTTCTGGTGGAATAAAAACTTCTTCGAAGCGGTAACTATAATGACGCTTCAAGCGTTCGAGGAGAATTTGATGAGAAAGCATTATTTGCGTATTTTGATGGGCCTAATCGGCGTCGCCACTTTGGGCATGGCAGCCAAAGGCCAAAATCTTGACCAAGTCGTAGTCAACATACCCTACCATTTTGTCGCCGCCGGCATAACACTTCCGGCCGGCAACTATAGGGTTAATCGTGTGCCTGACCAAGACCCAAGAGCTCTGGTCCTTTACAACTTCGACGCGAATGTGAGCGCGATCGTCCTTGTAGGTCAGGTCGAAAGCAATCAATCCGGCAAAGCCCTGCTCCGCTTCGAACGAGTTAGCGGCGAGGCCATTCTCAGCCAGATCCAAACAGCTGACCACTTGTTTACCATTCAAGTGCCCCGGGCGGAAATTCTGGAAGCCGCAGCGAAAGCTCACGGCAGTTCGTCCGGCTCGGGAAGCGCGATGGGAAGCAACTAGTCACCTCCTACATGCAAAAAGGGCGGCCGCGGACTCCGAGGTCGCCTTTTTTCCTTGGGCGGGTTGTCCATCTCTATCGACTTTGCGCTCCTAAATTGGTATCCGAACGGAAGTTGGCCGCTAGGAATTAGTTGGGCAGATTCTTCCAGAGGAGCGGGACGTAGTAGACGTCGAGATACCACGCCAGGGCGAAGAGAAGTGCGGCGCCGAAGAGCGTCCAGACTAGCAGACGCACGGGTAGAGTGCGGGCTAGCGAGACTTCTGGCGGTGCGTCGTAGCGGAACAGCATCCCACTGATCAGGCACACACAGACGGCAAAACCGATGCGCGCGAAAGAAGCCGCGAGGCGCTCTTCCCAGCGCGTGGCGGGAAGGAAGAACGCGGTATCCAGGACGGCGTAGAGGGAAAGGATACTGCACGCGAGCGAGATGGCTCTGCCGAGTTCGAGAAGCACGTGGCAGCCTCCGGCGGCGAAAGAGCGCGCTTGCGGCGCGGGCCTTCCGTCTGGTCCGATAACTGCGAGTATAACGCCGGAGGAACGGCGCGGCAGAGACAAAATAATTGATGCGCCTTAGGTTTTGTTTTCCAGGTTTTTTCTGGCAGCAGGAATTGAAATCTCGTAATATGTGCCGGGCAAGGCCCGCATTCAAAATACTTCTCATCCATAGGGGGAACCAATGAAGAACAAATCCATGATTAAGAGAATTTTGCTTGTAGGCATCGCGCTCTGCGCGGCCTTCGCCCTTGGCGCGGCGGTATTTGCGCAAGTCCCACCCGTAAACGTCGGCGAGAGACACGGAAACATGCGCGCTGCCCAACAACTCATCAAGCAAGCCTGGGAAAAAGTTAACGAGGCCCAGCAGGACAATCATTACAATCTCGGCGGTCACGCTGGAAGGGCCAAGGAACTACTCACGCAAGCGAGCGAGGAGATAAGACTGGCCGCAGACGCTGCCAATTCCCACTAGCTGACAGCCGTCCGTAAAATCGAGCTCGGACAAGTCGGAAACGATCGTATAAAGTAAAAAATTAGCGGATGAGCCTACCGAAGCGCCTGCGGGAAACTTGAAGCTAGCGCTTCGAAATAAAATGCACAAATAGCTTCGCCCACGGCGTGGTCCGAGGCGCGAGAGTTCCCGAGCCGGTCATCGTGGTGTGGATACCGCCGCCGGACATAAGGCCGCGTTGTACCAAATCTTCCACCAACCTGTTGTAAAAATCGTTTTTACCCGAAAGTTCTGGCATCGCAAGTTCTAACACTTGACCGGGGCTTCCCATATTTAGGTTCGGTACCGGGACACCGTGGGCGCGCATCCAGCCCGGCGGGTCGTCGAAAAAGCTTAAAATATTCAGATGCCACGGTGTCAGCGCATCTATATAGTTGAGGAAAATGTGCTGCATCGTCTCGTCTATAGCGTCGGGGAGCTTCGAGTTCACGATGGCGTTCCGGAGCGCATCAATCTTTTCTCTCTGATGCGTTCGAGTAGCAATCTCACTAGCGCGCATAGCCATCGTTACAAAAGCCGGATCGCTAGATAGATTCTCCGCTGTCAACCCTGCGACTCTTCCATTCAACTCCTTTATGGCGGCGGCTAGTTGATCGAGCCATTCCGTTTTCCGTTTTTCGAGCGGAGGACCGAAGACCAAGCCCACAAGCTCAACTGCTGGACTTCCAACGTAGGGCACTGCGGCAATTGTGGCGCGAACGACCGAGTGAACCACGTCGCCTGGCGACTTCTTTGGTTGCTCTGGAATTTCAGACATGGGCAGTCGAGCCTCAAGAAATCCGAGATATTACGTCCTGAATTCCCGCGATGATTCCGCTCGCCAGAAGACTTCCTGTGGTGCCTTCGAGGATGGCTTTGACAGACATCAAGCAACTATGCACGACAGTTGTGTTCGGCCTCGGCGCAACAATTTGTGCTTCGACCGTATTCAGATCAGCGTCTATCTGGTCGGCGTCTGTTGCTTGAAGATTTGCAGAAGCCGTCGCCTCCCGCAAATTAGCGATGAAATTCCGAAAGTCGTCGCTCTTCACGTCAATGTGAAGTTTGACGGAGGCACCGGGGCTCTCGTGAACGAATGCCGAATTATTCATGCTCCCGATGAGTTACATGGCCCACGATGCCTGGCATTCTTACCACGACTTGTGCACCTATCGCAAAACGCTCTCTGGGAGGCCTTTTAATTGGCTTGGGCTTCACTAGTTTGCCTCTTCGCTCCACGTTTCAAGCGCTAGGAACTCTTGATTGAGAATGGTGCGTGTGTGCCCTTTGGAGCACGTGTAGTCGCCCTTCGCAGGAATGTCCATCCCAGTGCCTAACTCCGCTCGCAACACTGTGACGCGCTCACCACAACTGCACACATAACCTCGTGCGTAGTAGACCGGATACCTGCTGATTTCTTCGGTTCCCAACAGACTTATCGCTGCGACGGTGGCGCCACAGAACCTGCATCGCTCATTTTGTTTGATCTCCTGAAGGGAAATTCGCTGAGCGTGTTCCGGAGAATTGGCAACGAGACGATGGCCATGAACGTTGTCGTGGCCGCTGGCACACTTGAAAACTACGGCCGTCTGGTAACGCTTCAGTTCGCGCGACATGTCATCCGTTAGAGGATCACGTTAGAGGAGTGTTAGACGCCCTGTAACTCATTGAAAAATGGCGGATGAGCCTGTAAGCCGGATTCTGTGCGCGCGCTGCGTTTCTCACGATGCAACGCAGAAACTGCAGACGCCGCGGCGATCATTCCTCTAGGTCGCGGCTCGCGGCGCGACTCCAGCAGCCTACCCGAGGGTCCAAACGAGCCGGGCTGGCTCTCCCCTCCTATTTGGCCTTGCACCACGCGGGGTTTTCCGTGCCCCCGATGTTGCCATCGGAGCGGTGGGCTCTTACCCCACCTTTTCACCCTTACCGAAGCGCGCGCCGATGCGAAGACGTCCCGCAGGTTTGCCTGCGACGATGCCACCGATGCGGCGCCAACCGGCGGTTTAATTTTCTGTGGCACTGTCCGTAGCCCGGGTGCATCGCCGGTCTTTGAGGCCGTCTGCATGCTCGCAAGACTCGAGCCCCCTGGCGTTACCAGGCGCGTTGCCCATGTCCTGACCACGCGCGCCCGCGACCGGCTCGCGCTACTCAGGTCGGTGTCCGGACTTTCCTCCCGCTCGCGCCTGCCACGAGTTCCCCACGTATGCCGCAAGCCAGCGATCACCCGGCTCGCCCGCCGCTTTCAATTATAACTGCGATTCTGCGGCGCTTAGATTGTGACGGTCTTACTATTCCGGCGAACGAGTTTTTCGAACTCCGCTTCGGTCAGAATCGTGACGCCCAGTTCGCTTGGGCTTTTTCGTAATTTGGAGCCCGCGTCGGCGCCGACCACCACGTAGTCGGTTTTCTTGCTCACCGAGCCAGAAACCTTGCCGCCGTGTTGCTGCACCAGTTCGCCAGCGGCTTCGCGCGAGCGGTTCGCGAGCGTCCCGGTGAAGACGAACGTTTTCCCCGCAAACTTGTCGCTCTTCACCGTGCGCTTGGCGGCGGTCGGCTTGATGCCGACCTTGTCCAGCTTCTCGATCAGCTGGCGGTTGGCGGGCTCCGAGAAAAATTCCGCAATGGCCGCCGCCACTTTCGGTCCAACTTCGCCTACTTCCGTCAACTGCTCTTCGGTGGCCGCGGCGAAATCGTCCAGCGATGAAAAGTGTTCCGCCAAGAGTTGCGCGGTGCGTTCGCCGACGAAGCGGATGCCCAGCGCATAAATCAATCGCGCCAAAGGCTGCTTTCTTGCTGGCGGCGATGCCGTCCAGCAAATTTTGCGCGGACTTCTCCGCCATGCGTTCGAGGTTCTGCACATCGTCAAGTTTCAAGCTGTAAAGATCGGCGACATCTTTCACCAAGCCTTTGTCGACCAGTTGATCCACGATCTTGTCGCCCAGGCCGTCGATGTCCATGGCGTGACGGGCAGCGAAATGCAGCAGCGATTCTTTGCGTTTCGCGGGGCACGCGGCATTCACGCAGCGGTAGGCCACTTCGTCTTCGGCTTTATGAATCGTGCTGCCGCACTCAGGGCATTTCTTTGGCATCTCAAAAGGGCGGCGGTCCTTCCCTTCCTTCACCACTTTCAGCACGTGCGGGATCACTTCGCCGGCGCGTTCGATCAGCACGGTGTCGCCGATCTGCAGGCCCAGGCGATTGATTTCGTCCATGTTGTGCAGCGTCGAACGACTTACCGTCACGCCGCCGACTTGCACGGGTTCGAGCTCCGCCACAGGCGTGAGCGCGCCGGTGCGGCCCACCTGCACGTGAATGCCGTTGACCACCGTAGTCTCCTGGCGCGCGGGATATTTGTAGGCAATCGCCCAGCGCGGAGCTTTGGCGGTAAAGCCCAATTCGTTTTGTATGGCGATGGAATTTACTTTCACCACCACGCCGTCGATTTCGTAAGCCAGTTTCATGCGCGGCTGGTCCCACGCTTCGCAATAGGCGATCACCGCGTCGATGCCATTGCACAATTTCCAGTCGTTCGAGGAACGAAAGCGCGCCAGCTTCAGCGCTTCGAGGGTTTGCGAATGTTTGGGAAACGGAGCTTTGCTATCGACGGTGAGGTAATAGGCGAAAAACTCCAGGCGGCGGCTCGCGGTGATCGAGGGATCGAGCATGCGCACGGCCCCGGCGGCGGCATTGCGCGGGTTGGCGAAGATCTTTCCGCCAGAGAGTTCCTGCTGGCGATTCAATTCTTCAAAGCTTTTGCGCGGCATCACGATTTCGCCGCGCACCTCGAAGGCCTCCGGAAGACGCGGCCTTTTTCAGCGCCGCAGGCTCGAGGCGCAGCGGCACGGAGCGGATGGTTTTTACGTTCAGCGTGACGTCTTCGCCGGTGCGTCCGTCGCCGCGCGTAACCGCGCGGGCCAGAGCGCCATCTTCGTATTGCAGCGAGATGCTCAGGCCGTCGAATTTGTGTTCGGCGACGTACTCGATTTTTTCGTGGCCGCTGACCTCGCGCGCCCGGCGGTCGAATTCCCGCAGGTCGTCGAAGGAATAGGAATTGTCGAGGCTGAGCATGGGACGGGCATGCTGAACGGTCTCAAATCCTGCGCGCGGTGTCCCGCCGACGCGCAGCGTCGGCGAATCGCGAGGTGATCAATTCGGGATAGGCGGTTTCCAGTTCGTTCAGGCGGGACATCAAACGGTCGTAAGCAACATCGGAAATTTCCGGATCGTCCTGAACGTAATACTTGTACTCGTGATACCGGAGCTTCTCGCGCAGGTCGGCGATCTGCTTCTTGACGGCGCTCGGTGCGGCCTTGGCCATGGTGAAGTTCCTTGGTGAATCGATCCTAAGTAAATTGCCTGCAGAACAATAGCTAGGATTTCTCTCACATTATATAGAATGGATGCCAGACGAATGTTCAAGTTCGTCTTGGCAGCACAGGCATCTTGCCTGTGCGCCTTGGAGCCCTGACCAACGATGACGCCGGACCTACGAAACGCGCTTCTGATTCACAACCCGAATGCGGGGAATGGTGGCAATGGCCGCCGGCGGTTGCTGGATGACGCACGCCGCGTTTTGGCGGCGGGCGGGATCGACGCGGATTTGGCGGAGACGCGCGGTCCCGGCGAAGCCACCGAAATTGCCAGTCGCGCAACAACGGAGGGCCGCCAACTGGTGATTGCCTGCGGCGGCGACGGAACCCTGAACGAAGTAGTGAACGGGCTCGCGGGCCAGCAGAATGGCCATCGCGTGCCGCTGGGCCTTTTGCCTGGCGGAACGGCGAACATCATGGCGAAGGAATTGGGGATTCCCTGGGATATTCCGCGCGCGACGCAGAAACTGTTGCATGGCGAAGTGAAAGAAATTGCGCTGGGACTGGCGACGCCGCTGGAGCAGCCAGAGCGCAAGAAATATTTCCTGAGCGTGGCGGGCGCCGGGCCGGACGGGATGATCGTCTATTCCGTGGACCTTGAACTGAAGGCGCGCGTGGGCATTCTGGCCTACTGGTGGCAGGGCGCGGTGGAAGTGATGCGTTACAAGTATCCGCACTTTCGCGTGGTGGCGGATGGGCAGACGATCGAGGCTACGCTGGTAGTAGTGGGGCGCACGAAAAATTATGGCGGGCCGTTCAAGATCACTACGGAAGCGGATTTGTACGAAGACCAGTTTGAAGTGATGGCCTTGACCACGCAGAGTGGATTGAAATACTTGAGTTACATGCCCGCGTTGTGGATGGGGAAGTTGCGCGGGACGGATGGCGTGCACTTTTATAAGTCGGATTCGATTGTCTGCGAGCCGATGGACGACAAGCCGGTGTACGCGCAAGTTGATGGCGAACCGCTGGCGCGGTTGCCGATCGAATTCAAGATTGTGCCGCGCGCGCTGAAATTGTTGGTGCCGCGCGTGGGCGCGGCCACGCTGATCAAGAAAATCGCCTGAAGTATCGCAAAATAAAGCACCGCAAAACAACGATGAACATCGTAACGCACGGATTGGCTTCGCTGGCGCTGGCGCGGGCCGCGTGGCCGCGTGCGCCCAAACAGTTGTGGATCGTGGCCGTGGCCGCGGGCGTGATCGCCGATATCGATTTGGCCAGCGCGTGGTGGGGCGCGGGAGCTTTTTTGCGCTGGCATCGGACGTATACGCATGCGCTGCTGACGACGATCGTTGTGGCCGCGGTCTTCGCGGTTGGTTACCGATTTATCGCGGACGATTCTCTGCGCGCACGATTCTCCGTGGCCGCCGCGTTTGCGCTGGCATTAGCGGCGGCGTGCTTGCACCTTTTGCTGGACGTGTGCGGCTGGGAAGGCGCGGCGCTGCTATGGCCGTTTACGTGCGAAGCGATTTTCCTTGGATCTGGTGGTGGATCTGGATCCTTGGATTATGGCCGTGCTGTTGGGTGCGCTGCTGTTTCCGGAATTTTTGCATTTGGTGACCGCGGAGATTGGGGCGCGAGATAACAAGCCGCGCGGACGGACCGGGGCTTTGATCGGGTTCGCGATTATTGTTTTTTATGTCGTGACTTCGCGCTCATTTTCACAGCGACGTGATTGCCTTACTTGAGTCGCGCACGTTCCGCGGTGAGGTTGCCAAGCGGGCGGGAGCGTTCCCGGAGGCGTTTTCTCCGGTGACGTGGCACGGAATCGTGGAGACGGAGGGCGCGCTGCACGAGTTGACGGTGATGGTGGGTCCGGTGGAGTCGTTCGATCCCGAGAGCGCGGAGACCTTGTTTAAGCCGGAGCCTTCGACGGCGCTCGACGCGGCGCAAAGGACAGCGGCGGCGGAGAGATTTTTGCGAGTGGCGCGATTTCCTAAGGCTTCCGTGGAGACCACATCGACTGGGAGCCGCGTGGAGATTCGCGATCTGCGTTATGCGGCCATGGGACAAGGCGGGCATGAAGTCATTGCCGTCGATTGCGCTTGACGCGGCGAATCGCGTAGTGACAGACGAAATTGCTTGGGCAAAACAAGTTCCGCAGGAATAATGCACGGCTTCTTCATGACTTGTGGATGCCTGCGGCGCAGGATCAAGCGCGACAGTAAATAGCTGACGGCTACAAACAGGATTACGGCGATGGCTACTGGCATCTTGTGGTGCACGAGATATGGCAATGCGTCGTGACCAAACCGAACGGCGAGATATCCCATGGTGAAGTAGCGCAGGAGGCGGGCGATGGTTACGGCTAGCGTGAAGCTGGCGACGGGGACTTCAAAGACGCCCGCGGCGAATACGAAGATTTTGAATGGCGTGGGCGGCGGGAGCAAAGCTGCCAGCAACACCCCTATGAAACCGTTTTGTTCGACCCAGTGACGAACGGCGTGACCGTGGACGCCGGCGTTCTTGTGAAAGAAAGCTTCGCCGCCTTTGCGGGCGATGAAATACAAAAGGACACAGCCGAGTACAGAGCCGGCGGTGGCTGCGGCGGCGTAGAGTGGCATGCGGCTTGGGCGATTCATTGCGAGATTGATCAGCAACAGATCGTTGATAACGGGAAAGCTGAGAACCGAAGAATCCAGGAACGAAATCAGGAACAGGCCGGAAGCGCCGAGGGCACCGGCGAAAAGAATTATTTTTTGTTTCCATACGTTCAATTTGGAAAGCAAACGGGTCCTCAAGTGAAAGATCGGTCGTGGCGTTAGAGGCGCAGCATGCTGCGCCCCTACAAAGGCAAAACCAAACGCGACAACAAACGCAACGACAAAGACGAAAAGCTTAACAGAGGCGCTGCGCATCAGAACGATGTCCCGAGCAACGCTCAGAACAGCGTCCAAAACCGTTTAGAACAATGTTCAGAACAACGTTTCGACGGCTTCTTGGATAACGTCGTAGGCGCGATGTAATTCCTCCGGGCTGATTACGTAGGGTGGGAGGACATACACTACGTTACCCAGCGGACGGAGGAGAACGCCGCGTTCCAGAAAAAAATTGTAGAGCTTGGGACGCATGGCGGAAAGATAGCCGGGGTCTTCAGCGCGCAATTCGATGGCGCCGATGGTGCCGATCTGGCGCGTGTCACCGACCTGGTGCATGGCGCGGAATTGTGCGAGCCGTTCGCCGGTGATGCGGGCGATGGTGGCGATGCGGTCAAAGACCGGCTCATCGTCGAAGATCTGCAGGTTGGCGTTGGCGGCGGCGCAGGCCAGGGCGTTCCCGGTGTAGGAATGGCCGTGATAAAAAGTGTGCGCGCGATTTTCGCCGTGGAATGCGGCAGCCACCTCTTCCGTGCATAGCGTCACGCCCATGGCCAGGAAACCGCCGGTGATGCCTTTTGAGAGGCACGCCAGGTCGGGAGTGACTCCGGCGAGATCGCAGGCAAACATTTTTCCCGTGCGGCCAAAGCCGGTGAGAACTTCGTCGGCGATGAGCAGCACGTCGTGGTCGGTGCAGAGCTTTCTGACTTTTTGCAGAAATTCGACCGGGTGCACGATCATGCCGCCAGCGGCTTGCAGCAGCGGCTCGACGATTACCGCGGCGATTTGCGGGCCGCGTTCGGCGAGCAGGGTTTCGAGTTGCTGCGTGCATTCGATGTGGCAGGATTCGCGCTTTAGTCCCACTGGGCAGCGATAGCAGTAGGCGGAATTTACGCGATGCACCGCGAAGCGCATGGCGCGAAAGGGCTCGGTGAAGGGCGAATCGTCGCTGGCAGACATGGCGCCGGCGGTGTCGCCGTGATAGCCATGCATCAGAGCGACGATTTCTTTTTTTTGCGGGCGCTGCAGATTACTGAAATGCTGGGCCGCCAGTTTCATCGCAACTTCCACGGCGGTTGAGCCGTCATCCGAGAAAAACATGTGCGTCAGATTTGGCGCCACCCATTTGCGCAAGCGCGAGGCCAGCTCCTCTGCGGCGTCATGCGTGAAGCCGGCGAGAATTACGTGTTCGAGTTTCTGCGCTTGCGCGGCGATGGCGGCGGCGATGCGCGGATTGGCGTGTCCGTGGAGATTCACCCACCAGGACGAAATGGCGTCCAGAATGCGGCGGCCGTCCTGAGTGTAAAGCCAGACGCCTTCGGCGCGCGCGACGTGCAGCGGCGGCGGATCCAGCGTGAAATTTGTAAAGGGATGCCAGATGCGGAGTGGAGAAGCCATGGCTTGGCGTGTTTACTGCGAAAATGCCGCGCGATCGAAATGGTTCAGGAAAACCTGCATGAGCGCGGTGCGATGCAGGTTTGGCAAGCGCGGAATTTCACCGATGACGCGAACGTGGCCAAAGCGCTCGATGGTTTCGCGATTTTCGCGATTCTGATCACCGATTAAAACGACACCGTGCACAGGCAATTCCGCGGCGTGCAGAGCGGCCAGCGTGAGCAGGGTGTGATTGATGGTGCCGAGACTGCTGCGCGCCGCGAGGATTACCGGCAATTTAAATTTCGCCATTAAGTCCAGCACAAATTGTTTTGGATTGATGGGGACGAGTACGCCGCCAACGCCTTCAACCACGAGCCAATCGTTCATCAGGCTGGTGGGCAGATTGATACGCGCTAAATCGATTTCCACACCGGCCCAGCGCGCGGCGAGGTCCGGCGAGACCGGCGGGACGAATTGGTAGACTTCGTCGAGGGTGCGGTCGTTGCCGATGCCTGCGAGACGCATAACCGTGGAACGGTCGGAGCCTTCGAGCGTGCCGGTTTGAATGGGCTTCCAATAGACGGCGTCGAGCGCGGCGCACAGTAATGCGGAGAGCGTGGTTTTGCCCACGCCGGTGTCGGTGCCGGTGACGAAGAAATGGTGCCTCATGAGTTGGTGGCGGCTCCCACGGCGACCGGTCGGTTGCTGCGAACTGCGCCACAGTTGCAAGGACTGTGTCAACTTGGCGAGATGGCCCGGCGTGATGGCGGCGGTCAGAGAAAACCGTAGGCGGGCGCTTCCGGGCGCGACTGTGGGCGGACGAATCGCACGCACAGCAAAACCCTGTTGCTGGAGAAAGTCAGCGGCGCCAAGGGCGTCTTCGTTCGCTCCGACAATTACCGGAATGATCTGCGTGGACGACAACGCGGTGTCCCAACCCTGAGTGCGCAGCGTGGCGCTAAACTGCCGGGAATTTTCTTGCAGCGCGTTGCGTTCTGTAACCATTCCCTGCGCTAGATGGAGTGCAGCGCGAACCTGCGCGGCCATGTATGGGGGCAACGCGGTGGTGAACAAGAATGAACGGGCGTGATTGATGAGATGGTTCTTCAGCGCAGTGCTGCCGCAGACGAAGGCTCCGGCGCTGGCCAGAGCTTTACTGCAAGTGTGGACCACGGCAACGATATTATTCGCGTCGTGATACTTCGCGGAAATGCCGCGGCCGCCGGGGCCGTGGACAGCGGTGGCGTGAGCTTCGTCGAGAATAACGCCTGCGCCGTACCGCTCAGCCAGAGCCAGAATTTCCCGCAGCGGAGCAACGTCACCATCCATGCTGAAGACCGTTTCGGTGACGATGAGTTTGCGGCCGCGATGGCCTTGATGCTGGCGCAGCGCGGATTCCAGCGTATTCAGATCGACGTGCGGATAGATGTGCTTCTGCGCGCCGGAGAGGCGAATGCCGTCGATGAGGCTGGCGTGGTTGAGGGCGTCGGAAAAGATGATGTCGTTGCGGCCTGCCAGCGAAGTTAGGAGACCAATGTTCGCGGCGTAGCCGCTGCCGAAATACAGCGCTGCTTCCGTGCCGAAGAAATTTGCAAATTCATTTTCGAGGTCATCCCAGACGGCGGCGTGTCCGGAGAGCAGGCGCGAGCCGGTGCCGCCGATGCGGCGGGAATTGGCGACGGCGTCGACGACCGCTTCGCGCAGCGCAGCGCTTTGCGCCAGGCCCAGATAATCGTTGGAGCAGAGATTTACACCAGAGATCTCCGCGAGCGTGCGGCGCTGGTCGCGCTCCGCCAAGGACCGCAAACCGCTCTGCAACTGTTCAGAAAACTTGCGTTGAAAATCAGACGGCATGCGACTCCAGAGGTTTCAATCCCAAGCTATGGAGCAGTTGCTCGTCTTCATCGGGTTCGGGATTGGGCGTGGTGAACAGCTTTTCGCCGACGAAGATGGAGTTGGCGCCGGCCAGGAAACAGAGCGTGGCGGCTTCCGGCGACAACTGTTTGCGTCCGGCGGCGAGGCGCACGCGAGAGGCCGGCATCAGCATGCGGGCGGTGGCGATGGCGCGCACCATTTCCAGCGGATCGAGCGCGGGCATGGAGGCCAGCGGCGTGCCTTCTACGCGCACCAGCATATTGATCGGCACGCTTTCGGGGTGCGGATCGAGGGAGGCGAGTTGATGCAGCAAGCCGATGCGATCCGTTCGCGTTCGCCCATGCCGATAATGCCGCCGCAGCAGACGGTGATGCCCGCTTCGCGGACGGCAGCGAGGGTATTCAGGCGGTCATCATAAATGCGCGTGGTGATGATCTAGCCATAGAATTCGGGCGAAGTATCCAGATTGTGATTGTAGGCGGTGAGGCCGGCGTCTTTTAGTTTTGCCGCTTGCGCTCGCGTGAGCATGCCCAGCGTGCAGCAGACTTCCATCCCCAGCGCGGAGACGCCGCGCACCATCTCCAGTACATCTTCGAATTCCTTGCCGTCGCGGGGCTTGGCGCCATGCGGCGCCCATGCAGAAGCGGGTGACGCCGCGTCCGGCGGCTTCCCGGGCTGCCTCTATTACTTGTTGCGGTCCAGCAGGCCCTGGCGCTCGACGCCGGCGTCGTAGTGAGCGCTTTGCGGGCAGTAGGCGCAGTCTTCGGGGCAGCCGCCGGTCTTGATGGAGAGCAGCTGGCAGGTCTGAATGCGATCGGGATCGTGAAATTTGCGGTGAACGGTTTGCGCCTGGAAAAGCAGCTCGGGCAATGGAGTACGGTAGATGGCTGCTACTTCCTGGCGGGTCCAGTCGTGGCGGACTGCGGGAGCTGGCGCGGTGCTGGAGCTGACCGTAAACACGGATACTGGTTGGGTGCCCATGGACCTCCGTCCATTGAAAGCAGTGCAGGAAACATGTGCACGACGAATACAGGAAACGAGTGCACGTAAAATGATGCACGCATGTTACCACCGCTGGCAAATGGAGGTCGCGGAGGAAATTGCGGGATTGCGGTAAGGCTTAACCGTGGGTAGCAGCCAGACCATCCTGGCAGCGTTTGGCGAGGAGAGCAGTTTAGCGATGCCATTTCGGGATTCTCTGGTGGTAGTCGACCACCGCGCAGGCTGGAGATGGCGGCTTTTCGTTTCTTGGGAGCGGTTGCCCCCTGCGGTTTTTTGAAAGGATGTGAAAACAAAGGAACTTAAAGTACCTTTGTTTTCACATCCTTCTGCAAGTGTTCATTCTGCAGGGGTTAGGGGGAGTTTTTGTTAATCACCGAGTTAACACAATTCCTTCAAGTTTTAGCTGCATGGGCTTTGGGGGGCTTGCTGCTCGGCGGGCGTAGTTCTGAACAGAGAAAGTATAGGAGATGCTAACTTTAATGTCAAGAACTATTTCTGATATTATTTGTTATTCCCAAGTGATGCCTGACAATTCATGAGCGGTGATTCGAACGGCAGATAGCAAGCGACTCCCGATTAGCCGCATTGCCAGAGACCAGGATGCCGTGAGCGCTCCGCTGGGTTTGACCCCGGTACGGCGAAAGTGTTATAAACCTTGCGCTTGTTGGCCCGTGCGCTGAGGACGCGGGGTTCCGCTGGAGGGTCGAGGAGGCGGACGGATTCAGCGTGCTCTTTAGCGGTAAATCCCTGCCTGGTATCAGGAGCTGTGAAAGGTACGGCGAGAATTCGCTGGGCCGGCGCTGGTCGAAAACGGCGTCCGGTCGAATTGGTGTGTCGCAAAGACTTTCAGGGAGATGCGATGGCCCTGAAATCGAAATTTGATGGAGGATCGTTGATGACGACTTGGCTTGCAAATGGCTGGTCACGGCTGAGTACTTTGGGCCGTCTGTGCAGTGCTACGAAATCAGGCGGGGTGGCGGCGGGGGTTTTGGCGCTGCTGAGCGGGGCGCCGGCTTTTGCGCAGGGCAAAGAGGACGTGGGCGGCGAAGCGAGTTTGAAGCTGCCGGATCTTTCTTCGGTGAGCTTTTTGAATGGGGCGATTGACGGGCACAGATTGCTGCTGATCGGCATCGGCGTGTGCGTGCTGGGACTGATTTTTGGATTGGTGATTTACAGCCGGCTGAAGAATTTGCCGGTGCATAAATCGATGCGGGATATTTCCGAGCTAATTTATGAGACCTGCAAAACGTATCTTGTTGACGCAGGGGAAATTCCTGCTGCTGCTGTGGCTGTTTATCGCCGTGGTGATCGTGCTTTATTTTGGCGTTTTGTCGCCGGTGCCGGGCAAGTCCGTTGCGGTGACGCTGCCGATTATTTTGGCGTTCAGCTTGGTTGGTATTGCGGGAAGTTACGGCGTGGCGTGGTTTGGGATTCGCGTGAACACGTTTGCGAATTCGCGGACGGCGTTTGCTTCGCTGCGCGGAAAACCGTATCCGATTTATCACACGCCGCTCGAAGCGGGCATGAGCATCGGGATGATGCTGATCAGCGTGGAACTGCTGATGATGCTGCTGATTTTGCTGTTTATTCCCGGGGACTATGCGGGGCCGTGTTTCATTGGATTTGCGATCGGCGAATCCTGGGCGCGGCGGCGTTGCGCATCGCGGGCGGAATCTTCACCAAGATTGCGGACATCGGTCCGACTTGATGAAGATTGTTTTCAAGATTAAGGAAGACGATGCGCGCAATCCGGGCGTGATCGCGGATTGCACCGGCGACAATGCCGGCGATTCGGTGGGTCCCAGCGCGGATGGATTCGAGACTTATGGCGTGACCGGCGTGGCGCTGATTACGTTTATTTTGCTGGCGATTGGGCCGTCGCACTTTTTGCCAGCGGGCGTATCGCTGCATACGGCTTCGGCTTCGGTGCTGGCTACGGCCATCGCCGCCGCCAACACCGTGCAAGTGCAATTGCTGGTGTGGATTTTCGTGATGCGCATCGTGATGGTGATTGCCAGCGCGCTTGCGTATTTCCTAAATGGCGTCATCGCCAAAGCGAAATACGGCAACGTGGACAACATGAATTACGAAGCGCCGCTGACGTCGCTGGTGTGGATTACCTCGCTGGTTTCTATTTCGCTGACGTACGTGGTTTCTTACCTGATTATCCCGACGATCGGCGGCGACGCTTCGCAGTGGTGGAAGCTGGGCTCGATTATTTCTTGCGGGACGTTGGCCGGGGCGATTATTCCGGAACTGGTGAAGGTGTTTACTTCGACGGAATCGCGGCACGTTAAGGAAGTGGTGACGTCCGCCGAAGAGGGCGGGGCGTCGCTGGGAATTTTGTCGGGATTTGTGGCCGGCAATTTTTCGGCGTACTACATCGGGCTGGCGATGGTGGTGCTGATGTCGGCGGGGTATTTGATCAGCAATCTGGGGCTGGGCGCGCTGATGATTGCCGCGCCGGTGTTTGCGTTTGGTTTGGTGGCGTTTGGATTTTTGGGGATGGGGCCGGTGACGATCGCGGTCGATTCGTATGGTCCGGTGACGGACAACGCGCAATCGGTATATGAGCTTTCGCTGATCGAACAGATTCCTGGAATCGAAGCGGAGCTGAAGCGCGACTACAAGATTGATGTGAATTTTGCACATGCCAAGGATTTGCTGGAGGCCAACGACGGCGCAGGCAATACGTTCAAAGCTACCGCCAAGCCGGTGCTCATCGGAACGGCGGTGGTGGGCGCGACGACCATGATTTTTTCCATCATCATGGCGCTGACGCATGGGCTTACGGAAAACGTGAATCAAGCTTTCGTTGCTGCACGCGCCATTCGTGCTTGGCCTGATTACCGGCGGCGCGATGATTTACTGGTTTACCGGGGCGTCGACGCAGGCGGTGACTACCGGGGCTTATCGCGCGGTGGAATTCATCAAAGCGAACATCAAGCTGGACGGGGCGGCTGCGGCTAGCGTGGCGGACAGCAAGAAAGTCGTGGAGATCTGCACCAAGTATGCGCAGAAGGGCATGCTTAATATTTTTATCGCGGTGTTTTTCGCAACGCTTGCGTTTGCGTTCGTCGAGCCTTTCTTTTTTATCGGGTACCTGTTCTCCATCGCGATCTTTGGTTTGTATCAGGCGATTTTCATGGCCAACGCCGGCGGGGCCTGGGATAACGCCAAGAAGATTGTGGAAGTGGAGATGAAGCAGAAAGGCACGCCGTTGCACGACGCCACGGTGATCGGCGATACCGTGGGCGATCCGTTTAAGGACACGTCTTCGGTGGCTTTGAATCCGGTGATTAAGTTTACGACCCTGTTTGGATTGCTGGCGGTGGAACTGGCGGTGCAGTTGACGGCGTCGCAGGGGGACGGATTGACGCATATTTTGGCGGCGGTATTTTTCGTGGTGTCGTTCTTCTTTGTGTACCGCTCGTTTTATGGGATGCGGATTCGGGGATCGGCAGCGTAAGACAAACGCGCCGGGACTAAAGCCCGGCCGCTACAAGTGCTGTGGGAGGCCGGCGGTTTCATTCGCCGGCCTTTTTGTTTGTTGGCGGCTAGCGGAAGAAAAGCGCCCGCCTTAAAAGGCGGCCGCTACATCGACAAACTCATTCGCGGCTTTTTGTTGGCGTCCAGCAAGCTGGGGCGCAGCATGCTACGCCCCTCAAAGCATCGGAACGCGAGATTTTACGCACGGATTAGGTTGGGGAATTTGTGAGGACCGTTGTCGAAGATGGGAAGACAGTGTTTAGGTCTTTTACGCCGAGTGTTTGGTTAGGATTTCGCCTACCACGGAGCGGAAATCGGTGGTTAGGGCGAGGTCGCGGCCTTCGTTTAGCTGGTGATCATCGAGGCCGGGCCATTTGCCGTAGACGTTGCCGCCCTTTACGTCGCCGCCCATCACGAACATGCAGTTGGCGTGGCCGTGATCGGTGCCGCGATTGCCGTTTTCTTTCGCGGTGCGGCCGAATTCGCTCATGGTGACGACCACGATGTCCTCCATGCGGTCGCCCATGTCCTGATGGAACGCTGCGAGACCCTGGCCGAAATCCTTCAACAGATTCGCGAGTTGGCCTTGCGCGCCGCCTTCGTTGACGTGATTGTCCCAGCCGCCGCAATCGACGAACAAAACTTCCACGCCGACTTTGGCTTTGATCAGTTGGCCGATTTGCTGCAGGCTCTGGCCCAGGCGATTGTTCGGATAGACCGCGCCATTTTCCGGGGGAAGTTTGCGTGGTGTCGATTTTGCCGAGCATGTCGATGGCTTCGAAAGTTTCCGCGCCGGTGCCGTGCAGGGCGTGATCAACGGATTGCGCGTACATGGCTTCAAAGCCGCCCTGGGCCACGTTATTCATGGCGGCGGATTGCGGCATGATTTTGAATTGCTTTAGGTCGGGGAGAGCGATGGCGCCGGTGCTGCCCTGCAGCATGCGCGGAAGGTTCGGTCCCAGGGCCACGGCGCGGAAAGGAGAGGCGTGGTCTTCGGGCATGGTTTGCAGCGCGCGATCGAGCCAGCCGTCTTCGGTGGCTTTGACGCCAGGCGTGCCGGATTCCATGAAGTCCTGAGCATCGAAGTGCGAGCGCGTGGGATCGGGCGAGCCGGCAGCGTGAACGATGGCCAGTTGATTTTTGTGGAAGAGCGGTTCGAGGGGCGAGAGGCTGGGATGCAGGCCGAAATATCCGTCGAGGTCGACGACCGTGTTGGCGTCGCCGCGCTTCGGTTGCGGAATGGCGATGGTGGGGCGCAGGCGGTAGTAGTTGGGCTCGGCGAAAGGCACGACGATGTTCAAGCCATCGGCGGCGCCGCGCTGGAAGAGCACAACCAATTGCTTTTGGTTGGGCATGGGCGTGGCGGCTACGGCGCGCTGCAGGAACGCGGGCATCATGCTCATGCCGACCATGGCCACGCCACCTTGCTTCAGGAAATATCGGCGCGAGAAATTTATTTTGCGGGTGCCTTCGCAACATTTGTACGATGGTGTCGCTCATTGTGGCCTCGTGGTGCTCAAAATTATCGGCGCTGAAATTCTGGTGCGCCGAGCACCAAGCCAGTGACTACGCCTAGATCTGTTTGTTTGGCGGGATCGTCGAGCTTGGCCTGAATGATTTGTGGGCTGTCGAGTTGCTTTTCCAGCGTTTCGACCGTGGTGGGCGCTACGGCGCCACCCAGGAAAACATCGACGGCGCGCGTGAGAGCAACTTTGGGTTCGGAGCCGGCGTCCATGCCCAGCAGCGACGTTACATCGGTGCGCGAGCCGCGAATTTTGTTGCCTGCCAGCGTCAACGAAAAATTCAAGCGATTGAGCAGCGCGCCGGTGTTGACCCAGGCTTCGGCTTTATCGGAGTAGCCGGTGGGCGGCTGGCACTGATAGAGCGGCTCGCCGATGCGATTTACCCATTGCACCAGCGGCATGGGCGTGTCGACATCGGTGCCCAGGACGCGAACGGCGGAAATCACCAGTTCATAGGGCGTCTTGATTTTTGCACGATAGGTTTCGCGGGACCAGAACTCCGGCGAATAGATCATGGTGTGCATCACCGCGCGAATATCGCCATCTTCGGACAGGAAGGTTTGCGCCATGCGGGCCACCAGCGCGGGAGGCGGAGTATCGGAGACGAAACGGCGGGCTAGTTCTGTCGAGATGAACTTCGCGGTGCTGGGATGATGCGCCAGCAAATCGATGACTTGTTCGCCATCCTTCATACCGCCGGCATGAATTTTTTTGCCTAGAACAATTTTCGGATCAGGGTCATGCAGCTTGTCGTCAAATTTAAAAGTCGGGTTCTCGCGGGGTTTTTCGATGGACCAGCCGGTGAAGCAGCGCGCCACCTCGGTGACGTCTTTTTGCGTGTAGCCGCCGTCGACACCGAGGGTGTGCAGCTCCATCAGTTCGCGTCCGTAATTTTCGTTCAGGCCGCGCTCCTGCTTCTTTTTTTGCGCTTGCGGATTCTGCGGGGGCGGGAACGGCCGGCCGTAACCACCGTAGCGCATCTGCTGGCGCGCGGCGCGTTCGGCGGCTTGACGCGCGGCGGCGCGCGGATCAGCGCTTAGAAAATTGTCCAAATAAAAAAGCATGGCGGGGCTTTGCGCGGTGGCGGTTACCAGATCTTTGAATTTACCAAGCACGTGCGGCTGGATGACGTCGCGTTCGTAGGAGGTGAGGTAATAGCGGTCCTCGCCTTTACCGGCAAAAACATTGAAGTGGTTAAACCAGAAATCATCGAGCACCTGCTGCAATTGACGCTCGCTGTAGATGGCGCGGGTGACCTTGGCCATGGCCAGTTCTTCAACGACGCGCTGCGGCCTCTTGCTATCGTCAGCAATGGCTTTAGGCACGGCGTTGGGATCGGTGCCGCCGAGGACATCGCGCTTGCCGCCCGCGCCTCGCGTGGCCAGGTTGCTGGAATCAGCGGCGAGCGCGGGATCTTCTTTCATGGGAGACGGCGCGTTGGGATTCGATTTGGCTGACGTCGAAGCTTGTGTGTTCGTGTTGGCGCTGGGAACCGCAGCCGGAGTGGACGTTGGCGTGGCTTGGTTGGGAACATTTTGCGAAGTATAAAACGGCGTCGAAGCCGAGACCTGGTCGTCTTTGGCAACTACCGCCGCTGCGGCATCGGCACGCGTTTGTGGTCCGGACTGAGCCTTAGTGACCTCTTTCGCAGCCTGTTTGGGCTGAGGGTAATCATCGATCAGGCGCTTCGTGGACATCGCCAGCGTAGGATAATTTTCAAGTCGCGCCTGCAGAGCGCGGTCATCTATCGAGCTCGGATTGAGTTGCTGATCGATCCACTTCGCCAGGCCCATCTGCTTCACGCGCTCAAGGTCACCGGGACGCGGCCCGTAAGCCAGTCGGTTCAATGCATGGAGTACGGCTTCATCAGGGGAGAGTTCGGTGACGGGCAAACCCTTCAGCACGGGATCCGGTTTTGGTTTTTTCGTTTTATCCGCGGCATGTCCCGGAACGGCCGCGGGGGCCGCGGCTATCGCCGGAACGTCGATCCCGAGCGAAACGACGCATGCCAACGATAGAACACCCGATAGCAGGGCTTTCGGGGACGTGTAAATAACGCAGTGAATCGGGGCGTTACGTGGCTTGCGGCGCGGCGACAGGTTCATGAGACGCTCCTGCCAATGGTGAGCAATAGCATACACTCGGACACAAGTAGAATAACCCTGTAGAGGGTTGGAAGTTGCGGCTTAACCGGCGGCGTGCCGTAACGTTACATCGCCGGTAAACGGAACAGGGTGAATGATTTAGGCCGTATCAAGTATTAAGGCGCAGCGACAAAGCGTCAAGGGATGCGTACCGGGACGGTTTGCGCGGACATGTGGCTGGAGAACGATTCGCGCACGACCACGCGCACCAAATAATCCCCGGGGCGCACCGCAAAGTTTGAACTCGGCAAAGCTCCGCTAGAGAGATCACCGTTGTTTTGCAACTCGTCCCAGTGAACTCCGACGACATTATTGACGGCAGTGAGGTATTTGCCGTTGCTGTCGAAGAGGGCGGTCACGATGGTGAGCTCGTTGTGATTTTGCCCCTGCTCCTGACGGGAGGGAAGCTGCGTTAAGTCGATAGTGGGCGATACGGTGAGACGGGCCACTGGCGTATCGTCTTTGACGAATTGCGTGCGCAGCTGCACGGCCAAATCGTGGAGCGCCGAGGAGGAAAAAACCGTTTCGGTGAGCCTTTGCTTGGATTCCGCTGCTAAGTCTATTTCACCACCAGGCGCATAGTAGCCGCGGCGCGCGCTGACGTTGAATTTTGATTTCGCGGTCAGTTCGACCTTGAGGTGGTGAAATTTGCCATCGGCTTTCACATCTGGCGGCGAGAAGCCGACAAGGTAAACAAATTCCGGGGGCTGCGCGAGGCGGCGGAAGCCGGTATTCAAGTCATTGTTGTTGTGGAAAAACGTTCCCCCAGTCGCTTTGGCGAGTTCGAGCAGCACATTGGATTGCACAAGCTCACCGTCTTCATCGGCTTCGACGTACAAGCCTCGCGAATCCAGGGTATTTATGACGATTTTTTGGCGCACGGCGTCTTCAATGATGAGCGCCTGTTCGGCATCGCCGTCTGTGAGAATGAAACCGGGTGACACGAAAACGATGGCGCGCTGCCCCGGCGCGGCGGCCAGCCGTCCAACAGCATTCGCGAGACTCGCCAGTGCCACCTTTCGCTCTCTATCACCGACACCCAACCTGCGCTGAGCGGCATCCAAGGCGACAGTTCGGGCGGCCTTAGGATCGTGAATGCCGCACCTGCCCATGGCCTCGCCGATAGCGGCGCCGAGCGCGTCGCTATCACCACGGTTTATGATGAGGTCCGCGTCGTAATAGGAAACGTCCGGGCAGTCCTTGAGGTTTGAGCCGCCGATGGGACGGAAACGGAGATTGTTCACGGCGTCCTGGAGGGCCTTGCGGTCCTGAGAAAACTCCAATTGGCCCGTGCCAGAAGCGGTGAAGAGCGCCACGCGCTCCTCAGGCGACGCTGCGCTTTCGAGATAGAGCGAGATGGCCTTGCGGACTCCGAGGAGATCTGCAGGTTCCAGATGTACGTCGTCGATAAAGAGTGCGGTGAAGCGCTGGGGCGCAGTGAAAGACGGGCTATTCGCAGAAGGCGCGGAGCGATTGTCGGCGGGCGCGGCGGAATTTATAGCAGGGGATTCTTCGACATGAAATTCCGTGATGGTCTGTTCCTTGTGATTGTCAAGGACGCGAAAGTCTTCTCTGTGTAAGGTGCCGACCGCGCGGCCCGCACTATCGCGTACGACTACGGGCACCAGGACAAGATTTACGCTGACGCGCAGCGGCGCGGGGGAAGAGGAAGAGGCCGGAGCCGATGGTGGCGAAGTTTGCGAAGGAAGGGCCGGGCTCCCCGAGTCTTGCTTAACCTGTTCGGCAGGTTGCTGTGCGCTGGTGGCGCCCGTCAGCGCCGTGAATGCGATGACGGCATACGCGAGGGTCCGTGGAGCGAGAGGCCCGAAGCGGCGTATGTGCGAGGCAGTTTGCATTCCCAATTATGCCGCAGACCCGCGACAGATGCCGATCGAACTTAGTCGGTGACATCAAACGCAATCACGCGGTTGGCAGCATGATTACCGGCCCCATCGACGGCTTGCAGGATCAGACGATAGTTCCCGGCAGGGATATCCTTAAGCGGCACCACGAGCGCAATCGGAACTACTGGATTGCCTTTCCGAATATACTCGTCCACCCGGATCGCGCCGGTGGACATTACCTCTTTATCGGTGGTGCGGTTGACGATGCTGTAGCCAACGCCGACCGCGGGTGGTTTATCGGAGGCAAGCAACGGCTCGTACACTTCGGTGTATAACACGACATTGTCTGATTTCTTAAAGTGATTGGTGCCCGAGGGAATAATTTGCATGCCCTTCACCACCAGCGGGGTGCGGTCTTCGAGAAGGACGGAATCCAGCCCCGTGGAAATTTGACCAATGGGTTGCACCGAATTAGTGAGAACCAAACCGCTCAAGACGAGTTTTTTGCCATCGAAAGGGTCGATTTGCAGCGGCGATTCAAATTTTCCGAAGGCATCGCCGCCGGTACTGAGCACAACGGTCAGTTTGTAATTCCCGGTTGCCGCATCGAACTGGTTTTCGTAGTGGTATGGAATCTTGGTGAACTCTTTCAGCTCATCTTTTTCGAGATCGAAATTCACGGTATCGCTGAAACGAGCGCCGATAGTGCCGTCGGGATTGTAAGCGATGCCAAGGACGTTGATATTTGCGTGATACTTCCCTTTGTCTTTGCTGAATTGCAACGTCTCCGAAGGTATCTCCATGGCCAGATTAACCCGCGCGACGTTCGGGCCGGTGTAAAAATAGGGGGCCTGCAAGGCTCCGTGAATGGAACCTTCCTGCGTGCCGCCAGCGTGAGCCTCAAGTTGTTTTTCGACCGGCTTGCCCTCGAGCGGGTTGGATAGCTTTTCGTTGCAATAACCGCTGCGCGAACGAACATCCGTCCCACCGCGCGAAACTTTCACCTTCAGCGTATGGCAACTGCCTTCGGGCGTTTCAGGCGGTGCATAGCTGAGCACGTAAAATTCGCTCTGCTCGTTGCCGATGCGTTGCAGCCCTCCAAGTAAATCGTTGGTATTGAAAATGGTGAATCCGCCGGTGCCTTCGGCGAGCGCAGCAAGGATTTGCTGGTTGGTTGCCGTCGACGGAGGTATCGCAGGGACAATGGTGCGGGGCTGGCTGTAGGGCGAATTGTAGTTGCCCGGAGCAGAGCCGGGACGGCTGCCAGTGGTGCCGCCGGTACCACCGGGCTTGCCACCCGTGCCGTGGTACCACCGGCGCCGGTGCCACCGGACTTGCCACCTGTTCCGCCGCTTGTTCCGCCACCAGTGGTGCCGGTGCCACCACCCGTGCCGCCGGGTCGGCCACCACCACCTCCGCCAGTTCCTCCTCCCCCACCGGGCTTCTGGGGATCTGCCGCGGGTGAGGCTGGATAGCTGGCTAGAACCAAGCGCGGACGAGCTTCCGTTGCGCTCGAACGGGGTCGAGCGCCAAAGCTCTGTGCGGCCGGGACCGTCTGGGCGGAAGCTTGCGAACCCGAGGCATTCGGCGGCGTGCCGTTTGGAAGTGCTTCGCTGCTGGCGTTGCCTCCCGGCGCGGTGGCCAGCAAACCCCGCGCATCGAGCGCATAGATCGCTACGTTGGCCTTATTACAAGCGTCAATCGTGGCGGTAAGCTCCGATTCGCTTTCCGGCGTCATGGGGAAGCCGCCGGAAAAGAGCACCAGCATCTTGCGGCCGGGAACACTGCGCAGGTTTTTTGCCAGGCTCCGTATCGATAGCAGCATCGAGCGAGCCCCATAATCGGCCTCGGCGATATTCAAGGACGACATGCCTGTGGAAGCGATGGTCACTGGCTGAGTCGCGTTGGGATCCACAGCAGAACTCTTAAAGCCCGAGACAGCGGCCTTCAGGGTTTCCGTCTGAGCGGTGAAATTTTGCACGATGCGCAGCGCGCCCCCGAAATCCACTACCGCCATCAGATGGTCGGGGCCGGCATTGGCATCGATGAACTTGGAGGCCGCGCCCCGCGCTTGAATCTGTTCTGGGGCATCCATTGTGGAATTGTCGAAAAATAAAATCAGGTAGCGGCGTTGCCCGCTGGCTTGCACCGTCGCGTCGGTAGCCGCAGTGAAGCTGAGGATGGTTTGTTCTTTGTTGTCCTCAAAAACCTTGAAATCTTTTTGCGTGAGATCGCGAACGTACTTGCCTTTTTTGTCGGTTACCACGCTGTCCACTAGGACGAGACGAGCTTCCCGACGGATCACGCCCGCAACCGGTTGGTCGCTGGTCGTAGGGGTAGCGGATGGTGTCGCGGTCACAGGCGGCGCGGCGGCGGGCGGAGTAGGGGGCGTCTGCGCGGAACTCTTGGCGCTAGATCCGAGGCACAACAGCAGCGCGGTGATGAAGATCGGGAAACGCCGCGACGTACGATGGACGGTATTCATTTGCGCCTCGCTTAAAATGGAATTACTACCGCGCCATTGCGCGCGGCCATCTGCGCGCCTTCATCGTCACGCACCACTAGCCGCACCATATACGTTCCAGGCTTCACGTCAAAGCTGGATTTGACGGTCACACCGGAGCGGCTGAGCCGCTCATAGGTAGGGTCCAGCAGCTTCATTTCCACCACTTTTTCCCCGCCGGTCACAAAATTTCCGTTGTTGTCGAAGATGGCCGTGGCGATCGTCAGATTGTCGTTGCTGCGGCCCTCAGCTTTACGGAAGTGCACGCCCTGCAAATCGAAATGCGTCAGTACTGAGATTCGGGCGTCAGTCGAGTCCGTTTTGAAGAACTGCATCTTTAAATCTACAGGTATGTCGTGGATTTCATCTTGCGAGAAAATGGCCTCTTCGATGTCCGCTTTGGCAGCGGCGGCGGGGTCTGGCATGGTGCGCGGAGCATAGTAACCACGACGCGCCTGAATGCTGGCTTTGCGCTTGTCGGTCAGGGTTACTTTGATTTCGTGAAATTTACCGTCGATTTTCAGATTTTGCGGCGAGAAGCCTAGCAGATAGCTAATCTCCGGCGCCGCGCCGGCTTGTCGCATGCCTTCTCCCACATCATTGCGATTGTGAAAATACGTGCCGCCGGTACCCAGCGCCAAATCCGCCAAAACTTCTTCCTGAGCTGACTGCATTTGTGCGCGAAAAGAAAGCTCGGACGCCATATTTACGCCGGTGACCGTTGTTGGATTGGCAATGTCACCGTTCACGTCCGGAGTGTACAATCCCCGGGCGTCGATGGTGTTGATGGTTATTTTGTTATGGTTAGCGCGATCGATGAGTTCGGTCATCTGCGGCCACAAAGTCGTGGGAATAAAGCCTGGCGAAACAAAAACCATTACGCGCTGGCCCGGCATTTCGGCGAGCCGCTTGGTAACATCGCTTAAGTGGCTATAGGCGTAAGTGCTTTCGGCGTCGCCGAACGAGAGAGCCTGCTGGGCGGCGGCTCTTGCCAACCGACGAGCAGCCGCTACGTTAGATGGAGAGTCATCGCCGTTGAAAGCACATTCAAGGGCATCCCCGGTAGCGATGTCGAAGGCCTGAGTATTACGGAGGTTTTCAATCTGATCAGCCTCATAGTAGGTGACATCCGGACAGCCATGCCCGCCGGCCACAGGACGCGGAATGATTCCCAATAGGGTCTTTCGCAATAGTGCGCGGTCGTCGGTAAATTCCTGGGTGGTCTGTCCAGAGGTCGAATACATGCCCAAGCGATCCGTAGGCGCCAAAGTATCAAGAAATTTCGTCGCAGCGGCGCGCACGAAGGTAGCGTCCTCAAGGGACAAATGCAGGTCATCGAAAATCATAGCTACGAATCGCTGCGGCAGCTGGACAGCGACGGCGGTTTTTTCGAGATTGCCGGCATTCTCTGATGAACCATCCGAAGGCGCCAGCAAGGTCGCCCCAGATTCCGGCGTATCTACACTGAAGCTCGAGAGCAATTGCGGTTTGCGGTTATCGAAAATCTGAAAAGTCTTCGCGGTGCAGATTGGGGACCACTTTCCCGCTGTCGTCGCGAACCACCACGCGCACTTGCACAAGGTTCACGCGCACTTTGAACGTCGTGGGCATATCGTGCGTCGATACTTCGTCTTGGCCGTGCTGTTCCGCGGGTGGGGGCGCGGGCGACGCGGATTGGGCCGGTCCAGTTTGCGTAGCCGACTGGCTTGACGGCGACTGCGCAAACGAACCAATGCCACTCAGTACGATGACAATCCCAAAAAACCCAATGCGGCTGAGCGGCAGGAAGTAGCGCATGCTGGACCCCGGAAACTGCCCGACCCTAGACGACTTCCCCGACAATTCCACTGTTGCGGGACAAATCCATTACGTGGCGCTGTAACTATACTCTGACGTTAATTTTCGTGTCAACACGCCGCGAAAATGCAACGGACGGAGATAATCTGCTCCTCACTTAAAATGGTATTACTACCGCGCCGTTGCGCGCGGCCATCTGCGCGCCTTCATCGTCACGGACCACTAGCCGCACCATATACGTTCCAGGCTTCACGTCAAAGCTGGATTTGACGGTCACGCCGGAGCGGCTGAGCCGCTCATAGGTAGGGTCCAGGAGCTTCATTTCCACCACTTTTTCCCCGCCGGTCACAAAATTTCCGTTGTTGTCGAAGATGGCCGTGGCGATCGTCAGATTGTCGTTGCTGCGGCCCTCGGCTTTGCGGAAGTGCACGCTCTTTAAATCCAAATGGGTGAGCACCGCGATACGCGCGTCACTCGAGCTTGTTTTGAAGAACTGCGTCTGCAAATCCACGGGCAGGTCGTTGATTTCGTCTTGCGAGAAAATGGCCTCTTGAATGTCCGCTTTGGCAGCGGCGGCGGGGTCCGGCATGGTGCGCGGAGCATAGTAACCACGACGCGCCTGGATGCTGGCTTTGCGCTTGTCGGTCAGGGTTACTTTAATTTCGTGAAATTTACCGTCGATTTTCAGGTTTTGCGGGGAGAATCCTAGCAGATAGCTAATCTCCGGCGCCGCACCGGCTTGTCGCATGCCTTCCCCAACATCATTGCGATTGTGGAAATAAGTGCCGCCGGTTCCCAGCGCCAAATCCGCCAAAACTTCTTCCTGAGCCGTCTGCGCTTCCACCCGGTAGGAAAGCGCGTATCCCATGGTTTTGCCGGTGAAACGAGGAGGATCGGCGATGTCACCATTCACATCCGGGGTGTAGAGTCCCCGGGCGTCGATGGTGTTGATGGTTATTTTGTTATGGTTGGCGCGATCGATGAGTTCGGTCATCTGCTGCCACAAAGTGCTGGGGATAAAACCCGGGGAAATAAATACCATCACGCGCTGGCCGGGCATGGCCGGCCAGGCGCCTGGTAACATCGGTTAAGTGGCTGTAGGCGTAACTACTTTCAGCGTCGCCGATCGAAAGCGCGCGAGACGCCGAGGCGTCCGCCAACTGCTGCGCCAACACTGCCTTCGATTCATCGCCGTTGTAAGCGCATTGGACGGCGTCCTCGGTGGCCACGGCCAGGGCCTGGGTATTACGCATGTTTTCGATCTGGTCGGCCTCATAGTAGGTAATTTCCGGGCAATCATGAAAATTGGAGGCCGCAGCGCGGGGAAGAATTCCCAATAGAGTCTTTCGTAATAACGCCAGATCGTCGGTAAATTCCTGGGTGGTCTGTCCAGAGGTCGAATAAATACCCACGCGATCCGTGGGCGCCAGAGTGTCTAGAAATTTCGTCGCGGCGCTGCGCACGAAGACGGCGTCCTCGATCGTCATATGGACGTCATCGAAAGTCATAGCTACGAATCGCTGCGGCAGCTTTACAGCGACGGCGGTTTTTTCGACGTCGCCAGCCTTTTCTGGCGAACTATCTGAAGGCGCTGGCAACGCCGCCCGCGATTCCGCCGTATCCACGTTGAAGGTTGAGAGCAATTGCAGCTTGCGATTATCGAAAATCTGAAAATCTTCGCGGTGGAGATTGGGGATCACTTTTCCGTTGGCGTCGCGAACCACCACGCGCACTTGCACGAGGTTCACGCGGACTTTAAACGTCGTGGGCGTGTCGTGGGTCGATACTTCCTCCTGAGGACGCTGCTCCGCGGGTGGTGGCGCGGGCGAAGCGGCTTGGTCGGGTCCAGTTTGATGGGGCGGGCGGACTTAACGGTGGTGACTGGCCAAACGAGACCGTACCACCCAGCACACTTACAAGTACAAGCCAAAAAACACCGAACCTCTGGGTACTGAGCGGCAGGAAGAAACGCATGCTGGACCCCGGAAACTGCCCACCCTAGACGACTTCCCGACAATTCCACTGTTGTGGGACGACTGGACTACGTGGCGCTGTAACTATACGCCGACGTTAATTTTCGTGTCAACGCTGGCGATGGGAAGGATTGGGGCACTGACACGATTTTCGACGCGAGCAAGAAGACTATTTCTTTCGTCCTTCGGCAAGTTCTGCGTTCCAGGCCGCACCCAGAAAAATAATGATTGTCGACACCTGCATCCAGATCATCAGACCAATCACGGCGGCGAGCCCGCCGTAGACCACGCTGTAGGGAACCTGCCGCACGTAAAATCCAAAGAGCACATCGGCGAGCCACCACAGCAGCGTGGCCACCATTGCGCCGGGAAGAACATTGCGCAACCTCTCTTCATACGGCCGCGCCACCCGGTAGATGACGGTCAGCGAGACAGCCGCCAAGACAATCGCCGCCGCGGGAAAAAACACGGCCCAGGCTCCCTGAAGGGCAATCGTATGCCCGAATTCCCGGCTATACCAGCGACGCAGGGGGCGGCCGAACACCCCAAGAACCGCTGCGGCGAGCAACGGCGCAATGGTGACCAGCAATAGCAGCAGTGCGCGTAATTGCCTCCTGATGAATCCCGTGTGCATTGGTTCACCGTAGACCATGTGAATGCCTTCCATCAGCAGTTTCATCACTTGGGTACCAGCGAAAAGGGTGCCGGCCCAACCTACGAGCGCAAGTTTCCAGGCATCCGGCCCACGCTTAACCAGAAACTGCGCCACGATTTGCTGACTCCCGGGAGGTAAGAAGCGGGTCAGGTCGGTGATCAGGTCGAGCAGGCTGGTTTTCCCTCCGATTCTGGTATTGGCAATGCCCACAGCCACGAGCAATGTTGGGAAAAAAAGCCAGGAATAAATTGAAGGCTACGGCCTGCGAGATGGTTCCGCACTGCGGGAATACGCGAATCATCATCCGATAAACGCGCTTGCTAAGTCCCGTGGCGGAGAGCATTGAACGGCATTATACATAGCGACTGCCTCTCCCGCTCTTCGAGGTGGGAAGCAATGGGTACTTCGCGCGCTGTTTGTTGACCGACGCTTGTGTCAAACTGGTTAGCTTCGCATCGAACGCCGCCGCATCATGGAGCCGTATGAAACCTAAGAACAAGAGAACCCCAACCTTCCGCCAGATCGGCAGCTTTCGCCGCCTCCAGACGTTCTGGCTAGTCCCGGTGGTATTCGCCGCGTTCGCCTGCTCGCATGCGCCAGCCCCTGCACCGGAGCAGACTGCCGCGCCGCAAGCTACGTCGCCAACTCCGACCTCGCCTGCTGCCACGGCTCCCGCTCCGGCGTCCGCGCAAGGCCGCGTCGTGCAGACGCAATTGCGCAACGTGCTGTTTCACTTTTCCGGTGACGCAACGGCGCATATCGAAAGTCTGAACGGCGAACTGCGTCCGACGGGAACCAATCCCATGCCAGTGTTTGACGACAAACAATCTTTTGAAATAAACATAAAGTCCGCGAGGATTTCCGTCTCCCCGGACGCGTTGGCCGCCCTAATGAACGAGTTCGTTTTTGCCAAGCCGAATTCGCCAGTAAAGGACTTATCCATTTCCATTAGGGACAACCTAATCGATGTCAAAGGCAAACTGCACAGCAAGGGCGACGTTTCGTTCGAAACCGTTGGATCGCTCAGTCCCACGAGCGACGGAAAAATTCGCGTTCACAGCGAAAAGGTGAAAGCCATGAAGCTACCCGTGAAGGGCTTTATGAATCTCTTCGGGATTGATCTAACCAAGGTCTTGGGCACCAGTAAAATAGACGGCCTCGACGTCGACAAAGACGATTTGATTTTGGACATGAGCAGACTGCTGCCGCCTCCGCGCATTCAAGGTAAAGTAACGGCGGTGCGCATTGAAAACAATCAGGTGGTCACCATTTTCGGCACCGGGGAAACGACTCCCCCTCTCGAAAAGGACAACTACATGGCCTTTAGGGGCAGTCAGATACGCTTTGGCAAGATCACCATGGATGACACCGATATAACCGTGATAGACCTCGACCCTGGGGATCCGCTGGATTGGTTTCAGGATCACTACAAGGAGCAACTTTTGGCGGGTTACACCAAAATCACGCCAACTCTAGGTTTGCGCGCCTATGTGAAAGATTTTGCCAAGCTTCCGCGAGCCGGGAAGTCCAGGGAGAACGTCCCCGGGCAATAAAACGCCCGCGGGCGAATGCTGAGACGCGCGACAACGATGACCAACCCTCTCCGCGCCATTGCTGTTTTGCTGATGCTGGAATTTTTTGTGTGTTCGCCTACGCGATCGCAGAACAAGGCAATCTGGAAGCCTGTCGAGTTTGCCATCGTAAAAATCGACGACGAAGCGCCCAAATCCTGGAACATGTATCACACCGAGAAGCGCGGGGTGCTGCTGCTGAGAATGTGGAAGCGTTACTTGCTCATTGATTTAAACCAGCAGGAAGTATTCGACATAGACCCCACCACCGTAGCGACGCAAGCGGAAAACGTTGCGTGGTCTCCCGCCGATAAACCGACCGAACCGCTGGATGTCTCAGAATGGAAAGAGCGCAACGTCGGTTCGGTTGACCGCTTGCGCTTTCGGCTGCCGAACAAGGGCGCGGTGGTCGAACTGCAAATTCCGCTACGCCCGGACGGCAAAACGGCGTACTAGCGCCGGTAGATTCCGTAAAACCACGGTATGCCGATGGCCCCAGGTTCCACGGCAACAACCACCGCATCGCCGTCCTGAAAACGATCGAAGTCATCGGCGTCGACCGGCAAACGCTCGATTTTCTGTCCGGTTCGCCAGCCGTCGACAAACAACCGTCTGCTGCCACGGAGCAAGCCCTTCATGTAGAAACGATTCTCTACTACCGTCGGGTGATACACGATGTTTTTGGGATCGTCGAGCCGGCCGTTCAGAAATAGCGCCGTTGCCAGCAGCCACGGCAAAGGTATGAAGCCAGAATAGATGCGCTTCAGAATTTCCAATTCCTGCCGATTGCGCGCGCGACGATCCAGGATAATCGCCAGCGTTAACGCCACGAAGAAAAGCAACCCAAAGAAAACCAGCATCAGGTCTAGATCCAACGGCGGATAGATCTGACTAACGTAAGGAAACGCCAGTGAGCCCACCAAAAACACAGCCGTGCGATTCACCAGCCGCCTGCGAAAAACCAATTCGGCGGCGGCGGTGGTCAGGCCGCATGCCGGACACTGCTCACTGCTTCGCTCCGCCCCACAATCAAAGCATCGGGTCATCGGCACCAGTATAAACGCAGTGGGTAATTCGCGGCGTTACGAGCAGCGGTAGATTCAAGTTTCAGACGTGGAGAGCAGGGCGAGCAGTTCGTGGTAGCGTTCCTGATTCTCGATCTTAGAGAGGTCTACGCTTACGCCCATGCCTCGGCCGGGTTCGACCCGCTTTACGGAGCAATCGAGATGAACAGGACGGTCGAGTTTCAGTCGCGCCCGGAATCCCGCGCCAACCCACAGCGTGTCCGCAGCCTCGATAAACATACCGCTGGCGCTCACGTCGCGCGTGCTTCCGCGTAATACCGCCGAGCCCCACTCGATTTCGAGGTCGGCACGGAAGGAAAACCGCGTAGCCCGGCGGCGTTCGGTGCGCCGGGCTGTAAGGTCGCTGGAAGACATAGACCCGGTGAAACCCCCTGCCAGAGATTTCGTGCCGCGGCGCCAGTTCGGGATCACCGCAGAAATACACCCCAGCATACGCTTGGTTTCGTTACAAACAAACATCGCGGCGCGTGAATGTTTTGTAGCCGGCAAGCCGGTGCCTGCTTTGCGAGAAAAGCAGGACAATATTATTCGATTATTCGGCGCTCTAATGCCCGAATTGCCGAATCGCCTTTACCCCTGTGATTCGGACATTCGCGATTCGCCGAGGGCTTCGGTATTCTCTCCGCGGCTGATGCGCCGCGCGACCTCCGCCTGCAAATACTTGCGCAGAGCTTCGGGCACAATCCCAGGCGATGCCAACTCGCGCAGATCAGACACCGTTAGCTGCGGCAGGTATCCGAGTACGCTGGCTAAGGGCGAGAGCGGGTGCCGCACGAGCGCCAGGCGCACGTTATACAACTCCGACCATTTGCGGTGACGCGCAATGGCGAGCGGCACAGCCGCGGGCGTTTTTTCGCGCGCTAGCGCCTTCAAGATCTGCGCCTCCGTCAGCCGCGGATTATCGAGCGCTACAGAAAGCAACCGCGGATGCCCTTCCGCGACCAGCGAACCCGCCAAACGCGCCGGGCCACGCCGCGCCAGGGTGATCTTCTGCCCCAGCGGCAACTGTGGCAGCCGTGCCAGCAACTGCTCCTCGGCGTTCAGTTTCAATTCCACCGAAACCGCCGGCAGGAACGTGAGTTGCACAAGGTCCATCAGATAAAGATCGCGCAACAGTCTCAAGCCCACCAGTCTTGGGGAACGCGGGTGAAATGCCAGCGCGCGCTTCACGCGATAGCTCTTGGTTAGCGCTTTGCGCCGCGCTACTTCTTCCAGAACCTCCCCGGGGAGATTCTTGCGCTCCAGCATCAGGCACAGCTGGGTTTCATCGAGCGCGGGATTTCCGGCCAACGCCAGCAGCGTTTCGATGTCTGGAGAGTGCGCCAGGCGCATCAGTTCATCGCCCGTCGCCGTGTGTGCGATTTCCCGATCGTGTGAATGCTGCTCTTTCACCGGCTACTTCCCTTCCGCCTAGGCTTCGTCCATTCCGCGCACCAGCTCGCGGGCGAGGGTGGCTCCAGGTTCGTCCATCAGCACGCAATCCGTCTTCGTTCCGCCGCCGTCGAATCCCAACACACAGCGCATGGCGTAAGAATAGCGCACGCCCGCGTTGAGAAAATAGGCGGCGTTTCCGGGCACACAACAGGTACACTTTTTCGCGATGCGCATCCATCCCGTCGACCTGGCAATTGTGATTGCCTATCTCTTAGGCGTGACGGCGCTGGGAATGCATTTTCGCCGCGGCCAGCGCAACGCCGGAGACTATTTTCTCGGCGGCCGCTCCGCGCCGTGGTGGGCGCTGGCGTTCTCTATCGTGGCCACGGAAACGTCCACACTGACGATCATCGGCACCCCGGCGATTTCGTACGCGGGAAATTTGGCCTTCCTGCAACTGGTGTTCGGATACTTGCTGGGGCGATTGCTCGTTGTGCTGCTTCTGCTTCCGGGATATTTTCGCGGCGAATATTTCACCGCTTACGCATTGATCGAAAAGCGCTTTGGCTCGCCAATGCGGAAGATTGCTGCGGGAACTTTCCTGATTACCCGGGCCATTGCCGAAGGTGTGCGCATCTCCGCCATAGCTTTGGTGGTCAGCGTAGTTCTCGGAACTTCCGAAACCGTTGCCGTCGTGCTGGTCATGGCCTTGACCGTTCTCTATACCTTTGAGGGCGGTATGAAGGCCGTCATCTGGACGGACGTCGCGCAACTGATGCTGTACTTAGTTGGCAGCGCCGTGACGCTATTCGTGTTGCTGCACCGCATCCCCGGCGGATGGGGCGAATTCACGCAAATCGCGGCCGCCGCCGGTCACAAACTAGAAGTTTTCGATTTTTCATTTCATCTCGCCACAAAATACACGCTGTGGTCCGGACTAATCGGCGGCGCATTTCTCACCATGGCCACACACGGCACCGACCAAACCATCGTGCAAAGACTCTTGGCCGCGCGCAACGAAAAAGACGGCCGCCGCGCGCTGCTCACCAGCGGCGTGATCGTGCTGGTGCAATTTACAGTTTTTCTGCTGATCGGCGTGGGTCTCTACGCTTTCGCTCAACATATTCCACTGCTCGCTCCTGGCGAACGCACCGACCGGATCCTGCCGCTTTTCCTGGTCCGCGAAATGCCCGTAGGTTTAGCAGGCTTGCTGCTTGCCTCCATCGTCGCTGTGGCGATGTCCAACGCCAGCGGCTCGCTTAATTCTTTGGCCGCCTCCAGCGTGCTGGATTTCTCGTTCCGCTCGGCGGAAAACGCATCGTCTCCCGCCACTTCGTCACCTACATCGTCGCCCAAACTTTTGCGCGCGTCCCGACAAGCCACGCTGCTCTGGGGCTGCGTGCTTATGGCCTTTGGCTTGGTGAAATGGGGACCGCTACTCGAAACCGGTCTCACCGTGGCAGCCTTGCCGCTCGGCAGTCTTCTGGGATTGTTCTTGCTCGGCACGATGGATCGCCGCGCCAACGCTTCCGGCGCGTTAGCCGGCATGATTGCTGGGCTCGTAACTGTTCTTTGCGTACTGCGCTACACCACCATCGCTTTCACGTGGTACGTGATGATCGGCTCCTGCACCACTTTTCTGGTGGGAGCCATGGTTAGTCGTTTGGCAAGAGACAGGTTCGATCGTGCGCTCGAAAAAAATCACCACGTTAATCCCTTGGAGGCCCATTGAGCGAACGCCGCCTGGAACTCGTTCGCGGCCTTGGCGCATGGGCATCCGCTGCCATCGTTGTCGGCACGATGATCGGCACGGGAATTTTTCTCAAGCCCGCGGAAATGGCGCGCGAAGGCCGCTCCGTTTCCATCGTCTTTGCCGCCTGGATTGTCGGCGCCATTCTGTCTCTCTTCGGCGCCATGTCTTTCGCAGAGTTGGGCGCCATGATTCCCGAGGCTGGCGGCGAATACGCCTACCTGCGCCGCGCCTTCGGTCCGTTGTGGGGCTTTCTCTTCGGATGGATGCATTCCATCGTGGGCCGCCCAAGTTCCCTTTCTTCCATCGCGGCGGGGTTGATGCGCTTCCTGAGTTTTCTTTTGCCCGCCGTTGCCACGCCGCTCTTCACCGTGCACATCGTCATCCCTGGTCTAACACACTGGCTCGCACCGTACGATTTTGTTTTCACCTGGGCACAACCACTGGCCGTGTTGTGGATCGCGGGAATGACCGGCGTGAACTATCTGGGCGTGCGGCTCGGCGGAGCCGTGCAGGTATTTTTGACCGCCATAAAAATAACTTCGGTAGCCATCGTAATCGGCGTGGCATTTTTTGCGCCGGCCGGCGCGCCCCACACCCCCGATCCCTTCTGGCCGGCGGCAGGACAAAATGCCGGCGCCATCTTTACAGCATTTCTCGCCGCGCTGGCTGCCGCGCTCTGGGCTTACGACGGCTGGGAGGATTTAAATTTGGTCGGCTCGGAGGTGGAAAATCCGCAGCGTAATTTTCCGCGCGCACTGGTTGGCGGTGTGGCCTTCGTAGCGGTCATCTATCTACTCTTCAGCGCGGCGTGCCTGAAGGTTTTGCCGTTCGCCAGCGTTGCCGCTTCCTCGCACGTAGCTTCGGATGTGGTCGCGCACGTCGCGGGACACGGCGCAGCATTCTGGATTACGGTGGCCATGGCCATCTCCGCCTTAGGCTCGATGAACTCGTCGGTCCTGAGCGGCGCGCGCGTCCCCTACGCCATGGCCCGCGACGGCATCTTCTTCAAAATCGCCGACGGCATTCATCCCAAATTTCGCACGCCAGCCCGCGCGCTGATTTTCCAAGGTGTGTTAGCTGGCCTTATGGCGCTCACGGGAACTTTCGAGGAGCTCACCAACCTATTTATTTTCGCCGCATGGATTTTTTTCGGTTTCGCTGTCATCGGACTTTTTCGTATGCGCCGCACCGAACCTGACACACCACGCCCCTACCGTTGCTGGGGGTATCCCGTAGTCCCCGCGCTCTTCGTCCTCGGCGCGCTGGCACTAACGGTAAGCATCTGGCTGCAACGCCCCGGTCGTTCTTCCCTTGGCTTGTTGCTGATCGCCGCAGGCTTGCCGTTTTACAGGTGGTGGTCGCAACGAAACGATAAGACTCCGTCGAGCAATTAGATCTGCTGCGTTTTCGTCTCGCGCAAGAACGGCAATACGCCTAGCGCCAGCGCGGCTCCGGGGAAAAGCACCCAGGGAACCACAATCAGAGCGAAATATAACGGATGAGCGAGGACGAACTGATTGGGCGTCACAAAAAATACAAGTACCGCAACGAAGGTCAGCGCACAGAAGAACATCAGTGCGGGAAAAACGCCGGCGACCATCCGGGCGCGCTTCTCTCCACCGCCGCGTCGCGACAGGTACGCGCCCAAAGCCCCTAATGCCGGCTGTGCAAGGAGCCAGAACAAGTACGGCGCCACAAAAAAATAGATCTGCGCGCCAGTGTTGGACATCGCCACCGGGTATAATCCCGCGCGGCGGACCAGGTAATCCGTCGGATACCAAGGATGGCGAATGGGAATCGTCAGCTGCAGGATCATCAGCAATAGCATCGAAGCGGTGAACGTGACCAGGCCGGGCAGCCAGTAACTTTTTGTCCGGTAATTCATGGTTCCCTCCTCGCGTTTGGCCATGCAAATTTTCTGAGTAAGCTCCCGCCAATCGGCCACCTGCGCCAGTGCTTGCTCTATTGCCGCCGACTCGGACAAACCCTGCGTGCACTTCGCGACGTAAAAATCTTCCAGGTGGCCGGCCAGCTCTCGAACAATCTCTTCGCGCTCACGCTCGTCATCTTCGAGCGCGCCCAACCGCTGCGAAACCAGTGCTTCCCAGTCAAGCATTACTCACCTTCGTCAGCTGATGCAGTGCCCGAAAGAGCGCCGCCCACTCCTTGCGCAGTGGAGAGAGCTTTTTCTTCCCGGCCGCAGTCACACGGTAACAGCGCCGCCGCCGCCCGTTGCGGCTCGTTTCCCAATCCCCGCGAATCAAACCACGCTGTTCCATTTTGTAGAGGGTGGGATACAGCGCGGCGAGAGAAAAATGCAGCGTCCCGTGCGTCTGCTTCTCGATGCGCTGCGCCAGTTCGTAACCATGCAGCGGGCCGTCTTCGAGCACACTCAAGATGGCCAGTTCCGCGGTGCCGCGCTTGATTCCCGTGCCAATCATCATAGACTCCCTTACATATAGGAATCTTATATATAAAACGAAAACCCTGTCAACTGGTCTTTGGAACAGGGAGCAATGGCAAGTGGGGGTCGAAGCGTAGGTAGTGTTGCGAACTTTCTAAACGAAAGCGCCTCGCGCGGCGCTGCTGGCGCCGGCGCTGATGGGCAGCACGGCGTGATTGGCGTCCAGGTGGATCTCAATATTCGGTTGAAACAATTTCGCCAGCGCGGCAATTCCCGTCACCAGCCGTGGTCCGGGACGGCTCATATAACTGTTCGCTTCAATCGCATATACACGATTATTCCGCACCGCCGGAATCGAACTCCACTCCGCGGGCAGCGCCAATCTCTCATATTCCTTGCGCGCCTGGTCCGCAGTATAGCCGCACGGCGCAATCAACAAAATATCCGGCGCGCGAACCACCACATCCTCCATCGAGACCCGAAAAGAAGGCGTGCCCGCGGTGCCAAAAACGTCCTCTCCGCCCGCGCGGTGAATCATTTCCGGCACCCAATGCCCGCCGACATACAGCGGCTGCAGCCATTCGAGACAAGCGACGCGCGGCCGCTCCGTAATGCCATGCATGGCCCGCGCGATCTGGCCCAGCTCCTCGCCGAGCCTCTTGACCAGCGCCTCCGCCTGCGGTCCACGGCCGGTCTCTTCGCCAATCCACAAAATGTCTCGCCAGACGTCGCCAAGATCCTGCGGATTCAAGCATAAAACTTCTGGACGATTTTCGAATCGCGACAGTGCCGTCGCCAAATCCTCCGGCGACGCCGCGCACACATGACACAAATCCTGCGTGACAATCAAATCCGGCGCCAACTGTTCCAGCGCCTCGGCGTCCACCGCATACAAGCTCTGCCCCCGCGCCACCTGTTGGCGCACGAAGGCGTCAATCTCTATGGGTTTCGCGTCGTGCGGCACGCGCGAACGAATCACCACACTTTTGCTGCGCGCCTGCGCGGGAAAGTCACACTCGTGACTCACACCTACAACTTCGTGATCCAGCCCCAGCGCAAACAGCACTTCGGTCGCCGAGGGTAGTAATGACACAATCCGCATTCCGGCACTTTATCACAATAAATCGTATTTTTGACGTTCTAGCGGCCGTCTGAAAACACCCTAGGAACCCGATACTTCTACCTCACGGCATCTGCGGCCGGCTGCTACTGAGCATCTTTGAAACCCAGTCCGCGTGCGGTAGATCGCAAACAGAAAGCTCGGCAATCTCCTTGTCCACGTCATACTCCACACGGCGGATCGTTGGCTTGAAGTCATCCAACAACAGGTACGCAGCGCGCCGGTCGCCATCGTAAGAAAGGCTGACGCTCCCGGTGTTGACCAACGTCATTCCTGAAACACTCCGAATATAGGAGCGATGGATGTGCCCGTAGACCACCACCGGTTGGCCGAGCGGCCCATATACCTTCTGCAATTCTTCGTCACTGGCTTCCGGCGCGGGCGCACGCCAGGGATCCCCAGGACTACCATGTACCAGCGCGAACTGACCATGCGCTTGCGCGAGCGGAAGACTCCGCAGCCATGCGAGCCGCTCTTCTCCCAGCGCGGCACGCGTGGCCGCAGCCATCTCCTCGATCACGGCAAAAAGTTCTTTCAGCTTCGGTGATTGTTTCGCAAAATCCGTGAGCGTCTCGGGCGTCGCGAGCATTTCATCGGTATTGCCGATCACTCCGGGCCAGCCGAGGTCACGGACGCGATCCACGATCTCCGCGGGACTTGCCCCCGCGTCAGCGAGGTCGCCCCCGTGAAAAATCAGGTCCGGAGCCGTCTGCCGCAAATCCGCGAGCACCGCCTCAAACGCTGTTCGGTTGCCGTGAATGTCCGAAACGATGGCGATGCGCATAGCGATTCTTCATTTGTAGAGAAAATACTTACTGCGACGCGCGTCAAACGCTGATAGCGCCGCGGACCACCCTGTCACAATCTGCCCGGCCGCCATGCCGCTCTGCAATTCCGCAATCGTTTCCGCGTTGCCCAGCAAAAAGAGTAGCTTGCTAACATCAAACTGTTCCGGATAGAGCCGCTGCAGCACCAGCGCAATTTCCAGTCCCACCAGCACGGAACGCACCGCGGCGCGATCGATAATCCGCACCCCCACGCCACCGGACCGCTGCCCCGCGTACAATCCCGAAACCGTTACAAACGGCTGTGCCACAAATCGTACTCCGGGTAGGTTCCGCGCGTTCAACGCCGCCGCCACCTCATCGCCCTTAATCCACGGCGCGCCAAACTCCTCGAATGGTGTCTCCGTCCCTCGCCCCACGGAAACCCCGGCATTCTGCAAAATCTCCAGCCCTGGATACAGGATCGCGCCTTTCGTCGTGCGCAAGTTCGGCGAAGGCGGCACCCAGCGCAAACCGGTGCTGTCGAAAAAATAGTTCCGATGCCAATTCTTCATCGTGATGACGTGCAGTTCCGCGCCAATCTGATTCTCCACATTCAAGAATTGCGCCAACTCTCCGATCGTCAATCCGTAGCGGACCGGCAGCGGAAAGTACGCCACAAAGCTGGTCTTGTCCGCGTCTAGCATCGGTCCTTCAACAATTTCGCCGCCCAGCGGATTCGGCCGGTCCAAAACAAAAAACGGAATATGGCGCTTCGCCGCTTCTTCCATGCAATACGCCATGGTGGTGATGTAGGTATAAAACCGCACGCCCGCATCTTGCACATCGAACACCAGCGCATCCACGCCCTGCAGCATTTCATCGGTCGGTCGCCGCGTGTCACCGTACAAACTAAAAATCGGCAGACCAGTCACCGCGTCGGTCGAAGAGTTTATTTTTTCGTCGTTGCGCCCCGCCAACCCATGCTCCGGGCTAAACAGCGCCACCAACTGGATACCCGGCGCGCTAAACAACACGTCGACGGTGCTCCGCCCCTGCGCGTCCAGCCCCGTGTGGTTGGTAATCAATCCCACGCGCTTCCCGCGCAGCACCGCGAACTTCTGCGCTTCGAGCACGTCCAATCCCGTCTGCACCAGCGCGCCATGCGGCGACTTGTTCGCGTGTTTGGTCGTATTCGCCGCGTCCGCGCCGCCGGCGAACAACAGCGCCGCGCCGAACGTAATCGCCGTCATTCCCACCGACAACACTACCGAAGAGCGATCGCCTCGCTTCGCCACAGTCATCTTCCCTCTCTCGTCGTGCCGCTCAATGATATTCTGGAACGCCTCTTGGCAACCGTCGTTGTGAGCCGAAAGTGCTCGTGCTATATACAAAAGTGGGATCCAACAATTTTTCGGAAGATCGGCGTTCGATGAAAGCACGCCCAGTCCGTTTGAATTGGCGCTTGCTGCAGCTGATTCTCTTCTCGATCGTCCTAGTCGCTATGGTCAATACTGTGCACAGTCAAAGCAACGCCTCTCCGCAAAACTCGCCCGCACCAAAAGCCGCACACGCGAAATCGCATTCATCCAACTCGACTAATGAATCTGCTGCAGCTCACGCCGCCGCGCAAAAGTGGGCCGAAGCCGCTTTGCGTGAAATGTCTACAGACGAAAAAATCGGCCAGCTCATCTTCACCACCTACCACGGAAGTTTCACTCCCAGAGATGCCGCCGCCTATCGCAACATGATGCACGACGTCAGCGACCTTCACGTCGGCGGCTTCATCAACATCACGCAAGGGTCCCCGCTAGGCACAGTCAAAAGCCAGGTCTATCCGACAGCCGTCCTAACCAATCAGCTCCAAGCCAAGTCCAAACTCCCGCTACTGATCGGCGCCGACTTCGAACGCGGCACCGGCATGCGCCTCGACGAAGGCACCTCCTTCCCCACGGCTATGGCCCTGGCCGCCGCCGGAGATCCGCAAGACGCCTACACCATGGGGAAAATTACCGCACAGGAAGCCCGCGCCGTGGGCATCCAGTGGATTTACGCGCCCGTCGCCGACGTCAACAACAATCCCGGCAATCCCATCATCAACACGCGCTCCTTCGGCGAAGATCCCGCGCGCGTCGCCGAATTTGTGACCGCCTTCGTCCACGGCGTAGAAGAAAATGGCGGCCTGGCTACTGCCAAACATTTCCCCGGCCACGGCGACACCTCCGCTGATTCGCACATCGACCTCCCGGTAATCCGCGCCGACCGCGACCGCCTGGAAAAATTCGAACTAGTTCCCTTTCGCGCCGCGATCGCCGCCGGCGCCAGCAGCGTCATGACCGGTCATCTCTCTGTACCTGCTCTCGAATCCGAGCCGAATACTCCGGCCACACTTTCACAAAATATTTTGACGGGCGTGCTGCGCAATGAGCTTCACTTCGAGGGATTGGTCGTCACGGACGCCATGGACATGGGCGGCATCACCACGCGCTTTGCACCCGGCGAAGCCGCCGTCCGCGCAGTTCTAGCAGGCGCCGACGCTCTTTTAATGCCACCGGTTCCCGATGCCGCATTTGAAGCCTTACAGCAAGCCGTAAAATCCGGCAGAATTTCGCGCGAACGCCTGGACGCCTCGGTCCGCAGAATCCTGTTAGCGAAAGCCCGCTTGGGCCTAAACAAAAGTCGCTTGGTAGATCTCGACGCCATCAACGAACATTTCGGCTCCGTAGCCAGCCAAAACGAAGCACAAAAGATTTCCGATCGCGGCGTAACACTGCTCCGCGACAACAATCACATCTTGGCGCTCGATGGGACTAAACCATCACGGGCCCTGCTACTAGCCTTTTACGCTGATCCCGAACCCTACCCCGGTGAAGATCTCGAACGCGAGCTCCGCTCGCGCTTCGATTCCGTTACCACGTTGCGCGCCGATACGCGCTTCGTAAAAGCCGAAACGCTCAAAATCCCGTCGCCTGATACCTACGACGTCGCTATCCTCGCGCTCTTCGTCCGCGTCAGCGATCGCAAAGGCAACATCGACATACCCGCGGAGCAGCAAGCTGTGGCTCAACGAATCTACGAGTCGACCAAGCCGGTAATCACCGTAGCTTTCGGCAGTCCCTATCTCATCGAGCGCTTTCCGCAAGCCGATACCTGGCTCGCGGCCTTTGGCATTAGCGACGTTGCGCAAATCTCCATCGCCCGCGCGCTCTTTGGGGAAATCCCCACGCACGGACGCGTTCCCGTCACCATCCCTGCGCCAGAAACTAGCGCCGATGCAGTCGGCGAAATTAAAGCTGGCTCCGGCATCGAACTCCCCGCGAATCCCATGACTCTGCAACCTATGGACGCCCGCGCCGAAGCCGGTCTGCAGCCCGCCTACGACGTAGTCGAAAAAGCCGTCACCGCTAAAGCATTTCCGGGCGCAACTCTGGCCATCGGCTATCGCGGGAAAGTAGCCATCCACTCATTCGGCCATCTCTCCTACGACGCCGCTTCCCCCGTCACCGTCGCCAACACCATGTACGACATCGCCTCGCTCACGAAAGTAGTAGCGACCACGACGATCGTCGCAAAACTGGCCGAAGGCGATTTCCCCGTCCCCATCGATCTAGATGCCAAGGTCGAGCGCTATCTCCCGGAATGGGCGCCCGCCACTGCACCCGATCTAGCCTGGCGTCACAAAGTCACGGTTCGCCATCTCCTCACCCACACCTCTGGCCTGCCCGCCTTCAAGGAATATTGGCGCACCTCCAAGAGTCGCGAGGAATCGCTATCCAGAATTTTCGCCGAGCCCCTCGAATACGAGCCCGGCACCAAAGAGGTCTATTCCGACCTGGGAATTATTTTGTTAACCGAAATCATCGAACGCCTAACCGGCAAGCCCCTCGACACGCTCGCGAACGCGTATATCTTTTCTCCGGTGGATATGAAAAACACGATGTTCCGCCCTCCACAAAAGCTCTGGCCGGAAATCGCGCCCACTGAATTCGACAATCAACTCCGTCACAAATTAGTCCAAGGCGAAGTCCACGACGAAAACGCCTACGTCCTCGGCGGCGTCTCCGGGCACGCCGGGCTTTTTAGCACCGCCCCCGACCTGGCCGCCTTCTGCCAGATGCTGCTCAACGGCGGCGTCTATGCGCACCATCGCATCCTGCGCCGCACCACCGTTTCACTATTCACCAAGCCGCAAGAACTCTCGAACGGCACGCGCACGCTTGGCTGGGCCGTCCCCACGGAAGGCGGCAGCAGCGGCCACTATTTCTCCACCCACAGTTTCGGCCACACCGGGTTCACCGGCACCAGCATCTGGATCGATCCCGACCGCCAACTCTTCGTCGTGCTGCTAACCAATCGCGTGCATCCCACGCGCGAAAATACGCAAATCCAGCAAGTCCGCCCCGCCCTACACGACGCGGTCATGCAGGCCCTGGGCCTCGCGACGCTCGCCGCGCCAGCCAAATAATTCTGGTCGCAAATTTATTTATTAAGCGTGGTTTGGCAGCTGGTGTTCTAAATCCATCCCAGCCTGCTGTAAATCTTCAATGCGGCCGAGATCGCGCCAGTAATATTCATCGGCGCGAAAGGCTGTGACTCTTTCGCCCGTACCGGCAAGCCGCAAATAACAATCAATAATGGAGAAGATGCCCTCTTCTTTCATGAGCCCAAGCAGCCGGGGAGAAATCATGTGAATGCCGGTAAAGGCCAGCGGCTCAAGATGTCCCGCGCGGCACACAATTTCCGGCTCTTTCTCTTTTCCCGCACGGCGTCCACACAGCCGCATTTCTTCGTTAAACAAAAGTTGCCGGTTGCTCTCGCGCCGGTGCACGGCCAAAGTCGCCAGCGCCTTACTCTCTCGATGCGCGTGCAGCATTTTGCCGAAATCGATGGTGCTGATCACGTCGACGTTGTGCAGCAGAAATGGCTCATCAAGGTCTTCATGCGGGTCTCCTGAGTTCTCCAGGAAAAACCAGCCAGCTTTTTTGAGGCCGCCGCCGGTGTCCAGCAACACGTCTTCGCGCGAGACTTCTATGCGCATTCCAAAATTGTCATGCGCCTTGAGAAACGCAACTACCAGGTCGGCAAAATGATGCGCGTTCACAATGACTTCGCGGATACCGAATTCGCGCATGCGTAGAAGAGTAATTTCCAGCAGCGCACGCCCGTTCACTTCGACCAGCGCCTTCGGACGATCATTGGTCAACGGGCGCAAACGCGTGCCCAATCCTGCCGCCAGCACCATAGCCTTCACAACACGACCTTCACGAGGGGGACCCTCATTTGCCCATCTTTTCGAGTTCGATGTGTCGCACCGCCACCTCGACGCCGTTCATTGCGCGAAAATGCTTGGCCAACTGCTCCGCCAAGAACACCGAACGATGTTGCCCGCCGGTACACCCGAATGACACCATCAAATTCTTGAAGCCGCGCTTGCGGTAACTCGCGATGCTGGCATCCACCAGCGACTTCACGCTTACCAAAAACTGGTGCACGCTCTCCTGCTGGTTCAGATACTCGATCACCGGCGCGTCTTTTCCCGTGAGCGCCTTGAATTGCTCTTCGCGCCCGGGATTGGGCAGGCCGCGCCCATCAAAAACAAATCCGCCGCCGTGGCCGGTTTCATCCTTCGGCAACTCGCGGTGAAACGAAAAACTGAAAATGCGGACAGTCAGACTTTCCGCTTCGTTGGCTTCGTTCGCCACGCCTTGCAATTTCGGTGACGCCAACATGTCCCGGAACGCGGCCATCAACGCCGGCAGCGCAATCGGCAACTCCACATGATGCAGGAGCCAGCGCAGATTTTTCATCGCGTACGGCACGCTTTGCAGAAAATGCGTCTTGCGCTCGTAAAATCCGCGAAAACCGTAAGCGCCCATAGCCTGCATGAGCCGCACGTAAACGTACGCGTAGTAGTGGCGTAGGAATGCTTCGCGGTCAACCTTCACGAAATGCCCGAGCGCGTCGAGGTAGTGATTCAGCAAATCCTCGCGCAACTCTGGAGGCAAATCCGCCTTGGCGTCGAACAGCAGCGAAGCAATGTCATATTGCAGCGCGCCTTTGCGCCCGCCCTGGTAATCCACGAAAAAGGGCTGGCCCTCGCGCAGCATGATGTTGCGCGACTGAAAATCGCGATACATGAAATAGTCGCGCTCCGCTTCCATCAGGAAGTCGGTCAAGCGGCTGAAATCATTTTCGAGCGCGTGTTCGTTGAACAGAACCCCTGCCAGCCGCAAGAAATAATATTTGAAGTAGTTCAGGTCCCACGCCACGGATTGGCGGTCGAAGCTGCCAATGGGATAGCACGCGCCGTAATCCAGATCGCGCCCGGCCTCTACCTGAAACCGCGGCAAAACCGCAACTACCTTGCGATACGCTTCCACCACCGGCGCGGAAATCTGCTCGCCGTTGCGATTGTTTGCAAGAAACTGGAACAGCGTGGTATCGCCCAGATCCTCTTCGAGGTACGCGCCCTGCTCCAGATCTTCGCCGTAAATCTGCGGGACCGGCAGACCGTGCTTGCGAAAATGTTTGGAGAATTCCAGAAACGCGCGGTTTTCCTCGCGCACACTATACAAAATGCCGATCGCCGTGGCGCGTTCGTTAGAGAGCCGGATGATTGTCCGCCCCGAGCCACCCAGGCCGCCCTGCACCGGCTCCGCCTGCTGCACCGGCGAGTGGAAGTGCGCCTCAAACAGCCTGTTCAGTACGTCTATCGACATAGGATGCCCGCAATTCCGGCAATACCATCAGCAAACGCGACGATTTTCCATCATAGCCGATTCGCGATAACTCGCCGCAAAAGGAATGGAGCAGTTTCGCCGAAGATGTTAATGGTTTGTCGCCACAAGCCGCCGTTTCCCGCCGCGCGCGGCGGAATTGCTCTGCCGCACGGCTATACTTTAAGGATGCCTTCTCGGCCAAAGGAAGGCGACGGAGAAGCGGCGAACCGAACAGCGCCATCCCGCGTCCAAAAATCTCGATTCCATGAGCACGCTGCAAATCGTGCGACTCATCAATCGCGAAGATCGCAAGGTCGCGGAAGCCGTCGCGCGCGAATTGCCGCGCATTGCCGCGGCCGTGGAGGCCATCGTGCTCGCCATCCGCCGAGGCGGGCGCCTGATCTACGTTGGCGCCGGCACCAGCGGCCGCCTCGCGCTTCTGGACGCCGTCGAGTTGCCTCCGACCTACGGAATCGCAACGAATGTTGTGATTGCCTTGATCGCCGGCGGGAAAAAAGCCGTTACGGGGGCGGTCGAAGGCGCCGAAGATTCGGCCAGCAACGCTGTGCGCGATCTTCGCGCTATCAAGCTCGACCACCGGGATGTCGTGCTCGGCATCGCCGCCAGCGGCACCACTCCTTACGTCTTGTCTGCGCTCCAGTTCGCGCGGCACCGTCGCGCCGAGACGATCGCGCTCACCGCCAATCGCCATTCGCCGCTTGCGAAACTTGCCAGCATCTCGATCGCGCCGGAGGTTGGCAGCGAAGTCGTTACCGGGTCCACGCGCATGAAGGCGGGCACTTCGCAAAAAATGGTGCTCAACATGCTCTCTACCGCTGCGATGGTGCGCCTGGGTCACACCTATGAAAACTTGATGATCGACCTGGTGATGAACAACAAGAAGCTTACGGACCGCGGACTGCGTATCCTTGCGGAGGCCAGTGGCGCGCCGCTGTCTTCGGCCGAACACGCTCTGCGTCAGTCTGGACACAATTTGCGCATTGCTCTGATAATGCTGAAACGCAACGTCACCGCCAACGAGGCCAAACAAAAATTGAAACTCTCGAAAGGCGACCTCCGCCGCGCCATGAAGTTGTGACGATTTTGCAGGCAGCGGTCTCCAGATCCGCGCTTTTAACTTAAGCTTTCGCGCCTTATGAGCGGCAGCGAATTCGAGAGGACAGGACACAGAAACAGCATGGACAAATTTCGCATCAGGGGCGGCAAAGTTCTCAAGGGCAAAGTCGCCATCAGCGGCGCAAAAAATTCCGCGCTGCCTGTCATGGCTGCGTCATTGCTTACCGCCGAACCTCTCCACGTTCACAACATCCCAAAAGTCCGCGACCTCGTCACCATGAGTAGACTTCTCACCTTCATGCACGTCCATGTCTCCGTAAAGGAATTCCCCTCCAGCGATTACATCCTGCAAGCCACCAAGCTAAACGACGAAGTGGCCCCCTACGAACTCGTAAAAACCATGCGTGCTTCCATCCTCACGCTGGGTCCGTTAATCGCCAGGGTAGGCGTAGCCCGCGTCTCGCTGCCCGGCGGCTGCGCCATCGGCGCTCGCCCCGTAGATCTCCACCTAACCGCCCTCGAAAAAATGGGCGCGGAAGTCGTCACAAAAAATGGCTACATCGAAGCCAAAGTTCCAAATCACGGCCGACTGAAAGGCGCGCACATCGTCTTCGACAAAATTACCGTAACCGGAACGGAAAACATTCTAATGGCCGCCACCCTGGCCGACGGTGAAACCATCCTCGAGAATTGCGCCCGCGAACCCGAAGTCACCGACCTGGTCGTCATGCTGCGCAAAATGGGTGCGCAGATCATCGGCGACGGCACCAGTGTTCTGAAAATCAAAGGCGTCAAAGAACTCCACGGCACCGACCACACCGTAATCCCCGACCGCATCGAAACTGGCACGTTCCTCGTAGCCGGCGCCATCACCAACGGCGACCTCACCATCACCGATTGCGCTCCCGACCACCAAGGCGCCATCATCGCCAAGTTAGCCGAAGCTGGCGTCCCAGTAGAAATCGTCAACGACACCACCCTGCACGTAAGCGGCGCAAAAAAACTAGTCGCCGTCGGACATGACCACCGAGGAATACCCCGGCTTCGCCACCGACATGCAAGCGCAATACATGGCCCTGGCCACGCAAGCCCAAGGCAGCTCGATCATCACCGAAACGATCTTCGAAAACCGCTTCCTCCACGCCAGCGAAATGCTGCGCATGGGCGCCAACATCGCCATCGACAATCGCCGCGCGGTAGTCCGCGGCCCCGCAAAACTAACCGGCACAACCGTCCAAGCCAGCGACCTCCGCGCCAGCGCTGGCCTAGTTTTAGCCGCGCTCGTAGCCCAAGGCGAAACCATCATCGACCGCGTCTACCACATCGACCGCGGCTACGAACTAATCGTAGAGAAACTCCAAGACGTCGGCGCCGACATCGAACGCTTCCACGATCCCTCTTCATCGAGCGACTAGTCACTCGCCCGGAAGGGTTAGCTTGTCTCCGAGTGGCGACGGCAACCCGGGGGAGGATTTGCGAAAGGATGTGAAAACAAAGGAACTTAAAGTACCTTTGTTTTCACATCCTTCTGCAAGTGTTCATTCTGAACGGGTTGCGGGCGTTTTTTGTTGGCTAGATGGTTACGCCCCCGTGCACCTCTCTAGGATGGAACTCCTTTCCCTTTGGTCGTCGACAAAGCGCGACTTGTGGCTCGCGCTTAACTCGATTCCAGTAACTAAACGGATAGAGTACGTCTTAGGAATGCTAGGATCAATGGTGGTGGCGGACGGTTTTGGTACAGTCCTGGTACACTGGCCGCATCGTCATCGGTCTTAATTTACAAATCCCTCGCTACACCATAATCGTGAATATATCTGTTGTTGTTTTGCGCGGGCGCACGCCAGTAGAGAAACTCCAAGACGTACCCCAAAATAAAAAGCCGCACCCTTGCAAAACCGACAAGGATGCGGCATCCAAATTCAACTTCTAGAAAGCCTATTCGCGACCCACTCATATAAACCATAATGAATAGTTTACGATTTGGTGGCGAATGACTATTTCTGGCGTTAGACGATATCCAAATTGCCCAAGCTGCGGAACGACCCTGAACGATTTAACAGTTGTACGCTATGACCAGTCGTTTCGGTGCCCGAACTGCAAATCGAATCTTCAGGTTCCGAGATCGTATGTCGTTGCTGGTGCCTGGGTGTCGGCGGCCGTCACCATAGCATTCTCTCTAGCGGCAGGTCTACGTGGCTTGTCGCTAATCCTGGGTGTTCTCATCTTTCTGCTTCCAACAATGTTTAGTATTTCGATTCTACAGCGGCGTTTATTTCCACCTAAGCTTGTCGGATATCGCGACCCAAACTCGATTTTGTCGTGAATAAATGGGCGTATGGAAAGCCGGGACAAACGGGACGTTTTCTGCTGGTTTAGCCTCGAACGATACGCAAAAACTCGGTTATACGTCCCGTCTGTCCCCGGCTTTCAGCGCGGCACCTCCTACGGCAAGTCCGGACTCCATACTTCGTACCATCTTCCCCCGTAATGGAATTCGACTCGCATCCCTGTCCCGGGTCTGCGGGGCGCGAAGTATGAGACTCTCTTGCTTTGATCAAGACATCGTTCACAATGCATCAGTATTTTCGCCAGTTCAGACGGTGGCGTGGGAACGGTCGTTCGGTTCTCTGAACCATAAATTGGGTGTCCATTTAGTTCTGCCTCCCATCTAACGCCAGGCCAGCCAAATCGGCGGCTGACGTACGGTTTCTTACGAATTATCTTGAAATTACGGTCGGACAGCTTGTGCGCAAACTCAAGCGCCGCGGAGCGGTGGGTATACATAATCTCGTTCTCCTTTTTTTGGAACTGCCTAGGCCCTGATTGGCGGTTCGTTTAAGGAGGTGAGATTCTGCCTTTAGTAGGGGTAATTGCTGAGGTTTTCTTGTTGGCCCTAGTGGCCGTGTCGTGAGCTCAGCGTCGTGCCCGTTTACGCACAGTCACCGTTTGTTCCTAGACCGCTGCATCCATTGTAGCACGGTCAGGCTCGCTGGTTTAGCATCGAGCGATGCGCAAAAACCCGGTTAACGTCCCGTCTGTCCCAGGCTTTCTCGCGTTGTAATCGGCTTTTCGTGGATCTAGGCCGAGGCCCCCCTCGCATTGCGCGTACTTTCCGCGATTGCCTCGAGCAGTTCACGGGGTGAACGAAGCACTTCCCGTTCTTGTGCTAGTTCTCAGCATTCGTCCATCGCTAAGAAGCCCTCTATGCTGGCGGCCGCGGCAGGCGCAAGTATCCCCCCCCAGGGGTTCGTAGTCGTCAACGAATGTAACTGTTTTCGGATCGGCCCAGTTGTAGTACTGAGAGAAAGCCAGCACGTTTGGGTGACAGAACTCACTGAGAAAGCTATAACCCTGCTGCGCATCTTCTGGCATTCTCTCCCCAAAACATTTGATGGCCTTGCTGATGTGCGGGGACTCAGGGAACATTTCGCTTTCTTCCGGGTGCTGCTCGTTGATATATCGGCTGCCGGTTGCGACCGGAGTGAGAAACTTCCAAGCCGCAGCGAAATTCCCGGCGTCGGCGTGCTGCTTCAGGTGCTTTTTAACGTAGTAGGCGTGCGCACCAAGCTCAAACACGGACCGTGCGACGATGCGCGCTGAGGGCATGTTACGCGCGTCCTTAAGAACCACGATGCCGCTGATTAAAGTGCTGACGTGCCGAATCCAGGAAAAACAGTAGACTCTAGTGCCCCACTTCACCAACTCGGACGTGGCTGGTTCTCCGGCAGCCACTGATGGGCGCACCAAGTTTGGGAAGATGAATTGCTTCGAGCGTTCAGCAATTAAACTCAGCGTGGCGGATGAAGTGCTTTGTTGGTTATGCATGTGATCTAGCATAGGCGTTGAAACCTGCGATGTCCCGGAAATTTCAAAATAATTCTTTCCGGCGGGTGGCCCGGACGTAATCCGCGAGAACGATTTTGGGTGCCCTATCCTTGGTTTTGTGATGGCGGGTCTTTTTTTTCTGCGGCCTGTTTTTTCTGGCCCAGCGGAGCCCGCAGCGCTAACGTTCGGCAAGAATTGAGCGGTGTAAAATGCAAATGCTCCATGCGCAAACACCCGGGAAGCAACCCCAAGACCCACCCTCACAAACCCGAGGGTGGGGCACCCAACTTCATTCGAGCGGTGGGGTGGCCCGAGCAGGCTCCATCTTTCTATGTGTTGGCGATAGTAGTGCGACGAGCTGGCAGTACCCAGGCGCTCAGTTTCTTCCGGGTTGAAGGTTGTTTGGCTGAAATCTACTAGCTCCTTAGGCAGAATCAGAAAGCGGCCATCCGGTAGTTTCCACGCGCAGATATCAAACGGGGCTGCAGGCTGACGAATACTAAGGTAGGTTTCTTTGCGTTTGTTTTTCCCTACGTCGTGCCAGCAGGCATTCCGTTGAAGACAAAGCTTCCCGTTTATGTAAGCACTCCTCGGCGCAAGCGGCTCGACGGCAAACCCGCGTTTTTCCGCTTCCACAAAAAATTCCGCCATTTCTTTCTTACGGCGCTCCATGCGGCAAATGGCGTGCCGCGATCTCCCGTCGGCGAAGCCCATTTGCAGAGCTCGTTGGCGCACGCGCTCCCGCGTCAACCCGATGCGTCTGGCAATTTCGGCATGGGTGATGCAATTCCGCTCCAACATGGCACGGATCAGTTTTCCCTTTCTGTGAACAACGGAACGCGTGTGGAGCTTAAAACCGCGTTTGTGAAGTTGGAACCGGCAAGTTTGGCAGTAACGCATGGAGTTTGGCATGGCTGATTGGTACAGATTATAACATAACAATACCTGCATCCTTATAAATCCGGTAGAGGCAGGCCGCCCGTCCCCTGAAACATCATTTCGGCGACAAAGACCTTGCACGCTCGGAGAATAACTGCGCCGGAAGCAGCCCTGCGGCCATAATCCTTTTCCACTATGTCCCTCCCTATGCATCGTCAACTACAGTGCCCCCAATTAGCACCACACCATCCCCACGCCCCGGAGGCACCAATGTCTGCCGCAACCACCACCTTCCCCGCCGATGCTCGCACCGCCGTCTCCGCCAGTTGGCGCCGCCGCGTCATTGCCATCGCTCTCATGCTCGGCATCGCCGGCTTCTTCTGGATCGACTCCCGCTACCCCGCCCTGCTCCGCAAATACCACTCCGGCGCGCACGTCAAAGCCTCCGGCGCCATCACCTTCGACGCCCTCTACCCCGTCGACAAGACCATGCCGCTAACCCAACGCGTCTGGCGGACTTCCCTCAACTGGCTCGCCGCCAACAAAATCGGCATGACCTTCGGCTTCTTCTTCGGCGCCGCCGCCCTTACTTTTCTCTCCACCCTCCGCGCGCGCCGCACGCGCTTTCCGCAACTCAACGCTCTGATCGGCGCGCTCGCCGGCATGCCCTTAGGCGTCTGCGCCAACTGCGTCGCCCCCATCGGCCGCGGCTTCTACGCGAGCGGAATGAGCACCGAATCCGTCCTCGCTGCCATGATTCAGTTCCCCAACTCTAAACGTAGTCGTTCTGGCCATGACCTTCGCGCTCTTCCCGCTTCCCATCGCCTTGCTAAAGCTCGCCACCGTCCTGTTCATGCTTTTCGTTTTCGCCCCGTTCGTTGCCGCGCGCTATCCGTCTCCAGAAGTTTCCGTCAACTGCCCTATCGACATTCCCGTCACTGAAACCTGGGGCCAAGCCTTCGTCGCCGCGGTAAAATCCTACGCGCAAAATTTCTGGTACATCGCCAAGGTGGGAATCCCCTTGATGCTGCTGGCCGCGCTGCTGGGCGCGTTGGCCATCGAACTAGTTCCGCAGCAAGCCCTGACCAGCCCGGCCAGCCTGCTCGGCATAATCGCGGTCTGCCTGATCGGCGCTTTCCTCCCCGTCCCCATGGCCTTCGACGTAGTCATCGCTTACATCGCCATGACCCACGGCGTGCCCCTCCCCTACGTTGTCGCCATCCTCTGCACCCTCGGCATTTACAGCGTCTACTCCTTCTCGGTCATCGGCAAAACCATCTCCTGGAAACTAGCCAGCGCCACTTACGCCGCCGTCGCCGCTCTCGGCCTGGCAGCCGCCACCGTGGCCCGATTCTTGTCGTGACATGCCGTCCCACCATCCGTGGGTCGCCGAATCTGCCCCAGCCCGCGCGCGCGACCGCCGCGACGTAGTCCCCAGTTCCAAAGCAATCCGCGACAAAGTTTGTTACAATGCGCCACCCGACTCCTGGGCCACGCGAGGGCCTCGCATCGCGTGCGGAGGACGACCATGGCGAACACCCAACTTCTCGATCAGATCGACGCAGCCATCGCGAAAAAAAATCTCTTGAACCACCCCTTTTACCAGGACTGGCAGGCCGGCAAACTGACCAGAGAAGCCCTGCAACTCTACGCCGCCCAGTACTACCGCCATGTGGAAGCTTTCCCGAAGCATCTGCGCGTTCTGGCCGCACGCACGGAGGGGCCGATCCGCCAAATTGTGGAAGAAAATCTCGCCGAAGAAGAAAATCCCGCCGCCTCGCATCCCAAGCTCTGGCGCGATTTCGCCGCCGCCCTGGGCGTGGCCGAAGACGACATCACCTGCTGCCCCGCCTTGCCTGGTACGCAGAATGTGGTGCAAACGTTCCGCGAGATCTGCGGCGACCGCACCGTCCCGGAAGCCGTGGCCGCCCTCTACGCCTACGAAGCTCAAGTCCCCGAGATCGCCACGACAAAAATCGACGGCCTGAAAAATTTCTACAACATCACCAGACCCGAATCCCTGGCGTATTTTGAAGTCCACGAAGAAGCCGATAAAGCCCATCGCGCCGCCTGGCGCAACTGGCTTGCGGAAAACGCCACCGAAGACCACGCCGAAATTCTGGCGACCACGAACGAAGCCCTGGACGCTCTCTGGGGCGCCCTGGACGCCGTGCACCAAACCAAGGCCTGCGCGGCCCACTAGAGCCAGTAGCTAGCCAATTTCGCGGAGCTCCTGCTACCAAAATAAAAAGGCCCGGCGAATTCGCCGGGCCTTCTCTTTCTTGCACGAGTTAGTTTGAGAAGGACTTACTCGCCGCTGCCGGAATGCTCGTCGGAACCGCCATCGTGCCCCGCCGGTGGCTTCCTGCTCGGAGTCGTCTCGCCGCCGTGGCCATGTTGCGAAGCGCCGCCGTCGCCGCCCGTCGCACCACTCGCCGCGCCTGCAGCCTTCTGCTGTTTCTCGCGCGCTTCCTTGATGAGCGCTTTGCGCGAGAGCCGCACTTTGTTGCCTTCGATCGATAGCACCTTGACCAGCACCTGGTCGCCAAGCTTCAACTCATCGCGAACGTCGCGAATGCGATGCTCGGAGATTTCGCTGATGTGCAGCAAGCCGTCCGTCCCGGGAAGAGTTCCACGAACGCGCCAAACTCCGCGAGTCGCACAACTTTGCCCAGATAGGTCTTGCCGATTTCCGCGCTGGCCGTCACGTCGCGCACCATCTGCAACGCCGCATCGCCGCCGGCTCCGCTGGTGGAGAAGATATGCACGGTGCCGTCTTCCAGCACGTCAATCTTCACGCCGGTCTGCTCGATGATGGACTTGATCTTCTTTCCGCCCGGCCCGATCAAATCGCGGATCTTGTCCTGTGGAATGCTCAGCTTGTACAAGCGCGGAGCGTACGACGAAATCTGCCCGCGACCCGCGCTGAGCGTTTTCTCCATGGTGTCCAGAATCTGGAAACGCGCTTTCTTGGCCTGCGCCAAAGCCTCGCGCATCATGGGGATGCTGACGCCGAGCACCTTGATGTCCATCTGCAACGCGGTGATGCCTTCACGCGTTCCGGCAACTTTGAAATCCATATCGCCGTAATGATCTTCCGCGCCCGCGATGTCCGTGAGGATCGAGTATTTCTTATCGTCTTCAACGACCAGGCCCATCGCGATACCCGCGCAAGGCGCCTTCAGCGGCACGCCCGCATCCATGAGCGCCAGCGAACCGCCGCAAACCGTAGCCATCGACGACGATCCGTTCGATTCCAGAATGTCCGAAACCAAGCGCATCGCGTACGGGAACGATTCGTTCGACGGCAGCAAATTCATTAGCGCCCGCTCGGCCAGCGCGCCGTGACCGATTTCACGCCGCCCAGGTCCGCGCAGGAACTTCACTTCGCCAACGCTGAACGGCGGAAAATTGTAGTGCAGCATGAACCGCTTGAACTGGTCCTGCTCGAAAAGCAGATCCAGCCGCTGCATATCTTCCTTGGTGCCCAGCGTGAGAGTCGCCAAAGCCTGCGTTTCGCCGCGTGTAAACAGCGCCGAGCCATGCACGCGCGGCAGCAAGCCTACTTCGCACCAGATGTAGCGAATCTCGTCAAACGCCCGGCCATCCGGACGCCGTCGCTTGTTCAGCACATCGTCGCGGAAAATCGTCTCGCGCAATTTTTCAAACGCGCGCTTGGCCAGCTTCAGCTTCTCTTCATCTTCTTCCGGAATCGAAGCCTTCAGCTCCGCCTTGATCGCGTCGACCAGTTCGTAGCTTTCTTTCTTCGGATGCTTTTGCGTGTCCAGCGCGTCGTGCAGCTTCGCGCCCCACTTCTTCTCGATCTCTTTGTACAGCGCCTCATCGAACGGCAGCGGCGCCACCGTCACCTTCTTCGGCTTGACCTTGGCGTGCAGTTCCTTGATCGCGCCAACAATCTTCTTGATCTGCGCGTGACCAAATTCCAGCGCCTCCACCACCGACTCTTCCGAAACTTCCAGCGCGCCAGACTCCACCATCACGATCGCCGTTTCCGTCCCGGCAATCACAATGTTCAACGCGCTCTTCTTCTGTTCGCCAACGGTGGGATTCGCAATCAGTTTCCCATCGATCATGCCCACGCGCACGCAAGCGATCGGCGTAGTGAAACGGAAGGTCCGAGCAATACGCCGCCGCCGAAGCGCCGGTCACCGCAATCACGTCGGGATCGTTATCGCTATCCGCGGACAAAACCATCGCCACAATCTGCGTCTCGTTCCGCCAGGACTCGGGAAACAGCGGCCGCATCGGCCGGTCGATCAACCGCGAGGTCAAAACTTCCTTTTCCGAAGGCCGTCCTTCACGCTTGAAGAATCCGCCAGGAATTTTTCCCGCCGAGTACGTATTTTCTTTGTAGTCCACGGTCAACGGCAGAAAGTCGCGGTCGTTCATGGTTGTCGCCATGCACGCAGTGGTCAGCACCACGGTGTCGCCGTAGCGCGCCACAATCGCGCCATTCGCTTGCTTGGCAATCTTTCCCGTCTCTAAAGTCAGCGGGCGTCCGCCCACTTCCACGGTCACGGAATGTGGTACTGGAATTGTATTTTTGTCAGCCATATGTCATTTCCTTTGGCCCCGCGTTCACGCGGAGCAGGTGTGCAGGTAGACCGGCCGCCCAGCGGCTCGCCTACCACGAACTTCTGTAACGTTAAGTTGGAAGAAGAGAGGAGAAATCCAGCAGGTCTTCTGCAAATCGACTAAACCAAGCCGGAACAACTACACCACGAGAGCCAGCGCCCGAACCTCTACCGAGTGCTTTTTGTCTATTGTGATTGTGCGATGACGCAAAAAATCCGGCCCCGAAACTCCGGGCTAGCCGGTTACTTGCGCAAGCTAAGACGATCAACAATCTCGCGGTACCTTACTGGGTCGCGGCGGTTAAGATAGTCCAGCAAACGCCGCCGCTTGTTCACCATCATGATCAAGCCGCGTCGTGAGGCATGGTCCTTCACGTGGGACTTGAGATGCGAGGTCAGATAGCTGATCCGCTCGCTCAAAAGCGCAATCTGCACTTCCGGCGAGCCCGTATCCTTCACATGGGCCCGGAATTGTTCGATCAACACTGATTTCGTTGCGCTCAAGTGCCCGTCTCCGTCGTTTCCCTGATTTTTTTCTTTTCTCTTCGACTAACCAAGGCTAACACAATTCTTACAAATGTGTAAAGAATGCGTGGCGGTCCTGCGAGAGGTCGGCTTCCCGTCCCCGGACCAATAAGGCAAATAGCCCGGCCAAGCCCAGCTCCAGCAATTAGCGTGCCCCCTGGCCTTGGGAATTCGTGAATAGACTTTTTCACGCTATGGGCTAGACTACCTGAGTCGAATCGAGGCAACCAACATGAGAGCTTTCTCGGTACTGCTCGCCGTCTGCGTTTTAATCGTTGGAGTTTTGGTCGGCGTGCACGCAGCCCAAGAGAAACCGCCTCGCCCGAGTCCTGCCGCAACAGCCTCTTGCGACCTCGGCGGGGGCAAGACCCTCACCGTCAACTACTCCAGCCCGCGCATGCACGGTCGCAAAATTTTCGGTGCCCTGGTGCCCTACGGCGAAGTCTGGCGCGCGGGAGCCAACGAAGCTACCACCTTCGTAACCAACGCCGACGTGAACGTGGGCGGCAAAAGCGTTCCCGCCGGCAGCTACACGCTTTTCACCATCCCGGACAAAGACAAGTGGACGCTGATCATCAGCAAAAAAACCGGCGAGTGGGGCACGCCCTATCCCGGCGCCGACAGCGACTTCGCCCGCATCGACATGACCGCGTCATCGCTGCCCTCCACGGTAGAAAATTTCACCATCGGCTTCGACAAGACTCCCGACGGCTGCGTCATGCACCTCGATTGGGAAACCACGAGAGCTTCCATCGCCATCAAAAAGTAGTTTGAAATGCGGCCGACTGCCGACCGTGGTGTGCGTGCAGAATCAGTTTCTGCTAGATTGGTATGGTTGTTCCCGCGCGCTTTTCCATTCCATATGGAGGCGTGGCGCGTGGAGAGGTGGCCGAGCGGTTTAAGGCGCACGCTTGGAAAGCGTGTGTAGGTTAACCCCTACCGTGGGTTCGAATCCCACCCTCTCCGCCACATCTAATCATTTTAAGACCGTAAAAGCAGGCTCAAGCCCCTTCTCGGAACGCGCTCAGGGTGGGTCGCCGCACACCATCCGTGGCCGAGTCGCGTGTCGACTTCGGCCATCACCAGCTCCCCAAAGCGTCCGCAGATTGCGCTCGCGTCAACATCTGCCTGCTCAACTCGGCAAATTCCTCGACCAGGTCCTCGGCGTTCTGCCCGGCCCAGGTCGCGGTGTCGATCTCCGTGCGCAACACCACCGCCGTGGCTAGATCTGTGCTGCACGCGAAACACAGCTTCTCCGTGCGGCCTGGCAGCTCGCAGAGCTCCGTCGTGCGCCCGCACATCTTACAAGCTCCCGTCACTTCCATCTGAACGCTATGTAAATCTCCGCCCATCAGGGTCTCCTTCTTCAAGACCGAGTTGGGTGCATCGTTGTTCTTGCGCCATTGCCTTTGTAACTCGGTCTCTGTAACTCGACACCGCAAGCGTAGAAAACGGCGCGTGAAGAAGTCCCGACCGATTTGATAGGAAATCGTAAGCTCGGGCGCTCCCTTCTATGCCGCCGTGCCGATCTTCAGCGGCTTTTCTTAACGATTTCCTCACGAACTTCTCAGGACTTCCTGGCGTCTGCGCTGGCAGTATTTCGTGGTCGGTTCAAGATATTTGCATCGATTGGAATGGCCGCGATATGACACTCATGACGTTTCTGGCGCTTAGCGTTCTCGGAATGGACTTCCTGCTTTATGCCCTGTTTCAGTGGACCTATGGGGAGCGTCACAGGAAGCGCGTCCGCCCGCGCGCGACGCAACAGCACGCCGGCGCCCATTACCACGTCGGCCAACACATCGTCCGCCGCCACGTCGTCGGCCACCAAGTCGTGCAAACCATCTCCCGGATTCGCTAAGAACCCCAATTCGCTAAGGAAAAAGTGCGCCCCGGGATTGCCTCGCACCTTTTCGTTTCACAACGCCGCAGGCACATTCGACACCTCCCGCGGCGTGCGGTGGGGCAGTTAGAACGTCCAGATCGGGACCGAGATTGCGACAAGTCCGAGGATGGATGGAAAACCAACTTCGAGAAGGTACCAAAGCATTCTCCAACGCCGGACAACGACTTTGACTTCGTCTAGGATGCTATTCCGCTTACTTAACGTGTCCCTTAGACGGAAAATTTCATCCGTAAGGCAGTCCAATCGTTTTTCCACCTCGCGTATTTCGGGGTCCCCCATTACGGCGGCATATTCATCTTCGAGTGGCCTAAGGGCGTCGTCCTGTTGCCTGCCGAGTTCAGAGAGTTGCTGGCCCAGATCCCCCATTTTGACTTCGAGTTCTGGATTGCGTGGAGAGCCCTCTTTTCTGAGCTTCTCGAACTCCGCGAAGGCTGCGGCATGGCTTTCTCGAATCGGCCCAATTTTTCTTTTGAACTCGTCCCCGATTTCTTTCAACTTGCCCTGGATCAGCTTGCTCGATTCGAAACGTTTGGCGTTCAAGTTCTGAAATCGTTCTCGGACAGCGTTTAGCTCTTTAGTTTTCTCTTTGACGTCGGCGTATTGCTGATTGGCGGCTCGCCTGATGTCAAATGCAGCCAATTCTCTCAAGTACGTAGCTGCCTTGTGATCACGATAGACGCTCAGCCAGAAGGCGAGAACCGCATAGACGAGGACTGGGCACAGCACCTTATTGAAACTCAAGGCGTTGGTCGCAATGCTCCTCAGAGACGTCGAAACTGTGCCTGATGGCGTTAGCGGGGCGTCAAGCTTCACGTCTACACCGCCGAGCGATACTTTTTCGGGGGCGACGATTCCAAAAAATACCGCGAGTGACAGGATCGAAAGAAGAAGCAGCAGGCTTTGTCGCTTACGAGTGGAATCGGTAAGGGGGTCCGCTAGTAACTGTGAAGCTCGGAAGAATGTGGTTTCTTCAAAGCTCGGTTGAGGTGGCAGTTGGGAAGTTGTTTCAGGCATTCTGGACTCCTGAGGCCGGGACGTCGATCATATTATCAGGCGAGCTGCAGCGAAAGAATTTCGTTTCTCGGCGGCCCAGTTTTTTGGCAACCAACAAGTTGCTAACTGCAAAGAAGGCGCCTGACGTTAACCATGCGTCCCACAGCCACACCGAGTGGTCCCCATTTGCGTGGTTTCTTAACTTAAAGGACAAGATCTTCGGGGCGTTGCGGTCGGTCCAATCACTCTCAAAAAGGGACGAGTTTGACCCTGTTGACCCCCGCGCAGACGTTGCGGCATGATGTAAAGCATCTGTTTGCAAGCAACTCCGGGATCGTCTAATTGGTAGGACATCAGCCTTTGGAGCTGAGTATCGTGGTTCGAGTCCACGTCCCGGAACCAGATTTTCCAATCATCTACGGTTTGCGCAGTGCCATGGCTTCCGCCGTGACGTCGGTGTACTTCAGTCCTGCGCCTGTGTTGAACAGCACCACGCGATCCTCTGGGGTCAGCTCACCGCTAGCGAGCAAATAGTCATACGCAGCGGTCGCCGCCGCGCCTTCCGGCGACAGAAAAATCCCTTCGTTACGCGCCCAATCCTTCAGCGATTCCAGAATTTTCTCGTCGGAAAATGCCAGCGCGACACCGTCGGACTCCTCCAGAATATGCAGCATGATGTAATCGCCATAAGGTTTTGGCACGCGTAAGCCAGAAGCAAACGTGGCCGCATTCTCCCACATCGTGCTGGCAGCTTCGCCCGCTTCGAACGCCCGCACGACCGGCGCGCAGCCCGTGGATTGCACCGCGATCATCCGCGGCCGCTTCCCCGGCCGCACCCAGCCAAGTTCCTCCATCTCGATAAATGCTTTCCACATGCCGATCAATCCCACACCGCCGCCCGTGGGATAGAAAACCGCATCGGGATATTCCCAGCCCAGTTGCTCGACCAATTCGTAGCCCATGGTTTTCTTGCCTTCGATGCGAAACGGTTCCTTCAACGTGGAAATGTCGAACCAGCCTTCCTTCTCTTTTCGTTCGGCCACCATGCGCCCACAATCGGAAATCAAGCCATCCACCAGCGTCACATTCGCGCCATACAAAACGGCCTCAAGATAATTTGCAAACGGCACATCCTTGGGCATGAAAATATTCGCTTCGATCCCCGCCGCCGCCGCGTACGCCGCCAACGCACCTGCGGCATTCCCCGCCGAAGGCACCGCCAGCTTGCGCAATCCCAAGTGCCGCGCCATGGTCACCGCCAGCGCTAATCCCCGCGCCTTGAAACTTCCCGTCGGATTCGCGCCCTCTTCCTTCACGTACACGCCGGGGTAACGTTTGCTGCGCAGCATCGGCGTCCAGCCTTCCCCAAGCGTCACCGGTTCCACCTCCGGCAAAACCGAGCGATAGCGCCACATACCAGGCCACGGCGAACGCGCGGCGTCCTTGGCTATGGCATTTCGTCCATTGATTCCGCGCGCCGCGGAAAGGTCGTAGCGTACGTACAAAGCCCCAGCGCACGTGGGACAAACCGTCTGCGGCTTATCCGCAGGAACATACACATGGCATCGCGAGCACTCAAATTGTTTGATCGTTGGCATTGCTGAAAGATACCAGCCGCACGAAATAGCAAGCAAGCTGCCGAGAAAACAGGTAGCCGGTCAGTTTCCGGTAATCGGGAGTTACAATGTGTTCAGAGTTCCTGCGGTCCCGACCTTAGAATCACTCACGCTGCCGAGTTGTCGCCGGCTATCGCCCCAACGTTCCCGGAGCATCCGGTTGAGGGGTTCAGAGAAGAATCGCGCGACGATGTCTCCGGCTGCGGCTGCAACGACAACGGTGGCGACGAAGAGCAACGGAACAGCCCAGATCGGATTTCCGTACTTCACAAAGATCGCGAAAAATGCAAAAACAACGAACATGTGAGTCAAATACACTTCGTAACTGCATTGGCCGAGACGTAGCAAAGGCGCAAGGAAGCGAGGGCCTTCCCACTGCGTTTCGGCGGCAGCGATGATAACCATACAAGTTCCCAGCGCGATAATCGTCATATCCAGGCCGGACCGCGAAATAGCCGGCACATAAGTCAGCCGCAAGCCCACAAGAATGAACAGGATCGACATCGCCCCGGCCACGGCAAGTGTACGCAGCGCCGTTCGCGAGAAGTGAACGCGACGCACGAGCAACGCGGTGAGACAACCGAGAGCGATCGCATCCATACCGCCCAGATACGACTGCTCTACCCATATTTCATTTCCACGCGCAAATATTGTTCGAGCGAACGGCCCCAGCGCCACAAAACAGAGAAGTATGAACAGGAAAAAATTGCTGCGTCCAAAAAACCGCGCCACTACTGGGAAAAAGAGGTAAAACATTTCTTCTACGGACAGCGACCAGAGAACGCCCCAATTAGCGGGGAGCCAGCCCCGATGCGCCTGTAAGACGTTGACGTGGAGCGTTAGCGCGGCCAGCAGCGCGCGGCCGATGCCGCCCTTCTCTTCTGAAACGACGAATGGCGAGACACCTGCGTAGTGCAGAATTGTCAGCACGGCAAGCAGTGCCAGTAGCATCGGTGCGATACGCGCCACACGCAGGAGATAAAAGTCGCGCAATCTGACATTCGAGAGCATGCCCCAACGTCGCAGCGCCGTGGAGGTAATAAGAAAACCTGACACGGCGAAGAATATCTGCACTCCGAATTGCCCGTTCCAGACTAGAGATGCGATGAGCGGCTTGGAAATGTTGGCGGCATACGGAATACTTGCGATCCACAGCCGCATATGAACGTGGTTCAGCACCACAAAAAGTATCGCCAGTCCGCGCAAGAGGTCTACGCCATCGAGCCTGTTCCAATTTCGATCGGAATTCGGCGTTTGTAAGGATGCTAGGGCGGGAGCGAGAGTTCGCGGGGCCATCGTCGCGGAGCTTAGCGTAGCACTTCCACTACCAACACAGTCCCGGCATGAAATGCGATGTTTTTCTTGGAAGTCAGCATGGATTCTGCGGGCGAGGCTGGGTTCACAGGCTCCAGCATCACATTCTTATAGCCATACACGCCCCGGGCTTCCAGCAAGTTCGTACATTGGTTCGCCGACGCGTTCTTTTTTTTATTCGGGCAAACGACTTTGGAATAAACGGGAAAATCCGGCATCGAATCCAGCGGCGAAACATGCGCTTGATCCTCAGATAATTTTTTCTCACCCGGCAGTCGCTGGTCATCCTCGGGTATACGGGGAAATCGATCAACAATAATACCTGGAAACTGCCATCTTTCGGTGACACTCGATTGAGAAGCGAGCGCAACGATTCTTGCCCCGACTGGAATTTCGCGTCCATCCTTGCGCACCGCCTTGTCGATTCGAATCCGTAAAACGGAGCCGTTCTTCACTCCGGATTGCACCTCCACAATCGCTGCGTCGAGGATGGTAATAGGCTCTTCGGTGGGGCCGGTAACAAGATTTGTTCGCAAAATAATGTGGTCGCCAGATTTGGCCCTTTTCGCGTCGACCGATTGAGACAGAACGATTTCACACACCATTGTTCCCGACTGAACATCGCCTTGGCCGCCCGATGTGCCAGGCAATCTTGCGAGTTCGTCAACTGGGTCCGGATTTACCTGCCCGCAAGTGATTCCCGGCGTAGCGCTGAAAAGCAGTGCGAGAAGGATGATTGGCTTCATCTTCATTCGAGTGTAGGCCCGGTTTCTTGGATATGGCCAATGGATTCGTGGAAAGAGTTCAGCGTTGCCCGCGCTAGACACGGTGTTCGCAGTTTTCGTAAAGCATTATATGATGCGCATCGCTCGCCGAATGGCGATCCGCGAATGGCCGATCATTCCAACTCACTCCAAAACAAAAAAACGCCCAGCAACAATTTTGCGCTGCTCGCCGCCGGCGTGTTTCTGTTTTTAACTGGCGCGGCACTGCAAATCCTCACGCAGGGTCACACCTGGCCAGCATTCATTCGCGACGCCGCGCTGCTGCTACTTGCGGTTGCCGCCGTCCGCCAGCGTTCTCTAACTCTCTGGATCTTCTTCGCCATGCTGCTGGGCCTCGAAATCGGCCTAGACCATCCGCAATTCGCCGAACGCCTGCGCTTCTTGAGTGACATCTTCCTGCGCCTCATCAAAGTCATCGTCGCCCCGTTAATTCTCGCCACGCTCATCACCGGCATCGCAGGCCACGGCGACCTGCGCGCCGTAGGACGCATCGGCATCAAAAGCCTTATTTATTTCGAAGTCGTCACCACCATCGCGCTCTTTATCGGCGTCGCCGCCATCAACCTAAGCCGTGCCGGCGAGAGCCTAGCGATGGCAACGCCGGCCGCACAAACGCAAGCACTCGCGACCACCGCGCAAGTGCCAGCAGCGCCACTCCGCTGGGACGACTTCGTCCTCCACATCTTTCCCGAAAATATCGTAAAGTCCGCCGCGGAAAATCAAATCCTCCAAGTCGCGGTCTTCGCAATTTTGTTCGCCATCGCGCTGACGCAACTTCCCGAACCCACGCGCGCGCCCATTCTGCGCTTCGCCGAATCCCTGGCGCAGACCATGTTCAAGTTCACGAATATCGTCATGTATTACGCGCCCATCGGCGTGGGAGCCGCTATGGCCTACACCGTCGGCCATATGGGTATGGGTGTGCTCCTGCCGCTCGGAAAACTTTTGCTGACCGCTTACGCCGCGCTGGCGGCGTTTCTGCTGTTCGTTCTGTTGCCTATCGCCTTTTTCGCCCGTCTTCCGCTGCTGCGTTTTCTCCGTGCCGTGGCCGAACCGGCAACCATCGCCTTCGCCACCAGCACCTCCGAAGCCGCGCTACCTCGCGCCATGGAATGCATGGAAGACTTCGGCGTCCCGCGGCAAATTGTGGCCTTCGTGATTCCCGCCGGTTACAGCTTCAATCTCGATGGCTCAACGCTATATCTGGCGCTGGCCTCGATTTTCGTGGCACAGGCCGCCGGCATGCACATGTCGTGGGCCGAACAGTTGCTGATGGTGTTCACGCTGATGCTGACGAGCAAAGGCGTTGCCGGCGTCCCGCGCGCCGTGCTGGTGGTGCTCCTGGCGACGGCCGCCACGTTTCACTTGCCCACCGAACCAATTTTCATAATCCTGGGCATCGACGCCCTCATCGACATGGCTCGTACCGCCGTAAACGTCATCGGCAACTGTCTGGCCTGCGCCGTAATCGCCCGCTGGGAAGGCCAGCTACCCAAACCGCATAGCGATCAGTAACGTCAGCGACGACGCTAGCAGAAGCCAGGAGCACATTCGCGGGAACAGGTTCAATTAAGTTGCCGGCAAGGGCGATTGTGCCGGTTGCGATTGCAGCTTTCTTCTCAGAACCGCCGAGGAAAGCAGCGTGATGAGGAGGCCAATCGGGAACGGCTCAATGAAAGTCATCAGTGAGTTGAAAAGAGGGTTTTCGTACTCCTCCCTGAATTTCTTCTGTTGCTGAACTTGCGCCTCGACAGCTGCCGGACTCGCACCCGAGGCCTTGAGCTTCTCGATCGTTTGGGCGCTATATTTGTCCATGAAATCGCGCGGGAGGAAGTTGAAGTAGAGAATTTCCCAGGTCACGACATAAAAAATGCACGAGATCAGGGTAATGGAAATCCCCACGGCAAAAGCTTTCGTGAAGGTGACCTGGCCGTTGCCGACGTTGTCGCGGTACGACCGGATGCCAAAGAATACCAACAAAAACGAGAGTACGATGGCCGTGTACCCGATGACCAAGCCCTGGGTAGAGCTCATCTTGTGCATGAACGGCACAGTGGCCAGCATCATCAGCGAGGAAATTGCGCCCGAAATCAGCCCGAAAGTCAGCACCGTCTTTTTCATCGATTTAAGTCTCCTTTTCCCTCAATTCCGTGATACTTGGTTGAACGTGCCCGAAATGTAGCGGGGGAGATAAACGTTGTCGTCACCCTTTTGGGTGATATTGCATGGCGGGAGCGAAAAATCACCTTTTCGGGTGGGGCCTCCGGGCAGGCCAACGCCTTACGGGATCAGCCGGGCGGTCTTGCCGATCTGCACTGCCTGGGTGCGCCGCTTGGCGCCGAGCTTATCAAACACTCGGCTCGAATGCGTCTTCACCGTGTTTTCGCTGACGAATAGCCGCCCCGCAATCTCCCGGTTGCTCAATCCGGTGGCGATGAGCCCCAGAATCTCCAGTTCGCGCGGGGTGATACCCAGCTCGCTCACGCGCGTCTCGTCGGCGACGAACGGGCTTGTCATCGGTACCGGAACTTCCTTAATGATTACGTCCGGCTTCTTTCTGGTGAGCGTCTGCCCCAGCCAGATGCCCAGCCCGGCAAACAGGGCCGCGACCAGCGCGCCGTAGATCTCCAGGGAATGCTCGACGACCAGGAAGCGATACTCCGTCAGTTTCAGAACCGCGATGAGCACGCCGCCGCATGCGCCGAAGAGCAGGATGTCGCGCACCGCGTGGCGGCGCGAACTGGTCGCGGATTCCTTCGTCAAGGTCACGGGAGGCCATGATATCCGAAGACTTCAGCCTTGGGGAGCGCCAGCTAAGCATGCGACCCCGAATTTATGTTCTACTCGCCGCAACCGAGGCCGGACACACCCTGTCTTAAAGGTGAGGAGAGAGAAAAATGAGCTACACAGTCGGCGATGGGACAGTTGTATTGGCTTTGGCGGCGGGCGTTGTCGGTTATCTTTATGTGAAGCACCTGAGTCGGCAGAAGAGGCTGGAGATTATTCATCAAGAGCGGATGGCGGCGATGGACAAGGGCATACCGTTGCCGGAGTTTCCGCTGGAGCCGACTCGGGAATCTCATCAGCCCGATCCGACGGTCCTCCCGATCTTGGGAACGGTTCTTTTGACTCTTTCGTTTGGAACCATGATCGTGCTCGCGCGGACCCTTGACGCTTCGGCCCATGCATTTTGGGTGGCTCCTCTTCCCTTCGCTTTTTTGGGCGTGGGCCTGATAGCCTTTCATTTCCTGAAGGGCGAGTCTCGGCGCTGACGCCTGGTGGAGACCGACTCCCAACTCGTCACCCGCGTGCAGAGCGGCGACCAGCAGGCTTTCGCGGAACTGGTTCGCCGCCATAGCACTCTCGTCTTTCGTCTGGCGGTTTCGATTATGGGCAAGGAGTTTATTCCGGAAGCGGAAGACGTGACGCAAGAGGTTTTTCTCAAGGTCCACCACTCGATCACGTCATTTCGCGGCGAATCCGAATTTACCTCCTGGATCTACCGCATCACGTTCAACCAGGCGGTGAACCTGAAGGCCCGCGTTCGCTTCCGCAGCCCGCACTCCGACGATACGGTTCTCTATGAGGTGGCGACTCCGGAACCTGGACCGGACCGGCAGGCTGAAACGGCGCAGCGCGATCGGATCCTTGCCGCGTGCATGCAAACGCTCCCCGAGGTCTACCAATCAGCCTTGCGACTCTACTATTGGCTGGACGCGGGAGTTGGCGAAGTGGCGGCTCTGCTTGGCGTTCCCGAGAATACTGCGAAATCGTATCTGCATCGCGCGCGTCAGCTTCTGCATGGCATGCTGAAAGAGAAAGGATATTCCTGTGACTGAGCGGAAACCTCACGAAGCTGGCATCGACGGTTTGCTGCGGCGTTCCCTAGCCGCGCCCGTCCCGACCCTTCCGCTGGATTTCGATCAGCGCTTAATGCGTGAGCTGCGTCAACGCTCGGTGGGACAAAGTGCGCAGCATCAAGGTTCGTCGGCGCTCGACCGATACGGCTGGATTTTGCTCACCGGCTACGCCCTAATATCGGTCGCGGTATCTGCGGTCGTCATGCGTGGCCAGGGGCTCGAATGGGGCGCTATCGCGGTGATGACACTCGCCCCACTCGTCTTAGTTGCGACCGTCACCGGGGCAGGGCGGGCAATCCGCACAACAATGCGGCATAGCACCAAGTAAACCTGCACTCCCTGACATGTCTTCCCGCAAGACAGACGCAAAAAAACTCTTGACATGTGTGCCTGTGTTATAGTCAACTATAACAGTACATCACGCCTGAGATTATCGCCCTGACTACACGAGCGAAAGCCTCCCGGCGAAAAGTATAGAAATTTGAGGAGAAAGAACATGAAATCCCTTTGCCTTATGTTGTTCGTTGCTCTGATGTCTCTTAGCACTGTAGCTTTCGCGCAGCATGACGCGCACAAGGCCACCGACCAAATCGCGCCACCCGAGGCGCAAAAGTCTTTCGCCGCAATGAAGAGTCTTGCAGGAAATTGGGAAGGCCCGGTAACCCTCGACCCGCCGCAACACGACCTGTCAGACGGCACGCCCTCGCACATCTCGATGCGCGTGACATCCAGGGGAAACGCGCTCGTGCATGAAATGCAAGAAGCGGGAACCCCGCTCGACGCGACCAAGTACGACCATCCGGTCACGATGTTCTATGTGGACGGCGGTCACCTCACCTTGGTTCATTATTGCGACGCCGGAAACCGGCCGCGCATGGTTGCCAGGCCCTCGGCGGACGGAAAGTCGGTGGAATTCGACTTTTCCGACATCTCCGGCAGCACGGATTACGGACACATGCACCACGCAGTGTTCACCTTGATCGACGCCAACCACCACATTGAGGACTGGACGTATATGATGCCAGGGGACAAGCCCGTCCACGCGCACTTCGACCTGAAGCGGACAGAATAACGGACGGCGTCGCCGGTAATACGAACTGGAAACCCTGATGGACCGTGAGTGGAATGACAGTCAGCCAATCTACCGCCAACTTCGCGACCGTGTGGTCGCGATGATTCTGGACGGAGTCTTAAAAGAAGGTGACCCACTGCCTTCTGTGCGCAATGTCGCGGCTGAATATAGGGTGAATCCCCTCACGGTCCTGAAAGGCTATCAACAACTAGTAGACGAAGGTCTGGTTGAGTCCAAGCGAGGCCTGGGTATGTTCGTCAATACCGGCGCGCGCGATCTGTTGCTCAAGGCCGAGCGGCAGAGGTTCCTGGGAGAAGAGTGGCCGAGAGTCCGCGCAACCATCGAGCGGCTCGGCCTTACAGCGAACGATCTGTTGAACGGCGCAACCCGCCCAACCCAACATCCGACTCTCGATGACGCGAAAGCAAAACCCGCTGCGTCGAGTCCCCCAAAGAAGGAGCGTTGAAGCCATGGCGTGCATAGAAGCTCGCGGGCTGCGCAAGGCTTTCGGCAGAACCACCGCGCTGGACGGCGTCGACCTGCGGGTAGAAGAAGGCCGTATCCTCGGACTCATCGGTCCCAACGGCGCCGGCAAGACTACCGCGCTCAACGCGATTCTCGGCCTCACGGCCTATGACGGAGAGCTGAGGGTCCTTGGACGCAACCCTTGGAGCGAGCGGGATCAACTCATGCGGGAAGTGTGTTTCATTTCCGATGTTGCCGTGCTGCCGCGTTGGGCGCGGGTTTCACAGCTACTGGACTACATGGTCGGCGTGCATCCGAGATTCGATCGCGCCAAGGCGGAAGGTTTTTTGGGGAAAACCGCCATCCAATCCGCGAGCAAGGTTAGGGAGTTGTCGAAGGGCATGGTGACCCAACTGCATCTCGCTCTGATCATGGCCATTGACGCGAGGTTGCTGGTGCTGGACGAACCGACACTGGGTCTCGACATCCTGTATCGCAAGCAGTTCTACGATTCCCTGCTCAACGACTATTTTGATCGGAGCCGTACGATCGTGGTGGCGACGCATCAGGTGGAAGAGATCGAGCACGTGCTCACCGATCTCATGTTCATCAACCGCGGCCGCATCGTCTTCCATAGCAGCATGGACGAATTTGCGTCACGCTATCTGGAAGTGATGGTGCATCCGGAGAAGGCCGCTGCAGCGCGGGCGCTCAAGCCAATGCAAGAGCGGCAGGTGTTCGGTGGCAGCATCCTGCTGTTCGATCGTGTTGATCGCCAGCAACTCGCGGCACTTGGTGAGGTCCGTACGCCCAGCATCGCCGATTTGTTCGTCGCTGTGATGGGCAACGACCATGCGCAAGGAGCGGCTAGATGAGCACTCAATCGAATGCGATGTCCGAATCCTTCCAAGCCCACAGCTTCGCACCTGCGGCCGTCCCGGCAACTCGAGCGTTCTACTGGTCGGTGCGCCGTGAATTATGGGAGAACCGTTCCATCTACATCGCGCCACTGGCCGTCGCTGCCGTTGCTCTGTTTGCCTTCTCGCTGAGCGCGATCGTGGGCATCTGGGAGCAGGCGCTGAGCCTGCAACCGAGCGAAGCGGTCGCCCAGCCATACGACATGGTCGCGGCTCTATTGATGCTCACCTGTATTATCGTGAGTGTGTTCTATTGTCTCGATGCGCTGCACGGCGAGCGTCGCGATCGCAGCATCCTATTCTGGAAGTCGCTGCCTGTATCCGACCTCACCACCGTGCTCGCGAAGGTGAGCATTCCTCTTGTCGTTCTGCCACTTCTAACCTTTGTGATCACCGTGGCCGTGCAGGGTATCATGCTGCTGTTGAGCAGCTTAATACTACTGGGGAGCGGTCAGAGTGTGGCGGCGCTGTGGACGAAATTATCGTTCTTCCGGATGTCGCTCATGCTGCTGTACCACCTTCTGACGGCCCATGCGCTCTGGCCTCTGCCAATCTATTGCTGGCTGCTTCTGGTGTCTGGGTGGGCGCGGCGGGCGACATTTCTCTGGGCCGCATTACCGCTGGTCGCTATTGCCGCCGTCGAACAAATCGTATTCCATACCTGGCATTTCGCTGCCCTGATAGGGTCGCGATTGATCGGAGCCGCGCCAGCTTTTGCCTCTACCCCGGACCATGCGTTCCCATCGGGGCCTATGACACATATCACTGCAGGAACATTCCTCAGCAGTCCTGGGTTGTGGATGGGCCTTGTCTTCGCCGCAGTATTCCTCGCCGCGGCGGTGCGCCTGCGCCGCTACGAAGGACCCATTTAGGTCGCCTACCGCATCAGCTCAATTCCTAGCCCAACCCAGATCACCGCAACGCGCCAGTCTAAGGCCCAAGCGGCATGGATCAAGGCTCCCACAATCCATTAATTGTCCTTGACAATGAAGTAGCTATTTGATAATCTGCAGCCGTTCAGTACTGCGTCAATCCCTCAACAAAAGCTAGTTTGCAAAGTCGTTTTCCCCGGGACAACGAGTCCCGGTACTCATAACTATCTGGTTACTAAATTTAGCTATTAAATCCACTGGAATGAACACTTGCAGAAGGATGTGAAAACAAAGGTACTTTAAGTTCTTTTGTTTTCACATCCTTTCGCGAATCCTAGGGGGTGGCCTGGCAGTCGCTTTGCCTTATAAAAGGGTGGATTGGGGTCGGTTCTGGCAGTTCACACTTGCAGCCGGTTCATCCGGGAGGAGTCGTACCTGGACAACACTAGCCTTTCCAGACGAATTTACCGCACCGACAGGGGATCGTCTCCGTGGCTAGTTTCTTTTCCAACGGTTGCCGGCAAACTGGACAATTTCTTTTCCACATAATTCCAACCCATCTTTTCTTCGATTCGCAGGGCTGCGGCTCCTCAATTCCATACTGCCGGAGCGTACTGCCGCGCACAGGCCTTTGCCATACGCGGTTGCCAGTACTAATCGTAAAATCTAAGCGTAGACCAATAGGTACACAAAGCGGATTGCTTGTCGTCGTCCCGCTAGACGTGTGCTGTCTTGAACAGACGTCTCACCTTGGGCTTGATACGTTCGCCTTGCGTGGGGTCCGACATGTTGGCTGGAAGAAATGACATCGTTGCGCCGAAAAGCGCCGCGAAACGTACGCTTAACGCCTTTTCATTGCTCGCCGCAAATGTCGCGATTCTTCTTGGTGCGTCCACGCCGATCGCAGCGCAACGTCCCGCAGCGACGCTTGCAACCGTCGAGACCACCGAGCTCAGAACGCAGGTGCTTCTGGATCGGGCGAACTTCTCGCCGGGTGAGATCGACGGAAACGTCGGTAAGAACAGCAGCAAGGCTCTAGCGGCGTTCCAGGCCGCGCGCGGACTTGCTCCAGGCTCCCGGAATCGCACCGCGCTCCTCCAGGCGCTTGATGCCGGTATCGTTGTTGAGCCAATCATCTCCTACACCATCACTGCGGAGGACGTGAGAGGGCCGTTCAGCGAAAAGATTCCGAAAGACATGATCGACATGTCAAAACTTCCGGGCCTTTACTACACCTCCGTGCTGCAGGAGCTAAGCGAGAGATTCCACTCGGCACCGGCCCTGCTCAAGCGCCTAAACCCCGGCGCCCGGTTCACCGAAGGGGAGCAGATCAGCGTGCCGAATGTGGCGCGTACGGAACGAGAGGCGCTGGGCGCCGAGCGAGAGCGCGGGCGGCATAGCGAAGATAGTTGTCTCGAAGAAGGCTTCGGTCCTGAAAGCGTATGACAGGAAGGGGCAGATCATCTTTTTCGCCCCTGTGACCAGCGGCAGCGTCCACGCACCACTACCCTTCGGAAATTGGAAGGTCACGGAGGTCGTGCGCAATCCAACCTATGACTATGACCCCGACTTGTTTTGGAACCCCAACCCCGTCAGTGCTAAGGCCATCATCGCCGCGGGCCCGAACAATCCAGTGGGCGTCGTGTGGATCGGCATCAGCGATCCCCACTACGGAATCCACGGTACGCCCGATCCGGGGGAGATCGGCTATTCCCAGTCCGACGGGTGTGTGCGGCTCACCAACTGGGACGCCAGCAAACTCGCCGGCCTGGTAACCACGGGCACACCGGTGGTGTTCGTCGAATGATCGATCCTGCGCGTCATATGCCGGTCGATGATTTCCCCCAGGCGCTTCGACGCGGCCCACGGTCATCTGGTATCAATAGTCTTCGAGGAATAGGATTGAGGGTTTGCGTTTTTATTCCTGTACTTTCCCTAGCGGTTTTTGCTGTCGCCGGTACCTCTTCCATTCTCGAGATGACTCCGCCCATCAGCGGGCTCACGCTCGCGAATCTGCGAGATACGTACGAAGAAATTCACAACGGACATCGGCATGAGGCGATCGACATTATCGAGCCGAGGGGAACACCGGTGCGAGCGGTCGTGCCCGGAACGATTCAAAAATTGTTCTTCAGCATACCGGGCGGCAACACCATCTACCAGTTCGATGAAGTGGGAGAGTATTGCTACTACTACGCGCACTTAGACCGCTACGCGGAAGGGTTGCACGAGGGAATGTCGGTCCAGCCTGGAGACATCATCGGTTTTGTGGGATCGACGGGAAATGCCGACCAACGCACGCCACACCTGCATTTTGCAATCTTTGAGTTGGGGCCGGAAAAGCGGTGGTCAAGGGGGACGGCAGTAAATCCCTATCCCGGACTGGTCGACGCAGTGAAGCGGTCGAAATAGCGAAAGCTCTCTTCCGCTTGGCGGCTAAAGCGAGCCACACCTTTCTTCTGGCCCACTCACTGCGACGAATCACTTGCCCGCCCCGGCTCCCGGGGTCTGCAAGATCGTCTGCAACGGACGGATCTCCCCGTCAATCGGCCCGGTCTTTAAATGCGCGATATCCAGCCCCAGCAGTTTGGCCACCAGCGGATAAACATCCACATTCTCAAACGGCGCGACCGTCACGCCGCTGTGAATATCCGGCCCGGCCGCAAAAAAGCTGGCCTTCATGTCCGGCACGCGTGCCGGATCAAATCCATGCGCGCCCACCTGCTTATGCTCGGGCATCGTCGAAGGCGGCGGCGCGGAAAAGCGCACCAGGTAAGGACCATTCGTCACCACTATCGGATCCCCCGACCGCGGATTGCTGTCATCATGCAAACTCGCGGGCATCTGCGCCCGCCGATAAACATCGAACTTGCCGCTTTTGCCGCGCAAAGTTTCATACGCCCGTTGCGCATCCGCCTCGGATTTCGCGTACAACGACGACGAAACAATTTTCTCGAACGCGCCCGCATCGGGAAAATATTCGTTCAGCGTGATCCAGTCGCCTTCGACCGTAGCCATGCCGTGATCGGAAATCACAATAATGTCCACCGGGAGCCGCGACTTGGCAGTCCCTTCCCGCAACGCCCCAATTTCACGGTCCACCACTTGCACCGCCGCGCGAACCTCTTCGCTGTCCGGCCCGTGCTCGTGCCCCTGATGATCGACCTCCGAAAAATATACGGTGATCAGGTGCGGCCGGCGATCCTCCGGCAAACGCAACCACGCCAGCACCTGCTCGACGCGCTGGTCGTTGGGAAGTTTTTCGTCATATTTCAAATAATAAGAAGGACGCGTGCCTTGAATCTCGGCCTCTGACCCCGGCCAGAAAAAGCACGCCGCCCGCATCCCCTGCTGCTCCGCCAAAACCCACAGCGGCGTGCCGCCGTACCAACTCCCGTCCGTCACCGTCGCCGGATTGCTCAGGCTATAAGTCTGCGCGCGCTGTGGATCGTAAAAACTGTTGGCGACGATCCCGTGGTGCTCGGGATACAAACCAGTAGCGAGCGTGTAGTGATTCGGAAACGTAAGTGACGGGTACGCGGGAATCATGCCTTCCGGCGCAGTGGCTCCGGCAGCCGCGAGCGCCTGCAGATTTTTCGCGTCGTATTTCTTAGCGTAGTCGTAGCGAAATCCATCCAGCGAAACCAGAATCACATAATGTTTCTTCTGCGTCTCTGCCGAGTTCGCTCCATGCTCGCTGGTGAGCACTGGCGTAACATCCTGCGCCAGCGCCAACTCGCGCCATCCGCCCAGCGTGCACGCGAGAAGAACCGCAATTACCAGCGAACGAGCCGCACGGAATTTCCGAACATCCATAAACGCTCCACAATCGACGAATTGTTAGTCCGAGCGCCGACGTCCTCAGCTGGCTTTCAAATCCTGCACCGCGCGAAACGCCTGATCGATGGCCTCGTTGGTGTACGCATTCGCCCCGGCATCCGAATTGGCGATCGCAATGCTGCCAAACCGTTTCCGCCCGATCACCCAGGGTTTTTCTTCCTCGCTCCAATCCGGATCGAACAGCGGATTCGGCGAATACGCATAGCCATGCGCCCAGCGATTCACGGTAATCCCTGCAATGTCCCGAGAAGAATCAAATCCTCCGCCGCCCAGCATCTTCTGCAGCTGGTCCCGGATGTTGCGTTCAAACGTCGCAAACGGCGTGTCCATCAACTCCCGTCGTCCCGCGCGGTATTGTTCCCGCATCGGCAGCCCCGGCTGGCACGGAGTGCGCAGCATGAACAGCACCGCAGGCTCTTGCGGCGTACTCGGAAATTTGTATTCGCCTACGCTCACCGGAAAATCGAGCGCGGTGTGCGTGTGATACGCACCGGGCGCCACGACCTGCCGGATCCCGAGCTTCGCAAACGCCTCCCAATTGCGCAGCGCCACATGCGTGTACACCAGCGGCGTTTTCACCAGATATCCCAGCGCCTCTCTCTGTTTCGCCGGCAGTTCCGGACAAATATAAGGAATCATCACGTTGTAACAGGCCAGGATGCACTTCGCGCCATGTACTTGTTGCAATTTGCCGCCGCGTTCATACGCCACGGTGACCGGTCCTTCCGGGCCGCCACTCGAAGTTGCCTGCTGAACGTGCACGACCGTGCTGTTCAACCGGATGCGCAGCGCGGCATCGGCAACGTCTAGCTTGCTGTAGTCCGCGCGCGCGGTTACCACATCGTCCATCGAATGTCCGGGAACCGCCGCGGGAATCAGCGCGCGCACCAGCAACCGCGCCACCGAGGCGTTGCCATCGGGGAAATGAAAAATGTAGGGCTCTTCCTCGGCGCGCTCGCCAAAGCCCAGTCCGTCGAATCCCGCGTAGGTAAATGATTCGTAATCGTCGGGACTCTCATAGCAGCTCATGGCCGAAACCGCATCGATGCCCACGCCATATAAATCGTGCGGCATGGCCTGAAAAAAGGGCAACGCTTCCGGCGTCATCTTGCAATATTTCGTCAAATATTCCGCATAGCTGATCTTGTACAACTTCGCGGCTTTCTCTTCTCGCGAAAGCCCCGGCAGATAGTCCATTTTTTCCGTATAAACGCGCGCAATGTCTTTCCGTGCCGCATCCGAAAGCGGGGCGTGCGCCAGGAATTCCGGCCAAGGCGTGCTGTTCATCCCCGTGAGCATCACGTCGCGGCCAAACGTCTCCTGGTCAAAAAAACATCCCGTTCCCAGTTTGTCGTACAGCGTGCGGTTGTAGTCCTTGTAGAATCTCCGCACCTCGATTCCGATATCCTTCATCAGACCCGCCGCTACCTTGCTGTAATTTCCCGGACTTTCGATGGACTGCGTCCCGCCATAACTCAGCACCATGCGCCCGTCAGCGGTGAACTCGTTGCGCTTGGCGTGCCCGCCAAAATCGTCGTGATTGTCTAGGATCAAGATCCGCGCCTCGGGTCCCAGCTTGCTTGCGATAAAAATAAGCCGCCGCCAGCCCGCTGATCCCGCCGCCCACAATCACCAGGTCGTAATTTTCGCCGGTGTCCGCGTCCTTGCCCATCTCGTTCCAGTTCATCCCGTCGCGCAGCAGGTGCGCGTAGGTAAACGTCCCGTCGTGATTCCCGCGCATCCCCAGCTTCGCGGGCGGATAATAATCGGGGGATTTTTCGGGCGCGTAGTCGGCCGCAACAGCATCGCCGAATTCCGCCGCGAGCAGTGCTTCCGCGCCAAATCCTCCGACCGCGACCGCTCCGCCGAGAGCCACGGCCGCGCCATTCAAGAAATCGCGCCGCGTGATCTCCTGGTCCATGCCCAACTCTCGATCCTTTTTATTCATCAAGACTCCGACGAACTGCTCCGACGAACGACTGAAAAACTGCAGCAATGCAATACGGCGCTGCATGCCGCGCATTAAATTATAGACCGTCCCGCAGTCTCAGAGACAGGGACGGTGCGCGGTTCCGGCGGAAGTTCCTGTGGAAGTTCCGGCGCAGGGCGTTTTGCACCGCACAGGATAATGCACGCGCCTTCCGGGAACATGTAGCGACGATTTTGCAAGCCAGCATCGTCTATCGAAGTCGTGTATCAAAGTGGACCCCGGAAGTGAAACTGACCGGAATTGGAACTCTTCAGTTTCATTCCGAGCGGCTTCGTTAGCGAATGCTCAGTATTCGGCGCCAAAAGGCACGCCACGAACGCATTTCTCAACCGCTCCGTTCGCCGCTCTCCACAAAAATGAGCCACCCTTGCAACGTTCTAGTGCATTGATTGCAAGGCGCTTTGCGACTTATGAGACGCAATCTCGAGCCGTGCGGCTCCGCAATTAAATTCTCCTACGTATTCGCTGTGGCAGTGGCACGCGGCATGCCTATGAATGTTGCATGGTGGCACACGCACAATCCAAGGCCGTGGAACTGATGACGCCAAAAGCGGTGCTCACGCCGTGCATTCTCGATGACGATCCGGCGCAGCTGCAAACGCTTCGCGCGCTCATCTCCAGCATGGGCTATGACGCCATTCCGACCTCCGATCCAGAAGAGGCCTTGCAACTGGTGCGTGTGGGCCGCTGCCGCATGGTACTTGCGGACATGCACATGCCCGGCATGGATGGTTACGAATTTCTCGATCGCGCCTTGCGCAGCGATCCCGGCGTCCACGTTATCGTGATGACCGCGGAATACACCCTCGAATCGGCGCTCGAAGCCATTCGCCGCGGCGCCACGGACTTTCTTCCCAAGCCCGTGGACCGCATCCGGCTGAAGCGCACACTGGACGATGCCGCCGCGCTGTACGATCAACGCCGGCGCGTAAAAGCCCTCGAAGAGCAACTACTGCGCGACCTCGAATTTCACGGCATCGTCGGCAAAAGTCCCGTGATGCTGGAAGTTTTCGATTTTGCGCGTAAAGTGGCGCGCCACTACTCCAACGTTTTATTGATCGGCCCGACCGGCACCGGCAAAGAACTGGTGGCCCGCGCCATCCATCAAATCAGCCCGGTCAGCCAGCAGCGCCTGGCGGTTTGCAACTGTTCCGCCATGGTCGACTCGCTGCTGGAAAGCCAGCTCTTCGGGCACATGCGCGGCTCCTTCACCGGCGCCACGGACACCCGCCCCGGGCTGTTTGAATACGCCAACGGCGGCACGGTTTTTCTCGACGAAGTCGGCGAGACTTCCCTGCCCATGCAGGCCAAACTCCTGCGCGTCATCCAGAACCGTGAAATCCAGCGCATCGGCTCGCCGCAGGTGTTGCAGGTAAATGTGCGCTTGATCGCCGCCACCAATCGCGACCTGCGCGCCGAAGTCCTCGCCGGGCGTTTCCGCGAGGATCTTTTTTATCGCCTGAGCTCCATCCAGATTCGCATTCCAGTCGCTCGCCGAGCGCCTCGAAGATATTCCCCTGCTGGTGCAGTTTTTCCTGAAGAAATACAACGACGCCTACGGCAAGAATATCGCCGGGCTCACGCGCCGCGCGCAAACCGTATTACTGCAGCATGGCTGGGCGGGGAACGTGCGCGAGCTGGAAAACGTGATCTCCAGCGCCAGCATCACGGCCATGGGCGATTTCATCGACGTCGGCGATTTGCCCGAGCATCTGCAGCGCCGCGGCCCACGCGGCGGCGGCAAAGAACACGATTGGCGTCCGCTCTCGCTCGATGAGGTGCGCAAAGTCCACATCCAGCGCGTTCTCGATATGTGCCAGGGCAACCGCCTGCGTGCCGCGCAGATTCTCGGCATCGGCCGCACCAGCCTGTATCGCTACCTCAAGCGCGATGGAGTCGCAGCCAGCGCGCCGCAGCATTACGCGCAAGCGCGATCCGGTGGCGCAGCGGCTTGAACGCTCGCTACTTGCACTGTCGTGGAAGTTGTACCGCCGCGGCACAGTTTCCCCACTTGATGCAATCGCCCCGTCGCTGACGTTCACGCACCACACTCAGAATGCACGATTTCCCGCACGCAAAGTTTGGCACCCGCGCTGCAACATAGCTGTCCGAACTTGCCAACAGGAATTTTCGTAGAATCTCTGAGTCAACGGTAATGAGGAGAAATCAAATTTGCGCGCCAGCCCGAGCGAACCTGCCCTGCTGCGCCTGAAGATTCCCGCCAACAGCAGTGCTTCACGCAACCTCAGCTAGCCAGCCAGAATCCTCTGAAGCGCCGTGGTCCGGATTTTCACCGGAACACGGCGCTCTTTCCTTCACTGAGCTCTTCGCCGCAACGACTTTTTTACGCAGAACAATCGCTCACGCAAAACAACGCGCGCGGTGTTCGCTAGTTGCCGTTATTGGCGGCCGAGGTGCTGGCGGGCGGCGTTTGCGTGTTGGCAGCGACAGGTGCTTGCGCGCTTCCGGCAACGGGGGTTTGCGGGCTGCTGGGATCGACGCCGGGTATGGTTATCGTGCTGTCCAGGCGCGCCAGCATTCCGGTTTGCGCCGGCAGATCGACTTCCTTGCCCTTGCGAATCATGATGTACGCGGCGCTGCCGACGAGTCCAAAGCCGACCCCGCGCGCCAAGTTGCTGAAGATGGCGCCCACAACAGCGCCGGCCCCGGTACCGAGGGATGCGCCGACAATGTCGCCTTTGAAGTCATGCTTCTCTTGCAAGACCTGGCCTTCGTCGATTTTGATGTCCTTGCGGGTGTTGACGTCGCCATTGCCGTGGCGTTGTTCGAGGGCCAGAATGCTCATCTGGATGGGAATGATGCGGCTGTCGATTTCCATGGTGCGGAACGTCAGGTTCATGTACGCCTGGCCGCGAAAGACCGAGAACATGCGAGCTTTCTCAACCGTACCAATGGTGCCGTTGAGGCGCGTACCCATGGGGATAAGCAGCGTATTGCCAAGAAAAACCGGTTCAGCAACTACCGCGACGAATGGATCGCCATCGCGAGCACTCGAACTGCTGATGTCCGTGATGAGGTTCAGGCGCACGCGAGTGCCTTGTGCCACCTGTTGCGGTTCGGCATAAGAAGCTAGCGAGGTGAATAAAAATACAACGGCAACAATCGAAGAGAGCAAAGTCTTTTTCAAGGTGAGCCTCCTGCACGCTTTGGAAGAAGCGGGCTTAAGCCCCGTGTCGTGGGGAGACATTGCGGCGATGCCGCAATGCGAGCCGCTGGCGCAGCGGACCCGGCGGCGCGTTGCGGCGCGACGCGGGTGGACGGCGGAGGAGCACCATCCAGTGAGAAGTGTACGTGGGTTTGCTCGCCGCGCGGCGAAGCGTTTTGGCGCCGGGTTTACTTTCAGGACACAAATTCGCGTTGGTATCTCTTCCTCAAAAAGAGACAAAATCTGACGCAGAGAACGCAGAGACGCAGAGGACACGGAGAAGAAAGACACGAGGAACACAGGCCAAGCGAATTTTCGCCCACGCAGCCCGCAAGTTTGCGCCGCCGCGCCCTTCCCCTAAACGATGCCCCGAACGATGTGCTAAACTTTTCCATCGCAGCAACGTCTCGCGATTCATGCGGGGCGTGCGGCTGCCGGAGAGTGGAGCTTCGGGCTCTGTGCGACAAGGTCCCGCGAACCCCGCCAGGCCCGGAAGGGAGCAACGGTACCGGGAACGCCTTGGGCGCCGCAGACCACCCGAAGTTCCTCTCACCGCCAGCCGGTGAAATGATGGGTTTTCGCCATTCGCCTCTAACCATGCGCCGTAAACGATCGATGAGCTTCCAACCACTATGAGTAATTACCAGGTGATCGCCCGCAAGTGGCGGCCGCAGACGTTCCGCGATCTCGTCGGGCAAGAGCACGTGACCGAGACGCTGAAAAACGCGATTGAAAAAGATCGCGTGGCGCATGCTTATATTTTCTCTGGCGCGCGCGGCGTGGGGAAAACTACCGCGGCACGCATTCTGGCTAAGGCATTGAACTGCGTGAACGGACCGACCGCAAGTCCCTGCGGCGTTTGCGATGCGTGCAAAGACATTGCCACGGGAAATTCGCTGGACGTGATCGAGATTGACGCGGCGTCGAATCGCGGCATCGACCAGATCCGCGAGTTGCGCGAGATGGTGCGGTACGCGCCGGCGGCTTCGCGGCACAAGGTGGTAATTCTCGACGAAGCGCACATGCTTACGACGGAAGCGTCCAACGCGCTGCTCAAAACGCTGGAAGAACCACCGGACCGCGTGATTTTCGTGATGGCCACCACGCAACCGGAAGATTTGGAAGACACCATCCGGTCACGCTCGCAACACTTTCATTTTCGCGCGCTGACCTTTGCGGAGATTTCCGGGCGCCTCGAACATATCGCCAAGGAAGAACATTTAAAAATTGAGCCGGGAGCGCTGGCGGTGATTGCGCGCATGGCCGAAGGCAGTTTGCGCGATGCCCTTTCGCTGCTGGAGCAGGCGCGCGCCTATTGCGGCGACACCATTCCGGACAAGGAAGTTCGCGAACTGCTGGGCGTGGTGCCGGAAGACGCCCTCGAAGAGTTGGTGAACGCCGTCGCCGAAGGTTCGGCGGACCGTGCGCTAGGCCTGGTGCATCGCTTCCAAAAAGATGGCCGCAACTTGCAGCATTTTTGCCGCGAGGCCATCCGGCACATCCGGAATTTGCTGATTGCCCGCGTCTCGGGTGCGGATTCGGAATTGATCGCCGCGACGGCGGACCAACGGCCGGCGCTGGCCAGGGCCGCGGCGCTTTTTAGCGAAGAGGACTTGACGCGATTTTTCCAGATACTGTTGCAGACTGACGATAGTTTGCGGCGTGCGCCGGATCCGCGCGTGCATTTGGAAATGGGTTTGCTGCGGCTAATCAACGCCGCGCGCTTGGCGCCGCTCGAGGAGTTGCTCTCGGAAATGAAGGGCGGCTCGCACGGCGGCGGAGTGCCTTCCGGAACGAGTCGCGCTGCGGCTAGCGTTGCACCTGCGTCAAAGAAAATGTTTGCGGAGCCGGCGAGCGCGGCGCCGCGTGCGACGGTCGTGACGCAGGCGACGGCAGTGACGCAGGCGTCAACGCCGACAGCTGGAAATGGAAATGCCGCGGACCTTCGGGCAGTTTCAACCGCGCCGGATCACGACCCGGCATTGGGCGAAACGTTCGACGAAAAGACGGATGACTCTCAAAGGCGCCGCTACAAATTCAAAGGCCAACGGCACAGTGGCCTCGGCAGTGGCTGGAGGGGATTTCCGCCGAGCAGGTGGCGGAAATCAAGGCCGCCATCCAGGCGGACAAAAAATTCCTCGGCGAACTCGTGGAGCAAAGCAGCCGCTGGCAGTTAGAGGGCGTGGAGCTGCGGATATTTTTCCCCGTGGAAAAGCGTGCGTTTGCGGAATTGCTCGAAGGACGTGAGGCGCTGGAGAAAATTCGCGCCGCCGCAAGCAAGGTGCTCGGTAAGCCCGTGCGCGCCTGTGCCAAAATTGAGAGCATCGCGGCGGCGGCAGCGGCCGGCGCGTCGGCAACTTCGCAGAGTTCGGCGCGCAGCACCTCGCGGGACAGTTCGGGAAGCGCGGAATTGCGCGCGCGCTTTGAAAGCGATCCAATGGTGCGTTCGATGCTGGAGCGCTTCGGGGGAAAGATTTCAGAAGTAAAACCACCGCCCGTCGAGTCCTAGCGCGGGAACCTACCATCCTGGAAGTTTGGCCTCATTCATGGTTATCCGCGGGGCCCAGTAAATGCAGCAGGCGGCGCGCCTCCGTATCGATGACCGCGCAGGCGGCTTCCCCGGCAGATTCGCCCAGGGCGCGATAGCTCTCGAAGTGGGATTCGTCGAACCACTGGTTGGCGGTGGAATCGTGCGGGAAAGTCTTGTCGGTCTGCGCATATGCCAACACGTCGCGCGGATCACCCTCGACCAGCGTCGGCTTGATGTAGATGATCGTTCCGTCATCCAGATGAGATTCCGGATTGTAGCGAATCTTCCCCACGGCGAAATGCGCCTTCGCACGCCGGCATTGTGGATCGGCCGGATCCGGCAAGGGCCGCAGCGGAGCCAGTTCCGGAAAGGAAATATCCACGCCGAAATCGCTGCGGCACCGTTCCATGGCGTTATGCAGATCGCCGAAGGCATAACCCGGATCGCAGGAGGCGTCGCAGGCCACGATTAATTTGCAGCGCCGCCGCACAAGTTCATACACCGCAAGATTTTCAAAATGGCCGCCGTCTGAAAGATAAATGAATTCACTATCGTCGTCGGTCGATCCGAACAGCTCGCGCAGCAGCCAGTAAAATCCCACGTTAGGGCTGCCGCTGGCCCAATGCTTTTTCCCTGGATTGCCGAGCCACCAGCCCAGGCGCACGTCGAAAACCGTCATCAGGAAACCAAGCGCGGGCTGCGAATAGAACCCCATGTTCGGGCTGGCCGCCGCACCGGAAATAGCAATCGCCGTGCCCAGCGTGATGCCATCCGGGAAGCCCGGCATGTTTGAAGCGCCCGCGGAAGTCGGTGCGTAAAAAGGCTGCCAGTCGCGCCGATCAGGTAACGCACGCGTGAATCCGCAATGCACTGGAGTGAACGCGAACGAGCGCGCCTTGCGGCCTTGCAGCGCGAGTTCCTTGCCGTGCACCACATTCAAACTGGTGTTGAAAATGGGCAGCGGGCGCCCGTCTTTCGGATCGACAGACTGCGCGGGGATTTGCAACTTGCCGAGCGGCAAATTGTCCGCTTCGGAGAAGCCGGTAAAGGGCTGGGCACGGCGATGTGGGACGGACGCTCCAAGGAAGCAGCGTATCAGGCGATTGCGGTACAGATAGTGGATGGAAAACTCGTTGATATCCACGCGCCAGGAGAGCGCCACCGCCGCGAGAAACAAAACTCCGCACATCGCGGGAACCCAGGGGGTGAATGAGATGTCGTTGGGAAAATCCAAGGCCCCCAACCCGTCCCCCTTGACCCGCGCGGCCAGCAAGGCGGCGAGTAGCGACAAACTCAGCAGCATTCCGAGAATGAAAACGTAGGGCGTGATTTTAGCGACGTAGGCGAGGACTTTTTTCTTCCACGTATCGCTGGGAAGAATTTCGCTGGTGTTTTTGCTTTTGCCGAACAGCACGCCGTACAGCGTGGAGGCGGCCCAAAACGCGACGCCAGTGAGCGTCACCGGATGGCCGCTGCGATGCTGCTCCCAGAGGAGAAGCTTGCCCAGGCCCCAGGGAAAGTAAACGGAGATTTGGAAGAGGAAAAACCACCCGGCGCAATACAGCAGCAGCCAGCCGCCCAGACGTCCCCACCATTCGCGGTGCGCATCCTGAAAGCCGCGGCCCATCAATCCGATGTGCAAAACGCCCGCGAGCAACATGATGATGATTTCGATGGGTACGCCGAAAGTCATGACGTGCCACTTGGTGTACACCACCTGTTGCGGAGGCAGCGGAATCAGCACGCGCGCAAAAGGCAAAAAAAGATATCCGACGATTACCCCGGTGAGGGCTGCGGCAGTAAGCACCAGGGGCGCCTGCGGCACGTTCGAGCGGCCCATGCCGATGCGTCGGCGCACGATGCGCAGCATCAAGAACGCCCCGGTCCATTGCGAGAGGTAAATCACTACCCCGATTAGCGGCGGGTACAGCCACGGATTCTCTAGAATCGGATATTCGTTGAGGAACTGGCCAAATCCGTAGGTAAAGAACGCAGCGGCAAGAACCAGCGGCACAACGATGAAGACCTGCACCGCCCACTGAGCTGCGAACCAACAGTCGGGTTTTTTCTTATTGGGCTCGACGGTGACAAGATTAAGGCCAATGAACACCACGGCCCAGGCGGCGAGAAAGATCCCCAGAGATAGCGCGAAATTCTGCGCTGTGAGATACGGATGCGGACTTTGGGAATACGGCGGCTGCAAGTGTTCTTCGGCGACTTCGAGAGTGTGGAGAACGTACACGACGGTGCGCGGAGCAAGCAGCAGTGCAAGAAGAGCAAGCACCAGGATGATCTGATTCAACATGGTGTTGCGCAAGTAGCTGGCGGCGAAGGCCCAGAAGTCCGCGCCGAGGAGTCCTTTGCGGGGTGTCAAATAGTTGCTGTAGTCACGGAGAAAATGCACTTCGGGTTGGTCCGCGGCTTGCCGTGGGGCTTCGGGTGAGGTTGCGAGACGCTTTTCTATCTCGAGGATGCCGATCTGCTGGTGATGCATCCAGGCCACCAGCCAACCTCCGATATAACCCCCGCCGGAGACGGTGGACAGATAGTCGAAAGAGCGGAGCAGGCGCTGTTTGGCAAGGGCCTGCAGAATCCCCAGATTGAAGGTGGCACTGCGAATGCCGCCGCCGGAAAACGCCAAGCCGATGGAATTCTTTTCCGGCGTGGGGCGATGCTCGTCCATTCCGAGACGCAGGTTGCGCGAAGTGGTGACTTGCGCAAATTCTTGTCCGAGCACTTCGCTGATAGGCGGAGATTTCGTCGACAATTTCATAAAGCGGCGGAGCAGCAACGCGAGAGTTCTCGCGGGCATCATGGCGAGTCATCCCCGCGCGAAGGAGCTCCTCGTTACCAGGGTAGTGACAGAATAGGGTGATTCGTTACACGAAAGTTCGCTGGAGAAGTTTCATCGCGATTTTTCGTCGCAAAGAAAATAGCGTGCGATGTATTTTGCGGCGCGGTTGGGATGAAGGCGCGCGGCAAGATGAAAGATTGTGTTAAAATTAAAACTGCTGCGGTGGCCGGGGATTCGCCGCGAACGCGCAGCAGAACGTTCGGGTTCCGCGGAATCCCTGACACGGATGGCGCGGCACGCAGAGAGGTGCAAATTAAAATGGAAGTCAACGCTCTGCAACAGATGCTCTCGCGGTTGCGGCAGGTCCAGGAGGATTTGCAGCAGCAGGTAAACTCCGTGGCGGTGGAAGCGTCGGCCGGCGGCGGCATGGTCACGGTAAAGATGAACGGCCAGAAACAGATTGTGGACGTGCGCATCGAACCGGACGTTTTCGCCAGCAAGGACCAGGAGATGCTGCAGGATCTGATTCGCGCGGCTGTAAACGAAGCGTCGCGTCGCGTGGATGATGAGTTGGCCAGCCAGATGAAGAATATCGCCGGGACCATGCCGGGGATGGCTGGATTAAAGATTCCCGGATTGTTTTAGGTTGTTCGCTCGAATTCTGCAGTTCCCTACCATCGTTGCTCTCTCGTTTTGAAAACTGCAAGAGTGTTATTTTGACGGCCGTTGAGGAGGTGCGCGAATTTTTGCCGCGAGAAGCAAGGCGCACAGAATGAATTCTGTGCGACCAGAACCGGCGCGTTATCGCCAACGATCGTTAGATTACTGACAAGTATTTAGCTGTTCCCCAGCGTAGGGCGTCCTGCGATCGCAGGCGCTTTTCTTGCCAGAAGCCTTGAAGTTTGCGCGGTGCGGATGTTTAATACGGGCAGGGGGAATCATGGAAATACTGGCAGCACTCAAGCAAGAGGAAGCGAAGTTACAACATCAGTTAACAGGGATTCGCAGCGCTATCGCGGCACTGGGAGGAGATTTTTCGAGCGTGACGGCGCGTGCCAAAGGCGGACGTCCCAAGCGGGTGGTTTCCGCGGCGCTGCGCGCGCATCTTTCCAAAAAAGCCAAGGAACGCTGGGCCAAGATTCGCGCGGACAAGAAGAAGTAGCGAGTGCATGTGTGAAGGATAAGGCCGCGGCGCGCTGCCGCACTGTTCGCTGAAGGAATCGCGAGCAAGTGGGTGGTCCGCAGCGGCCTTCGTGTTTGCGTACGAGGATGCGAGGTTATAAGGCTGTGAAAAAAGCGCTCGTCAATTCTACTGGATTCCTCAGTGGAGCTGACGCGATTGAAGGCGTGGTTTGCGTGTTGCGTGGTGGTGTGCTACACAAGGGGCATGGCTGATTTTGCTGCTCCTGTGGAAAGATTGATCGATGAATTTAAGCACCTGCCGGGAATTGGGCAGAAGACGGCGCAACGGCTGGCGTTTTATATTCTGCGCGCGGCGAAAGAAGATGCGCTGGGATTGGCTGACGCGATTCGCGAGGCCAAAGACAAAATCCGTACTTGCACGACCTGCAACAATATTACCGATACAGATCCTTGCCTCTATTGTGTTGGGCCGACACGAGTAAAGGCCACCATTTGCGTTGTCGAAGAGGCGCATAACATCATGGCCATCGAGAAGACGCGAGCGTATACCGGCATGTACCACGTTCTGGGCGGATCGCTGTCTCCCTTGTCGGGGCGCGGGCCGGACCAGCTGCATATTAAATCGCTGATTGAGCGACTAAAGGGCGGGACCGTCGAAGAGATCATCATGGCCACAAATCCCACCGCGGAGGGCGAGGCGACAGCGGTGTATCTGTCCAAGTTATTGAAGCCGCTGGGGGTTCGGGTGTCGCGCATCGGCGTGGGAATACCCGTGGGGGCGGATTTGGAGTATGCGGACGAAGTGACGATGATGAAAGCGATGGAGGGACGGAGAGATTTATAGTGGGCAAGGAACTAAGGTGGCTAAGCCGGAGATCGGGCTACTAGTAGCTACAGGACGCTCTAGGCAAGAGATTCGTTTCGGTATAGAGTCTGGCGGTTGGAAAGACTCTCCCCGCAGTGAGTAGGTCCTTCCTTGCGCACTACTTCGTCGTCTTGTATTAGAGTGGCGTTTCAGAATGACGCTTTCGGGGGAGCTATCCGTCGAAACACCGGCCGAGAAATACGCGAGCGGGCTTGGCTGATGCTCTACCTAGGCGTTAGAAAGCAATGACCAAGCTACCTTGGCCGAAGGATATAGTTTAGCTTCTCGATGTCGATGTTTTTCAGGGCCCTGGCTGTGGCGAAAAAAACGAAGAGCGGAAGTGTTTTATGGAAGACCAGCGCGGCAATTTTGCCGATGAGACAACCGACATGGCACCCGGAAGCGCGATGAATGCGAATACCGATTTGCGGAAACGCCGCAGCACGCGGATCGTGCAGGCCGTGCCCCTGGCGGTGACCGGCGTGGACGCGCTGGGGCGCCAGTTTACCGAGCGCACGTCGACGCTGATTATTAATTGCCATGGGTGCCGGTATCAGTCCAAGCATTACGTGCTGAAAAATATGTGGGTGACGCTGGAGATTCCGCATCCGGAGAGCGGTCAGCAGGCGCGCAATGTGCGCGGGCGCGTGGCGTGGATCCAACGGCCGCGCACGGTGCGGCAACTTTTTCAAGTGGCGCTAGAACTGGAGCAGCCGGGGAATGCTTGGGGCATGGCGTTTCCGCCGGAGGATTGGTTTGCGTTTGCGGAAGCGGATCCCTCGAGCGCGGGAGCGGCAGGTGTTACAGCCGACGGACTGCCGGGTGGAACGCCTGGGGCCGATGCCGGGGCGGGCGAGCATTCCGAAGGAGTGGCCGGCGAAGCGCGGGTCACCTTGGACGATCCGGAGTTGTGGGCCGCGATTGGTACGGACAACGTTCGGGTGTTTCCTTCGCCGGTAAGCGCGACGGACGCCTCGCTGCAACTGGCGCGACAGATGACCCGGCTAGTGAATGATGCCAAGCAGCAAATCCGCACGGCCGCGCGCGATGCGGCAATGCAGGCGGTGTCCGCGGAACGGCGCACAGCGTTTGAACAGTGGGAGCAGAAATTCGCGGCGGCGCGCGTGGAGGTAGTCAACGAAGCCGAGCGCGCGATCGCGAAAATTCAGCGGGAAGCTGAGGAACAAGCCAAACGTGTGACGGCCACTGCGGAAGAGTTGGCGGAGAAAACACGCCACGAGTTGCCGCAGAGCGTTGCACCGCAGCTGCACGAGTTGGCGCAAGGGGTGGCGGCGCGCTTGGCGCAGGAATTGTCCGCCAAGCTGGCGGAAGAAGAGCGCGACGCAGCGCGCGCAATTCGATCAGCACGCCGCGGGAACGGCGGAGAACCTGCGGGCGCTTTGCGAACAGGCGGACGCGGCGGCCAGCAGGTTGACGGCGCAACGCGAAAGCGCTGAGGCGCAGCTGCAGGAGCGCGCGGAGTCGACGAAGAAGGATTTGGAAGAGAGCTTGCGTGCAACGTTGCACGCGAGCCTGCACGCAACTCAGGAAACCCTGCAAACAACTCTGCAAGCAAGCAAGGAGGCGCTCGAGGAACGGACGCGAACGCTGGAGACAGCCGGACACGCGCTTCTCGAGAAGCTTGCGGAGAATTCGCGGATGCTCGAGGAGCAGTCGCGCTCACTGCACGAAAGCCGGCAAGCGCAGGAAGAATCCGCGCGTTGGCACGCGGCGGAGTTGACAGGGCAGGGCGAAGCCCTACGAGGCGCGCTAACGGCAAGCGCGAACCGGCTGACGGAGCTATTTGAAGCACAAGCGAAGGCACAGGAAACGACGCGCGCGCTGGCGGAAGAGACGACGCGCGCGGCAGAAGTAGGCTCGGCACGCGTGGCGGCGATGCAGGATCAGGCGCTGGAGATGCAGTCCACGTTTGCGGCGAGTTGGCGTGCGCATCTTGAGAGTGAGATGGAAGCGGCGAAAGCGCGCTGGCAGGAACTGGTTGGCGCGGCGATGCAAAGCTCCATCGCGGGGGCAGTCGCTGACGCCGTCGGCTCGGTGACGGAAGGTGCGGCACGCGGATTAGAAGAGCGCGCGCGCGAATTGAGCAGACAGCTATATGAAGGAGCGGCGCAAAGCATTGACCGGCTGGTCGGGGAACGCCTGCATGCACTACTCGACGGGCACGTTGCGGCTTTGAACGAAGCGGCGGGCCGCGTGCTGAGCGAGACGGAACAACATGTCGCGGAATTGCGCGACGTCGCCTCGCAGGTTACGGCGCAGGCGGCGGGCGAAGGCAAACTGCGTCTGACGGAACTGCGCGAAGCTGCCGCGGCGGTGGCGAATCAGACGGGACAAAGCATTGCGGAAGCGCGCGAGGTGGTCTCGCAAGCAGCGTCGCAGGCCGCGGCGCGAGCAGTCGGCGAAACCGAACAGCGTCTCGCCGGGGTACGCGAAGCCACCATGGCAGCGGCGAACGAGGCAGAGCATCGCCTGGCCAGCGTGCGAACTTCAGCGGAAGAATTTGCTAACACCGCGCTGCGCCAGAAAACCGAACAGCTTGAGCCGCTGGTCTGGAGAGCGGGCGAAGCGATTGCGCGGCTGGAACAGTTTTCTGCGCGGCTGGATACCGCGCAGGAAGATTCTTTGCACGGTTTTCGCGCGCAACTCGATGATGTGTTGAGCTTGCATCGCAACGAACTGCACCGCCGGTCGGAAGCGCTCTTTGAGGAGATCCATGGGCGGATTCGCAACGCGTTTGAAGACACCAGCCGCCAGGCCGCGGCGGACTTCGCGGCGCAAGTGAACGCCACGGTGCAGCCGCACGTGATGCAGGCGGAGGAAGCGGTACACCGGTTGGCGGGCGGCAGGTCGCTGCTGGACGCGGCCATGACGCTGCAACAGGATCGCATCCGCGGTTTTGCGGACGAGGCTTTCGCGGATTCCCTGGCGCGCTTCCGTGAGAATTTAGGCACCGTCGAACAAGTGCTGCAAGACGCTTCTCAAGCCATCACCGAGCGAGGACTGGCTGAATTGGAAGGCAAGGTCGAAGGTTTGCGGCATCGCGCGATCGAGGATGTGTCTAAATCGTCTGAGTGGTATGAGAAAAAGGCGCAGACGCAGATTCAGCACGCTACCGAGCGAGCCGTGGAGCAAGCCGCGAATTTGCTGCGCGAGAAGGCGGGCGAGGTTTCTGGAACATTCGCCAGCGAAGTAGATCACGCTAGCCGGAATTTTGTCGGACATACGCAAACGCAGATGGAAGAAGTGCTGCGGGACGCGTTCGAGCGCTCGCGCGCGTTGTTCGCCGAAGCCGCGGAAACCACCGAAGCCGCGTTTACCGATGAAATTCAGCGCACCGCGCGGCGCGAGCTTGCGGGGTTCGACGAAGAAGTGCAGCGTTCCGCCGCGGAGATGCGTGGCCAGCTTGAGACGGCGCGAGTGGAACTGGCCCTGCGTACCACCGCGGAGCAGGAAGATTTTCTGAGACGTTTTCAGGCGGGCATGAATCGCGTTATGGAAAACAGCGTCGCGGAGGCGCGCAACAGTGTCGAAGCGGGTTTTGCACCGCTGCTGGAATCTTTCCAGAACGTGGCGCAGACGCACCGGGAAGAAGTGCGCGGCGTGTATCAGAAGGCCGGCGAAGAGGCGGCCGAGCAGCATCGCGAGAAGCTACACGGAATTTCCAATCAGTGGATGCTGGCCACCGTGGCGTCACTGGATCAGCAATCGCGGGCCGTCGTAGCAAACATTGCGGCTACAGCGGAGCAGCAACTGCGGGCGGCGTGCGAACAGGTTTTTGCGGGAGTGGGAGATTCGCTGCGCGAGCGCATGCGAGAGATCGTTTCCGGCATCGATGTGAAGGCCAAGGGGCATTCCGCGTAGTTTTAGCTGCCCCGCAATCCCGAAGAATAGTTGCATCGCCGAACAGAAAAGCTACTTACGATTGGTCCGGCGGATTCCACGTTCATTCGTAACGCAACGCTTCCACGGGATCGAGCTTCGCCGCCTGCATCGCCGGCAGCCATCCGCTCAACACACCCACCACAATCAAAATTCCTGTCGAGAGCAGCATGGTCAACAGCGACAGCGTCAGATGAATGTCCACTTTGCCGGTATCATCTTCATACGCCGGGCCTAAGAACGGCAGGGTTCCGATCATCGACGTAATCGCCGCGGACAGCAGCATGCCAATCGCGCCTGCGGCCAGCGTCATGACCAGTGCTTCCAGCAAGAATTGCCAGCGGATATGTGCTTTTCGCGCGCCCAGCGCGCGCCGCAAACCTATTTCCTTGATGCGTTCATCCACCGAGACCAGCATGATATTCATCACGCCAATCCCGCCGATGCCCAGCGTCAGCGCGCCAACAAAGAACAGCAGCGCCTCGATGCCGATGGTAATCCCTTCATAGATCGGCTTGAACTCTTCCCGGCCAAACATGGTGATCGCGCGTTTATCCGTCGGCGAAAACCGCTGATGGCTGGCCACCGCCGCGCGCACCTGCAGCATGGCCGGGGCTTCAAATCCCGGCGCTACCGGCTCGAACAGCATCACGCTGGCATGCTTGGTATCCCACAAATCGCCCGCCGCGGTATAGGGAATGAACGCCGATTCGTCGTCGCTGGTGAAATAGTTGCTGTCGGAAAATTTGGTGTCCATCGACCCTATGACGATAAATTTCACGCCGTCGATACGCACCGTTTCGCCCACGGCGGGCGTTCCGCTGAAAAGTTTCTTGCGCAAACGGGCACCGAGAAAGACCACACGCCGGCGCTCGGCAACGTCTTCGGCGGAAATCCATGTGCCTTCAATGGGCACCTCATTGCGCATCTCGCCATACTCCGGAAAAACGCCGCGAATCGCCGTGTCCGCTAGGCGTTCTTCATGCGAAATACCCTTGAAGCGGACCGTCTCGAGCGTGACGCGCTTCACCAGCGGCGATTGCGCTTTTACCCAGTCAGCGTCGTCCTGATCGAAGTGCACTTCTTTGCCCGCGCGTTCTCCGCCAGCCTGTTCGCTGGTGGTTCCCGGCCAGCACACCACCGCGCCCTTGCCGAAAACTTCAAAGGTGTACATCAGCACGCTGCGAAATCCCGCGCCGTAGCTCAGCAGCAGCGTCACCGCCACGATGCCCCACGCAATTCCCGTCATGGTCAGGAAGCTGCGCAGCGGGTTGCGGCCTAATGCAGCCCAAGCTTCGCGAAAGATTTCGAAGAACATCGCGCGCTAACCTCCCGCCTCAAACCGCAAAGCTTCGATGGGATCCACGGAAGCTGCGCGATTCGCGGGATACAACGCCGAAAGCACGGCGATCAGTCCCAGCAAGCCAACGGAAATCGCGCCCAGCTTCCAGCTCGCCAGCAATCCGGCAAAAAATGCGGCATCGGCAGCAAATTCACGAGCGCGCAGAAGCCGTACGAGACGATCAGCCCGGTCCCGCCGCTTAACGCGACCACAATGATGGTCTCCAGAAAAAATTGCCGCAGAATCGAACTGCGCGTCGCGCCCAGCGCCATGCGCACGCCAATCTCCCGAGTGCGTTCGCGCACCGAGACGAGCATCACGTTCATCACGCCCAGGCCACCCAGAAAAAGCGTCGCGATGCCGACCGCGCCCATGAACACTTCCATCCCAACAATAATCATGCGATTGGCTTCCGCGCCCTTTACCGTGTCCCAGATGCCGGCGGCTTCCTTATCCCGCGGATCAAAATTGTGCAATCGCCCGAGCGAACGCCGCAACTGCGACACGCAATCCGGATGGCTCGCCAGACTCCACGGCGCCGCCAAAATCCGGTCTACGCTGTGCTCCGGTGAAGGTGGCTTGTTCGGAAAATCGCGCTTCATGGATTCAAAGGGGATAAAAATCTTACGCGTGTCCGTGCCGTCGTAGCTGGAATTTTGATCTTTGAATTTCATCACGCCGATCACGGTGTAAGGTTTTTCGTTGAGCCAAATCGTTGCGCCCAGGGCTTCGCGGTCGGCAAAAAGCTGTTTCTTGGTATCGCTGCCCAGAAATGCCACGTTGCGCGCTTCGGCGTTGTCTTCGTAGTTGTAGAAGCGCCCTTCCGCCACGGTGATGCTGCGAATCTCCGTAAACGGCGGCAAAGCTCCTACCGTGTTGATCGTTCCGCTGTTGTACAAACTGTGTACCTGCACTTCATTTCCCGAGTTCCGGCATCACATACTTGCAGGCCGGCGATTCCGCGGCCACCTGTTTGTAATCGTCCTCCATCCAGCGTATCCGTCGCCCCGAACGCAGCCCTCCGGCTTGCATGCTGGTGCGACCGGAAAACACCACCATCACATCCTTGCCGAATGTTTCCTGATTTTTCTGGATGCCTTTGCCGAGACCTTCGCCTGCCGCGACCATCACGACGATGGAAATAATTCCCCACGCAATGCCGAACATGGTCAGCAGCGTGCGCCGCTTATTGACCCACAACGTCGCCAGCGTATCTCGCAGTAAATCCTCGAAGGACATAGGCTCCGTTCACGCGCGCTATTGCAGAATCACTTGCTGCTTCTCGTTCAGCCCTTCCAAAATTTCCGTTTTCACACCATTAGAAATTCCCAGCTTCACCGCTACCTTCTTCTTGCCGTTCTCGCCCTTGGCGTCCGGCAATTCCACCGAAGCTTTGCGCTCCTTGTCATAAATCAGCGCGGCTTCCGGCACCATCAACACGTTTTTCTTCTCTTCCAACAGAATCTCCGCGTTGGCGCTCATGGAAGCCTTTAGTTCGCCAGTGGAATTGGCGATCGAGACACGCACCTCAAAGGTCGTCACGTTATCCTTCTCTTTGCCAAGCGGCGAAATCTTCGTCACCTTCCCGGTAAATTTTTTGTCCTTGAACGACTCCACCACGATCCGCGCCGGCTGATTCAAATACACTTTCCCAATATCGGCCTCGTCCACCTTGCCCTGCACATACACTTCGCTGATGTCACCCAAGGTCATGATCGGCGTGGCTTGCGAACCCAGCACCAGGATAGAACTCACCGCATCCCCAACATTCACATCGCGCGACAACACCAGTCCATCGATGGGGCTGACAATCGTCGAGTTCCGCAAATCCTCTTCCGAGTTATCCAGCGCCGCCTTCGATTGCGCCAACATGCCTTCCGCCTTGGCAATCTCGGCGCGCGACACCGCCAGATTCGCTTGGGCGCTCAACTGCTTGTTCAATCCCAGCTGATAATTTTTCTGAGCATCCTCCACCACGGACCGGGACACCACGCCTTCATTAAATTCCTTCTCCGCCCGCTCCATGCTCAACTTTAGAAACGGCACATCCGGCCCTTCGGCATCCACCTTATTTCGCTCCAGGGAAGCCATCGCCGAATTTCGTGCCGCCGTGGCCGCCTGCAAATTCGCGGTGGCCGCGCGCTCCGCCGCCTCCAGCTGCACCTTATCCAACTCCACCAGAATCTGTCCCACCTTCACCTGGTCGCCGTAATCCACATAAATCTTCTTGACGATCCCGCTGGCCTTGGACTTAATGTCCGCCTTCGATAGCGGCTGAATTTTCCCGGTTGCCACCACTACGCGCGCCAAATCTCCGCGCTCCACGTCCGCCAATTTTGAAGGATCAATCGTGTGGTTCGGCCGCAGCGCCGCCATCACGCCATAACCGCCGCCGCCCAGCACCACAAGCCCAATCGCCGCCCAAATCAGCCGCCGCCGGCGCTTCTTGCCATTCGTTCCGTTTAACCCGTTGCTCCCACTCGCCATGCAGACACCCCCACCGGTTCAGCTTTGCCACCCTAAGGTACGCATGTAGCCCCCGGGATGTTCCCCGATATGCTGCTGAACTTAGACGAGGCGGACGCCCCATCGGTCTTGTGCGAGCCATTAAAATTTATTGATTTCGCATTTTTTTCCAACACCTTACAATCGCCTCAATTTTGCAACGCTAACCCCAATCGTCACAGCTTCGGATAACCAACGCGGGATTCGTTCGCGGTGCGCCTCTTATGGCGCACTTCTTGCAGCGGCGGGGCCTTAGCCCAGGCGTTTTTCCGGCCATTTATCCGCTGCATCTCCGAGGCACTAGTTCCTCGCCCAAATCAAACTACGAAGATTTTCGTTGACACTACGAATCTCTTCGTAGTACAGTCTCGCCCATGACGCCTCCCACACAAAAACCCACCGCCTCCGAACTAGAAATCCTGCAGGTCCTGTGGACCCGCGGTCCTTCGACCGTTCGCGAGGTGCACCAAGTACTCAGCGAAAAAAGAGAGATGGGCTACACCAGCGTCCTAAAGCTCATGCAGATCATGACCGAAAAAGGCAGCGTGCGCCGAAACGAAACGCAGCGTGCGCACGTTTATGAGGTATGCCAGCCGGCGGAGAAAACCAAACGAGGATTGGCCGCCGATGTTTTGCAGCGCGTGTTTGATGGCTCGGCCAGCGAACTGATGATGCACGCGCTCGCCGGCCACCGCGCCAGCAAAGCGGAAATCGCGGAGTTGCGCCGCTTGATCACCGAGTATGGAAGGAAACAGTCATGAGCAACTTGCAGCTCTGGCTCACTCCAGACGTAACGCGCAATGGTCGCCCTCGCCATCTTGCACTTTCTGTGGCAAGGCCTCGCTTTGGCGGCTCTGGCCTCGGCAGCCATGGCGCTTTCCCGCAACTCCGCCACGCGGTATGCCATTGGCGTAGCGGTGCTGGCACTGATGTTCGCCGCCCCGGCGGCAACTTTTCTCGCGCTACGACAGCAAGCAGCGGCGTCCGCGACCAGCAGCTTCGCCACGCAAACAGATTCGGCAAGCCCGCCATCGTCCGATTCGCTCGCAGCAAGATTTGCGACGTCGCCGTCGCCGCAGCGCAACAACAATCCAGCCCCATCCGGTTACCTTCCCTGGCTTGTCGAGGCTTGGCTCGCCGGCGTGGCGCTGCTCAGTCTCCGCCCCGCCGCAGGCTTTTTCGCACTTCAGCGTCTGCGTCGCAAGCAGTCTGCGCCGGTGAGTGAATTCCTCCGCACGCGCTGCCTGTCTCTACAGAAAAATCTCGGACTGCGCCGACTTATTCGCTACTGCGAATCGGTGGACCTACAAGCTCCCGCGGTGGCCGGATGGTTTCGCCCAGTGGTGTTTTTGCCATTAGCCGCCATCAGCGGCCTCTCGATCGAACAACTCGACGCCGTCGTCGCGCACGAATTGGCGCACATCAAACGCCTGGACGCCTTCGTCAATCTCTTCCAAATCGCCGCGGAAACGCTGCTCTTTTATCACCCCGCGGTCTGGTGGCTCAGCAGCCGCATCCGCGCGGAGCGTGAGAATTGCTGCGACGATGTGGCCATCGCGGTCTGCGGAAACGCCGCCGAATACGCGCGCGCCCTCGCCAGTATGGCGGAATCCCACGCCGCTCCCGCGATGGCCATGGCTGCGAACCGCAGCCCGCTCGTGGCGCGGGTGACGCGCATCTTGGGTGCCGCAAAATCGCAGGCCGGTATTCGTGGCGCTAGCTTGGCCGCCAGCGGGCTTTGCCTTAGCATTTCACTCCTCGCTGGCCACGCTCTCTTCGGCGCCAACCAAACCGCCGCACCAGCAGCGCCGCTTTCAGCGCTTCCTTCTTTGCCGGCATCGCCGGCCAGTTCCGATGCCGTGATCGTCATACATGGATCGCCGACCCGTGCGCCGCTGGCCCCCAGCAGCCCGTTGCCGCCGCTCGCGCAGCCGGCTCCTCTTCCGGAGAGGGTTGTAGCCGCGCTTGCAGATCGGACCCTTGCGGATCAGGCTCTAGCAGATCAGGCCCCAGCAGATCAGAATAGTCCCGCACCAGAAAAAGCTCCGACGGCGCCGGCGAACGCTAAAAGCTCGTATATCGATTCCCTTAAAGCCGCGGGCCTTCCGAATCTCACGATAGATGAAATCATTTCTCTCAAAATTCAGGGTGTCACGCCCGAATACGTACGCTCCCTCCTCGCAGCCGGAGTGAGGCCCGACGCCGACGAAATTCTCTCCATGAAAATTCAGGGTGTCACGCCCGAATATCTGAGCGGCTTGCGCAGTTCCGGCCTGAAGGTCGATTTCGACGACGCCCTCGCCATGAAAATCCAAGGCGTCACCCCAGACTACATCCGCGAACTTCGCGTCTCATTTCCAGAAATCGCTTCCGACGATATCCTCGCGATGAAAATTCAGGGCGTCACGCCTAATTACGTTAAGGAACTTCGCGACGCCGCGGGCTCGAAACTGGACGCCGACGAAATTATCGCCATGAAAATTCAAGGTGTCTCCGCCGCATACATCCACGACCTCAAAGCCCTCGGATTGCAGCTCGACGCCGACAATATCATCGCCATGAAAATCCAGGGCGTCACTCCCGAGTACGTCAAATCGCTCCAAGCCGCCGGGCTGCGCCTTGATGCCGATGACGTGATCGGCGCGAAGATACAAGGCATCACGCCGGAATTCATCGCCCGCGTCCGGAGTCACGGGTTCAAGGATCTGGATCTCGACAAATTAATGCAGCTGAAACACTCCGGCGTGCTGGATCAATAGCTTTCCGAACCGCTTCACCAAATGAAGGAGATTTCGCCATGAATCGACGCGACGCTCTGCTCTGCTACGTTGTGGTTGCCGTTCTGCTGGTCGGCGGGCTAATCGCCAAAGCCGCCGATTCCCTTTCCGGAAGTTGGACCATTCAGCATTCCGACGAAGCCGGCAAGGTGCAATTCGCGCTCATCAAAAACGATCGCCACGGCAACTCCACTCACGAATCCGATTGGCCGCTCGCCGCTTTCGTGGGGCTGGACCTCTCGCAACCCGGCAAGCGCGACGTCCACTTCACCATCACCCGCGACGCGGGCCGCTTCGACTGCGAAGGCTACGTGAAAGATGGCGAGGGTGCCGGCGTCTTTCATTTCTTCGCCGAACCGAAATACGCTGCGGAAATGAAGTCCCTCGGTTTCGACGGCGTCGATGCAGACAAACAATTCACCATGGCGGTCATGGACGTGAGCACCGACTTCGCCAAACAAATGAAATCCGAAAAGTTGTCGGACCTGGACACCGACAAACTAATCTCCTTCCGCATCTTCAACGTCAACGCCGCTTTCATCGAAGACCTCCGTAAAGCAGGTCTTCCGATCTCTGCCAGCGACAAGCTGGTAGCCTTTCGCATTCACGGCGTCACACCAGAAATGGTGCGCTTTCTGCATCAAGCCGGTTACCAACCCGATGAAGACGAGCTCATCGCCATGCGCATTCACGGTGCTACTCCGGAATGGCTGGAACAATTAAAAAAAGACGGCTACGGCAATATCGACATCAACAAATTAATCGCCTTCCGCATCCACGGCGTCTCGCCAGACTTCATCGAGCATCTGCAACAACTCGGCTACCAGCATCCCGAGCCCGACCAGCTAGTGGCTATGCGCATCCACGGCGTCACGCCCGATTTCATCTCCAACCTGCGCGCCCGCGGCATGCAAAATCTCACCATCGATCAGCTGGTTAACCTCCGTATCCACGGCATCGACTAACCCAGTTATCTCCATTTACTTAGCTACGATTTTACCGACGCCGGCCTTCATGCATCGGGTCGGGCAGTTTGCTTTGGTCTTAGATGTCGGCCTACCCGATTCTCCGTGCTCGCAACATAAAAGTTCTCCTTCCGCCTCTAAATGCCCCGATCATGCATCCTAACTATCAGCAAGATCCCACGCTTACTCCGAGGAGAGCCTTCTTAATGAGCACCACCAGCAAGATATCGTCCCTTATCGTTCTGGCCACTGCATCCATTGCCCTGACGTTCGCGTTCGCCGGATGCAACAATAACAATACTCAGACTCAACCGGCGCCCGCCGCCGACCAGTCGCAAAGCACCTCCGCTCCGGCTCCGGCGCAAGCCGAGACGCCGCAAGAGGCCGAGGCCTCCGGCAACCTGGTGCAAGCTAGCGCCGCTCAGCCGGCCAGCAGCGGCGATCAGCAGGAGCAGAATTCTTCCGACAGCGATTACGACGCCGACTCCCAGGATTCTACCTACGGCCAGCCGGTACTGCAAGCACCGCAGCCGCCGCCAGCACTGCCGGAATATCAGCAGCCAGAAATGCCCGGCAACGGCTACCTATGGACCCCCGGCTACTGGAGCTATGCTCCGCAAGGCTACTACTGGGTTCCCGGTGCATGGGCGCAGCCGCCGCAAGTCGGCTACCTCTGGACCCCCGGATATTGGGGATTTGTCAGCGGCGCCTATCGCTATCACTACGGCTTCTGGGGACAACACATCGGCTACTACGGCGGCATTAACTATGGAAATGGCTACGTCGGCGTCGGCTATCAGGGCGGCTACTGGCGCGGCAATGAGTTCAACTATAACCGCGCGGTGAACAATGTGAGCCGGACCGACGTGCACATCTACAACCGCACCGTCACCAACACGGTGATCAACAACGTCACCATCAACAACACCACCATCAATCGCGCCAGCTACAACGGCCCCGGGGGCGTCACGCGCAGACCGCTTCCCGCCGAAATCGCCGCCACGCGTGAAGAACGCATCCCCCCGATGAAAACGCAGATCGCGTTGCGCACGGAAGCCGCTCAGAACAAGCAGCAGTTCGCCAACGTCAATCATGGCCGCCCAGCAGTCTTCGTCGCGGCAAAACCTATCGAAAGAAGCGAACCCATCGCGAAGGTGATTCCCGCCCGCGCTGCAGCCCCCGCCGCGCGACCGGTTGAAAACCGTCCAGCGGAAACGCGCGAGCCGGCCAAACGCCCCGAAGCCGCTCCAGAACGCGCCCCCACCCGCGCACCAGCGGAAGCCAAGCCCGCGCCGCGGCCCGCAGAGAAACCCGCACCGCGTCCTGAAGCGAAACCCGCGCCCAAACCCGAAGCCAAACCTGAAGAACGCCGCGCTCCCCCGCCCGCAGAAAAAAAACCAGCGCCACGCCCAGAGCCGCAAGCCAAACCAAAAACCGCACCTCCGCCAGAAAAGCGGACGCAACCCGAAGAAAAGAAGCCAGAATAAATTCCATGGCAGGGCCAATCTCCGAATTAGCCCTGCTTTACACAAATCCTAGGCAGCGAACTTGGGATTTTGCATGGAGAGGTCTTTGTGTCGCAAAAATGTTTCTGTCAGCGGTAGGCTTCGCGGCGATGGCGAACGGAATGGATCCGCAGTGTATCGTCGGATTGAACGGTAAAGCGCACGCGATAGTCACCGACGCGTAGGCGTAACTCGTCACTCTCTCCCTGAAGTTTCTTGATATCACCCTCGCCGGTTTCTGCGAAGCGATGCAGCGCGGCAAAAATGCGCAAGGCGGTTTCCCGGTCCAGACGGCGAACATCCGCTCGGGCGCGTTCAGACCAGGCTACTTTTTTAACGACTTAGTCTTTTTGCTTGTTGGAATTGCTGGGCGTCACACCGAAATCGGTGAGCACTTCTTCGTGGGGAATCCCCTGACCGCCGCGCTGCGCAAACCAGTTCTTCGATTCGTCGACGGCGTGGCGCTCCTGTTCGCTTTCCGGCTCATCGTCGACCTCGGCGTTGGCGATAGCGCGAGACACGGGATCGAGCATGGCTTCCAGCAGACCAACCACCGCATTGATCTGGCGCGGAGCCAGACGTTCAATCAATTCGTGGGCCTGCTCCTTCGGGTCGGCCATAAGTCTTCCTCTTCTAGATTGTCGCACAGCCCAGAACCCCGGCGGCGCCTTGGCATCAATTTGTCGTTGACCGTCAAAGCATACCACTTCGGGGAACACTGGCCATCTTGCGCCGTCGTGGAGCGAAGACCGATTTCTAGCCGCCAGTCCTGCCCATCCTTCCGATCAAAATCTTCCGCGACTCACTCCCCGAATGCTTACGGTGCCGTTTGCACCGCACCATTCTTTAGCGCCCACGCCACAAACCCCTCCGGCGCATTCTTCACCCCAACAATATTCGCGCCCTTCACGCCCTTGATTTCTTTCCATTGCGCATCGCGTAAATCCGCGGAACGAAAATCCGCATTTGAGAAATCCGCGCGCGCTAAATCCGCTTCGCTAAAATCCGCTCCGGAAAAATCTCCATCCGAACCATCCGCATCCCGCAAAATCGCTCGTCCAAATTTCCCATCCCGAAAATTCCCCGATTGCATCTCGGCGAAACTGAAATCCGCCCCCGCAAAGTCTCCATCCCGCGCGTCCACGGCGCTCAAATTCGCCCGCAGCAACTCCGCCTTGCGCAATTTAACGCCGCGCAAAAACGCGCCGGACACATCCACGCCCACCAGCGGCACCTTGTCGTGATTCAACTCCTGCAATGCTTCGATCCGCCCGCCACTGCCGCCCTTGCCTTGCGCTGTGTTCATCACCTGCCACATCTGCAAGTGCCGCTGCCTCATGCGGTCGCCCGATTCCGCAAAGTAGAAAATCACCGCCACCAGCACGCCAAAACTGCTCAAATATTCCAGCACCTCTAGAAATGCCCAGTTACTCAAAAAATGCGCCGCCCACTCCCAGCACCAGTCCACCGCCAGAAACGGCACCCTCCACCGGTGCATTGTCTCCTTCCGATATTCCGCCCAATCCACAGGCCGTTCCCGCCGCTCGCGATATCTCATAAGCCCCTTCTCAAGCTGCCCCCGTGCAGCCGCGCTGAGTTTGAGTCCGTTACGCCGCTTTAGTTTCCGCGCTTTTGTTTATTTCGGTGCTTCTACCTTTACGGCTCCGCTTCAAGCTCCGTCCGATTCCAGCGCCCCTACCGTTCGAATACTATATAGTTAAGTCTTGACACGGTACCTACAATGCGCTAGGATTTGCCATGAGAGTCGCATTCTCCTCCAAAATCCCGTCGCGACACGATCGTCCGACCGCTCCTTCCTCACCTTCCCAGTGTTCCTCGCTACCCGCCCCTTCTCTCTTTAGCGCATCGGATCACTCTTTGCCAACGGCCGCAAAACGCGATCCTTTATTTTCAATAGCTTACACACTCTTTTCAAATCACAATTCCTCGCATCCCTTTTATTTTCTTATCGCTGCGCACTCTTTGCGAAAAACACCGGGGGTAGGGGTATGCCAAAAACTATTTAATTGCAGACATTGGACTTACAAATCCAGTCTGCGCGCCCAAATTTCATTGCGCGATTGCCGCCGTCTCGACTTTCCGCACTTCCCGCCACAGCGCAACATACGGCTGCAGCTCCGCCATCATCTTTGCAAACTGCGGCAAATCCAGGGACTGCGCTCCATCGCTGATGGCCTTTTCGGGTGCGGGGTGCACCTCCACAATCAATCCGTCGGCGCCGATGGCCACGCCCGCGCGAGACAGCGCTGGAACCAGGCTGCGCTTCCCGGTCGCGTGACTAGGATCCAGAATCACCGGCAGATGCGTCAGTTCCTGCAACGCCGGGATCGCCGCGATGTCGCAGGTGTTGCGCGTCACCGTTTCAAACGTGCGAATGCCGCGCTCGCACAAGATCACCTCGGGATTCCCGTGCGCCGTGATGTATTCCGCGGACATCAGCAGCTCCTTCACCGTGCTGCTCAGCCCGCGCTTCAGCAGCACCGGACGTCCGCACTTGCCCAACGCTTTCAACAGCACGAAATTCTGCATATTGCGCGCGCCCACCTGCATCACATCGGCATATTCCGCGATCAATTCCACGTCGCGGTCGCTCATCACTTCCGTGACGATTCCGAGACCGGTAGCTTTTTTTGCTTTCTGCAGCAGCTTCAATCCTTCCTCTTCCATGCCTTGGAAATCGTATGGCGAGGTGCGCGGCTTGAACGCACCGCCGCGCAGCAGTTTCGCGCCAGCCTTGGCCACGCCCTCCGCGCTCTGCATAATCTGTTTTTCGGATTCCACCGAACACGGTCCGGCAATCACCACGAAATCGTCGCCGCCAAATTCCGCACCCGGCGCGCCCTCAATCTTGATCCGCGTGCGCCCAGTGCGAAATTCTTTGCTCACGAATTTGTACGGCGCGGATATCCGCACCACTTTTTCCACCTGCGGCATGGCTTCCACGGACTCGAAACACGCCGTCACGTCGCCTACACCCACCACGCCGATCACCACGCGCTCTTCCCCTTCGATCGAGTGCACCTTGTATCCAAAAAATTCCACCTGCTTGCGGACTTCGTCGATGGCTTCGCGCGTCGCATGCAGCTTCATGGAAATGATCATCGCTGGTTACCTGCCCTTTTCTCCGATGCAAAAGTTAAAAATCCTGCGCCGAAAACAAAAAAGCCCACTCTCGGCGAGTGGGCTGAAGTCGTTTACCGTGTTTGCTTACAACCGCGCCCCTCGCACAAGTTTGTGTGGCTTGCTAAATCGATACCCAAACCAGGGCGTCGAGATTATCGCAAGTCGTGTTGGGCCTGCCGATCATAAGTTTGGATCATTGTTTGGTGCTCTTTATCTTGCGCGCTAGTGTATTTCGTCTTCCGCCGGATGACAACCGGATTTTGCGCCGCGCGACGCGGAACCTGTTAATACAACAGCACCGCGATACGAAACCGCGTGAAACCGCTGGTGTCGTCGTCAGTAGCGCACGCGCCCACGGCCGCAGTGCGGTATTTCCCGCTGGCCAGAGATTTTTGCAGGCGCGCCGGCAATTGGCTCAAGTCGGACGTTTCAAACCGCACCACGGAAGCGGGCTTTCCCGCATATCCGTCAGCCATCTGGCAAGTTTTGCGTGCATCGCTCCACTGCGTATGGTCGGGATTGTCGGCGGTGCGCACACCCGTGGCGCTAATGAAGGCGCGGATTTTTTCTTCCTGCTCGTCGAGCGTCAGCATTGCTCGATGGCCTGCGAAAAATCCTGCACCGCGTACAAATCGTTGTTTCCGGGCATCACCGCAATACCCACTGCAGTAAGATCGGGATCCAGAATATTCGCCCGGTGTCCTGGCGACTTCATCCACTCGAAATGAATTTCATCCGGCGTTGCAGCGATCGCTACGTTTTCCGCGACGACGGAAAATTCCGCCCCGGCGTGGCGCGCGCGCAGCTGCAACGGCTCTTCTTCCGGAAATTGGTGCGACAGCGATTTGTGCTGCACCAGCACGGCGCAGTGCTGGCGCGCCGCCGCCGCCAAATTCGCGTCCCAACGCAACGCCGGCAAGCCGGTAAGCACGCGAGATTGATTTACATGGTCAAAGAGTATTTTTTCGTCGCGCGATGGTGCATTCGCGGACGCTTTCTCCGTTGCCGCAACCAGCGTGCGCTGCGAATTTCGTTGCGCCGAGGGCGGGCGGTTCGGGTCGTAGCCAGACTGCCCGGCAGTCGTGACGGCGGCAAGAATCATGGCGAAGAATACGGACGGCGCTCGCTTCAGCACGGCAAGATCGCTCCCTGGCAGCGGCAACAAATACCGCTGCTAGTAGCTAAACACCGTTGCGCGGCGGGAGTTTTGGATAATTTATGGCGAGTTGCTTAACCGCGAACCCGCACGGCGCTGAAGCTCAAGATTACGTGACCGCCGTTGGTCGGGCGCCCAAAACTGAGCATCGGCCGGAAGCTGGAGAACATCAGGATTTGGTCGAGCTGATGACGCGTTTGCTTGCTGACCGGACCGGAAAGAATTTCGTAGCCATCAAACTGGCCCTTGGCGTTGATGCTGACATCAACAAGCAACCCGTGGGGAGCCAAAGTATCGCCGTCGGACGCTTCCGGGGCCCAGGTTGCCGGATAATCCGCCAAGGTGAGCAGTTCGGCGGGGCGCATCAGGTTGATGGTGGTGGTGTCAGTCTCCACCGCCCGCACGGTAAGGCCCGGAGCGATCATTTGAAAAACCAAGGCGAAGACGGCAATGGCGGAGAAAAATCCACCAGTGGCGGGCACCGTGAGCGGACGCGCAACGTTGTCCACCAGAACTTCGGCGTGGGCGCGCATTTGGCGCCAACGGCCTGCCCAGGTTTGTTTGGGCTCCATCTGCGCTGCAGCCACCTTAATGCGCACAGCCAAGTCTGGTGGCGGAACATTCCTGGGAGCGCGGGAAAGCAAAACCGCGAGCTTGCGAAAACGCTCGAGCTCGGTGCGGCACGCGGCACAGCCTTCTAGATGCCCACGCATCTGAACGCGCTCTGCGATACACGCCGCGCCGGAAACAGCATCGTCGAGATAGCTGGCAAGTTTGCTCTGTACGATTTTGCACTTCATTGGGAACGCTCGCTTGCGGTGCTGGTCCGCAGAGATATCTGCGAAGAAGTTTGCTGCGACCCGGAATCGCCTGATAAAAATGCGTTGGCGCCGGATAGCGCATCGGAGAAAGCGGCCTGATGCCCGCTCACGGCATCTTGCAACGCAGTGAGTTGAAAGACGGGATTGTGCGGCTGCGAGAGAACCGGCTGCGAGGAGCAATGAGATTCGCGATCGCCGAGGAGCGGTTCCAGAATTTCGCGCAACGCGCGACGGCCGCGCAGAATGCGCGATTTCACAGTACCGACGCTGCACTCGAGAACTTCGGCGACTTCTTCGTAACTGAGTCCTTCCAGGTCTCGTAAGATTACCGCGCTGCGAAACACCGCGGGAACCTGATGAAGCGCGTGCTGCACGGCATGTTGGATTTCTCGGGCGGCGAGCTGCTCGAAGGGCGACGCGCCAAGGTCTTCGACGTCAATATGCGCGTGGCCCTCTTCCGGCTCGGTGTCGATGGAGACGTTTTTCTGCAAATGGCGCTTAAACCAGCGGCGGTGATTTAGTGCCTCGCGGATGGCGATGCGATAAAGCCAGGTTTTCAGGGAACTGCCGCTGCGGAAACCGCGAATGCCGCGAAAGGCTTTGAGGAAAACTTCCTGCGTGCTATCGGCGGCATCGGCCACGTCGCCCAGCATGCCGAGAATCAGGTTGTAAACCGGCCCGTGATAGTGGGTGACCAGCCAGTCGAATGCCGTTTCCGAGCCGGCTTGCAGCTCGACGACAAGTTCGGCTTCATCGCGGCCCCACGAGAGGGCGCTGGCCCAATTGGACACTGCCGGCCTTTCTGGCCCGCGCCGTGGCAAACTGCCTGTAACGGCTAAAGCGAGCCCTGCCGCTCTATTTCTTTAGACACCGGGCAGGGCCGATAAGTTTCCCCGGGCGGTGGTTGTCTTGGTAGCGACCTCTGGCACCGCCCCTGATACCGATTCTGGCACTAGGAGTGGTGTGACGCAACAGTACGACTGGGTAGGGCCGTTGGGCCGAGTAGTCCCAGACCAGCTGGGCCTCGGTTGACGGCGTCGGTAGCGTTTGGGGAGCAGCCAGCAACCGGAGAGCGTTACGGAAGCTAGGGCGTGCTACAATCCGTGGCTTGGACGGTCCTGGCACGAGTATGTCTGACGTAATTCCTACACCAGCAGTGGGCGAAGCCGTGCTCGAGGTAGTGTCACCGGACGGAGCGCGGAGGTACGCGCGCGTGGTGCAAAGCCCGTTCTTGATCGGGCGCGGCGCGGAAACGGGCAACCACTTACAACTTTCCGACCGGCGGATTTCGCGCGAGTGCGCGGCGATTGTCATTGAGAGTAATCGATTTCATCTGGAAGATCGCGGGCAGCGGCGCGGCCTGTACATCAATAACGAAAAGGTGGAAAGCCAGGGCCGGGAGTTGCAGGACGGCGACATCATCACGTTTGGGCTGGAAGATTCGTATGAGATTGTTTTCCGCTCGTCGGGCGCCACGAGTACAGGAGACTTGCCGCATTTACTAACGCGCATCGAACACATCACCAGCTCGGAACCGGGCAGCGGCGGACTACGCAAACTAAACATGCTCCTGGAAGCCACGACGCTGCTGCATTCGCAACTGCCGCTCGACTCGGTGCTGGGAACGATGCTGGACCACGCGGTGTCGGTGACGGACGCGGATCGCGGACTGTTGCTGGAAGCGGATGCCGCCGGGAAATTGCAGGTGCGATTTGCGCGGCGCGCGGGCGGGATGCGGTTGCCACCGGAAAGTTTGACGCCGAGTCAAACGGCGATCCAACTGGCGTTGCGCCAGGCCGCTCGGTGATTACGGAAGACGTGCAGCAGGGGGACATGGATCTGCAGATTGCGCAGAGCGTGGTGGCGCAACGACTGCGGTCGGTGGTGGTGATCCCGTTATACGCGATGTCTCGCGCAAATACCGACGAGTCCATGGTGAATATCAAGCGTGGACAATTCCTTGGCGTGATTTATCTGGATTCACGGCGGCCGGCGGCGTTTTCAAAATTGGACCGGCAGATTCTGGACGCGCTGGCGGCGGACGCGGCAAGCATCCTGGATAACGCGCGACTGGTCGAGCGCGAGCGCGAACGGCAGCGCATGGAGCAGGAAATCAATATTGCGCGCGACATTCAGCAGGCGCTTTTGCCGCGCGACTTCCGCGAGTATCCGCACCTTTCCGTCACGGGAATTAATTTCCCCTGCTTGTCCGTGGGGGGAGACTATTTTGACGTATTTCCGCTGAGCGACAATCGCACTGCGTTTTTAATCGCGGATGTTTCCGGAAAAGGATTGGGCGCGGCGCTGCTGACCACGATGTTGCAGGGCGCGCTTTCGGCGATGACTTTGGGAACCGATCCGGCGACGGTGTTCAATCACGTGAACAAGTTCTTGTGCGGTCACGCGGAAATTGGCCGCTACGCAACAATGTTCTTCGGCATTCTGGACCAGGACGGACACCTGGAATTTATCAACGCTGGGCATCCATCGCCGATTTTGTTGCGCGCGCGGCGTGGCGGAGGAGGCTTTCTCGGAGGGGTCTTTCCCGTAGGGCTGGTTCCCGAAGCGGAATATACCGCGGTGTGTTTGAAGCTCGAGCCGGGCGACACCATGGTGCTGTTCAGCGATGGTGTTACGGAGGCGATGGACCCCTCGGAAGAATTGTATGGCGTGCCGCGATTGCGGGAATTGCTGAATGGGCGGCTGGAATGTCCGCTGGAAGATTTACAGAAGTGCGTGCTGGAATCGGTGGAAACGTTTACGCGTGGCGCGAGCCAAGCGGATGATTTGACGCTGCTGATCGTGCGATATCGCGCGACGGCGGCGGATGCAGGTGCGGATACAGATACGAATTTACCGACATCCGACGCGGCTTCGCTTTCGGCTTAGGATTTTGCGCCGACAAACGAGAAATGGTCTCATGAGCACTTGCGGGCGCCGCGCCGGTGTCCGCCGGGTTAAAACCCCTAAGTTTTCTGGTTTCTTTTCGGCACGGCTGAAGCCGTGCCCTCCCGAAAATCATTTACGAAAGAACTAGCAGTAGGTTCTTGGAGGATGCACCCATGCCCCGCCTGGAAGTCACCATCAAGACCCGCGACGGAAGTTGCCCGGCCTCGATCTTTACGCCCGCCGACAGGCAGGGCCTTGGCCTGCCGTGATTTTCTTCATGGACGGTTTGGGCATCCGCCCCGCCATGTGGGAGATGGGCCAGCACCTGGCTGATGGCGGCTACTTGGTGTTGCTGCCCGATCTCTATTACCGCCTCGGGAAGTTATCCGCCGAAGAATCCCGCTGCAGGTTCTAGCCGACCCGACACTAATGAAAGAATTGATGAAATTCAGTGACCAGCCTTAGATCGCGAACGGAAGGTATCCGACGCGGCGCCTTCATCGAATTTCTCGTCATCCCGGCCGGACGTCAAAGGCGATCGATTCGGGGCCACGGGCTATTGCATGGGCGGCAATTGTTCCTTGACGGCGGCTGGCGCATTCCCCGACCGCTTTGCGGCGGCCGCGTCGTTTCACGGCGGCAATTTGGCCACCGACCAACCAGACAGCCCGCATCTTTTCGTGAAAAATATAACGCGGGCGTGTTTATGTGGCGGGAGCGATCGAGGACGCGGTCATTCCCCGAGGAACAGAAGGAGCGCCTGGAAAGGCTTTGACCGGAGGCCGGAGTGGAGCATTCGGTCGAGACTTATTCCGGCGCACGTCATGGCTTTGCGGTTCCGGAGTTGCCGGTTCTTCAATATAACACGCAGCGGAGCGACACTGGGTGGCTTTGTTCAAGCTTTTTCGGGCCGCTTTGCGATAGAGGTGTCGATGACTTTCCGATGGTGCGCCACCCCTATTAGGCCGGGACTAAAGCCCGGCCGCTACAAAGGCACGATACCGCGGCAGAGGAGTGTGGCGAGGCTCGCGGAAAAACTTACAGGTCGCGGAAGGCTTGGGCGACCGGACGGCGCGCGGCGCGAATGGCCGGAAACACGCCGCCCATAATGCCCATGACTAAAGCGAAGAACACACCCAAGCAGCAACAGATTAAAAGTGATTTTGAACGCGAAGGCCAGACTGGAAAAAGTCTGAAAGTTCATGGTGCTGGTGGTCAGCCATTGAGCGGGAGCACCGGCCAGGCAGCCGAGGACTGCCGCCCACGAACGAGATCAGCAGCGCTTCAAAGAGGAACGAGAGGATCACGTTCCAGCTGGAGAATCCCACGGCGCGCATGGTGGCGATTTCGCGGCCGCGTTCGGAGACGGCGGAATACATGGTATTGAGCGCGCCGAATACCGCGCCGATGGCCATGATGGCCGCGACCAAGTCCGCCGAGGACGGTGATGAGCGTGCGTCATCGCAGTGGACTGCTTGGCGTAATAGTCGATTTCGCGGATGACGTCCACGATTCAGGCGCGGGTCGGCGACCACGGCATCCTTGAAGCTGCTGGAACGGCGCCGGGCGAAGTGAGATGGACGGTGACGGACTGGAAGATATTATCGGGGCGCTTGTAGAACTTCGTTCAGCAACTTCGAGTCGCACCAGACTTCGGAATCGAAGGACGAACCGCCGGCGTCGAAAATCCCCACGACCTTCCAGGTCCTGCCGGCGAAATTCACAGTGTCTCCGAGTTTCAGAGCCCGGCGTAAGTTTTGGTGGCGTTTTTGCCGACGACCAGTTCGAAAGTCCGGGCGAGAACATGCGGCCTTGGATAATTTTGATGAAGGTGCGAATGCGCAAGACATTGGGCGAAACACCGCGGACCTGCACATTGGCGTCGGTGCCAGTGCGTGATGAGCGGAAAGGGCATGACGCCGACGACTTCCTGACGTGACCAGCGGACCTTCGGCATCGCGCGCAATGCCCGGCGCGTCCTGCACGATCTTGACGGAGTCCAGAGTAATGCCGCCCATCATTTCGGAAGGCGGAGCCGGCGCGCATGACGAGCGCGTTGCCGGGCGAACCGGATGCAACGAGCGTGGCGTTGAAGCCGTGCGCCAGCGAGAGCATGGCAACGAAGACGCCGACGGTGCCGGCGATGCCGAGGACGGCGACGATAGTGGAAGTCCAGCGGGCGCGGATGCTGCGGAAATTGTAGGACACTGGGACGTTGCCGATAAACGGCGCGAGCAAGCCGAGCGAGGATACCCAGCAATGACGAGCAACGCGGCGATCGCGAGCAGCGGATACCACAATGCCGCCGATAATTTTAGCCGCCATTTCAGACTCTCCTAAGCGCGTTGACCACGCGCATACGCATCGCGCCGATGCCGGGAACAAGCCGCTGATGACTCCGACGAGCAGCGCCGTAGCAGACCCGATGACCCAGAATGGAGGCGTGAGCATCAGGGTGGGAAGGAGGCCGTTGAGGGCGCTGGCCAGCACGGGAATGGCGAGCAATGGCGAGACCGCAGGCCAAGAAGCCGCCGAAGATGGCGATGACCAGCGATTCCGCGAGAACAAAGAACAGCACGGAGAGATCCGAAAAGCCGATGGCCTTGAGCACCGCCAGTTCGCCGGTGCGTTCGCGCACGGCAATGGCCATGGTGTTGCCGGTCACCAGCAAGCAGGGTGAAGAAAACCACCGCTGCCGATCGCCAGAATCAGAAAAGAGATGTTGCCGAATTGTTTCACCCAGCCCGCGGCGAAGGCGGATTCGGTTTGCGTTTTGGTTTCATAAGGGAGAGTTGGCGAATTCGGCGTCAATGGCTTTGGCCACCGGCACGGCGTCGTCAACGCTCTTCGACGCGCAAGGTATACCAGCCGACCTGCCCTTGACGCCGGCCGGCACGCGCTCTTCAAAATAGTCCCACTGAAACCAGAACTGCGTCTCGTCGTCCCTGGGCGCTTGCCATGATAAATGCCGTCAATGTTGAATTCCCAGGTGCCACCGCCATACAAGCGTGGTCTTGATGGGAATGCGGTCGCCGATTTTCCAATCCGAAGCGCTTCGGCAGTGTCAGCGCCCCGACGATGGCGCCCTGGCGATCGTTGAGAAAGGCGTTCCACTGGTCGTCGGGAACGATGAATTCGGGGAAAACCTGCGCTGATTTTCCGGGATCGATCACGAATTGCGGGAAAAAGTTTTTCTCGTCCTGGTAGACGCCGCCGAACCAATTGTCATGGGTGATGCTTGCGACACCCGGGAATGCGCAGGATCTTGTCCCGATAAGAGAGCGGGATGGGATTGATGATGGAGGTGCGATTGATGACGACCAGGCGGTCGGCGCCGGCGACGTCCGCGCCACGGCCGAAGGCGTCTCGCACCACGCCGAGAAACGCGAACAGGAACAGCGCCACGGCAAAGGAGCCGAGCGTGAGCAGCAGGCGAATCTTTTTGCGAAAGAGATTGGCGAAAATCAGGCGGCTGTATTTCATGCGTGGCTCCCTACGGCGACGCCCTTCCACCAGCACGCCTTTGTTGAGATGCAGGGTGGCTTGCGCGCGATCCGAAGCCGGCGGGTCGTGCGTGACCATCAAAATGGTCTTGTGATGCTCGTTCACAAGCGTGGTAAGCAGAGTCCAGGATTTCGTCGGCGCTTTTGCGGTCAAGGTCGCCGGTGGGCTCGTCGCAGAGAAGGAAGGTCGGATCGGCGACGATGGCGCGGGCGATGGCGACACGCTGTTCCTGTCCGCCGGAAAGTTGGCGCGGAAAGTGGTGCATGCGGTCCGGCAGACCGACGACGCTGAGCGCGGTTTCGACGTGTTTGCGCCGATCGGCTTTGGAGAGCTTCGGTGAGCAGCAGCGGCAACTCGACGTTTTGAAATGCCGTGAGCACAGGGATGAGGTTGTACATCTGGAAGATGAAGCCGACGTGGCGGGCGCGCCAGCTGGTGAGATTGCCGGAGGACATGCTGGGTGACTTCGTCGCCGTCGACGGTGATGCTGCCGCGCGAGGGAACGTCGAGGCCGCCGAGAAGATTCAGCAGCGTGGATTTGCCGGAGCCGCTGGGGCCCATGAAGGCCACAAACTCGCCTTTGTCGACATCCAGATTCAGGCCTTGCAGGACGTGAATCTCTTCGCCGCCGCGACTGTACGTCTTGTCCAGGCCGCGCACCTGGATCAGGCTTCCTGCGCCACCGCTGCCGTCTACTTTGACCATTACCAGAGGCTCCCGATTCTTGATCTGTTTCTAGATTCTTGCTTCTTGATTCTTTACTTCTTCACTTCGACGGCTTGGCCGTCTTTCAAATTTGCCGGTGGCTTAAGCGACCACGGTGTCTCCCGCTGTCAGGCCGGCCAGAATTTCGACATCGGATCCGCGGTTGCCGCCCACCTTTACGGCGCGCCGCTCAGCATGATCATCCTTGACGAGGTAGACGATTTTCTCTGCGCCGTCATCACGAATAGCGTCTTGCGGACATGATCGCGGCAGGAACGACCGCGCCGGCCTGTGGTTTTTCTTCCGCGCCCAGGAAGGTGACCTTGATGCCCATGTCCGGAAGAATAAAATCTTCGATTTTGTCGAAGGTGATGCGCGACTTTACGGTGGCTTTTTGGCGGTCCGCGGTGGGGATGACGGTGCGCACATAGCCGCCGAGGGGCCGGTCGGGGTAGGCATCGAGAAGCGGTGACGCGCTGGCCAGGGGTGACGCGCGAGATGTAGGATTCGTTGACGTCGACTTCCATTTCAAGAGATTTCATATCCACGACGGTGGCGATGCCGGTGCGCGTGAAGCCGCCGCCCGCGGAAATGGGCGAGATGATTTCGCCGACTTGCGCGTCTTTGGAGACCACGATGCCGGCAAATGGCGCGCGGATGATGGTGTTGTCAACAGCTTGCTGCGCTTCGGCGATGCGCGCGATGCTGGCTGCCACCTGTTGCTTGGCCAGCGCGATTTTGGCGCGCAGGCTGTCGGCGGCCATGACCGCGTTGTCCAAAGCTTCCTGCGTCTGCACTCCGGCGGCCTGCAGTTTTTGCGCGCGTTCAGCTCAAGCTCCGCGTTTTTTAGCTGGACCTGATAGTCGGCGATAGCGGCTTGGGAGGTGTCGCGATCGGCCTTGGCGGAATCGAGCTGGCGCTGCACGTCGGAATCGTCGAGCGTGGCCAGCAACTGGCCTTCCTGCACGTGCGTGCCTTCGTCGAAATGCACGGAGGTGACGCGGCCGGTGATTTTCGCGGCGATGGTGGCGCGGCGGCGCGGCGTTACGTAGCCGCTGGCGTTGAGCAGCGCTTCGCGGCCACCCACTTGCGGCTTTGCTGGCGGTGGCGACGTCGACGACGGGTTTAGTGTTGCGAAACGCATACGCGGCGGCCGCAGCGATACCGGCCAGCAGGACGACGACTAGCAGGGCAATGCCGAGGCGTTTGCCGGTCTTGCTGCCTTTGCGCTGTCCATCGTGGATGCGCAGCGAACCCAGATCGGGTTTCGGGGTGGTGGTGCTGGTTGCCATGCGGGACCCTGCTCCTTGGACTATTGCCACTAAATATTGCTACGCGGGCGGACGTACGAATGTTTCGGTGGTGCACCTGAGTGGCGACCACTTTATCCAAGCATTGTATCGCGGGAGGAGAAATTTCGCTTGTAGAAGGTGAAGGCCATTTTGGCGACCGAGCAGATTAGCACCCGCCGCCCACCGGGGTGTCAGGATAAACAAAGACAGCGAGCTACTTGATGCTACTTGACGCTTACTTAATGGGGGTGCCGGACAGGGTTGTGGGGGTTTGCGTGAAGAGCTTTGCGGCGTTCAGCGCGGTGTTGTAGATACCCCAGGCGGCGGGGATGCTTACCACGATCCAGGCCAGCAAGACCAAGGCGGGCGAGGATTTTTTGGCTTGGCCGGACGATTGGTCAGTCATGAGTACGGGCTCCTTGGAGTGGCTGCATCGGCATTCCCTGGACTATCGCGCCGGAACCTTGCTCAGAGCCGGAGCGGAGGATGGGCTGGGTACCGGGGACTTGTCAGCCATCCAATATTTTTCGGAGACCGGACGCACCAGCAGGTTGGCGACGAAGCCGATGAGCAGGAGTCCCGCCATGATGTGCAAAACGGTCTGATAGGCGCTGGCTTTGTCCACGCCATGAGCCAGTTGCGATTCGCGGATTTGATTGACCAGCAAAGGTCCCAGGACGCCTGCAGTGGACCATGCGGTTAGCAAACGGCCGTGAATGGCGCTGACATTATACGTGCCGAACATGTCGCGTAAATACGCGGGAATGGTGGCGAAACCGCCGCCGTACATGGAGAGCAGCACGCAGGTGATGGTGACGAACAGGCGCACATTGTTGAGGTGGTCACCGCCGGTTTGCGGCACGAAATAATAGAGCACCGCGCCGAGGGCGAAGAAAATGAAGTACGTGGCTTTGCGCCCGATGAAATCGGAAATGGAAGCCCAGAAGAAGCGTCCGCCCATATTGAACAGGCTGAGCAAGCCCAACGAAGCCGGCGGCGGCGACTGGTTTGACCACGCCTTTGAAGAGCTCCTGGATCATGGGCGAGGCTTGCTCAATGATGCCGATGCCCGCCGTGACGTTCATGCAGAGAATGACCCACAAGCAGCCAGAATTGCGGGGTGCGGAAGGCGGTGTTTACTTCCACATTGTGGGTGGTGATCATGCTGAGAGGCTTGGCGGGAGCGGTCCAGCCCTCGGGCTTCCAGCCTTCACGCGGAACGCGCACGGTGAAAACACCAAACATCATGAAGATGAAATAGAGCGCGCCCATAACCACGAAGGTATGGGCAACGCCGACATGCGTGGGCGTATGGAAATAGGCCATCAGCTTTACCGCCAGCGGCGAGCCGATCATCGCGCCGCCACCGAAACCCATGATCGCCAGGCCGGTGGAGAGGCCAGGGCGGTCCGGAAACCATTTGATTAGCGTGGAGACGGGCGAGATGTAGCCAAGGCCCAGGCCGATACCGCCGATTACGCCGTAGCCGAGATAGATGATCGAAAGCTGGTGGAAATGTACGCCCAGCGCGGAAACGAAGAATCCCATGGAGAAACAGACCGCTGAAGCGAACATGGCTTTGCGGGGGCCAGCGGTTTCCAGCCACTTGCCGAACGTGGCGGCAGAGAGACCGAGGATCACGATGGCCAGCGAGAAGATCCAGGCGACTTGTGGCTGGGTCCAATCGCCGGCAGCGGGATTTGGTTTCGTAATGCCGATCAGCTGCGTAAGCGGAATTTTGAAAACACTGAACGCGTAGGCCTGACCGATGGCCAAGTGGATCGCGAGAGCGGCGGGTGGGACGAGCCAGCGACTGTAGCCCGGGGGCGCAACGGAGTGTTCCCGGTCAAGAAACGAGAGCAGGGCCATGGGAGTGAGTGCCTCGTTGGAGTTTGTCGCGCACCGGACAGGAAACGCGCGCGAAGATTTGGAAACATTTGGACGCCACACAAACGGTGGCGCGAAAAACCTTGTTTAATAGCGGGTGTACTATCCCCCAACAGTCAAGGAGATGCAAGCGCGAATTGCAGCGAACGGGCGCTATGCGAACGGTTGCCGAGGAGGCTCAGTCCTCGACGCGAACACCTTTCCAGAACGCCACGCGGTCTTTGATTTCCGCGGCAGCCGGCTTGGGCTCGGGGTAATACCAGGCGGCGTTATCATTCTGCATGCCGCCGACGTCGAGGTGATAGTAGTGTGCGGTGCCCTTCCAGGGACATTCACTGGTGTGCGAGCTAGTTTTCAAGAATTCTTTGTTAACCGCGTCGAGTGGGAAGTACTGATTGCCCTCGACGACTACGGTGGCGTCGCTTTCGGCGATGGTCTTGCCGCCCCAGATTGCCTTGGCCATGCGGTGTTCTCCAATATGAACTTCAAGTGAAATATTCTACACGCAAACTAGTGAGATGAAATCCCGAGGGATTGGATGCACGAGTGCGACGTTTGGGCCACACGCGACGAACGCCAATTTCCGTGAATTACGAGTCCGCTGGGGTTACACTCAGTCCTCAGATGGAGGCTGCAACCAGTGGAACAGCAGAGTTTCAAGAGCCACGCGAAAGTTGTGCCCGGGTTTGTTTTCTTCGTGATGCCAGTGCTGGTGCTGAATCTGGGATGGGCCTTTTTTAAGTGGAAGCAAGCGGGCTTCTCGGTGGATGGGCTAGTGAGGGTATTGACGGCGGCGGCGTTGATCCTGGGATTTTTTTATGCGCGGAACTTCGCGCTGCGGGTGCAGGACCGCGTGATCAGGCTGGAAGAACGGCTACGCTATCAGCGCTTGTTGCCCGCGGATTTGTTGGCGCGGACAGGGGAGCTAACTATCGCGCAGATGATCGCGCTGCGCTTTGCCAGCGATGCGGAACTGCCGGCGCTGGCGCGCAAGGTGCTTGATGAGAATTTGGCGGATGGGAAAGCGATTAAAGGCATGGTGGTTGACTGGCGCGCAGATCATTTGCGCGCCTAATGAATCTTCGGTGAACGATCGGAACGGGCTGGTGCTGGCGTTCATCTGGGACGCTCACGCGATTCGCACCGCGCGCGGCAAACGAAATTCAGCCAACTGCGATTAAAAGATGCTGCGAATCACACCGCCCTCGGCGCGCACGGCCGCGCCGTTGATCGTAGTGGACTGGGTACTGGCTACAAAGGCCACTACCGCGGCGATCTCCTCCGAAGTTTCGAAGCGTTTTAGGAGCGAACTGGGCCGGCCGGTGGCGAAGAACTGTTTTTCCATCTCCGCTTTCGAGACACCCTGTTGTTTAGCCAGTTGCTCCACGAAGGTGGCTACGCCTTCGGAAGCCGTAGGGCCGGGCAAGACGGAGTTTACGGTTACGCCGGTACCGGCCACGGATTCCGCCAAGCCTCTCGCTACAGCAATTTGGGCTGTTTTGGTCATGCCATAGTGGATCATTTCGGCGGGAATTTGTTGCGCCGATTCACTGGAGATGAAGATGATACGCCCCCAGTTTTTCCGCAGCATAGCCGGCAGATAGGCACGCGCGAGGCGCACACCGCTTAAAACATTCACCTCGAAGAAGCGCAGCCAATCGGCATCGCTGATTTGTGCAAAGGGCTTGGGCTCGAAGATACCCAGGTTGTTGATCAGGATGTCGGCATCGGGCACCTGCTTGATGAAGTCTTCGCCGCCCGCGGCGGTGCCCAAATCGGCAGCAAACCCGCTCACGTCGACGGAACCTTGTTGCTGGCGAATCTTTGCCAGCGCCGTTTTGACGCGCTCTTCCGTGCGGCCATTCACGACGACTTTTGCGCCTTCTGCCGCTAACGTTGCCGCAATGGCGAAGCCGATACCCGCAGTCGATCCGCTGATGACCGCCGTCTTCCCTCTTAGCCCCAGATCCATGGCTCCTCCATTGGCTGATTTAAATTGATCATCGGAGCATGCTGCTATTCGCCGAAATCATCCGTGAATAAATGTGCTGACGCCAAGCGTAAGGCGCGGCAGGGAATACCTGTGGTCACGGTCGAACGGCGGTTGAACACCCGACGAAACGCATTTCGCCGATGCTGAAAACAACGCGCGGCCGGACGCTAACGAGCAGTGGCCGCTGCAGCTGCGCCTTCGATTTCCTTAATCTCTTCAGGGCTTAATTTTAGTTCGCCGGCGCGCATCACGCCTTCCGCTTGTTTGGCGTTCCGCGCGCCAACGATCGCGCCGGTGATTACCGGATTGCGCAACGTCCAGGCAATGGCTACCACACCGGGAGAAACTCCGTGACGGTCGCCGACCTTGCGAAGTCGCTCAACCAACTCGATGTTCTTGGAAAGGCGCGGTTCGCGAAATTCTGCGTTGCGGCTGCGAAAATCATCGGCGGGCAATGCCGCGGCGCGTTCCCGGGTCATCGCGCCGGTGAGCAAGCCGCTGGCCATGGGGGCGTAGGAGATTACGCCGATCCCCTGCTTGGCACATTCCGGCAGGATTTTTTCTTCGATGGCACGGCGAATCATGGAGTACGGCGGCTGCAGTGAAGTGATGGGCGCGATTTTGGCGGCGAACTGCAATTGTTCAGCGTTGAAATTCGAGACACCGATCCAGCGGACTTTTCCTTCTCGCTTTAGCACAGCGAGCGTTTCCCACGCCTCGGCGAGTTTCTCCTGATTGTTGTCGCTGGGCGGCCAGTGCATTTGGTACAGGTCGATGGTTTCTACCTGCAAACGGCGCAGGCTGTCTTCGCATTCCTGGCGCAGGCTCGGCGGAGAAAAGTCCTGATAGACCTTTCTGGCTTCATTCCAACGCAAGACGCATTTGGTAAAAACGTAGGGTCGCGCGCCGTTCCAGGTTTTTAGCGCGCGGGCAACCACTTCTTCGGAGTGTCCTGTGCCGTAGACAGCGGCGGTATCGATCCAGTTGACGCCAAGCTCCAATGCGCGATGAATGGCAGCGATGGAGTCCAGGTCGTCTTGGGCGCCCCAGGAGAATTCCCAGCCCGCGCCGCCAACGGCCCAAGCGCCAAAGCCTACGGGAGTAATTTGTAGGTCAGAATTTCCTAGTTTGCGGATCGACATCGCGAGTCCTCATTATGTGGAGTGTGCAAAACCGATAGACAGGCATTCGATGAACAGAACCGGAGAAAGGTTAAAATCGGGCGGAATATATGCCATGAGGGGACTTTAGCCATTCTTTGTAGAGGCCGCTACTGCCGACTTAAACCCGTGCGGGCGGACACTCTAACCTCCGTGAGCTTAGTTGGCGGTGAAGGCGGCGTCCAGGATTATTACCTCGCCGTTGGGATTCTTGATTTGCAATTGTTGCGCGCCGGAGGAGAGGCCGGGAGTTACGACGGTCAGAGTGTTGACGTCTTTGAACGTCGCGGCGGCGGCCTTGCCGCCAATGGTTACCGTGGCTCCCGTCACAAAACCGCTACCGCGGATGGTGATGGTGGCGCCCCCGGCGGCTGGGCCGAATGACGGATTCAGCGTGCCGATGCCCAAAGGCACTTTGGCGAGTTGAAGGACAGTGACGCCGGAATTTTCCGCGTTGCCGTCCGTGGAAGTGATGGCGAAAAGGCGCGCACCGTTTTCGTCCGTGGCGAGGAAGCTGCCATGCAGACCGTCGACATCCGTCATGAGTTGTTGCGGAAGGAAGATGCGCAGGCGGAGCACGCCGCTGTGTGCGTCGAGGATGTCGATGCCGCCTTTGACGCCTGCGCTGGCCGCTGCTGCGGTCAGAAACGGTTGATAGACGAGTGCGCCGGAGGGATGCAGGGTGATGCCGGGCACGGCGTTGCGCGCGGGATATTGCGCTAGTTCGGCGGCGGCGGGCACGGCGGCCAGCGACAAATCGGCGGCATGCATTTCCGCTCCGCCATTGGCCTGCACCGCGAACATGGTGCCGTCGGCGGAAGCGCCGATGTCCGTCGCACTCGAGCTAGCGCTGGAGACCGTGAATTGATTGGGCGCAGAAGCTTGCCATAGCGCCAACGGGCTGGCCGGAGAGACGCCAAAGGCGACGAAAACCTGGTCGCCCGCAGCATTGGCTTGCAGAAGCGGAGCTCCAGTGATGCTGGTGACCTCCGGCTGCGTGGCAGGCTGAAAGACGGGAGGGCTTACCGCCAGATTCAGCTGCCCCAGGCACGAAGAGCAGGCGCCTTGCCCGACCTCGCCGGTCAAACCCAACGAAAACGGTTTGCGCGCTGGTGGCAGCCACGCGGGCGGGGCCGGAGTTCAGGAAGCCGGGCACGCCGCCGACGGGGACGGTAGTGCCGGTGCCGTCGTCAGGGTCGAGAAGATACACGCTTTGCGCACCGAAATCGGCGACTACCAGTTGTGACGCGTCGGGCGAGAGCGAAATACCGCGCAAGCCGGCGTCCGGCGGAGGGCCGCCGGGCGGCTCCAAAGGAGCGAGGTATTGTTGCCCTGCGAGATCGAAGACATCAACGTGATCGATGTTGCTGAGGTAAAGGCGCTGCCGCTTTTGGTCGTAAGCAATGAATTTATACAGGCCGGGTTTGGCGAAGAACTGCACGCTTTGCAAAAACTGAAATGCCTTCGTCGCGGTGGTCGCGCCTGACGGCGTGGAAACGCTTAGGTCTGCCTCACCAGGCGCGCCCGCGGGAGTTTGCAGCGTGATGCATTCCAGGGAAAACGGATAGGTGGGATCGAGGGCCAGCATCGGTGCAATGGCGGTGACGTTTTCTACGGATTGAATCGTGGCGTTCGCACCAGCGATTTGTGCGGTGATCTTCGTTGCGTCTCTGCCGAATCCATAACCGTAGATTCGAATCGCATCGCCGCCCGCGCTGGATCCGGCGTTCGGAAGAATCTGCAGGATTTGCGGGCCATAGCTAAACGCGTCGGGCGTGAGCGCCAGCCAGCCATTGTCAAAATAGGCGGAGATGTTCGCGGCACCGGGCGTGGCGTTGGGCGGTGAAGTGGCTTGCAATTGCGTGGCGCTGCTGACCGAGGCATTGGCAACAATTTGCGTGCCGATATGCACCTGCGAGAGGGCGGTGAAGTTTTCCCCGGACAACGACAACGACGTGCCGCCAGCGGCAGGTCCCTCGGACGGTGCGGACGCTGGCGCGGCAGCGAAAGCGGGCGCCGGCGTAGGGAGCAAGGCAGGAGCGGCGGCGTCAAGGAACGCCACGCCGCGATTGCTTAGCGCGAAGAGCAATTGTGTCGCGTCGGCGTCTTCCAATTGCGACGAAACTCCTTGAATGGCGGCGTCGGGAATTTGGCCGACCGGTGCCAGTGAATGTGCGTCGAAAACATTGATTACTGGAAGAACGGAAGCAGGCTGCGCGGCATAGAGCGAAGTCCCATCGCGCGAGAAAACCACGCTCGTGACGTCGACGGAAACCGGGCCGGCGATGGGATTGAGCGAGCCATCGAAAAGGTAAAGTTGCGGAGAACCATTGGCGATGAGTATGACCGCGTAAGCGCTGCCATCGGCATTGGCGGCAACCTGCGGAATTGTGCCGCTTCCCACGCCGCGCGGGCCCACTACAGCGTTGCCGTGCGCATCGAACAGCGCGATTTCGCCGCTCGCGTCACTGGCGGCGACGAGTACGTGGGTGCCATCGCCAGAGCGCGCCATCGCGCCGAGACCATTTTGAAAGAGTTGCGGCTCAGCAGAGGTTAAGTTCTTCGGCGAATTGGTGGCGGGATTCCACAGCGCGAGAAGCGCTTCCGGAGCAGCGGACTGGCGCATACGCAGCAGGAAATTTCCGCCGGCAAGTGCTATCGCTTCCTCGGGAAGGTCGAACACGGTGTTGGGTATCGGCGCAACAGGTGGAACGGTGAAACTAGCCTTCACTTGCAGCGCTTTGGTATCGATAGCAAAAACGCGTTCGGTCACGGAACCGGCCCAGACCGTGCTGCCATCTTGGGAAATATCGACGCTCGATACGCCAGGTATGGCAATTTGCGCGGTGCGCGCTTGCGTCGTGGCGGAAAAAACCTCGACGCGATTCATGGTGCGGTTGGCAATAAAGATTTGCTGATGCGCGAAATCGTAGACGATGTGGCGATGATGAAATTCTCCGGCGGGATCGTCGAGCGCGGCGGTGGCGTCTGTTCGCGTGTAGGTGGTGCGCGCTACCGCGGGCGCGATGGCAGCTACGATGTCCAGAGTAAGCGGCGCGGAATGGCTGAGCGTGCCGCTGGTGCCCTGCGCGGAGATCGCGACGTTGCCGGTCGCGACGCCGGCGGCAACGCCAAAAATCACGGAAGCTTGCCCGCCCGCCGCTACGGTGAAAGGGCTGGCAGGATTGCTGGTCACGCCGGCAGGAGTGCCGGTCAACGTAACTTGTACTGAGCCAGTGAAACCGCTCTCGGCGGTCACCGTGATACTGACAGCCGCGCTGGTAGAGCCTTGCGGAACGGAAATCGTGCCTGGCGAGAAGGCCAGAAGGAAATCCGGCGTAGGTGCTGGCTGAACGAGGGTACCGCCTCCTCCGCCGCCGCATGCGTAACACACTACAGCGAGAAACAACAGAACAGCCGACTGGATACGAGAGGGAGAACGTCGTCCCATGCAAACGACTCCGCGCGAATTGCGCAAGAAGATGCCGCCTGGGGCTTGCGCGGACGAAGTATTTAACTAATATTGTTAATTGTCAAGTTATGTAATATACTAACCAGTTTAGTTGAACATTGTTTTACATCGGTTTACCGCGCGCGGTAGACCGCCATGCGTAAATAGCCTGCGGAATAGCTTCCCGGCGGCGGCCGTGACTTATTGATCGACGGGAAACGCTCGCTGCAAGCGTGATCTGGGCGGCCAGGTCAAGGCGGTCGGGTCACGTGGCAGGATGGTTGGTATTTTCCTGCTGCAGTGGCCGACGGGTCTGGCTCCTACGATTAGGAAGTGTCTTGTCCAAAGTGTGCAGCGCCTTGCGCCACCATGTTTGCGAGGGTCGCTGAGGGGACAACAACCCAAGTGTTTTCAATGGTCAACAGTGGAAACCGATCAAGATGTTGGCCATTTGCATGCTCTTAGTGATTGGTTTTATTTTCCTCGGTGTGCGCGGACCCTGTTCGGTATCGAAGTGGATTTGGGGGGAACCATGAGAGATCTATGTGTGGCGGCTACGATCGCCTTAGCTTGCACCTTGTGCGCCTGGGCGCCTGCGAAAGCCGACAATATTTCGACCACCCTTGGAAACGCAACGCCGGGGTTCGCGGCGGGAACGAAGCAATCCGCGGGAACGATTGCCGGAGCGGTCTCAGGCAACCCGGCACCTTTCAACGCCCCGTGCGGCTCGGATAGTTTCAGCAACTGTTCCACGAGTTGGACCTTTAACTATACGGTTCCTTCGGGAGATACCATCACCGGGGCCACACTAAGCCTTGGAATTTTCGACATTGACTCCGCCGCGCCGGGTAACCAGGTTGGCTCCTTCACACTGGACGGAACGGCGAATCTTACCGGAATCCTTAACACCGCCTCAGAGGGCTTGGAGGGCGGCACCGGCTCCAAAAATAGTTACTACGAAGTGCTCTCGATCACCATCCCTGGGGCAGACCTAAGCGACCTTTCGGATGACTCCGCAACATTCGCCCTGACCCTCTCTGGGCCTGGTTTGGGCATTCTCGGAACTACGCCCTTCAATGGCGCGGAACTGGTCTATTCGACGCTCGATATCACAGCTAAGTCGGGTACAAAGCCGCCGCCACTTCCAGAACCCTCGTCGCTGGGGCTCTTGCTAGGCGGGCTAGGCGTCCTCGGACTCAAGGCGCTGTTTAGCCGCTAATCTTCAAAGCGTGTCTACACCAAAAAAAGGCAAGCCGCAGACGGCTTGCCTTTTTTGTGATAATTGCCTGCTCGGGTCTAACTTCCGACCTACGTTGGATTCTACTGGGAAGCTCTACTTATCCGCGGTTGCGCCAGGTGACCACTCCATCAAAAAGTGGATTCCCTTCTCTTCGAACACGCGGAAACCCAGCCGCTCATAGAGCCGAAGAGCTGGATTATTGCGCTCGACGTAGATCTGCACCGCTTTGTGTTCCGACTCGGCCTCTGACAAGACGTCCCGCATCAGTCGCCCGCCGATTCCTGCGCCGCGACGTTCCGGAAGTAAAGCTATGTCGATCAAATGGATGCAGCGCTCCGAATGGTCTACGTAGAGTCGCCCGATGGGCTGACCATCGAACTGAACAATCAGGAATGCGGCGGCAGGATAGTATGTCCGGTAATGATGGGTCTGCAGCGAGAACTGGCTGCGCAGAAACGCTTCTTTTTGCGTCTCGTCCCAAGGCACCAAGCGTAACTCGTCGGCGCGGGTGCTGGCGTAAAGCTGCAGGAGGAAAGATTCGTCGCTGGCTTGCTCGGGGCGAAGGCTTACGTTGCTATCCATGAGAGAGCGACGCAGATGCGTGAGCTAGATCGCTCCGATGTAAGAACTCAGTGAGGCTCGCGCATACTCTCCGCGCAGCCGCGATCTGATTAGCTCCGCGACGGGAAGATTCCTGCCAGGGCGATGCAAAAATTTAGCACCAAATAGGGCGCTTCATTCTCGTGCGGTTGTCCCTTCCCAGTGCTGCCAATCGCCGCCGGCGCCATCGCCGCACCTCCGCCGGTGCTATACGGAAGATTGCCATCGCCATCGGCAGCCCAGAACTTATTGCTGGGGCTCGCGGCGGTACCGGCGTTCGTGCTGCAGTTGACCGTGTGAGAGTGCGTCGGCAGCTGGGCCGTCGTGAGGGTCACAGAGGTCGCACCGCCGCTTTCACCCTGCACGAACCCATTGCCAAAGTGAATAGGCACACGGGTCTGTAGATTCGGCAGCTGGAAGGTAGTGGTGCCATTTCCGCCGTACGTCGTACCTAAAAGAGAAAAGAGCGCCGTGTTCTGGGCAATGGACAAGAGTTGGCCGTTGGCCATCGCCCATCCTTTGGGCGGGTAGTTGAACGCAAATATCCTGATCTGGCCCAGATATGGTGTACTCATCGGTTCGATACTCCTTTTGCCCGCGCCGTACTTGAGACTAACTTCTCGGTGGAAAGACACCCTGCATAGCGATGATGAAATTGAGCACTAGAAAAGGCTGCATATTGTTGTGCGCTTGGCTGCCGCCGGCTGAAGCGATGGCCCCGGGCGCCATGGTACCGTTAGCAACGCTGCCGTACTCATTGTTGCCGCCGGCGTCGGTGGCCCAAAAATTTCCCGTTGGTCCGTATTGGTCGCCCATGCCGGAATTGCAATCTGCGGTATGAGTGTGCGACGGCATCCCCGTCGCGAGCAGCGTCACGTTGGCTTCACCGCCGATCTCTCCAATTTCAACGGGACTAAGACCCGCACCGGTCCCCATGCAGCGGGGAGTGTTGCCTTGCAGGTTGGGCAGGGCGAAAGTGCTTGTGCCGTTGCCGCCATAAAACGTCCCGAGTAGGGAGAACAGCGCAGTGTTCTGCGAAATAGGCAGCAACTGGCCATTGCAAAGCGCCCAGCCAATCGGTGCGAAGTTAAACCCCACGATCTGAATCTCTCCGACAAACGGATCAGCCATGTTCGCTCTCCTTATCGCACTAGCCAGTCAGGCAGCTTAACGGACCGCAACAGCGTCAGGATTGAGACGGATAAATCCCAAACAGCGCAATGATGAAATTTAGGCCCAGGTATGGTTGGCGGTTATCGTGCGGTTGACCGGAGCCGGCAACTGCCAACGCACCGCCTGCCATCGCGCTACCACCCGTTTCGTTGTAGGCGGCTGTGTTCCCGAACGGGTCTGTGGACCAATACGCTTTCGAAGGCGACGCTACGTTGCCACCCCCGGCCGCACACACTGCCGTGTGGCTGTGCGCCGGCATTTGATTAAGCGTGAGCGTCACATTCTCAACGCCGCCAGACTGTCCTATTACATACGTCGCACCACTCGAGGAACCCTGGTGTGCGGGGAAGCGCCCTTGCAAATTTGGCAATGCAAACGTGTTCATGCCGTCCCCGCCGTAGGTGGTGCCGATCAGGTTGAACAGCGCTTCATTCTCTGCGATGGCCAAGATTTGGCCGTTGCAGAAAGCCCAATTAGCAGGGGCAAAGTTAAAGCCAACCATGCGAATCTCACCGATATATGGAGTACTCATTGCGCCATCCTCCTACTCACGTCGCCGCCCCCGACTTGGTGCGCCTCGCCTTCGCGCGATTAGCTAAAGACCGCCTCGTACAGAACCGTGCCGTCCGGCCGAGGCTGTGAAATCTCTGAAAGGAAGAGCTGACATCCTTCAAAGTCTTTGTGAATCAAGCGGTGTAACCCGTCTCCCAAGGGCTCGCCACCTTTCAGCTCGAAGACCAGCGAAAACGGTTCGCGTGAGCGCTTGCCGTAAATTGCGGGGTTCCGTGACTCAATCTGGGTGATGTGCTCGTGAGTCGTTACTTTGGCGAGTTTCATCGCTACGCTGCGAGAGAAGATGCCACCCCCAGCGACTGGTCTGGAGAAGACCATGTCGCGTCCCTCGTAGGGGCGAAACGATTCAGCCGTAAGGTCTTGCAAGTTTTGCTTGGTCCGCTTCCAGACCGGGAGGTACTGGCACGCGCTGGCCACACCGGCCAAGACTGCGGTTTGCCAACTTGCCTGCAACAGAGATCTGCGAGAGACCATCGTCCGGTGTTCCGCCATCTTGCCCCCTTTAGCCAACTGCCATGCTGCGGCCTAAGATTCCAAGCTGCACGAAAAACGTCGTTATGGAGAGCCCGCGGGAGAGTTTGCGCCGTGAGGGGCACGAGCAATTTGCTGACCAGAAAACGGCATTCCCCTCGGCATCGGCTCGCCGGCGGTAATTCACTTAGACGCAATCACATATACGGAATCCCCTCAACCCTAACCGACTATCCCGACTTTGATTGGCAGAATCTTTTTGCAAACTTTTGCATACTATGGGCAATCCTCTGGGAAATCGGGCCGCCGCTCACCCGGGAATGCCTCCGAGTAGGGCCGCTTCCCCTTACGAAAATATCGCCTCATAGCGCATGCCCGAAACGTCAGGACCGACTGGCACGATGAATATCTCTAGCGGTCCCATCGAACCGCCTTCCAACTTGTAGATGCGTTGTGCCAGAACCGGCTGGCGCGGCCCGCGAAAAATTACGGCAAATGGCCCACGCTGAGCACCATCTAGGCGCGGGGTGTTCAGTGTGCGGCACTCGATAAGTTCAAACTCCAGAGTCCCGCCGTCGTGATGGGCTTGGAACTTCTGATGCAAGCACTTGAAGAAATCGTCGTGAGTTAGTTTATCGAGCACGCCAATACCGATCTATTCCGTGGTGATCATGGGCACGCAAAAAATCATGCCGCATTCCTAAGAGCGGTGCCCCAAGAAGGAGCTAGCGCCCCGCGCAGTTTGGCCGGGATTCTAACATGTGAAGAATGTGCGAGGCTAGATGGTGGGCCCGGAGGGACTCGAACCCCCGACAACCTGCTTCGAAGGCAGATACTCTATCCAGCTGAGTTACGGGCCCAAAGTTAGTTTAACATGTGAACGTAGCGGATCAGCACAGTGGAAGTGCGGGCGGCCACGGGAGCAGAACATGAAGCTTAGAAAACACGACTCAGCGGATTCCAAATTGCCGGTGGCCGCGCAAATCCGGCGCGAGGTCGTCGCGTGGTTCTGGGTGGGACTGGCCTTTCTGTTGATCAACGGAACCGTCGGCCAGGCGCGTGTCATCCCCTCTGGCTCGATGGAAAAGACGCTGCTAGTCGGCGACCACCTGATTATGAGCCGCGTCGGCTACGACGCCGGCGTGCCGTTCACGAGCTGGCATATGCCGCTGTGGCGAAACCCCAAGCGCCAGCAGATCGTAATTTTTATTCCGCCTTATGCGCCGGAGCAGACGGACTTAATCAAACGCGTAATTGGATTGCCGGGAGACATGCTCGATATCCGTGATGGCGCGGTCTGGATCAATGGGCAGAAGCTGAACGAGACTTACACTACCGGGCCCACCGAGCCGGCGCCGCAGAACGACGCGCCTCCGGGAATGGCGGATTTGAAGTTCCCTTATGTGGTGCCGAACAATTGTTACTTTGCGATGGGCGACAACCGGGGAAATTCCTACGACAGCCGTTTCTGGGGCTGCGTGCCGCGCGAGGATATTATCGGCACGCCGATCATGATTTACATGTCGCTGAATGCGCCGCGGAAGCCTGGGAACCTGGCCAGCTTGGCGAAAGGATTTCTGCTTACGCGCATGCGTTGTTCCATCCAGCCGAGGTGCGCTGGGGCCGTTTGTTCCACACGTTCTAGGGCTATCGCTCACAACACGCCGTGAAAAAAAAGCCAACGGCGCGGAGGGCGTCCGCGCCGTTGGCTTCCGAACAAAAATTGTCGGACAAATAATTAAATGGTTTTGGTGGTGGCCGCAGCGGGAACGGCATTGCTGCGCGCGAAGGCGTTCGAACTCTCCTTCTCGGCGCTCTTGTCGATTTCGATGGATCCTTTGAAGTACGCACCGTCCTCGATCATGATGCGCGCGGTGGTCAGATCACCATTCACCGAGCCATCCTTCTTGATCTCGATACGGTCTTTCGCGCGAAGGTTGCCCTTCACGGTGCCGAACACTACCACCTCGCGGGCGATAATGTCGGCGGTGACTTTCGCCGTCGCTCCAACCGTGAGCTTGCGGTCGTCCAGCTGGATCAGTCCTTCGACCGAGCCGTCGACCAGCAAGTCTTCATTGCCGGAGATTTCGCCTTTCACGTGCAGGCTCGCACCAAGCCGCGCTATCGCGCCGCTGGTCGCTCCTCCTAGTGGACGCATCGCATCTGTACTCATGGCGTTCGTTTCCTCCCAAGACGCCGGAGTGGACTTCGGCGGCTGATTCGTAGGTAAATTTTTTGGCTCCGGCTGCGCGCCAAACTGCGTATCCGGTCGTTTCGTATTACCCCACATCGGACCTCCAAGGGACAGCAAAACCCCACGCAAGTTTCCGGCCCGGGGTAAGGCAAACTCTATGCTTCTGTAAAGCCCACAGCAAACACAGTATGCATGTCCTGTTTCGGGAAAGTAACTGCACCGTGGGACAGTGCTGGGACTGTCCCGATGCCAGTTTGGGGCTCTTGGCCACAGCGAGGCGTCATTTTGATTAGAAGATTTTCATACTCGTCCTTACTGTCGCGCCTCCCTTTGCGCTAGGAACTGGGGCGTTCTGGCACCGGCTGCGTAGCCAGAAAATCGTTGGCGAATCTGGGTGCATACCCCTCGAGTAATTCTTGCACGCGCTCTGCATTCGTGGATTTCACGATTAAGCCCGCGTGGTGATATTTCTTTACGCGATAAATGATTTCCGCATCGTTGTACGCGGAAGTATCCGGACTTTCCTGGCGCGCCAGCGACAGAATAATTCCAGCGTAGTCATGGCGAATGGCTGGCAACTGATAGTCGGTCTTCCCTGCTCCGACTTCGAGCCGCGCCCACTCGCGCCATAGATTAATGCCCGACGCGGCTTCCACGATATCCGTGATATACGCACCGCCGACGCGGGCCGCAACTTCGATGAAATATAATTTTCCGTCAGCGTGAGATTTCAAAAATTCCGCGTGCGTGACGCCACGAAGAAAACCCAGACCTTCCAACAAGCGGCGATTGATTTCGCGCAGCGCCTTCGTTTCCGCGGCCTCGCGCGGCAGCGTACGCGTGGTGAAGACCCCGCCCTGGTGCGAAGTGTCCAGCGGGGGCGTGCCATACGCGTGGGCTTCCGCGAGCAAAACTTTCTTTTCCGAGACCACGCTATCCACGTGGAATACCGCGCCGGGAACAAACTGTTCGAGCAGGTAAAACGACTGCTGATCGCCCAATTGCTCGAGCAACGGCCACAACTCCGACGAATGATGCAGCTTCTTCATCCCGATCCCGGAAGCCTGCGAACGCGGTTTTATCAGCCAGGGCGCGGGCACCCGAGCCATAAATTCGTTCAGCTCATGATGATTGAGCACGTGAACAAATTCGGGCACGGCAATGCCGGCTTCTTTCGCGCGCGCGCGCATGGCTAGCTTGTCGCGAAAATACCGCACCGTCGTCAGTCCCATGCCCGGTATGCGCAGGTGTTCGCGCAGCGCCGAAACATTTTCCATGTCGAATTCATCCAGCGCTACGATGCGGTCGATTTGGTGAAACCGCGCCATATAGCTCACGGAATAGAGAATGGCCTGCAACGGCAGGTCTTCCGGCATGGTGAAAACCTCGTCGATGCATTCGAACGGCCAGTTGGCGTGCCGCAGTTTCTCAACAGTGAGCAGCAGAACCGTGCAGCCCATGGCCTTGCAGGTGCGCAGGAATTCCTGGCCCTTTTCGTAAGAGCTGACGCAGAGAATAGTCAGTGGCCGACTTTCCGCCATGTAACGCTCCCTGAAAAATCACCGCGCGCGCAACGCGAGTTCGCCGGGGCACCTTGCACAACGCCCCAATTCTGCCGCGGCCCGATCGCAACGACACGATTTTGTAGCGGCCGGGCTTTAGTCCCGGCCAGCAACTACTGGCGCGTCGCGAAGTCGGGTGTTACCAAATCGCACCGTCGTAAAGGCGCGCCGGGACTAAAGCCCGGCCGCTACAAATGCTTCCGCGCCGCACCTGCCGCAAATCCTGCGCAGTATACTGCGCTCTAACCCGGCGGATACAAAAATTGCAGAAATGGCCCGACACGCGCGGCCCACGCGGCCTCATTATGTTCCGCGCCTTCCACCCGTTCGTAGTGCAGATCGTGGTCGTACTGCCAGCCTTTGGCCAGCAACGCGTCGCGGAGTTTTTCCACATCCTCGACAATGCGCGGGCCTTCGCGCGTGCCAATGTCCAGCCAGATGCGTGGGCGCGGCTCGACGGGCGCGGCGGCAGCAAAGCGCACAATCATGCGCTGATTCCACCACACCGAAGGCGAGAGCGCCGCGATTCTGCCGAAGATATGCGAAAATTTCAGCCCAACATAAATCGAAACCAATCCGCCGAGCGACGAGCCGCCGATTCCCGTGCGCCATGGTTCCGGCTGCGTGCGGTAATCGCGATCGACAAACGGCTTGACCTCCTGGATGAGAAATTTGGCGTAGCCATCGGCGCGGCCGCCGCCGAGTCTTGGGACTTTCGTGGGCGTGTACTCGCGGATGCGCCCCTTTCCAGTGTTGTAGATGCCCACAATGATCAGCGGCTCGACCAGGTTGGCGGAGATGGCGTAGTCGGCGGTTTGCCCCATGTGCCAATCCTGGCCATTGAAAGCCGTCGCGCTATCGAAAAGATTTTGTCCATCGTGGAGATAGAGGACTGGGTAGCGGCGCTCAGGTTGCTCGTCGTAGCCGGGCGGCAGATAGATGATCACGTCGCGCTGGTTGCGCAGGATGCGCGAACGGAATCCATCGAGTTTGCGGAGCTGGCCGGGATTCACGTGGTGATGGCCACCAGCAAATCTTTGGCTTCCACATGCTGGCCGGGGGTAACCAACAGTTTGCTGACACGCCCGGAAATTGGCGCGTAAATATTCGATTGCATCTTCATGGCCTCGAGAGTGAGAAGTTTTGCGCCGCGCTCGACCGCTTGATTGGCCTGCACGGCGATTCCGCTGATGACTCCCGCCGTGGGCGCGGCCACTTGCCCTTGATCCGCGGGGTCCGCCTTGGGATGCGCGCGCTCGGTAACGCGTAAAGCGCGGTCGCGCACGTTCACTTCGCGCGGCTGGCCGTTTAGCTCGAAAAACAACGTGCGTGTTCCGTCCGGATGCGGCTCGCTGATGGTGAGAAATTTTATAATCAGCGACTTGCCGGAAGCAATTTCTACGGTGATCTCTTCACCGGACTTCAGCCCGTAGAAGAATGCCGGTGTGGGCAGCACACTTACGTCGGCGTAGCTCTGGCGAAACTTGTCGTATTTCAAAAAAACTTCGGGATATAGCAAATAGCTCAGCAGGTCGTCGAGCGTGATGCTGTGGCCGGTTTTCTTCTCCAGCACCTTTTGCTCTTCCGCAAAATCCACCGCGGCGAGACTGGCGCTGGGTCGCCCTTTTAGTGGTGCGGCGCCTCGCAAAATAATTTTTTGCAGTTTCACCGGCCAGCCGCCCGGTGGCACACCCAGAACGCCGGAAAACATTTCCACCACGGAATTCGGCAGGGCGATATCGTGTTTCTCGTCCAACTTGAGAATATCCGCCGGACGCATCTCTTTGGCCATCAAAAATAACGTCATGTCGCCGACAACTTTGCTACTCGGCGTGACCTTCACGATGTCGCCAAAAAGTTGGTTCACTTCCGCATACATTTTTTCCGCTTCGCGCCAGCGGTGCCCCAGGCCCATGGCCGTAGCTTGCTCGCGCAGATTTGTATATTGCCCGCCGGGAATTTCGTGCTGGTACAACCGCGCCGAGCCAGACTTCGGTCCCGAATCGAACGCCAGGTAGTAGCCGCGCACCGTTTCCCAGTAATCCGAGCATTCGTTGAAGAGCTCGATGTCCAATTTTGTGTCGCGAGGTGTGTTGCGCAGCGCTTCCACGATCGCGTTCAGATTCGGCTGGCTGGTGCCGCCGCTCATTGAAGCCACGGCCGCATCGGCGACATCTACGCCGGCGTCACTGGCCATCAAGATGCTCGCCGCGTTCAGCCCGCTCGTGTCGTGCGTATGAAAATGCACCGGCAGACCAATTTCTTCGCGCAGCCGTTTCACCAATGCAAACGCCGCGTACGGCTTGCACAATCCGGCCATGTCCTTAATGCACAGAAAATGCGCGCCTAGTTTTTCCAGTTGCTTCGCAAGCGTCACATAATATTTCAGCGAATATTTCGGCCGCCGCGCATCCAAAATATCGCCGGTGTAGCAAATCGCCGCTTCACACACTCCACCGCTTTCCAGCGCGGCATCGATGGCCACACGCATGTTGTCGATGGAATTGAGCGAATCGAAAATACGAAAAATATCGATGCCCTGCGCAAACGCTTCGCGCACGAACGCACCGATCACGTTATCGGGATACGACGCATAGCCCACGGCGTTAGCGCCGCGCAGCAACATTTGAAAACAAATATTCGGTATACGCTTGCGCAGCGCACGCAAACGTTCCCACGGATCCTCGTGCAGAAAGCGCAACGAAGTATCGAACGTGGCCCCGCCCCACATCTCCACGCTGAATAGATTTGGCGCGCGTTGCGCCACCGCGTTTGCCGTAGCCAGCAAATCATGCGTGCGCACCCGCGTGGCCATCAGCGATTGGTGCGCGTCGCGAAAGGTCGTGTCCGTAATCAGCAGGCGCTTCTCCTTGCGCGCCCACGCCGCAAATTTCTTCGCCCCCAGTTTTTGCAGCAGTTGGCGCGTCCCGGACGGCGGTTCGATACCTGGAACGGCGGGGAGCGGCGCGACCTCGAACACCGCTGGCACGGCCTTCCCTTTTACTTCCGGGTTCCCGTTCAGAATCACGTCGCCGAGATACGAAAGCACTTTGCTAGCGCGGTCGCCGCGCGTCGGAAACTTGAAAAGTTCCGGATAATCCGCCAGAAAAGAGGTCGTGATTTCGCCTGCGCGAAAACGCGGATGATTCACCACATTTTCCACGAACGGAATATTGGTCTTCACGCCGCGAATGCGAAACTCCCGCAGCGCGCGATCCATGCGCTGGCAAGCTTCCGGCAGGTTGGAGCCCCAGGCCGTCACCTTCACCAGCAGCGAATCGTAATACGCGGCCAGCTGCGCACCGGCATACGCCGTGCCGCCATCCAGGCGAATACCAAATCCCGCGGGCGAGCGATAGGTCGAAAGCTTCCCGTAGTCGGGCGCGAAATTTTTGTCGGGATCTTCCGTGGTCACGCGGCATTGCAGTGCCGCGCCGTGCAGCGGAATGTCCGCTTGCTGCGGCAAGTTCAGCGGCTCTTTATGCAGCTCGTAACCTTGCGCCACAAGAATCTGCGAGCGCACCAGGTCAATACCCGTGATCATCTCCGTGACCGTGTGCTCCACCTGAATGCGCGGATTCACCTCGATGAAATACCACTTGCTCGAATCCACGTCGTACAAAAATTCCACCGTGCCCGCGTTGCGGTAGTTGGCTTTCCGCGCCAGCTGCAACGCCGCACTGCACAATTCATCGCGAATCCCCTCCGGCAGATTCGCGGCCGGCGCCACCTCCACAACTTTCTGGTGCCGCCGCTGCACGGAACAGTCGCGCTCGTAAAGGTGCAGCAGGTTGCCGTGATGATCGCCGAGGATCTGTACTTCCAGGTGCCGTGCGCGCGGCAAATATTTCTCAAGGAACACGCTGGCATTGCCGAACGCCGAGCGCGCCTCTCCCTGCGCTTCTTCGAGCAGCGCATCCAGCTGCGACGCATCGTGCACCACGCGCATGCCGCGTCCGCCGCCGCCCATCGCCGCCTTCACGATGACGGGATAGCCGATTTGTTTCGCGATTTTCTGTGCTTCCGCAGCAGACGTGACTGGATCTTCCGTCCCCGGCAGCACGCGCACTCCAGCCGACGCCGCTAGCCTTCGCGCCGCGGTTTTATCTCCCAGCAGCTCCAGCAATTCAGGTGTCGGACCAATAAAAATAATCCCGGCCTTGGCGCACGCCCGCGCAAACGCGGCGTTTTCCGCCAAAAATCCGTACCCGGGATGTATCGCGTCAACGCCCTTTTCTCTCGCTAGCGCCACGATTCCAGCAATATCCAGATACGCCTCGACCGGTCCCTTTCCAGCGCCGATCTGATACGCCTCGTCCGCTTTAAAGCGGTGCAGCGCCAGACGATCCTCCTGCGAATAAATCGCCACCGTGCGCAAACCAAGCTCATTCGCGGCGCGAAAGACGCGAATGGCGATTTCGCTGCGATTGGCGGCGAGCAGCTTCTTGATCGGCTGCAGCTTTGTTGTTCGTGGGCTCATTCGTGGCGCGGCACAGCTTCCTGGCGCAAAAGCGATGCGCGAATCTTACATTGTTTCACGCGCCAGAGGCGAGACCCGCCCATTTTTTCAATGAAAGCAAACAGGTTTTTACTGGCTGGGTGGCAGCGTGGTGCTAACGGTAGCGCCCGTCGCAGCGCTCGACAGCACCGGTGGGGGAGCATTTTTCAGTAGCTGCAGCTGGGCCTGGACCTGGGCCCATTCCCTGGGCTTGGCCTTGGTGGCATACGGCGCGTCCGGCTGACTGTAGAAATCGAGCAGCTCCGCGCGAAGGTCAGGCGGCGCGGTAGTAAAATTATCCTTCGCCAATGCGTCCAGCAATTTGGCGTGCGTCTCGTCGTTCAGTTTGTATTTGCCCGGACCGGAAGTTTCTCCGGTATCAAAATTGTCGTTGGCCAGCTCCAATTGCGCATTGGCCTGTTGCGCGAGTAGGCCCTTGTAACGGTCCAGCGTGGCATTAAAGCTGGCCTCAAACATTTTTTCCGTCGCCGGCGTTGGCGTACGAAATTGCAACACTTTCAGCGGACCAATTTTAGGGACCAGGCGCCACAAAAACGCCAGAAACTTGTCGCCGAAAGAGGGCTTCTGGTAATCGTGTCCCCACTCTTTTTCATAACTTGCGCGCGATAGATTGTAGAGAAATTTTCTTTTCGTGATTCCCGGATCATCCTTCATGATCTCGCTACTCTTTATGCTCCAGGCGATACGCGTGGCTTTTGGCAACAGCGTACTTACGTCGCGGCGATAAGAATTGAGCGCGCGGTCTTCATTGTTCAGCACTTTTTTCAGACTCAAACCGTAGGTTTCCTGGAAGGCTTGGTCGAGCAGCGGTACGGAAACTTGGAAACCAATAAAATCGTGATAACTATCCGGCGCGTAACGCTGTTTCGCTACTTCGACCACGTCGAAGCCGAATTCCGTTTTCACGTGCGCCAGTGGGTCGTCCTCATAGGTAACCGTGTCGCCAAATTTTTTCTGCAACTTCGGATACAACACCGGTACGGCGCGGTTGGTGCCGATACTGTGCCCATCGTTGTCCGCTGCGTAGTGCGCCAGGGCGCCCAGCGCGAACGCGTAGCCATTCAAATCCTGCGCATCCCGCAACAATGCGATCACAAAATCCCCGCTGCGCACATAGTGCGTCAAATCGCTCACCAGCTTGCTGCCGTGCGGGTAGTAGCCCATGTCCTGAATGATCGCGCCCCCGTACGCGTAACCATGCGCCACCTTCAATTCGTCGGGTGTAGATTGGGGGAAACGTTTGAGCAGTACAGGTTTAATGTTGGTGTCCCACGCGGCATCAATAATTGCCTCATGGGAAAGCACCGCGTAGCCTTCGCACTGCGGCACGCTGCCAAACGAAATGGCCAGGCAGCACAGGATGACACCGATGACCCGCCCCAGGCGGCGCACACCAAGCTTCCAGCGATGCCGTTGGTCCGAAGTTAGTGAATCCGCGTCTCCTGTTGCTTCGCGTTTCATGTTCTCGGTTGGATGAACTTGCGGACCAGGAAGGGTGCGGTCGACGATCAGTGTGGCAACATTACAGTTTCTCAATAAACTCGTCGAGCGTAAGGCCACACTGCTTCGGGATATCGGAGAGCTTTCCTTTGGCTACTTCGCTATGGATTGGAACTACGGTGCGAAAGATCTGATCCCCAACTTCCTTTTTGCCGCAACTCCACGAAGCCTATCCGCTTCAGAGCTCTGATGATGCGCTCGCCAGACACGCTCGGAAGCTTTGGCATTTCACTGCGAGATTTCCACGGTGGTCCAGAATGACTCAGCCTCCGAGGGCAACTGCTCCGGAAGGCCCCAGGTTTCTAAGTACAGTTCCATCGCTTCCGTCAGGTTGGCGCGTGGGTCCTCGACATTCTTACCTTGCGAAGTGACGTTTAACTCGGGGCAGCGAGCCACGTACCAGCCGTTTTCTTTAGTAATCAGCGCCGAGAAGCGGTATTTCATGAAGCGATAGTAGCGGATGCCTGGAATCCGGGCAACCGGAGGCTTTTGGGCAGATTCAGTACTTGCGCAGTACCCCAATCACTCGCCCCTGAATCTTCACGTCACTCGCCGCCACTAAGATCGGCGCCATTTCTGAATTCGCGGGCTGCAGCCGGATTTTCCCCGCCGGCTCGCGATAAAACCGCTTCAGCGTCGCTTCATCGCCACCTATCAACGCCACCACAATATCCCCTGCATTCGCCACTTGCGTCTGCTCGCACACCACGTAATCCCCATCCATGATGTGATCTTCGATCATCGAACTGCCCTTCACTTGCAAAACGTAGGAGTTCCCGCCGCGCGCAAAATCCCCCAGAGATAGCGTTTCGCGCTCTTCCACCGCTTCCAGCGGACGCCCCGCTGCAATCCGCCCCAGCAGTGGCAACTCCTGAATCTTCCGCTCAATCACTTGCTCTTTCACCGACCTTGGCAATTGCAAAATCTCAATCGAGCGGCTCTGGTTGTACCCGCGCCGAATAAATCCCTTTTTCTCCAGCGTCGAAATATGCTTGTGCACCGTCGCCAGCGACGTCAATTTCAAGCCCTTGCCAATCTCTTCAAAGCTCGGTGCGTAGCCGTGCTTGGTCTCAAAACTAACCAGAAAATCGAGCACTTCTTTTTGCCGTTTCGTCAGCGCCATTCATCCGCCTCCGGTCGCATCGACACAACCCAACAATCTTCGCCCACTCTAGGCGAAAACAAGGCGAACGTCAAGCGAATATCGAGGCCAGTGTGCGTTCATAGACTTCGATACCACCGCATCAATCTCAGGTGCCGATGAACTTCCCTAATCTTTACTTCATCAAATCCTTACACGTTGGCCGCACGCATCAGCGCAGCTTGCGGACAACTCGGTTGGCGCACAGTGCACACGCCCGCCGCGCAGTTCGCGCTATGATATTCTTTAGCTTAGGCCTCGGCGGTTCGCCTCAGTATCAAGCAATCCGCCGCGCCGCACGATTTCCATATCACGACTTCTGCGCCAAGTGCGAACTGAGGGGCTCTCGCCTGCTGCGCACTGCAATGAAAAGTATCTTGCGAGGACTTGGGGAAATATGTCGACCGTAACTGATATCCCGTTGCCAAAAACCAGGCGCGAAGTCATCGACCGCGCCGTCATCCGCTTCGCCGGGGACTCCGGCGACGGCATGCAAATCACCGGCAGCCAGTTCACCAACACCGTCGCGCTCTACGGGAACGACATCGCCACCTTCCCGGACTATCCCGCCGAAATTCGCGCCCCCGCAGGCACGCTCCCCGGCGTTAGCGGCTTCCAACTCCACTTTTCTTCCGACGACATCAACACGCCCGGCGACGCCATCGACGTGCTGATCGCCATGAATCCCGCCGCCCTGCGCGTAAATATCGCTGACCTGAAAGCCAACGGCATCCTCATCGTCAATAGCGACAGCTTCACTGAAAATGATCTGCGCAAAGCGCAAATGACCGTCAATCCGCTGGAAGATCATTCCCTCGACAAGTTCCGCCTCTTCCCCGTCGAACTCGAGCGTCTCACCCGTCGCGCCCTGGAGCATCTCGGCCTGGACGCCAAGTCCATGGACCGCTGCAAGAATTTCTTCGCCCTGGGCATGTGCTACTGGCTGTACAACCGCTCGATGGATTCCACCGTCCGCTGGATCAACGACAAATTCAGCAAGAAGCCCTTGCTCGTTGAAGCCAATCAACTGGCCATGAAAGCCGGCTACTCTTACTGCGAAGCCACCGAAGCCTTCCAGATCAGCTACGAAATCCCGCCAGCCCATTTGTCTCCGGGACTGTACCGCAGTATGAGCGGCAATCAGGCTCTGGCGTTAGGCTTCGTAACCGCCTCGCAAAAATCCGGCCTGAAACTTTTTCAGGGCAGCTATCCGATCACCCCAGCCTCGGATATCTTGCACGAACTCTCGCAGTACAAAGATTTCGGCGTGATGACCTTCCAAGCCGAAGACGAAATCGCCGCCATCACTTCCTCCATCGGGGCAGCCTACGCGGGCGCGCTTGCACTCACCACCACCTCCGGCCCGGGCATGGCGCTGAAAACTGAAGCTCTCGGCCTGGCTGTAGCCATCGAAATCCCGCTAGTCATCGTCAACGTGCAGCGCGGCGGCCCGTCCACCGGCCTCCCCACCAAAACCGAACAAGCCGATTTGCTGCAAGCCATGTTCGGCCGCAACTCCGAAGCCCCCATTCCCATAATCGCCGCATCCACTCCCGGCGATTGCTTCTGGGCCGCCATCGAGGCCTGCCGCATCGCGGTAAAATACATGGTTCCGGTAATCCTTCTCTCGGATGGCTACCTCGCCAACGGCGCCGAACCCTGGCGCGTTCCCGAGCTCAGCGACATCCCGGAGATCCCGGTAAGTTTCGCGAAAAATCCCGAAGGCTTTAAGCCCTACAAACGCAATCCCGACACGTTGGCCCGACCCTGGGCCATCCCCGGCACGCCCGGCCTCGAACACCGCATCGGCGGCCTGGAAAAACAAGACGTCTCCGGTAACATCAATTACGAGCCGCTCAATCACGAAAACATGGTGCGCATCCGCGCCGCCAAAGTAGCCGGCATCGTGCAGGACATTCCCGACGCCGTTCCCACCGGCGATCCCGATGGCGATTTGCTCATCGTCGCCTGGGGCTCCACGCACGGTTCCATCACCGCGGCGGTAAAAACGCAGCGCGCTCTCGGACGCCGCATCGGCCATCTCCATCTCCGCCATCTGAATCCGCTACCAGCAAATCTCGCGCAAATCTTCAAGCGCTACAAAAAAATTCTGGTGCCCGAACTGAACATGGGCCAGCTTCTCTGGCTCCTCCGTGCAAAATATTTGGTCGACGCCGTAGGCCTGAACAAAATTCAGGGTCGCCCCTTCAAGCAGGCCGAACTCGAACAAAAAATCGAAGAGGTCCTGGGCGTCTAGCGCATTTCGTTGATTGTCATCCCGAGCGAAGCGAGGGATCTGCTTTCCCTTAGAACTCGGCAAGGATTAAGAGGTTTTCGATTACGCAGAGGAATCGTTAAAAATGACCACCGCAACGCTGCCAGTCCTAACAAAAAAAGATTTTCAGACCGACCAGGAAGTCCGCTGGTGCCCCGGCTGCGGAGACTACGCCATCCTCTCCGCCGTCCAAGCCGTCTTCCCCGAACTCGGCATCAAGCGCGAAAATTTCGTGGTCGTGAGCGGCATCGGCTGCTCCAGCCGCTTCCCCTACTACATGAACACTTTCGGCTTCCACACCATCCACGGCCGCGCGCCAGCCGTAGCCACCGGTATCAAAGCCATTCGCCCAGACCTTGAAGTCTGGGTCGCCACCGGCGATGGTGACGCCCTCTCCATCGGCGGCAATCACACCATCCACATGCTGCGCCGCAACGTCGGCTTAAAAGTCCTACTATTCAACAACAAAATTTACGGCCTAACCAAAGGCCAGTATTCGCCAACCTCTGAAGTGAATAAGAAGACCAAGTCCACTCCGTTCGGTTCCGTTGATCGTCCATTCAATCCTCTGGCGTTAGCCATCGGCGCGGAAGCCACGTTCGTCGCTCGCTCCGTCGATGTCTTCCAGCAACATCTCAAAGAGACGCTAAAATCCGCCGCCGCCCATCGCGGCTCCGCCTTCATCGAAATCTTGCAAAACTGCAACATCTTCAACGACGGCGCCTGGTTCTCCCTGACCGAACGCGACGCCCGCAGCGAGCACGTCATAACTCTCGAACAAGGCAAGCCCATGGTCTTTGGCAAAAATCGCGACAAAGGCATCCGCCTCGTCGGCATGGATCTCGAAGTAGTCGCGTTAGGCAACGGCATCACCGAAAGCGATCTCTTGATCCACGACGCAAAAAATCCCAACCCCGCCTACGCCTTCGCCCTGGCGCAAATGGAAAAGCGCGAAGGCTTCCCCACGCCTATCGGCGTCCTCCGCAACTGGAGCGACCAACCACGCTATGAAGAAGTTTTAAATCAGCAAATCAAAGACGTAATCGCCAAGCGCGGTCCCGGCGACCTGAACAAACTCCTCCGCGCCGGCGACACCTGGGAAGTCCGCTAAATCACTGCGCCGATTGCCCGCGCGCCCCAAACAACGCCGTTCCCACGCGCACTTCCGTGGCACCTTCCTCAATCGCCACGGCAAAATCATGTGACATCCCCATCGACAAAACCGGCAACTCCCTTCGCAACCGGCCCGCCAGCTCATCGCGTACTTCTCGCAATTTCCTAAAATAAGGCCGCACCAACTCTATATCCTCAAAAAACGGCGGAATGCACATCAATCCCGCCAAATTAATTTTGTCCAGCGCAGCAATTCGTTCCGCCAGCGCCGGAAGCTCCGCAACGCTCACGCCATTTTTCGTTTCTTCCTCCGCCACCCGAACTTCAATCAGCACGCGCAACTTCCAATCTGTCCCTCGCCGCAGACGCTCCGCCAGCGCAAAATCATCCACGGAATCCACGCTATGAAAAATCTTCGCCGCGCGTCCCGCCTTGTTACTCTGCAGGTGGCCAATCAGATGCCACACCGTACCTGGCAGCAGCAAAACCTCGCCCCGCTTCCCTTCCCACTCCTGCACGCGGTTCTCGCCAAAGTGCCGCAACCCCGCCGCATACGCCTCGCAAATCGCCTCCGCCCCGTGCGTCTTTGACACCCCAATCAGCGTAATCTCCCCGCGCGAACGCCCAGCACGCAACGCCGCCGCGCCGATTCGCTCCTCAATCCTCTCCAAATTTTCCGCAATCGATCCGGCAATCATCTCCGCTCCGCACCTCGCTGATCGTAACACGCGGCCCGCCGCGCCATTCTGCGCCGCAGCATCGTCCAAGTTTCCCTTCGGTATTCTAGCGGACAGCCTTAACGAACGTGTGTCATGAGAGCGTTGGGTTCAAAACAATGGCGGGGAAAAACTAAATTTACAGGCCGAACATGGAGTTGACGCCCGCGCGCTGGCCCTCGACAGAAGGCTCCCGGCGTTCAAGCGCAGGAAGAGACTCCTGCTGAGCGGCCACCGGCGCAGCGACAGGCTGTTGCACGACGGGCTGTTGCAAGACAGGTTGAGGTGTCGCAACCGACGCAGCCCCAGCACCGGGAATCGCTACGCCCCGCGCAGCCGGCGTCGCTTGCACACCACGTTGCAGATACGCGAGATCTCGCGCCTCTTCCGTGCCCGGCTGCACCGCGGGAAACGACAAATTCATTTGGTGCTCCATCGCGCTGGCGATGCGGTGCAACTGCCAGATCAGTTTTTCCAGCTCTTTCGAGCGCCCCAGGTTCAAGTTGCGGTCCCACAAAAAACGGATCGCCAGCACCAGGACAATAGGCAGGCCTATCGCCAGAGTGGCAAGTACGATGTTGACCAGCAGCGAATCGGGGGCTTGGTTCATGGCGCCTCTAACTCCAACATTCTCAAGGCAGCATATCAGCAGCGCGCCAGTGCTGACAAACGAATCCATCTCCAGCCAGCGGTGCCATATTCACAGTTATTGTTCGACGGCCTCAATCTTGACAGAAAGATAAACGAGGAGTCACAGCGAAAGGCTGCGACTCCCGGTAAACTTGCTAAATCAATACTTCGGTTAGGCGTTGGTGCCGCCGTCAACCGTTAGGTTTGCGCCCGTGATGTACGCCGCCTCCGGACTAGCTACGAACGCCACCAGCGCGGCAACCTCGTCGACAGTTCCGTATCTGCCCAGCGCTGTCATAGCCTTCTGGGGCGCCGCCCAATCGCCCGCCGCAGGATTCAGATCCGTGTCAATCGGACCTGGCTGAATATTGTTGACCGTGATGCCCCGCCCCCCAACCTCTCTGGACAATCCCTGGGTGAACATCTTGACGGCTCCCTTCGTGGCCGAATACGCCACCAGGCCTGGCGTCATCATGCGCTCACCTACGCATGATCCAATCATGATGATGCGGCCGCCGTTCTTCATGTGCTTCAGCGCCGCCTGCGTCGCCACGAAGGTTCCGCGGACGTTGAGGGCAAACATCTGGTCTATGTCCTCCAGCGTGGTCTCCTCGAACGGTTTCGGAATGGCCGTGCCGGCATTGTTCACCAGCACGTCGATCGCGCCGAATGTGCTGACCGTCTTCTCAACCGCACTCTTCACGGCACCGGCATCAGTGGCGTCCGCCTGAATAGCGATCGCCTTTCCACCGGCCTGTTCAATCGCTTTGACGACCGCGGAGGCTGCATCCGCGCCTTTCGTGTACGTGATCGCCACGCTGGCTCCATCTGCGGCCAGACGTTTCGCAATCGCGGCGCCAATCCCGCGTGAGCCGCCGGTGACGAGTGCTACTTTCTTACTTAGTTTAGACATGGTTTTTCCCCTTGGTTTTATATAATGCTCAAAAAGCTTGTCTTACATAACTGCTTGTTTCCTATAATTGCGTGCTTCCTGCAATCGTCATCAATCACCGCAAAACTCACTCCGCAAAATGCTGCTGAGCTCGGATCGATCTCGATACGAGTAGGGGTTGGATGTACCGAGGGTCAGAAGCGCTACAAATTGTTTTTCACTCAGACGCCGCACCGAGCAGAAACGCGATTCCTATCAACCAACAAACGGCTAAAGTCAGCGAAGTCTCTTGCTCCTACACACTGTAATTCGCAACAACCCGTGCCACTTTCCCAAGCGCCGACAACTCCATAAACTCTGCCGTGCGCGTGCCCTTTTGATTTGTGTAGTACAGCACCACGCTGTTTACGCCGCAAAGCACGTCCTCAAGACGAAAGTGCAATTCCGGGTAGGCTTCTAGCCCTCGCTGAAAGTAAGCTCTCAGGTTTGCCTTTCCCACCACCTTGCCATCAGTTGTTCCCAAAAGCTGCGCGGCAACCGGCGATGTCAGCTCGATTGCATCGTCATAGTGCGTCATGATCGAGTCCAGATCGTGAGCGTTCCAAGCCGCAACCCAATGGTTGGCCAGATTCCAAGCCTCTTCTCTCGTCACTGCCGTTCTCCCCAGTTGAAGGATAACAGCTCGACGTATTTGTTCATGAACTCGCATTGCGATGGAAGGTCGGAATAACGCTGTACGCGGACCCACCTGCGATTCCCCGTGATACGCTTCCGCCTTGAAGACCGTCGGCGTGTTCGACTCAGCCACAGGATTCCGCTCAAATGTATTAGCAGGTGAGAAAAATATGGTATCGAACCCCGAAGGCCATGGACTAATTGAAGCGTTTGAACGTCTAGGCTTCTGGTCCTCATTCATGCCACACGCAGTCTTTGCGATGGTCGGCTCCTGCGTGATTGGATTCATTCCCGAGGGATTCATGAGTAGCTATTACGTCAACACGGCGGTAGAGCCGTACTCACCGACAATTTTCGCCGTGGCGTTGCTTCTGGGGACTGTAATCAACGCCAAGGTTGGGCACAGATCTGCGATGTTCGTGTGGATAGCGGGTGTCCTGTGGTTGGCATATGGAATGTATAGCGAATCCGACCTCTGGCAAACGACGCGAGCCGTAAGTAGACTCGCTTTTATTCGCGATAGTTTCTTCGGTACCGGCACAAGCTGTTCTGACTCTGAATGCCTGCATGAATTATTTGTTACCACACCATCCGCCGCCAGCGTCGGGTACTCGATAGGGGCCGCGTTGGGTTACGTGATTTACCGACGTAAAGAAAAAACCTGGCTCCGGTCGTAGGAGTAACCGCAGCCACATGAAATCGATGTGGCTTGGCCATCGGCAGGTTCGCTTGTTCGTGCGCCGAAATTTTTTGACTGCCTCCGTCGTATCTCAGGCGAACCCCTCACAAGCCCTCATAAGGAGGACACATGAGCTCCACCACGAACCCCGGCCGATTCGCAGGCTTGCTGTATCTACTCATCTCGATACCCGGAGCCTTCGCCCTCCTCTACGTCCCCACCAAGCTGATCGTGCACGGAAACGCAACGGCTACAGCGAGCAACATCGCGGCCTCCGAGACGCTATTTCGCTGCGGCATCGCGGCCCAACTCAGCTCTCAGATCCTTTTTCTGTGGGTGGCCCTCGCTCTCTACGATCTGCTTAAGGGGGTCAACCAGCGGCTCGCCTCGCTCATGTTGACTTTGATTGTCGTATCTATCCCCATAGCTTTGCTGAATGAGCTGAACTCCATTGCTGCCCTCCTCCTCGTGCGCGGAGCTGATTTCCTATCAGTATTTGACAAGCCTCAGCGGGATGCTCTGTCTATGCTCTTCCTCAATCTGCATAGTCAAGGCCTTGGTGTCGCGGCGATATTTTGGGGTCTTTGGCTCTTTCCTCTCGGGCTGCTGGTGTACCGGTCGGGCTTTTTTCCCCGCATCCTGGGGGTTCTGCTCATGGCCAACTGCTTTTCCTATGTGCTAACCAGTTTTACGTCCTTCGTACTTCCACAGTACCGAACCATCGTCGACCGCTCGATGATGCCGCTCCAGTTTGGAGAACTCCTGTTCATGTTTTGGCTCCTGATCAAGGGCGCAAACCCGCAGCCCCCGAAGCAATTGATGGCCCCAAGTTCCTCGGTGGCGGTTGGTTAAGTCCGATTCGTTGACTTATCTCCGACCCGCAACCTAAGATGAGCGGCGACCTACAAACTTTCACCATGGCGAGATGCGCGAGGCGCCCGAATCCACGAAGAATCGTCTTGTCTCAACGGTATTGCTGGTGCATTAAGGCGGAGGAAATCTATGCCGGTCCGGAACGCCCTGAACCATTTTTTAGTCGGAGCGCTCGTTGCTTGCGCGATCTCTTTGCCCATTGCAGCGACCCAGAGTCCATCCGGATACGACCAGCCGCCAAAAAACATCCTGGACGTGATGCTCGCGCCCTCGCCACCCATCCCTAAGATGAGCCCGACGCAGGACAGCATTCTCCTGGTCTCCTGGCAGGACTACCCGTCGATGTCTCGCGTGGCCACACCCTTCTTGCGCCTCGCAGGCGTACGCGTAGAGCCAAAGAATCACAGCAAGCACGACACTCCGGGCGGTTACGGCATCACGCCCTGCGCCAGGGACTTCGCTCTGGTGCGCATCGCCGACGGCGCCCAAATTCGTATCGCGCTTCCCGCAGGTGCGTGCCCGGGCGAGCCCCTCTGGGCCGCCGATGGAAAGCGCTTCGCGTTCGTGAACATCGCTCCCAATTCCGTCGAACTCTGGATCGGCGATGCCAAAACCGGCGAAGTACATCAAGTGCCCGGCGCGCATCTCAACCCCATGCTGAACGACGAGATGCAGTGGATGCCTGACCAGAAAACGCTTTTGGTCAAGCTGGTTCCCGAGGGATTGGCCTCGCCGCCGGCCGAATCAACGGTGCCAAGCGGTCCGAGCATCCAGGAGACCGCCGGCGAAAAAGGACAGAGCAGCACGTATGAAAACCGCGACACCCTCAACAACAAGCACGACGAGGATCTCTTCGATTTCTTCGCGGCCTCGCAACTCGCTTTCGTCGATGCCGCCACCTCGGCGATCACCCCACTCGGAAAGCCCGGAAATTACGAATGGCTGGATCCCGCGCCGGATGGGCGGCACATACTCGTCACCGCCATCCACAAGCCCTACTCGTACATAACCACTTACGATCGTTTCCCGCAGGAGGTCGAAGTCTGGGACGTCACAGATCCCTCGCGCGTTCTTCCTCATACTATCGCGTCGCTTCCGCTGGCCGACCGCGTTCCCATCAATGGCGTTCCGCTAGGCCCGCGCGATTTTTCCTGGCGCGCCACCGAGCCGGCGACGCTCGTTTGGGCAGAAGCGCTGGATGGCGGCGACTGGAATGTTACTGTTCCCGCCCGCGACAAGCTCATGCTTCTAAAGGCGCCCTTCGACTCGTCCCCCGTCGAAATCACGCGACTCGAACAGCGCTATGCCGGTTTCTCTTGGAGCGAACAACCAAGCATCGCTCTTTTGACCGAGTACGATGACAACCGCCATTGGACGCGGACCTTCGTCATCGACGTCGATGATCCGCAACGCAAGCCTCGCGTGCTCTGGGATCTCTCTACTGACGAGAAGTATGCGAATCCCGGCAGGACAGTGAAACGCCAGCTCGCCAACGGGTTCTGGGTGCTTCGCCAACAAGGTGATTCGATCTATCTTGAAGGAATTGGCTCTTCGCCCAACGGGGATCGTCCCTTCCTCGATCAGCTCGATCTCAATACCCTTAAGTCCGAACGTCTGTTTCGCAGCGACAAGACTTCCTACGAGCGATTTCTTTCCTTCACCGGGCCGGACACGCGGATGTTTATCACCTGGCATCAGTCTCCGACCGACCCGCCCAATGCCTTTGCGCGAACGCTCGGAAAATCCCTTGCCGCCCCCGCCGGAGAAGCGGCCTTTGCTTCAGCGAGTGTCGCGATTACCCACCTTCCCGATCCAACGCCAGAGGTGCGCGCGATCAAGAAGCGCTTGGTCAAATACAAGCGCGCAGACGGACTTGACTTGTCCTTCACCCTCTATACGCCGCCCGGCTATCAAGAGGGCACCCGCGTCCCCACTATTCTTTATGCATATCCGCTCGACTATGCCGACCCTGCGAAAGCCGGCCAAGTCACAGGCTCACAGGAAACTTTCACGCGGCTGCGGCAATATCGACTATTACTCCTCGCCGGCTACGCCATCATCGACAACGCTTCGTTTCCCATCATCGGCGACCCAAAGAAAGCCTACGACACGTATCTGGATCAGCTCGTCGCCGACGCCAAGGCCGCCGTCGACGAAGCCGTGCGCCTTGGTGTTGCCGACCCCGCCCGCATCGGAGTCACCGGTCATAGCCACGGCGCTTTAATGACCGCAAATCTCGTGGCCCATTCCGACTTATTCCGCGCCGGTGTCGCTACCAGCGGCTCTTATAACAAGACCCTCACGCCTTTCGGTTTCCAAAACGAGCGCCGCTCGGTTTGGGAGGCCTCCGATGTCTATCTGAAAGTCTCCCCATTTTTCTTCGCTGACAAACTCAAAACCCCGCTCCTCATTGTGCACGGTGCGGAGGACGCGAATCCCGGTACTACGCCACTCCAAGCCAACAAGCTCTACGAAGCAATTCGCGGCAACGGAGGTACTGCGCGCTTGGTGATGCTCCCGCACGAGCCGCATTGGTATTCGGCCATGGAGTCGAACGAACAGCTCATCTACGAGATGCTTCGCTGGTTTGACAAATACGTTAAGAACGCCCCGCCGCGGTAGCACGGCGCCGTGAAATTCTTCAAAAAAAGAAGCGGACTCTAGATTTCCATCGATCCGCTTCCCGCCCATTTTGCGGTCTGTCTCATTTTGCACAGACTGCTAGTCTCCTCCTTTGCTCCAATGGACATGCACTCACGGAGCGCATGAAGATTTCTCCTACTGAGTGCACCGCGCTTTCGTGCTGTTCAAAATTGACATGAGTGGAAAAAATTTTCGCGTCCCGCAGTCCGTCGAACGGACCAACTCCGAGGGCAAACCCGTCACGAACAAAGTGCTGTCGGCCATGCCCGACAAGGAATACCACTTGATGCGCGCTGATTTGACGCATATCGACCTGCCGCATCATCTCAGCCTTCACGAGCCCACCCAAAACATCGAGTTCGTCTATTTCCTGAATCGCGGAATGGTTTCTCAGGTCGTAGTCACCAAGGACGGACGCACCGTGGAAGTGGGAGTCGTGGGAAGCGAGGGGTTCGTTGGGGCTGGCTTGGCGGCCGGCTTGACCAGAAGTCCCGTCCGCGAAGTCATCCAGATTGCCGGTGATGGGTTCCGCATGATGGGCAATGCCCTGGAACGCATTCTGCGCTCCGCTCCACAGCTACAGGTGCTATTGAACAGGCATACCGGCATTCAGGGAATGCAAGTCGCCCAGACCGCGGCGTGCAATCGTCTGCACGATATACAGCAGCGTCTCTCCCGGTGGCTGCTGATGACTCAGGATCGCGTGCATTCCGGGGTGCTTCCCATCACCCACGATTTCATAGCCACCATGATGGGCACCGACCGGTCCACGGTGAGCCTCGCAGCGTCCGTAATGCAAAAAAACGGCATCATCGATTACGTGCGCGGCGCGGTGAAGATTGTAAACCGCAGGAAACTCGAAAAATCTTCGTGTGAGTGCTACGCCGTCATTCAACAGTTCGAGGACGACCTCGGATTGCGCTAACAGCTCCCGCCAGTGCCCGTAAGTGCCAGTGTCCGCTAGTGCCCCTTAGTGTTGGATACCCGACAGACAACCACCTTCTCCATCGCTAATGTACGCCGCTCGTGTGCTGACTTTCAAAAAGTCTGCCGCGTCAAATTGCGAGGTGGCCGTGGAGCCAAAGCGTCGCAAACTGATTTGGGTCGAAAGATCGGATTTTCAGGGCTGGTGTTGCTCCGAATGCTCGTGGGTGTTCGACGCTTCATGGCCGCCCATCGGCAAATCCATTGACGAGATGACCGAGAACTTCGGGCAGCAGCGCGACAAAGAATTTGCATCGCATGCCTGTGCCGAGCACCCGAGGGCTAAAAAAGATCCCGATTGAGTCGAATCATCAGCGCCTTTTTGGAGTGCGGCGGTTTACCCTGACCGCTTTGCGCGAAGGGCTTGACGCCGCTTTTGCACAGTAAGCACCGGGCCTCCCGACCCGCGCAGCATTGTGCACCATCAATTCGCGAACCAAATCCGGCGCATGAAGTCCTTCGCGACTTTCAGGCCACCGCCCGCCAGCTCACGCTATTTCTGGAGCACCTTGGCTAAGAGCGCGACGTTAATCTGCATCTCGCCGCCCTGGTCGTGACGCCCGTGGTATTTGATGAAGCCGAGCTTTCTGAACTTATTCATAAAAAAGTTGACCCGCGAACGTGTCGTCCCGATCATCGCTGCCAGGATCCCTTGCGATATTCCCTCAAATCTAGGCACCTTGCGCTCATTCCCCTTCCCTGCCAGCATCAGAAGAGCCCGGGCAAGTCGCCTCTCGATGCCGTGGGAAACCTGGTCGATTAAATCCTCCTCAATCCGGATATTGCGCGAAAGCAAATAAGAGAGGAAGGCGTAGGAAAGCGCACGGTCAGCCTGAAGCGCTCGGATCATCTCGTTTCTTTCAATCACTTGCAGCACCGTCGGTGCAATCGCGGTGGCCGTCCTGATACGAGTATTCTGGCTTCCCAGGCACGCTTCACCAAGAAATTCGCCTGAACCAAGAATCGCGACAATTGCTCCCCTGTCGTTCTTGGAGGCCACCGACAATTTCACTCGGCCGCTTTGAATGTACATGAGCGTCTCCGCGGTCTCCCCTTCGGAGAAAATCGTTCCTCCCGTCGCGAAGCGTTCATATAGTGTGGGTACCCCGCTCAAATCGAATGAAATTCGGGGAGCCGCCTCTCCGTTGGACATCATGGATTAATTGGACCTCCGATTCTGGCTGGGATCGTTCTCCACGGATTGGCCCATTCGCATCGTCGTGACATTCGAGAGCGTCGCGACATTTGAGAACGTCGCGACATTTGAGAACGTCGCGATTTGCTTCTTGGTATTCCCCTACGCTGGCTTCCTGGCACTCCTCTCGCCCACGCCACGTGAGAATCTCGCGTCGCATGATGGCATTGAAGCCGTGCCGATTCTGTCCAATTTGATGCACCCAGGGCGAAAACCTGATGCCATCAACGCTCTCCGACCATAGGGCAAGCCCTGCACACCAGTACTCGGCCCTGGCGGTGGCGGATTAGCTCCTGGAAGGCAACCGTTTCAGCGCCGTTTCTTGCTTTCACACTGCGCCACCCGCGCTTTCACCAGTTTCTTAATAAGTCCGGTCGGCAGTGGCGCATTCGTGGGGAAGTGCACGGTCCCTTTCGATGTAGAGAATCCCTTAAGTTCGTTTTTAAACCCTTCGATAACCACGGCTGTAGGGAACAGACTGCAATGCTCCGAAAACGCTGCGAACCACACCAGCACCCTGTCGGTTTTGAATGCCGGAATTCCATAGCTAATCGTCTCTGTCGCCGCCGACGGCACAACAGACCGGATCGCCGCGCGCATCTTGCTCAAGCTGCTGCGCGCGGGCTCAGGGACGCCACTAAGATATTCGTCAACGCTTTTAGGGGATGTTTTGCGCTTCGCCGCGGAACTGCGACTAACGGATTTGGCTTCCTTCATGGGGCCGGAACTGCTACGAAATATTACGAGAAGCCAGGTTAGAACCTGAGCCTTGCTTCAGTTGCGTTTGCGAGCCGCGTCTATTTGACGACTACGAGTTCCGCCATTTTCGTGTCGCACATACCGAAGGTGGCTCCAGAAACGCATGCTCCGATGGAATAGCGATAGCATCCCGGCTTCGTCGCTATCACGGAGACGGCGCGATCGGTACCGCCGGTGATGGCGTCCGGCGAGTCGAACGGAGACGTAGCGCCGAAATCAATCACGAAGCCCGTCCCTTTGGAGGTGCTCTTCCACGTGACCGTGGTTCCTACCTTCACCGCAAATATATGGTTGGGTTTGGCACCTGCAATTCCCGGCGTGGCGGAAGCCGATTCGCGCGGTACGCTTCACGTCGACGATACAGGGATCGGAACTGGACCCGCAGGTGTTTGCCGGAGTGATCAAACTCGTGGGATTTGCTTCCGTGCACCCGGTTTTGCTCTGCGGCTCGGCGGCCAGATGACGGGTCACCAGGAGCGCTACCACCAGCGCGATAAGCAAAATCGCGAATTTGCGACTCACTGCCAATACTGCGAGATCCCATCATTTTCGTTCCCCTTCGCGTTTCGTCACACTCGATCGAACCGTACTACGTGAGAAGCGTGCCGTGCCTTAGTTCACGCCGGCCGTTCCCTTCCAGTCGAGGACGTCAGAGAGTCTCCACGGATTCTGATTCAGGTCCCACTGTAGTTGACCCTCTTTGTCGAGGATCAACTGCGCCGCCGGATATAGCACGCCGGTGCTCTTGCTCTTGTCCTGATCGTTGATCTCGATGATGCCGGCGGTCAAATCGTAGGACATCGTTTGACTGTCGGTCCACGCCTCGCCAAAGCGAATCTGGCGATTGGTTACGAAAACAATTTTCCGTCCCGTGGCCGTCGGAGTCATCTTGATGAACGAGCAATCCGTTCCGAGTGTTCCGGTAACTTCGATGTGGCCTACGGCCTTCATTTTCGACAAAGCGGTGACCAGGCCCTGATTCTGCCCCTGTTGATAGGCCTGGACCAATTGCGCGCGGTCCGCCGGAGTAGAGAACTCGTAGATATTGAGCGACACGCCGATGTTCCGGCCCATTTGCGTGCCGGTACCAAAGGCTGTGGCTTCAATCGTTTCATATTTGTCTCGAGAAGACGCGGAACTGAGAGTGAACATCGCGAAAAGGGCCAATCCGCAAAGGACTCGAGCGGTAGTCCGCAAAGCTGATCCGTTAATGTTCCACATTGTATTTCTCCTTCACCCGGACAACCTACGCCTAGGCGCCAAGGTTTGTCTACTGTTAAAAGTGACGGTGTGGATTGCAGCCTTTCAGCCTTCCGACAGCCCGTCTCACTAGACGTCTATCACTGCAGCAGCGATCTGCCTTCTCCCAAACTTGAACAAAGAAGTCGAACACAAAACGATAGTCGCTTGCCCGGTGGAAATGTGCGTTTGCCAAGACTCACCTTCGGAGCTTTTCTCATCTGCTTTTTTGGAGGGATTCCGGTTCACCGCTAAGCCCCTTTGTCAGGCAGAGCGACTACTATGGAACTGAGTTGGATTGTCGTTCTAAATGACCGTCTTTCTATCGCTTACACGTTCACCCGAATTTTATGCCGCCACCATTGACATTCCGCCCGGCCTCGCCTATAACCTGTCCATCACCACCCGCTTTGTCCCAGCGCAGATGCGAAGCGACTTCTTCCTGGTTCACTTGATCCAGTTAAGCGGCCTTCCCGACGCAGCAATACGTTTACTTGCTGGGAACTCCACTATGGAGGACGGAATGATTTGGAAAACAGCACTCTTGGGAAAAGCATTGTGTCTGGCAGCGGTGATGGCGATGGGTGCGACTCTTGCAAGTGCTAACACCCTCTCGTTTTCCTGCGATCCGACGATCGACGCAACCCAGGCAGGAACTTGCGCGTACCTAAACAGCACCATCTCCAGTCTCTACACCAGCACCTTCACCAACGTAAACGCCAGCATCTACATCCAGGAGGGCACAACTGCTCTGGGCTCAAGTACCACTGGCTTCTATAACGAGATTTCCTACAATACGTACTTGGCTGACCTTGCCGCCACAGCGAGCCACGACACCGTCGACGTTGGAGCCTTGGCCGCGCTGAACAGCTTGGACACCTCGCTCTATGGCAACGGCAATGTGGTGATCACCAGCGCCCTTGGCCAGGCTCTGGGTATCGCCGCAGGCAACTTGTATGGCACTACTGCGACTGGCAGTAAATGCTCCCTCGGGACTTCCGGTTGCTACAACGGCATCATCACGATCACGACCCCGCAGAACCTCGCTTCCGAGACCGGCGGCGCGCAAGCCTTGTACTGGAACCAAACCGGAGGCGTGCAGCCCGCAAACGCTTTCGATTTTTATAGCCTGGTAGAGCACGAGACTAACAAAATCCTGGGGACCGCCTCGTGCATTGACACTGGTGTGAATCCGCTGTCAAATCCCTGTTCGATATTTGGTTCAGGCACTCCCTCGGCGGTCGATCTCTTCCGGTATTCCGCTCCGGGATCGCTTATCCCGGACTCCTCGCTCAGCACCACGCCCGGCGCTTACTTCTCGTACAACGGTGGCGCCACTAACGGAGCGGATGGGGCGATTTACAACACCTTGGACAATGGCAACGGCTACGGCGACTTCGTCTCCAATTGCGAGTTCGTTCAGGACGCAACCGGCTGCCTGGGCTCGAACCTGAACATCACCACTGACGGTTCCGCGGAAATCAATATCCTCGATGCGGTCGGATATAACGTGAATAACGCGAATACGGTTAGCCCGACTCCCGAACCATCGAGCATGGCCTTGTTTGGCGTTGGACTGCTGGGTCTTATCTTTGTCAAGCGTATGCGGCTCTTCGCCTAGCCGTTCAAGACTCCTAAATCTCATCAATGATGTTGACGATTATGACCCTCGCAAAGTTTTTAACGCAGAAGGCTTACCATGGCCCCGCGGGCGCAACCTGATTTCGAGTTTGCGCGTCACACCTGGGTAGGCGTTTTTTATTCTGTTGGGGGTCCCCATGACTGAGAACCCGTCGGTCAGTATTTTAGTCAGCAAATTAGAGGCGCAGAAGTTGCTCGAAGTCCTCCCGATTTCCGAGGAGCGACGCAAACTCCAAAACAAAATCAAAGCCTGCGACGTTGCTTTGGCTTTCTTAGAAAGCTACACGCCTAATGACGAAGGGCGACCCGTTAAGGATCGCCCCAGTGTTCCTGAGCCAGAACGCCTGATTCCTTTTAGAATGACTCGGGTAAGGCACTGAGATTCGCTACTGACGAATCGCGTTACCCTGCCCTTCGTCTCGGTTACCCGCGTCGGAGGAGAAGTCCGCCGCAGAGAAGCAATCCCATCGACATCATCCCCAATGTCGAAGGCTCTGGAAGCCCTAGTGGGGGCTCGTTGCCGACCACACCGCCCGTGGCGTATTGGCTGGGAGGAACGGAAATACCCGTCAGATCTATATGCGGGTCGCCGACGAGCTTGCCAGTAAGAGTAGCTGTAACGCCTGTGCCACCCTCACTGTCTTCATACGCTTCCAGTGAACTTGCGCAGATACTGCTGTTGTTGCCGCAGATGTTAATGTAGTCCGCGTCGGTCGCCAATTGCGAGGCGCTCAGGCCCGTTCCCGAATACTGATTCGATGTGGTCGAGATGATCACGCTGTCCGATCCCAGGAAGGTACCACCCGTGGTGGCATCGTAAAAACTCAATGTCGCACCAAAGATGAGGCTGGTGAGTGCGCTCGTCCCGTTCAAGTACGTGATGGTCCCGATGGTTTGCGTCCCCGAACCCGTCACATTCGCTCCTGTGAATGTCAGTTCGCTGTACTGCTGATTCGTCGGAAGGCCGGAGCCGGGATCCGTTCCCCAGCAAAGGCTATTGCTGCCAGTGCAGCCGGTATTGGCGGAGTTAACTCCCACAGCGGCGGTCCCGGTGTTGTCGAGAGCCGTCAAGGATCCAACCGTCGGATCGTTCAGCACATTTCCAGCTACCACCGGATTGCTAAACACACCAACGATCTGATCGGCCTGCGCCACTGTGCCGGCTTGCCAGAGCAGTACTACAACTAGAGCCAGCAAGACGTGGCCCCCACGCTTTAGGTACCCTCTCATCTCCACCCTCCTCTTTAGGAATCACCCACATCTAGACCCGAAAGCCGCATCCAGGACAGGGACCGACTCCTAGATCATGGCGACCGCGTGGTTCTTCGCAATCTGCTTGCCACTAATGCACGCTTGAAATGAATGAACTTAGTCACGCGTCAGGGGCAGGCCGATGCAAAGTATTGCTGCATTAATGCGAAAGTTTAAGAAAAACTTTGCGCACCTCCGTCGACGACTGAGGGTGCGCGTTTATCAGGAACTAGGGCAGGCGGGTCTGTGTGACATAAGAAAAACTTCCATTGAGCACCCCATTTAGCTGTAATGTTGCCGGAGTCTCCCTGCCAGCCACGCCATGACAACGGTAAAATCCATCCATCGCATCCCGCCCTTGGCGTCGATCATCACGCTCTACTTCCTCCTCTTACCTCTGCTGCTCTCAGCCACCGCGACTGTTGCCCAACAGCCACCGGTTAACGCTCCGCTGCTCGATCATCTGGTTGGAAAATGGGTGCTCCAGGGCACGATTGCAGCCCAAGACACCACGCATGACGTCAACGCCGAGTGGGTCCTCGAACACCACTACCTCGTCATCCACGAAGTTTCGCGCCAGATGAACGCCAAAGGCGAGCCGCAATATCAGGCCACCGTCTACATTGGGTGGAACGAACCGACCAAGACATACGCTTGCGTTTGGCTCGATGTCTTCGGCGGCTTGGCGACACAGTCGATTGGCGTCGCAAGCCCGAAGGAAAATGCACTACTTTTTGTTTTCAGGGATGAAAAGGGCGAAGTCACTTTTAAAAATGAATTCGTCTATGACGCGAAAGCGAACACTTGGGAATGGCGCATGGACAATATCGCGAACGGTGTCGCCAAACCGTTCGGCCGCGTGAAACTTACCCAAGTCTCGACGACCAGACAATTCTCTAACTCCCAATAAGTCGCCTTACCCGACCTGTGGGACCGTTACTTTTGACGGTTCCCTTTGGCCAGAATCAAGCGCAACCTCAGTCAACTCTTAACAAGCCCGGGAAGTTATCCCTCCAGGTATCACCCGAACCCCTTCCCGGGCTTCCTAAAAATCCTCCGCATCCACCAAGCATTGAACCGCGCAGGATGGCCGGAAAAACTTGTTGTTGTCCCAGAAAAAAAGGACCCCGTGGCGCTAAACAATCCGAAGCACATCGCAGCACAAGTTGTGGCCCGAACCACTTCCGGATACACTCTCGTCCAGAAATCAAATCAGGAATGACATACCTCCTTAATGAACCGTGGCTCTTGGGCCTGGTGGTCGCAATCTCCTTGGCGGCCGCGATCGAACTCGGTCGACGATTAGCCGCCTCCGCTCGTATCCACGATGACGCCCACCGCATAGACCAAATGGCCGCCATCCGCGATGGACTCTTTTTCCTGGTCAGCCTGTTACTCGGTTTCACCTTGGCGCTGGCCGTGCCCCGCTACAGTGAGCGGCGCACCCTCCTCGTGGAAGAAGCTGGTTCCATCTGGGCGACCTATCTCCGCGCCGGCTTGCTCCCCCAGCCCTATTCCGATAACGCTCGTGACCTCCTGCGGCGCTACGTCGATGCCCGTCTTGATCTCGACAACGCCGGCCTTGATGAGGCCCGCTTCAACGAGGCCACGAATCGTTCCAAACGCATCCAGGCTCAGCTTTGGGCAGACGTAGTTGCCTCTGCCAGAATAGACCGAACCGGCATGACGGCGGGGTACGTCAACTCACTCGTCGAGACCATCGGTCTCCATGAAAAGCGCATCGCATCCTTGGAGAACCGCATCCCCGTCTCCATCTGGTTCTTGATTCTCTTGGTCTCCTTGATCGCAATCTTTAGCCGCGGCCTGACGCTAACGCATCGCTTCTGGGTGACGCTCGTCCTCGCCCCTATTACCATCGCAATCGTGATCGCCTTGGTCGCCGATCTTGATTCCCCCAGCACCGGCCTAATCCAGCTCGACCAGCGCGCCATGCAGCGCCTCAAGGTCGACCTCAACTCTCAGCCGTAGCGCGAACACCATGTCCGCGAATTTTTAATTTCCATCGCTACACGTCCGCCCGATTGCCGGTGGCGGCTGGCGCATCCTTAACATGGTTATGCAATCAAGTGGATCAGCCCGGAACGACATGTCCGGTAAACCCAATTAATCGGGAGTTAGACGAGGCAGGTCACCGCGGAGGGAATTGAAAAGGGCGGCCCTTGCGAGCCGCCCGTCGTGAGGTTGGTTTTTGCTAGTTGCTGGGGCCCTTGGCTGCCGCTTCCGCCTGGGCCATCTTGGCGGCCATTTCGGCTTTCAGGGCATCGAGGTTGAAGCTTGCGCCTCGTTGCATCGGCGGAAATTCCAGGAAGGTCTGGATTTCCTTGCCCATCTTTTGCTGAACGAAAATAAAACGCCAGAATTGATACATGTACCAGTCACCGAAAGACATCAGCGACCCATTCCTCGTCAGGTCTTCTGGGAAGGCCATTCTCTCGAACGGGTCGAGCCGCAGATTGATGATCGACGGCACGTCCGGATGATTTTTGACTCCCAGCCAGCCTTGGGGTTGGTCGATGAAGCGGTACTTGTAGTCGTCAATGCGCACCGCGCCAATCGTGCTTTCGCCAAGGTAGAAGATTTCGTGGCGATTGGACGGGCCTTTGCCGGTGAGCATGGCGGTCTGGTCATAGCCGTCGAGATGGTTCTTGTACGTGCGGTCGCCGAATTTAACCCCTTTGAGCAAATCCTGGGTGACGGTTCGGGTTTCCGGCGAGGGTGGCGAACGTAGGCAACCAGTCCAAGCCGGACATGATGCCGTTCTGTATGGAATCCGGCGCGATATGGCCGGGCCAGCGCACGATGCACGGCACACGGAAACCGCCTTCCATGACCGTTCCTTTCGACTGCGCGAACGGCGTGGTGCCGCCATCGGGCCAAGTGAACGTTTCGGTGCCGTTGTCGGTGGTGAAAACGACGATGGTGTTGTCGTCTAGTCCCGCGTCCTTCAGGTGTTGCATTACGAGGCCGATGTCGTCATCCAACTGCGCCATGCCTGCTTCTTCTATGCTCCAGCCATTGTCCGAGTTCATCATGGCCGCGTATTTCGGCGAGAGGTGGGTGACCACGTGCATGCGCGTCGGGTTCATCCAGACAAAGAACGGCTTGCCATCGGCCTTGGCCTTGTCAATAAATTTGATGGAGAGGTCGCGGATGGTGTCGTCCACTGTCTCCATGTTGTATTTGATCCCGTTCGTGGGGTGCGGAGGCAACGGCCCTTCATCTTGAATTTTCTGCTTGCCGATCTTGCCCCAGCGCGGCATCTCGGTGGGATCGTCGGCGTCAGTGGCCCAGGTATGAAGCAGGTTGCGCGGGCCGACGACGTTTATAAGATTCTGCGGGTAGTTGGGGTGGAACGGGTCTTCCATGGCGTCCAAGTGATACAGATAGCCGAAGAATTCATCGAAGCCGTGAACGGTGGGCAGGAATTCATTCTTATCACCAAGATGGTTCTTGCCGAACTGGCCGGTCTCATAGCCTTGCGCTTTCAGCACGGTGGCGATGGTGACGGCCGCCGCTGGGAGGCCGATCGGCGCGCCCGCCTGGCCGACCGTGGTCATACCCGTGCGGATGGGGAGTTCGCCGGTAATGAAGTTCGCGCGGCCGGCCGTACAGCTCGCCTCCGCGTAATAGTCGGTGAAGAGCATGCCTTCCTTGGCTAGCTTGTCAAGGTTCGGCGTCTTGCCGGCCATCATGCCGTGGCTATAGACGCCGATGTTGGTTATCCCAATGTCATCACCCATGATCACCAAAATGTTGGGTTTCTTGTCCTGCGCTCTGACTGGTAGTGCTGAAGCAACTCCGAAGAGTGCTCCTAACGCCGCCAATGCGAGGTTTATCCGTATAGCTCGTCTCATAAGTCCTTTCCTTGCTCGTGAATCGTCAAATGACAAACCACACCCGGGTACTCAGCCGATGTCCGAACGTCCTAGGGCGCCCCAGTCTGCGCGGAAGTATCAAAGGGACGCTACTGTCAAAAGGAACGGGTCTCGCTTCCTTATAGTTCGCCTAAGTCCTCATGAACGCGCTCACCGGACAAATGGATCTCGCGGGTTGGGCAACTTGCGTGCAACCCCGTACCGAAAAGCCGGGCGGCTCGCCACGCGAAGTCATCGACCGCAAATGCCTGCGGAAGATTCTGCAGATGGGGCAAGAGAAAGGCGCAACGTAATTCCCACACAATTTCGCTCGCCACTGCGGGCCTAGATGATCTGCCGTTCAGCTTGAGCGCCGGAGGCGCGCCACAATTTAGCCCAGCACGTAAGTGCTGGGAACAGTGGCAGCAACAAACGGAGCACCGTAGGTGCGGCACTTCGTGCCGTAAACCGCCCTGTCGCCGGGGCGCGAGTATTGCCGCTCCTTCAAGCGTGTCGACGCGCATTGGGCACAGGAAGCAGGAGGGAACGAAACTGCCACTTCTTCTCACAATATCCGGCGACCCTGGAGGCATGGAGTGAGCTATGGTTGCGCGGACCGAGACTCGTCCCAACTGGCAAATAAATCCACCTATCTGGTTTCGCGACGAATCAGGAGTTTAGCGGCCGGTCGACGTACAATATCCCTGCGTGAACGCCGCAGAAATTGAGCAGATTGTTCGTGGTGCGCGAATGGAAATTGTCCAAAATTTGGCTCCTACGCGAGTTGCACGAGGGGAATGAGCTTGGAGCCTGAACTCTGGCGTCGCATCGAAGATCTATTTCACCAAGCCTTGGAGTTGGACGAGGCTCGCCGCGCCGAATTTCTCGCTCGCTCCTGCGGCGATGACCACGTTCTTCGCCGCGAAGTGGAATCGTTGCTCGCTCACGAAAAACCGGCCGAGCAGTTCATCGAATCCCCTGCCATCGAAGTGCTCGGCGGCATGGTGGCCCGCGATCCGCGCGTCGCGGACAGCGACTCGAAACGAATCGGCCGCAGAGTTTCCCATTACCGCATCCTCGAACAGATCGGCAGCGGCGGCATGGGCGTGGTCTATAAGGCCCAGGACGACGTGCTTCATCGATTTGTCGCCCTGAAGTTTCTACCGGACATCGTTGCTCGAGACCCGCTCGTTTTGGAGCGCTTCCGCCGCGAAGCTCGCGCCGCCTCGGCTCTCAACCATCCCAACATCTGCACCATTTATGAGATTGCGCAGCACGACGGCCACTGGTTTATCGTCATGGAGTTTCTCGATGGGGTGAGCCTGAAACAGCGCATCTCCGAAAAGCCGATCGAGCTCGCTACCCTGCTGAGCCTGGCCATCCAGATTGCCGACGCCCTGGACGCCGCGCATACCCGCGGGATTGTCCACCGGGACATTAAACCCGCAAACATTTTCGTCACCAAGCGCGGCGACGCCAAAATTTTGGACTTCGGGCTGGCGAAAATTGCACGTACAGCGGACTCCCTAAGCCAAATCGACCCGGATCGCACGCTGACGGCCTTGGTCGAAGAGTCGACTGCCACTGCCCCCGGTACCACCTTCGGCACCATCGCATACATGTCGCCAGAGCAAGTGCGCGCCAAGGAACTCGATGGCCGCACGGACTTGTTCTCTTTCGGTGCAGTGCTCTATGAGATGGCCACCGGCGTGTTGCCTTTCCCCGGCGAAACTTCCGGGGTCGTCTTCAGCGCCATTCTGGAGCATCCTCCAATTCCCGCCGGTCGCATCAACCCCCAAATGCCGTCGCGGCTCGAAGCCATCATCAACAAAGCCTTGGAGAAAGACCGCGAACGTCGCTACCAAACCGCCCCAGAGATGCGCACCGACCTCGAACGCTTGAAGCGCGAGGCCGAGAGCGGGAGCCTTGGCGCTGGTCCGCCCCGCCGCAGTGCCGGAACCCCCAGCTCGCGTAATCGCGCCGAGAAAGCTCTGGAAGTTTGCCGTTCCCGTTCTAGTTGTTGCCTTGATCGTCGCAGGTCGCCACCTCTATCCGTCGCGAGTTCATGCCCATCCCCTGACCGACAAAGACACCATCGTGGTCGGCGATTTTGCAAACAGCACCGGCGATGCCGTGTTCGACGACACCCTAAAGACCGCGCTCGAAGTTTCCCTGCGGCAATCGCCTTTCTTGAATCTGCTCTCCGACAGCAAGGTAACCGCCACCTTGCAACAAATGACCCGCCCACCGGACACCAAGCTCACTCCTGACGTGAGCCGCGAGCTCTGCCAGCGTGCCGGCAGCAAAGCTTACCTTGCCGGAGCTATCGGCAGTCTGGGCAGCGAATACGTGCTGGGATTGAAGGCCATAAATTGCCAGAGTGGGGACACGCTGGCCCAGGAACAAGTGACTGCGGCCTCCAAGGAGAAGGTGCTCGACGCACTGGGTGGCGCGGCGTCCAAACTGCGCGGCGAACTCGGTGAATCGCTAGCCACCGAGCAGAAGTTTGACGTCCCGATGGCCGAGGCCACCACGCCTTCCCTCGAAGCCTTGAAGTCGTACTCGCTGGGGGACAAGGCACTCGCGGAAAACGGCGACACCGCAGCGATTCCATTTTTCAAGCGCGCCGTAGATCTCGACCCTAACTTTGCCCTGGCGTATACCGGCCTCGGTGTGGCTTACGGAAACTTGCGCGAATCCGACTCAGCCAGAGAGAGCTACCAGAAAGCCTATGATCTGCGCAATCGTGTGACGGCCCGCGAAGAGTATGCGATTTCCGCCTACTACTACAACGATGTCACCGGGGAGACCGGGAAAGCCAACCAGACCTACCAACTCTTCTCGCAAGCTTACCCGCGAAATTGGGTACCTCACAACAATCTCGGCGGCAACTATGCCGCGCTCGGCCAATGGGACAAAGCCCTTACCGAAACCTTAGAGGCGAACCGATTAAGCCCCGACAATGGCATTCCCTATGGAAATCTCGTCGAATGCTATTGCCGTTTGAACCGTTTTGCAGAGGGCAAGGCCAACTACCAACGGGCCATGGCACGCAACCTGGATGTTCCCGACCTTCACTCCTTCCGTTATGGCATAGCCTTCCTCGAAGGCGATGGGATGGAAATGCGGCACCAGATAGACTGGGCTAATAACAAACCAGGCCTCGAAGATGTTCTGCTCTCTTATCAGTCAGATACTGTAGCCTTCTCGGGACATCTGCGGAGTGCGCGGGAATTGTCGCAGCGCGCAGTCGAGTCTGCTGATCGCGCCGGCGAGAAAGAAACTGCTGCGAAGCGCGAGCTGAACGCGGCGCTAAGGGAAGTGGAGTTCGGCAATATCCGTGAGGCACGGCTCCGAACCTCCGCTGCATTAGCCTTGTCCTCGACTCGGAGCCCACAGGTTTTGGCGGCGCTGGTCTTGGCGCGGACTGGAGACACGGCGCGTGCGCAGAAGATTGCAGACGAGTTGCAAAAGCAAAATCCGCTCAACACCAGAATCAATCTCTACTGGCTTCCCTGCATTCGAGCGGCTATACAAATCAGCCGCGGAAATCCCTCCAAGGCCATCGAGATTCTGAACGCGGCGGCTCCCTTGGAGTTGGGGGTTCCTGGCCCGCAGCCCGGAATTGGCGTATTGCTCTATCCAGCCTACCTACGCGCCCAGGCAGAGCTGATGCTGCATCAAGGAAAGGCCGCCGCAGATGAGTACCAGAAGTTCGCGGATCATCGAACAATGGTCATCAATTCTCCGCTCGGCGCGCTTGCCCGTGTGGGTTTGGCCCGCGCTTACACCATGAATGGCGAAACTGCCAAGGCCAGGGCCGCCTATCAGGATTTCCTTGCACTTTGGAAAGACGCGGACCCTGATATTCCTATCTTTGTCGCGGCCAAAGCCGAATACGCGAAACTGCAGTAGCCATTCCAATTGCCAAGTCCTGATGGGCTGCCAACGTTGCTCCAATGAGAAAATGGGCCTTCGGATCGGCGAGGATTACCTACGTCAAGACTGGATTACCGACGATAACCGCGCGTCTCCTAAACCCTATTGAACCTAGAGCCCGATAAACGCGCTACCGGACAAATCAGGCCCGAGTGGAGTTTGAGTTTCCCTTAGCGTAAAGGGAGGCACTCATCGCGCCTCCCCACGGCGTGCGACTATCCGACTTTTTTCACTCCGGGAATCTTCCACGAACCGTCCAGAATGCTCGGAGCTTTTTCCTTTGGCCAATACAAACGCATCATCAAGACGAAATCGTCCTTCGGCGCCGGCAGCCAATTTGCTTCCTTGGCCTTGCCCGGCGAGTCCGCTTGAATGTAAATGTCCGTCGAGCCGTCAGCATTCGTGATGAATTTGTTGCGCTGGCTGACGTTGTAGCGATTGATCGGGTTATCCACGAAGAAGTATTGCGCGTTGTACATCGTCACGGACCAGAAGCCATCCACTGGCGGCATCTGCCCTTTGTCGAAATGCAAAACGTACTTGTTCGCACCATTATATTTCGAGACCACTTCCGGACCTTCGGACGTGGGATAAACCGCGTCCTGAGGGCGATTCGCGCCCAAGCCGAACCAAGTTATAGTGGCTCGCTGAAGATAGTTGGTTCCGTACAACCCGGTTTTCGTAGTGAACACCCAGCCGTTTTCAAGTTTCGCATCTCCCACAGCGAGGCCCTCTTTGAACCATGCGGCAATTTTATCCTGCGCTGGCTTGGGTGCTTTGTTTATGCCAGCGAGGACGCTCGGTTCAAGTTTGGACGTGTCAAAATCCTGCCCCGGCACTATTCCGATTTTCGCAAGTTTGGCCACCATCGGCGCATCCTCTGCCGTCGGCGGATTCGTCTTCAAAAGTTCCGCGAAATGTTTGAAGTAAGATGCGCCGTCCATCGCATTCAACTGGTCGCGGACAGCAGTCTTTTTATTAACGGATGGATCGACTTCTCCCGCCGGGGGAGTGTACGACTTGCCGTACGAAGACAGCGGCACGACAGACATCTGGTCTTGCAGTGCATGCACTGCTTTGTAATCTTCTGGTGTGCCTGTGCAGTAGATGCGGCCCAACAACCAGACCATCCCCGTTGGCGACTTGTATTCCGTCACGCCGGCAGGAAGCGTTCCGCTCCATCCCGGTCCGGTGATGGCATACGCCTGGGCTCCCGTTCCAGTGGTACGTTTACCCGGCACTTGAAATACATCCGTCCATCCGTCCAGCATCGGGAACAGCGCGTAGCGTCCCTTCAAGTCGGGGATGCTGATAACCCACGGTTCCTTAGAAACATCCAGCCATGTGATCGTGTATAACGTGTCCGCATTCGGTGCGGTGACGGCATTAAAAGACGCATTGGGATATTCGCGCAGCTTGGCGAATTGGCCCATCGGCGCAGACGTGCCCTCTGGTGCAGCGACATTTGTTGTGACACGCCTGGTCAAATCCATCGTCATTAGCGGATAGGCATAGACGTATGCATCTTTGGCGGTTTCAAACGCCTCCAATTCTTTCGCGTCCTGGGCAACCTTTGACGAATCACCGCAACCGGTCAACGCTAGACAAACCAACAGCGCTGACGCTATGCAACTCCATGACGCTCTTTTCACAGTCTCTCTCCTAAACATCTCGGCTGGGACGTTTATCCGCGCAGATGCTAGGCCATCAACGCGAAACGCGTCTACTGTCAGAAGTAACGGTGCGGCGTTGGGTGTCGTGATATGCGATAAATTTGGGCTAGTTAGCCAAATGATCCGGGTCAAACTCCTGAGTAACACACTTACCGGACAAGCAGTGATGGGACTCGTCACTGCCCCTGCCGCTTCGCCTTAGGACGAAGAAGTCTGCGAAATGGTTCTTCAACCAGAAAGTACGCGAGTAATGACGCCGCCACGGCTGCCAGAAATGCGACTGCGGCGCGGAGTCCCCAAGCCAAAGAAGGTGTCCGGTCGAAAACTGTGGAGATCACCGTGGAATGCAGGAGGTACAAGCTGTAACTCGCGTCACCCAACAGCACCAGCCCGCGTGTTTCCAGGACTGCAGACCACCGCGGACGCAGCGCCAATCCGTAGATGACGGCCGCAAACGCCGGCGACAAGATGCCGGCCGAAATCAATGGAGTCGGGATGCGGTCCACAATCAGAATCAGCCCCGCCACGACCACGGTCCCACCCACAACCAGCGGAGCAGCCAACCGCCGGTCGTTCCTGGCCGAGCAAAACAGACGGCCTGCAAACATGCCGACGAGAAATTCCGGCAAGCGCACCAGCGGATTGAAGCTAAGAATGTTTTTCCAGAGTAGCGTGGTTTCTCCGGAATTGATTTTATCGATGCCGTCGGGATGCAGGAGGAGATAAAGAACGGAAATCGACAGACTGAGTAGCGACCAGCCGGCGATACCGCAGAAGAGCGTTCTCGGCGTAAACGCCTTGCTCCACACCAGAAGCAGCGGGAACGCAATATAGAAGAAGGCTTCCACGGACAAACTCCAGCAGACGGCATTCCATGTCAACGCGGCCTGCGGGAACCATGACTGCAGAAGGCTAACGGTCAATATGCAAGCGGCCGCAAGGTGTTGTTTGCTCCATGCCAGGAAAGGAATGTCCAGGTGACGCACGGCGAAAAAGAAAAATGGAGCGCTGACCACGAGAGATAGCACATAGGCGGGATAAATTCGCGCGAAGCGCGCCTGCCAAAACCGCCAGGGAGTTACCGCCGAATCGGCATAGGTGTATACGAGAATAAATCCCGACAGCACGAAGAACAGATTCACACCGATATAGCCAACGCTGGCGAAGTTTTGATACCACCAGGGACCCCCAGGGAGTATGCCAACGACGCGCATGTGGAACAGAACGACGTGCAAAGCGGCGAGAAAACGCAGCGTGGTGAGGGCTTTTAATTTGGGCTGAACCGCGCTCGAATTCGCCATCATCCCCCGTGCCATGCCTCAGTAAAGACGTCGCGACGGAGCCAAAGGTCTTTTCTAATCTTCGAAAATCACTCGCTGCACGAACATGTGGATTTGGGCTGAAAAAGGACTTGTCTGCGTACTGAAGTCAGCCTCGCCGCGCCGCTTCGATGGCGGCGACGTCGATCTTCTTCATCGTCATCATCGCCTCGAAAGCACGTTTTGCCTCACCGCCACCAGCCGCAAGCGCATCGGTTAGCGCGCGCGGGGTGATCTGCCAGGAGAGGCCCCAACGGTCCTTGCACCAACCGCATTGGCTTTCCGTTCCGCCATTGCCAACAATCGCATTCCAGTAACGGTCCGTCTCTTCCTGATTGTCCGTCGCGATCTGGAAGGAAAAGGCCTCAGTAGGCCTGACCGCCGGGCCACCGTTGAGACCGAGACAGGGAATGCCCAGGACCGTGAACTCCACCGTCAGCACATCGCCCTTCTTGCCGTTTGGATAGTCACCCGGAGCCTCGTGAACCGCGGTTACTTTACTATCCGGAAAGGTGACGGCGTAGAAGCGCGCCGCCTCATGTGCGTCTTTGTTGAACCACAGGCAGATCGTGTTCTTTGGCTTCATGTCCGTGTGCTCCTTCTGCTCGATCGGGGCCAACGCCGCCGTCTCTGCGTCGGTCCGCATTAGTGACCCATCAGGTCATCTGCTGCAGCCCGACGTCTCAAATCAGTCGCGCTCCCTCCTGCCTTGCTAAATCATACGCTGGCACTGACTGATTGCGAGATCCCAAGCGATGGCAGGCCATTCCGATCATAGTAACCGCGGCGGCATAACCAGGAGTTCGGCGCTAGCTCGGATCACGGATAGGTCCATACTGCGCGAAAAAACCTCACTCGCGGGCCCTAGCGAGAGCCGTTTTGGCCAATCTTTTTCGTTTCTCAACCAGCCTTTTCCCAGCAACAAATTCCCCAGTTTCGTGTTTGTAAACACAGGCCCACGCAGTCCGGATAGCACGAAAAAAGAACGCTATTATTGCTTATATCTTCGTTTCAGGAGGAGGCTTTATGTCTATTCTCTCAGGATTTCGCAGGCTGCTCGTCGCCGCCGCAATCACTGCGCCTATGCTCACCCTGCCGGTCGCGCACGCGCAGATTGGCATCGGGATCGGTATCTCCGTGCACGTTGCTCCGCCCGCTCTGCCCGTGTACGTGCAACCCCCGCTGCCCGCGCCAGGCTATCTCTGGACCCCCGGCTACTGGGCCTACGGCGACGCCGGCTACTACTGGGTTCCCGGCGTTTGGGTGCAACCGCCCAGAGTCGGGCGTTCTTTGGACCCCCGGCTACTGGGGCTTTGCCGGCGGCGTCTACGGCTGGCACGCCGGCTATTGGGGCCCGCACATCGGCTTCTACGGCGGCGTGAACTACGGCTTCGGCTACGGCGGCGTCGGCTTCGTCGGCGGCGAGTGGCGCGGTGGAGCGTTCGCCTACAACAGCGCCGTCGCAAATTTCGGCGGCGTCCACGTGACCAACGTGTACGAGAACCGCACCATCGTCGCGCAAAACACGATCGTCAACAACAACCATGTCAGCTTCAACGGCGGCGCCGGCATCCAGGCGCAGCGCCTCGCCGACGGAGCTGCGCGCTGCCAACGAGGAGCACATCCAGCCGACCGCCAACCAGATGCAGCACGCAGAACTTCGCGGCGCAGGACCGTTCGCAGCTCGCCTCGGTGAACCACGGCACTCCCGGCACCACCGGCGACCTCCAACGTGAACGCGTATCACCAGGTGGCGCAGCAGCACGCGCCAGTCGCAGCCTATCTCGGCCGCTGACCGTACCGCCGGCAAAAGCTACAACCCCAACACGCGTGAAGCCAACCAGGATCAGCGCATCGCCAACGGCCTTCGCAGCGGTCAGATGACCTCCGGCGAAGCCGCCCGCGCCGAGCGCACCCAATCCCGCATCGACCAGCAGGTGCACAACGATCGCGCAGCCAACGGCGGCAAGCTGACCGGCCAGGAAAAGCAGCAGATCAACGGCGAGCAGAACGCCGCCAGCCGCCAGATCTACAACGAAAAACACAACGGCAACACCATCAAGCCCAACGCCGTCGACAATCGCGAAGCCAACCAGCAGCAGCGCACCGCGAACGGTCTGCGCAGCGGTCAGATGACCTCCGGCGAAGCCGCCAGGACCAACGCCAACCAGGCCAAAATCGCCCAGCAGGTTCACAACGACCGCACCGCCAATGGCGGCGCGCTCAACGCCCAGCAAAAAAAGCAGGTCAACAAAGAACAGAACAAAAACAGCAAGCAGATCTACAACGAGAAGCACAACGACAAGACCACCAAACCGGCCAAGTAAAGAACGGGCCGCTAACCAAGAAGCAAGGGCTGCAACACCAAGCAATCAAACCGTAACCGCGAACGGCTGGCCAGGATGCCAGCCGTTCGTTTTTGCCGTACGCATATTCGGATGTGAATATGGTCATGCCGAGGCGAACTACGATTGCTTGGATGTAACGGCGGCGGCTATACTTCGGTCCATGAAGCTTGCGGGCCCGCGGTCACAAAAAAAGAAACTCGCTTTCTTAACCGCAGCTTTCGCCTCTTTGTTTGCGTGGCATTTTTACGCTTACGGACAAGACAAGACCGACTTTCCTGACGGGTTCGACGCAGTGCAAGCGGCACCGAATAGCCACAAAGTGATTTTTGAGAATGAACTTGTGCGGGTTTTAGAAGTCACGATACCGCCACCTGGGACCACGGAACCGATGCATCACCATCATTGGCCAGGTTTTTTTCTGAACTGGGATACGGGCGGCGACTCCTCCCATATTCGGTATCATCGCGGTGACGGAAGCGTCCGGGACAGTCCGGCCAAAGAAGCACCTTCGCACCCCGGCACTTGGAGCATTCACTGGATGAAACCTGAGCCAATGCATGCGATTGAGGTTGTCGAAGGTCCGAAGCATGCGCCCAGCCCTGGAGACCCTCCCTTGCTGCGCGTCGAAATCAAAATCCATCCGTAAACTTCCCTAACAAACAACAAACACCGCCACAAACCATCAACAGCGCACTACGACTTGTGGCGGGTGGCACATCCTTAAACACTGAAAGACCTTCGAGTGTGCCCAACTTTTTCGCAGTCTGAAAGTGTGGGCCGCTCTTCTCTTCGCAGCGCACTCTTTGCATGCAGTACCCTAAAGTTATCCATCTGAGGTGCCGTTTGTCACTGTTCCCAATCCTTCTTTCTTCAATACGGGGAGGGATGGTTTTGCGCCCTCCAAAGCGCAGTAGGCGCGCCACAATTTAGCCCAGCACGTAAGTGCTGGGAACCGTGTCAGCAACAAAGGGAGCACCGTAGGTGCGGCACACCTCCCCAAAACCCGACTTACCAGGAGTTGACTACGAGTTCAACGATGTCTCATTTCCTGTCGGCCTCGGACGGAGCTCACTTGTTTCCGTTCCGCCTTTCTACTAAAAGTAACCATGCCTTGTTGGCCCGACGTTTGGAACAGAATAGCGGGGTTGCGCTCGCTGGCTGAGCCAGCCATTGTTCTTATCGTCATCGCGCTCTTGCTTTTGGCACCAGGTGTCAAATGGCGATGGCTCCGGATTGTGTCACGCATCGCGGGCGCACTGGCGGCTCTATTCGTGCTAGTAGTAGCAGGTTTTGCCGTGCTGCTGAATTCAGGTAATCCTAGGCCCCAACACCGCACGCTAAATTCTCCGACTGGATTGCATCAGGCAACCCTAATCTACGAAGGAGGACTTCTGGGGAGAGACTCCACTAAGGTCGAACTCACGAAAAAGGGATGCTGCGAACACTTCACTGCGTATAGATATGATGGGCCTAGCGAATTAAGCGGGACGACTCTGCTTTGGCTTGACGATTCGCACCTACAAATCCAATACAGGTCCGACCGTAACCGTTATCAACTTTGCGAAACAAAGGTCGCAGACGTCACAATCATTTGCGCTCCCCTAATGACTAGGGAAAAACCTTGATCTCCCAGCGCAGACAGCTCAACGTTTTTTTTCAACTCCTGATTAACGCGCTTACCGGACAAGTGGATCGACCCAAAACCACATGTCCGGTAATGCAACTTATCCGGACTTAGCGAAATACGACACTGATCGCGGCCTTCTAGGGTTGTGTCGAGATGTACGCGAACTTTCCTTCAGCGTTAGTTCCCTCTTTGATGTTGAACGCGGAGAGCGCTTGTATTTTCGGGTCCCTTAATAACCATCCGCTGAGCAGCTTCGCGCCGGCGGTTCCGGAGATAGCTTCCGTTTCCTTGAAAACTTGTGGAACGTCCACCGCAAGCTTGACAGCGCTGTGAAAGACCTGCGAAAGACAAACGGTAGAGTCCCGGTAATCACGCTTGCAGTTTTCGTTGAAAGAGCGATGAGTGCCTTGCGAACCAAGTCCGGCGAGTTCTGCCGCACCGCCTCTTCGGCTGTTAAACGCGCGAATCCACCCATCACGTCTGCGCCTGGGTTGGATAGCTTCGACCGGATCTCCTCGCGCTCGTCGGCCGGAGCAACAACGTACAGGTCGCACAACTCGGAAGCCGCTTGCTGGAGTTCGGTAGCGAGTGGCTTTCGATATGCGGGTTTGTAGGTTGCCAAGACAGCTAGAAGTTCAGAACTTCGCATCTGCGTATTGTATCGAAGCTACGCGTCAGTGTCCGCTCACGCGACCAATCAGGCGGGTGGCGCATCCTTAAGCAGTGAAAGACCGTCGAGGGTGGCCTACCCTTTCGCAGTCTGAAAGGGTGGGCCGCTCTTCTCTTCGCGATGCACTCACTTAAGAGGATGAGTCCCGTCAACCCGAGTCCGATTTTCACCGCTATTCTTCCTACCGCCCGTACCCGCAACATACCTCAGCACATAACCCCACCAGGAGCGTTCGAATGAATAACTACACATAAATAGTACTTGACAAGTAAACGACCTACGTACTAACATGTCCCGTGAAATCCGCATTCCATCCTTGCCCTGAGCCCCTCGCGCAAAGCGCCACCTTCTTTACCTTGAGCCCTGCGGGCGAAGGGCCGTCCTTTCCTTACTTCCTTACCTCGCCTTATCTCCCATCTCTAACTCCAATCAAGTCAAAACGATCCACGAAAAACGCACTTATCCCTCGCGGAATCAAAACGTTGCAAGCCCCCCAGGGGTGGGGGTCCACCCATCTCCAAAATCAATCTCCCGCAACTCTCACTCAACTCCATGCTCATCAACCGTTTACACACAACACCGAAAGGAACGACCATGCTCGCAAATGAAAACGCACATCTGCTCTGTCAACACCTAACTAAAGCCGGCCACCACTGCCACATGCCTCTCTCCGCCGGCCATCCATCTCTCTGCACCCACCACCTGCGCATCGCCAAACGCGAAGCCATCCGTCACGCCGGAAGCCCGATACGCCGAGTCCACCTTTACCCATGCGCAGGAAGGCCGACAGTCCGGCGAAGCCACCTTTAGCGTGGCGAAGGAGGACATCGCAGCTGCTCTCCTCAACGGCGCCAGCGATCTGAACACCGCAGCGGCGGTCAACCTCTTCCTCGGCAACCTCTTAAAACAGGTCGCCCACAATCGCGTCTCCAGAAAGAACGCCATCGCCATGGCCTACATCTCTCAACTCCTTCTAAACAGCATCAGCGTAATGCAACGCGAAGCCCGCGACGCTCAAGCCGCCGCCGCTGCCAAAGCCGAAGAACCCCAAGGCTTCATCATCAACGCCATCCGCCCCTGCCGCCGTCCCCACGTCCACGAAAGCGACAATCTCTCCGCCGCCGCCGACATCCGCACCTCCGACGCCATGGACCACGAGCAAGCCCTGAAGTACGCTCGCCCCGACCACTCCGCCCCCGACAAATCTAGAAATTGTCATTCCGAGCAAAGCGAGGAATCTGCTTTTCCGCCCGCATCCACTGCCACAACTCCACCGCCTCACGCCCCGCATCCCGCTTATCAGTACACCCCAGGTGGCTTAACTCCACCACCGCCGCCTGTTCCCCCCACCGTCGTCGACAAATCCAAAAATTGTCATTCCGCTTGCCCCGAGCTCCGAGGGGAGCAAAGCGAGGAATCTGCTTTTCCACCCGCGCCCAACGACAAAACCCCCAACGACCCGCCGCTTGACCCCGGGCCGACCGAAGGGCCCAGCCATCCAAAAGCCATCCCACCCCCGCGCTTTTGCGAGCAACATTTCGTCGGCGGCACATTCCACGACACCCCGCGTCCGGACACTTCGCCCCGGCGGCGGCCCACCCCTGCTCCAGAAATCTTTACCCTATCCACGCCCCGCACTTTATCTACGCCCCGCACTTCCTTTACCTCCTTTGCGCCTCCAGTTAAACTGGCTTCCTCTATCCATGCCGATCACCATCGGAAAATTAATCGCCATCGAGGGCATCGACGGCAGCGGCAAACGCACCCAGGTGGAACTTCTGGCCAACACCTTGCGCCAGCGCGGTTACTCCGTGCACCAGACGGGCTTTCCCAAATACGACTCCACCTTCGGCAAACTGATCGGACAATTTCTCGACGGCCAGCTCGGACCGCTCGAAACCGTCGACCCGCGTTTCACCGCACTGCTCTATGCCGGCGACCGTCTGGAAGCCAAGCCCGAACTGGATGCCGCGCTGAACAAAGGCCAGATCGTCTTGGCCGACCGTTACATCGGCTCGAATCTGGCGCATCAGGGCGCGCGCACCGCGCCCGAAACGCGCACTCAATTCATCGACTGGATCCGTCACGTCGAATACTCCATATACGGTTTGCCGCGCGAACAACTGATCCTGTATCTCCGCGTGGCGCCGGAACAGGCGCAAAAATTGGTGCTGCAAAAAACCGCCCGCGAGTACACTTCCTCCGCGCAGGATCTGCAGGAAGCCAGCCTGCACCATCTACAAAGCGCCGCCGAAGTCTACGATCAGCTTGCCGCGCAGGCGCCGTGGGTCACCATTCAGTGTTTCGATTCCGCGCGCGAAATCATGAATTCGCCACAGGAAATTGCCCAAGAAATTCTCTCCGTCGTCGAACCCGTCTTGGCGCAAACCGTCCTGGCCCGCGCCGACTTGACGCCCACGGAATTGGCGCCAAAGATTGTTCCGGGGGGCCTGTAACTCATGGGCTTCGCTGAATTTCTGGGTAACCCGCGTATCGTGCAAGCCTTGCGTGGCGCGCTCAAAAGCCAGCGCGTGCCCCACGCCTTGCTCTTCACTGGCCCGCGCGGCGTTGGCAAATTCACGCTGGCGCGCATGTTCGCGCAAGCCGCCAATTGCGAACGCCTCACCGACGATTTCTGCGGCGAATGCGCCACCTGCCAGCGCATCGCGCTGCTCGCCGATCCCGCGCCGCTGCTCGAACAGGGCCTCGCCGAACGCGGCGAATCCGCCGACGCCGCCACCGTCGAACGCATCCCATTAATTCTTCAGCCTCACCCGGACGTCTGGGCCGTTGTCCCCGATCCCGTGCGCCTGAAGACTCCCGTCGCGCGTCCCATGCTGCGCATCGGCCAACTTCGTGCCGTGCAACGCGCCGCATATTTCCAGCCTATGGGCCGCCGCCGCGTCTTCATTCTGGACGGCGCGGAAACCATGCGCGGCGACGTGGCCAACGCCTTTCTGAAAATCCTCGAGGAGCCGCCGGGCAGCGCCACGCTGATTCTGATCGCTCCATCTCCCTATACCCTGCTCTCCACCATTCTTTCCCGTTGCATGCAATTCCAATTCGCGCCGCTGCCCTTGGCGGACGTCGAAAAAATTCTGCAGGAACGCACCGACCGCAAACCCGCAGAAAATAAACTCGCCGCCGCGCTCGCGGAAGGCAGCCCCGGCTGGGCCATGGAGATGGATGTCGAGCAGACCGCGCAGCGCCGCAAAGACGCCCTGCGCATTCTCGAACGCGCCGCCCGCGGGCAGGATTTCTCTCAGCTCTTCGCCGCCACCGCCGCCATGGCGAAGGATAAGGACGCTTCTTTCGACGAGCAAATTGCCGTTTTTTACGGCCTGCTGAGCGATTTGCTGGAGGTCACCGCGCACATTAAAGTTCCCCAGCTGCGCAATCTTCCCCTGGCTCGAGAGCTGCAATCCCTCGGCAATTCCGTGGACACCGCGTGGGTTATGCGCGCCATTGTCGGCTTCGATGAATTGCACTTCGGCGCGCGCCGCAACCTCAACAAGCAACTGGGGCTAGACGCCTTGGCCGCTTCACTGGCTAGCTCATCGTCCACCGGTGTGGGTGAACGCAATTGACAAAAAATTTACATTTCGCCGTGCTGAAAAATTATCGTGCAACTGTAACCCGTCCATGCTCCCATGCATCTCAATCAGTGATCATCCCACCGCTGCGCGAAGGAGCACACCAATGGTTAATCGTCGTTTGTTCCGTCCCGGTTTTCCGGACGTGAAGGATGCTGCCCCACCGCGCCCGCAGCATATCAACGGACCCGGGCCCATCCCCAACAAAAAGCCCGCCCCGCCCGAGACCACGCACGCCGAAAACTTCTATTGGGTCAAGCAGATGCAGTCGCACACGCCCATGGCGGTAGTGCTGGAAGATGGCGAAGTTTTGAAGGGCACCGTGGAATGGTACGACCGCGACTGTATTAAGTTGACGCGCACCGGTAGCCCCAACCTGTTGCTTTTCAAACGCGTCATTAAATATGTTTATAAAGATGGAGAAGAATCGGCGCACGGCGGCGAAGAGTAGCTCCGGTTCCAGTTGCTGGTCGAATTTGCTATTCGCGCTTTTTCAGTTGGGCTGAGACGCGGTCGGACACTGCTCCAAACGTAAGCAACGCTTTTGCCACAAGCGAGCCATCCTCGTTGCGGATTTCGCACTCCGTAACCACGAAGTTTCTTCCGGTCCGCAGCACGCGGCCTTCGGCGCGCAGCAAGCCCTCCATCACGGCTTCGAGAAAATTAATTTTCATCTCGATGGTGGCGATCTGACTGCCGGGCGCCACGGTAGTAAACGCCGCGACCGCCGCTACGGTGTCGGCCAGCATGGCTAGAATTCCGCCGTGCACCACGCCATGCATTTGCCGGTGCCGCTTGCGCACGCGCATGCGAAAAACCACCACGCCGACTTCCACGCTCTCAACTTCAAAGCCCAGGCCCCGCGTGGCGTGGCTCAGCTTCAGCCGCGCTTGAACCTGTTGGCACGCGTTGCGCGCTTCTTGCGCGAGGCGAGATTTCTGCAATGACGACGATTTCATCAAGCCGATCCTTTCGATGTACCGATCAATTCGATGTACCGATCAATGTGCCGATCACACAACTCAATGTGTTGGCTGCGCAACTCAGCATGCCGACATTCGCGATCCAGTTGTTTCAGTATGCCGATAAACCGCCGTCGAGTGGAATCGCTACACCGGTGAGCCACGACGATTCATCCGACGCGAGATACACGGCGAGTTCCGCGACATCCTGTGGCTGGCCCATGCGTCCGAGCGGGATGCCTGACAAACGCGCGTCGCGCATTGCTCGGCCTTCTGGTGAATCCGGAAATAAGGCTTTGACCATTTCCGTTTCGACCAGCGAAGGACAAATACAATTCACGCGAATATTTTCGTGCGCGTGATCCACGGCCATGGCTTTCGTTAACATCACCACGCCGCCTTTTGATGTGCAGTATGCCGCGCGGGATTTCATGGCCACGATGCCCAGGATCGATCCGGTATTTATGATGGAACCGCCGCCCGCGCGGCGCATCGCGGGCAACGCGGCGCGCGACATCAGGAATGGGCCTTTGATATTGACGCGCATGACGCGGTCCCAATCCTCTTCGGAAATTGTTTCTACTGTAGCGTTGCTCAGCGCGCCGGCGTTATTTACGAGAACGTGTAACGCGCCGAATCGTTCCACGGTTTCGCGCACGGCGCGTTCGGCGTCCGCGGCGAGTGTGACGTCGCATTCGAGCGGCAATGCTGCGCCGCCGCTCGAGGTAATTTCGTCCGCGACCTGCTGCAATTTATCTTTGCGGCGGGCGGCTAGCGCGACTTTTGCGCCTTCGCGCGCGAAGGCCAGAGCCATGGCGCGGCCAATGCCGGTGCCGCCGCCGGTGATCAGCGCTACCTTGCCTGATAATCGGCCAGATAGTCGGCCATTTGTTGGTGTCACGTTCCTGGTACCTCGCGCGTCTAATGACGAGTAGCGATCGCTCCGCTGGGCGATCGAGTAGTTGGGATTTTAACGCAGAGTACACAGGGGGCGCAGAGAAGATAGAGGATAACGCTGCGCTGAGGAAGGATCCCGCGTCCCTTGTGACATCGGGACGAACGCGAAACGGGCGCTGCCGCAGGAAGAGTCAAAGGTGCCGGGACTAAAGCCCGGCCGCTACACAGGCATTAACGACAAAGGCAGTACAGACAAAGGCGTTAAAAAGGATCTATGCGGATTGGAATAACTTGCTACCCCACTTACGGGGGATCTGGCGTGGTGGCGACGGAGCTCGGCATGGAACTTGCCGCGCGGAATCATGAGGTGCATTTCATCAGCTACGCGCCGCCGATTCGGATGAATCCGAACGATCCGCATATTCATTTTCATGAGGTGGAGGTGGCGTCTTATCCGCTTTTTGATCACCCGCCGTATACGCTGGCGCTGGCTACGAAAATGCTGGAAGTATTTGAATCGCAAGCACTGGATTTGTTGCACGTGCATTATGCGATTCCGCATTCGGTTAGCGCTTTGCTGGCGCGCTCGATGGCGGCGCCGCGGCGGCTGCCGTTTATTACCACGCTGCACGGGACGGACATTACGCTGGTGGGCAGCAACCGGAGTTATCTGCCGATCACAAAGTTTTCCATTGAGCAGAGCGATGGGGTTACCACGATTTCGCGCTATCTGCTGAACCAGACCATCAAGGAATTCGATATCAAGCGGCCGATGGAAGTGGTCCCCAACTTTGTAAATTGCGATCTTTACCGGCGGACGGAAAATCCTGGATTGCGCGCGAAGTGGGCGCCCAACGGTGAGCCGATTTTGATGCATCTTTCTAATTTCCGTCCGGTAAAGCGGCTGACGGACGTGGTGGAAATATTTGCCATCGTGCGCGCCAAGATGCCCGCGAAACTGGTGTTGATTGGCGATGGGCCGGACCGAGGCTCGGCGGAATACCTGGTGCGCAAGAAAAAGCTGCAAAAAGATGTTTTGTTTTTGGGTAAGCAAGATCAGGTGTACGAAAAGCTGTCGCTGGCGGATCTCTTCCTGATGCCTTCGGAACTGGAATCGTTTGGGTTGGCGGCGCTCGAAGCGATGGCTTGCGAAGTTCCGGTGATCGCTACAAACGTAGGCGGTGTGCCGGAAGTGATCGAACACGGCGTGGACGGTTACCTGGTGGAACCTGGGGACGTGGCCTCCGCCGGGAAATTCGCGAACGATATTTTGTCGCGCGCGGATCGTGGGCGTGAAATGGGGCAAGTCGCGCGCATCAACGCCAAGAAGAAATTTTGTTCCAATGATGTGATTCCGCAGTATGAGGAGTATTACCGGAAGGTTTTAGCGGAGACGTAGGGCCGAGTAGACGTAAGGAAGAAGCTTAGCGCCGATTTGGGCTATTTTTGGAAAAGCTCGCCTTTTACAGTCCCCCCTCAATCCCCCGCCAATATTGCGATGGACAGAATTCCATCCGTGCTGTAGAGAAGGTGTTGAGAAGTGGTGCCTATAAGTCAAAGTTGGCGATCAAGACAAAAAGGCTTCGCAGCTTGAAGGAGAGAAGAAAATGATCACGACCTTCACGAGACAGGTCTTGGCAACGACGCTGTCATTCCTGCTGGTGATGGGCGCCCTGCCATCGGAAGCTGGTGCGCAAACGGGTTCAACGGAGTATTCGGGGCAAGGCACGCCATTGCCTCCGGATGAGTTACAACAGCTCGTGGCACCCATCGCACTCTACCCGGACGCCCTGGTGGCGCAGATTCTCGGAGCTTCGACCTTCCCAGACCAAGTTGCAGCGGCTGCCAGCTGGCTGCAGCAAAACAGCTCTCTGACAGGCGCAACTCTAATGCAGGCCGTCGATGCGCAGCCGTGGGATCCCAGCGTGAAGGCGCTCACACAGTTCCCTTCCGTGCTCGGCAACTTAGCGCAGAACCTCAGTTGGACCTCCGCGCTGGGAGAGGCGTATCACACGCAGACCGCCGACGTGATGACAGCGGTGCAGGTTTTGCGCGCGAAAGCCCTCGCTGCCGGCAATCTGAAATCAGGCCCGCAGATTGTTGTTTCGCAACAGTCACCGCAGACGATCATAATTCAGCCAGCGAATCCGCAGGTCGTGTATGTCCCCGTGTACAACCCCGCAGTGGTTTACGGCTACCCTTATGTGACTCCCGGATACAGCACTGCAGCCGTTGTGACCACCGCCGTGGTTGCGTTTGGAGTTGGCATTGCGGTAGGGGCCATGGTGAGCGGTGGTTGTTGCGCCTGGGGATATAGCAGCTGGAATTGCGGCTGGCATGGCACCACAGCGGTTGTGTATCACGGTGGGGCGTACTACGGAAACAACGCTTGGCACGGTGGCTATTACGGTTCCAGCGCGACCGCCTACGGAGCCTACGGCAGCGCCCACGTGGCAAATGGCTACAACCCCTCCACCGGAACTTACGCGCGTGGCGGCACGGCCTCAAACGGCTACGGCAGCGTAAGTGCCGGTCAAGCGTACAACCCAAGGACCGGGGCGTCTGCCTCGACAGTGCAAGGGTCCAATGCGTATGGCAGCTATGGAGCCTCGACCGCTTCGAAAAATGGCACCACCGTTAACAGCCAGCATCAAACGAACGCTAACGGAACCACTGGGCAGATGCACAGCTCGAACGGCGCTTCGGCTTATGGCGCGACGGGCAAGAACGGCAACAGCGCCGCGGTGGGCCAAACCGCCAATGGCGACAAATATGCGGCGGCAAACGGCAAAACTTATAGCAATACCGGCAGCGGTTGGAGCCAGAAGAGCGGAAGTCCGTCAAGTTACAACAAATCCAGTTCCAGCGGCTGGGGTGGGCAGGAAAAGAGCGGTGGCTCGTCAGCTATGAGCAGCGGAGGCGGCGGATGGAATAACAGGTCTGCCAGTGCTCGGGGTTCGTCAAGCATGGGACGCGGCGGTGGCTGGGGTGGTCGCAGGTAGAGTCGACGGTACACCGGCAAACGAAGTCGCGTTGATGGGCGTAGTTGATCAAATTCTTGCAGCTGATGATGTGGAGGATAGGTATGCCGCTGACGACCCGGAGAATTACTATTTCGGCGCAATTCATCCTTCTGGCACTAATCATCGCCCTGGTCGCATGCGAGAAGCCCGCTAAACCTTCGTTCCAACTGTTTGCGTCACCCGAAGAGGCGGGTAACGGGCTGGTGGCTGCGGCAAAGTCAGGCGACCCAAACACGGTACTGGCCGTTTTTGGTCCGGACTCGAAAGACATCATTCTCTCCGGCGATCCCGTGCAGGACAAAAATATCGCCGACCTTTTTGTGCGCGCCTATGGCGTGATGCACCGCTGGCGCAAGATGCCTGACGATTCCCAAATGCTGCTCATTGGTGCGGACAATTTCGCCTTCCCGATCCCGCTGAAGAAGAATCCCGCAGGGCAGTGGTACTTCGACGCGGCCGCAGGCCGGGACGAGATTTTGGCGCGTCGTATTGGGAGGAATGAACTGGCCATCATTGAAGTTTGTGGCGCGCTGGCCGACGCGCAAGCTGAATATTTCTCACAGCGTCATGATGGCGTGAATCAGTACGCTCTGAAATTTATCAGTGACACTGGCAAGCAGAACGGTCTGTACTGGGAGCCGCAAGAAGGTCAGCCGAAAAGCCCGCTCGGACCACTGGCGGCATTCGCAACCAAAGAAGGATATAGCGTAAAGCCGGACTCGCATGTGCCTTTTCACGGATATTACTTCCATATGCTGACGCAGCAAGGCAGTAACGCGCCAGGTGGTGCAAAGAACTACGTGGTCGATGGGAAGATGACCGGTGGATTTGCCTTCGTCGCGTATCCAGCCGAATACCGCAATTCGGGGGTGATGACATTCCTTATCAACCAGGATGGCCTGCTGCTGCAGAAGGATTTGGGCAAGACCACAACGGAAGCAGCAGCGGCAATTACTGAGTTCAACCCCGATGCCAGTTGGAGTCAAGTACAGCAATAACGGGTTTCCCGCTAGAGAAGCTGCAACGATGCAAATCGTTGCTATGATCTCAGTCGATCCGGTAAGAGTTTGAGTCATTTAACGTACGGTCAGACTGACTGCGGCGACTTAGCGCGATGAGGCTTCCACTTCAAGCTTGATGTGTTCGAGTACGCGCATGTGGATGCGGTGGATGATGTAGTCGGACCAGAGGCGCCAGTATTGGGCTGGCCAGATGGCGTTGGTGTACCAGGTGGTGCCTTCGAGGCGTGTGCGGCCGTTTTGTAAGTCTGTGAGTTGGAACTGTCCCTTCTGCGAAACGAAGTAGCCGCGCAAGTGCGGGGGCCGAACGTTGGCGTAGGGCGAGAGCTCTTGCAGGGGCGCAGGATTTTCGGTTACGCCGAATTGCAGGAGTCGCGGTTCGTCCCAAACTTCGATCGGTTCCACGAATGGGCCGGTGGAAAATTCGCAACGACGAATGGCGCCGGGGCCGTGGCCGGTGATTTCGGCGCGGATCGGGTAAGCGATGCCGGCGCGAAAAATCATTTCGGTGGGCTGCGGAATTTCGGAAAAGGCGATTACTTTTTGCCACACGGCGGCGGGTGGCGCGTTCACTTCAATGGAGGAGCGCACGCTAAAGATAGTCGGCGTTGGCTTGCTGGCGTGTTCCGCACCGACCATGGCGGGAAGCAATATCAGTACCGCGCCAAGAACCGCGCCGGGTCGCGTTCCGGCAGAGCGGGATGACCAATGACTCGACTGAATGTGGTAGCCGAGTACGCCTCCGAGAGCCGCCAACCCCATGGCGATGGGTGCGGCCATTGCCAGACAAATGAAGCCTTCCATCGCCACAGCCAATAACGCAATGCCCACTACAACGACGGGCAGAATCGACACTTTCAGACATTGCCGGTAGGTGCGCGGCTCGTGATAGCTATGGAGAAGAGTGGCAAACAAGCCCATGCAGAAAGGCAGTCCCAGAAATAAGCTCCAGCCATAGGTTTGCAGAGTCAGCGTCATTAAGGCTACTGCGGCAATGCCGATCACCGCAGTGACCAGCACCGAGAGAATGGCACTACCCCATTCGCTGCGAGGGATAAGCTCGTCGATGCGCGCGGATTCCGCCCACGGTACGGCCTCGTTACCGGCCCAGTGGTGGGCGGAAGGAACGAAACACATCCACAAAAAAAAGAGCAGGTTCACAGCAGGAAAGAAAAAAAATACGACGAGCCAAACCGGGTATCCGGCGTCGCGCAAGCGGCGCACGGTCATGGTCACGCCGACGTAGATGAACGGCAGAGCGGTGACGAGCAAGACTGCCAGCCAGTTTCTGTCCGCGAGAGACAAGTGGCTCAATCGCGAGGCAGCGCCCAGGGGCCGCCAATAGTCAGGCCACACGTTGCGCTGGAAGAAAGCGGCGGAGATCAGACGGTCTAGATTGTATTTAAGAGCAACGCCGAGGAAGCCGGCGAGAAGGTAGGTGCGGCGGCTGATACGTCCCTGCCACTGCCAGAGCTCGGAGTAGCTGAATGCCATGGGTGGCTCCGTTTTGGCTTGTTTCAGGATTTGGCCCGGGTCTCCAGAATCAATAAAGGGCAGAAAAGGAATGTCGATCTGATCGACCACTACGTTGGCCTATGGACTGCGCAATTTGTGGCGGAGCAGCTGCGGTTGGTGGCGACCTAGCGGTAGCCGATGCGCAACACGGGCATCATTCCCGGGATTTTTGCTAGCCAGACTAGCGGGCGGGCCCACCAGATTTGGCGGGCAAGGGCGACTACGGCGTCGGCCCCGCCGTAGTGGGTGCCGTCGGACATTAGCAGATGGATTTCGCGCATCAGATTGTCGTGCGTTAGACCAAGTAGTGTGGCGACGCGCGGGTCTTGAAGCGGCGCTAACGCTAGGCCGCGGCGTTGCAGGATGGGCTAAGCCGCGCGCGATTTTGGTGCAGAAGACGCAGTCGGCGTCAAAGAAGAGCCAGCCTTTGGCGTGGCGGGATTTGGTGTCGGTGTATTCGTTGGAGAGAGAGAGCATCGGGGCCTCGAAATAACGGCGAAGCAAAGAAGCAATGAGGTAGCGAGGTAAGCAAACAAGCAAAGAAAAAGCAGATTCCTCGGGCGAACACGGCCCTCGGAATGACAGTTGAGTTGTTTCTTAGAGATCATTTGTGTTTCACGTTGCGGTGCTTCGTCGCCTTGCGATTTTGTTCCTTCCGTCATTAATTCTTTGCCCTGTTCGCTACTTCTTGTCAGCCCGTTTTCTTTTTCTCGGTTCCTAAGAGCGTGATGACTTTGCCGCGGAGCTTGACCATGCCTTTCAGGGCTGGGCTGGGCATGCGCATGATTTCTTCGAACATGCCGGTCATGGCGGTCAGGAATTCGAGCATGCTGACCAATCGTTCGTGGCGTGTAGGCTTCGCCCGCGCCTTTCGATTCTTCGACGCATTCGGCGAGCACGCGGAGGGTGGGGTCGATTTCGCGGCGTTTGCGCTCTTCGGAGACGATGCGGAAAATTTCGACTACGTCTTTGATGGCTTCAAAATGGTCGCGGCGATCGCCGAGGACGTGGACGACGCGGACGATGCGCCAGCCTTGCAGTTCGCGGAGGCTGGTGCTGACGTTGGAGCGGGCGACGGCCAGGGTGGTGGAGATTTCGTCGGCGGGCAGCGGGCGCGGGGAAATGAACAGCAGCGCGTGGAGCTGCGCGACGGTGCGGTTGAGTCCCCAGCGGGTGCCCATTTCGCCCCAGTGCAGGACGAATTTTTGCGCGACCGGAGCTTAGCTGGCCGACTTGAGAATGTTGATCGCTCATTAAGGCTCCAAGGGAAGACGTTTAACTTTGCCCACGTTAGCATATTCGGTAGATTCTGTAAATACAGAAAATTCTGGCGTTCCTGGAGAATGAAAACCGAAGACTCTGCGGAAAGGTGCGGTCAGTGGCCCAATTCGGCTTCGTGGCGCTAGCACAATTGTTATAACCTCCCGAGAGTTACGGCCGATACCTGTACCAGCACGCAGAGCAATCTCATTGATTATTCGTAGGTTACGCGTGCGAGGCGCGGGCCACATACCTGAACTAAAATCGCCCTTATAAACAGTAGACAATGTGCGGTCCTCGGAGTAGGCTGCGCGCCAACTGGAGAAGACTCGCACTCTCGGGAACAGGTTGGCGTTCCAGCGCTACCCAGAGTCGCCCCACCCCGCTTGCGACTTTGGCTTCCGAGAGAGTTATCTCCCCGAATCGCTCCCAGTCACAAGGTATCGATTTGCTCGCAACGGATTGTCCGCAAGGGCAGCCACGCAAAAAGGAGAGAAGACATGAGCGAAGAGAAGAAGAGTGTCCCGACGGAGTGCGAAAGCACCACATCGCAGAAGGAAAAGACGAAGGGTTCCAGCCGAAGACAATTCCTAAGTCAGGTAGGTGTAGCGGCAGGACTTGCGGCAGGGACGTTAGCTGCCCCAGCGGTGACGGCTGCGTCGCAAGGCAATACCAGTAACAGCTCCGGTGGGTCAACGCCACCGACAAGCGCAAACGGACGGGTACTCGAAGCGTTCGAATTGCGCGTCGCGGAAGCGACCAGAGACGCGGCACTCGGAGCAGCGAAGAACGTAAATAACGGGGATCAGGCGCTGTATGCCGATCACGGCGGGACCTACACCAAGGCGCTGGCGCACGATGCCTACGGGCGCGTAACCGCGGCTTCGTTTGCCAGCTTCGAAACGGCCCTGAATACCGGGAAGTTTTCGGCGTTTCAAGAGATTATTGTCGGCGGAACGAAGACACTGAACTGTCCACAAGCCGCGTATGCCTTCAATCTGGCGGGACCGGACGGTGCGCAGTTCGGGCAGCCGCAAGTGCCCCCAGCGCCGCCGATCGCAGGAGCGGTGTCTGGCACGGAGTTGCTGGAACACTATTGGGCGGCATTGCTGAATGATGTGAATTTCACCGATTACGATAGCAATCCGCTAGCACAAGCGGCGGCGGCGGAACTGGGCTCGCAGCCATCTTACTTGGGGCCGCGAACGAGCAGCGGTCAGGTGACGCCGGACCTGCTGTTCCGCGGGAATTTCCCGGGTGAGACGCAAGGGCCGTATACCTCGCAATTTTTCATTCAACCGACGTATTTTGGTGCGCAGCAGATCAGCCAACTGCAGAAGACCTTCGTGCCGGGCGTGGAGTACGGAACGAACTTCACAGAATGGCTGCAGATCCAGAACGGGCAGCCTACGGGGAGGACTCTGGCGTTCGATCCGACGCCGCGTTACCGGCGAAATGGCCGGGATTTTGCGGCCTACACGCACGTGGACGTTTTGTACCAAGCGTATTTGACGGCGTATTTGGTGCTAGCAGGAATCGGCGCACCGTTGAATCCCGGGCAATCCGTATGTTGGCTCGACGACGGAAAATGGTTTCGGCACGTTCGGCGGACCGGATTTTGCGTCGTCGATCGGGGATGTCGCCTCGAGGGCGCTCAATGCGGTGTGGTACCAGAAGTGGCTGGTGCACCTGCGTCCGCGGCCGGAAGCGACGGGGGGACAAGTGCAGCTGGTAAAGACCGGGCAAAACGCGTTTACGGACGTGATTCCCAACGCTACGATTCTGAATTCCGTGGGGCTGCAGACGAGTTTCAATACGTACGGGTCGTGGCTGCTGCCGCTTGGCGTTTCCGGAAGGGTCGCCGACACACCAGTCGTATCCCACGGGGCATGGTACGGTGGGCGGGGCGTGTATTACGGTCATCAAATTCTTCTACGATGGCAGCCAACTGCTCCAACCGTTGCTGGAGAACGCAGGAACGAACGTCGTGGTTTCCAGCGAAGACGGAGTCTCGCTGTTGCCGTACACCGGAGCGGACGCGGGAGAGCTGACGATCAACGGAGAACTCAACAAGCTGGGCCATAATGTTTCGTTTGGTCACGGCATCCATGCGGGTATTCACTGGCGCAGCGATACGTGACACCTCGTTACTGTTGGGAGAAGCCTTCGCGCTGGCGTATCTGCGGGACAAAGCGAGAACGTGCAACGAGCCGTTTAGCGTCACTCTAACGAAATTCGACGGGACGACGGCAACGATCTCAAACGTGGGTAATCCGTAGTCGAATCGATTTGCCAACGCGTAATAAGATTGGCACGAGAGGTGGTCCAATTTGTTTCGGATCACCTTTCTTTTTGGTGTTGCACTTCATTTTACATGGCGGGCAGATCTGGCGCGGGCACGGCATGCCGTACCCCTACGGATTGAGCTAGCGGACGGACTGCATGGTGGCTACTACTTCGGGGATGTCGATGCGGATGATGGTGCCTTCGCCGGGGCGGCTCTCGATATCCAAATTGAAATCGGCGCCGTAGAGCACGCGCAGGCGTTCGCGGACGTTGCTTAGGCCGATACCTTCGACGTAGACGTGGGGCATTTTTTCTTCGGAGATGCCGACGCCATTGTCTTCGATTTCGACGTGCAGGCGGCCGTCGCGATGGGTGGTGCGGAGTTGGATTTTGCCGCCTTCGAGCTTTGGCGCGAGGCCGTGCTTGAGGCAATTTTCCACAATGGGCTGCAGGAGCATGCTGGGGACGAAGGTTTCCAGGGTGTCGTCGTCGAGCTGCTTGATGATGTCCAGATTGTCGCGGCCGAAGCGAGCGACTTCGATGTCCAAATAATTGTCAATAAACTCGAGCTCTTCGCGCAGCGGTACGAAGGTTTCATGCTTGCGCAGCAGACGGCGCAGAATGTTGCTCAACTTCAACACCACGCCGCGCGCGGCATCGGGATCAAAACGAATGAGCGCCGAGACGGTGTTGAGGGTGTTAAACAAAAAATGCGGATTGATCTGGCTGGCCAGCGCGTCCATGCGAGCCTTTAAAAGCAACTGCTGGTGACGCTCGAGGTTCATCTCGATGCGTGTGTTGTTCCAGATTTTGAGCGGGCCGGCAACGGACATGAGGGTGGCAATCACCGTAAGCCCCAGCCACCAATCCCAGTGCGGGTCGATGGCGAAAAGCCATTTCGGATTGGTGGCGGACACTAGCGCGACGCGGCCGAGTTCCAGGCCCACGCAGGCCATCAAGGGAGCCATTTCCCAGAATAGCTCCGCCCTGGTCATCAAACGAACTACGGCTTTGGGAATATTCAAAAACGTGAACGGACCGAAATTCCACAAATCTTCTTTGTTGGGGATAGCTTGGCGGATCAAACCGCCGAGCAATCCGGCGAAACCGGCCGCCGGCATGGCCAGCCATTCGTGGAAAATCAGTGCCGGGATGGTGATGATCGCGCCGCCGATGGGGCCGACCACGCGTCCGCCGAGGAGTCCCATCAGGAAAGCGCCTTCGAGAGATAAGTCGGCGAAGCGGTATTGGTAACCGACCAGGCGGAGGGTGACGCCGACGATTAACGGCGGGGTCATGAAGAGCATTAGTTTTAGTTTTTGGTCGGGGTCGCGTTCTTCGGTGAAGAGGACGCGGCGGAAAGTTTGCCAGCGGGCCAGTAGCGCCGCGATGGACGCCGCTACGCCGACCTTGAGCAGCAAGGTGAAGAGCAAATCGCGAACGGAGGTAGTGGCGTCCATTAATCGTGTTGGGTCGCCGAATCGGCCTTGGCACTTCAGCTTAGCGTATATCGAAGTTGGGCGGCTAGAGGAGGTAAATGAGACGCGAGCGAACCGCAGCGAATGGGCTACTTGATCGTGACTGGTCGGTAGAAGAGTCAGCTGTTTTCACTTGTCCGGTTTCGGCGTTAAAATCTCGGGTAAAATCGTGCACGCGCGCCGAGTTTCGCTAGGCTCGTCACGGATGCTACGCACCTGTTAGAAGGTCGCGCGCGAGCGGAGCCTGACTATGCCTTCCACTGAAAAACTCGACACTCACCATAAAGCGCTCACACTGAATCTCGATGCATCCGCCTTCGGCTCTTTCGCCGAAATCGGCGCCGGACAGGAAGTCTCGCACTGGTTCTTTGTAGTTGGAGGCGCCTCCGCTACGGTCGCCAAAACTATTTCCGCCTACGACAAGGAAGTCAGCGACGATCTTTATGGCTCCGGATCGCGCTACGTATCCAGGCAGCGACTTGAGGCAATGCTGGACAAGGAATGGGCCCAGCTTCTCGCGCAGTTAAGCGATACCCGTGGCGCACATACGCGCTTCTTCTCCTTTGTTGATACCGTCTCCGCGCGTAACTTCGCCGGGACGAACGACCCGCACGGCTGGATCGGTCTCCGCTTTCAATTGCAGCCCGGCGGCCCTCCAAACGACGTCCTGCTGCACATCAATATGCGCGATCCTTCGAATGTCCTCCAGCAGGAAGCCATCGGCATTCTGGGCGTCAATCTCATTTACGCTGCGTTCTATGAATTGCAGACCGAGGAATCATTTCTGGCAGGCTTGGCACAAGACGTCGTCAAGGAGCGAATCGAGATCGACTACATCGATCTTCGCGGGCCGGCATTCGAGGGTTGGGATCGCCGTACTCTGTTAGCCCGTTTGGTGAGTGGTGGATTCGCAGAGGCGGTATTTTTCCCCTCCAAGGGCCCCACAGTTCCTCCTACCGAGGCTCTCTACAAGAAAGCCGTAGTGCTTGCGCCGGGATACTTTGGCCACGAGGATCCGGCTCACTCGCAAGTTCACATGCGATTGTTGGCCTCGGCCATTCAGGAGCTTCAGAAGGAGCTGGGCGAAACCAAGCGCGCGCCCGCTGGCTTTTTTTGCCTGACGATCGCTCCGCTCACGCCGAACGAACCGGTGCCGGAGGTCCCCGATTTGCTTCGTCGTATCGATGCTCTTCTCGCTGCGGGCGGCGATGTGCTGCTTTTTCGCCAAGGCGAGCTCTACAATATGGAGACTCTCGTAAACCGCTATACCCAGGCGCCTGTGCGCTTCGTCGCAGGTCTTTCCCTGATCATTCGAGCGTTTGAGGACATTTACGGCAATCTCGAAGGGAGACTTCTGGAGGCACTTGCACGTCTTTTCGCGCAGAACGTGCGCATCTACGCTTATCCGATGCCCTCTGCGGAGCTGCGGGAAAGACTGAAGGGTTTTTCGGCTAGCGGTTGGGAATGGAGTGAGACGAATGGAATGGTTTCTGCCACGCAGCTGCGGCATGCGCCGCCTCTTGGACACTTGTTTGCCTATCTTCTCGCCAGCAACTTTCTTGTCCCGATGCAAATTCCCGCAACACTAAAAGCCGACGCTTGACCCAAGTACACCTTTAGCTCGCCAAAAAGTGAGATTCTCAGGGAGGCCCGGCAAGAATTTGAGTTGCGGGGCACCTGCTATACTTCTTGTTTCTTATGACACGCAAACCAGACAAACGGAAAAGCCGCAGCAAAAGTGCGAAGTTGAAGGAAGTGGCGCACGCGGCCTTGCCGTCGCGCTTTGGGAAATTTACGATTCATGGATTCGCCGGAAACGGACCCCTTGAGGAGGCGGTGGCGCTGGTACGGGGAAATATCGAAGGCAGAAGTGCGCCGCTGGTGCGCATTCACTCGCAATGTTTGACGGGGGATGTGTTGGCTTCGCTGCGCTGCGATTGCCGGGCACAGCTGGAGCTCTCGTTGAAGAAGATTTCGCGCGCGCCCAACGGGATACTTTTGTATTTGCCGCAGGAAGGCCGCGGGATTGGCTTGATGAATAAGTTGCGTGCCTATGAGCTACAGGATGGCGGAATGGATACCGTGGAGGCCAACGAAAAACTTGGATTTGCGGCGGATGCGCGGGATTATGATTTTTCCGCACAGATTCTGAAACAGCTGGGCGCGAAGAAAATTCGGCTGCTTTCTAATAATCCGGAAAAGGTGCGGCAGCTGGAGGCGGCCGGGATTCGTGTGGTGGAGCGAGTGCCGTGTCAGCCGAGAATTTCGAAGATTTCGCGTGGCTACATGCAAACGAAAAAAGCGAAGATGGGACATATTCTGAACGGGTTGTAGATTAGAGGCGGAAGCCAATTGAGTTGGGAGTCTTGCCATGCCGGTGAAAAAACAGATTCCTCGCTTCGCTCGGAATGACAAGTTGTCGTCATAGCGTGGATTGCGCGGGAGACAGGTTAGATGGGCGAGACGATGCAGATTATCGTAAATGGGGAGCCGCGCGCGACGCAGGATGGCGCGACGGTTATCGATTTGTTGCGTGAATTGGGGCTCGACGGCGGGCGCGTGGCGGTTGAGCGGAATTTATATATTTTGCCGCGCCCGCACTGGCGTGACACTAAGGTTGAGGCTGGCGATCGCTACGAGATCGTGCAATTCGTGGGCGGCGGTTAAGGTTCAAAGCGCTGGGAGCGCATGCAACCGCGGCTGAATGGCGGCCCGCGCTAGGCTGGGCGCGGCTTAGTGCGCAACGCGAAACGCAATTTTCCTTGCGCTCGTGCGCGCGACAACGGTTCGCCGTGATCGCGCTCAGCTTCAATCACCAGCGCGGCTGGGCCACCGGACAGACGGGGCATGGCAAAACTGATTAGCGTGTATCCGACGGAATCGGTTTCACCGGAATACTGTTCTGGTGTGGCAGCGCCTTCCACGTAGGCCGTTACTTTCGCACCGGGCAGCGGGTCTCCTGCTTGCGTAGCAACGTTAATTTCCAGTCTAGCCTGTTTGCCGGAGAGCCATGCCTGCGCGTTGCGCAATTCCAGTTTTAACGCAGACGGCACCAGATCGGCCGGGGCGCTTGCGGCTGCTAGGCTTCCACCAGGGGCACTTCCAGCGATGTCGTGACCGCCGGGCGTATTGGCACCGGCGCCGTTTGTGCTGATGGCGTTTGGTGCCAACAGAACTTTTTCGGGCGCCGATTCTTTGGCCGGCGAAGGTGGCGCGGCCAGATAGAGCGTGCCGGAACGAATATCTTCCAGCGTGGAGCGGTGCTGCTCGTTGAGGCGCAAACGGAGGGCTTCCTCGCGATCGGGGTCGAGAGGAACGAGATCGTGATAATTGTTCGTGCGGCGGTGCATGACGCGGCCCATGTAATAAACGGTGGTATCGATGAGCGCGGTGGTTACGCCGCGGTCTTCGGTCTGCACATGGAACGTCGCTTCGCCGACTCTTACATTTGAATTGTGGCCGAACAGCATGTAATTTTTCGCTTTCGCCCCAAGACAGTCATCGTCCAGACACGGGGCGCGTTTTCTTTTCGAGGCATTTGACCGGATGCACCCGAATGGCTATTATAGCGCTTCGTTATGAGCGATTCCGGCATACAAGTCTACACTCCGCTTCTTTTACACCTGCTCATCGCGGTATTTCTCGCGAGCGCGATAAGCACGTTGTCCGTGGTGGTGGGCTGGCGGCGGCCGAATAAAGCCAAACAACAAGCCTACGAATGCGGCATGGTGCCCACGGGCGACGCGCGACAACCCTTTTCCGTACGATTTTACCTGGTGGCCATGGTTTTTATCTTGTTCGACGTGGAGGCCATTTTTCTATATCCCTGGGCCTTTGTGTTTCGGGATTTGCGCTGGTACGGTTTCGGGGAAATGATGCTCTACATCGCGATCCTGATGGTTGGCTACGTGTATCTCTGGAAAAAAGGCGCGCTGGACTGGCATACGTAAGCGCCGATTCTGTTTCGGAAAAGCACTCAAGACGTGAGCGAGAATACCAGCCAAAACGCTAATTTTGTGGTTGCGCATCTGCGTGCGTGGAACGCCAAAGCGATCGCGGAGGTAGTCGAATTTCGCGGCGAGACGACGCTGGTCGTGCCGCGCGAATTGCTACGTGAGACCGCGGAACACTGCCGGCAAGATTCGGAGTTGTCGTTTAATTTTTTGACGGACGCGACCTGCGTAGACCGTTTTCCGATGGAACCGCGCTTCGAAGTAAATTACCAGCTGGTTTCCATGTCTCGCCGCGACAGACTGCGCTTGAAAGTAAAACTTTATGGAAGTGACCCGGTAATGGATTCGCTGGTGCCCGTGTGGCAGGGAGCGAATTGGCTGGAACGCGAAATTTTCGATCTGATGGGTATTCAATTTACTGGACACCCAGATTTGCGGCGCATTTTGCTGCCCGACGATTGGGAAGGCCATCCGCTGCGGCGGGACTTCCCGGTGCAGGGTTTCCGCGACGTGCCCTCGACATATATCCCAGGATTCAGGAAGCAAGGATTATGACCACCGTCGAAACAGCCATCGGCAGCACGCGGACCATGGTTTTGAATATGGGGCCGCAGCATCCATCGACGCACGGGGTGCTGCGCATCGCGCTGGAGCTGGACGGCGAAACGGTGCTCAAGGCCGTGCCGGACCTGGGGTATTTGCACACGGGTATCGAAAAATCCTGCGAAGACAAAACCTATTCGCAGGCCATTACGCTCACAGACCGGATGGATTACCTAAATCCACTGGGAAATAATCTGGCGTATTGCCTGGCGGTGGAAAAATTGCTGGGGCTGGAAGTTCCGAAGCGGGCGCAATATGTGCGCGTGATGCTGGTGGAGCTGCAGCGCATCTCTTCGCACTTGGTGTGGCTGGGAACGCACGCCATCGATCTGGGCGCGATGTCGGTTTTTCTGTATTGTTTCCGCGAGCGCGAAGAGATTCTGAAGATTTTTGAGTTGTTTGCCGGGCAGCGCATGATGACCAGTTATATCCGCATCGGCGGACTGGCGCTGGATCCGCCGGCTGGCTGGCGTGGGGTGCTGGAGAAATTTCTGAAGATGATGCCGAGCCGCGTGGATGACTACGAAACGCTGCTGACAAAAAACCGCATCTGGATGGGGCGCACGCAGGGCATCGGATACATTTCCACGGAAGATGCGGTGGCCTTGAGCATGACCGGGCCGACGATTCGCGCGTCCGGCCTGGAGTATGACAATCGCCGGATGTTTCCGTATTCGAGCTATGAGGAATTTGATTTTGCAGTTCCCACGCGCACGGAGTCGGACTGCTTTGCGCGATACATGGTTCGCGTGGCGGAAATGCGCGAGAGCTTGAAGATCGTGCGGCAAGCGATGGACAAGATTGCGAATGATGGGCCGGTGCGTACGGATGCGCCCGGCATTGTGCCGCCGGCGCGCGAGAAGATGAAGACGGAGATGGAAGCGCTGATTTATCACTTCAAGATTTTTACGGAGGGTTTTGCGCCGCCGCCGGGAGAGGCGTTTGCGGCGGTGGAATCGCCGCGCGGGGAGCTGGGATGTTTCGTGGCCAGCGATGGCTCAGCGAAGCCTTTGCGGGTGCATTTTCGGTCGCCATCGTTTATTAATTTGCAGGCATTGCCCAAGCTGATAGAGGGGCAGTTGATTTCCGACGTGGTGGCGTGCATCGGGACGATTGACATTGTTTTGGGCGATGTGGATCGGTGAAGGCGAAGTACGGAAGTAATGGGGCAAGGAAGTAAGGAAAAGGGTCTCGAACGGATCGGGTGAGTCGAGGTTAAAGAAAACAGATTCCTCGCTGCGCTCGGAATGACAAGTTCTTGTTTTTTCGGTACGGATCTGTTTGGAGAATTGCGGGAAATTCGACAAACGCCATGGAACTTTCAAAACAGCTTGCGGCGAAGTTTGAGACGTTGCAGACCAGCTATCCGGTAAAGCGCAGCGCGCTGATTCCGATGCTGATGTACGCGCAAGATGAGTTTGGCGTGATCAGCGACGAGATGGTGAAGGAGATTGCCGGGCGTCTGGGCTTGAACGAAGTGCAGGTGGAAGAGACGCTGGCGTATTACTCGATGCTGCACCGTAAGCCGTGGGGCAAAAATCACGTGCAGGTATGCACCAACGTAGCGTGCATGCTGCGCGGCGGAAATGAGCTCCTGGATCGCGCGAAGAAGCGACTAAACATCGGCAATAAGGAAACCACTTCGGACGGCGTGTTTTCGCTGGAAGAAGTGGAATGCATCGGAGCTTGCACGGGCGCTCCCGCGATGCAGGTGAACTACGATTTTTACGAGAACCTCACGCCGCTGAAATTTGACCGCATTATCGAAACATTGGATGCCGGGCGAAAGCCGGATCCCGAGCCGGTTACATCCGGCGCGTTGCATCCGCGCAGCCCGCTTGAAGTGGTGGTCATCAGCAAGCGCTGGGGTGTTCCGAACTCGCGCAAGATCGATACCTACCTGCAGAACGAAGGTTATCAGGCGCTGGAAAAAGCGCTCAAAGAGATGACGCCCGAGCAGATCATCGACGACGTGAAGAAGTCGGGGTTGCGCGGACGCGGCGGCGCGGGCTTTCCTACCGGGATGAAATGGTCGTTTGTGCCCAAGGACTCGACGAAGCCGAAATATTTGATCTGTAATGCCGATGAGTCGGAGCCGGGAAGCTGCAAGGATCGGCCGTTGATGGAACTGGATCCACACCAGCTGATCGAAGGCATGGTGATCGCGGGTCGCGCGTTTGGCGCGCATAAGGGCTTTATTTATATTCGCGGGGAATATCGTTACGTGCTGGACATTATGGATATCGCGCTGGCGGAGGCATATCAGCGCGGATATCTCGGCAAGAATATTCTCGGCACGGGATTCGATTTTGATTTGATTACCCACACGGGCGCCGGCGCATACGAATGCGGAGAAGAATCGGCGCTGATGGAATCGCTCGAAGGCAAACGCGGGTATCCGCGGATTAAGCCGCCCTTCCCTGCCGTTGTGGGCTTGTACGGCTGCCCGACGGTCATTAATAACGCGGAAACGCTGAGCTCCGTGCCGGCCATTATTCGCATCGGCGGCGAAGCGTACGCAGGATTGGGTACGCCAAAAAATGGCGGCACGCGCATGCTGTGCATTTCCGGGCACGTCGTTAAGCCGGGGATTTATGAAGTGCCGCTGGGCATGAACATGAAGAAGTTTATTTATGAGGTGGTGGGCGGCATCCCCAACGGGAAGAAATTGAAGGCGGTGATTCCCGGGGGCAGCTCCTGCCCGTTCCTTTCAGCGGATGAAATTGATATTCCGATGGACTTCGACGCTCTGGCCAAGGCTGGGTCGATGCTTGGGTCCGGCGGCATGGTGGTGATGGACGAAGACACCTGCATGGTGGATATGGCGCGGCGGGTGATGCATTTTTACTCGCATGAATCGTGCGGATGGTGCATCCCGTGCCGCGAGGGGACGTCATGGCTGACGAAGATGCTGGATCGTTTTCATGCGGGATACGGGACTCCGGCGGACATTACTAATGTGCTGGAGCTGGCACAGAATATGCTGGGCCGGACTTTTTGTGCGCTGGGCGATGCGGCGGCGATGCCAACGATTAGTATCGTGCAAAAGTGGCGGAACGAGTTTGAGGACCACTTGCAAGGGCGTTGCGCTTATAAGAATTCGGAAGCGCTGCTCGGTGCAAGATAACGATTTGATTGGTTGCCAAGCTGGGAAGCAGCATGTTGCGCCCCTACCGGGGCTAGATACGGCGAAGTAGTTTTGGTTGCAGTGACAGTTTTGCGGTAAAGACCCTATGGCCGAAACGACGGAACAGAAACTGGTAACGCTGAAGATTAATGGCGCGGACACGCAGGTGCCCGCCGGAACGCTCGTGATTGAGGCGACGCGGCGGATTGGGACCGAGGTCCCGTCGTTCTGCTACTACCCTGGGCTTTCGTTGCAGGCGGCGTGCCGCATGTGTCTGATCGAAGTGGAAAAAATGCCCAAGCTGCAAACCGCATGCACGCTGGTGGCGACCGAAGGCATGGTGGTTAAGACGGACTCCGAGCAGGTGCGCAATGCCCGCAAGTACATGCTGGAATTTTTGCTGACCAATCACCCGCTGGATTGCCCGGTGTGCGACAAAGGCGGCGAGTGCGAATTACAGGATATGGTTTTCCGTTACGGCGCGGATACCAGCCGTTTCGTCGAAGAAAAAATCCACAGGCCGGAAGAAAAATGGTCGGAACTGGTGTATTACGACGCGCCACGCTGCATTTTGTGTTTCCGCTGCGTCCGCGTATGCGATGAAGGCATGGACGTCAAGGCGCTGGGTGTGGGGATGCGCGGCGCGAACAGCATCATTATTCCCAACCGCCAGGATCACCTGGAATGCGAAGAATGCGGCATGTGCATCGATATTTGCCCGGTCGGCGCGCTGACCAGCGGCACGTATCGCTACAAGACGCGGCCATGGGAAATGCAATACCATTCCACCATTTGCACCCACTGCTCGAACGGCTGCAAGACCACCCTTAGCGTGCGCAATCACGAAATCATGCGCGCGAATAATCGCGACATGTCCGGGATCAACAAGGAATTTCTGTGCGTTAAAGGGCGCTTCGGCTTCGATTTCACGCAGCATCCCGAGCGCGTGCGACAGCCGCTGGTGCGCAAGGGCGACAAACTGTATCCCGTTTCGTGGGAAGAAGCGGCGCAGACCGCCGCGGCGAAGCTTAAAGCGGTTGTCGATGCGGGTGGGAAAGACGCTTTCGGCTTTATCGGATCGAACCGCACCTCGAACGAAGAGAACTATTTGTTCCAACGCATGGCGCGCGCGACGTTTGGCACCAACAACATCGACCATCATCGCACCGCGGATTTCACCGGACTGGTGACGGAACTCGGCACGCAGTTGGGCGACCGCGCCGGCGACGCCATGCTGACGATGGAACAACTGTACGAATCGAAAGCCGTGCTACTGGTGGGCAACGACCCCAGCAACCAGAATCCGCTGGTGGCTTGGCAGATTCGCTCGGGCATCCGGCATTTTTCCACCAAACTTTTCATTATCAACGCCGCCGAAATCAAACTGGAACGTAAAGCCACACAATATATAAAGGTTGCGCCAGGGCAGGAAGCCGCGGCGCTGCGTTGGATGGCCCGTGAAGAAGGTCAGCTGGGCCACGAACTAGTCGAGCAACTCGTGGCGCTAAAGGCTGCGCTCGAGCAGGAGTCCGAAGTCGCCATCGTTTTTGGCGCGGAAATTTCCGGCGCGGCGATTGCGCTGCTCACGGCGTTCGGCTCGAAGTTGCCTGGGCGGGTGCGCTACATGGCGCTGGCCGATTACGCCAATTCGCGCGGCGCGGCAGATATGGGCGTGCTGCCGGACCGCCTGCCGGGCTACGCGTACGTAGACAACGCCGGCGCTCGCGAAGCATTTGAGAAGTTGTGGGGCGGTGTGATTCCCTCCGCTGCAGGATTGACCGCGCCACAAATGGTGGAAGCCGCACAGTCCGGGAAACTGAAAGCGCTCTATGTGATGGGCGCGAACCCGCTGGCGCATTTTGGCACGCTGGGATTTGGGCGCGGCAAACTGGATTTGCTGATCGTGCACGAAATGTTTTTGACGGAAACGGCGAATCAGGCGGACATTGTTTTCCCGGCAGCTTCAGCGTACGAGAAAGACGGTACGGTAACGAACACCTCCGGCGAAATTCAGCTGCTGCACAAGGCGGCGGAAGTTATGGGACCGCGCACGGATTTTGATTTGCTGCGTATCTTGTCGCACCAGCTCGAGAGGCTGGGACTTGGGAAAGCCTTTCATTACAAGACGCCGGCGGCGGTATTTGAAGAGATTCGCAAGGCGGTTCCGAGCTATAACGTACAAGCCGCCACGCTACTCACCGGCGGTGCCGAGCCTTCCCGCGTGCAATTTTCGCGCAACGGACATGGCGCTTACGACGTGCCTGCCGGATTGATTCGCTCCGCGCAAGACACTTTGTTTACCAGCGGAACGCTCGGGCGGTTCTGCACCATGATGGAATCTTTGCCGGAGGCGGAAGCCCAGCCGTGATCGACTTTCTCTCAGCGCACGCCGAAATCATCATCACGCTGATTAAAATCGCGTTGCTGCTGTTTATTGTGCTGACCGTCAACGCTTATTTGACGTGGTTTGAGCGCAAAGTTGTGGCCCACATGCAATCGCGTTGGGGGCCGCATCGCGTGGGTCCGCACGGGTTGCTGCAGCCGCTGGCGGACGGCGCGAAATTTTTACTAAAAGAAGATCCCACGCCGGCGGGCGTGGATAAATTCGTTTATTTCCTGGCGCCACTGCTGGCGCTGGGACTGGCGCTGACGTCGATTGCGGTGATTCCCTTTGGCCCGGATCCGATTCGCGTGCTGGGGCACAACGTGTGGCTGTACATCGCGAATCCTAGCATCGGCTTGCTGGTGCTTTTCGCGATTACCGCGCTGGGCGTTTACGGCGTGGCGCTGGCGGGGTGGTCGTCGAACAGCAAGTATCCGTTACTTGGAAGTTTGCGCAGTTCGGCGCAGATGATCAGTTACGAGCTGGCGCTGACACTGTCCGTCGTCGGCGTGCTCCTCATGGCCAATAGTTTTAATCTCACCGAGATTATCAACGCGCAATCGCATCCCGTCTGGGGCGTGGGACTTTTGGGCTGGAATATTTTTTCCGGACCATTTCCGCAGATTCTAGGATTCTTCTGTTTTTTTGTGGCCGCCATTGCTGAAACCAATCGCGTGCCCTTCGATTTGGCGGAGGCGGAATCGGAACTTGTCGCTGGTTTTCATACTGAATACTCGAGCTTCAAGTTCGCCATGTTTTTTATCGCGGAATACACCAGCATGATCACCGTTTCGTGTCTGTGCTCGATTCTGTTTTTTGGCGGTTGGCTGTCTCCCTTTCCGCAGTCCTGGACGTTTACGTACTACCTGCCGTCGCTGCTGCTGATTCCCGCCGGATTATGGGTGATTTGGGATGGCATTCGTTACGAAACGATCTGGGGCAAGATGATTCTTCCCGGCATTGGCACGGTAGTCGCGCTGATCGGCATAGCCCTGGCGCTGCCGCAACTGCAATTCGTCAACGTCTTTATTCAGGGGCCGTTCTGGCTGCTTGGCAAAATTGTCGTGTTCCTCTTTGTGTACGTGTGGATGCGCGGGACGCTGCCGCGTTTTCGCTATGATCAGCTAATGTCCTTCGGCTGGAAGCTGCTGCTGCCGGTCTCCATCGTCAACGTGGTCCTGACGGCGTTTTTTGTTTTGCTGCGGAGTAAGCCGTGAGCGCGCAACTGCTGGTATTTTTTATCCTGGCGGCGCTGTCGGTAATCGGTGCGCTGAGCTTGATTTTTCAGAAACATCCGATCCACAGCGCTCTTTCCTTGATTGTGGTGATGGTGGCCCTGGCGGGGCTGTACCTCTTGATGGGCGCGGAATTTGTGGCCGCAGTGCAGATCATTGTTTATGGCGGCGCGATCATGGTGTTGTTTGTTTTCGTGATCATGCTGCTGAACGCCGGGCTCGAAGAGCACACCAGCGTCTCCAAACTGGCGGGCTTTCCAGGAATTCTACTGGCGCTGGCGCTGACGGGATTCATTGCCGCGACGGTGGCGCGCTCGGCAGGCTCGTTTGCGCAGATCGCTGGCGACAACGGCAAGATTGCGGGCACGCTGTCTTCCACGCGCGAACTCTCTACGATGATTTTCAAGAATTTTGTTTATCCCTTTGAGCTGACATCGTTCCTGATCCTGATCGCCATTCTGGGCGCGATTGTTCTCGCGTATAGGGAGCGCTAAAAATGGTTCCCACGACTTATTACGTAGCACTGAGCGCGGTGCTGTTTGGGTTGGGCGTGCTGGCGTTTGTTTTCAAGCGCAACATTATTTCGATTTTTATGTCCATCGAACTGATGCTCAACGCCGTGAATCTGGCATTTGTGGCTTTCAGCCAAGCCAACGGAAAGCTCGACGGACAGATTTTTGTTCTGTTTGTGATCATCGTGGCCGCAGCGGAAGCGGCCGTGGGTCTCGGCATCATCATTTTGATTGCGCGCAATCGGCAATCACTCAACGTGGAACGCGTGGACCTGCTCAAACTCTAATGCCCACTTATCCCATGCTCGAATATTTGTGGATTATTCCACTGCTGCCGCTGCTCGGTTCGGCAATCAACGGTTTTCTTGGCGCAAAGTGGCCGAATAAATTTGTAAATCAGCGTCGCGCTCGGCGCAACGGGACTTTCCTTTGCCTGCGCGCTAGAAGCGGTTCGCGAATTCGTCGCTTCCGGCCAGGCCTTCGTGCATCAGGAGTATTTCGATTGGATTATGGTGCCGGATCTCGTGCATGGCGGTTCTCTGTTCCGCGCGGGCTTCGATCTGCAGATGGATCAGCTGACGGTGGTTATGCTGATGGTTGTCACCGGCGTGGGCTTCCTGATCCACATTTACTCCACCGGGTACATGGCGCACGAGAGCGGCTACTACCGCTTTTTCTCCTATTTGAATCTGTTCATGTTTTTCATGCTGATGCTGATTCTGGCCGCAAATTATGTGTTGCTGTTCGTGGGCTGGGAAGGCGTGGGCCTGGCCAGCTACCTGCTGATCGGTTTTTATTTCCTGCGTAAGTCGGCCGCGGACGCCGGCAAGAAAGCGTTCATCGTCAACCGCATCGGCGACTTCGGTTTCATGCTGGGCATGTTTTTGCTTTTCCGCACTTTTCACACTCTGGATTTCGCAACCCTTTTCAACGCACAACATGCTGCCGGCTGGCCGCCCGAAGCCATGGGCCAGCTTGGAACACTTACGATCGCGTGTTTGCTGCTATTCATGGGTGCGTGCGGCAAGTCCGCGCAGCTTCCTTTGTACGTATGGCTGCCCGACGCCATGGAAGGGCCTACGCCGGTCAGCGCGTTGATTCACGCGGCCACCATGGTCACAGCGGGCGTTTACGTGGTAGCGCGCTCGAACATTTTATTTCTGCATGCGCCGACCGCCATGGTGGTCGTGGCCATCGTGGGCTGCGCCACGGCATTTTTCGCGGCGACCATCGGTCTGGTGCAAACGGACATCAAGAAAGTTCTGGCGTATTCCACCGTCAGCCAGCTCGGCTACATGTTCTTGGGCTGCGGCGTCGGCGCCTTTTCCGCGGGCATCTTCCATTTAATGACCCACGCGTTCTTCAAAGCCCTGCTCTTTCTTTCCGCCGGCAGCGTGATTCACGCAATGGGCGGCGAGCAAGACATGCTGAAGATGGGCGGCCTGCGCAAGAAAATTAAGTGGACGTTCGCCTGCATGCTGACGGCCACGCTTGCGATTGCCGGCATTCCGCCTCTCGCGGGCTTTTTCAGTAAGGATGCTATCTTGCTCGGCGCGTACATCCATCCGAACTGGCGGCCACGTTTTGTACGGCTTGGGACTCTTCACCGCGATGATGACCTCCTTTTACATGTTCCGGCTGGTGTTTCTGACGTTTTTTGGCAAGGAACGCTACGACGAGCATCACGTACACGTGCACGAATCTCCCTGGAGTATGCTCGGCCCGCTGGTGATTCTCGCGCTGCTGTCAATCGTCGGGGGATGGCTCGCGGCCCCACAACTTTTTGGCGGCGTGGATTACTTTCGCGCCTTCCTCAACCCGGCGATCGGACAACTAGAGATTCCGGAAATGATTGATGGCGTGGCCGAGCATTCGATGGAATGGCTCCTCATAGGTGTAGCGGTGTTCTCTGCGCTGCTCGGGTTGGTTGTAGCGTACTGGATGTATCTGAAACAGCCCAGCAAGCCCGCGAGCCTTGCCAAATCCATGGGCGGGGTCTACACCACGTTGCTGCACAAATACTATGTGGACGAACTCTACGCCGCCGTGATCGTCGCGCCGCTCATGTGGATTTCGCGCAACGTCCTCTGGAAAGTCGTGGATGTGGAAATCGTCGACGGCGCGGTTAACGGCATCGCGCACGGCGCCAGCGAAATTGGCGACGCCACTCGTCACACGCAATCGGGTAACACGCGCAGCTACGCCGTGTGGGTGGTAATCGGCGCGATTTTGGTGATCGCCGTCGTGTTCTGGGTACGCCTGCAACCCCCTGTCGTAGGGATGGTGCGCTGATGCCTTTCGGCCTCCTTACCGTCCTGATTTTCTTCCCCGCCCTGGGTGCGCTGGCATTGCTGTTGCTGCGTGCCGACGATCATCTCTGGATTCGTCGCTTCGCAATGCTGATCTCGGTGATTGAATTTATTTTTTCCTTGTTGCTGCTGGTAAAGGTTCCCGTCAGTACGCCAGGATATTCCCTCTCGGAATCTCACGCCTGGATTCGCGTGCCGCCGATCACCTATCACGTTGGCGTCGACGGCCTGAGTATGTTCCTGGTGATCCTGACCACGTTCCTCACGCCCATTTCCATGCTGGCTTCATGGTCGAGCATAAGTCATCGCGTGAAGGAATTCTTCGTTATGCTGTTGCTGCTCGAAGTCGGCGTGGTCGGCGTATTTCTTTCGCTGGATCTCTTCCTCTTCTTCTTGTTCTGGGAAGTGATGCTCATTCCCATGTACTTCCTGATCGGCATCTGGGGCCACGACCGCCGCATCTACGCCGCCGTGAAATTCGTGATTTACACCATGGCCGGCTCGATCCTGATGCTGGTCGGCATCATCTGGCTATACACGCGACGGGCACATTCGATTTGCCACGGATTCAGGAAGTTCTCGCCAACGGCGATCTGCAACTCGTCGATCTGCGCGCGAGAAATGCTGCTGTTCCTGGCGTTTTTCGTAGCCTTCGCCATCAAGGTGCCGCTCTTCCCTCTGCACACCTGGCTGCCCGATGCGCACGTAGAAGCGCCCACCGCCGGTTCGGTGATGCTCGCCGGCGTTCTGCTGAAGATGGGGACTTACGGCATGATGCGCTTCTGCCTGCCGCTGTTCCCGGCGCCGCGCACCGCGCTGCCCCTAATCGCGGTGCTGGCGATCATCGGCATCATCTACGGCGCGCTGGTGGCGATGGTGCAGCCCAACCTGAAAAAGCTGGTGGCCTATTCTTCCGTAAGCCACTTGGGCTTTGTCGTGCTGGGCATTTTCGCCTTCCATAATATTTCCATGCAGGGCGCGATGTACCAGATGCTGGCACACGGCATTTCCACCGGCGCGCTGTTCCTGCTGGTCGGCATGCTCTACGATCGCCAGCACACCTTTGAGATCAGCGAGTACGGCGGCCTGGCCACTCCCATGCCCAAGCTCGCCGCGTTCTTTTTGTTCGCAGCACTGTCTTCCCGGGCTTGCCAATGTTCAATGGCTTCGTTGGTGAATATTTAATCTTGCTCGGAACCTACCAGACCCACTGGCAATGGGCTTCTTGGGCGGCGCTGGGCGTGATTTTCTCCGCGTGTTACCTGCTGTGGTCTTACCAGCGCGTGTTTTTTGGCGAGATAACCCACGAGAAAAACAAAACTCTGCCAGACATTTCCGGGCGAGAACGCTGCATTTTGATCACCATGGCCATCGTAATCCTGTGGATGGGCATCGGCTCGTCATACTTCACTCATCGCACCGAGAGCCTCGCAGACCGTAATCGATCAGGTGAACCCGCAGCGCCTTTACGAAGGCGCAACGCCCGCGACACCTCTCGCAACGGCGATCATGCCAGCATTCTTGCACCAGGACTGGTTAAAAAATCTCCATGGAAAGGCGCGCAATCCGCTAGATGTTTCCCAGTCCAGAAGACTTTTATCGCGTGCTGCCAGAAGTGGTCTGGTGCGGATTCGGCACGCTGATCATGCTCTCGAGCCCTTCGTCAAGAGCCGCAACTTGTTCGCGTTTCTGGCGTTCACTGGCGCGATCGTCGGCACTGGTTTGGCGGTTGTTGCCGGAGCTTCCCGGCCCAGCTTTTAACGGACTAATCGAATCGATGGCTTCAGCGTATTCTTCCATTTAGTCGTTGGCACGGTCGCAGCGCTGGTAGCTTTGGCTGCGGCGCCGTATCTTGACCGCGAAAATTTACAGCCCGGGGAATATTACGCGCTGCTGCTCTTCGCCACCGCTGGCATGGGCGTGATGGCCGGCGCGCAGGAACTGGTGACGGCGTTCGTCGGCCTGGAAGTCAGCTCCATCTCCACCTACATTCTGGCCGGCTACCGCCGCGACTCGCTGAAGTCCGACGAATCGGCAATGAAATATTTTCTGCTGGGCTCTTTCGCCACGGCTTTCTTCTTGTACGGCATCGCCATGGTCTACGGCGCCACCGGAACCACGCTGCTGGCCCACATGACCGAGCGCGACCGCAAAGCGCCTGCTGAAACTGGGGCTCGCGATGATTCTGGTGGGCCTAGGCTTTAAGGTCGCGGCCGCGCCCTTCCAGCTCTGGACGCCGGACGTTTACGAGGGCGCGCCCACCCCCGTGACCGCGCTCATGTCCTCCGGGCCAAAGCCGGCGCCTTCGCGTTGCTGCTGCGGATCCTGGCCACCGTGCCGGCCGGCCACGAATTGTGGTTCTGGGCGTTCTGGATTCTCGCGGTGCTCACCATGTTCGTCGGAAACCTCGGCGCGCTGGCGCAAACCAACGTCAAGCGCATGCTGGCCTATAGCTCCGTCGCCCATGCCGGATACATCCTCGTGGCCTTCGCCGCAGTAACGTACATGGCCTCGGACCTCAACGGGAGCGCCGGTCCTGCCTACGCCGCAGTGCTTTCTATCTCGTCGGCTACGCCCTGGTAAAGCTCGGCGCATTCACGATCGTGTCGCAGATCGGCGGCGCAGGCGAGAAACATCTCGCGATCGACGACATGCCGGCCTAGGCCAACGCCAACCGTCGTGGCTGCCACGCTCAGTTTGTTATGCTTTCGTTGCTGGGCTTGCCCATCACTGCGGGATTCTTCGGCAAGCTATACATCTTCAACGCCGCCCTGTCCTCTCACCTGATCTGGCTCGCGGTAATCATGGCCGTCAACAGCGTAATCGCCTCGTACTACTACTTCCGCGTGATCGTCATCATGTACATGCGCGAACCCAGCGCAGAAATTGCCGCCGCTCCGCTGGTTAACTTCCCTGCAGCGGTAGTCCTGGTTTTGTTGTTCACCGCCATCAGCACCGTCTATCTCGGCCTGTTCCCCAATCAAATCTTAAACTTCATCCTGCAACCAACCCTAATCGGCGGCCTTCGCTAGTCCGCATTCTAGCGGCCGCCTTCTGAGGCGGCGCCCTTTGTTTCGACGCCACTTTGGAGTCTCTGCCAAAGAAAAGGCCCGGAAGCAGAGCTTCCGGGCCTTTATAATTCCATCCTGCAAAAAACTCTACGACTTCAGATACATCATCGCCAGCGTGAACAGCACCAGCGTCTCGACGAACACCAGGCCCAGAATCATTGCTGCGCGAATCGGTCCTGCCGCTCCAGGATTGCGTGCCATCCCTTCGCAAGCCGCCGAGGCGATACGGCCCTGTCCGAGACCGCAGCCGAACGCTGCGCCCATGCCGATCGCCACTGCCAGCGCCGTCAGGCCTTTGCCGCCGCCGCTAGCCGCCGCATCTCCGCCCTGCGCAAACGCCGCAGGCGCCACCATCAGCACGCCCACGAGGGACGTCAGTACTACCAGCAACTTCTTCATCACTGCCTCCTTATAAATTGCCGCCAGGAGGTGGTTCCCGGACACCGTGCAGCCGGGCTCACACTGAAGCAGCACATTGCCGGGCCAACCGCATCCGGCAAACTTTTCAACGCAAAGTTTCGCGAGTCTTAAACCTGGATTGCCAGCTTGCTTCGGGCGCTCAGTGCTCGTCCGCCGTGGCCATTCCGATATACACCGCCGGCAACACCGTGAACACGTACGCCTGCACCACGGAAACGAAAATGTGCAACGCGATCAGCGCGATGGGAAACAGCGCCGGGAAAATGCCTACAATCACGCCCGCCACCGGCGATTTCTTGCACTATCGGCAAACGCGGCCGCGCCGCTCAAGATGCCCAGAAAAA